>NZ_WHIV01000040.1:0-255 GCF_009295655.1 Duganella sp. FT27W
ACCCCGGGAGGGGAGTGAAATAGATCCTGAAACCGTGTGCATACAAACAGTAGGAGCGGACTTGTTCCGTGACTGCGTACCTTTTGTATAATGGGTCAGCGACTTACATTCAGTGGCAAGGTTAACCATATAGGGAAGCCGTAGAGAAATCGAGTCCGAACAGGGCGATAGTCGCTGGGTGTAGACCCGAAACCAAGTGATCTACTCATGGCCAGGATGAAGGTGCGGTAACACGCACTGGAGGTCCGAACCCAC
>NZ_WHIV01000041.1:0-255 GCF_009295655.1 Duganella sp. FT27W
GATTACAGGCGATGAAGGACGTAGTAGCTTGCGATAAGCTGCGGGGAGCTAGCAAACAAGCTTTGATCCGCAGATTTCCGAATGGGGAAACCCGGCCTTTTAGGTCATTGCATGCTGAATACATAGGCATGCAAAGCGAACGCGGCGAACTGAAACATCTAAGTAGCTGCAGGAAAATAAATCAACCGAGATTCCCAAAGTAGTGGCGAGCGAAATGGGAAGAGCCTGTACGTGATAGTCGATTGAATAGTGGAA
>NZ_WHIV01000042.1:0-255 GCF_009295655.1 Duganella sp. FT27W
GCCTGCGCACGCTTTACGCCCAGTCATTCCGATTAACGCTTGCACCCTACGTATTACCGCGGCTGCTGGCACGTAGTTAGCCGGTGCTTATTCTTCAGGTACCGTCATTAGATCTCTGTATTAGAAAGACCCGTTTCTTCCCTGACAAAAGAGCTTTACAACCCGAAGGCCTTCTTCACTCACGCGGCATTGCTGGATCAGGCTTGCGCCCATTGTCCAAAATTCCCCACTGCTGCCTCCCGTAGGAGTCTGGAC
>NZ_WHIV01000043.1:0-255 GCF_009295655.1 Duganella sp. FT27W
TTGGTCTCTAAAAGACCAAACCTAAATCTCACTGATTTACGTTTGAACTCTTGGTGGAGGATGACGGGATCGAACCGACGACCCCCTGCTTGCAAAGCAGGTGCTCTCCCAGCTGAGCTAATCCCCCTGAGAATTACTACTTAACTGGTAGGGCTGGTTGGACTCGAACCAACGACCCCCGCGTTATCAACACGGTGCTCTAACCAGCTGAGCTACAGCCCCAAATGCTGTTCTTCTTGATTGACAGTCGATAAG
>NZ_WHIV01000044.1:0-255 GCF_009295655.1 Duganella sp. FT27W
GAATACTCATCTCGCCCACCTGTGTCGGTTTGCGGTACGGTCTCGTATGACTGAAGCTTAGAGGCTTTTCTTGGAACCACTTCCGATTGCTACAGAACCGAAGTTCTTCGTCCCAGTCCCTTGAATTCCGCACCCGGATTTGCCTAAGTGCCTTCTATGAACCAGAAACTGCCTATTCCAACAGGCAGACAACCTTCCGCGATCCGTCCCCCCATCGCATCATACGACGGTGCAGGAATATTAACCTGCTTCCCA
>NZ_WHIV01000045.1:0-255 GCF_009295655.1 Duganella sp. FT27W
CTTGGTCTCTAAAAGACCAAATCTAAACCTAGCGGCTTACATTTGAACTCTTGGTGGAGGATGACGGGATCGAACCGACGACCCCCTGCTTGCAAAGCAGGTGCTCTCCCAGCTGAGCTAATCCCCCCGAGAATTACTACTTAACTGGTAGGGCTGGTTGGACTCGAACCAACGACCCCCGCGTTATCAACACGGTGCTCTAACCAGCTGAGCTACAGCCCCAAATGCTGTTCTTCTTGATTGACAGTCGATAAG
>NZ_WHIV01000046.1:0-254 GCF_009295655.1 Duganella sp. FT27W
GGTCCAGACTCCTACGGGAGGCAGCAGTGGGGAATTTTGGACAATGGGCGCAAGCCTGATCCAGCAATGCCGCGTGAGTGAAGAAGGCCTTCGGGTTGTAAAGCTCTTTTGTCAGGGAAGAAACGGATTTTTCTAATACAGAGATCTAATGACGGTACCTGAAGAATAAGCACCGGCTAACTACGTGCCAGCAGCCGCGGTAATACGTAGGGTGCAAGCGTTAATCGGAATTACTGGGCGTAAAGCGTGCGCAG
>NZ_WHIV01000047.1:0-252 GCF_009295655.1 Duganella sp. FT27W
CAGAAGTAGGTAGCTTAACCGCAAGGAGGGCGCTTACCACGGTAGGATTCGTGACTGGGGTGAAGTCGTAACAAGGTAGCCGTATCGGAAGGTGCGGCTGGATCACCTCCTTTCTAGAGTAGCACTCATCATCAAGCGTTCACACTTATCGACTGTCAATCAAGAAGAACAGCATTTGGGGCTGTAGCTCAGCTGGTTAGAGCACCGTGTTGATAACGCGGGGGTCGTTGGTTCGAGTCCAACCAGCCCTAC
>NZ_WHIV01000048.1:0-245 GCF_009295655.1 Duganella sp. FT27W
TATCAAATGTTCACAAGAAGTAATGAAATAGGCGCTATGAAAATAGTGGCCTGTCAGTATTTTGAGTGAGCAAACTCGGACCAATGGGACGAGTTTGGGTCAGCGATGACCCAACCAAAAACAGAGATTAAACTGAAGAGTTTGATCCTGGCTCAGATTGAACGCTGGCGGCATGCCTTACACATGCAAGTCGAACGGCAGCGCGGGGCAACCTGGCGGCGAGTGGCGAACGGGTGAGTAATATA
>NZ_WHIV01000049.1:0-241 GCF_009295655.1 Duganella sp. FT27W
GATTACAGGCGATGAAGGACGTAGTAGCTTGCGATAAGCTGCGGGGAGCTAGCAAACAAGCTTTGATCCGCAGATTTCCGAATGGGGAAACCCGGCCTTTTAGGTCATTGCATGCTGAATACATAGGTATGCAAAGCGAACGCGGCGAACTGAAACATCTAAGTAGCTGCAGGAAAATAAATCAACCGAGATTCCCAAAGTAGTGGCGAGCGAAATGGGAAGAGCCTGTACGTGATAGTCG
>NZ_WHIV01000004.1:0-1121220 GCF_009295655.1 Duganella sp. FT27W
ACTCACCCGTTCGCCACTCGCCGCCAGGTTGCCCCGCGCTGCCGTTCGACTTGCATGTGTAAGGCATGCCGCCAGCGTTCAATCTGAGCCAGGATCAAACTCTTCAGTTTAATCTCTGTTTATTTGCCGATTTCTCGGCACCGTCTTTCGACGGGTCGCTCACTCAAAATACTGACAGGCCACTATTTTCATAGCGCCTATTTCATTACTTCTTGTGAACATTTGATAATTTAAGTATCACGACGACTAGCGTCGTGTGCACTTTCATCAAACGTCCACACTTATCGACTGTTAATTTTTAAAGAACTTATTCGGTGTTGCGTTTCGCTGCGATCGTTTTGTCTGCCGCGAAGAAGAAAGAGTATGAAGCGTTTAGCTTGTTTCGTCAACCTTCTTTTTTTCTCGCTTCGTTCAGCATTTGCATGCCGTGTTCTGCGAGGGGGCGAATTATAGGCTAGCCCGCAGGGGCTTGGCAAGAGGCTTTTTTACACGGTGCCGGCAACGTCCGGATACAGTCGTACCAGGGTCGCGGAAATGATTTGCTTGATCAGTAATGCTGCGCGGTCGCCGGTGATGGCGACCTTTTCGCGGCGCACGTCTGTCCACAGTTCGACCAGGCTGGCGTCGTGCTGGCTGACGATCTGCTCCACTTCTTCCTGCCAGAATGCCGGCGCTTCGTTTTCAACAAAATTGCCACGGCCCCGGCCGAAGTGCGCCACGGCCAGGTAGCGCAGCACGCCGACGATGACCAGGTTGCGCATGAACGCGTCAGTAAACTGCACGGCGGCCACGTTGCGGTCGGTACTGGCGTTAAAACCCCAGGCGGCGCCGGCAAAGGTCAGTGCGCCCACCACGCCGCCGATGATGGCGCCGCCTCCTAATGTCAGGCCGCCAGCCATGACGTCGGCCGACAAGCCGGTGGCCGCGCCCGAGAGCATGGCGCCCAGCAAGCCGGCCTGCGCCTTGTCGATCGGTGCACGCACGGCAAAGCTCTCGCGCACGCGCTCGTTGATCTTGCCGGCGTCGGTGGGATCGAGCTGGTGCAGGATCAGCAGTTCGCGCGTGCTGTCGATCGACCGCTGGTTCAGCCGCGCGACCAGCGTGGCCATCGCCCGGTCCTGGCGCTGCTGTTCTTCGTTCTTGCCGATGCCCACCACCTTGAGCGCGGATTTCAGCATGCTCTTGCCCTCTTCCACGACCTGCTCGCTGTCGCGTGCGGCCGTGGACAATTGCGCAGCCAGCAGGTGAACGGCGCGGTCGTAGCGCTCGGTGTTGCGCGCCTGCCAGGTGGCAAATAGCCGGGCGTAACCTGCCTGCAACGACACGTCGAGCAACTTGCCCACCGTGTCGTAGAACACGCGCTCGTGCACCCAGCAGCGGGCAAAGGCGTCCAGCGCCAGCACCTCCCGCACGGCCGGATACTGGCGCAGGTGCTGGCGCCAACGCTCCTGCTCGGCGTGTTCCTCGCCCAGCGGGCGCGGGCGCCCCACCTGGTTGAGCAGCACCACGACCGGCTTGTCCAGCCATTCGAGGATTTTCATTTCCGCCGGCAGGTAGCCGGTGTCGCGTGGATCTTCCGACGAATTGACCAAGTAGAGTACGAGGTCGGCCGATTCGCGCGCCGTGCGCATCGCTTGCTGGCTGAGCCAGAACGGCCGGTCGCGGTAGCGGTCGATCACTTCGCGCAGGAACCAGCCGACCGGGTTACCCGATTGGCCCAGCCGCTTGAGCAGGCGCACCGAGTCGCCAAAGCCCGGCGTATCCCACAGTTGCAGCGAGTCTCCCTGCGGCGTGGTTAATAAGGTATGCGATTCGGCAAAGATGGTGACATGGGCGGCGTCGCGCACTTCGCCGATATCGACGCCGACCAGCGTGCGGGCCAGCGTGGTCTTGCCATTATTGGTATGCGAAATCAGGGCAAACTGGATCTGCACACCGTCTTTTTGCGTGGAAACGGTCATTGTGGTGTCGAGAGTGGCAGCCCGGCTTCGAGCGGATGGGCGCCGGGGTTGAGCAAATTGACCACCGTGGCCCTGGTGTGATGGAAGTGGCAGAACTGCTGCCACAACGCCACACGCTCGGCCAGGCGGGCGCGGTCGTCGGGATGGTCGCCCATGCGCTCGATGTAGCTCGATTGATCGAGCAGGACGGCAATGCCGCGCGGCGAGGACTTGACCAGATAGTCGAGGAAGGCGCCGTGGTTTTCCTTCTCCGGCGTGGCGGTGATGTTGAACAGCACGGCGGTGATATTGACGTTGGGGTCGGTCAGATCGACTTCACGCAGCAGCTCGCGTGCATCTTCGCCATAGGCGCTCGATGGCCGCAACATCATGCGGCCCTGCTCGCCGAACGCCATCACCGCGACCTGCACCAGGCCCTGGTGGCGCACCTCGTCCACGGTAAAGCTGTAAGGCAGAACGCGCAGCAGGCCGCCGGTGGATACGCCGATGGTGTCATTGAGGCGACGGAAATAAGGATGGTCGAGGTCGAGCGGGAAGCGTTTGGCGAAATGCGCCGCGCGCAGATTGTAGGCCAGCGCCAGCAGCAGGCGCGGCAGCACCACAAACAGGAAGATGGTCGCCGCATATAAATGTACCCAGCGCGCTCCGCCCTCGGCCGCCGTGGTTTGCGGGAAGCGCAGCGCTTCGATCTCGGCCAGAGTGAAACCTTGCAGGTTAAATACAAACATCGCCGGCGCGAACAGGAAAGACAGCAGACCATGCACTTGCGAGGCATTGAGGAAGGTGCTTTCCCAGCCGGCGCCGTATTGGGCCAACAAGCCGCGCGCATACAGCGAGGCGACGGCGCCGATGGAAAACAGCGCCGCGCTCAGGTGCACGGTACGGTTGAGACGGGCCGCCGTCAGCTTGGCACTCAGTTGCGCCCATTCGCCCATAAAGCTGAGCAAGGCGGTCGAGAGTACCGGCGGCATCTTGCGCGGCAGCGCCAGCTTGCCCACGCTCAGGCGGCGCACCATGCCGTCCTTGGGCCAGCCAGGCGAGCGCGATGGAACCACCAGGCTGATCAGCAATCCTATGTAAACCACGAAGTTCCACGCCAGGATCAGCAGCAACGGAGCGGAAAGCAGATCGACACGGTGCGGATCGGTGATGCGGTCGAGCGCCACGCCCAGTACCAGGGCCAGCAACGGCAGCGCCCAGGTCAGCCCTTGCAGGCCGTAGCGGCGCTTGGAGAAACTGGCAAAGGCAGGATTGCGCTCGGCCAGCCGCTTGAGCAGCAATTCGGAACGCTGCTGCAGGAAATCGTCGCCGGTTACCTCGGCATGCTTGCCGGAAGCCTGCCACTGCGCCAGTTCGCGCGCGCTGCGGCTGGCGTACAGGCGGTCGTCCTCGCTGAGAATTTCTTTCTTTTGATCGGTGGTCTCGATGGCGCGGACCATCACCACATCTCTCGCGATTAGCTCGTTCATGGAATCCCCGTTATGAGTTAAACAACCTGACAACCGGGATTGTGGCGTACTTTATGAAATCAAGCCAACGCTGCACGCCCTTTACGTGAGCCGAGTATCTCATACAGAAAATAGACGATGGCGACCGCGATCCAGACCGACCACAGAGTGTGAGTAAGGAAATGGGCGCCGCGCAACTGCTGCATCCAACCCACGGCAAAGCCGAACGCCAGCATGGCCGCACCGACAGCCGCTGCCATGCGCGGGCGCTCGGGCAGCCAGAACACGACCACCGCCAGCAGCCACAGCGCGCTCGACGCGTGGCCCGCCGGCAGGCAGTGACCGGAAGGTATCCCGGCCGGCATCATTTCCAGTAAGCGTACATACGGCTCGCTGCCGCCATAGCGCTGCAAATCCCACGGGCAGTGCGAATCGCTGAAACGCTTGAGCAGGCTGATCGCTGCCGGCACCAGCAGCGCCGACAGCGCCAGCACGCGCATGCCGGTGCGGCGCGCCACGGTCCAGCTGCGGAACGGCTTGAAGCAATCCCAGCTAGCCACACCGACCACCGTAAAACCCAGTACCTGCAGCACGGTTTTCAAAATTTCGTGGTTGAAGCGCTCGGCCAGCCACGCGTGCTGCCATGGAAACACGTTACGGGCGCGGTCGAACATGGCGTCGGCCAGGGCCAGGTCGATATCGGTGTTATTGCCGATCCACAGTATCAGCAGAGCAGAGACCAGCAGCGCCCACTCCACCGGCCGCAGCAGGGCGATGCGGCGAGATGTCGAGGGCGTATCAAGGCTGGTTGGCAAGGGTACAGGCATGGAACATATCCAGTTGCGGGTTATACACGGCGGTGTTGATGTTCAACATGCCCAGGAACGAGTGGAACACATTGTCGTGCGAGAAATCCTGGTCGCGCCGCGCTTCCATGCAGCGCTGGTCGATATTGAAGCGGTCGCGGAAGTTCTGATCCAGCCACAGCATGAACGGGACGTGGCGTTGCTCTTCGGGCGAAATGATGTACGGCGCACCGTGCAGGTACATATTTTTCTCGCCCAGCGATTCGCCATGGTCGGAGAAATACATCATGGCGGTATCGACGTTGCTCTCGGCGCCGGCAGCGCGCAGCATGTCGATGGTCTTGCTGAGGAAATAGTCGGTGTACAGGATGGTGTTATCGTACGCCGCGACGATCGACTCGCGCGAACATTTTTCCAGCTCATTGCTGCTGCACACGGGGCCAAAGCGCTGGAACGCCGGCGGGTACCGCTTCCAGTAAGCCGGGCCGTGGCTGCCCTTCTGGTGCAGCACGATCACCAGGTCGCGCCGGGCATTGCGGATGATGTCGGGCAAGCCTTGCAGCATGCGCTCGTCGTAGCACTCGTCCTTGCCGCAGAACGGATCGCCGGCTTTGACCTCCGACATGTCTTCGTAGGTGACGCGGTCGCAGGCGCCCTTGCAGCCGGAATTGTTATCGCGCCACAGCACGTCGATGCCGGCGTGGCTGATCACATCCAGCAGCCCCTCCTGGGACTTGGCCTTGTCTTCCGAATATTTTTCCCGCGTCATGCCCGAGAACAGGCAAGGCACGGAAATCGCCGTGGCCGTACCGCACGAATAGACATTCTTGAAATTGATCAGGCCGGCCTGGTGCGACAGCAGCGGGTTGGTGTCACGGCTGTAACCGTTAAGCGAGAAATTCATGGCACGCGCGGTTTCGCCCACCACCATGATGGTCACCGTGCGGCGCGGCGCCTGCACGCCCGCCGTCGGATGATCGGGGGGCTGCGACCACAGCTTGCCCTTCATGGCATCGCGGCCCATCGGCTCGACCACCAGCGGCTTGGCAAAGTGATGCTTGAAATAGCTGTTGGTTGCCTGGATGACATTGGTGGGCGTGAGCAGGAAGCGCATTTCGCGGTATTCGCGCACGGCCGGCGCCAGGGTCTTGAAAAAGGTCATCATCAAAATGCCGGCTGCACACACGGACAGCAGGACCACGATGGCATTGGTCACCACGCTCCGGGTCAACGACGGATAACGCAGCTTGACGTGGTATACGAACAGCGACGGCAACACGCCCAGCAGGCTCAAGGTGAACAACAAATCCCAGCTCAGCAGTTCCTCGGCTTCGTGCGGGTCGGTCTCCATCACGTTCTGGACCATGGCGGCATCGATGGCGATGCCGTAGCGGTTCATGAAATAGCTGGCGCCGGCTGTGACGAAAAACAGCACGATCAGCACCGGTTTGAGCAGGTAGCGGAAACCGACCAGGCTCAAAAACGCGTTGAACACCAGCGCCAGCATGGTAAATGCGCCCAGGTACAGCGGAATATTGGAAGCGTGCAAGCCACCGGTGGCAACCACGAAAGTTTTCCAGAAGCTGAAGTTGTAAGCCAGTACCAGGAATACCGAGGCGGCCAGCGTTAGTTGCATCGGATGCAAGGTCAGCTTGCGCAGTCGCGGCAGGATGGCGGTGCGCAGTGCCAGCGGCAACTGCAAGGTCAGGTTGTGAACGTTCACGCGAGGCTCCAAAAGTCTAGCCTCTACCTTACAAACCCGGGGGTCAAATCGCCGTCATGGCGGCGTTAAGATTGCGTTAAACCAATTTTATATGCGTGGAAAACGAATCTCGAACACGCTGCCGCCCCCTGCCCGCTCGCTGTAATGCAGGCTGGCGCCCAGGTAGGCGCAGATGCGTTGCACCAGCCCCAAGCCGAGGCCGGTACCGGACGAGCCGCTGGCGCCAACCGGCGCCGCCTCGTGCAGCACGCGGGCGCGCGCGGCCGGCGGCAGGCCGGGGCCGGTATCTTCGACGAACAGCGACCGGTCTTGCAGCACCACCAGCACTTCGCCCTCCAATGTATACAGGCAGGCATTGCGCACCAGGTTGCCGACGGCGGCAATCATCAGCTCGCGCGGCGCGGTCACCGTGAAATCGGCGCCGCCCGCATACCGCAAGCTCAACGGTTTAGCACCCACCAGCGGCTGGCTGCGCGCGCACTCGTCGGCAGCGAGCGCAGCCATCGACACCGGCGTTGCCTCCAGCTGCTCGGGCGAACGGGCCAGGCGCAGCAGCACGGTGACCGAATCGGATGCATCGCGCGCAGCGCGATAAATGCGCTCGGAAGCGGCCTGGATCGCCGGGTTGCCCGGCGCCTGCGCCATGATCACCTCGGCCGCGCCGCTGATGACGGTGAGTGGCGTGCGCAATTCGTGGCTGACATCGCCGGTAAAGAAGCGCTCGCGGTCCAGCACCTCGGTCAGCTCGGTGGTGCGGGCGGCAAAGGCGCGGGCCAGAATGCCCAGTTCGTCGGGACTGTCCTGCTGCGGCAGGTCGGTGCGGCGCGCCTGCACGGCCGTGGCCAGGTCCATGATGGGACGCACCACGCTGTTGCCGATAAACGCCCCGAACATCAGCGACGAGACCAGGAAACCGGCAAAGCCGACGGCAAACATGCTGTACACGACCAGCTCGATTTTTTCATATGCACTGGCGTGGTCCACCACCACGTAATCGCCGGCCGGATCGCGCCCGGCCAGCACGTGCAGGTCGACGCCATCGACCGTGATTTCATTGGCGCCCTGCGGCAAGCCGCGCAGCGACTGGGGAATCTCGGCATCATGGAAGAAACTGAGACCGGCCGGCATTTCCACCGGCAAGCCGCCGGCCTGGCGCGGCGAGGCCCAGGCCGCCACTTCCTCGAGGCGTTCATCGACCAGCTTGACCTCGATCCCTTCGACCGCCACAGCAGCGATGATGGCAAAGAACAGGCTGGCGACGGCGGCAAACAGCAGGTAGGCGACGACGATGCGGCGGCGCAGGGATTTAAACTGGGGCATCGGTAGCAAGCAATTTGTAGCCAATGCCGGACACGGTGCGCAGCATGGCGAAGTCGAAAGGTTTGTCGAGTACCTGGCGCAGCGCATGGATGTGCGTGCGCAAGGCGTCGCTGTCGGGGCGGTCCTCGCCCCATACTTGCTGTTCCAGCATGTCGCGCGTGACCAGCTTGGGCGCTTGGCTCATCAGGCACTTGAGGATGACGTAACCGGTCTTGGTCAGTACCAGCGGCGTGCCGGCGCGGTGCACCTCGAATTTCTCGGTATCGAAACGCAAATCGCCCACGGCCAGCACGGCCGCACCGGCGGTTTGCCCGCGCGCGCGGCGCACCAGCGCATTGAGCCGCACTTCCAGCTCGACCAGCGAGAACGGTTTGACCAGGTAATCGTCGGCGCCGCTGTCGAAGCCGGCCACCTTGTCCTGCACCGTGTCGCGCGCGGTGAGCATCAGTACCGGCGTCGTCTGGCGCAGCTCGGTGCGGATCTTGTGGCACAGTTCCAGCCCCGTCATCCCGGGCAGCATGACATCGAGCACCATCACGTCGTACTCGTGCTGGGCCGCCAGCGCCAGCCCGGCATAGCCGTTGGCGGCCGAGTCGAGCACATGGCCTTTCGGCTCCAGGAAGGCGTACAGGTTGGCCAGAATGTCCGGGTTGTCTTCGATGATCAGGATCCGCATGGAGGAGACGTCACAGTCCGTCAAAGTTGGCCGGGCGCTTGGCCAGGAATGCCTGCATGCCTTCTTTCTGCGCCGGCGTGCCGAAAGCGGCCTGGAACAGGCGGCGCTCGTAAGCCACGCCGTCGGTCAGCGGGGTCTCGAAGGCGCGGTTGACGGCGTCCTTGACCATCATTGCCACCGAGGTGGGCATGGCGGCAATTTGCTCGGCAATCACCAGCACTTCCTCGATCAGCTTTTCGGCCGACACCACGCGCGACACCAGGCCGATGCGTTCGGCTTCGGCGGCGTCGATGGTGCGCGCGGTGAGCAGCATGTCCATGGCCTTGGCCTTGCCGATGGCGCGTGGCAGGCGCTGGGTGGCGCCGGCGCCGGGCGGCACGCCGATCTTGATTTCGGGCTGGCCGAACTTGGCGGTATCAGCGGCGACGACGAAGTCGCACATCATGGCCAGCTCGCAGCCGCCGCCCAAGGCAAAGCCGGCCACGGCGCCGATCACCGGCTTGCGCACCTTCAGGATGTGCTCCCAGTTGCGGCTGATGTAGTTGTCGCGGTAGGTGTCGGCATACGTGTAATCGACCATGGCGGCGATGTCGGCGCCGGCGGCAAAGGCTTTTTCGCTGCCCGTGAGGACGATGCAGCCGATGGCAGGATCGGCATCGAACGTGCGCAAGGCGTCGCCAAGTTCGTCCATCATGTTGTCATTGAGCGCGTTGAGCGCCTTGGGACGGTTCAGGCGGATCAGCGCGGTCTTGCCGTGCACTTCGACGATCAGGTCTGCATATTGCATGATGTTCTCCAAGGTGGCATAGGTATGGCGTCGATTGTAGCGTCTATCCCGGCGCCGGGTATGATCGGCCTCCTGTCAGCGGAGATGGGCAAAACTTGTCAGTCGTGCCATAACGTGCGACAAGAAACGCGCCGAGATATTAGTCTCACTGCCATCAACCGCCAACTGGAGTGCGCCATGTTCAAATCGATTCTCTTCCCCACCGATGGCTCCGAGCTGTCGGAAAAAGCCACCGCCACTGCGGTGCAATTCGCCATGTTGCACCAGGCCCGCATGATCGGCATCACGGTCGTGCAACCGATCGCCATGACCCCGATCAGCGACGTGGGCGTGGTGGTGGACGTGGGCGACTTCTCGGTACAGATGCAGGAAGCCGCGCGCGAGCACATCGACAAGCTGGCCGCTGCCGCCAATATCGCCGGCGTGCCGTTCGAAGGCATCATTTCCACGTCCACCGTGCCGTTCGAGGAAATCATCGAAGCATCGAAACGCTTCAACTGCGACCTGATCATCATGGCCACCCACGGCCACACGGGGCTGGATAAATTCCTGCTGGGCAGCCAGACCGACAAGGTGTTGTCGAACACCACCCTGCCGGTACTGGTGTTGCGTTAATTTTTGCGCTGATTATTTAGGCAGCAGCACCCAGACGTTGCCGCGCTGCTTCATGCGGCCCGCGTTTTCAGCCGCCTCGGTGCCGAAGCCGAAGAAGTAATCGACGCGGATGGCGCCACGAATGGCCCCGCCCGTATCCTGCGCCATCACCAGGCGCTGCATCGGGATATCGCTGTTGGCCTGGGTGGTGTTGAGGAAAATCGGCGCGCCCAGCGGCAGTTGGGTCGGATCGATTGCTACCGAGCGCTGCGGCGTCAGCGGCAAGCCCATCGCGCCTTTCGGGCCGATCTTCGGATCTGGCAGCCGCTCTTCCTTGAAAAATACATAACTCGCGTTGGCGTTGAACAGTTCCTGCATGCGGGTGGGGTGACCGGCGATCCACGCCTTGATGCCCTGTGCCGACGCCTGGTCCAGCCGCAGCTCCCCCTTCTCTACCAGGTATTTGCCGATCGACTTATACGGATGGCCGTTCTGGTCGGCGTACGCCACGCGCACGGTTTCCTGGGTATCGGTCAGTTGCACCCGGCCCGAACCCTGCACTTCCAGGAAAAACGCTTCCACCGGATCATCGACCCACAACAACTCCTTGTTCTTCAGTTCGCCCGTATCGATCTCGGCGCGGCTGGAATAAGGCACCAGCTTCTTGCCCACCAGCTTGCCGCGCAGGCGCATGCCTTTCAAATCGGGATAAACGCTGGCCAGGTCCACGGTGATCATGTCGTCGGGCACCTTGTACAGCGGCGTCTGGTATGGACCGCCCTTCTTGCGGGCGCCGCGCAGCAGCGGCTCGTAGTAGCCGGTGACCAGGCCGTCGGTGGCGCCATCGGGCGCGACCACCTGGCTCGGCACCATGAACGCCTCGAAGAAGGTGCGGATGGCCTTGTCGTCGTTGCCATTGACGGTGCGGGCGATGCTGCACGATTCTTTCCAGATGGCCTGCTTGGCCAGCGACGTGCACGAAGCCATGAAGGCGGGCCAGGCGGCGCGAACGTCGTCGCGGTCCCAGCCTGGCAGGGCCGAGAAGGTGCTGGGCACCAGTTGCAGCTTGGCCGGCGCGGTGGACGGGGTGGCCGGCGTGGTGGGCGTCGCTGGCGTGGCCGGCTGCGCGGGTTTTGCAGCCGGTGCCGCCGTTGCGGACTGGTCGGGTGGAATCGGGGTGGTGGTACAAGCGGCCAGCGCGAGCATGGCAACACTCGCCGGAACGAGTAGACTACGGCGGGAAAAGTTCATGGGGAATCGCTATGTGGATATTGTTGTTGGAAGTGTGCGTGGCGCTGGGCCTGCTGGTGTTCCTGGTGTGGTGGACGATGTTCCACGGCCGGACCCGGCGCAAGAACAAGCACCGGGGCCGGGACAAACAGTAATCAGTGCAGCGTGCGCGGCAGCGACAGCACGAATTCGGGAATCTTCGCCTCGAACTGGTGGCCGTCTTCGGCCACGCAGAAGTATTCGCCGACCATCGAGCCCTGCGGCGTTTGCAGCGCCGAACCGCTGGTGTATTCGAACTGCTCGCCCGGTTGCAGCAGCGGCTGGTGACCCACCACGCCCAGGCCGCGCACTTCCTCGACATGGTTGTTGGCATCGGTAATCACCCAGTGGCGCGAGATCAGCTGCGCCGCCACCGTGCCGGTGTTCTTGATGGTGATGGAATAGGTGAACACGAAACTCGTGCGCTCCGGGTCCGACTGCTCAGGCAGGTACTGGGTTCTGACTGATACAGTGAATTCGTAAGTGGCCATCAACTTTCCTTAATAGATACAATGTCTTTGAATGCAAGTCCTTCATTGCACCGCAAATCGGCAACCTGCGCAAGGACGACTTGGGACAAATCGGGCCTATCTGCTCTCTAATTAGGCAGAGCGGCCGCGACCAGCGTAAAATGACGCATCTTTTTTTACGCCAGGCCCATTGCGGCCCCCTGCCATGACCCAATACCGCATCGCACCCAGCATCCTGTCCGCCGATTTCGCCCGCCTGGGCGAGGAAGTGCGCAATGTCGTCGCCGCCGGCGCCGACATCATTCACTTTGACGTGATGGACAACCATTATGTTCCCAATCTGACCATCGGCCCGCTGGTGTGCGAAGCGATCCGTCCGCACGTGCAGGTACCGATCGACGTCCACCTGATGGTCAAGCCGGTGGACCGCATCATCCCGGACTTCGCCAAGGCCGGCGCCAACATCATCACCTTCCACCCGGAAGCGTCCGATCACGTCGATCGCTCGCTGCAGCTGATCCGCGACCACGGTTGCAAGGCTGGCCTGGTGTTCAACCCGGCCACGCCGCTCAGCTACCTCGAGCACGTGATGGACAAGGTCGACATCATCCTGATCATGTCGGTCAACCCGGGCTTCGGCGGCCAGTCGTTCATTCCGCATGCGCTGAAAAAGATCGCCGACGCCCGTCGCCTGATCGATGAATCGGGCCGCGACATCATGCTCGAGGTCGATGGCGGCATCAAGATCGAGAACATCGCCGCTGCCGCTGCTGCCGGCGCCGACACCTTTGTCGCCGGTTCCGCCATCTTCGGCAAGCCTGACTACAAGGCCGTGATCGATGCCATGCGCGCCAACCTGGCCAAGGTCGGCGCGTAATGGCTAACATGCTGGCTACCGTGCAGGCTACCGTGCTGGCAGGCGTACGCGCAGCCATCATCGATCTCGATGGCACCATGCTCGACACCATTCCCGACTTCCACGTGGCGATTACCGGCATGCTGGCGGAACTGGACCTGCCGCCGGTAGCGCAAGAGCAGATCGCGGTCATGGTGGGCAAGGGATCGGAAAACCTGATCCGCGCCGTGCTGGCACTGCAACTGAACGAAGCGCCGCATTCGCCGCCGGTGGAAGCGCGCTTCAACTTTGCGATGGAAGCGTACGAGCGCCACTACCTGGCGATCAACGGCCAGCACAGCGCACTGTACCCGGACGTGCTCGAAGGCTTGACCGCCATGAAAGCAGCCGGCCTGCGCCTGGCCTGCGTGACCAACAAGCCGATCGCGTTTACCACCCCGCTGTTAAAACTCAAGGGTTTGAGCGGCTTTTTCGAGGTGGTGTACGGCGGCGACTCGCTGGCGCGCAAGAAGCCGGACCCGCTGCCTTTGCTGACGGTGTGCGCCGACTTTGGCCTGCAACCGGCGCAAGTGGTGGCGATCGGCGACTCGTCCAACGACGCGCAAGCGGCCCGGGCTGCGGGTTGCCCGGTGTTGACGGTACCGTATGGTTACAACCACGGTGAATCTGTACACGATATCGATTCCGATGGTATAGTTACCACGCTGCTAGAAGCGGCTAGCCTGATTCGTTCGCAAAATATACCAACTTAGCAGAACACCTGACCGAAATGTCTCTCACCAAAAAACACACCGTCAACCAACCAGGCTCGATTGAGGCCTGGCTTTGGCGACGCTGGCAATCCTGGCAGGGCTAATCGCCCGAGCCGTATTGCTGCCGCCCGCACCTCGCGTGCCCGGCAGGTTTTTTGAACAGCGCCGCCCTCTCCCCTCACCCTAGCGTGATCGCGCGGCGCCATGGAGAGCACACATGACCGAACTCGAATTCAAATCGTTGGCCAACGAAGGCTACAACCGCATCCCGTTGATCGCCGAAGCTTTTGCCGATCTCGAAACCCCACTCACGCTGTACCTGAAACTGGCCCAGTCCCAGAACGCCGGCAAGAACACGTTCCTGCTCGAATCGGTCGTCGGTGGCGAGCGTTTCGGCCGCTTCTCGTTCATCGGCCTGCCGGCCAACACGATTTTGCGCACGTTCGGCACCCGCACCGAGATCGTGAAAAACGGCGCCGTCATCGAAACCCATGACGGCAATCCGCTCGACTTCATCGAGACGTATCAAAAGCGCTTTAAAGTAGCGGTACGCCCCGGCATGCCGCGCTTCTGCGGCGGCCTGGCCGGCTACTTCGGCTACGACACCGTGCGCCACATCGAAAAAACCCTGGCCAACTCGCCCAACCAGCCGAAAGATGACCTGGGTCTGCCCGACATCCAGCTGATGGTGACCGAGGAACTGGCGGTGATCGACAACCTGTCCGGCAAGCTGTACCTGATCGTGTATGCGGACACGACGCAGCCCGAGTCGTTCAGCAAAGCGCGCCAGCGCCTGAAAGACTTGCGCATGATGCTGCGCCGGGGCGTGGAAGCGCCGGTCACCAGCGCCTCGGTACGCACCGAGATCACGCGCGACTTCGCCAAGGAAGATTATTTAAAGGCGGTAGCCCGCGCCCACGAATACGTGATGGCCGGCGATTTGATGCAGGTGCAGATCGGCCAGCGCCTGCGCAAACCGTACGTCGATTCGCCGCTGTCGCTGTACCGCGCGCTGCGTTCGCTGAACCCGTCGCCGTATATGTACTTCTACAATTTCGGCGACATGCAGATCGTCGGCGCGTCGCCCGAAATCCTGGTGCGCAACGAGACCCTGCCAGACGGCGAGAAAAAGGTCACGCTGCGCCCGATCGCCGGCACCCGCCCGCGCGGCGCCACGCCCGAGCGCGACGCCGAACTGGCCACCGAACTGCTGGCCGATCCAAAAGAAATCGCCGAACACGTGATGCTGATCGACCTGGCGCGCAATGACCTGGGCCGCATCTCCGACACCGGCACCGTCAAGGTCACCGACCGCCTGGTCATCGAAAAATACTCGCACGTGCAGCACATCGTGTCCAACGTCGAGGGCAAGCTGAAAAGCGGGCTGTCGAACCTGGACGTGCTGCGCGCCACCTTCCCGGCCGGCACGCTGACCGGCGCGCCGAAAGTGCGGGCCATGGAAGTGATCGACGAGCTCGAAATTTCCAAGCGCGGCATTTACGGCGGCGCCTGCGGCTACCTGTCGTTCGGCGGCGAGATGGACGTGGCCATTGCAATCCGCACCGGCGTGATCAAGGACGGCATGTTGTACGTGCAGGCCGCCGCCGGCATCGTGGCCGACTCGATCGCCGAAATGGAATGGCAGGAAACCGAAAACAAGGCGCGCGCCGTGCTGCGCGCTGCCGAACAAGTACAAGATGGCCTGGATGGGGAGTTCTGACATGCTGCTGATGATCGACAACTACGACTCCTTCACTTACAACATCGTCCAGTATTTCGGCGAACTCGGTGAAGACGTGCGGGTGTACCGCAACGACGAAATCACGATCGAACAGATCGAAGCGCTGAACCCCGACCGCATTTGCATCTCGCCCGGCCCGAAAGACCCGGCGCAGGCCGGCATTTCGATCGCAGTATTAAAACACTTCGCCGGCAAGAAGCCGATTTTGGGCGTATGCCTCGGTCACCAGGCCATCGGCGAAGCGTTCGGCGGCAAGGTGATCCGCGCCAAGCAGGTCATGCACGGCAAAACCTCTCTTATCGCGCATACCGGCGTGGGCGTCTTCAAGGACTTGCCCTCGCCGTTTACGGTGATCCGCTATCACTCCCTGGCCATCGAGCGCAGCTCGTTGCCAGCCTGCCTCGAAGTGACGGCATGGACGGATGACGGCGAAATCATGGGCGTGCGGCACAAGGATTACGACATCGAGGGGGTGCAGTTCCACCCCGAGTCGATCCTGTCCGAACACGGCCACGCCTTGCTGAAGAACTTCCTGGTTCGTTAAGCATTCCGCTGTCGTACACCTGCGTAAAAATTTGAGAGAAGGATTGGTCATGGCGATTACCCATCAAGAAGCACTGCTGCGCTGTATCGAACACCGCGAGATTTTCCACGACGAGATGCTGCACCTGTTCCGCCAGATCATGTCCGGCGAAATGTCGCCCACCATGATCGCGGCCCTGACCATGGGCCTGCGCGTCAAAAAAGAAACCATCGGCGAGATCGCCGCCGCCGCCCAAGTGATGCGCGAGTTTTCCACCAAGGTGCCGATGGCCGACACCACCGGCCTGCTCGACATCGTCGGCACCGGCGGCGATGGCGCCCACACGTTTAATATTTCCACCACCGCCATGTTCGTGGCAGCGGCGGCCGGCGCGCGTGTGGCCAAGCATGGCGGGCGCAGTGTGTCGTCGTCGTCGGGCAGCGCCGATGTCATCGAGGCGCTCGGCGCCAACATCAATTTGAAACCCGAGCAGATTGCGCAGTCGATCGCGCAAACCGGCATCGGCTTCATGTTCGCGCCAAACCACCACGCGGCCATGCGCCATGTAGCCCCAGTACGCAAGGAGCTTGGCGTGCGCTCGATCTTCAACATCCTGGGGCCGCTGACCAACCCGGCCGGCGCGCCGAATATCCTGATGGGTGTGTTCCATGCCGACCTGGTGGGTATCCAGGTGCGGGTGCTGCAACGCCTCGGTGCGCAGCATGCGATCGTTGTGTATGGCCGCGACAATATGGACGAAGTGTCGCTGGGCGCGGGTACCATGATCGGTGAACTGGTCAACGGCGAAATCCGCGAATACGAAATCCACCCGGAAGACTTCGGCCTGCCGATGATCGCCAGCCGCAACCTGAAGGTAGCGGACGCCGCCGAATCGAAAGCAAAGATGATGGAAGCGCTGCGCGGCGAGCCGGGTCCGGCCTTCGATATCGTGGCGCTCAATGCCGGCACCGCGCTGTACGCGGCCGGCGTGGCCAGCTCGATCGAAGACGGCCTGCAACGCGCGCGCGCGGCGATTACCTCGGGCGATGCGTTGAAGAAGGTCGAGCAGTTTGTGAGCGTGACGCAAACCCTGGGCGCTGCCAACTGAGGCCAAATGACGACGAACAGAAGAGCGTCGTCCAGAAGCAGGCCCCGTCAACACGTCCACCACACGCAATTCCGTCATCCCCGCGAACGCGGGGATCCATAGAACACCCGAATAAACGAACCGCCGACCATGTCCGACATCCTCAACAAAATCCTCGCCGTCAAAGCCGACGAAGTGGCCGCCGCCAAAAAACACCGCAGTTTCGCCAGCCTGCGCGACGACGTCGAATCGCACACCGAACTGCGCGCCCAGCTGCGCGGCTTTGAAGCGAGCCTGCGTGCAAAAATCGATGCCGGCAAACCGGGCGTGATCACCGAAATCAAGAAGGCGTCGCCGTCGAAAGGCGTGATCCGCGCCGACTTCCGCCCGGCCGACATCGCCAAAACCTATGAAGCCAATGGCTCCGCGTGCCTGTCGGTGTTGACCGACGAGCAGTTCTTCCAGGGTTCGGTGGCGTACCTGGAGCAAGCCCGCGCCGCGTGTGCACTACCGGTGCTGCGCAAGGACTTCATGATCGACATCTACCAGATCTATGAAGCGCGCAAGATGGGGGCCGATGCGATCCTGTTGATCGTCTCGGCGCTCGATCACGGCTTGATGGCGGAGATGGAAGCGGTTGCCCACGAACTGGGCATGGGCGTGCTGGTGGAAACGCATGATGGCGACGAACTGACCGCCGCGCTGCGCCTGAAAACCCGGCTGCTGGGGATTAACAACCGCAACCTGCGCACGTTCGAGGTATCGCTGGAAAATACCCTGGGGCTGCTGGACCGCATCCCCGAGGACAAGCTGGTGATCACCGAGTCGGGCATCATGGTGCCGGCCGACGTGGAACGCATGCGCGCAGCAAACGTGCACGCGTTCCTGGTCGGCGAAGCCTTTATGCGCGCGGAAGACCCGGGCGCAGAACTGGCCCGCCTGTTTAATTAAGCCTTCGTCCAGAACACCAGGGGGGCCAGCGCGCTGGCTCTCCAGGTGAGCGTAAACGCGACGATCACCGCCGCCCCTGCCACACTCATCACCCACACCAGCGACGCCATCGACGCCGAGTCGACCATCAGGCACAGCACCAGCGACGTCACCAACGCCACCGCGCCGAGCACCCGCAGCGACTTGACCGTGGCCGGCGGACAGGCAGCCTTGCCGCGTACCTGCTCCCAGTGGTTTTCCATCGACAGGGCCAGCCAGGCCATACCCATCACGGTGACGACCAGCGCCGCCAACAACATCAATGCATCAGGCATGACCTGCCTCCATCACGGGGGTGTTCGCAGTAACCTTGCTCTCGGCGCGCAATTGCAGCTTGCGCGCGGCTAATACTGCCAGCACCGCGCCGGTCAGCATGAACAGGTCGGCGCCGGCCACCGGCCAGTAGCCGTTGCCGATGGTGCGCAGCAGGTGGTCGCCGGTGGTGACCCAGTTCAGTACCGGCGCGGTCACGCCCAGTACGGCAATCGCCAGGCATTGCTCACGCCAGGCCGGGGCGATGCGCCCTTCGGCCACCGGCGCGGTGCGCCAGAACGCGTGCGCCATCGCCACCATCCAGGCCCCCCAGAAGCAGTATTTTTCCATGTCGCCGCGCAGCGGCCAGCCGTCGGGCATGACGTCCGGCAGCAGGCGGTTGGCGATCAGCATGCCCAGCGCCGCGATCATCATCCCGGTGAGCGTGGTCACGCCCAAGGCATCGACAACCCGGGCGCCGCTGCTGCCCTGCTTGGCGTGCTGGCGCTTGCGCTTTTCAACGAAGAACAGGAAGCCGGTGGCGATACACGCGCAACCGAGCAGGCCGCCCAGCACATACAGCCAACGCAACAGCCAGTGCCGGAAGTGCTGCAAGTGCAGGCCGGTGAGGAATTCGTTAATGCGGCCGACGGCGGTCGGCGGCGGGTCTTCGCGCATCACGACGCCGGTGGACGCCTTGAAGTGGATGCCCTCCCCGGTGAGCGCGATACGGTCGGTGCCGGCGCGGTAGATGCTGACATAGCCGTTGGCGTCGCCCACGTGTTGCACTTGCAGGAAACCGACGTCGCCAGCCATGCCCTTCTCGGCCCAGCGGCGCTGCGCTTCCTTGACCATGGCATCGACCGATGCCATTTTTGCCGGAACGCCGGCCGGGTCGTGCGGCAAGCCGGTTTCCAGCGCTTCGTGTATCTCGTGCTGGTCGTGCAAGGCTTGCAGCTGGGTGTGGCCGATCGGGAAATAGATCCCGGCGAAAATCACCAGGCCGGTAAAGGCAAAGAAGAAGTGGAACGGCAGCGCGACCACGCCGGTGAGATTATGCAGGTCGAGCATACTGCGCTGGGTGGTCTTTTTCGGCCGGAACGTGAACAGTTCGCGGAAGATCTTGCGGTGCATGACCACGCCCGTCACCAGCGCGACCAGCATCATCAGGGCGGCAAAGCCGACGATCCAGTAGCCGACGTTTTTCCAGTAAAAGGTGAGGCTGTAGTGCAGCGGGTAGAAGAACCCGCTGCCGACCTTGAGGCGGTCGTCGGGCAATGCGGCACCGGTGCGCGGATCGACCGTGCGCTGGGCGAAGATCATGGTTTCCGGATCCTTGGCGTTCGGTACCTCGTAACCGGCAAACATGGTCAGCACCGGATCGCGGTGGGTGGTGTACGCGCCCCAGCTTTTCACCTTGTCGAAATGATCAGGCAGCGGGCCATTGACCAGCGGTTCGGTAAAAGCACGCGCCTGCGGCAACGGCTGCATGTCTTCGAAAATCGGGCGCATCAACTTGTCGAACGACGGCATCGGCTGCGGTTCGAAGCGCGAAGCGGGGATGGCCCAGCGGTCGATTTCGCGGTCGAACACCGACAGCGAACCGAAGAAAAATACAACCACCAGTACAAATCCGAGGGCCAGTCCGAACCAGGTATGCACCCAGGCCATCGACTGTCTGAAATTCTGCAGCATTGGAAAACTCCGTAGTGTCAGCGTTGGTTACGTGATCAGGTTCTTGATAAGTTCGGCAGCCGAAGCCATGACCACGGCGCCACCGGCCAGTACCAGCCACACGCGTACGATATTGCGCGCAGCGAATGCGGTCAGGAAGATGGTCAAAAACACCAGGAAACCGATGATGGCGGTCAGGTGCTCGGCGTCATGGAATTCCATGTCGGCGGCAACCATTGCAGCCATGCCGAAGGCGATCAGCCCCCAGGTAAAGGCATAGCCGCCGAAGACGGCAGCCAGCGTCCGCCAGACGATGTCGGAGCGGGAAATCGATGCAGTGGCCATGATAAGGGCAATTTAGCGAATGAGAATTATTCGCATGATAGCAGCATTACCGGGTGCTCGGTGACCATCTTTATGCCAAAAGGGACAGTGGATGGGACCGATTACGGGGTTTTGTGCCGGATGATGGCGTGTTTATGCCGGAATCTGGCACATCCAGTATGAAAAAAATGGCCGCACGGTGGGTGCGGCCATCGATGAGCGGGGGCGGCCCGGATGCGGCCCGCGCTTTATCGCGCAGCGCTCGGCCGTAACGGCCCGGACGATTTCTTCGCGACTGGATCGAGCGTGAGCGTGATGCCGGGCACCCGCTCGCCCTGCAACACGGCACTGAACACCATCAGCTCGTCGCGGCGGAAGGCATGGATTTGCACCGTGCTGCCCACCGCGTAGCGCGCCAGCAGATTGTCCAGGTTGGTGGCGGTCACGCGCAAGCCATCGACCGCCACCAGCAGGTCGCCGGCCGACAAACCGGCCAGGTGCGCGGCGCCGTTTTCGTGCACGGCCGCTAACTTGCAGTCACTGCCGTCGCGGCCCAGGTTGGCATCGAGACTAGGCTTGGACGACTTGCGGTCGTCGGCATACTTGACGCCGAACGGCGCCAGCAGCTTGGCCAGCGGCACGTCCTCGGTGCCGCGGATGTACTTGTCGAAGAACGGCTTGAAGCGCGCGCCGCCGATTTCGTCGAACAGCGCTTCCACTTCAGCCGGCGTCACGCCCCGGCCACCGCCCTGGTAAAAGTCGCGACCGAAACGCTCCCACAAGGCGCGCATCACATCGTCGAGCGACTTCTTGCCGCCGGTCTTGGCGCGGATGGTCAGATCGAGCGCCAGCGCGATCAGCGAACCCTTGGTGTAATAGCTGATGATGGCGTTGGGCGCATTTTCGTCCTGGCGGTAGTACTTGCCCCAGGCGTCGAAACTCGACTCGGCCACGCTTTGCTTGGTGCGGCCGCTGCCGCGCAGCACGCTGCTGATGGTCTTGCCCAGCAATTTGAAATAACTGGGTTCGGCGATCAGGCCCGAGCGCACCAGCATCAAATCGTCGTAGTAGCTGGTAAAGCCCTCGAACAGCCACAGCAGCGGCGAATAATTCTCCACTTGCAAGTTGTACGGCGCAAACGCGGCCGGCTTGATGCGCTTGACGTTCCAGGTGTGGAAGTACTCGTGGCTGCACAGGCCCAGGTATTGCAGGTAGCCGTCGCCGATGTCCTTGTTTACCGCTGCCGTGGTGGGCAAATCGCCGCGATTGCAGATCAGCGCGGTGGAGGCCCGGTGTTCGAGGCCGCCGTAGCCGTCGCCTACCGCCATGGTCATGAACACGTAGCGGTCCATCGGCGCCTGCCTGGTCTTGGGCTCGAAGAAGGTAATCTGCGTTTCGCAGATGCGCTTCAGGTCCGTGCACAGGCGGTTCAGGTCGAGGTTGGGTACGCGACCGGTGACCACCACGTCGTGCGGGATGCCGTGCGCCTTGAAGGTGGCCAGCGCAAAGTCGCCCTGCTCCACCGGGTGGTCGATCAATTCGTCGTAGTTGGCGGCGATATAGGTGCCGTAGCCGTAGCGCTTCGCTTTCAATTCCGGCAGCGCGGTGGCTACGCGCCAGGTCTTGGCCGCATCGTCCTCCGGGCGCTGGATATCGACCACGTGCGGCGTTTCTTCCTGGCCCAGCACGCGCAGGAACACGCTGGTGCCGTTGAAGAAGGCGTGGTTCTGGTCCAGGTGGGCGGCGCGCACCGACAGGTCCCAGGCATAAACTTCGTAGTGCAGCGTGAGCGGCGCCGCCTGGTCTTTCAGTGGCGCGGCCTGCCAGCTGTGTTTATCGAGTTTGGTCAGTTCGACCGGCTGGCCGTCCGACTCGGCGCGGATGCGCACGATATTGCGCGAAAACTCGCGGATCATGTAGCTACCGGGGATCCAGGCTGGCAGTGCGAACACCTGCCCTGCTTCGGACGGCGCCGCCACGGTCAAGGTCACGTGGAACAGGTGGGCCGCCAGGTCGTGGCCCACGATGGTATAGACGATGGCCGGGGTTTTAGTCGTTTTCTTCATCTTGATCCTGGTGTTTACTATGTCAAATCGGCAGGCATATCGATATCGCGCACCACGCCGCTGTCGTCCACCACCACCTCGTGCACGGGATGGCTGTTGACGATGGCACGCGCGCCCTGGTCGCCGTCGAGCGCCAGCAGCAAGGGTAAATGATAACCGCTGAACGCGACCGGGTTGCCGCGCCGGCCTCGATGGACCGGCGCGGCGATGTTGGCGCCCCCCTCGATGGCGGCGGCCAGCGAACGCATGGTGGCCGGCTGTACCCACGGCATGTCGCCCAGCGCGATCAGCCAGCCTTCGGCGCCACGCGTGTATTCGATGGCGGTGGCCAGCGATTCGCCCATGCCCAGGTCGGCGTTGTCGGCCACGCGCACCTCACAGCCCAAACGACCCAGCAGCGCTGCCACGCGGTCGTCGCCGGGGCGCACCACGGCCAGCACGCGCGGCAGCGCTGCCAGCATATTGCGCGCGCTGCGCGCCACCACCGGCTCGCCATCGACCAGCTGCAGCAGCTTGTTTTGCACACCGGACGGGTCGAACCGCTTGCCCCGTCCGGCCGCCAGCAAAATACCGGTCAGCGCCATAAGGTCCCGTTACGCGGACGCCAGATCGAACGGCAGCTTGCGCAAGCGCTTGCCGGTGATCTTGAACAGTGCATTGGCAAACGCCGGCGCCAGTGGCGGCAAGCCTGGTTCGCCCATGCCGGTCGGCGCATCGTTCGATGGCACGATGTGGACGTCGATGGCCGGCATATCGGTCATGCGCGCCACCGAGTAGTCGCTGAAGTTCTGCTGCTCCACCACGCCGTCCTTGAGCGTGATGGCCGCGCCGGGTATCGTCATGCCCAGGCCCATCAGCGCCGCGCCCTGCACCTGCGCTTCGATGGTGAGCGGGTTGACGGCGGTATTGCAATGCACACCGGCCGTCACTTTATGCAGCTTCGGCACGCCATCCTTGACCGACGCCACCACCACGTAGGCCACCACGGTATTGAACGATTCGTGCACGGCCACGCCCCACGCCTGCCCTTTCGGCAGCGCCTTTTTGCCATAGCCCGACTTGGCCACGGCCAGGTCCAGCGCGGCGACGTGGCGCTTGCCTTTCTCACCCATGATTTTTTTGCGGTACGCCACCGGGTCCATTTTGGCCGCGTGCGCGGCTTCGTCGATCAGCGTTTCCATCACGTAGGCGGTATGGGTGGAACCCACCGAGCGCCACCACAGCACCGGCACATTGGCCTTGGCGATGTGGGCGCTCAGGTTGAGCGGCACGTCGTACGGCTCGCCCATGCCTTCGACCATGGTGGAATCGACGCCGCCCTTGATCATCATCGGCTCGAACATGGTGCCGGCGGCGATCGACTGCCCCACGATCACGTGGTCCCACGCGACGATATTGCCCTTGGCATCGAGGCCGATGTCGGCGCGGTGCACGTGCGACGGCCGGTAGTAGCCGCCCTTGATGTCGTCCTCGCGGCTCCACACCACCTTGACCGGGTCGGTCTTGCCGGCCGCGCGCCACACCTTGGCGACGTTGACTGCTTCAACCAGGTAGTCGGACGTCGGCACGCCACGGCGCCCAAAACCGCCGCCGGCCATCATGGTGTTCAGTACCACCTGTTCCGGCTTCAGGCCGGCCGTGGCGGCAATCGCGCCTTGGTCCACGGTCTGGAACTGGGTGCCGGCCCACACCGTGCAGCCGTCCGCGCGCAGATCGACCACGCAGTTGAGCGGCTCCATCGGCGCGTGCGCCAGGTACGGGAATTCGTAGACGGCGTTGATTTTCTTCGGTGCGCCGGCCAGCTTCGACGTATCGGCACGGCGGGCGGAGGCGCCCGGCTTTTGCGCCAGCGCCTTGAAATCCTTCAGCTGCTGTTCGCTGCTGACCTTTTCCACCGCGCTGGTGTCCCAGTCGATCACCAGCGCATCGCGGCCCATCTTGGCCGGCCAGTAGCCGTCGGCCACCACCACCACGCCGCTGCCGCCACGGTCGGTTTTTACTTCCAGCACCTCGAGCACGCCCTTGATGGCCTTCGCTTTGCTGGCGTCCAGCTTGCCCACCTTGGCGCCGAACACGGGTGGACGGGCGACTAACGCAACCTTGCTGTCGGGCGCCTTGAAGTCCATGCCGAACTGCTGCTTGCCGGTGGCTTTGAGCCTGGCGTCCAGGCGCTTGACCGGCTTGCCGATGATCTTGAAGTCTTTCGGGTCCTTGAGCACGACGGTGGCGGGCACCGGCTGCTTCATGGCCGCATCGGCCATGGCGCCGAAGGTGGCAGTCTGGCCGGCAGGACCGGTCAGCACGCCGTTGGCGGCTTTTACTTGAGCGGGCGCCACTTGCCATTGTTCGGCAGCGGCAGCGACCAGCATCGCGCGCGCCTTGGCGCCGATTTCGCGGTACTGGATGTACGAGTGGGCGATACTGCCCGAGCCGCCGGTGATCTGGATGCCGAATGCCGGGTCCTTGTATTGGTCGCCAGCCGGCGCCAGCGCGCCGTTGACCTTCGACCAGTCGGCGTCCAGTTCCTCGGCGATCAGCATCGGCATCGACGTCTGCACGCCCTGGCCGAATTCCAGGCGGTTCACCTGCACCGTCACGGTATTGTCGGGGGCGATGTGCAGGAACGCGTTCGGCTCATAGACCTTGGCCGGCGGCTGCTGGGCATGGGCGAAACGACCGGCGCCGGGCATGAAGAAGCCCAGCACCAGTCCACCGCCGGCGACAGCGCCGGTTTTCATGAAGCCGCGGCGCGACACGCCGGCAGGGGCTGCAGTCTGCGATGCCAGCGCGGCATCGACGTTATCCTTATTGATCCATTCGATACGCATACGTCCCCCTTAAGCGATGGTGCTGGCGGCGTCTTTGATGGCGGCGCGTATGCGTTGATAGGTACCGCAGCGGCAGATATTGCCGCTCATAGCGTTGTCGATATCGGCGTCGCTCGGCTTTTTATTGGTGCGCAGCAGCGCGGTGGCGCTCATGATTTGCCCGCTCTGACAGTAGCCACATTGCGGCACGTCGAGCTTGACCCACGCTTCCTGCACCGCTTTACCGATAGCGTCGGACTCCATCGCTTCGATGGTGGTGATCTTCTGGCCCACGGCAGCCGAAATCGGCATCACGCACGAGCGCACCGGTTCGCCGGCCAGGTGCACGGTGCAGGCGCCGCACAGCGCCGCGCCACAACCGAACTTGGTGCCGGTCATATTCAGGTTGTCACGCAGCGCCCACAGGATGGGCGTGGACGGATCGGCATCGACTTGTACGTCCTTGCCGTTGATATTCAAAGTGATCATGTAAAAAATCTCCTGGAGGACGTACTGCTGGTGTTGGACAAACGGACTGCTATTTTAATTGTGCGAATTTCGCTTCCAGCGTCTTGGTGTCTACCGCACCTGGCAGACGCGAACCATCGCTGAAGATGATGGTAGGGGTGCCGGTCACGCCGATCTTGCGGCCCAGCGCGACGATTTCCTGGTTGGGGGTGGCGCAAGACGCCGGCGCCGCCGGTGGCTGTTTGCCGTTCAACATCCAGTCGTCCCAGGCCTTGTTGCGGTCGGGCGCACACCACACGCCGGCCGACTTGGTAAACGAGTCTTCACGCAGGATGTTATAGAGGAAGGTATAGACGGTAACGTTGTCGATTTCGGTGAGCGTGGTCTTGCGGAACTGCTTGCAGTAGCCGCAGTTCGGATCTTCGAACACCGCGATCACGCGCGAACCGTCGCCCTTGACGGTCTTGAGCGCCTTGGCCAGCGGCAGATCCGAGAACTTCACGCGGGTCATCTCGTCGATGCGCTCGCGCGTGAGGTCCTTGCCGGTGGTGAGGTTGAAGATATGGCCATTGAACACATAGGTACCGGTTTTGTCCGTGTACAGGATGTCGCTGCCCATGCGGATTTCATACAGGCCGCTATACGGCGTAGCCTTGATCGAATCGACCTTGACGCCCTCGCCCAGGCGCGGCTCGACGATCTTGCGCAGCGCTTCTTCCGACGGCGCTTTTTGCGCATCTTGCGCATTGCCGCACGACGCCAACAACACCGACATCAGCACCAATGCCAACTTACTCTTTCTCATAACTTCTCCAATAACTTCATTTAAGCTTATTTGCCCATGGCGTGCGCGATCAACCGGCGCTTGAGCACCGGGATTTTATCGAGCAGATTCAAGCCCAGGTTGCGAACCGCGCGCAGCGGCTCGGCATCGGCGCCGAACAGGCGCGCCAGGCCGTCGGTGGTGACCTGCATCAGCAGCACGTCTTCCTTGCGCGCGCGCTCGTAGCGCGCCAGCACCCGGGCGTCGCCCACGCCGCGTTGCGGCTCGCGAGCGGCCAGCGTTTCGATCAGTTGGGCGACGTCGCCAAAGCCCAGGTTCATGCCATGGCCGGCCATCGGATGAACCACGTGGGCGGCGTCGCCCACCAGCGCCACGCGCGGCGACGTCATGGCGTGCGGCCGAATCAGGCGCAGCGGAAAATCGCGCACGAGCTCCGGCTGCAGAGGCGTGAGCGCACCGAGTTTGTCGGCGGCATACACGGCCAGGCGGTCGGCGATCTGCTGCGCCGACTCGGCGCGCAGGGTATCGGCCAGCGCATCGGGCGCCGACCACACCAGCGACACCTGGTTGCCCGCCAGCGGCAGCAGCGCCACGATACCCTGCTCACCGGTGAACCACTGGTGCGCCGCGCCGTGGTGCGGCTTTTCGCAGGCAAAATTGGTGACCACGCCGCGCTGGCCGTAGCTGCGGTAATCGAGGCCGATATCGCACTGGCCGCGCACCCACGACTCGGCGCCGTCGGCACCGACCACCAGTTGCGCCTCGATGCTGCTGCCATCGCCCAATGTGACGGTGGCATGGTCATCGCCACGCTGCAGCGCTGCCGCGCGGCCGCCGACGATGGTGACGTTCTGGGCAAAGCGCAGTGCGGCGTCGAGCGCCTGGTTCAGATTGCGCTCTTCCAGTATCCACGCCAGCGTATCGGTATGGGCGCCATAGGCATCGAATGCCAGGCCGCCGGGATTGGGACCGTCGCCATGCACGATCATCGCATCGACCGGGGTGACGCGCGCGGCATCGAGCGCGCCCCACACCTTGAGCGACGACAGCAGCCGGTGCGCGGTGTGATTCAGAGCGTACACGCGGGCGTCCCACCCTGCCTCGGCCGGTGGCGCGACCGGCGGCGCAGGCGGCCCCAGCAGAATAACCTTGAGCCCGGCGTTCGCCAGGCCCAGTGCCGTGGTCTTGGCAATCGCACCATTGCCAACAATGCAAATCTCGGCGCTGACCGTGGAGGCGGTGGCGGCGGCGGAGGCGGACAGGGACATGGATTTATTCATCCAACCATTATAGCGTTTGTCGGCAACAGAATTTGGTGCTTGCGCTTTTATGGGAGCCTGCTATAATTCTGGTCCTTGGCCTGGTAGCTCAGTTGGTAGAGCAGAGGATTGAAAATCCTTGTGTCGGTGGTTCGATTCCGCCCCGGGCCACCAAGAACATCGTTCACGCAACGCCCACTCATGCAAGTGGGCGTTGTCGTTTGTGGACTCCACGGTCCTTGGGTCCGGTTTATTTCCGGTACCTTTACCCATTAGCGATGGGTGAAGTCCGGACTGCGACTTTCCCGCTTACATTGCAGCACAGGCCGAAGCTATCGCCCTGCCGCCTGCGTAACCCGAGGCGCCTTCAGCAGCCTCGGTACAAGATCTTGCCAGTCGTCCTACCCACCCTATCGTGCGCGCTGCATTGCAGCCTCGCCGATAAAAGCGTGGAACGACGCGGCAGCCTGCTTCGGCTGCTCCAGCGCCGGCAAGTGACCGCATTGCGACAGCAATTCGAAGCGCGCGTGCGGCATCGCTTGAGCGAGCTGCTGCCCGCACGCCGGCGGTGCAATCGGATCTTCGTCACCAGACAGGATCAGCGCAGGCATGCGCAGCTCGCCCAGCCTGGCCCAGATATCGTCCCGGCTGGCCAGCGCACGCGCCTGCGCCGCGCCAGCCGCCGCGCCGACGCGGTGCGCCATGGCTTTGAAGGCGGCCGTTGCTGCGTGATCAGCCGGGCGCACGACGATTCCCGCCAAAAAATCAATGATCGCCTCTGGCGTCGCTTCGAGTCCGGCGGCAAGATCGGGCCCGCCGGCGGCCGGGACGCCGGCGTTGCAGCCCATTAGCCAGAGTGCGGAAACACGCTCCGGTGCGGCAACGGCAATTGCAAGCGCCAGATTGGCGCCGTATGAGGTGCCTACCAGCGCAAAGGTGCGCGGCGCGCGCGCAAGAATATCGGCGACGCTATCGGACAGGCGCGCTTGCGGCGACATCAGGATTTGCGGTTCGATAGCGTCGCCGAGGGCGGCGATGACATCCTGGTACAGCATTTCGTCGCACAGCAAGGCGGGAAGGAAGACAGTGGGCAGGCGTGGTGACATGGGTGGCTCCATTAAATAGAAGAAGTGGTATCGGCGAGCAACAGCTGCGCCTGGTTCAGGATTGTCAGTAGCTCCGGTGCTGGCAGGCCGGCCTTGCGCAGCGTGATGGTGCCGATCACCAGCGCCAACAAGGCGGCGGCGCGCGTTTGCGCCAGCTCCGGGGTAAATCCGGCCCGCTCGAGCAGGCCGACGACCAGCTTGCCGATGCGGGCAACGTGACGCTGACCGAAGGCCGCCAGGGCCGCATCATGCGGTGCAAGTTCAGTCACACAATTGACAAAAAAACAGCCACGGCGGCCTGCATCGACGGCGGCAATCGCGGCCAGTACGGCATGGACGGCCTCGAGGGCAGGCATGGACGACGCCATGGCCTCGAGCCTGGCAAATAGCTCATCGGCATAGAGTTCGACAGCGGCCATCAACACGGCGTGCTTGGAACCGAAGCAGGCATAAAAACTCGACCGGCTCAAGTGCATGGCAGCGGTCAGATCGTCAAGTGAGGTTGCCTGGTACCCTTTTTCCCAAAACACCTCCAGTGCATCCCTGAGTGCTTCGGCAGGCACGAACTGGCGTGGCCGCCCCAGCATTGGGGAGGTCGGTTGCGTGTGGTTATGTGTGGAGCGGCGTGTAAGTCTGGACATGGCTATAATTATAGATCGATCAGTCCACAATGTGTGTCTAACCTCAAAGGAAATCAGCGATGACCACCCCAACCACTTTCGAGCTGTATGCTTACTGGCGCACGTCGGCCACTTACCGGGTACGCGTCGCCCTCAATCTAAAGGGGCTGACGGCGAACGAACGCATCGTCAATATCGATGCCGGCGAGCAGCGCGACGAGAAATTTTTGAAGATCAATCCCCTTGGCGCGATCCCAGCCTTGGTTGAGATCGGCCATGCGCCGCTGACACAGTCGCTGGCGATCCTGGAATTTCTGGACGAATACCAGCCGGCGCCCCCGTTGCTGCCGCAGGACCTGCATGGGCGCGCCCGAGTCCGCTCAATCGCTGCAATGCTCGCTGCTGATACCCATCCGTTGATCACGGGGCGCGTCAAAAAATACTTGACTGCCGCCACTGGAATGGACGACACGGCTTGGCGTGCATGGCAGATCCAGTGGTTTGGGACCGGCTTGGCCGCGCTCGAGCAACGTCTTGCCGCCGAGCCGCAGACAGGCGTATTTTGTCATGGCGACACGCCGACGATGGCCGACATCTGTCTTGCCAGCATTGTGGAAATGGTGCGGATTTTTAAGATTACGATCCCGGATATACCGACGATCGACCGGATCATGGAAGCTTGCGACACCCATCCGGCGTTCATCGAAGCCAAGCCGAGTCGTCAGATAGGTGCTCCGGCCTGAACAGGCGCGCCAAAAAAGTGGCCGGGGGCTATGAAGCCCCGGCAAACCGGATGACAGGCTCACTCATCGCGCGAGAGGGCCGCACGGCTAGGCATGCAACGACGAGCAACGCAGCACCCGCTTGTCAGGCGCGCCAGCAGCGACTCCGGCCTATAGGAATAGGCTCTTAATACACGAAAGATTTCCATGACTGAACGGCTCAAACTGTATACATCACCCTCAGCGTTTCCCAATCCCCAGCGCCTGCGCTTGTTCCTGCATGAGAAAGGGATCGCGGAGCAATTTGAGGAAACAATTTACGATATGTCGCCTGGCGGAGATCAACGCAAGTGGCCACACCTGAAGATGAATCCGTGGGGTGAAACCCCCACTTTGGTGTTATCCGACGGGCACTATCTGTCAGAAGCAGCAGCGATCGCGCGTTACCTCGACCAACTGCACGACGGTAGAAAAATCATGGGGCAGTCGCCGCTAGAGCAGGGGATGGACACCATGTGGGAAAACCGGATCTTCACGCACATTCTGTACCGTATTGTGACCATGTTTCACGTCATGCACGAAGGGTTAGGTCCGAAACTCGAGCTGACGCAGAACCGCCAGTGGGGCGAACATTGTCGCAAAGAGGCGTTGGCACACGCCGCTCTGGTAGATCGCCATTTATCCGACGGCCGTGCATGGATGCTTGGCGGCGACGAACCGACATTCGCCGACATTACATTATGTACAGCGATCGCTTTTTCTAAATTTCCAGTGAATGCCACGCCTCTTGATGAGCGGTTCGAACATCTTGACGCGATATGGCAACGATGGAAGACGCGTCCCGGCTTTCAACGCGCATACGCGGATGGAAGCAGCGGCCTCGCTGAGTTGGCGCATTTGCACAAACTTTAAGCCGACGGTATTTCATCACCAAACCAGCATCGGGAAGGTTCAGATGCTGGAATTTCGAGTAAGCACTTCTCCAAAAACACGTGTCAACAGATCGTCGATTGACTGTCACGCCCGCTTGCTCACGAATAGGCAGCTTCGCAAAAAATACTAAAGAGATTTGAACGACCTGGCTTTGCTGCACAGGTAGCAACCATGCTTTTCTAAAGGAACCAAACATGACCAGCAACCCGATTCTATTCACGGAGACCAGCATAGGCAAGCTGGCATTGAAGAACCGCCTCGCGGTCGCGCCGATGACCCGTATTAGCGCATCAGCGGAAGGCTTGGCGAGTGACGACATGACGCGCTATTACGCGCGCTTTGCGCGCGGTGGTTACGGTCTTTTGATTACTGAGGGGGTGTACCCGGATGTACGGCATAGCCAGGGTTATCTATACCAGCCCGGCATTGGGAACGATGCCCAGGCACGCGCGTGGCGCAAGGTGATCGAAGGCGTGCATGCGGAAGGGGCAAAAATCTTTATCCAGCTGATGCATGCGGGCGCGCTGAGCCAGGGCAGTCACTGGAGCACGGAAACGATTGGGCCATCTGCCGTGCAACCGGTCGGGGAACAGATGAGCTTCTATCGCGGTAAGGGAGCCTATCCAATTCCGCGGGAGATAACGCCCGATGAGATTACGCAACTCATACAAGACTTCGCCGATGCCGCGGCCCGTGCCAAGGCCGTCGGCTTTGATGGTATCGAAATCCATGGCGCCAACGGCTATATTCTCGACCAGTTCCTGACCGCCTACAGCAACCAGCGCGAGGACCGTTATGGCGGCGCCACTGAAAACCGTGTGCGGCTGCTGGTCGAGGTAAGCCAGGCGGTACGGCATGCTGTCGGACCGGAGTTCCCAGTTGGCATCCGCATTTCACAGGGCAAGGTCAACGATTTCGTATACAAATGGGGGAACGGAGTAGACGATGCGAGCGTGATTTTCGGAAATTTGGGTAAAGCCGGCCTCGACTATATTCATGTCACCGAGTACGATGCGACCCAACCAGGCTTTGGCACCGGGCCTGCACTGGTCGAGCTGGCCAAACGCTACGCAGGCCTGCCGATCATTGCAAATGGTCAGCTCGAGGAACCGGCCAAAGCCGCCGCGCTGCTGGCCACTGGCACCGTTGACGTCATTGCGCTTGGCAAAGGCGCGCTAGCAGACCGCGATTGGCCGCAAAAGGTCCTGCGAAACGAACCGCTGACCGAATTCGATAACGCTTTGTTGCAGCCGCTAGCCCATATCAAACCGAGCGAAATCTGATCGAACCGCGCGGTGCGGACATCGGAGACCTGAAGATTGAAAATCCTTGTGTCGGTGGTTCGATTCCGCCCCGGGCCACCAAGAACATCGCTCAGTTCGTCTTGAGCAGTCTGAAAAACCGCATTCTTCATGGGAGACTGCGGTTTTTTTACGTCCCAAACAATCCAGCAGAGTCCGCCTTCAGCCATGCACCTGGCAGGGCAACATCAAGCCCGAGTGGCCCTTTCGGGGTCAGAGTTGCCCCGAAAGGAGGCCTGCCATGGCTCTGACCGATGGAGGACTTCGATAACCGCTAGAAAAAAACGCCAACCATCGCCGGTTGGCGTTTTTTTTGGGGCAATTCATTTTCCCCGTGCCCGGTAACCTGCTGCTCATCGGCGACACGTTGAAACAACTGCTACCCTGCCCTTTACGCTTTGAACACTGAACCATTTTCGAGATGCACAAGGAACCCGCCATGATGGACAGCCTTCCCGACCAATTTCACGCGCTGGTAATCGGCGCCTCCGGCACCATCGGCGCCGCCTTTGTCGATCTGCTGCGCGCCTCGCCGCGCTGCGCATCGGTGCGCGAACTGCATCGCCACTCATTACCGCCAATCGACTTTGCCGATGAGGATAGCGTCGCCGAGGCCGCGCGGCAGTGCGCGGCCGGTCCGCGCCTGCACCTGGTCATCAACGCCGCCGGCGTGCTGCACACGCCCGCGTTCATGCCGGAAAAACGCCTCGCCGACCTCAATACCGTGCAAATGCAGGCCACGTTCACGGCCAACGTGTTCGGCCCGGCGCTGCTGCTGCGCCACTTCGTACCATTGCTCGATAGCCAGCGCGCCGTCATGGCCATGCTGTCGGCCAAGGTCGGCAGCATCGGCGACAACCGGCTCGGCGGCTGGTACAGCTACCGCGCCTCGAAGGCGGCCCTCAACATGATGGTCAGGACGGCAGCCATCGAAGTGGCGCGCCAGCAGAAGAACAGCGTGCTGGTCGCGCTGCATCCGGGCACTGTCAACTCGCACCTGTCGCAGCCGTTTCGCGGTGACGCCATCGGCCGCCCGGCGCACGATGCCGCCACCGACATGCTGCATGTGCTCGATGCGCTCACGCCGGCCGACAGCGGGTCGTTCCGGTCGTACAACGGCGCCGAACTGCCGTGGTAGTGCCAGGTAATCCGTGACCGCGCCATCTTTATATCCCTCGCCCACGCCAGTTCATCTAGAATGGTTGCATTTCCATCACTACATGGGCGTGCGATGAAACGGGTGATCTTCAATCAAAAAGGCGGCGTGGGTAAATCGACCATCGCGGTAAACCTGGCAGCGATCGCTGCCAGCCAAGGCAAGCGCACGCTTCTGATGGACATCGACCCGCAATGCAATTCCAGCCGCTACGTGCTGGGCGCGGCGGCGCACGAGGCGACGCCGACTTTAAAAGACTATTTTGAACAGGTGCTCAGCTTCAGCCAGTTTGCCCAGCCGGCCGGCCACTACGTTCATTCCACGCCGTTCGAGAACCTGTCCATCATCGTCGCTCACCCCGAACTGGGCGATCTGCAGTCGAAGCTCGAATCGCGCAACAAGATCTACAAGCTGCGCGACTTGCTGCGGGAACTGGGCAAGGAATACGACGACATTTTTATCGATACGCCGCCCGCCTATAATTTCTTCAGCCAGGCTGCCCTGATTGGTGCGGACAGTTGCCTGATTCCGTTCGATTGCGACGATTTTTCACGCCAGGCGCTGTACACCCTGATCAACAACATCAAGGAAATCAAGGCCGACCACAATGCCGACCTCATCATCGAGGGCATCGTGGTCAACCAGTTCCAGCCGCGCGCCAGCTTGCCGCGCCGCATGGTCGAGCAGCTCACGGAAGAAGGCTTGCCCGTCTTCGAGAACAAGCTGTCGAGTTCAATCCGCATCCGCGAATCGCACGAGCGCAACCTGCCAATGATCCACCTCGACCGGAATCACAAGCTGAGCCAGGAATACCTGGCACTATACGGCGAACTGACAGGTTCCTGAGCGACCGCTGGCAGTTGCCATATGTCTCCCACCGAACTTACATCCTCAGCAATTTCAATTAATCTGCACAAGATTGATGCTAAGAAATTGCTAAGGATTCAGTCATGCCCTCCCATTCAGAACCGCCCGCCAAGGCGGTCCCGCCCGATACCAAGGAAAGCCGCTTCGTTTTCAAGGTAGCCATCGCCGCTACCATGGGCGCGCTGGCGTTCGGTTACGACACCGGCGTCATTTCCGGCGCCCTGCCCTTCATGAGCGCGCCGCTCGAACAGGGCGGCCTGGGCCTGACCCCGGTCACTGACGGCATCGTCACATCTGCCCTGGTGTTTGGTGCCGCCATCGGTTCGCTGATGGCCGGTACGCTGTCGGATAAATATGGCCGCCGTAGCACTCTGATGGGCTTGTCATTGGTGTTCCTGATTGGCGTACTGGGCACAACATTTGCCCCGTCGGTTGCGATCATGGTGGCAATGCGCTTCGTGCTCGGCCTTGCCGTGGGCGGCGCTTCGTCCACCGTGCCGGTGTTCATTGCCGAGATGGCAGGCCCCAGCCGGCGCGCGCGGCTGGTCAGCCAGAACGAGCTGATGATCGTCAGCGGCCAGTTGATCGCATATATCCTCAACGCAGCGCTCGCACACTTTTATGGTTCGCCCGACGTCTGGCGCTACATGCTGGCGATTGCAGCGGTGCCGGCCATCCTGCTGGGACTGGGCATGCTGATGGTGCCGGCCTCGCCGCGCTGGCTGGCCAGCAAGAACCGGATGGATGAGGCGCGCGCCGTGCTGGAACAGATACGCTCGAGCGAAAAACAAGTCGAGCGTGAGCTCGACGAAATGGTCAAGCTCAACGAGATCGATCGCGACCAGGCCGGCTGGTCTGCCGTGATGGGCACACCGTGGATCCGCAAGTTGCTGTGGATCGGCATCGGCCTGGGCTTCGTGGCCCAGTTCACGGGCGTTAACGCTTTCATGTACTTCACGCCGATCATCTTGAAGTCAACCGGACTCGGCACCAATGCGGCGTTGACTGCCACTATCGGCAACGGCGTGGTCGCACTGATCGCCACCTTTATCGGCATCTGGCTGATCGGCAAACATGGCCGCCGGCCAATGCTGATGACGGGCCTCGGCTTCGTGATCGCCACCCAGGCCGCGCTCGGCGCGGTGCTGCTGTTGATGCCCGAGGGCCTGTTCAAAAGCTACGCCGCCCTGGCCTGCATCCTGTGCTTCCTGCTGTTCATGCAGATGCTCATTTCGCCCGTGTACTGGCTGCTCATGTCGGAGCTGTTCCCGATGCATGTGCGCGGCGTGTTGACCGGCACTGCTGTGGCGTGCCAATGGGTATTCAACGGCCTGGTGGCGCTGCTGTTCCCGATTGCCATGGCGCACTTCGGCAGCGCGACGTTCTTCGTGTTTGCCGGCATCAATGTGCTATCGCTGATTTTTGTCACGACCTGTCTGCCGGAAACCAGGGGCAAGTCGCTGGAAGGCCTGGAAACCTTCCTGAAGAAGGAGCTCGGCAAGAGCAACTAAGGAGAACATCGCATGGCGAAAATGCGCAAAAAATCGGAGCTGCCGACCAAGCTGTGTGCGCATTGCCAGCTGCCTTTTACGTGGCGCAAGAAGTGGGAGCGTGATTGGGCGCAGGTGAAGTATTGCTCGGAGCGGTGTCGGCGGGCTGGTGCGCCCGCAGAAGCAATGGAACACTCTCCAATGTCGCGGCACTAGAGTCCGGATAATCCAAAAATACTGTCCCCGGCGCGCGACCTGATCGACTTCTTGCAGCGACGCTGGGGCAAAGCCGAGGTCGTGCAAATTCCGGCTGCCGATGGCGGCGCACTGGCTGGCAAACAAGGCATGATTCTGTTCCGGGTATCCGGCTGGTCGAACGACCAGGGCCATCCTATGCTGTTCGACGGACGCACCTGCTAAGACCGCTGCCACTTGAAATTGCTGGTATATTGATAATATTCCCGGCTGCCGGGCACCCCGCCTGTCCCGCTAACAAGGTCCCCCCGTGATCAAAAAATACCTGCTGATGTTGATATTGGCCCTGGTCAATGCTGCCTGCCTGGCGCAAGAAACGGTAAAGGCGGAAAAAATGGACGTATTGCTGACGCCCGACATCGGCGGCATTAAGCAGGCGATCGAGATCAAAACGGACGATGCGCGCAAGCCCGTGCTGCTATTCCTGTCCGGCGGCCCCGGCAGCTCCATGATGAAGAACGCCGATGCGTTCACCACAATATTAAAAAGCAGGTTCACCATTATTCAATGGGATCAGCGCGATGCCGGAAAAACGCTCAAGCTCAACCCGTCTCCAGACCAGCCAACGTTGGCGCAAATGACAGAAGATACGCGCCAGGTGGTCGAATTCATCAGGAAAACACTGCACCAGGAAAAGATCTATTTATTGGGCAGTTCCTGGGGCAACGTACTGGGTTTCGACATGGTGAAAAACCACCCGGAATGGCTGCATGCCTACCTTGCAGTCAATCCCGTCGTCAGCCAGATGGACAGTGAAAATGAACTGCTGCAAACGCTCAAACTTCATCTCAAGGATAATCCCGCCGCCAGCAAGGAACTTGCTCAGGTAGCCGCTCCCTTCGCTACCGAGCAGGATCTGTTTTACCTCAGAAAATGGCTGTTCTACAAAGAAGGTAAGAAATTCGTATTCGACCCGGAATTCAAAGCCTTTTTTGGCGAATGGGCGAAGACCTGGACGCCGGTGTGGACCGACGTGATGCGCATCGATCTGCGCCAGACTTTACCAGCGGTTCAGTGCCCGGTGTATTTCTTCGTCGGCAAGAACGATATCCAGACTTCCGCTGGTATCACGACCGGGTATTTTGAAAAGCTCCGCGCTCCGAACAAGCAGTTATTCCTGTTCGAGCATTCAGGCCATCAAATACACCAGGAAGAAGCCGAGAAATTTCAACATACAATCATCGGCATATTGGACGCCACCATCGCCGGGCAGCGGTAGCGTCATCCTCACACCTTTTTCAACGCCTGCGCCTTGTGCGCCGCCTCTGCCCCGGTCTTGTCGCTCACCACCAGGTATTCAGGGTGCGCGGCCGACGCCGCCACGTGGTGGCCCTTGATGTCCGTCGGCGCGGTCAGTTTCTGTTTGATGGTGCCGTGCACCGTGCCCTGCGACGATTCCCATTGCACCTTGTCGCCGACTTTGAATGCGTGCTTCATGGCCGCTCCCGTATCAACCCGATACGATGATTTGACCATGATTCGGCGCAGAAGCGCGCCTGGCCAACCCAACCGGACGCGCCCCGCCGCACACTGGCAGCTTACTGCGGTACTGCATCCTTCGGCAGTACCTTCACCACCACCAGGTCGCCGGCCAGCTTGAACTCCTGCGCCAGTGCGCGCACGCTCTCGGGCGTGAGGCCAACGGCCAGTTGCTGGCTGTCTTTCAGGTACCGGGCGTCGCCGTAGCGCGCGTAACTCAGTTGCAGGCGATTGAACTGGGCCGTGGCGTCGGTCTTGCGCGTGCTTTCGTCGCTGCGCATCTGGCGGATTTCTTCTTCCAGCATGGCGGTGTCTATCCGCGCTGGCAATTTTTCCAGCACCGCCCTGGCGGACGCCCACAGCGCATCGAGCCGTTCCGGTGCAGCGGTGAACGACAGTTCGCTGGTGAGGCGGCCCTGCGGCTCCAGGCTCAGCTTGTAGTTCAGGCGATAGATGCCCGCCTCTTTTTCGCGCAGCTCGGTGCGCAGCTGGCGATATACGATGCGCGAAACAATGGCCGTGCGCATGGCCCGCTCCGGCGACCACGCCAGGGGCTGGCTGCCGTGCGCACGCACGCTACCCTGCGGCTCGATGCCGATCGCCAGCCGGCTCTCGCGGTAGCCGCCCACCTGCTGCATCGCCGTGGCAGACGCTGATACAGCCTGGCGCGAAATACCGGCCAAGCGGCGTTCCACCAGCGCTTTCACGGTGGCGGCATCGGCCGGGCCGCTGACGAAATATGTCACCGGCAGCGCGCCCAGCTGCTGCCACTGGCGCCGCACCAGCTGCAAGCCGGCCTGGCTGTCGAGTTCCTGCACCGCCGCCACGTCCGGCATGGCGTCGGCCGGCAGCCGTTCGCCATAGCGCAGGCGGCTCATTTCGCGGCTGGCGCGGTCGCCGGCGCTGTCGGGGCGGCGTGCGCTCACGCGCGCCAGTTGTTCGCTGGCGTCGCTCAGGGCCGCCTGCGATATCTCGGACTGCGCCTGGCCCGCCGCGTACAGCAGCAACAAGTCGTCCAGCTGCGCCGCCGGCACTTGCGCCGTGTAGGTCAGCTGGGTTTCGGTCTGCTGTTGCGACAGCCGCACCTTGTTGGCCGTGCTCCAGCGCGCCATCTCGCCACGCTCCTGGCCTTCGAGGTCGGCGGCGTTGCCCAGTTGCGCAGCCAGCTGCCATTGCCAGCCGGGCGCACCCGGCATCCGGTAGCCGGCGCCCGACTGGGCGGCAAACCGCATCACCGTGTCGTTCGGCGTGTGACGCCAAACCACCACGTCGCCATTGCCCAGGCTCCAGCGTTGCACGCCCTCGCCCAGGTCGTCCTGGCGCACCACGGCGCCCGACGATTCGATCTCGGGCAGCACCACTGCCGGCAAGGCGGCCTGCGCCTCCTTGTTCACCTTCACCAGTGCCGGCAACGGTTCCGCAGCCAGCGTCTTCTGCACCGCCAGTACTTCTGCTGCGGTCGGCAAGGTGAGCGGGCTCAGGCCCGGCGCCAGCATGAACACGGCGCGGTCGGGGGCATCGATCCACTGGCGCACGCGTGCGTTCACTTCGGCCGGCGTGATGGCATCGGCGATGCGTGCGATCTGCACCTGCTTTTGCTGCGGGTCTTGCAGCACGCGCTCGGCCTGCACCGCGCCGACCAGCATTTGCTGCCAGCCCTGGAAATCGCGCGCGGCCTGCTGCTGCGGGCCTTTGGCGTTGAGGCGGCGGATCTCGGCGATCTCGCTGCGGATGTCGTCCTCACGCAGGCCATCGCGGCGCACGCGCTCGCGCATCACGAGGATCTGGCGCAGGCCGGCCTGGTGGCTGCCGACTGCCACGCTGGACGCAAAGCCCAGCGACGCCGTGGCTTCGCCCAGCTCGCCCTTGCTGCTGGTGAGCGACGACACGCCCGCCGGCAGGCTCTCTGCAGCCTGGCGCACCAGTGCGCGCAGGCTGCGTTCGGCCACGCGGTCCACCAGCCGTGCACGCAAACCTTCGTCGTCCTGGCGCTTGTCCACCGCAAAGCGGTTGACGAAGCCCACCTGGCTGGTGCCGCTTTCCGAATCCTGCAGGCGCAGGATTTGCAACTGGTCGCGCAACACCGGATCGGCGGGATTGCGTGCGGGCAGCGCGGCCGGCTTCAAGCCGTTGAAGGCGGCTGCGATTTGCGTACGCAGGGTCTTGGCATCGACGTCGCCCACGACCACCAGCACCATATTGCCGGGACGGTACCAGTCCTGGTAAAACTTGCGCAGCGATTCGGCCGGCTGCGTGCGGATGCTTGCTTCGGTACCGATGGTGGGCCGCTGCGGATACAGCGAACCTTCGCGCAGCATGGCGCGGCGCTGACGGTCCATGCGCTCACGCACACCGAGCTTGCCGCGCCACTCTTCCAGGATCACCTGGCGTTCGCGCTCGAGCGCATCGGCCGGGATTTGCGCGCCGCCGGCGATTTGCGCCAGCGCGTTCACGCCGGCCGCGATCGTGTCCGGCTTTTTATCGGCCATCAGCTGGTACAGGGTGCGCTCGAAATTGGTCTGCGCGTTGTAGTGCTTGCCGATGCGCCAGCCCTGGCTTTCCATGTACTTGCCCACGCCCTCGGGGTGGGCGGCAGACGCCTTGAACACCATGTGCTCGACCATATGCGCCACGCCGGACTGGTCGTCGCGCTCGTCGAGCGAACCGGCGCGCACGACCAGTTGCAGCGAAACCGTGTTGCCCATGGTTTTGCCATCGACGATGTAATAAGTAAAGCCGTTATCGAGCTGGCCGCGCTGCACGCGTTCGTCCCAGCGGAACGCTTCGGCCGCCGTGGCAGCCGACATGGTGAACCACAGGCCGACGACGGCAAACAGTTTGAATTTAGAAGTCATAGCCGATCTCCAGTGCGATGGTGCGGCCGCGTTCGTAACTCGCATAGGTATCGTTTACCGCGATCATGTTCTTGTGGTTGGTAATATTTTCGATGGTCAGTTTCACTTCGAGTTCCTGCCGCTTGTAGATGCGTGGCGTCCAGCGGATCACCGTATCCAGCGCCACCGAGCGCGGCATATTGGTGCGCTCGAAATTGACCAGGCTCACGCCATCGACCACCGCCGAACCGCGTTGCAGGATCTGCTCGAAACCGCCGCGCACGCGCAGCATATTGTTGATGCTCAGGTGCTGCGCCGGCAAGGTGGTCATGGCGCCCAGGCGGGCGGTCCACGGGCGGTTGTAGTTGGCCGCGGGAATATCCGAATAGCGCATCACGGTGCCGTCATACATCACCAGTGCGTCGTTGAGCATGGCGGTGCTGTAGCTGGCCGCATAGGTCGAGTAGTTGGCCTTGGTATCGCTCTTGTTGACAGCTACCCAAAACCGATTGGCGCTCTTGAGTATCTTGAATGCGCGCGCGTTCGACCAGCTGACCGTGATGTCCTTGGTGGTGCTCTGGCCGTTGTTGGTGAAGATGAAGCAGCTGTTGTTGGCGCAGTCGGACTGGTTGGTTCTCGACACCCGCACGATCTGGTCGTTGCCGTCGCGGTGGGTATAGCGCACGCTCAGCGGCCCGGCCAGCAAATCCGACTCGTAAGTCAGGCCGGCGGTCAGCTCATCGTCGTAAGGCGAATCCATGTCCTCGAGGCGGTTCGACGGCTTGGTGGTGGTCGGAGCGCCCCAGACCAGCGACGACGAACTGCGGGTGCGCTGGGTCTTGAGCGCATTAACCTTTTCCTGCATGGCAAAAGCAAACAGGTTACGGCCGTAATAACGGTTGGCGCCCAGGTCCAGCGCCAGCACGTCGCTGGCCTGCCAGCCCAGTTTGACGCGCGGTGCAATGTTGGTCTTGCCGATCAGTGAGTCGCGGTCGCCGCGCACGCCGGCCCGCAGCGAAAAGTCGCCCCACGTGGCTTCGTCTTCGAGATAGGCGGAAGACGAGTGGGCTTTGACGTCGATGGCGCCGACGTTGTAGACAAGCTCGGTGCGGAAGTACTGTCCCACGCCTTGCCGGGTGGGCGCGGCGGAGCAAGCCACGGTATCGGTGATGCCATCGGTGCCCAGGCAGCGCGCCATGATGCCGGTGGCCGGCAGGACCGAGACGGTGGAATAGTTATACTGGGTTTTCAGGCGCGCATACGTGCCTTCCTGGTTGCGCAGCTCCAGGCCGCTGGCCACGCGGTGCCTGATCGGTCCGGTGTTGAAAGGCGTGAAGGCGGCGCGCAGCTTGTATTCGGCGGTCTTGATTTCCTGGTCCACATCGCCTTGTGCGCCCTCGCCGCTCATCGGGTTGATGCCGAGGGTCGGGTCGCCCCAGTTCTTGTCGGCCGACCAGCGCCAGTTCATATAGGTGTCCGCTTCGCCCCGACGCGATTGCTTGTTACGCGACCAGGACAGCTGGTTGGTCACGGTCGCCAGGTCGTAGCGCGATTCGATCCGTCCGCTCAGATTGAGGCCGCCCGATTTGATGGTGTAGTCGCTGTCGCGGTAGTTTTCGATGAAATAGCTGTTGTTCGACGGCGCATAAGCGAGCGTCATTTCACCCTTGTGGATACCGGTCGCGGGTGTGTAGTCGGCCTTGACCACCAGCGTATCCTGCTCGCGCTTTTGCGTCACTTCGCGGCTGACAGTGGTGCCTTCGTTGCTGGTGGTGAAGCGGTTGAGAGGAATTTCGGAAGTGCGGCGCACACCGCTCACCAACACACCCCAGGCGTCGCCAAACCGGGCTTCCGCCGTGGTTTTATAGGTCCATTTCTTGAAACGCGGCTGCAGGTCGGCGTTCGACGACTCTTCGAAGTCCTGCTCGCGCGCCGGATCGATCAGCAGTTTGCTCCAGCTCGACGAGGTATAGCCCACAGCGACCTTGCCGCCGAATTGCTTCCGCGCCGAGCAGATGCGAGACTTGACCACGCCACCGACGAAACGGCCATACTCGGCCGAAACGTTCGAGTCGAGTACTTCGATTTCGCACAGGATGCTGGCGTCCACCGCCAGCGATTGGGCCGAACCCGGTATCAGGTCGGGACTGGTGGTAGTGATCTTGTTGCCCGGGTCGATATCGTTGGAAATCGATACGCCATCGAGCAGGATTTCGTTCTGGTAGGCCTTGGCGCCGTGGATGCTGATCTCGGCCGGCGCAATCTCGCCGCCGGTGGCCGATGACAGCAGCGCGTCGTCGAACTGCACGTTCGGATTGATGCGCAGCATGCTGGTCATGTCGCCGTTGACGGCGGCGGCATTGCTGATCATTTCGCGGTCGAGCCGTTCCACCGTCCCCAGCGAGGACGCCTGCACGTGAATCGGCTGCAGCGTCGATTCGGGTTCGGCGCCAGCCGTCTTGTCGCCACGCGCAGCGGCAGCGGCCGGGCGTTCGCGCAGCACGAAGCCGCCCGACTTGTTCATCACAGCATCGTATTTGGTACCGGCCAGCAGCGCCTGGAAGCCGCCCTGCACATCGTACTTGCCCTGCAAGCCTTTCGACTGGGCGCCACCGAGCTGGCCGGCGTCGAACACCAGTACCACGCCCGCTTCGGCGGCGTAGCGGTTCAGCACATCGGCCAGCGGCGCGGAAGCGATGGCGTAGGTTTTGGCGGTCTGGCTGCGCAAGGCATCGCCATCGGCAGCAATCGCCACGGTGACCGGCAGCAGGATGCCGGCGCTGAGCAAGGCGGCCAGCAAGGGGCGGATACGCAGTTGACGATTGCGCGCTCGGCCTGTTACGGCACTCTGGAGGACAAGGTTCATTTTTTATGGAAAAGTGATCGACTTCCCTGTAGGCCGGATCACCAGTCAAAAAGTACCGTCTTTTTGCAAAATATTTTTTTGCGCCCTTCGGGCAAGCCTATCTGGGCCGCAGGCGCCAGCCGTCGCCGGCCTGGTCCAGGCGCAGCCCGAGGCCGTCGGCCAGGGTGTGCAGCGAGCGCTCGGCGGCGTCGATGCGGAAGGTGCCGGAAACACGGCGCACCGCCAGCGCCGGCGCCACCTCGATGCGCTGCCCCGAGTACAGCGCGAAGCGCTCGGCAAATTCGGTCAGCGGCATATTGAGCGCGGTGAGCAGACCCCGGGTCCAGGCGTCTTCCGGGAACAGCGCGGTTTCCGGGCGGCCGCTGGCGGTTTTTGAAAACAGCACGCGCTGCCCCGCTTCCACTCGCACCCGCGAACCGGACAGCGGTTGCGCCTCGGCCGCGCTTTGCTGCACTGCCAGCACGGTGTGGGTATCGAACAGGCTCACGGTCAGGCGCGTGCCCAGCGGCCGGATCACGCCGTCGCGCGCCAGGATGCGCAGCGTGCGGCCCTGCGGATCGCGCCCGCTGGTCAGTTGCAGCACGCCGGCGGTCAGGTACAGGTCGCGGTGATTGGCATCGTAGGCGATTCCCACCCGGGTGCCGGACGCGAGCCACAGGCGGCCGCCGTCAGGCAAGGCCATTTCGCGCCGCTCGCCTTTGGCGGCGACGATCCATTCGATGTGCGGCACATCCGGCGCGCCCTGCCAGCTGGACGCCAGCCGGTAGCCGATGGCGCCGGTGGCGATCACGCCCAGCATGGCGAGGACCTGGCGCCGGGTGCTGTGGCTCTGGCGTTCGGCCTGCTTGCGGTCGGTTTGCTGGAATACGTGCGGCGCCTGGCGCGGCGCCGCTGCCAGCAGGCTTTGCAGCTTTTCCACTTTTTCCCACGCCCAGCGATTGGACGGATCCGCGTCGTGCCAGCGCTGCCAGCGCCGCCGGTTCTCGGACGAGTCATCCTCGGCCAACAGCAGGAACCAGTCGGCCGCCGCTTCCAGCGGCAAGTCGGCAGCGGCGGCGATGGACGGCGCTGACGTCATCACAGACACTTCAGGCATTGCACCACCGCCTGCTGCATATATTTTTTGACGCTGCTCACCGACACTCCGAGCTGCGCGGCGATGGTGGCCTGGTCCAGCCCTTCCACCTGCGCCAGCAGGAACGCCTGGCGCACCTTGGGGCCCAGGTCGGCCAGCAGGCGGTCGATGGTGAGTAAAGTTTCAAGCAGGATGGCGCGTTCTTCGAGCGATGGTTGCAGCGCGGGCGGCACCAGCGCCAGCTCGGCCAGGTAGGCCTGCTCGATGTCGTGGCGGCGAAAATGATCGATCATCAGGCCGCGCGCGATGGTGGCTAAATAGGAACGCGGCTGCGTCACGTCGGCCACGCAGGCGCCCGATTGCAGGATGCGCACGAAAGTATCTTGCGCGAAGTCGGCAGCGCGGTCGGAGCAGTGTCCAAGGCGCGCGCGCAGCCAGCCGGTCAGCCACGGCCGGTGCTCGCGATACAAACTTTCTACACTGACATCCACTATCGGCCCTGCCCATCCAGAATTAAATGAGAACTATTATCATTTAAAAGTGGATGAGTGGCAAGCAAATTAAAACGCACTGTGGGCTGGAGGCCGCACAGTGCGCTGGTTTGACGCTGATGACTGCTTAGAACTTCAGGCGCATGGTCAGACCTACGACGCGGTCATAACGGCGGATGTCGCGCGGGTTGCTGGCGATACCATGGTAGTCGTGGTACGTGCGGTTCAGCAGGTTTTCCACGTCCAGCGTGAAGCCCAGGTTGTCGGTCACGCGGTACGAGATCGACGCATCGGCGGTCTTGATCGGATCGACGATCAGGTCCAGCGGGCCCACCGGGGCCGGCAGGTTGCGATAGTTGAAAACATCGACAAACTTGCTACGCCAGTTGTAGGCCAGGCGTGCCGACCACTGTCCGCGTTCATACAGGCCAACGATGTTGTACGAGTTTTTGGACAGGCCCTGGAACGGCTTTTCCACGCCCTGATCGACCAGGTGGCCCTTCAGGTACGTGTAGTTCGCTTCCATGCCGAAGCCGCCCAGCCAGCCAGGCAGGAAATCGAAGAACTGGCGGTAGCCGAATTCCACACCCTCGAGCTGGCCCTTGTTGACGTTACGCGGACGGGTCATCAGATATGGCTGGCCGTCGATCATCTCCAGGTCCGTCGCGGGGATGATGTAGTTCTCGAACTTGTGCTTGAACACGGTGGCGGTCAGGCTGCCGGTCGGCGCAAAGTACCATTCCAGCGCGATGTCGGCGTTCTTGCCGGTCACCGGCTTGAGGTCCGGGTTGCCGCCGCTGCCGGCGAGATTGCCCTGGCTATCCTTGATCGTGCCCAGCGAGACGCCGGGGTTGAAATCGCCGAAGTTGGGACGCTGGATCGCCTTGCCGGCGTTGAAGCGGGCAATCAGTTTGTCGGTCAGGCTGGCCTTGAGAGTCAGGTTGGGCAGCACGTCAGTGTCCGACACGTTGCGGTGTACGGCCACCTGTTTGCCGCCGATGTTGCTGAAGCCATTCACGTCGAGGTCGGTCTTGACCACGCGCACACCCAGCGTACCTTCGATCGGTACCGGGCCGGCGTCGAAGCCGAAGCGGGTCTTGCCGTAGAACGCGCTGGTGTCTTCGCTGTTGGTGTAGAGCGAGTACGGATCGGCAGGGCTCCGGCCGGCCTGTTCGCGGCCGTACAGCTTGCGCCAGGCGTCGATGTTGGCGTGCTGGTACTGCTCACAGATCACCAGCCAGCGGTTCATGCCGTAATCGTTGGCCAGCGGCATTGACGGGCAGGTCAGTCCTGGCAACGATGAAACGGCTGGCAAGGTTGAGACTGGCGGAGTGCCTGCTCTTGGCACGTCCAGGAAGTTGTTGCTCTCGTGCTGGTATGACGATTTGCGCTTGGCCAGGCGTACGCCACCCGAGAACTCGCGGAAGAAGTGCTCTTCGCCGGCGTTCCAGGTGACGTCGCCGCGCCAGTCGTTCGAACTGCCGCCCGAGCGCTGCCAGTTATCGATGAAGGCGCCGAGCGTGTAGTTGTTCGGATCCAGCATGTTGTAGCCAGGGTAGTTGTAATAAGCGCCGCCGTCCTTGTAGGTGCTGGCCGTGATCGTGGTGGGATGCGCGTTCATCTCCATGATCGGCATGTCCTGCTTCCACTTGCTGTAGGTGTGTACGAATTCGCTGCTGACCTTGAGCGACGGCGACACGTTCCAGCGTCCGCCAATGGCGGCCTGGTGGGTTTCCGAATCGTCCTGCGGCGTCTGGTTCGAGCTCAGCGCGTTCAGGTTGCCGGTCGAGGTTACGGTATCGACCTGCTTGGTGCCGGGGAACAGCGTGTACTTGCTGTCGGCGTTCCAGCCCAGGCCGCTGATCATGAACTGGCGTTCCATGTCGTGATCGATGCGGGTGGACCAGCCTTCCGCGTACAGTTCAACGGTGTTCGATGGCCGCCACTGGAACGCCCAGTTGCCGGTGTAGCGGGTCCGTTCGCCCCGGCCGTTGGTGTGTCCCACGTCGAACGGACCGGTGATGGTGGGGTCGCTGGTCACGGTATTCGATGGTGGCGAACTCCACGTCGCTTCGTCGTGGTAGCGTCCCAGCTGGTACGACAGGCCGAACAGCGCGCCGAAGTCGCCGTACGCGGTTTTCCAGCGGTTCGAGGCCATGCCCGATACCTGCGGGTCGCGGGTGTTCGATTTGTCGCGGTCTTCCACGCGCGCGGCCAGGTTGCCCGAGAAGCCGGCGAAATCGAACGGGCGCGCAGTGCGCACGTCGATCACGCCGGCAGTACCGCCCTCCACCATCTCGGCGCTTTGCGTCTTGTAGACGTCGATGCGCGAAAGCATGGTGGTGGGAATATCGGCCAGGTAGAGGTTGCGGTTGTTGGCCGTGTAAACTTCGCGGCCGTTGAGCAGCGTGGTCAGGCCGGGCAAGCCACGGATGATCACGGAGCTGGCCTCGCCGCCCGCGCGCAGGACCTGCACGCCGGTCACGCGGCCAAGAATTTCGGCGACGTTTTTGTCGGGGAATTTACCGGCTTCTTCGGCGACGATGGAGTCGATCACGTCGTCGGCATTTTTCTTGATGTTCTGGGCGCTCTGCGCCGCGCGGCGCACGCCGGTAACGGTGACCGAGGTCACCGCGCTCACCGGTGCGGCAGCTTCTTGCTCGGCGACGACCTGGGCGTTCTGCGCCCAGACCGAAGCGCTGCTCAGGATGCCGGCGCCGGCCAGGATGGCGACGGTCAGTTTGATTTGCATGCGTGGGGACGCTGCGTGCCGCCCGGTTGGGTGTGCGCTCATGATATCTCTCTCCAGTGTTCTATTTTTTTGTTGGTGCACTGGACCGATGACCCAATGCAACCGGTGCCATCTTAGAGAGCGCGGATTTTCTGAACCAATCAAATTTTTGCGCGCTCCGATACCGAAACTACTATTTCAATAGGGTCTTTCGCACCGTTTCCGTGCAAAACCGGGCTTTTGCGGGGTGCGAAAAAAAACCGGAACGCACGGGCGCTCCGGTTTTTGATGTCAAAATGAGACAGTTTCCGCTCAAATTCTTGGCAATTATTGAGCAATCTTGACCTGTTTGACGTCAAAGGTCGATTCGCCAAAGGTTTCCTTGTCGAATTCGCCAGTCAGTTCGACCACGGTGTTCTGGTCGATGTTGACACCCTGCGGGAAGTGTTTGGCGTCGATTTCCACCGTGATCTTGCCGCTGGCGTCGGTGAACTCGTAGTCTTCGCCGCCCTTGTGGCTGGTCAGTTTGCCCTTGAGCTTGGCGTACTGGTCGTCCTTGCCGTTGGCCAGCAATTCCTTGGCGGTGGTCATCGCTACGCTGGACGGGCCGGTGTAGCCGGTAGCGGCAGGCTTGGACGTCGGGCCGGTGTAACCGCCGGACTGGGCGATGGCGAAGGTCGAACCGGCGAGCAGTGCGGTCAGGCAGGTAACTTGAATGAAGCGTTTCATGGTGTGGTCCTTTCGTGATGGGCTTGGACGCATTACACCGACTGGACATTAACCGTATCTTAACGAAACCTCGAAAAACCGTAGCGAGCGGTTCGTTATCGTCGCGAGTAGCGGAAGCGTACGGAGGTACGCTGAGCAACGGAACGGCGATAGCGGACCGCGCAGTAGGTTTTTCGAGGTTCCTTTAATGCGCCGGCACATCGAACGTCACCCCGAGGCCAAGTCCATCCAGGCCGGCTCCGAAGCCCAGCGTGCCGCCATGCAGCTCGACGATGCGCTGCACGATCGACAGTCCGAGCCCGCTGCCGCCCTGCCCTGCTTCATGTCCAAGCACGCGGAAGAACCGCTCGGACAGGCGCTGGCGGCTGGCCGCATCGACGCCGGGACCGTTATCGCGCACCGTGATGACGATACGCCCGGCCGCCTGCACGGCATCGAGCTCGATGCGGGCGCCGTCCGGGCAATACCGCACCGCGTTATCGAGCACATTGCGCACGGCGATTTGCAGCATGGCCGGATTGGCCTGCGCCACTGCGTCGGCGCAGCGCAGCACCAGCGTGAGGCCACGCCGGGCGGCGGTATCGGCCAGCGTGGCGCGCAGTTGTTCGCACAGCGGCGCCAGCGGCACTGCCTCGGTCGCCAGTTGTTCGCGCGTGACCGGGTCGAGCCGCGCCAGCGCCAGCAGGCTGTCCACCAGCGCCGTCACACGGGAAATGTCGTCGCGCAGCTTTTTGAACGGCGCCGCCAGCGCGGTATCCGGGTGCTGGCGCTGCAACAGCTGCACGTGCATGTGCAGGCCGGCCAGCGGCGTGCGCAGTTCGTGCGCAGCGTCGGCGGTGAAGCGGCGTTCGGCCTGCAAGGCAGCATCGAGCCGGCCCAGCACGCCGTTGAGCGCCTGCACGATGGGTAGCAGTTCGCGCGGCTGACCAGCGGTTGCCACCTGCGCCAGGTCGTGCGGCGTCTTGGCGGCAATCGCGGAAGCGGTCCGGCGCAACGGTTTGAGCACGCGGTGGATCAGCAGCCAGCACACCAGCGCCAGCAAGACCAGGAAACCGGCGACGGGCAGCCACAGGTGTTCCGCCAGTTCTTCCAGGATGTCGAGCCGCTTCTTGTGCAACTGGCCCACCTGTACTTCGAAGCGACGTTCGTCATCGCGCACCACGAACACGCGCCAGCGCTGCTTGCCCAGGCGCGGGTCGGCGAAGCCGTGGTCGTCGTCGAAGCCGGCCACGAACGGTGTGGCCGGCGCGCCGCTGGTGCGTTGCAGGACGCGGCCATCGACCACGATCTGGTACTGCATATCGACCTTGCGCTCGCTGGTGCCGCCTGCACGCGCGCGCGACAGCAGGCCGCGCTCGTTCCAGTCGGTGGTGGCGGCCAGCAGCATATAGCCCGATTCTTCGAGCGCATCGTCGAACACGTCGTTGGTTTCGTGCCACGCGATATACGTGACGATGCCCAGGCTGGCCAGCCACAGCACGGTGCTGGCAGCCACGATGGCGGCCAGCAGGCGCCGGCGCAGCGACCAAGGACGCTGCGGTGGCTGCGGCGGCATTGGTGCTGGCGCCGGAGCGCCGGCCGCCGGAGCGCCGGCCGCCGGAGTACCAGTTGGCGGGGCTCCGGCCGGCGGTTCAGTCGCCATCGTGCTTGAGCCGGTACCCAAGCCCGCGCACGGTGACGATGCGCTCGCCGCCGAGTTTCTTGCGCAGGTTGTGGATATAGACCTCGATGGCGTTGCTCTCCACCTCGTCGCCCCAGCCGTACAGGGTTTCCTCGATCTGGGCGCGCGAGACGATGCTGTTTTTGCGCAGCATCAGCGCGTACAGCACGTTGTATTCGCGCGCGGTGAGCGCCACCGGCTGGCCGGCCAGGCTGGCCTGCTTGGTTTCCAGGTTGAGCGCCAGGTCGTCGTGCACCAGCGCGTTGCTGACCTGGTCGGCGCCGCGCCGCACGGCGGCCCGGATGCGGGCCGACATCTCCTCGAGCTCGAACGGTTTGACCAGGTAGTCGTCGGCGCCCAGATCCAGTCCCTCGACGCGGTCGGCCAGGGCGTTGAAGGCGGTGATCAGGATCACGGGCACGCGGTTGCCGGCGCCGCGCAGCTCGGCCAGCAGGGCGTCGCCGGTGATGCCGGGCAGGCCGCGGTCGAGCAGCACGCAGTCGTAGCGGTGCGTCATGAGCGCAGTTTGCGCCGAGTCGCCCCGGCGCACCCAGTCGACCGCGTGCTGGTCGAGCCGCAGCCAGGCCAGGATGGTTTCGCCAAGGGAGGTGTCGTCTTCGACTAACAGGATGCGCATGGAAGCGAGTGTGAGGATCGAAGATGAAGGGAGTCTTAACCTATGCCGCGTACCTGGCGGGCATCGAGCCGTGCGCGCAGTTCCTGGATCTCGGCAGCGAAGTTGTCGCGTGCGGTGATCGCGCCCACCAGTTCCATTTCGGCTACCAGGCGGCGGTCGGAATCGGCAGCGGCGGCGGCCACGTTGCGCTCGAGCTGCGCGCGCAGGTCGGCCAGCTGGCTGTCCTTGCCTTCGATGGCCAGGTGATCCTTGGCTTTACCTACCAGGGCGTCGGTGGCGATCTGGCGCGCGTTGCGCAGTTCGGCCTGCAGGCGTTCGATCTGTTCGTCGCGCTCGGCGAGGATTTCCAGCGCCTCGTCGCGGGCGGCGGTGACGGTGTCGCGTTCGGCTTCGAGCTGGGCGCTGGCGTCGAGCAAGGCGTCGAGGTCGCCGCCGGTTTGCTCCAGCCCGGCGCGATTGGCGGCGCCCGCCTCGTCCGCATACTGCTTGGCCCAACCGGCCAGCGCGGCCACCAGCTCGGCCGGCATTTCCGGCGCGGGCACCGGCGCAGATTGCGCTTGCGCACTGCGCCAGGCCGCCAGGTGCTTGTGCAGGCCGATCGACGCCGGCTCGCCCAGCGCGGCGCTGACGGTCTCAATGGTGACCGGCTGACCGTTGCCCTGCAAACCGGCCGCCGCTGCCGCGACGGCGTCGAAGGTGATGCCTGCACTTGCCATGACTTGCTCCGAATAAGGTGAGACGGCCAATATAAACGAAAAGACCCATTTTTCCCATTGGCAATAGGATGAGTTTGCAACAGTCATCGAACCGCCTTTGAACCGATATCGGCACATCCTCACCCTGCGCACGGTATACATGCCACAGTTTGATGGATAAATTGACACACATGCCGGTTCAAAGACCGGTTCAACCACCACTCCAAGGAGCAGGAAAATGAAGAAATTTTTGATGGCAGCAGCGTTCACCATGGCATTCGGCGCCGCCCAGGCAGCAGACATCGTCGATACCGCGAAAGCGGCCGGTTCCTTCAACACCCTGGTCACGGCAGTGCAGGCGGCCGGCCTGGAAAGCACCCTGAAAGGTCCGGGTCCGTTCACCGTGTTTGCGCCAACCGATGCGGCGTTCGCCAAGATCCCTAAAGCCAAACTCGACGCACTGCTGAAAGACAAGGCCGCCCTGACCAAGGTGCTGACCTACCACGTGGTGCCGGGCAAGGTGATGGCAGCCGATGTGAAGTCCGGCGACGTCAAGACCGTCGAAGGCGCCTCGGTCAAGGTGGCCGTCAAGGGCGACAAGGTGATGGTCGACAAGGCTCACGTGACCAAGACCGACATCGCGGCCGACAACGGCGTGATCCACGTGATCGACACCGTGTTGATGCCAAAATAATTCCCTGGTAGTGCCGGGGTACCCGGCGAGTTCCTCTCCGCAGCGATTTCGCCACCCACCGGGTGGCGTTTTTTTATGGGCTTTTGCGCTATCATCGCCGCATGGATAACCACTACCTCACCCCGCTGTTCGCTCCCAAGTCCATCGTCGTCTTTGCCGGCCGCGATGACCAGCCGGACAGCCAGACCACGTACGGCCGCAGCATCCGCGCGCAGCTGGAACAAGGCGGCTTCACCGGCCCGGTCAGCTATCTCGACATCGGCATGACCGGCACCCTGGCCGACCTGGCGCAGTCGCGCGCCGACCTGGCCGTGATCGCGCTGCCGCACGACCAGTTGGCGTTTGCGCTCGAGGTGGCCGGCCGCATCCAGTGCCGCGCGGCGTTGATCCTGTCGTCGAGCGTCGATCCGGCGCTGGCCACGGCGCTGGTCGCCATCGCCAAGCGCCACGAGATCCACCTGCTCGGTCCCAACTGCCTCGGCTACCAGCGCCCGCGCCTGCACCTGAACGCCAGCGTGGCGGGGCCGCTGGCCCGTCCCGGCAGCCTGGCGCTGATCTCGCAATCGGGCGCGCTCACCACCGCCATTCTCGACTGGGCCGACAAGAACGCCGTGGGGTTGTCTGCGGTCGTTTCGCTCGGCCCCAACACGGCGGTGGACCTGGCGCAAACGCTGGATTTTCTCGCCACCGATCCGGCTACCCACAGCATCGTGATCTGCATGGAGGGGCTCACCAATGCGCGCCGCTTCCTGTCGGCGCTGCGTGGCGCGGCCAATACCAAGCCAGTGATCGTGCTCAAGGCGGGCAACGCCACCGCCGCCTCGCAGGCGGCGCTGACCCACTCGGGTGCGATGGTGCTCAGCGACGTGGTGTTCGATGCGGCGCTGCGCCGCACCGGCGCGGTACGTGTGAAATCGTTCGTCCAGCTGTTCTCGGCCGCCAAGTGCCTGGCGTCGCGTTACCGCCCGGTGGGGCCACGGCTGGCCGTGGTCACCAACGGCGGCGGTCCCGGCGTGCTGGCGGCCGACTGGATCCACGAACTGGGCCTGCAACTGGCGCACCTGTCCACCACCAGCGTCGATGCGCTGCGACCGCTGGTGCCGGAGCACGCCACGCTGTCGAACCTGCTCGACCTGGGCGAAGACGCCAGCGCCGACGCCTACCGCGAAGCGGTGCTGGCCTGCGCGCGCGACAGCCAGGTCGATGGCATCCTGGTCATCTATTCGCCCAAGCTCGGTGGCGATCCGGCCGGCGTGGCGCGTGCCGTCAGCGCGCTCAACGCCGGTCTCGGCAAGCCGCTGCTCACCTGCTGGATGGGCGACAGCCAGGTGATCGAAGCGCGCCAGGTGATCAACACGGCCGGCCTGGCAACATTCCGCACGCCCGAAGCGGCGGTCGATGGTTTTTCCAACATCGCGTCGTTCTACCAGAACCAGCAACTGCTGCATCAAACCCCGCCACCGCTGTCGCAACTGGCGGACCCCGACCTCGACGGCGCCCGCCTCTTGATCGAAAGCGTGCTGGCCGAACGCCGCAAGGTGCTGACCGAAATGGAATCGAAAGCCTTGCTGGCTGCGTTCCACATCCCGATCACGCCCACCATGCTGGCGCGCAGCGCCACCGAAGCGGTGCTGATCGCCAGCCAGCTCGGCTACCCGGTGGCGATGAAAATCGACTCGCCCGACATCAGCCATAAATCCGACGTGCAGGGCGTGGCGCTCAACGTGCTCACCGCCGCCGGCGTGCGCGACACCTACGACGACATGCTCGCCACCGTGCGCCGCCTGCGTCCCGACGCCACCATCAACGGTGTGACCTTGCAGAAAATGGCCGGCAAGCGCCATGGCCGCGAGCTGTTCATCGGCGTGTCCACCGACCGCCTGTTCGGCCCCGCGATCAGCTTTGGCGCCGGCGGCACCATGATCGAACTGATCGCCGACCGCGCCACCGAGCTGCCGCCCTTGAACCAGTTCCTGGCGCAGCGCCTGATCGGCCGCGTGCGCGCCGCCGATACCCTGGGCGAATGGCGCGGCGCACCGCCGGCCCAGCGCGAGGCGATCGAACATATCCTGCTGCGCGTATCGGAAATGGTGTGCGAGCTGCCGCAGCTGCGTGAAGTCGATATCAACCCGCTCATCGTCGATGAATACGGCGCGCTGGCAGTCGATGCGCGCATCGTCATCGATGCCGCGCCGCCGTCGTCGCACAAATACGACCACCTGGCCATCCTGCCCTACCCGGCCGCCTACACCCAACAATGGCCGCTGCGCGGCAGCGGTTTATATACGCTGCGGCCGGTGCAGCCCGACGACGCCTTCATGCTGCAGGAATTCGTGCGCGGCCTGTCGGAAAAGTCGCGCTACTACCGCTTCGCATCATCGCTGCGCGAACTGTCGGTGCCGATGCTGGCCAAGTACACACTGATCGACTACGACCGCGAAATGGCGCTGGTCGCCGTGCAAACCCTGCGCACTCCGGGCGCCGATGGCGGTTTCGTCGAAGCCGAACGGATATTGGGCGTATCGCGCTACATCGCCAACCCGGACGACAGCAGCGGCGAATTCTCGCTGGTAGTGGACGACCGCTTCAGCGGCCAGGGCCTGGGCACGCGGCTGATGCTGGCGATCATGGACGTGGCGCGCGATAAGGGATTGAAGGAGCTCAACGGCCTGGTGCTGGTCAAGAACAGCGGCATGCTGAAATTGATGGCCAGTTTGGGATTCCAGATCCGGCCGTACGAGGATGATCCGGATTTCCGCCTGTGCTCCAAGGCGCTGTAAGGTTGCAGAGCGCCTGGCGTTCAGAGCCAGGCGCCGTGACGAAGACGGCACGAATATAAGTGTGGATGAATAATAAAGTTTGGCACGATATTCAAGGTCTCCCGAATATGGCGATCGGCCGCTTTCGCCCCGAAGCCGTCATTCGACGGCAGTAGAATCAGACGAACAGCGTACGTTTTCCAGCAGGTAGCGTACTGGCCATGTCCGCAAAGCCTTGGTAGAAAAACGGGATGTTATCGGCAAGGTCACCGCTCAAACGACCACGTACTTTTACCCAGGTGGCAATGGCAATGTGCGTCGTAGGTTCGCCGACAATAAGCACTGGGCCTCTCGCCTCGTCGAGCCACGCGTACTCGCCTCCATGCGTGGTGCGTGCAACTTCAAGGACGTAGCAGCCAAGGAGCTGAACCAAGCTCGAAATCTCAGGCTGGGACATTTCGCTGATGTAGCTTGAGGCTTCCGCGAGCATATCTTCCACCATTGAAAGACTACTCTCACAGAAATCTAAACTGCCGCCCGACCGGTCATGAAAGGTGTCTACAGCCCGTCTCGCGGTATTAACTACGTCTTGAAGAACTGTTGTCATCAGTTTTTGATTAGTGAGGGTCTATGAGTAATGCAGTTGCAGATGTCTGGTTTTGGCCGAACTCGGCCAATAGCACTCAGGATAGCATCTTGCCCGTGTGAAAAATTCACCGATTGTCACGCTGGGCGGGAGTCGCCCCAAATCGGACGTCCTCGCGTCGGCTTCAAAAAAACGACATTACCTGCAAAATTGCCTACCACTCAGCCGACGTTTGTAAAAAGAATTTTACAGAGCGGTAGTGCGGTAATCTTCCTTAAAAAAATTTATCGGAGAAATTCAAGGGAGGGCATCGTGGCTAACGCTCGGCTAAGCTCAAGCGCACGAAGGAACAGGTAGAATCCAACATCGCTTACTTTTTGGCAGACATCGATACTGCGGACAGATTTTTCATCCACCCTTTATCTGGAGAACGACGGGCAAATCTATATCGAGGTCACACTCCATGGAAGGCACGTTGTCCCAATCTGATTCATCCGCATGTAACCGGATGCGCTCGTTAATCGACTCACGTTCGAAATCCGTCAGAAGCAGGTTGACTTCCGAGCCGGTTATTGAAGTGGATACGATATTCCTGTCTACTGAAATTAGCCCCACTGTTGCCTCAAGCTCAGCATTTCGGGATTGAATCAATACCCGCGCTCCGGTAGAAATGCTCCCACTCACGACCTTGCCTCGAAATACGATACCCCTGTTCCAAATGGTAAATACATCATCTGCCAAAAATTTGAACTCACTCATAAAACTGTCCTTACATCTTTAAATGGAAGAAATTCTAGCAAAGCGATTTCGGCGACTACAATGTCTGCTTGTGGCCGGTTGCGGCGGTGATGTTCAGACATGTAGCAGCAATCCTGATTTCCCCCTGAAAATAACTTCCAAAGTCTCTCTAATTTCAGCTATGTCCACGCTCTCGAGATGAAATTCGATAGCATATTCACGATGGCCGTCGAGCGATTGTGTTCCTACATCGTTTAGCCGAACGAGAATTCCAGTTTTTGAGAGTGTTACGTCAACCTCATCATAACAGCTGAGTTGGTCCGAAACCATGACTTCAATGCAGTCGGATTCGACAGCACGAGACATGGAAAACCAGTATCCAGTATTCGCGTCACGCACCCAGACATGAGCCAAGCCCTCATATTCTTCGTCTGCCGCAGAGCCAAATACCACACCGTACAATTTCTTAGTCATCGCGGCCTGCAAATGTTTTCCATGAATATCCGTTCCTGGCCGAACACGGCCGAAGGTTTTCAGGATAGCAGTTTGCTCATCTGCAAAACTTATAAATCTCATACTGGGCCGGTACCGTCCCAAAGCGGAGGTTTTTTATTGAGCAAACTACGATGATTGGAAAAAATGGATATTAACGACTCTACCAAAGCGGTAAATTCTTCGGAAAGGGTAGTGCTAGCGCTGGTTTTGAAAAGACGTGCTGCCCTCCGTTATCTCCGTCTCGCGTAAAAATAATTACGGAACCGTCTGGTTCAAAGACCGCATAGTGAGATGTCAGTTGACAAATAAGCCTGCCTGTATCGCTCGTTCTCCAGAACGGGCTGTCGCTATGATAAGAGAACACGTGAAGCTGATTCCCGGCATACCCATAGTCCAGCTTATAGTCTGGTAGGCCCGAGTGAAGACGCTCAGTCTGCTCAAGCGCATTTCGAAGCTGCAGCATTGCTTGTGTGGGATTGTTGGCGAGAGGGACGGTTTCAAAAGCCTGTAGTGCAAGATTAAGACGAGCAGATTTTTTCATTATTTTCGGATATTCAGTCCGGCACTATTTTCGATAATGGGTGAGTTAAGCAATATTCGAACGGCTGCTGCTGGCCGAATCGGGACTTTCATGCAGCACCTATCGCGATTTCTTTGTCAGGTCAGAGAGATAGCTTTTAAACTCGGGCCTGTCAGACGCGACGTAGAGCGATCCGTAGCGCGGCAATGTGTAGGTCAATCCGCTGCCATTGAGCATCAACAAATATGTTTTCCCAGACTCCAAAGAAATTGGGCAGCGCGCATGAGCTTCCTCACCGGTGCTGGTGGCTCCGCGAATTACATCGCCTGCATGCTTCGTTCCTTTGATTACACGAATGACTTCCCCCCCGAAGCTGAAAGGCTTGGCATATCGGCCTTCTCCCGACGAAGCTGCATAAATCAATTGGTCCACCCGAATCACATACACATGCTCATAAGCTTGAAGCTCTACGGCAGGAAACGTCGTCGGATAGATTCGATCTTTACACGCTAGCGCGATCAATGGACATAGTATCGATGCCAATGCCAACGAGAGCGAAACAAGCATGAGGAATGGGCGCAACCCGACAGACATTTTAATCTCCAACGTTTCATGAAAATTGTGCGACCTCGCCCTTTAGGTCTACTGATGGCCGGTTCCAGCCTTTCCAAAAACTCTTGTGTGCCAGTACATCTGCGGAGACGCAAACCATGCTTCGTTTCTGGCATTTCTAAATTGGGCAAGCTGATTCATTGGTATCTCGTATCGAGAGAAGAGCGCCACCAAGTCTCTTAGAGAGGCTTGACTCAAGTTCAATGATTTCACCACAAGTGTATCTTGCTCCCATCGTAGGATGCCCCGAATCTGCATAGCCCACTCGAACAAATGCCGCTCGTCCAGTTGGGAGCCGAATGTAACGCCAGAACAATCGAGTCGAACCATTAATTCTTACCATTTTTTCGAGTGGCGGCTTCTGGCCGAACTTGCACTCTCAGATCATAGGTGATTGCCAAACCTATCGCCCCTTCCCTGCGAATTGTCAGTGTCCAACCAGTTCTTGAATTCGGTCAGTAGTATGCCTTCGTCAGACTCAAAGATGTTGCCAACGTGAGAAATCTTGACCGTCTCAGAAAGCGCCTTTAAATCCCGCATTACTTCAAACAATCCGACTATTGCGGGCTCATCCCATTCCAGCCCCATCCTATAATCGAGAGCGATGAAACCCACGTCCAGCACGAATACACCCAGATCAGGAATCCGCGCCCCAGCCGTCGATCGCAGACCGCTGAACACGACATGAAATCCCTCCGCATCCCCATCCAAGAACGCGAGCGCCGGGTTTTCGCTAAATCGAATTGGAGACTCCGCGCTTCGACTTTTTGACCAGTAGTATGCATGTTCCGAAGCTAGATGAGTCGCTCGGCCTTGAATGAGCGCGTATACATCACCGACAACGCGCTCCTGACCAAAATCAAAATTGATGTCAGGTAACGAGCCGTCGTTCAAGTGTAAAACTTCGCGTACTTTGTCAAAACTCATCTACGATTCACCCAAAATATCTTCCAATTAAGGGCTTTCGGGCAACACTGGTTTATCAACTCAGGCTTCCCCAAACGTCGCCTTTTGGCCGAAAGCAGCCAATCGTCTGCTTAACTTGGGCGCCGCTGTAAGGTGTACGGCACCTAAAATAATAGCTTACGACACTAACGGAATCAGTAAAGCCAATTAACCAAGTGCGCTGCAATAATAAGCGCTATCAACAATTCAAATCCAGCATACCAGTACTTCTTTTTAATGCTCAAAGTCACTACGGCAGAATTGGCTTCACGATACCAACAGATGCCTACAGCCAAGGCACAGCTAAAAAGAGGAAAAATCTTCGAAAAAAAGTCCATTGCATCCCCCTTAAATTACGTCGTTTTTTAACTGTCGTAGGCTGGCTACGAGGGTCCGCTCGTAGCCGTTTCCGGCCGGTAAGACCAGCTTAGCATGTTGCCGTTGCGAAAACATCACGGTCTGCCCGACACGTCGTTTCCGCCGCGTTGCAGACGTTCATTTGCCTTATCCATAGCTGTGTAATTCGTCGCTATCCACAGCAACTCTTGTTACGAATTCGGAAAAACTTGAAGCAGCGAGGCCTAAACGAGTTGCCCCCAGCCCATAGACAGAGCCAAACGTGGGTGCTAGCTCGTCAAGGTCGATAACAAAATATACGCAGCCGATTCCGTAGTCTGCGCATACAAAAGTCTGTCGCGACAGGGACCTGACTAGGGTATCGCCGGGGAATTTCTGAATCGCCGGGCGCCACTCCTCCAAAGGCCAAAATCGCATCCATGACCCGAAGCCGGAAGTGTAGCAGTGGGAGCCGTTCATAATTAGGTAGTTCCGCTTTACATCTGCTGGTAGATTGATGCGATAGCGTCGTTCCACTTGTTCAAATAAAGCATCGTCTGCCGGTGTTCCGGGCTCCTCGTTTTCAGACGCAAGTTGGCGGAGGATGGCATCGAAATTCATCTGTGGACTGGTTCCGTAATTGAAGGTCTGCTTCTGGCCGTTCTCAGCCGGTCGTTCAAGCATAGCATGTTGCCGTTGCGAAAACTTCATGATCTGCCTCGATGCGACGTTGTCGCCCCAAAGCGGCCATACTTATCATTCTTGATCCGACTTTTTCTGGAAACGATCGCCATCCGGATCCAGATCTCTGTGTTCGCGAACAACTGGAAGTTCAAGTTTGAACCAGAGGTGTCCCATCATCTCGGCAAGGCCACGCAAGTGCGCAGTCCGCTCGTCTTCCGGCAGTGTGCGAATGATGCTATCGGCTCCATTGAGAGCCTCTCCAATGCCTTTGTAGGCATCCATAAGCTTCTGCGCGGTTGAATGATCCATTTTTACCCTCACAATTTTTCTAGTTAATTACTCGACCTGATCCGAAAATCTAACGGCCGCTCTTGGCCGTTTGTGACCAATATTCATGCGTGCGCCGTTCGGACTTCGAAGTCCTTTACGTATTCCTCGAATGGCAGTGCAACCGTAAATTCAAACCCGGCAATCTGGTCCAATTACACGATGCATCAGCCTTCCATTGCCCCTAGATTTTGCGCGCAAAAATACGTGGTCTATGTTCATGAAACCTCTGTCCCTTTCTAGGAAGTGAGCGTCTGCCGCGCCGCCTGGCTGATCGCCTGTGTGGCCGGGTGGCTCAGCCGGCGCTCGGTCGTGATCGCATACACCTGCTCGCGCAACGCCGGGATGGTGCCCACCAGCACCATGCCGGACTGGCCGTTGAACGCATCGGTCAGGGTCTCGGCAATGGCGACCGGGGCGAAAAACAGCCCCGCGCCCGACTCGCCGAAGGCCTTGATCATGGCGCTGTCGTCGAACTCGCCCACCACGTGCAGGCGCGGCACGTGGGTGTGCAGCCACTGCATCAGCTTGGCGCGTACGGCGAAATCCTCGCCCGGCAGCAGCAGCGGCATATGGTTCAGGCAGGCGGGAAACTCGCCCGTCAGCGTGGCCGCCAGCGACGGCGCGGCGAACACGCCCAATTCGCTCTCGCCCAGCAAGTGGTTGTAGCCGCGCACGCTCAGGTGGCTGGGCATGGGGCGGTCGGCAATGATCATGTCGAGCCGGTGGATGGCCATGTCGGCCAGCAGCGCCGCCAGCCGTCCCTCGCGGCAGATCAGCCGGGTGGGTTCGGCCAGCGACAGCGCTGGCGCCACCAGCCGGCACGCCACGGCTTTCGAGACCGAATCGGACACTCCCACCCGGAAGCTGCCCACCTTGGTGGCCGACTGGTCGCGCACCACGTCGAGCAAGGCGTCGCCAGCGCTGAAGATGTCTTCGGCGTGGCGCAGCACGCGGTTGCCGGTTTCGGTCAGTTCCAGCCGCCGGCCCACCCGGCGGAACAATTCCACGCCCAAGGTATCGGCAAATTCCGTCAACTGCCCCGAGATCGACTGCGGCGTCAGGTGCAGCTGCTCGGCCGCCTTGGCGATGCTGCCGCTGCGCGCCACCATCCAGAAATAGCGTAAATGCTTGTAGTTGAGTGCCGATACCGTCGCCATAGATTCCTCCGATTTTTCCATACATCGATATTTTCGATCAATTCATAAAGTATATTCGAATTGTACGAACAATCGTGCGCTCTTATGATGGCTTCGGGTTAATCGAAAACATTCATCTATTTTCATGCAAGGAGGACCGTCAATGACCGGATTAGAAAATATTGCCACGGCGCCCATGTGGGCCGGGTTCGTGGCGTTCGTGCTGGTGATGCTGGCGCTGGACCTGTGGGTCTTCGGCGGCAACAAGGCGCACAAGGTGTCGATCAAGGAAGCGGGCGCGTGGTCGCTGGGCTGGTTCAGCCTGGCGCTGCTGTTCAATGCGGGCCTCTGGTACTACCTGAAAGGCACGGTCGGCCCGGAGATCGCCGAGCAAAAGTCGCTCGAGTTCCTGTCCGGCTACCTGATCGAGAAAGCGCTGTCGGTCGATAACGTGTTTATCTTCCTGCTGATCTTTACCGCGTTTGGCGTCAAGCCCGAATACCAGCGCCGCGTGCTGATCTACGGCGTGCTCGGTGCGATCGTGATGCGGGCCGTGATGATCCTGGCAGGCGCCTGGGTGGTTAACGAGTTCAAGTGGATACTGTACCTGTTCGGCGCGTTCCTGCTGTTCACCGGCCTGAAAATGCTCAAGGCGGTCGATGAAGAACCGGACGTGAAAAACAATCCCGTGCTCAAGTGGGCACGCAAGGTGTTGCCGGTGTCGGAAGGCGACCACGGCGAGAAGTTCATCGTCAGCAAGGATGGCAAGCGCTACGTGACCACGCTGTTCCTGGTGCTGATCCTGATCGAAGTGACCGACCTGATCTTCGCAGTGGATTCGATCCCGGCGATCTTCGCGATCACTTCCGATCCGTTCATCGTGTTCACGTCGAATATGTTTGCGATTTTGGGCTTGCGGGCGCTGTACTTCCTGCTGGCAGACGTGGCTGACCGTTTCCACTTGCTCAAATATGGCCTCGCCCTGGTGCTCTGCTTCATCGGTCTGAAAATGCTGCTGCTGCCGTGGATCCACATTCCGGTGCACATTTCGCTGACCGTGGTGGCATCGCTGATCGCTGGTAGCGTCATCGCCAGCCTGTACGCCACTCGTAAGAAGTAACCATTGAAACATGCCGGGCAAGCCCGCTTGCCCGGCAAACCAAAAGGAAAAGACAATGCGACATTATGAAGAAAACACTGCCAGCGCCGCTGGCCGTATCGTGGCCCTGGCCATGGTGGTCGATGGCGCACTGGCGCCGTCCGAGCTGCGCGCCCTCACCCGCACCCGCCTGCTCGAGCACATCGACATCGATATCGACACCTTCCACGGCCTGCTGGAAGACCTGTGCAACGACTTGCTTACCAGCTCGGTCAAGCAGGGCCACGTGGAACTGGCGCCGGCCACCATCGACAGCCTGCTCGGCGAAGTCACCGACCCCGACCTGCGCCGCCGCCTGTTGCGGGCCATGTGGGCGATCGCGGACGCCGACGGCGTGCTGGCCGATGCCGAAGCCACCCTGCTGGCGCGCGCCTGCGCCATGTGGTCGGCCGAGTCGCGCTTTATCAAGGAAGAAGCCGCAGCCTGAGTTACGCCCCGAGCGGCTTGCCCGCTCAAAATCATCCTTACACATAGGTAATGTTATTGGCATAAGCCGACCCTAGAATGGGCAGGCATAAATGATCAAAACAACATTAACATTGTCTAGGGTGAAATAAATGGAAGCATCTACCAACCACGGTACGCTGCCTGGCGCACCAGTTCTTGCCGGCGTTGCAGGACGCCGCAACATGGCTCGCCGCACGCTGTCCAGGGTCGTCAGCGTGCCCCGCAACCTGCTCCACCTGCGCCGGCATTTCCATCTGTCGCGCCTGCTGGGTGACCTGGGTCTGCTCAACCAGCAGGATTTCTATACCGGCATCCGCTACCGCTACCTGCGCAAGTACTACCTGGGCTCCAGCTTTTCCATTCCCGAGCGCCTGGCCGTCGCGGTCAACCATCACCAGAGCATGGCCCGGCATTTCCTGCCCGACTTCCTGCGCAAGTCGCGCAGCAGCGGATTCGGCCTGTGGCGCCATACCCACGAAAACAGCCGCTACGATATCGCGCTGCGCTACCCTTACAACTACAACCACGACGGCGACCTGTGCCTGACACTGGACCTGGATGGCGAAAATATCTGCATCGTGACGTTTTCCATTGCGCCGGGCGCGCTGGCAGGCGTGGCGGACAGCCAGGTGTTGCTGGTCTCGGGCATCCAGGGCATTGCCGGCAAGATCGCCCAGATCCGCCAGGCGACCGAAGCCTGCAACAACGTCTCGCCGGCGCACATGCTGTTATTCGCGGCGCAAACGCTGGCAAACGAAATGGGCATCAAGACCATGGTGGGCATGGGCCAGGGCCGCGCGCAAAGCGTCCTGCCGACCGACGGACAACGCACCGCCTTCGACTACGACGCGTTCTGGATGCCGATGGTGGGCGTGGAAGCGCCGCGCCGGTTTTACCATGTGGGCCTGCCGTTTACGGACAAGCCGATCGAGTCGATTCCTGCCAAGCACCGCAGCCGCGCCCGCAAGCGCCGTGAACTGCGCAACGTGATTCGTCAGGATATCGAAGCCCAGGCGCAAGTCATCCTGCTCAAAGAGTGTCTCATTGCAAACACATAAACAAACAGGTTCAATCACATCCGTGCAATGACCATTACACAAACGTAATTGAACCTGCTTTCATGTGAGATACACTACGTTACAAACGTCCTGCGTAACGCAGTGGTCTCAATGGCAATATTTCTTACTGGACGTTGCCGTCCGCATCCACCTTGCGCACTTCGCCCAGGTTGAGCTCGCGCACGCCGGCTTCGATCTTCTTCACATCGCCCACCACTACCCACACCAGCTTGCCCGGCTCGATCACGCGCTTGGCCAATGCGTTGGCGTCGGCCGGCGTCATGGCCGTGATCTTGTTGGTGAAAGTGTTGTAGTAGTCTTCCGGCAGCTGGTATTGCAGGATGGTGCTGTACGCGCCGCCCAGCTGGCCGGCAGTCTCGAACGAACCCGGCAGCGACAAGGTGGAGTTGTCCTGCGCTTCCTTCAATTCGGCTTCAGTGATCGGCTTGGCGCCGGCAATGTTGCCATACTCGCGCACCAGTTCCTGCAACGCTTCCTTGGTCTTGTCGGCTTGCACCGGCGACGTGCTCAGGTACAGGCCCTGGCTGCGCGCCGGCAACACGCTCGAACGCACGCCGTATGACCAGTGCTTGTCCTCGCGCAGGTTCATATTGATGCGCGAACCGAAATTGCCGCCAAAGATGTTGTTGACGACGCCCAGTTGCACCGCTTCCGGCGCGTTGCGCGGCGGCGCCAGTTGCACCGCGTAAATCGTGCTTTGCTGCGCGCCCGGCTTGTCCATCAGGTACACGCTGGTTTTCTCCGGTTGCGCCACTTGCGCGATGTTTTTCTTCGGCACGTCGCCGGCCTTCCAGCCGCCAAATGCTTTTTCCAGCTGCGGTACGACTTCGGCCAGGGTGGTGTCGCCCACCACCAGCAAGGTGGCGTTATTCGGTTTGAACCAGCTCTGGTGATACTTGACCAGGTCGTCGCGGGTGATGCGCAGCACCGATTGTTCGTTGCCGCTGCCCGATAGCGGCAAACCGTAGGCGTGCTGCTTGCCATAGATCAGGCCCGGAATCACGCGCAGCGCCATGGCCGACGGATTGGTTTTTTCACGCGCGATGGCGGCGAGCTGGTCCTTGCGCAGGCGATCCAGTTCCTTCTGTTCGAAGGCCGGGTGCAGCACCACGTCGGCATACACGTTCAGCGCTTGCGGCAAGGTGGCCTTGAGCGCGTTGAGCTGCACGAACGAACCGTCGAGGTTGTTGTAGCTGGAAATCTGCGCACCCAGCGATTCGACTTCCTCGCTGATTTTCGCGGCGTTGCGCTTTTGCGTGCCTTCGTCCAGCATTGCCAGGGTCAGGCTGGCCACGCCGGGCAGCTCGTGCGAGTCGGACGAATAGCCGGCATCGACGATGAGCGACAGGTTGACCACCGGCGCCGCATGGCGCTCGGCCAGTACCACTTTCAGGCCGTTCGACAAGGTCGCCTTTTGCATCGCCGGCAGGTTCAACGATTCGGCCTTGCCCAGCGCTGGCGGCTTGCTGCGGTCAAACTTGGCGGTGGTGGCGTAGTTGGTCGGGAACGGCTGCACGTCGAGCACGAAGTCGCCGTCGGCCAGCCAGGCGTTCATGGCCTGCTTGACGGATGCGGGCGTGGCCGCCTTGACCGCCTTCAGGTAGTCCTTGTAGCAGTCGGGATTGCCGGTGTAGGTCTGGCAGCTGGCCAGCAAATCGCTCTTGCCGCCGAAACCGCCCACGCGTTCGACAATGCGTGTGTATTGCGCCAGGATCTTGGTCTTGGCAATTTCCAGCTCGGCAGCGGTGGGGCCGTTTTTGAGCAGCGCCTGCAATTCCTCGTCGGCCTGGCGTTCCATTTTTCCGGAGTCGGCGCCGGGACGGGCCGTGAGCACCATGTAGAACTGGCCGGCAATCTCGGATGACGCATTGCTGCTGGCTACGCTGGTCGCCAGTTGTTCCTTGTACACCAAGCGCTTGTACAAGCGCGAGGTCTTGCCTTCGCCCAGCACGTAGGCGCCCAGGTCCAGCAGCGGTTCCGTGGCGCTCTTGGCGCCGGGCACGTTCCACACGCGGTAGATGCGCGCCTGCGGCACGCGGTCCTGCACCGTGCTGCGGTGGGTGCCGGTGCGCTTGGCGATCCACTCGCTGTGCTTGGCCAGCGGCGGGCCGGCCGGGATATCGCCGTAGTATTGCTCGACCTTCTGGAGCGCCGCTTCCGGCGTGATGTCGCCCGACAGCACCAGCGTGGTGTTATTCGGACCGTAGTTGGTCTTGAACCAGTCGGTGACGTCGGCCATGGAAGCCGCGTCGAGGTCGGCCATCGAGCCGATCGTGGTCCACGAGTACGGGTGGCCGACCGGCCAGGTGTTCTCGGTGAGCAGCTGGCGCGTCACGCCGTACGGCTGGTTCTCGCCCTGGCGTTTTTCGTTTTGCACCACGCCGCGTTGCAGGTCGAGCTTCTTCTGGTCGAGCACGCCGAGCAGGTGGCCCATGCGGTCGCTCTCGGCAAACAGCGCGTAGTCGAGCATCGAGGTCGGCACGTTCTGGAAGTAGTTGGTGCGGTCGGGATTGGTGGTGCCGTTGAGATCGGTCGCGCCGATGCGCTGCAGCGCGTTCAGGTAGGTCTGATTAAAATTGTCGCTGCCGCTGAACATCAGGTGTTCGAACAGGTGGGCAAAGCCGGTCTTGCCCGGCTTTTCATTCTTTGAGCCGACGTGGTACCAGGTATTGATCGCCACCACCGGCGTCTTGTGGTCTTCATGCACCAGCAGGGTCAGCCCGTTCTTGAGCACGAATTTTTTGTAGGCGATATCGGGGATGGCGATATCGGCTTTGGCCACCGGCTTGACGTCGGCCGCATAGGCCGAGGCAGCGGAGAAAACGGCGATGGACGCCGCAAGGATGGTGCGGCGAAGCGAAATGGTCATGCACAAGCTCCTGAAAGAAAAAGCGCACCGGCATCAGTGCCGGCGCGCTTTTATTTTATTGCAAATCAGAAAAAGTTAGAAATAATATAAACGATAGAGCGATTATTTTCGGTCCTTGGCGGTCTGGTCGCGCGCCGCGCGGAACTCGGCATCGCTGGCCCAGTTGGGCCACGACTTGCCATCGGCCAGGTCGCGGCCCAGCGAATACAACATGCCCAGGTCGTGCGCCATGCCGGTGAATTGCCACTTGGCGCTCCACTCGTCCGACGGCTGGTGGTAGTTGTCGGTGGTGTAGGCCTGCTCGTTCTTCTTGCCGGCTGCAATGCCGCCGTCCACCCAGTCGTTACCCGAACCGTAAGAGAACGCCGGCACGCCGCGCTTGGCGAACGGGAAGTGGTCGGAGCGGAAGAAGTAGCCGGCTTCCGGCTTCGGATCGGGCGAATACGCCAGGTTCCACTGCTTGGCCTTGGCCACCAGCTGATCCAGCAAGTCGAGCTTGGCGCTACCGGAGATGGTGAAGTTGCGCGAGACGCCATGCGGGCTGAGCGCATCCATATTGATCACGCCAACCGTGGTGGCCAGCGGGTACAGCGGGTACGACGCGTAGTATTCGGAGCCGAGCAAGCCCTTTTCTTCTGCCGTCACCGCCAGGAACAGCACGCTGCGCGCCGGCTTCGGCGCCTTGCCGTAGGCGCGCGCCAGTTCCAGCATGGCGGCCAGCCCGGTGCCGTTGTCCACCGCGCCGTTATAAATCTTGTCGCCTTTCGCATCGGGCAAGCCGACGCCCAGGTGGTCCCAGTGGCCACTGTAGATCACGGTGTCGTCGGGACGACTGGCGCCCACCACGCGCGCGGCCACGTTTTTCGACGTGATCACTTGCGCGTCCACCGCGTACTTGCCCGACAGCGTCACGTCCTTCAGTTGCACCGGCTTGAAGTCACGCGTTTGCGCCAGTTTTTTCAGCGCCTCGAAATCCTGGCCGCCGCGCTTGAACAGGTCCGCCGCCAGGTCGCGCTGTATCCACGCTTCCACGGGCGCATGAGCTTCGGCCGGATTCTTGCGCACGATGTCGTACATGACGTTGGTATTCGAGTTTTTCACCGTGGCCCAGCCGTACGAGGCCGGCGCGGTTTCGTGGACGATGATGGTGCCCAGCGCGCCGCGGCGCGCCATTTCCTCGAACTTGTAGGTCCAGCGGCCGTAATAGGTCATGGCCTTGCCGCCAAATTCGCCCTGGCCGGTTTCGAAATCGGGATCGTTGATCAGCACCACGGCCAGCTTGCCCTTCAAATCCACGCCTTTGAAGTCGTCCCACTTGCGCTCGGGCGCGGTCACGCCATAGCCCACGAACACCAGCGGCGCATCCTTGAAGTCCACCAGCTTGCTGCCGCTCATGGACGCGCGCACGGCCAGGTCGTCGCCCTGCTTGAGCGCATGGGTACCCTTGGCGTCGCGCACCGACAGCGCAACCGGCCCCTTGATCTCGAAGCGGCCCAGCGGCACGTCCTGCGTCCAGCTGCGCTCGCCCGGTTTGCCCTTGACGGGATCGCCGCCAGGCTGCAGGCCGGCCGCCTTGAATTGCTGCACCAGGTAGTCGACGGTGAGCGTCTCGCCGGCGGTGTTGGGGCCGCGCCCTTCGAACTTGTCGGACGAGAGCACCTTGACGTCCTGCGACAGGCGCTTGGCGTCGAACTCGGGACCGGTGGCGGCGTGCACCATGCCTGCCGACAGCAGTGCGGCGATAATCAGCGTGTGTTTCAAATCTGGCTCCTCGGTAGTTTGCAACGAACAACGAATATGACATGATTTACTTGTGGTCGCAATGGCAGGGCGAATCGGCATAGGTGACCCAGCGTACAGCCCGCGTGGTGCGCGCGGTCCACACTCGACGGCATACCGCCAGTGGAGACCCCCCATGCCCGAAGGACCATCGATCGTCATCCTGCGCGAACAGGTCGCAGACTTTGAAGGCCGCACCATCGTGCGCGCGCAAGGCAGCAGCAAGGATGTCGCGACGGACGAGCTGGCCGGCCAGCCCATTTTGGCGCTGCGCACCTTCGGCAAGCATTTCTTGATACGTCTGGCCGACCGCGCGCTGCGCATCCACCTGCTGATGTTCGGCACGTACCTGATCAACCAAACCAAGGAGGCCGGCCGCGCCAAGCCGCGCCTGAGCCTGTTCTTCGACGACGACAGCGCGCTGCATTTTTATACGTGCTCGATCAAGACCCTCTCCGACGACCTGGACAGCGAGTACGACTGGCGTGGCGACGTCATGAACGACGCCTGGTCGCCAGCACTGGCACTGAAAAAACTGCGCGCCCAGCCTGATCTGCTGGCGTGCGACGCCCTGCTCGATCAGACTATCTTTGCCGGTGTGGGTAACATCATCAAGAACGAGGTGCTGTTCCGGGTGCGCCTCCACCCACTCTCCAAGATGGGCGATATCCCGGCAGCGAAGCTGCGCGCACTGGTGGCGCAGGCGCGCGCGTACAGCTTCGATTTTCTGGCATGGAAAAAAGAGGGAACGCTCAAGCAGCACTGGCTGGCGCACACCAAGAAAATCTGCCCGCGCTGCAATATCTCGTTCCTGCGCGGGCACCTGGGCAAGACTGCGCGGCGCAGCTTTTACTGCGCGCGCTGCCAGCTGCAATATCCGCTTACACCAGCCCGGTCAGGTAGTACACCGCGATCACGAGAAACACCGCCAGCGTCTTGATCACGGTGATGCCGAAGATCTCGCCGTACGACTGCCTGTGCGTCAGGCCCGTCACCGCCAGCAGGGTGATCACGGCGCCGTTGTGCGGCAAGGTATCCATGCCGCCGCTGGCCATCGACACCACGCGGTGCAGCACTTCGAGCGGAATCTGCGCGCTTTCTGCTGCGCGGATGAACTGGTCCGACATGGCCGCCAGCGCAATGCTCATGCCGCCCGATGCCGAACCGGTGATGCCGGCCAGCGTGGTCACGGAGACGGCCGCGTTGATCAGCGGATCGGGCACGCTTTTGAGCGCACTGCTCACTGCCAGGAAACCCGGCAACGCCGCGATCACGCCGCCGAAGCCGTACTCGGACGCGGTATTCATTGCCGCCAATAACGCGCCGCCCACAGCGGCCTTGGTGCCCTCGGCAAACGCCGCGCGCACGCGACCAAACGCGGTCACCACCACGAACACGATGCCCAGCAGCAGCGCGCCTTCCACGGCCCAGATACCGATCACGCCCTTGATGGGCAGGTTGATGGCGCTGTGCAGACCGGGCAAGGCGTCGGCCGTGAGCGCGTAATTGTCGCCGTACCAGTGCGGAATCATCTTGGTCAGCGCGAAGTTGACCACGCCGACCAGCACCAGCGGTGCGATCGACAGCAGCGGGTGTGGTAGGCCGCGTTTGGCAGGCAGCGGTGCTATCGGCAGGTTGTCGGCTTTGGCGCCGGCGTTGGCGCCGGTGTTGGCATCGGCTTTGGCGTCGGCTTCGGCGGCGCTACCGCCATAGCCTTCGCCGGTGGCCATCACGGTGCGGCGGCGCCATTCCAGGTAAATCAGGCCGGCGGTCAGCATGGCGACACTGCCGATCACACCGAGCCATGGCGCGGCCCAGCCGGTGGTCTTGAAGAACGTGGTGGGGATGATGTTCTGGATTTGCGGGGTGCCGGGCAAGGTGTCCATGGTGAACGAAAATGCACCGAGCGCGATGGCGCCGGGCATCAGCCGCTTGGGGATATTGCTTTGCCGGTAAAGCTCGGCAGCGAACGGGTACACCGCGAACACCACCACGAACAGCGACACGCCGCCGTAGGTGAGCAGCGCGCACACCAGCACGATCACGGCATTGGCGCGGGTGCGGCCGATGTAGCGGATCGCCGCCACCACGATGGATTCGGAGAAGCCGGAAATTTCGATCAGCTTGCCGAACACGGCGCCCAGTAAAAATACCGGGAAATACAGTTTGACGAAGCCGACCAGCTTTTCCATGAAGATGCCGGAAAACACCGGCGCCACCGCACCCGGGTCGGTCAGCAATACCGCGCCGAGGGCGGCAATCGGCGCAAACAGGATCACGCTGTAGCCACGGTACGCGGCCAGCATCAAAAAGGCCAACGCTGCAAGAACAATGACGAACGACATGCCGACTCCATTGGGTATTGATCTGGGGATATTGTAGTCGTAAAAGCAACGGCCTCATCGGTGCACGGCGCCAGCCATGCAATAATTGAACATCAGCCGACCACCAAACAACACCGGCGGCTACCAGCAAGCACCGATGCGCGTCCGCCAGCACCACCAGCCGTAAAACCGTCATTCCCGCGCAGGCGGGAATCCATAGACCGTTACAGGAATCTCATGCGCCTGCCCCTCCTCCTCCTGCTCGCCAGCCTGAACGCTGCTGCCCAAAACCAGTCCCAGGGCAAGCCCCAACCGCAAGTGCCGCAAGTGCGCATCGGCGTTGTCGCGCCCTTGTCCGGCGCCAGCGCCCACATGGGCAAGGACATCGAAAACGGCGCCCGCATGGCGATCGACGACCTCAACGCCACCGGCCCGCAGATCGGCGGGCGCAGCGTGCAGTTCGTGTTGCAGGTCGAGGACGACGCCGGCGATCCCAAGCAGGGCACGGCCGTGGCGCAAAAGCTGGTCGATGCCGAGGTGGCCGGCGTGGTCGGCCACCTCAATTCCGGCACCAGCGTGCCGGCCTCGCGCATCTACGCGGCTGCAGGCATTCCGCAGATCACGCCTGCCGCCACCACGCCGCTGTACACGCGCCAGGGTTTTCAGACCGCGTTCCGGCTGGTGGCCAACGATAACAAGATCGGTGAAGTGCTGGGCCGCTACGCGGTGCACACGCTCAAGGCGCGCCGCATCGCCGTGATCGACGATCGCACCGCGTTCGGCCAGGGCCTGGCCGATGCCTTCCTCAAGGGCGTGCGCGCGCAGGGCACGGCAGCGGACGCCGTCAGCCGCCAGTACACCAACGACCGCGCCACCGACTTCAACGCCATCCTCACCCAGATCAAGGCGCGCCAGCCCGACCTGATCTTCTTTGGCGGCATGGACGCTGTAGCCGGCCCCATGCTCAAGCAGATGAAATCGCTGGGCATGAACCTGCGTTTCCTCAGCGGCGACGGCATCTGTTCCGAACGGCTGCCGCAGCTGGCCGGCGACGCCCTGGCCGACAACCAGCTCACCTGCGCCGTGGCCGGCGGTGTGACCGGCAACTACGACGTCGGCTACCGTGCCTTCGTGGACCGCTACCAGCAGCGCTACAAGCTGCCGCTGCAAACCTATGCGCCGTACGCCTACGATGCCGTGATGCTGCTGGCCAAGTCGATGCAGGCGGCCGGCACCGCCGTGCCGAAACAGTACCTGCCCGAACTGGCGAAGATCAAGTACCAGGGCGTGACCGGCGCCATCGGCTTCGACCGCTACGGCGACCTGGCCAACCCGGCGGTCACGCTGTACACCTATCGCGGCGGGCGCAAAATCCGCATCGACATCCTGCACTAGAACCGAAACAGTACGGCTGATCGGCCCCGCTGCCGAGGCGCTCAGGCAGCGCCTGATTCCCGGCCGGGACAGATTCTAGGGACGTTCTGCCAACGCCTGCTCGATCTCGCCGGGATGGCGCGCGCGGTAGGCGCGGTAGTACGTGGCGCTGCCGCCGGCGCCCAGGTGGCCGCGATCGTTATGAGCGTACAGACCGGTACCTTTTATGCTGGCGTGGCAACGCTGCGCATCGCACGGCACGTCATAGGTATGCAGCGTGGCGGTGCGCGGAAAGCGCGCGTGCATGTCGGCGAGGATGGCGTCGATGTCGCGATAGCGCACGTCGGCCTCGGCGCGCGGAAAGCTGCACTCGTCGTGCGCGCGGCCGGGCAGGTACACCCGGTTCGAGACGCAGTTTTCCAGACTGGCAGGCAGGAGCGGCAGGTCGTCGAGAAATACCACGCGCTTGCCTGCTGCTTCCAGCTTGCCGATGGTGCGCGCCAGCTCGGTATTGATCTGGCCAGGCAGGAAACCGTGGCCGGTCGGCTGCACGCCAGCGCCGGTGCCGGTGTTCTGATACAGGTCCCACACTGCCGACATGAACACCACCGAAATCTCCGGCCGCGACAATACCCAGGCGATGGTGTTGCGACCATGCGCGCGGCACTCCTGCGCGTGCTGCTGGAAGCCGGGGTCGCCGGCGCGCTCGGGACTGTCCTCGATCGGCGCGCACATGGTGAAAGTCATGTCGTGGATGGCCAGGCCATGTTCCTTGCCGAGTTGATCGATGAAATCGATCAGGTGGTAAGCATGGCTATCGCCAAGCAACACCGCCTTGCGCGGCGACGTGGCGTCGCCCACCGTGCACAGCGCGCTCGGAGTCACCTCGACCTGGCTCCAGCACTGTCTGGCGCGCGGCCGGTCGAACACGGTGCTGCCGGCATCGGCATTGTCCTGCTGGTAGTGCGCCGGATACCAGGCCATGAAATTATCGGTCTTGCGGGCCACCTGCAGCAGCGCCAGCACCGTTAGCACCGGCAGCAGGAACAGCAGCGCGGCGGTTTTCACCGGCGACCAGCGCGCGCGACGCAACGGGTTTTCCACGAAGTAGTGGGTAGCCACGGCCAGCGCCAGCGACAGTCCCAGCGCGGCGGACATCGCGCCCGCCGATTGCCAGCCCAGGCGGCCGAACGCGAAAATCACCGGCCAGTGCCACAGGTACAGCACGTACGATATCTTGCCCAGGAAGACAGCCACGCGGTTGCTCAGCAAAACCCTGCAGTAATGCGCCCCCTCGATGCCGACGATCACCAGCACGGCGCCAAGACACGGCCATAAGGCATTTATCCCCGGCATCGGCGTACCCGCGTTGTAGCGCAATCCACACACCAGGATCACGGCCAGTCCCGCCAGCAACATGGCGTCGTACCACACCCGCCTGGCCGTGATGGGAAAACTGCGCAAGGCAAATACCAGCACCACGCCGCACAGCAATTCGAACAGCCGTCCTTGCAGATAAAAATATGCGCCGGGCGTCGCGCGGCTCACGTCGTACCACGACCAGGCCAGAGCAGCAGCCCACAGCCCCGCCACCAGGGCCAGCGTGTAACCGGCGCGCAGCCTGGCCACCATCAGCAACAGCAGCGGCACGACCAGGTAGAACTGCTCCTCGACCGACAGCGACCAGGTGTGCAACAACGGGTGCTTATCGGCCTGCAAGTCGAAGTAGCCGGTCTGCCTGGCCAGGAAGATATTCGCATTCAATAACAATACAGCGCGGATGCTCTTGAGCAGCGTGAGATTGCTACCCGGGAAGTTGTACACCAGGCAGAACGCCAGGGTTGCCGCCATCACCAGCAACAGCGCCGGCGCCAGGCGCTTGAGTCGCCGCGTATAGAATTGCCTGAGGCTGAAGGTACCGGCCTGCTGGTCAGCGAGTATCGACCGGCAGACCACGTAGCCGGAAATGACAAAGAACACATCCACGCCGATGTAACCACCTGCTACAGCAGTGAACCTGGCGTGGCATAACAGCACCAGCAACACGGCCAGGGCGCGCAGGCCATCGATTTCGGGGAGGTAGCGATTCGGCGCTGGCGCTGTGGCGGTCATGGAATGAAGCGTGTGGGCCGTAGCACCAATTGCTTATTAAAATAAAGGTAGCATTATAGACTTGCTAATAGAAAACTTGCCAACAACAAAAGACGTGCGCCACGCCCGCCCGGGTGGGCCTATCCTGTCTTCATGTCCTGGAGGAACCCGATGCCTGTCGTCCGTTGCCTGATCGCGTGCATGACCTGGTGCTGCCTCGCCATCCCTGCGTTGGCCGCCAGCGACGAACCCGCGCGCGTCACCATCGCCACCACCCGCGACCCGGTGGACAAGTCCTACCGCAAGATGATCGCGGGCATGGATCGCTTCGAACGCCTGCATGCGCTGGCGCCGCAAGCGACCTTGCGCTTCCAGCTGTTGCCGCGCCTGGCCACCACCGAACTCGACGGCATCACTTTGCGGGTGGCCGGCGACAGCGTCTCGCTGCCGGTCAAGGTCGCGCCCGATCACACCTTCACGCTGCCGCGCGACGCCCGCGCACTGGCGCAGGACGCCGCCCTGGTAGCCAGCCGCAAGACCAGCACCCTCACCTGGCGCGCCCAGGTGCGCAGCCCTGGCGTGCCGGCCGGCATGCGCCGCCTGGGCGACCTGCGCCTGGAATGCCAGGTGGGCGTGGCTGCCGGCCTGCTGTCGAACAATTCGGAGATGTTCGCCTGGCTGGGCGACCTGCTGACCGATGCCGACAGCATCTGCGGCGCTCCCGACGGCAACTATGTGTTCTTTGCCGAGCGTCCGATTTTCGGCGTGACCGCGCGCCATGGTGCGCGCAGCGCCGCCCTGCCCTTCGACCTGCTGTACGCGGGCGGCACCCAAACCCCGGAGTCGCTGCCCTACTGCGACTGCCAGGTCCTGCTCGACCGCAGCTTTTACGCGCCGCTGTGGGACAAGTCGTGGCCCGACGACACCCTGCTGGCCTTCGAATACATGGACGATCCGCCCACCACCGCGCTGGCGCCCGGCTACGACACCACGGCCGCCGTGCGCGCCAGGCTGGGGCCGGCCACCGCGCTGCAATTCGATACCGGCGTGCAAGTGTGGCGCTACCGCTATCCGCAGGCGGCCGGCAAGGGCAGCGATGGCCAGCCGGCGTATGCCGAGTTCGTTATTTTGTTCGGCCCGGATGGCGCGGCCCGCAAGGCGCGCCTGACCGAGCCGCTGTAGTTCCTCAACCGGAGCACCACCATGAAACTGCCCTCGTCCCTGTTGCTCTCCACGCGCCTGGCTGCGGCAGGCCTGCTGTTGCTGATGACCAGCGCCTGCGCCAGTCCACCACCGCCTGCGCCGCCTGCCTCTCCTGGTTCTCCCACCTCTCCCGCCGCCCCCGCAGCGCCAGCCGCAGCCAGCAGCCTGTGGCAGCAAATCCAGGCCGCCAGCGCCAACCCCGTGTGCGACAACGACAGCCAATGCCACACGATCGGCGTGGGCGCCAAGGCGTGCGGCGGGCCACAGAGCTACCTGCCGTGGTCCAGCAAGCAGGACGATGGTGCAACCCTTAAACAACTGGTGGAACGCCACGCTGCCGCGCTGCGCGCCCAGGATGCGCGCGAAGCGATGATGTCCACTTGCTCGGTGGTATCGGATCCCGGCGCCAGTTGCCGCGCCAACCGCTGCGTGCTCAACCCGGCCAGCGCCGGCAGCCAGCCCAACGTGCGCTAAGCCCGCGCCCGCCACGTACCGGCGCCGCCCCGGATTTGGGGCCGGGACCGGGAGAGGCCGCCCCCAGCCTTGGCGTGCCAACGAAAAAAAGCCTGCGGCGCCGAATGGCTGCCGCAGGCTTTTTAGTGAAGCAGTTACTGTTCAGTAAGGCTTAGTAAGCCAGCTTGCCCTTGTCGGACGAGCTCTTGAACAGCGGCAGCGGATCGGTGGTATCCACATCGATCACCGTGGTGCCCTGCTTGACGCCGCCCACCAGGTAATCCACCGCACCGACGTAGCGTTTGCCCACCTCCAGGTTGCTCCAGCTCATGCCCACCGACGCCGTGCCACCCAGGGTGGCCGAGCTTGGCGACATCACCTTGAAGTTACCAGCGGTCGAGGTTGGCTGTACCAGCCAGCTCGACAGCTTGTAGGTGGCTTGGCCGCCAGCCGGAGCGTAACCGATCACGCACAGGGTGTAGTTGCCTGCCGCCGGTGACACCAGCTCGATGCGTTCGTTCGACGTCAGTTCGCCGCTCTGGGCCACCAGGGTGGTGCCGCGCAACAGGATCAGGTCGAGGTCGGAGTCGCCGGCGCCCGTGCCGGTGTTGTCCGAGTCGAACAGTGCGAAGCGCGCCACCAGCGTGCCGGCCGGCACGGTGAAGTTGTGCACGTTCACACCGGCCGAGGCGCCGTTCAGGCACAGCGTCGCGTTGTCCGCGCCGCCGGCCTGGCCGATGGTGCGGGTGGTTTGCGTTGCCGGCAGCAAGCCCTTGGCGGTGCTGAAGGCGCCGGCAAAACCGGTGCCCACTGTCAGCACCTTGGCGCCCGACGTGTTTTCGCTGTACACGTTGGCAGCGGCAGCAATGCCGGTGCCGCGCGCGGTCAGCGGGCTGCGTACCGTGTGCACGCCGTCGCTCCAGACCAGCGAACCGTAGGACCAGGTATCGCGCGCCGCAGTGGTGCGGGTGAGGCGGGCCGTGAAGGTGGCCTTGGCGCCCGGCGCCAGCGTCAGCGAGGCCGGCGAGACGTCCACCGTGAAGCCGGGCAGCGTGGCCGTGGCGTTATAGGTGGCGGTGGTGTCGCCCACGTTGGTCACGGTGCGGGTGAGCGTTTGCGCGCCCAGCACGTTGGAGGCGGTCAGCGAAGCCAGGTTCAGGTTGTAGGCTGCGATGCCGCCGCCGAACGTGGTGCACTGCGCCGCGCTGTACACCAGGCCCTGGCCACACAGGAAGCGCGCATACTCGACCGGTGCGATGTCGTACACCAGGCCGGGATCGGCCGCCGTCGTCGGCGCAATGTGGCCGGCGCCCTGGCCGAACGGGCGAGTGCCCGCATAGGTGGCCGAGGTGTCCCATGGCACTCTGGCGCTCTGGCCGTCGTTGAAGGTGTTGTAGGCGGTAGTCATCAGCGCCGACTTGATGGCGGCCGGGCTCCAGGTCGGATGGCGCTGCTTGAGCAGCGCGGCCACGCCGGCCACGTGCGGCGACGCCATCGACGTGCCCGACAGGAAGCCGAACTCAACCGTTTGCGCCGGGTTGCCGGCGGCAATCGCGTTGCGCTGGGCCTGGGTCAGGTCGGGCGTGAGCGCGGCCAGGATGTCGGTGCCCGGCGCGGTCATGTCCGGTTTCAGGATGTTGGCGTTGGCCACGTTCGGGCCGCGCGAGGACGAGCCGCTCATCACCGGCGCGACCACGGTGGTATCGATGGTGGGTTTCAGATTGCCCAGCGCAGCAGTGGCGCCGGTATTGCCCGCCATATAGCTCTTGAGAATGGCGCCGTTTTCCTTGGTGATGTGCACGGTGGACAGCGAGTGCGCCTGGTTCAGGATGGTGACTGCACCGCCCTCGACGTTGGCAATGATCGCGCCCACCGCACCGGCGGTCTTGGCGTTGGCGCTCTTGTTGACCAGGACGTTGTTGCCACGGTCGCACACCAGGATCTTGCCGGTCACCTTGGCCGGGTCGAGCAGGGCTGCCACGTTGTCGGCCGCGCCGAAGCACTGGGCCAGAGCGAGCTGCTGGGCCGGCGTGACGCTGGCCAGGCCCGCATCCCTGGCCAGGATCAGCGACGACGAAGGGGTGTTGGCGTTGCTCGAGGCGCCAGTCAGCTTGACGCCGGTGGGCAGGATCACGTCGCCGACGTACAGGCGGTTGTGGGTGGAGTTGCCGACCGTGGACAGCCACGGGCTGATGTGGCTCGCTGGCGCCGGGGCGGTGGCGGTCGGGCCCGAGTTGCCCGCCGAAGCGGCAACGAACACGCCGGCTGCCGCCGCACCCAGGAAGGCCTGCTCGGTGGCCTCGTCGAAGGCGCCGCCGCCGGCCGACGGGCCGATCGAGAAGTTGATCACGTTGACGCCGTCCTTGACGGCCTGGTTGATCGCCGAGACGCTGTTGGACGTGGCGCAGCCATTGCGGCGGGTAGGGTCGGTCCAGCACACCTTGTACGAGGCGATGCGCGCGCGCGGCGCCATGCCGGAAATCTTGCCCAGGTTGACGCCGTTGATGATGGCGTTGGTGCCGCCATTGCCGGCGGCCGTGGTCGATGTGTGGCTGCCGTGGCCGCCCTCGCCAACCGAGCCGCCGATCGAGTCGCGTGGCGAGGCAAATTCGGTCCAGTGCAATTGCTGGTTGGCAGTCTTGTAGGCACGCGCGCCGATCAGCTTGTTGTTGCAGTTGGCGACGGTAAAACCTTCGCCGGTATCGCAGCCGCCCTTCCAGCTGGCAGGCGGCGCATCGTAGGCCAGCGTGCCGCCGCTGTGGGTGGGGTTGCCGTTCTCGTCCACGTGGTCGGCGTAGCTGGGATTTTCCGGCCAAATACCGCTATCGACGATACCGACGATGATGTCTTCACCCGCGAGCTTCTGGCCGCCCAGTTGCGACCACAGGCCGCCTGGCTGGTCCAGGCCCAGGAAGGTCGGGGTGTAGCTGGTGTCGAGGATCATTTCGGAGTCGGCCGTGATGGCGGCCACACCAGCGTTTTTCTTCAGTGCGCGCACTTCGGCGTCAGTCAGCAGCGCGGCAAAACCGTTGAACACCACGTCGTACTTGTGGGTGATCTCGGCAGCGCTGACGGTTTTGATGACGTCGTTCTGTTTGGCGTCGAGGTAGCTGATATAGGCCTGTACATTGCCCGCATCGACATTGAGGCGCTGGCCGGCGGCCGGCTGGGTGGCGCTCAAACCGGCGACCTGGCCGGTGTAGGTGGCGACCGGCTTGTCAACCAGTTGCACGATGTAGGAGCGGCGCAGCTGTTCGGCGTGGGCGGCGCCGGACAGTGCGGCCAGCAGGACGATGGCGGAGCAGATAGGACGAAGTTTCATGGACGGGTTCCTCGATCAGGCGGCGGTGGTGTTGGCAACGGCGTTGTTATGGTTAGTGCGGGCAGCGCTGGCGGCACGCGAACGGCGACGCGACATCCAGCCCACCAGGCCCAGGCCCAGTCCCATCAGGGCATAGGTTTCCGGCTCGGGCACGGGCGCCACCCGCAGGTTGTCGATGGCGAACTGCGACTGGTTCTCGGCGCCGGCCAGCGGGCTGGTGCAACCGCCGTTACCGTCGAACAGGCAAGAACCGATGGTCACGCTGCTGAAATAGTTGCCACCGAACGCCGTCAACGACAAGGTCTGGAACGGCGAATAACCGAGGCTGTCGAGCACCGGGAAATCGTAGGCATACGACACGTTGGTACCGTTCGACAACTCGCCGACCAGGGTCAGCTGGCCATAGGTATAGCCCCCCAGGTTACCCACCGGCGCCAGGAAGGCGTAGTCGAGACCGGTAAGCTGGAACAGGCGGTTGTCGGTACGGGTGACCTTGAGGCTGCCATCGTTGACACCGAGGTAGAACTGGCTGGCATTGCCGGTGGGACAAGCGGCCACCGTGCACAGGAACGGATCGCTGCCATCGCCGATGGCGCCAGCAAAACCGGTGCCGCCAGGACCGGCGGCAGGAGTGTCGATCACGGTCAGGTTGTAGCCGGATTGGGTGATGACTTCGGTGCCGCCATAGATGTTCGGCGCGACCGACTCGAAATCGATCACCCCGGCCAGCGCCGGCGTGGCGGACATCACGGCAAGCGCGCCCACGGTGGCGGCAGTCAGTTGGCGCAGTTTCGATTGGAAGAATGTCATTTTCTGTTGCCCTTGTGGTTAAGTGGTGAGCGCGGGTCGCCGGGCTGGTTGCCTGTCGGCCCCATGTTCTACTTTTTTGGAAAGTAACAATGAATATAAACAAACAACTCTCGGCGCAGTAACATATTATTACAATTTATTATTCTTTTTATATTGATAAAGACTGAACAATATACCGATTCCTCTATGAAAGTATCAGATTTTCCAGACGCTGCATTTCGCTCAGATGAGCCTGCTTTGCGTTGTATGCAAACAAACTTCCCACCTAGAAATTTAACATTCTTGTCGAAAACACTGCCCCATCCTCGGCCTTTACGCGAGCAATGCCATGCCATCGTCGCGGTTCATGACGGTTTGATGACATGCATAAAAAAAGCCGGCGCAAGCGCCGGCTTTAACCCTACTACAAACAGGGAATAGATTATTCTGTCATCGCTTTCTTGATAGCAACGCAGCGTTCATCTTCCTGGTGCGTGACCAGCAGCGCACGGCGGGTGCCGGCCGACAGATCGGTCTGCGCTGCCACCGCTGCCTGCAGGCGCGCCACGCTGGCCGGCGTGCACGCGGCCGGTATCAGGGCTGCCGCGTAGGCGCGCATGTAGACCGGGCCGGCCGCTTGATCCACCTGCGCCAGGCTGTCCAGGCGCGCACCGGCGCTCTGCTCGGCCAGCGCGCCCTGCTCGGCCGGATACAGGCCGAACATGGCGGTGCGGATGCGCGAGAACGGCAGCTTGGTCTGCAGGTCGCCGATGGTGGCCAGCCATTCGGCCTTGACCTTGGCGTCCGGACGGACCACGGTGGCGGCCAGCGCGGCGGCCTGGCCGCTGTCGGACTTGTCACGCGCCTGCTCGGCGGTCAACAGCGCGGCACTGCCACGCACGTCGTAACGGTTCAGGCGGGCAACGATGTCCCAGCGTGCGTCCTGGCTCACGTTCAGGCCCGGCACCACCAGCTTGCCATCGAGAATGTCGGCCAGGCGCTTGAGCGCGGCCGGGCTGCTGGCCAGGTTGACGTACGTGGTGAACCAGCGGCGCTGGAAGTTGCTGTCGCCGCTGGCCGCGACAGTGGCCTTGAACGCCATGTCTTCCAGCTGCACGCCCACCTTGCTGCGGTACCTGGCGGCGGACGGGCCCATCTTGTCGAGGTAAGACTTCGACTGGCCGATCTTGCCGACGATATCGCCGAGCAGCGTGTAATCCTTCTCGGCCGGCGCGTTGGCCAGCACGGTTTTCAGGAAACTGTTGAGCGGCAGTTTGCCGTCGCGCACGCTATCCCACAGGCTTTGCCACAGCATTGCGCGCAGCAGCGGATCGTCCACCTTGCCCAGCGACGCCTGCGCGGTGGCGAACGATTTCTGGTCCAGCGCCACCTTGGCAAAACCCCAGTCCTGGTAGTTCGGATAGACCAGGTCCGGGCAGGCCGCGCCCACCAGTTCCGGCACTGGCGTCTCGGCGCCCTTGTAGGTAACCGCGACGTTCTGGCTCAGCGCCATGCCATCCTTGCCCTGCTTGAACAGCGCCACCTGCACGCGCTGTTCGCGCAGGGTCGGCATGTCCTTGCTCGGCGCGCTTTGCAGCAGTTTAAAGCTGTTGACCTTGCCGCCGGCGCAGCTAAGCGACGCCTGGATCGTGTTGACGCCCGGCTCGTACAACCATTCCTTCGTCCAGCCGCTCAGGTCGCGGTTGGCGGCCTCGCCCAGGCTGCCGATGAAGTCTTTCAACTCGGCATTCTGGTACGAATACTTGACCAGGTAGTTATGCACACCCTTGCGGAACACTTCCGCACCCAGCAGGTGGCGCAGTTGCATCAGGGTAGAAGCGCCCTTCGAGTAGGTGATGGCGTCGATATTGTCGAAGGCATTGGCGGTCGACGGCACCGGCGTTTCGATCGGGTGCGTGGTCACGCGCTCGTCCATGACGTACGCAGCCTGCTTGCCGCTCGAATAAAAACTCTGCCAGGCGTTCTTGAACTCGGTGGCTTCGGCCGTACCCAGCGTGCCCATGAACGACGCGAAGCTTTCGTTCAGCCACAGGCCGTTCCACCACTTCATGGTGACCAGGTCGCCGAACCACTGGTGCGCCATCTCGTGCATGATCACCGACGCCAGGCTCTGGCGCTGGGCGGCGGTCATGGTTTCCTTGTGCAGGAAGCGCCCTTCGGCAAAGGTGATGGCGCCGGCGTTTTCCATGGCGCCGTACAGGAAGTCCGGCACCAGGAGCTGGTCGTACTTGGCGAACTGGTACGGCACGCCGAAGTACTCGTCGAAGAACTTCAGGCCCTGCGACGTGTACGTGAACCAGTCCTTGGGCGACACTTGCGCCGCCACCGACTGCCGTGCGAACAGGCGCATCGGATACGGACCGCTGTTGTCTTCCCATACCTTGTACGGACCGGCGTGCATCGAGAAGTTGTACGGGCTCAGTTTCTTGGTGCGCGGGAAGGTCCATTCTTTCGCACCAGCCACATCCTTGACGCCGCTCTCGCGCATGGTGGACACCGCCACCCAGTCGGCCGGCGTGGTGACGGTAACCTGGTACGTGCCTTTCAGGTCGGGCTGGTCGAACAGCGCGAACATCTGGTGGGCGGCGGCCGGCTCGAAGTGCGAATACGTATAGACGCGGCCATCGACCGGATCGACCATGCGGTGCAAGCCCTCGCCATTGGTGCTGTGCAGGCGCTCGTAGGCGATGGTGACGCTGTTGCGGCCCACCTTCAAATCTTGCGGCGCGATGGTGATGAACCACTGGTTGTACTGCGGCGCGACGGCCTTGCCGTTGACGACGAGCTGGCCGATGGTGGCCTTGTCGAGGTCGATGGTCAGCGGCTGGTCGGTATCTTTCAGGTCGAATTCCAGCGTGGTGGTGCCGGCAAAGGTTTCCTTGCCGGTCAGCGTGAATTGCAGCGTGTAATCGACGTTCGAAACGCGGGCCGAGCGCGCCATGGCGTCTTCCTGCGACAGGTAGGCGTTTTCGGCGCGCGGGGCCGGGGTAGCGGCAAACGCGGGATGGGCGGCGCCAAAGGCCAGCACCAGGGCGGCGGCGATCAGATGTTTTTTCATTGTGGATCCTTGATGTGGAAACGCCCGCGCAGTGGCGGGCGTGGCGTCAGCTGCAAGCTAACGATTATTTTTTCAGGTAGGTATCGAGCCAGCCGATCACTTCGTGATGCCACAGCACCGAGTTGGCCGGCTTCAGGACCCAGTGATTCTCATCCGGGAACATCAGCAATTTGCTCGGGATACCACGCCGTTGCAGCGCGGTGAACGTGCCCAGTCCTTGCGCGGTCGGGATGCGGAAGTCGAGGTCGCCCTGCACCACCAGCATCGGGGTTTTCCAGTTTTTCACGAACAGCGCCGGGTTGAATTTTTCGTGCGCTTCCGGGTTGTCGTAGTAGGTACCGCCGCTTTCCCATTCGGTGAACCACAGCTCTTCGGTCGAATACGCCATGCCGCGCGTGTCGAACACGCCGTCGTGGTTGACGATGCACTTGAAGCCGTCGGACCAGTGGCCCTCGATCCAGTTCATCATGAAGCCGCCGTACGATGCGCCCAGCGCGCAGCTCTTCTCGCGGTCGAGCCACGGGAATTTCTGCACGGCTGCCGCCAGACCTTTTTGCAGGTCTTCCAGTGGCTTGCCGCCCCAGTCGCCGCTGATGGAATCGGTGAACTTCTGGCCGTAGCCGGTCGAACCGTGGAAGTCGATGAACACGGTGGCGTAGCCGGCGCCGGCATACACCTGCGGATTCCAGCGGTAGCTCCACGAGTTGCCGAAGCTGCCTTGCGGGCCGCCGTGCACCAGGAACGCGATCGGGTATTTCACGCCCGGTTTCGCATCCCACGGTTTCATCACGTGACCGTAAACCGTTTCGCCGTTGGCGCCGGCGAACGAGAACTGCTCGTACTCGCCGAATTTCACGTCGGCCAGCGCGGCTTCATTGACGTTGGTCAGTTGCGCGGCTTTCTCGCCCGAGCCGCCCAGCTTGAACTGGTACAGCTGCGCGCCCGAGGCCAGGTTGGCCTGGGCGATGACGACGGTGTCTTTCACCACGTCGAAGCCGCTGACGTAACCGTTGCCGGTCAGCTTGCGCACCTTGCCGCTGGCGGCGTCGATGGCAAACAGCGGGTGCTGGCCGATGTCGTCGGCGGTGGCCAGGATGGTCTTGCTGTCCGGCGTCCAGCGGTAGTCGGCAATCGAGCGGTCCCAGTTGTCGGCAACGGTGCGCTTCTTGCCGGTGGCCACGTCGATCAGCACCAGGTGGAAGCGGTCCGCTTCAAAGGTGGGCTTGTCCATGGCCAGGTAGGCCAGCGTGCGGCCGTCCGGCGAATAGATCGCCTTGGTGTCCCAGGCCTGGTTGTCGGCGGTCAGGTTCTTCGGCTCGCCGCCGGTGGCTGGCACCGTGTACACGTCGAAGTTGGTGGACCACGCTTCGGTCTTGCCGGCGATGCGGGCGGAGAACACCACGGTCTTGCCGTCCGGGCTGAAGTGGTACTCGCCGTTGTCGCCGAACGGCTTCGACGGCACGTCGCCATCGAGCGTGCCCGACAGGGCTACCGGTTCGGCGCTGACCTTGCCGGCGGTGTCGATCGGTGCCGCGTACAGCACGTTGGTGCGGCCGTCGGCCCAGGTGTCCCAGTGGCGCACGAACAGCTTGTCGTACACCTTGCCGCTGGCCTTGTTCTTGCCCTGCTCGTCGAGACGCTTCTTGGTGCAGGCCAGGTCCACGCAGTCGCGGAACACCGCCACGCTCAGCGCCAGGCGGTCGCCCTGCGGCGACAGGCGGAAGTTCTCGACGTCGAGCGGCAGGCTGGTGACCTTGGCGGCTTCGCCACCGGCCAGCGGCAGGCGCCAGACCTGCGACGAACCGCTGCGGCCGGACAGGAAATAAATGGCGTCGCCTTTGGGCGACCAGGTAGGCTCGCTGCTGCTGGCGTCCGCTTGCGTCAGGCGCACCGGTGCCGCCTTGGGGCTGCGCAGGTCGAGCAGGTAGAGCTGGGTGTTGCCCCGGTTCTTGTCCATGTCGGTGGTGCGCACGGTGTACACCACGCGGGTGGCGTCGGGCGACAACACGGGCGCGCCCACGCGCTCCATCTTGACCATGTCTTCTACGGTAAAGCCGCGTGGCGCGGCGATGGCGCTCGAGGCCGCAACGGCGGCGCCCAGCATCAGCACAGGTAATCTCATTCGGGGATCTCCGACTGTTAACAAAAAGTACCGGCTGGTGGCCGGTCGTCGAACATCATACCAAGATCAGATAGTGCAAAGGGCAAATGTTACTTTACGCTACTTAAGGACTTGAACTGACCGGGAAAATATATTTCGATGACAAGCGTTTTACCGGTTCCACAGCGCTAAAAATGGGCGCATAATTTCCCACTCACCAGTTCAATCTTCCATGACTACCACCGGCATGTCATGTGAACAACGCGCTGTCCCAGCCGGTAAATGAACAGCACACAACATTGCAGTCTGAACAGTTGTGAACAAGTGTAAATCGGCGTTGAACGAGGCCAAGCCGGCGCTAAGGTTATCCGACCGCCGCGCTGGACGCCTCCTCTGAACGCCACCCGCGCAGCCTCGTCTTACGATCCAGTCAGAAACGGGAAACGCTATGCTTACTGCCACCTATGTCATTCTTTCGCTGTCGGTAGAACAAAAGAAAGAACGCCAGTTCATTTCGCGCCTGCTGCAAACCGTGCAATCGGTCCGGCGCCGTCCGCAGGAAATCGATCCTGCCACCATCGAATCGCAACTCAAGCAACTGACCTCGTTTGCCGAGGCGCGCCACCAGCGCAAGGTGGAAGCGTGCCTGATGCCGGCCGTCTGCGCGGCCGCGCGCGCCACCGACCGCAACTGCGATGCGCTGATCAACGATCTCGAATCGTTGAGCCGCCACGGCAGCGCCACCCTCAACGCCGTCAACAAGTGCATGCGGCGGGCCATGCGGCGCAGCGCCAGCCAGTGCCAGTTCCTGTGCCGCACCATCGACCTGTATTGCTACAACCTGCTCAAGCGGCTCGACCGCGAAGAACAGGACTTGCTGCCGCTGGCGCAAAAAGTCATTTCCAGCGCCGAGTGGTTCGAGATCGGCCGCGAATTGCTGGCGCAGGAAGACAGCGGCGCCGCCAACCAGCCATCGCTGCGTCCGCGCCATGCGGCCACCTACGCCGGCCGCCCGGTGGATATCCGCATCTGACGTTGTTGTTTTCAGCAAGGTAGCGCCGGGAATGCTTGCCTAAGAAATTAGGCAAGGCTAATATCGACTCATGCCCACCAAGCTTGCCACCTCACCATGAGTCAAGGCGCCACCCTTCTGCACCTGCGCGGCGCGGCCGGCATGGATGCGATTTATCGCAAGATCAGCTGGCGCCTGCTGCCACTGCTCATGCTGTGCTGCGCGGTCGCTTACCTCGATCGCGTCAACGTCGATTTTGTCGCGCGCCACATCGGCGCCAGCCTGGCCTTCCGCGAGCATGTGCACAGCTGGGGCATGGCCGCATTTTTCATCGGCTACTGCGTGTTCGCCGTGCCGAGCAACCTGCTGCTCGAACACCTGGGCACGCGCAAGATGCTGCTGCGGATGATGCTGGGCTGGGCGGCATGCTCCGCCGCCAGCGCGTTCGTGCGCTCTCCGATCGAGTTCTACCTGATCCGCTTTTTGCTGGGCGTGTTCGAGGCCGGCTTCTTCCCCGGCGTGATTCTTTACCTCACCTGGTGGTTCCCGTCCGGACGGCGCGCGCGCGCCATCGCCGTGTTTGCCGCCAGCACGCTGGCGGCCGTCATGCTGGCCACACCGCTGTCGAGCGCCATGTTGCAGGCGCTCACGCCGCTGGACCTGTTCGATGGCTGGCAGTGGCTGCTGCTGGCCCAGGCCGCGCCGCCGCTGGTGCTGGGCATATTCGCCTGGTGGTATCTCGACGACCGGCCCGGTGATGCCGAGTGGCTGTCCAGCTTCGAGCAGCAAATGGTGGCGCAAGACCTGGCCCGCGACGAGGCGCGCCGTCACGGCGGCAGCGATAAGGATGTTGATGTGGACGATCCCGATGCACCGTCGGCACTGGCCGTGCTGTGGGGCCTGCTGCGCGACCGCACCATGGTGCTGCTGGGCGCGGCCAACCTGCTGCTCACCGGCGCCGGCTTTGCCATCGTCCACTGGTCGCCGGCGCTGCTGCAACGCTGGACCGCCAGCGATCCTGGGCAACTGGCGCTGCTGTCGCTGGTGCCCGGACTGGCCGGCATCGCCGGCATGCTGGCCATCGGCTACGACTCCGACCGCAGGCGCGAGCGGCGCGGCCATTTTGTCGCCAGCACCGTGCTGGCGGCCGGCGGCCTGGGACTGGCCATCGCCGCCGACGGCATGCTGGCCTGGTCGCTGGCAGGACTGGCGCTGGCCACCATCGGCATCGCCTCGGCCACGCCGCTGCTGCTGGCGATCGCCACCGACCTGCTCACGCGCGGGCAGATGGCAATCGGTATCGCTTTTGTCACCAGCATGGGCGTGCTGGGCGGCGCCTTCGGCCCCGCGCTGGGCGCCCGCCTGCTGGCCTGGGGCGATACCGCCGCCATGCTGGCGGCGCTGGTCGGCACGTATCTCGCGGCCGGCCTGGTCCTGCTGCTGGCGCTGCGCCTCGCCTCCCGGCGCGGTGGCCCGGCGTCGCAAAGCGGCCAGAAAGACAAGCTGGCGCGCAACTCGGACCAGCGCTGATATCGCGGCAGGACGATCGGTGTAAACGGTTAGGCTAGAATATGGCGCCGGTCGGTTACAACCTGACCGCGACCGGCGCTTCCGTCCACCCAACTTCAAAGCGAACCATCCATGCGTTTTGTCTTGCCTACTTCAACGCTGGCCGCCATCCTGGCCACCGCGCTCGCCAGCGGCCACGCCGCCGCTGCTGCCACTTCCCCCACCCCGATCACGCTGGACCAGGCCATGGCCAATCCCGACTGGATCGGCACGCCCGTCGAATCGGCCTGGTGGGGCTGGGACAGCCGCCAGGTCTATTACAAGCAAAAACGCACCGGCTCGCCGCTGCGCGACACGTACCTGGTCAACAACGGTGCCGCCAAACAGGTCGATGACAAGCAACTGGCCAACCTCGACACCGCCAACCCGGTTTACAACCGCGAGCACACGCGCGCCATCGTGCTGCGCAACGGTGACCTGTTCGAGCGCGATCTGAAGTCCGGCGTGCTGACGCAAATCGTGCGCGGCACCGCTGCCGCTGCCGATCCGCAGTACGCGGCCGACGGCAAGCAGGTGCAATTCCGCATCGGTAACGACTGGTTCAGCTGGAGCCGCAGCGAGCGCCTGGTGACGCCGGTGGCCGTGCTGCGCACCGCCAAGGACCCGGACGCCAAGCCCGATGCCGATTCGCTGCGCGACCTGCAACTGCGCCTGATCTCCACCCTGGCCCGCGTCAAGGAAGAACGCGACGTGACCCGCGCCCAGCGCGATGCCGAGCGCAGCGCCGACGCCACCCGCGCGCCGAAACCGGTGTACCTGGGCGAGAAGGTCGTGATCGAGTCGAGTGCATTGTCACCAAGCGGGCGTTACCTGCTGGTGGTCACCAGCGCCAAGGATGCCGACAAGCGCCGCGTGGGCAAGATGCCGCGCTACGTGACCGAATCCGGTTACGAGGAAGCCGACGACGAACGCCCGCGCGTGAGCGACGCCGGCCCCGTGCCGCACCAGTTGAAACTGCTGGAAATCGCCACCGGCAAGGTGACCGACCTGTCCTTCGACGCCCTGCCCGGCATCGCCACCGATCCGCTGGCCGACATGCGCGCAGCGCAAAAGCTGGCCGCGCTCAAGGGCAACCGCCCGGTGCGCCTCGAGCGCAGCGCCGAATCGATCCGCTGGAGCGACGACGGCGCGCGCGTGGCCGTGATGGCGCAAGCGGTCGACAACAAGGACCGCTGGATCGCCACCGTCGACCTGGCCGACGCCAAGCTGCAACCGCTGCACCGCTTGAGCGACCAGGCCTGGGTGAACAATCGTGGCAACGACTTCGGCTGGCAGCCGGACAACAGCACGCTGTGGTTCCAGTCAGAAGAAAGCGGCTACGCCCACCTCTACCTGAAAAACGCCCGGACGCCCGATGCGGCGCCGCGCGCGATCACCTCGGGCAAGTGGGAAGCGAGCGACGTCACCTGGTCGGCCGACGGCAAGATTGCCTACTTCCTGTGCAATCCGAAGCTGCCAGGCACCTATGAAGTCTGCGCCAGCAACACCACCGACGCCAAGGTAAAGGAACTGACCACGCTTGGCGGCGTGGAGAGCTTCACGGTGTCGCCCGACGGCCGCAAGCTGCTGGTGCGCTACTCGACCTCTTACATGCCGGCGCAAATCGCCACCGTATCGGCCACCGGCGGCGCGGCCACCCAGCTGACCGACACCCGCAGCGCCGACTACAAGGCCCGCAACTGGATCGCACCGCAAATCGTGGCCGTGCCATCGACGCATGGCGCCGATCCGGTATGGGCCAAGCTGTACCGCCCGGCCACCCTGGAACCCGGTAAAAAATACCCGGTCGTAATGTTCGTGCACGGCGCCGGCTACCTGCAAAACGTGACCCAGCGCTTCCCCGTGTACTTCCGCGAGCAGATGTTCCACAACCTGCTGGTACAGCAAGGCTACATCGTGCTGGACATGGATTACCGCGCTTCGCTCGGCTACGGCCGCAACTGGCGCACGGCGATCTACCGCCAGATGGGCCACCCGGAACTGGAAGACTATATCGACGGCCTGAACTGGCTGGTGGCCAACCACCAGGGCGACGCGAAAAACGTCGGCATCTATGGCGGCAGCTACGGCGGCTTCATGACCTTCATGGCGCTGCTGCGCGCGCCGGACCAGTTCAAGGCCGGCGCCGCGCTGCGGCCCGTCACCGACTGGACCACCTACAACCACGAGTACACGTCCAACATCCTCAACACGCCGGAGCTGGACCCGCAAGCGTACAAGGTCTCGTCGCCAATCGAATACGCCGACAAGCTCAAGGGCCACATCCTGATCGCCCACGGCATGGTGGACGACAACGTGTTCTACCAGGACTCGGTGCGCATGGCGCAGCGCTTCATCGAACTGAAAAAGGACAACTGGGAACTGGCCTCGTACCCGCTGGAACGCCACGCGTACGTGCATGCGGAAAGCTGGTATGACCAGTACCGCCGGATTTACCAGCTGTTCGAGCGCACGCTGAAGTCGAAAGAGTAACCAGGAAGGGAAACGGGCCGGCGGACAACTGCCGGTCCGGCATCAGCTTTTTTTGCGGCCTTTCCACAAGTCGGAAACCCACATGCCGACCGGGTACAGGAAGGGGCCGAACAGGATGATCCACCCCGGCGGGGAGAACCCGTGCCTGCGCCGGTATTCCTCGTCCGGCTCTCGCAAGGAATGCACGGCGGGGCGTTGCGGATCGTAATACACACGCACCCGATCATTGCGGCGCAAGTCCTCGCATCTTTTGTCATGTCCCAGCGCGCTGGTATCGGTGCGGTCACCATACGGTATGCCGTTCACGGTGTACGAATAGATGAAAGTTCCGTGGTTGCTGCAAGTCAGAAAGACCACTCTACCCTCGGTCTGGACGTGGCGCGCCGCCAGGTCGCGATACTCATCGGCGCTGTCATAGCACGCAGTCAGCAGCAATAGCGGCGCCATCATGGCGGCGGCCTTCTTCACCGGATCGTACCGATTACCACATCAAATCATCGGGGATCTGGAACGCCGCGTATGGATCGTCCTCTTCCACCACCGCAGCGGACTGCTTGACGCGCACGACCAGCGACGCATCGCGTTCTTCGATCTTGTCGGCGATTACGCGCGGCACCAGTTCCACCGTCGCGCCCAGCACCACGATCACCAGCCGCCCCGCCACCAGGTGCTCGCGCACCGCCGGCGACACGTAGATCCGTTCGATCTTGGTGCCATGCGTGAAGTTGTAGGCGATATCGTCCTTGCCGTTTTTGGTCTTGTCCTGGCGGTTCTGCTGCACCATCTGCACGATCTGCGCCATGATGGCTTTCTGCTGGGCGGCCGCATCGCGCAAGGCGTTCGCTTCGCGCGCCTTTTCGGCGTTCTTGCGCTGGATTTCCTGCGCCGCCAGGCGGGCTTCATCGACCGACTGCTCGCCGGTGCGGCGCTCGACTTTCTTCTGCTTGCTCTTTTCCTGGTTGGCCAGTTTGGCCTTGGTCTTGTCGATCAGGCCCGCTTTTAAAAACTGCTCTTGTAAGGAAACCATGTCCTTTGCTCCGTGTGGGGGGATTGCCGGCTGCGCCAGCGTCAAGCCGGTAGCATAGCAAAGTCGAGCGGTGGGTCGACAGGAAATCTGGCCACCGCCAGCAAACATTTGGCATTTTCAAATCGGGCTGCTATAATTGCGCGCCTTGGCCTGGTAGCTCAGTTGGTAGAGCAGAGGATTGAAAATCCTTGTGTCGGTGGTTCGATTCCGCCCCGGGCCACCAAGAATAGTCTTCAACGAAACGCCCACTGTCACCAGTGGGCGTTTTTGTTTTTTACAAGCAGCTGGGTATTCCTGGAAGTTATTGTGTCGTAATCGGGATACAGCAGGTAATATTTACGACATTAGAGGATATCCACCAGGTAATTTAGAATTACCATTAGCATTCTTTTTATTACTAGGATTGCTACAATGATGACGCTTTTCTCTAACGCTGGCTTCGTGTGCCGTAAAGCTGCTGCCGCCAGCATCGCCGTGGCTGCATTGGTACTGACGGGCTGCGCAAACCATCCAGCGCCTGTCAACTACGCTCCAACGTCGACCAAGACGATTCAGGGAAGCCTCAGCGTTGCTCCTTTCACTTATCTGCCTGCAACCCCGAAAGCAGCGAAAGTCGTCCCCGCCAATGTGATCCGCAATACCGCAATGGGCGAGATCAAGATCGACAAAGATGTCAGCGTCTTCGTACGTGACGCGGTCTTCCTCGAGCTGCGCACCATGGGCGCAAAAATAGATAATCCTGCCAAAGTTCTCAACGGTGAAATCGAAGAGTTTTTGGTCGACGATCTTGGTTACAGCATCGACTGGACCTTGCGGATCAAGTATACGGTTACTGATACGAGCTCGACCAAGGTTTTATTCAGTTCCGTAAAAAACACGCAGCGCAAGACCGCCAAGTTCGTCAATCCATTCGGCGCTATGAACGAAACCATTAAATTGAACACCGAACAATTGGTCGATGACCCTGAGTTCATGAAAGCAATTCAATAAGCGCAGCGCGCTGCGAGTCCCTCAAGGGACCGCGCCAGGAAAAACGCCCACTGATGCAGTGGGCGTTTTTTTTTGATAGTGCAACGCCGATTCATACACGCCAGTGCTCTGTATGCTACCTGAGGCGTATCACGCCAAACGCAACTATTTCCCCACGCGCTGCAACCTGCACCAAGCAACACCCCAGCTTGCCTCGGCATGGTAGTGCAACGCCGATTCGTACATGCCCGGTTGCAGCCACAGCAACGCGCCACTGGCGCCGGTCGCCATGTCGAGTAATTGCCCGGGAAGTGACGGCGTCGCATCGGCCGCATTGATCGGTGCCGATAGATCGCGGATGCTGTTGGGCGACCAGGCCGCCACGACGGGACCGGCAGTCACCCGGTAACGCTGGCCCGGAGCGGCGCTGCGCCAGTCGGCCTCCAGCGCGTGCCGGTGCGCGCCAAGCGCGTCGGTCTCGTCGTTGGCAAACTCGACCTGCGAGAGCACCAGGAAATCGCGCTGTTCATCGACGCTGACGCGCACCATTCCCGGCGCCGCGCTCCACAAATACCCCATCGCGTCGCCCTGAAAACCGTGCAGCGCTTCGTCGCCCAGGCTGCGGATAGCCCGGTCGTATTCGCTGTCGGGCGCCAGGGCGGCGTTCAATATCCGTCCATCCGGACGGATGGCGCGCCATGTCGCTTCACTGCGATCAATCATGGCGCCAGGCCACAATTCGAGCACGACCGACATCAACGCTTCGCGCGCCGCCGACGGGTTGGCGCTGGCCAGGTATTGATGGCCGGTGGGTCCGGCCGGGCGCCAGATCTCGGGCAACTCTGCAGCAAACGGCGACCAGTGATGCAGCTCGGTGGCTTGGGATGCATCGTACGGCTCGCTGCCATACCAGCGGCTGAAATCAGCGAGGTTGGCGACGATCACGGGACCGCCTTCGCAACCGATGTCTGCGCTCCAGGCGATATTTTTTGTGCTCATGGGATCAGTGACAGGGACAAGGTGCTGCGTATGTTACCTGCCTAACGAACGCAATTCAAAACCCCGCCTAAAATATATCCAGAAGGAAATACAAATATCTTTAATTCACTATTACTTCATCCTTACCGTCATCTAGCCCAGGAGCTCCCATGCGTTTGTCCAATCTGAAAATCGGTGTGCGCCTCTACATGGCGTTCGGTGTGATCGTTGCCATGCTGGCGACACTGGTCGTTGTGGCCGAGGTCAATTTCAGCCGCCTTGGCACGGCCAACAGCTGGAACGTGCACACCTACGAGGTGCTGGCCGAAGCCAACGCGCTGCAGGAAAACCTGATCAACATGGAAACCGGCCAGCGCGGCTTTTCGCTTACCGGCAACGAAGCATCGCTCGAACCCTTTCACGCCGGCAGGGCCGCCTTCACCAGCCACCTCGCCAAGATTCTCGAACTGACCAGCGACAACCCGGCCCAGCAGCAGCGGCTGAAGGACCTGGCGGCGGCTGAACAACAGTGGCTGCGCGAGGCGGTGGAGCCTGCCATCGCACTGCGCCGCAGCGGTGGCGACCAGCCCGAGACCATGGCGGCGGTGGTGCAACTGGCGCAGTCAAACAAGGGCAAAGCGGCCATGGATGCCATGCGCGCCCAACTTGCCGTGATCCGGGACGGCGAGCAGGTACTGTTGACAAAACGCTCGGCCGACCTCGCCGCCCAGCGCACCCGCACCGACATCCTCTTGATCGGCGGCGGCATCCTGGCGGCATCGATCGCTGCCGTGCTGGCATACCTGCTAACGCGCAACATCACGGTGCCGCTGCAAGGCGCGGTGGCGCTGGCCCAGCGCGTTGCCAAGGGCGACCTCAGCAGCAAAGTAGTCGTGACCAGCAAGGATGAAACGGGCGAACTGATGCAGGCGCTCAGCGACATGAATGCGGCGCTTTACAACATCGTGCAGGAAGTGCGCAGCGGTACCGACACCATCGCCACCGCCTCGGCAGAGATATCAGCCGGCAATATGGACCTGTCCTCGCGTACCGAGCAGCAAGCCGGCTCGCTGGAAGAAACGGCCTCGTCGATGGAAGAACTGACCGCCACCGTCAAGCAGAATGCCGACAACGCCAGCGAGGCGCGCGACCTGGCCAGCTCGGCCTCCAGCGTGGCCGTGCGCGGCGGCGCCATGGTGGCGGAAGTGGTGACGACGATGGGCTCGATCAACGATTCGGCGCACAAGATCGTCGACATCATCGGCGTGATCGACAGCATCGCGTTCCAGACCAATATCCTGGCCCTGAATGCAGCGGTGGAAGCGGCACGCGCCGGTGAACAGGGACGCGGCTTCGCGGTCGTCGCCACCGAGGTGCGCAACCTGGCGCAACGCTCGGCCAGCGCGGCCAAGGAAATCAAGGTGCTGATCGACGATTCGGTCAGCAAGGTTGAAGTGGGCAGCAAACTGGTGGACCGCGCCGGTGCGACCATGCAGGAAGTGGTGGACAGCGTGCAGCGGGTCAACCACATCATCAGCGATATCGCCGCCGCCAGCGCCGAACAGCGCCAAGGCATCGAGCAGGTTAACGACGCCATCACCCAGATGGACCAGGTCACGCAGCAAAACGCCGCGCTGGTGGAAGAAGCGGCAGCCGCCTCGAACGCCATGCAGGAACAGGCCGCAGGGCTGGCGCACGCGGTCAGCGTGTTCCAGCTCGAACCTGCCCACCCTGCGCCGGCGGTTCGTCAAAACCACCATCCGGTGCGCGCGCCGCACGCCCGCCCTGCGCGGCCGGCGGGCGGCATGGCCATGCTCAGCGCTTGATGAAGTTGCTGGCCGACAGCGCGCCAAACGGCAGCTGGGTCAGCGGGCCGCCGACATCGAGCGCGCCCAGGTCCACCGCGAAGAAGCCGGCTGCCTCGAGCAGCTGGCGTACTTCGGCCTTGGCGGCGGCGTCGTCGCCCGAGTAGAACAGGGTGCGCTGGCCCCCCGCCTCTTTCGGTTCGAGCAGCAGCTTGACGTCGAGGTGGTTGAGGGCCTTGACCACCCGGGCGCCGGGCGCGAGCTGGCTGAAGATCGCGCTCGAATGCTGGTTGCCAAGGTCGATGGCCTTGATGCCGTAGGCGGCCAGCGGGTTGGTCGGATCCTTGGCGTCATCCGAATCGGGATCGAGGAACAGGACCGGGTTGGTGCCATCGACGACGATGCGGTTGTTCCAGGCCGGCAGTTGCGGCATCAGTTCTTCCAGGGTTTCCCAGCGCACGGCAACGAACACGATGTCGGCGCTGGCAGCCTGCTCGACGGTGCCGGCAGTAATGCTGGGGCCGGTTTCGGCCAGCAGCGGCGCCAGCGCAGCCGGACCCGATCTGTTGGCGATGACCGCCGAAAAGCCGGCGCCAGCCAGAATGCGCGCGATATTACCACCAAGGGCGCCCGAGCCAATGATTCCGATAGACATACTATTCTCCTGAAAAGGTAAGACATTAAATACTGTGTGACGTACACAGTTACATTTAGGATGAAAAAAAGCTGCTACCACACCAGCGGAATCGAAAACTTGCCGATCCGCGCCACCTCGGCAGCCATGTCGGCAATCGTGACCTTGGCCAGTTCCGCTTCAAACACGGACTGTGCCCTGGCCAGCGACGGCGCGATCGCCTGCTGGATATTGCCTCCCACCGCGCAGTTCTCACAAGGCGGCGTGCGGTGCAAGGTGAACATCTCGGTGTCTTCCACCGCCCGATAAACGTCGAGCAGGCGAATCTGTGCTGCCGGTTTGGCCAGCAGTGCACCACCGCCCGCGCCCAGTTGCGACGTGGTCAGTCCGGCGTCGCTCAACATCGACAACAACCGCCGTATCACCGCTGCCCCCGTATTGGCCGAGTACGCCACATCTTCCGACCGCACTGGCTTGCCACCCATTACTTCGATGGAGACCAGGGTGTGGATGGCAACGGCGAATCGGGAGCTGGTGGGCATACATTTCTTTTTCAGCAGTGTGTGAGCAACACTATCACACACTATTGTCGGGTGCGTCAATCTTTTTTTCGGGGATGGCATTGAGGCGATCGCGCACCAGGTCGATCAAGGCGGCCACCACCGCCGGCAAATGCTGGCGCGTGGGATACATCGCATGCAGGCCGAAGCTGGCGCTGCTGTACTGCGGCAGCACCGGCGCCAGCCGCCCGGCGGGCTGCTCGCTGCCGATCATGCTGGCCTGGCTGGCGGCGGCCAGGTCGTCGACGGCGGCGGCGCAGCGCTGGTGAAAAGCCTGGCCGGCGCTGGTGAGGGTGAGCTTGCGGGTGGAGCGCAGTAGCAACCGCGTGTTCAGCTGGGCTTCCGGCCAGCTGGACGGCGGCGTGCAGGCGGCAGCCGGCGAACTGGTGGTGTTCGAGGAATCGCAACAGGCGCTGGACATGGTGGCCAGGGGCGAGACGTCCTTCGTGATCGGCTCGGCCCGTCAAGCACCCACACGAGCTGGTGATGGGCAACTACTCGGTCCATACGAGCCGCGCGGCGCTGGTCAAGGGCGAGGCGGAGATCGAGCGGATCGGGGCGCGGTTGCGGTAAAAAGAAACTACCTTGAGCTTCCGAGGATTTTAATAACCGCGCAACATAAACTCTATGCAAGACTCGGAGAGTAATTGTTCACTGGAGGACAGTCGACCTGCTGGCTGCCGCAACAAACTGGCGGGGACTGCCAGGAGGTTGGGCGCGTCCAGAATACAGGATTGATGACGGACCTGAACCAGCGCATGCGCGCCATGAATAATCGGCGCCGGGGGGCTGTACAAGAAAAGAGGAATACACCACCTGGTGTTGAGTCGAACAAAATCGCTCTGCACATCCACGTAATAGCAATGCCTGGCAGACTTGTTCGGATTGACGTAAATATCAAATCTTGCCATGGCTATCAGCCACCAGTTCCGGATGTTCTGCCAGATAGCGCTGCAGTTGTTCTGCAGCGGTCCCCTCTTGCTCTATCCGCAGCGCGTACTGTTCCAGTGCTTCGCGGTTGTCAAGCGCCCATTGTGTGCATGCGGTATAGCCTCCAGGAGGCAACCATCCATCTGGCGCTTGCACAATAGCCGATCCATCACGCGCCGTTGCGGCCTCCTCAGGTACCGGTATCAGTTCCAATCGGTCACCGGGATGAACAATGACGTCGAAACGCCGCCCTGCGTACTCCTCGCCCAACGAAATCTGGCCGCTGGCGCCAACCTGTTTCAACATATGGCCTCCCTGTTCACGTGATCATGCCACAGCCTGAAAACCCCGTCGATCCGCTTCCCTGCCGCATTACTCCATACTTATCAGCCGCGCTTATGGATCACCCAAAGAAATCCTGAATATCGTTCCGTCCTGCCCCGCCCTACTATTTCTCCATGGGAGCGCCTGCCGAAACTCACATGCCGCGCAGCCGCTCCAGTGTCGATCCGTCCTCCGCCCGGAAGGATGGAAACTCTTCAAGGAGAATTAGTATGACTGACCTTAATCGTCGCGGAATCCTGGCCGGTGCGGCCGCTGGTGCGGTGGCGCTGGGAGCGGCAGCTGCTGCCAAGGCTGCCGAGTTCGGCAATCCCAACCGGCCGCTGCAAGGCGCCATCAATTCGTCGGCGCTCGCCAATGCCGATCCCGGTCCGCAAAATCCGGCGCTGCGCGATGTGCTGCCGTCGTTTGCCAATCCACCGGCGACCGACGTGGGCGGCATGCAGATCCCGTGGAACTCGTTCAACATGGCGCACAAGCGCATCCAGGATGGCGGCTGGGCGCGCGAGGTGACCACCAAGGCGTTCCCGATCTCGAAGGATATCGCCGGCGTCAACATGCGCCTGGGACCGGGCGGCGTGCGCGAACTGCACTGGCACCAGCAGGCCGAGTGGGCCATCGTCACCGTGGGCGGCATCCGCATCACCACCATCGACAGCCAGGGCCGCTCCGAGGTGGCCGACGTCGAGATGGGCGATATCTGGTACTTCCCGCCCGGCCTGCCGCACTCGCTGCAAGGCATTGGCGCCAACGGCGGCGAGTTCGTGATCGCGTTCGACGACGGCGCCTCCGGCGAATTCAATACCCTCATGCTCAGCGACTGGCTGGCCCACACGCCGCCCGACATCCTGGCGCAGAACTTCGGCGTACCGGCTGATAAATTCAAGAACATCCCGCTCGAGCAGCTGTGGATTTACCAGGGCGCGCAGGCCGGTCCGCTCAGGGCCGACCAGTTGTACGCGGCCTCCAGCCTCGGCCGCCCCGACCACCCGTTCATCTTCCGCATGGGCGCCATGAAACCCACGCTCACCCAGCCGGGCGGCGAAGTGCGCATTGTCGACAGCAACAATTTTCCGGTGTCGAAAACCGTGGCGGCGGCGCTGGTCACCTTGCGCCCGGGCGGCCTGCGCGAAATGCACTGGCACCCGGACGCCGACGAATGGCAGTACTTCATCAAGGGCTCCGGGCGCATGACGGTGTTCAATACCGGGCCTGTGGCGCAAACGGTGGACTTCAACCCCGGCGACGTCGGTTATGTGCAGAAAAGCCTGGGCCACTACATCAAGAACACCGGCACCTCGGACCTGATTTTCCTCGAGCTGTTCAAGTCCGACCACTTCGCGGAAGTCTCGCTGTCACAGTGGCTGGCCAACACGCCGCGCCAGCTGGTCAAGGAGCACTTGCGGGTGGACGACGCCACGCTCGACGTCATCCACCAACTCAAGAACCGCCGCGACGTCATCGCCTGATGTAGGGAGACCTTTCATGACCACCGCCGCCAATACCACCGCCACCGTCGCCACCATGCGCGACGCCCTCGACCACCAGCGGCGCGGCCTGCGCTCGATGCTGGCGTTTGCCGGACCGGCGGTGGTGGCGTCGGTGGCGTACATGGACCCCGGTAATTTCGCCACCAACCTGCAGGCCGGCTCCACCTACGGCTACCAGTTGCTGTGGGTGGTGCTGCTTGCCAGCCTGGTGGCGATGCTGTTCCAGGCCATGTCGGCCAAGCTGGGCATCGTCACCGGCCGCAGCCTGGCCGAGGTGTGCCGCGACGAGTTTGCGCGGCCGCTGGTGGTGGCGATGTGGATTGCCGCCGAAATCGGCGCCATCGCCACCGACCTGGCCGAATTCATGGGCGGCGCCATCGGCATCTCGCTGCTGTTCGACGTGCCGCTGGGCTGGGGGCTGGTGGTCACGGGCGTGGTGACGTTCGCCATCCTGTCGCTCGATGCGCAGGGTTTCCGGCCGCTGGAAATCGTGATTGCCGCGCTGGTGGCGGTGATCGGGCTCAGTTACCTGGCCGAGCTGGTGATCGTGCCGCCCGACTGGCACGCGGCGCTGTTCCACACCTTCGTGCCGCAACTGCACGGCAAGGATGCGCTGATGCTGGCCGTGGGCATCGTCGGCGCGACCATCATGCCGCATTCGATTTACCTGCATTCGGGCCTGACGCAGCACCGCGCGCCGGCCCGCAACGACGCCCAGCGCCGCCAGCTCGTGTCGTTCTCCAACCGCGAGGTGGCGGTCGCGCTGGGACTGGCCGCGCTGGTCAACATGGCGATGGTGGCGATGGCTGCCGCCGCCTTCAGCGAGACCGCACCTGGCCTGGCCGATATCGCCACCGCCTACCACACGCTGGTGCCAGCGCTCGGTGCCGGCGCCGGCGTGCTGTTCCTGATTTCGCTGCTGGCCTCGGGCATATCGAGCTCGGTGGTGGGCACCATGGCCGGCCAGAACATCATGCAGGGCTTCGTCGGCTTTAAAATTCCGCTGATGGCGCGCCGCCTGATCACCATGGTGCCGGCGTTTATCGTGTGCGCCACCATGAATCCGATGACGGCCATGATCGACAGCCAGATCGTGTTAAGCCTGGTGCTGCCGGTGCCGCTGATCGCGCTGGTGGTGCTGTCGTCGCGCCGCTCGGTGATGCAGGGTTTTACGGCCGGCCGCAGGCTGACCGTGGCGGCGGCGGTGACTGCCGCCGCCATCGTGCTGCTCAATGTGGCGCTGCTGTGGCAGGCATTGGCGGGGTGAGTGACAAATGATCGAGCCGCGCCGCGCCCTCGTCGAGCAGGAACCGGTAAAAGTCGCGCGCCGCGCGCGGCAGCCCATGTTCGCCACGGTGCACGGCATACCACTGCTGCATCACAGGAAAACCCTGCACATCGAGCACACACAGCTGGCCATTACGCACATCGGCCTGCACTTCGCGCGCGGACAGCAGGCCGATGCCCATGCCGGCAATGACCGACTGGCGGATCGCCTCGCTGCAACCGAGTTCCATGAAGCGCGGTTCGGTGTCAAAGCCGATGGCGGCGCGGCCCAGCAGGGTGTCGTCGGCCACCTGGCGGGTATCGGTACCGTGCTCGCGCACGATCAGGCATTCGTGCGCCAGGTGCGCGACCGGCACCTGCGCCGCGCCGGCCAGCCGGTGATCGGGCGGCGCCACCAGCACGAACGGATTGTCGGCAAACGGCGTGGCATCGACCCCGCGCAGTTCGGGCGGATGCAGCATCACCGCCAGGTCGAGCGTATCGCAGCGCAGCATGGCAACCAGCTGGTCGCGGCTGCGCACGGTCATGTCGAGGTCGATGTGGTCATGGTCCTGCAGGAAGGCGCGGATCAGGTGCGGGAAGCAGCAACTGCCCGACGTGATCAGGCCCACGCGTAGTCGCTGGCGCGGCTGTTCGGCAGCAACGGTCAGCAGGCTGGCCAGCGATTGCTCGGCCGCGCGCAGGTCGGCCAGGATCACCTGGCAGTGGCGCAGCACCACGCGGCCGCCGTCGGTGAGCGCAATGCGCTTGCCGGTCTGGCGAAACAGCGGCAGTCCGGCCAGGCCTTCCATCTGCTTGATCTGCATGGAGACGGCGGGCTGGGTCAGGTGCAGGTCTTCGGCCGCGCGCGAGAAGCTCAGGTTGCGCGCCACGCTCTCGAAGATGCGGAACTGGCGCAGGGTGATGTTTTTCATCGGGTGGACTCTCCGTCACGTGAAAACGTACCACCCGAGTCTAGCCTATGTGCTTCACCGCCAAGCTTACCGTTTGGCAGGGAAAGCACCGCTCCGCACGGTCAGGCCGACAGCGCTACCCGCGACGATGCGGCCATGCGGCCCGCGCTCCTGGCGCCACCTACCTCACCACGCGCACCATCCGTGCCAGCCGGCCGGCCAGCGTCGTCGAGCTGGAACTGGCTGACGATCTGCGCCAGCTCGCGCGCCTGTTCCTGCATCGATTCTGCGGCGGCTGCCGCTTCTTCCACCAGTGCGGCGTTTTGCTGGGTGACGGTGTCCATCTCGGTGACGGCCTGGTTGATCTGTTCGATGCCCTGGCCCTGCTCGGCGCTGGCGGCGGCGATGTCGGCCATGATGACGGTGACATCGCGGATGCTGTCCACCACCTCGGTCATGGTCTGGCCGGCTTTTTCCACCAGCGCGCTGCCCTCACCCACCTGCTGCACCGAGGCGTTAATCAGCGTGGTGATTTCCTTGGCGGCGGCGGCCGAACGGTGCGCCAGGTTGCGCACCTCGGTGGCTACCACGGCAAAGCCGCGTCCCTGTTCGCCGGCGCGCGCTGCTTCCACGGCCGCGTTCAGGGCCAGGATGTTGGTCTGGAAGGCGATGCCGTCGATCACGCTGATGATGTCGGCCACCTTGCCCGACGACGTGCGGATCGATTGCATGGTATCGACCACGCTGGCGACCACGGCGCCGCCCTTCACCGCCACGTCGGACGCGGTCTGCGCCTTGCGGCGCGCTTCCTGGGCATTGTCGGCATTGTGGCGCACGGTGGACGTGAGTTCTTCCATCGACGACGCGGTTTCTTCCAGCACGCTGGCCTGCTGCTCGGTGCGGGCCGACAGATCCTGGTTGCCGCTGGCGATCTGCGACGACGCCGAGGCGATGGTCTCGGTGCCGCCGCGCACGCGGCCGACAATCTGCTGCAGGCTGCCGCTCATGGTGTGCAGCGCGTGCAGCAGCTGGCCGGTTTCGTCGCGCGTGGGCTGGTAATGGCGCGTGCGCAGGTCGCCGGCAGCCACTGCTTCGGCCAGCGTGACGGCCGCGCCGATGGGGCGGGTGACCGAGCGCGTGATCAGCCAGGCGCCGGCGCTGCCGCATACCAGGGCCAGTACGCACAGCACGATAGTGGTCAGGCGGGTGGACGCGATGCGCGCGGCGATATCGGCCATCGCGCCGTGGGCGATGTCTTTTTGCAGCTTGGACAAACCGCCGATGGTGGCCTGCAGGGCGTCGAGCGAGGGCAACGTAGTGCCCATCAGCGCGGCGGTCGCTTCGTCGCGCTTGCCCTCGGCCAGCAAGGCGCTCACTTTGGAAAATGCCTGCACATAAGTGGCGCGGTCGGTCTTGAACTGCGCCAGCAGGGCCTTCCCTTCCGGGCGCGTGATCATGGCGTCGAGCACGGCGACGGCATCGGTGATGGTCTTCTTGTTGGCGTCGATCCGGGCGCGCACGCGGTCTGCATAAGCCTGGTCCGGCGCCATGAACAGTTCCATCGTGTAGCGGGCGTTGGCGCGGGTGGTGGCGTCGATCAGGGCCACGGCGTCGGCCTTTGCCATGTCTTCGTGGACGATTTGTTCGCTGCGCGCGCCGATACCGTTGATCTGGGCGATCGACACCACCGACTGCACGGCCATCATCAACAGCACCGCCGCAAAGCACAAACCCAGCCGGGTGCCAATTTTTAGATCCTGGATACGCATACCTTCTCCCTGCACGATCTGGTTTTATGGTGAATCTCCGGCGATTTTTGGGGCAGAGACTAGCAGTGACAGCACACGACAACCAGTGGTGTCACGCAAACGATGTTAACCATTTAATTTACATGGCGCAATGAATGCGGAGTCAATCCCGGTGATTATTTTGCATCGCAACAACGCTATCGCGTTCCCGAATTTCTGCCATTCATGCCGCGCCGTCTGCCGTCCATCGCATGAATTCCCCGAAACGGGCAATTACCGCTACCATCATTCGGCACATGCAAACCTGGCATGTTTGACCGTTTCATCACTTCGACGAGGTATCCATGAATCGTATCGCCCTGAAAGTCCTGCCTGCCCTTCTGCCTACAATGCTGCTTGCCGGCGCCCTGCCCGTCCATGCCCAGACCACCACTGCAGTAACCGAGGTTCCGCTGATTGAACGCGCCAAAATCTTCGGCAACGCCAGCAAGTCCGGCGCCAACATCAGCCCGGACGGCAAGTGGCTGTCGTGGATCGCACCGCGCGACGGCGTGCTCAATGTGTGGGTGGCGCCGAGCAGTGATTTAACGAAGGCGAAGCCGCTCACCGACGAAAAATCGCGGCCGATTCGCAGCAGCTTCTGGGCGCCGGACTCGAACACGGTGCTGTTCATCCAGGACAAGGGGGGCGATGAAAACTTCCTGCTGTATGGCGTCGATGTCGTCTCGGGCAAGCAGACCAACTACACGCCGTTCGAGAAAACCCGGGTGCAGATCGTCAATATCAGCAGCAAGGTCAAGGACCGCATCCTCATCGGCATCAACAACCGCGATCCGAAGTGGCACGACGTCCACAGCCTCGACCTGAAAACCGGCAAGCTGACGCTGGTGCAGCAGAACGACGGCTACGCCGGCTTCCTGGCCGACGAACAGCTCAAGCTGCGCCTGACCATCAAGGCGCGCGCCGACGGCGGCGCCACCTATTACCGCATCGTCGATGGCAAGATCGAGACCACGCCGGTGACCGAAGTAGGACTTGACGATTCGCAGACCACGGCGCCGCTGGGCTTTACTACCGATGGCAAGACCTTGTACTGGACCGACTCGCGCAACCGCAATACGTCGGCGCTGCTGGCCCAGGACGTTGCCAGCGGCAAGACCACCGTGGTGGCCGAAGATCCGCGCGCCGACATCTCCAACGCGCTGCTCGACAAGCGCACCGGCCGCGTGCTGGCCTACGGCGTCGATTACCTGAAGCAGGAATATGTGCCGCTCACCGACGCACTGAAGGCCGACCTGGCCTTCCTGAAGAAAAGCATCGAGGGCCAGTTCTTCGTCAGCTCGCGCAACGAGGCCGACGACAAGTGGCTGATCACGGTCGATCCGGTCACCGCGCCCTCGTCCACCTGGCTGTACGACCGCAAGGCCAAAAAACTCAGCAAGTTGTACGTGAGCCGGCCCGAACTCGAAGGCGCGCCGCTGGCCGCCATGCATCCGCAGGAAATCAAGGCGCGTGACGGCCTGACGCTGGTGTCGTACCTGACCCTGCCCAAGTCGGTCGATGCCAACGGCACCGGCCGCGCCGGCAAACCGGTGCCGCTGGTACTGATGGTGCACGGCGGCCCGTGGGCGCGCGACCGCTACGGCTACAACAGCTATCACCAGTGGCTGGCCAATCGCGGCTACGCGGTGCTGTCGGTGAACTACCGCGGCTCGACCGGCTTCGGCAAGAATTTCATCTCGGCGGCCGACCTGCAATGGGGCCGCAAGATGCACGACGACCTGATCGACGCGGTGGACTGGGCGGTCAAGAACGGCATCACCACCAGCGACAAGGTGGCCATCATGGGCGGCTCGTACGGCGGCTATGCCACCCTGGCCGGGCTGGCGTTCACGCCCACCACGTTTGCCTGCGGCGTCGATATCGTGGGGCCGTCGAACCTGTTTACGCTGCTGCAAACCATTCCGCCGTACTGGGAAGCGGGCAAGCAGCAGTTCTACAAGCGCATGGGAGATCCCACCACCGAGGAAGGCAAAGCACTGCTCAAGGAACGCTCGCCGCTCAACTTCGCCGCCGACATCCAGCGTCCGCTGCTGATCGGCCAGGGCGCCAACGACCCGCGCGTGAACGTGCGCGAGTCGGTGCAGATCGTCGATGCGATGAAGGCCAAGAGCATTCCGGTAACCTACGTGGAGTTCCCGGACGAAGGCCACGGCTTTGCCCGGCCGGTCAACAATATCGCCTTCAACGCGGTGACCGAGAACTTCCTTGGCAAGTGCCTGGGCGGGCGCGCCGAGCCGATCGGCGGCACCATCAAGGCGTCCACCGCGCAGGTGAAATATGGCGCCGAGTTTGCACCGGGGCTGGTGGAGGCGCTGAAATAAATATTTGCTAAACAGTTAATTCATGCGGAAAAGCAAGGGAAATTTGTTGCATGTAGAATAACTGGAGAGGCATCCGCCGTGGATGCCGGTGCTCCACGGAGAAACGCATGCAAACCTTGTTTTCCGCAGGATTTATCCTGTGCGTGGTGCTGTGGGGCGTGCTCGCCCCCGACCACATGGCGGCGGTGTTCGACACCCTGCTCGCTGCCGTCACCCGCAACTTCGGCTGGCTGTATTTATGGGTGGTGCTGGGCCTGGTGGTTTTCGCCGTGTGCACCGCCTTCAGCCGCTATGGCAACCTCAAACTCGGCGGCGAAGATGAAGAGCCCGAGTTTTCCGTGGTCAGCTGGTTCTCGATGCTGTTTGCCGCCGGCATGGGCATCGGCCTGGTGTTCTGGGGTGTGGCCGAGCCGATCTCGCATTACAGCTCGGCGCCGCCGGGCGTGGTATCCGGCACCCCGGAAGCGGCCAACGCCGCCATGCGCTACGTGTTCTTCCACTGGGGCGTGCACCCGTGGGCCGTGTACGCCATCGTCGCGCTGTCGATCGCCTTTTTCCAGTACCGCCGCAACGGCACCGCGTTGATCAGCACCGTCACCGAGGCGCTGCCGTGGCGCTTCGTGCAGCGACTCTCGCCGCTGGTCAACGGCATCGCCGTGGTGGCCACGGCATTCGGCGTGGCCGCGTCGCTGGGCGTGGGGGCGCTGCAGATCAACAGCGGCATGCACGCGGTCTTCGGCATCGACATCAGCGATGGCAACCAGGTGCTGATCATCATCGTCACGTCGTGCATGTTCATCGCCTCGGCGGTGAGCGGCGTGGAAAAGGGGGTGAAGCTGCTCTCCAACGCCAACATGATCATGGCTGGCGTACTGGCGCTGGCCGTGTTCATCCTCGGCCCCACGGTGGCCATCATCGACACGCTCACCAACTCGCTGGGAAGTTACGTCAACGATATCGTGCGCATGAGCTTGCGCGCCACGCCGTTCCGCGACAGCACCTGGGTGGGCACCTGGACCATCTTTTACTGGGCCTGGTGGATTTCGTGGTCGCCGTTCGTAGGCCTGTTCATCGCGCGCGTCTCGCGCGGGCGCACCATCCGCGAATTCATCCTCGGCACTGTGCTGGCGCCGTCGCTGGCCGCGTTCATCTGGTTCTCGATCTTCGGCGGCACCGCGCTGTACATGGAAATCTGGCAGCATGTGCCGCTGGCAGAAGCTGTCAAGGACGATATGTCCACCGCGCTGTTTACCATGTTTAACGCCATGCCGTTCGGCGCCATCATGTCGGTGGTGGCCACCGCGCTGGTGGTGATTTTCTTTGTCACCTCCGGCGACTCGGCGGTGCTAGTCCTGGGCATGATGAGCGCCAGGGGGAACCCGAACCCCACCGCCCGCAGCAAGGTGATGTGGGGCGTGCTGGTGGCGGGCATCGCCATCAGCCTGCTGCTCGCCGGCGGCCTGAAGGCGGTGCAAACGGCCACCATCCTGTTCGCGCTGCCCTTCTCGCTGGTGATCGTCATGATGGCGGTATCGCTGTACCGCGCTATGCGCGAGGACTGGATCGCCGAAGACCGGCGCGAAAAGGAGTTGCGGCGCAAGGTACGGCAGATGGTGTCCAAATAATTATTTGGTTCCTGCCTTGCGGTTGTAGTAATCGGCCAGCACGCCGAACGCCTGCTTGCGCACGCCGGTTTCCGACATCAGGCCCTTGCGGTTCCAGCCGTTCTGGAACACCGGGTGTTCGCGCCGTGGCGACTGGAAGTCTTTCAGGATCCACGGCGACAACCCGCGCAGGGTTGGCAGTTTTTCGGCCAGCGCCAGGGTCTGGCGGTAGTACTCGGCCTGGTACTCCTCGGTGAATTTCTTCATGCCGTCGTTGCGGTAGCCGGCCAGCGCGTCGGCGCCGAATTCAGACAGGATCAGCGGCCGGTCGGTGGGCAGCTTCCATTTCAGGTTGGGCAGCGCATCGAGCGTGTCGCCGCCGTACCAGCCGGCGTAGGTGTTTACGGCCAGCACGTCGAGCTTGTCGGCCAACGGGTCCTGGATTTCGGTCACTTCTTCGCCGTTCACCTTGTGGCGCTCGACCAGCAGCGCCGCGCTGACCAGGCGCGTTGGATCGAGCGCGCGCACGTTATCTGCCATGGCGCTGTGGAAGGCGGTGCGCGCCGGCGACACCGGGGTCTCGTTACCCACGCTCCACATCACGACAGCGGCGCGGTTGCGGTCGCGGTAAATCGTTTCGGCCTGCATCACCAGGGCCTTGTGCAGCACGGCCGGGTTTTCCCAATCAACGGTCCAGTACACGGGAATTTCGCTCCAGACCAGCAAGCCGATTTCGTCTGCCAGGCGCAGCGTGGTTTCCGAGTGCGGGTAGTGCGACAGGCGCACGTAGTTGCCATTCAAGCCGTGCTTGATCTCGTTGAGCAGCGCGCGCGACGCCTGTTCGGTCATGTTGCGCGCCGGGTTCGATCCGAACTCCTCTTCGTGCAGCGAGATACCGCGCAGGAAGATCGGTTTGCCGTTGAGCAGAATCTCGTTGCCCTTGACGGCGATGGTGCGGAAACCGATGCGGTCGCGGATGGCATCGGTCGCGGTGGAAAAGCGCACGTCGTACAGCTTCGGACTGTCGGGCGACCAGCGTTGCAGCTTGCCCGGTGCGGCCAGCGCGAACACGGCGCGGCCGTTGGCATCGGTGGTGGCGCTGGCGGTGGCCAGGTCGCCGATCGCCACTTTGACCACCTGCCCGGCCGCTTGCGCACCTTGCAGCTGCACGGCGCCGGTGATGCGGCCGTCCTGGCCCAGGCTCACGGTGGCGTCGTCGATAAAGGTGGCGGGCGTGGTGATCAGGCGTACCGGGCGCGTGATGCCGCCGTACAGGTCCCAGTCGGTGATCGGGGTGGGAATGGTTTGCGCGTCGTGGGTGGAATCGACACCGACGGTCAGGCGGTTGTCGCCGGCGCGCAGGGCGTCGGTCACTTCCAGCACGAACGGCGTGAAGCCGCCTTCGTGGCGGCCGATTTCCTTGCCGTTCAGGTACACGTAGGCGCGGTAGTTGACCGCCTCGAAGCGCAGGAAGGCGCGCTTGCCCTGCTCCTTGCGCGCATTGAACTTGCGCTGGAACCAGACCAGGCCATCGTAGTAGCGCAAGGTGGGCGTGGCCGCATTCCAGGCGCCGGGAATGTTCATCTGCGCGCTGCGATCGAGGTCGAATTCGAAGAACTCGACGCCACCCTTGGCTTCCTGGGCGGCGATGTCGATGTCGCGGTACCGCTGCATGCGCGACTTGGCCACCCAGCCGTTGATGTCGTTCAGACCGGTGCGATACAGGTCTTTCGAATAGGTCCACTGGCCCGATAAATCCTGGCTGTCGCGCGACTGCGAGGCGGTCAGCAGCACGGCCGGGCGCAGGTCGGCGTGGGTGGTGGGCGGCGTTGCAGTCGCAGCAGCAGCGGCCGGTCCGAAGTGGAGTACCAGGCACAGGGCGATAAGGATTTTTTTCATGGTCGTCAAAAAGGTCTCGTTAATCGTTAGCGTAACAGGCCGGCCGCGCGGGCCGCTTCGTCGAGGCTGTCGCCGACCAGCGCCATGTTCTGGATCGCGGCCAGTCCCCATTGCGCCGAGCCGTTGGTGCTGATGTTGGGCTGCTCGTTGAGCGGGCGCAGGGTGGCGGTGCCGTCGATGCGGCGCGGCGCGTCGCGGGCGGCGTTCCTGGCGAAGTCGTTGCCGAAGAATTCGCGCCAGGTGCGCAGCGCCAGCGTGCGGTCACGTTCGTGGTAGGCGGCGTAGGCGGTCATGCGCGAATTGGTGTTGGTCATACCGCGTCCGCCCGGATCGCGGCCCAGCAGCGCCACCAGGTCTTCCTTCGGCGCGTTGTAGGCGCGGCAGTAAGCGAGCCAGGTCTTGCGGTAGGCCGGCACGTCCACCAGCGCCAGCAGTTCCGAATTCATTTCCACCACGCCGAACACGCCGTTCAGATTCGAGAACTGGAAGTAGTCGCCGGCGCCGCCGAACTTGCCGGTCTTCGGGTCGTACGGCGCGGCCGAGGCGAACCAGCCGCGTTTGATGCCGCCGATGGTCTGCATGCCGTTGACGATCTTGTCGCGCCAGCGCGTGTCGCCGGTGCGCTCCCACTCGGCCAGCCAGGCCGCGATCAGCGAACCCCACACGGTGCCGAACGACGCATTGATCATGCCGTCAGGTGCGGCGCGGGCGGCATTGGGCGCCAGCTTGCGCGAGATATCGACCTTGTGCAGGTCGGCGTCGGAATCGAGCAGTTCGCGCATCAGGTCACCGGCGCGTTCGTCGGCGGTGAGGAAATAATAGATGCGGCGATAGGCGGCATTCGACACCCGCGGCTGCTTCGACGAATCGGACCAGTGCTGCACGCCGTGGCGCGTGCCGAAACCCTTGAAGGGCCCCAGGTGATAGACATCGACCTCGCCGGTGTGGCGCGTCATCGCCTCGGCCATGCGGAACAGGTCGGCGCGGCCGGTGCGCAGGTAGCTGTACCACAGCCACAGGTCGGTGGACAGTTCCGAGTTGTCCCAGGCGTAGCCGCCGATATCGTAGCGCCACATGTGGCGGTCGTTGTCGTAGGCGTGCATCACGTCGCCGTAATTCCAGAAGCCGTACCAGCGGTGCTGCTCCACTTCGCGCAGGTACTGGTCCAGCTGCGCGGACAGTTTTTCTTCAAGCAGGCGCCGGCCCGGCGTGCCGGTATCGACCACGTCCCAGTCGCCGAACACGGCGCACTGGTGGATGCGCTCGGGCGCCAGCACCAGGCGCGCCGGATTGGCCACCTGCTCGGCCATGTGCGAAAACGCATCGTGCGATGGCGTGGCGCTCAAGGCCCACAGTTGCAGCTCGCTGGTGCGGGCCACGCCGGTGGCCGAGTCCCAGCCTTCTTCGTAATCCTCGTAGATGATGTTCAGGCCGGCGATCTGCTTGTCGTGCGTGTCCATGCCGTTGACGGCGCGGTACGGCCGCATGTCGAGCGCTGGCGCCGACGGCGAGTACAGCCAGGCGGTGATGTCGGCCATGTCGCCGGCAGCGTTGCGTACATCGAGGCGGGTGGTGGCGCGCTGCCAGAAGTCGCGCAGGCCCAGCGCCACGCCGCCAGAAGCGCCGCCCACGTAGGCCAGGCCCTTGCTGCACGTGCCGCCATTGACATCGATCCAGGCCTGGCCGGCAGCCGTCCGCTTGCGCAGGATAAAACCGTCGGCGCTGAGCTGCGTGAGCGAAAAGTCGTTCCACTGCGGGATCCACTGCATGCCGTCCTGCACCGGCTTGGCCATGCCGGCCAGCGGCGGCAATGCCTGGCCGGCCACCTGCGCGGCGCGGAACGCATCGCCGGGATCGCGGCGCAGGCCGGTGACGGGCCGCACGGCCTCGCCCCACACGCCAATGCCCTCACCGGCGTAGCGGATGTGGCGGTCGTAGGCCGGGTCCGTCATCGGCACCCTGGCGGTGACAGCCAGGCCGGCGATGAAATCCTGCTTGGCGTTGCCGTCGAAGATGAAGGTGTGGACGATGCGCACGTTCTCGGCGCCGGCATAAAAATACAGGCGGACCGAGAATGGCAGCCAGTCGCGCCCGTTGCCACTGTGTTTGCCGTCGAGCTTGAGCGTGGCGCGCACGGGGCCGGTCTGCTCGACCGTCACCTGCTCCACGCGGCTGGTATAACGCTGGCGGGTTACCGTTCCGGTTTCGTCGGATTCCGGCCCGTCCTGGCGCAGCGCCAGCAGTTTCACGTCCTGCACGATAGTGCGTCCGGCCCGGGTGGCGGAGGCGATCAGGTGTTCGCCACTGGTCGGCACGGTCCACACGGTGGGGCCGACGGTGACGGTGATCAGGGCGGTGGTCTGCCTGACCGCTACCGCGCCGGCAACCGCTGCCGGTGCGCCGGCCTCCAGGCGCCAGGCCTCGGCAGCACTGCCGGCCGCCGGAACGCCGGCCGCCGCAGTACCAGCACCCACACTCGCGGTAGCGGAGCCGCCGGCACTTTGCGCACTGGCCGCCACCGCGTGCGCGGTCCATTTCAACGAACCATCGGGCCAGTACGCCAGCGGCCACGATTGCACGGTCGGTGCGCCGGCGCCCGCCAGGCGCAGTTGCAACACCCCCTTGGCGGGTGCGCGCAGCGCGCCGCGCGGCCACGGCACGCCCAGCGTGGCGCCGTCGAACCGGGCCGGCGCCGCGCCGTCCAGCCAGCGCAGCACGGTGTCGGCCACCGGCCGCGGCTTGCTGCCATCGTTGGCGGTGGCGGCCAGCACCAGCGATGGCAAGGTGGTCAACACGGCGGCACTGGCAGCCGACTGCATGAACTGCCGGCGCGACGTAATGAAGGTCGTCATGGAACGTGTCTCGCTGAAATATTAGTATTAAAGCGAGTATAGGGCTGCTGTGCCGACGGTGATCATTACACCGCCAAATAATCACAAGCTTGCACACTTTTAGTCACCCGGCAGATGTAGGGCGATAAAACGTTGCTGGGGTGCTACCTCGAAGGGGAGATTTGTAGCAAAAGATTTCTCACGGAGATTTGATATTGCCGATGAAATATTTTCATGGCCTAATGTTCCGCTGCACATGCGCGGGCGGCGATCCTGTCGGCGCATCGAGGCAGTTCGACGATTCAGTTCGTTAAATAAGTTCGATAAAAAATGGAGAAACACCATGCAGGGTAAATACTTGTTGCGCGGCCTCGTGAGCACCACGCTCGCAGTCGGCATGACCTCGGGCGCGCTGGCAGCGCCCACCACCGCCACGCCAGCCAGCGCTGCCACCGCGTCGGCTTACAACCAGCCGCCGAAGGAAATCCTCGACGTCATGCGCGCGCCGCCACCGCCGGTGCCATCGCTGAGCCCCACCCGCGACAAGCTGATGCTCGTCACCATGCAGGACTTCCCGTCGATCGCCAAGGTGGCCACGCCGTTCCTGCGCCTGGCCGGCGTGCGTATCGAACCGGGCAACCACAGCCAGCACGATACCCCGGGCGGCTACGGGATTCCACCGTGCGTGAGCGCGATCGACCTGGTGCAGGTTGCCGACGGCAAGCAAACCGCCGTCAAGCTGCCGGCCGACGCCTGCCCGCGCCGCCCGGTCTGGAGCGCCGACGGCCAGCGCTTTGCGTTTGAAAACATCACCACCGCAGCGGTCGAGCTGTGGGTGGGCGACGCCAAAACCGGCGCCGTGCGCCGCCTGCCTGGCGTACGCCTGAACCAGATGTTCGGCGACCAGGTGCAATGGATGCCCGACCAGAAAACCCTGCTGGTCAAACTGGTCACCGGCAACAAGGCCCCGCCGGTGGAAGCTCCCGGCTCGGCCGGCCCCGGCATCCAGGAATCGATCGGCGGCACCGGCCAGAGCAGCACCTATGAAAACCGCGACACGCTGCGCAACCGCTACGACGAATCGCTGTTCAACTACTACGGCACCTCCCAACTGGCGCTGGTCGATGCCGCCACCGGCAAGATCACCAATGTGGGCAAACCGGGCCTGTACGAAGAGCTGAGCGTGGCGCCGGACAGCCGCCACGTGGTGGTCACCGAAATCCGTCCGCCGTACTCGTACGTGACCACCTTCGACCGCTTCCCCAAGCAGATCGACCTGTGGGACCTGCGTGGCGTAAAACCAGGCGCCAACCCGGTCGTGCGTGAAATCGCCGCGCTGCCGCTGGCCGACCGCGTGCCGAATCGCGGCGTGCCGACCGGCCCGCGCAACTTCACCTGGCGTCCGACCGACGCGGCCACGCTGGTGTGGGCCGAGGCGCTCGATGGCGGCGATCCGAAAGTGAAAGCGGCCGAGCGCGACAAGCTGGTCATGCTGAAGGCCCCGTTCACCGGCGCGCCGGTGGAAATCACCCGCACCGAGCAGCGTTACGCCGGCCTGTCCTGGAGCGAAAACGCCGGCACCGCGCTGCTGAGCGACTACGACGTCAACCGCAAATGGCGCCGCACCTGGCAGCTCAATGTCGATGACGCGAAAAACTCGCGCCGCCTGGTGTGGGATATGTCGGCCGACGAAAAATATGCGAATCCGGGCAACCCGGTGCGCCGCCAGCTGGCCAACGGTTCGTGGGTCATCCGCCAGGACGGCGACACCATCTACCTGTCGGGCATGGGCTCGTCGCCCGATGGCGACCGTCCGTTCCTCGACAAATTCAGCCTGGGCACGCAGCAGTCGGAGCGCCTGTTCCGCAGCGGTAAAACCTCGTATGAACAGTTCATCGGCTTTGCCGGCAACGACACCCGTCGCCTGCTGACCTGGTACCAGTCCACCACCGACACCCCGAACGCGCTGCTGCGCACCGTGGGCGCACCGGCGGCCGGCGCGGTCAAGGGCGAAGCGGCGTTCGATTCGTCGAGCGCACCGCTCACGCACCTGAAAGACACCGCGCCGCAAGTGCGCGAGATCCAGAAGCGCCTGGTGAAGTACAAGCGCGCCGATGGCGTCGATCTGTCGTTCACGCTGTACACGCCGCCCGGCTACAAGGAAGGCACGCGCCTGCCGACCATTCTCAACGCCTATCCGCTCGACTACGCGGACGCCTCGCAGGCCGGCCAGACCACCGGTTCGCAAGCGACGTTCACCCGCCTGCGCCAGTACCGCCTGCTGCTGCTGTCGGGCTACGCCATCATCGACAGCGCCGCCTTCCCGATCGTGGGCGACCCGCGCAAGGCGTACGACACGTACACCGAGCAGCTGGTAGCCAACGCCAAGGCGGCGGTGGACGAAGCGGTGCGCCTGGGCGTGACCGATCCGGCCCGCGTGGGCGTGACCGGCCATAGCCACGGCGCGCTGATGACGGCCAACCTGCTGGCGCACTCGGACCTGTTCCGCGCCGGCGCGGCCACCAGCGGCTCGTACAACAAGTCGCTCACGCCATTCGGTTTCCAGAACGAGCGCCGCTCGGTATGGGAAGCGCCGGACGTGTACACCAAGGTCTCGACCTTCTTCTACGCCGACAAGCTCAAAACGCCACTGTTGATCGTGCACGGCGGCGACGACGCCAACCCGGGTACCACCCCGCTGCAATCGACCAAGCTGTACGAGGCGATCCGCGGCAACGGCGGCGTCACCCGCCTGGTGATGCTGCCGCACGAGCCGCACTGGTACGCGGCGCGCGAGTCGAACGAACAGCTGGTGTATGAAATGCTGCGCTGGTTCGACAAGTACGTGAAAAACGCACCGGCGGCTGCACCTGCCAGCGCCGCAGCCAACTAAGGTTTGCGGCAAATCCCGTCCCGGTTCATCCGGGGCGGGAAACGGTATATACTCTTCCCATGAACACCCGGCGCCTCCCTGTCCACTGCAACCGCACGTCTCCCTCCCGGAGTGCGTTGCCTGCGGCCGCACGCTTTGCCGTGCCGGCCAGGGACCTCGCCCGCCTTTTCGTCGCTCGGTAAGCAAGAACCTTCCGGTTCACCTGCCTGCCGAGCCACCTCACCGCCCCCGCTCGACCGCAAGACCGCCCGTGGACACAGGTCCACCGGATCACCCACGCACGTCCCTTAATAAACTGGAGCCATCATGCATCCTCAGATTACCGTCTCGTCGCTCGACATCGAACGCCTGGAAGCGTTGTTCGACGCCCTGCCCGTCGCCACCGCCAATGCCAACGCCCGCCTGCTGGCGGAACTGGGGCGCGCCAGGGTCGTGGAACCGGAGCAGATGCCACCGAACGTGGTCACCATGCGCTCGCAGGTGCGGTTCGACATCGAACAGCCACCGCAGCAACTGTGCCTGACCCTGGCGTACCCGAAAGACATGGCCGAACTCGACGACGGCATCTCGATCCTGACCCCGATCGGCACCGCGCTGCTGGGCCTGTCCGTGGGCGATCGCATCGACTGGCCCCTGGCCGACGGCCAGACCACCAGCCTGCGCATTGTCGATATTCCCTACCAGCCGGAACGCGCTGGCGAAATCTTCCGCTGAAGTGCGCCAAAGAAAATACTAGACGACTGGTCTAATTGTGCTAGACTACGTTTCATGAAAGCCGAATACACTGACATCCGCCAGCACATCCTTGACCAGGGCAAGGCCATCATTACCCGCAAGGGTTTTGCCGGCGTGGGCCTGAACGAGATCCTGACGGCGGCGGCTGTGCCCAAGGGCTCCTTCTACCATTACTTCAAGTCGAAGGAATTATTTGGCGAGGCGCTGCTGGCCGATTACGTGGCGCAGTACCTGGTGCACATGGACGGCCTGCTGGGGCAAATCGGCAAACCGGCGGCGCAGTGCCTGATGGCCTACTGGGACAGCTGGTTCAGCGACGCCACCGAGAGTGCCGACAGCTGCAATTGCCGCTGCCTGGTAGTCAAGCTCGGCAGCGAGGTGGCGGATATGTCCGAGCCGATGCGGGTCGCCCTGCGCGATGGCACCGACCACATCATCGCCCGCCTGGCGGTCGCCATCGACCATGGCGTGGCGGACGGTTCGCTGCCAGTCGTGCAAGACGCAGCGCAGACGGCGCAAACGCTGTACCAGCTGTGGCTGGGCGCGGCCATGCTCACCAAGCTGCGGCGCGAGCCGAGTGCGTTGAATTCGGCCTGGCACGCCACGCTGGGCCTGCTGCACCTGGCGCCAGCATCGTATCCCCTGCGCGGATGATGTCGTCCGCGTTTTTTTGACACCGATTCTAGACGACCAGTCTAATAATAAGGAGCTATTCCGTGAAAAATTTTGAATTCCATAACCCGACCAAGATCGTCTTTGGCGCCGACACCGTCGGCAAGCTCGCCACCCTGGTCCCCGTTGACGCCCGCGTGCTGATCCTGTTCGGCGGCGCCAGTGCCGAAAAAACCGGCACCCTGGCCGAAGTGCGCACCGCCCTGGGCGAACGCACCGTGCGCGAGTTCGGCGGCATCGAACCGAACCCCAGCTACGAAACCCTGATGCGCGCGGTCCACCTGGTGCGCGAAGAAAAAATCGACTTCCTGCTGGCAGTCGGTGGCGGTTCCGTCATCGACGGCACCAAGTTCGTGGCCGCCGCCGCCTTGTTCGACGGCGAGCCATGGGACATCGCCCGGCAAGGCGGCGCCAACGTGCAACGCGCCCTGCCCTTCGGCTCGGTATTGACCTTGCCGGCCACCGGTTCCGAGATGAACAACGGCGGCGTGGTCACGCACAAGGCCACCCAATCCAAGCTGGCCTTCCGCCATGCGCTGCTGTTCCCGGCGTTTTCCATCCTCGATCCGCGCAAGACGTTCACGCTGCCGACCAGCCAGGTCGCCAATGGCCTGGTCGATGCCTTTGTCCACACCACCGAGCAATACCTGACCTACCCCGTCAATGCCAAAGTGCAGGACCGCTTTGCCGAAGGCTTGCTGCAAACCCTGGTGGAAATCGCCCCGCAGGCGGTGGCCACCCCGGACGATTACGAAACCCGCGCCAACCTGATGTGGACCGCCACCCTGGCGCTGAACGGCCTGATCGGCGCCGGCGTACCGCAGGACTGGGCCACCCACATGATCGGCCATGAACTGACCGCCTTGTACGACATCGACCACGCCCGCACCCTGGCCCTGGTACTGCCCGCCCTGCTCGATGTACAGCGCGAGCAAAAACGCGGCAAGCTGCTACAGTTTGGCGAACGCGTGTGGGGCATCAACGAAGGCACCGACGACCAGCGCATCGACGCCGCCATCGCCCGCACCCGCGCCTTCTTCGAGGGCCTGGGCATTCCTACCCGCCTGTCCGCCTACCAGCTGGGCGACGACGCCGTGGAAGCCGTTCTGAAACAGTTACAAGCGCACGGCATGACCGCGCTGGGCGAGCACCGCGATATCGACCTGGCGCGCAGCCGCCAGATTTTGCAAGCAGCACTCTGAACCAACCCACCAACCCATTCACGACCAAGGACACACAATGAACATTCTGATGGTACTGACCTCGCACGACCAACTGGGCGACACCGGCAAAAAAACCGGTTTCTGGCTGGAAGAATTCGCCGCACCTTATTACACGCTGAAAAACGCCGGCGCCAAGCTGACGGTGGTGTCGCCAGCCGGCGGCCAGCCGCCGCTCGACCCGAAAAGCGACGAACCCGATGCGCAAACGGAAGCGACCAAGCGCTTCAAGGCCGACCCGGAGGCGCAAGCCGTACTCGCCAATACCGGCAAACTGGCTGACGTGAAAGCGGAAGATTTCGATGCCGTGTTCTACCCGGGCGGTCACGGCCCGCTGTGGGACCTGGCCGAAAGCCGCGATTCGATCGCGCTGATCGAAGCCATGATCGCCGCCGGCAAACCGGTTGCTACCGTGTGCCACGCACCGGGCGTGCTGCGCCACGTGAAGGCCCCGGACGGCTCGCCGCTGGTCAAGGGCAAGAAAGTCACCGGCTTTACCAACACCGAGGAAGAAGCGGTGGGCCTGACCCATATCGTGCCGTTCCTGGTGGAAGACATGCTCAAGCAAAACGGTGGCGAGTACTCCAAGCTCGGCGACTGGCAGCCGTATGCGATCACCGATGGCCTGTTGATCACCGGCCAGAATCCGGCTTCGTCGGAAGCAGCCGCCGAGGCGCTGCTCAAGCTGCTGGCCTGATCAGCCTTGCTTGGCCGGCTTGCACGCCGCCGTCGGATTGGCGGCGGGGCCGGCGGTGGTTTGCGGAATGAACGGAATCGTGCCGTCGGCGTTATACGTAAATTCTTCAACCGCAACCGAGCGGCGGTACTCGCCGCCGCCCGGCAATTCGGCGTTGTGATAGACGATGTAGGACTTGCCGTTGAATTCCACGAACGCGTGGTGCACGGTGCCGGTCTTGAGATTCTTGTCCATGATCTTGCCGCGATAGCGCCACGGCCCGGTGATCTTGTCGCTGGTGGAATACACGGTGTACTCGGGCCAATCGCGCGAGTACGACAAATAGTAGATGCCGTTGCGCTTGTGGACATACGGCGCCTCGGTAAACTGCGGCAGGCCATCAGTGTAAATCTGGCTGTCGAGTTCGATCATATTGCGCTTGATTTTCGCGTATTTCAGCACCTGGTTACCCCAGAACATCCACGCCTGGCCATCGTCGTCGATGAACACGCCGGGATCGATGTCGTCCCAGCCGATATCGGTCTGCAAGGTCATGCTGTTGGTAATCAACGGCTTGCCGATGGCATCGCGGAACGGTCCCAGCGGGCTGTCGGCCACGGCCACGCCGATCGCCTTGGCCTTGGCGCTGCGCTCGGTCACGGTGGCAAAGAACCAGTACTTGCCGTCACGCTTGATGATGTCGCTGGCCCAGGCCGAACCGCTCGCCCATGCGAACACGTCGTAGCGCAGCGCGGTGCCGTGCGCGGTCCAGTTCTGCATGTCGCAGGTGGAATACACGAGCCACTCGTTCATCACGTACTTGGTGCCCTCGGGCGGCGGCAGCGCTTCGTCGCGGCCCGCGTACAGGTACACGCGGCCGTTATCGACCAGCGTGGCCGGATCGGCCGTGAACTTGTCGGTCACCAGCGGGTTGCCCGCCTGCGCGGCGGCACTGCCCAGGGCCATCAGTACGGCCAGCATGCATTTCTTCATCAATTTACGTCTCCCGTGTGTGGATATCAGCGCAACCGCAAGTTACCACGCGCACAGCACCAGAAATACTCATCCCGCTGAGCGTTGTCTAGACACGCATAATGTTTTGCCACGCATAAACAACCGGCGTATAGTGATCTGGCTGCACCTTCCCGTTGCTTCCCTTTTTGAGCGAGGTCACCCATGAAAAAGCTGTTCGTTGCCGGCATGCTGCTGGCGTTTGGCGGTGCGGCGTCTGCTGCCGAGCCTACCGCCCAGCAAAACAAGATGAAAACCTGTAACGCCGAAGCCACGGGCAAGAAAGGCGATGAGCGCAAGGCTTTCATGAAACAGTGCCTGAGTGCCAAGCCGGCGCCGGTCGTCGCGGTCGAACCGGAAATCCCGCTCAGCCAGCAGAACAAAATGAAAAAGTGCAATAACGACGCCGTCGGCAAAAAAGGCGACGAACGCAAGGTGTTCATGAAAGCCTGCCTGAGCGCCAAGTAAGCGCACTTCCTGATGAGGTCCGAGACGCCACCCCGTGCAACCAGCACCGGGTGGCGTTTTTTTGCACTTGAAATTGCCTCACTGGCACGAAAATTGCATAGGACATACTTTTTGTGATCGACCAAAAGTAATGAACGCAAATCCTTTACCGCGTTCGGACATGTTTTTACCCTACATGCCGGACGTTGCGCGCTGCGAGCTGTCGCTGCGCGAACTCAATCAGATGTGGCAACTTATCGAGTCGTCTGCCAAGATGAACTGCCCGGCCGAGGCGCGCCTGCTGCTGCCCGCCATGGTGGCCACGCGCACCGGTTTCGCGCACCTGGAACAGGCATTGATCGCCAACCTGGTGCAAGAGAAGGTCAACCAGGTGCTGGCCAACCTCGGCACACAGGCCCGGTACGCCATCGACATCCTGGTGCGCAACCTGTTCGAGCGCACCGCCGATGTCGGCTTCCTGGCCACCGACGCCGACCTGTGCACCTTTGTCGCGGACGTTGCCGACGACAGCGGTCATGACCACCATCGCGCCAGCCTCGACGCCGCGCGCCGGCGCCTGGCCGCCTACCGCGACAAGTACACGGTGTACGATGAAATCCTGCTGCTCGATACCGGCGGTCGGGTGCTGGTGCAGGCCGACATGACCACGCCGGTGGCGCGCAGCCTCGATCCGCTGCTGGCCGCCACCCTGGCCGCCGACGGCTACGTGGAAACCTTCCGCGCCACCGACCTGCGGCCGGCCAAATCGCGCGCGCTGGTGTACTCGCACCGCATGCGCGATCCGCGCAGCGGCGCGGTGGTCGGCGTGCTGTGCCTGTGCTTCAATTTCGAGCAGGAGATGGACGCCATCTTCAGCGCCTACCGCGATCCGTCGCACCGCGCCAACATGCTGCTGCTCGACGCCGACAACCGCGTGGTCAGCAGCGCCGATCCGCTGTGGATACCGGCCGGCGTGCGGGTGCCGGTCAACACGCAAGGCGCCGGCGGCGCGGCCCGGCCATTGCTGTTCGGCGGCCGCGAATACCTGGTGCAAACCTTCGGCTGCAACGACTACCAGGGCTACCCCGGCCCCACCGGCTGGAAGGCGCAATTGATGGTGCCGCTGGACCTGGCCTTCCGCGACAGCGGCGCCGACGTGATCGAAGGCGCCGATGCGCAACTGGTGCAGGGACTGCTGTCGCATGCGCAAGCTTTCAGCCCGCCGCTGCACGAGCTGATGACCGCCGTCACGCGCACCACCCGCACCATCGGCCGCATCGTCTGGAACGGCAAGGTGACCAGCCACACCGAAGGCAACGGCAGTGGTGGTAACAACAGCCGCCTCAACACCATCCTCGACCAGATCAGCGGCACCGGCGCGCGCAGCGATGCGCTGTTCTCGCGCTCGATCCGCGACCTGTACCAGACCGTGCTGGCGGCCAGCATCAGCCAGGCCGAACTGACCTCGCAACTGCTGGTCGATATGCTGGACCGCAACCTGTACGAGCGCGCCAACGACTGCCGCTGGTGGGCGCTCACCGCCCAGTTGCGGCGCGGCCTGACCGAGGGCGGCGACGACGACGCCATCAAAACGGTGCTGCTCCACATCAACCGCCTGTACACGGTGTATGCACGGCTGTTCGTGTACGACCGCCAGGGCCGCATCGTCGCGGCCACCGGCGCCGGGCCGCTGCCGTGCACCCACGTCGATGCCGACACCCTGGGCCGCGTCTGCGCGCTGCGCAGCGAACTCGATCACCACGTGCAACGGTTCGCGCCGTCGGCGTTGTACGATGGCGCGCCCACCTTCATCTATCACGCCGCCATCCGCCACCCGGAGCAGGCGGCCAACGTGGTGGGCGGCATCGGCGTGGTGTTCGATGCGGGACCGGAGCTGGCCAATATGCTGCACAGCGGTGTGGCGGGACGGCGCAATATGCACGCGTACTTCATCACGCCGGAGCGGCAGGTACTGGCCAGCACCGACGCCGCCCACCCTCCGGGCGCCACGCTGGCGCTGCCGGCCACGCAACTGGCTGCGCTGCTGGCGGCGGCCGACCGCAATGGCCGCAGCAGCGGCGCGCTGATGATGGAGCACGACGGCCAGTACGTGATCGCGGCCTGCTCGCGCGCAGCTGGCTACCGGGAATTCCGTACCGGCGCGGGCGTGGAGCAGCCGGTGCTGGCGCTGCTGCTCGAGTCGTTCGGGCCGGTGCGCGATGCGCGCGAACTGGCGGCGCTGGGCGCGCAGGCGGTGCAGGTGGAACAAATGGAAGGCGCAGAAGGAGCAGGTACCGGGACCGGGACTGACTACGCCATCTTCCACGCCGGCGGCGCGCTGATGGCGCTCCCGGCGCGGACGGTCCAGGAAGCGGTGCCGTTTGCGCGCGTGCAGCGGGCGCCCGGCAACCACCGGGCGCGGGTGGGCATGCTCGACGTGGCGCCGGGCGGCGGCAGCAAGCAGTTCGTGTGGGTGTTCGACCTGGCGCTGCTGGCTACTGGCCGCGCCGCCGTCATCACCGACAACAGCCAGGTGATGCTGGTCAAATTCGGCGCGGGCACTATCGGCCTGGTGGTGGACGACCTGCACTCGGTGCAGCAGTTTTCCAGCGATGCGCTGACCGCCTCGCCCATGGGCGCCGGCGCCCAGGCGCTGGCGCCGCGCCTGATCAAGGCCAACGGCGGCCACCTGCTGATCGAGGAGATCGACCTGGAACGGCTAGCTTTGCGGCTGCGAACCTGACGCGCGGCGACGGTACAGCATCAGCGTCGCCAGCAGGCCGCACACGGCGGCAAAGGTGAGCCACCAGCCCGGCGCACTCTTGTCGCCGGTCGCCTCGATCAGACCGGTGGCTACCGCCGGCGTAAAGCCGCCGAAGATCGCGGTGGCCAGGCTGTAGGCCAGCGAAAAGCCCACGGTGCGTACCTCCACGGGCATGACCTCGGTGAGCGCCACCACCATGGCGCCGTTGTAGCTGGCGTACAGGAACGACAGCCACAGCTCCACTTCCAGCATGCGCGTAAAGCTGGGCGCCTGCACCAGCCAGTGCAACGCCGGCCAGGCGGTGAGGATGGCCAGCACGGTGCAGCCGACCAGCAGCGGACGACGGCCCACACGGTCGGACAGCGCGCCCATCACTGGCAGCCAGATAAAGTTCGATACGCCCACGCACAGCGTGACCAGCAGCGCCGCGCTTGTACTCAGGTGCAGCACCGATTTACCGAACGTGGGCGTGTACACGGTGATCAGGTAGAACGACACGGTGGTCATCGACACCAGCATCATGCCCGAGACGATCAGGCCCCAGTTGGCCACCATCGAGCGGAAGATCTCGCGCAGCTCGGGGCGGTGCTTGCGGTTCTTGAATTCCTCGGTTTCCTGCAGCGAGCGGCGGATCATGAACAGCACCGGCACGATCATGCAGCCGACAAAGAACGGCAAACGCCAGCCCCATTCGGCGACCTGGGTGGGCGCCAGCAGTTGATTGAGGCCGAAGCCCAGCGCGGCGGCGACCACGATCGCCACCTGCTGGCTGGCCGACTGCCAGCTCACATAAAAGCCCTTGCGTCCCGGGGTTGCCATCTCCGCCAGGTACACCGACACGCCGCCGAGTTCCACGCCGGCCGAGAAGCCCTGCAACAGGCGGCCGGTGAGCACCAGCAGCGGCGCGGCATAGCCGATGGTGGCGTAGCCGGGCACGCAGGCGATCAGCAGCGTGCCGGCTGCCATCAGCGCCAGCGTGACGATCAGGCCCTTGCGGCGGCCCACGCGATCGACATAGGCGCCGAGGATGATGGCGCCCAGGGGCCGCATCAAAAAGCCGGCGCCGAAGGTCATGAAGGTCATCATCAGCGACGCCACTTCGTCGCCGGCCGGGAAGAAGGCGGCGGCAATGGCATTGGCATAAAAGCCGAACAGGAAAAAGTCGAACATCTCCATGAAATTGCCGCTGACAACGCGGAACACGGTGCCGGCGCGCGATGGCACGGCAGGCGCCGGCGGAATGGGGAGACTGGAAGGAATGGCTGACATGGCTACCTCGGGTTGACGATGGTTTTACGAACTTTGTCAGCCCATTATTAGGTATTTCATTAGTAAAGTAAATCGGTAATTTCCCTGGCTTTTGCCAGGGTTGCTTGCCTATTTTCGTATCCACACTGCAACACGATGATCAATTTACAGCGATTTGTCGCCGCCGGTGCGGCGCGCCGGTAAAATCGATGATGTTAAAAAATGCAATCTGATCGAGGAACCCATGCGCCGCGTCCCGCTCGTCCCCATATTTGCCACCTTGTTTGCCGTCACCCTGCCCTGGCCGGCCAGCGCCGCCGAATCGCTACGCACGGTAGCGCCGTTCATCGCAGTCGATGCCAAGGGCGCGTTTGCCATGACGGTCGAAGCGGGCAAGACGCAGTCGGTCAAAATCTCGGGCGACGATGCGTTCGTGGCCGCGCTGGAAACCCGCGTGGTGGACAACGAGCTGCAGATCACCGTCAACGGCAAGCAGCCCAGGAACAACAAGGGCGATGCGCGCGTGACCATCACCCTGCCCGCGCTGAGCCGGGTCAAGGTGGAAGGCGCGGGCGAAACCATCATCACCGGCGTGGCCAGCGACCGCCTCGACGTGGGCTACCGGGGCGCGGGCCGGCTCATCGCCAGCGGAAAGGTCAAATACCTGCGCCTGAATGCGAAAGGCGTGGGCGAAGTCGATACCAGGGGCCTGCACGCCGAGCGCGTGGACGTCAACTTCAGCGGCGTGGGCGATGTCAGCGTGTACGCCACCGACACCGTCAACGCGGTGGCCAAGGGCATGGGCTCGCTTACCTACTACGGCAAGCCGAAGACCATCAACAAGTCGGTCTCGGGCATCGGCAACGTCAGCGCCGGCGACTGACTTCCGCCAACACCACCGGCTGGCATTCGACGACGTTCTCACCGGCCTGCCCAATCGCCACCTGGTGGACGACCTGGCCGGCGCCTTGCGGGCTATCTGTTCGGCCGCCCGATGCCGCTTGCTGCGCTGATCGCGCTGATCGCGCAACCGGCCACCGCAGCGGTTGATGGCACTGTTACTGCACCACCGTAACGCGCTTGCCGCTGACGCTGCGCTGCGCCGGATTGCCATAGACGGTGATGCTGCCCGAGCCATTGCTGCCGGCGACCAGCGCACCGCTGGCCTTGGCCGTCACGCTGCCCGAACCGTTGGTGGAGATATCGGCATCGCGGCTCGACAGGCCGGCCAGGTCGGCATTACCCGAACCGCTCAGGCGCACCCGCAGCCGCTCGACGCTGCCGCTGGCGGTGGCGCGGCCGGAGCCGCGCAATTCGAGGCCCAGCGACTGGCCTTGCAAGCGGCCCAGTTGCAGCCGCCCGGAGCCGTTCAGGGTGGCGTCGGTGGTGGCGCTGTCGAGCGCCGTGGCGTTCATGCTGCCCGAGCCATTGAGGCGCACGTCGAAGCGTCCCACCCGGCCCGCGATCTCCACCTCGCGCGAACCGTTCAGGCGCAGGTCGAAGTCGCCGCCGTTCAAGCCCGTCACCTGCAGGCGCCCGGAGCCATTGGCCTCGGCCTGGCGCAGCTGCGGCACGGTGAGCGTCACGCGCAGCGGATTGGACGTGCGCACGCCGCCCTCGGTCCACACCCGCAGGGTGCCGCCGCTGGCATCGGTGCGCAGCAACGGCAGCAGGTTGCTGTCGCCCTCCACCGTTAACGACGGCGCCTGCCCCACCCGCACCGTCACCAGCATCGAGCCGTTGATATCGATGCCATCGACACTGGCGCTGACCGCGCGCTGCTCGGTCACCACCTGGCCATTACCCTGCACCGCATTGCTGCTGAAGGCGGACTTGATCTGGGCATTACCGTCTTCCGGCACAACGATCACGGCGCAGCCGGCGATCAGGGCGAGGACGAGGGCGGAAGAAGAAAAGGCGAGACGGCGCATGATAGAGATCCTGGTCAGTGGTGATGTTGCCACTGTAGCCAGAACGCTGGCCGCCGGCGCGGTCAATGCGACGAACGGTGGAATTCGGGGAGTGAAACGCGTTTTAACGCCCTGCCGCAGTGCTACCATGACGGCCATGAACACTCTTCCCGACAGCCTCGCGCACCTGCGCGCCCTCACCCGCCAGTTCGCGCAAGAGCGCGACTGGGCGCCGTTCCACACGCCGAAGAACCTGGCCATGGCCTTGTCGGTCGAGGTGGCCGAGCTGGTCGAGCATTTCCAGTGGTTGCCCACCGGCGCGGACGCCGAACTCGATGACGCCGCGCGCCTGGGCATTCGCCACGAGCTGGCCGATGTGCTGCTCTACCTGGTGCAGCTGGCTGACAAGACGGGCGTGGACTTGCACGCGGCGGCGCTGGAAAAGATCGCGCTCAATGCAGTGAAATACCCCGCCACCCGTTAACCGGGTTGGACGCTGCGCTGACCAGTGCGAACGGTAGTATCGAACCACCTTGCGCAATCTGACCGCGCCGCACCGTGCCGGTTATTGCGAGGGCATGGCTAGCGCCTTGCGGATCTCGGCGCCGACGATGTGCCACGCGTTCGAGGTGCTTGAGACTTCGTCGTAGTGACTGGCCCCCGGCAGCAGGATCACCTCTGCCTGGTCGCCGGCAGCACGCGCGCGCCGCGCATAATCCTCGCCCGCGCGCAGCGGCGCGATGGTGTCCAGCTCACCGTGGATCAACACCGTGCGCACGCCGGCAGGCAGCAGTTCGGCCGGCGAAGTGTCCACATACACGTCGGGCCGCTCGGCGCTCGGCAGGCCGGCTAGTTGCGCGGTGCTGCGGTCGCAGCTGGTCTGGATCAGCGTGGCCTCGTTGCGCAGGTCGGCCAGGCCGCCCAGGCTGATCACCACCGGCACCAGGAACGGATCGGCCACGTACACCGGGCTCGATTTCGGCAGCCGCGCGCGCGAGCCGGCCCACTGCGCCAGGTGGCCGCCAGCCGAATGCCCGACCAGCACCACGCGCGCCAGGTCCAGCTGGTACTGCGGCGCCAGGGTGCGCAGGCGGTCCATGGCGGTGGCCACGTCCTGGTACATGCCGGGATAGCCGCCGCCTTCCTCGTCGTAACGGCGGTATTCGATATTCCACACCGCGATGCCCTGCGCGGCCAGCGCGCCGGCCATGTTGCGCATCTGGGTGATGCCGCCGAACTGTTTGGTCCAGCAACCGCCGTGGACGATGGCCGCCACCGGGTGCGGTCCCGGTCCGGCCGGTGCAAACAGTTCGGCAAACTGGGAGGGCGCGGCGCCATAGGCGACATGCGCGGTGGGCGCCGGGCCGCTCAAGGCCAGGTAGTTATCGAGCGACATCGGGGTGGTGACGATGGCGGCGGCCAGCAAGGTGGTGGCAATGGTGCTCATGGGGACATGCTCCGGATGGGAAGCGGCCATGCTACACGAAAAAAAGGCCGCCCCGGGCAAGCGGGCGGCCAACGAACTACTCCAAGGATAAACGACCGGAAAAACTAGAACTTGTAGTTGGCGCGCACATAGTAGTAGCCGCCATTGATACCGAACGGCGAGAACGATGGCAGCACCGTGACAGCGGCGTTGTCGAGCGCCGCACGCTGGTCGGCCAGCAGCGCCGGGTTGATGCCGTTCGGGTAGACGTTGAACAGGTTGTTCGCACCGATCGCCACCGACCACGCATTGTCGATCTTGTAGCCTACTTCCAGATCGGTGATGGCGCGCATCTTGATCTCGTTCTTGTGATATACGGCGCCGTCTTCACTGTCGTAGTTGTTCGACTTGCCGTAGATCGCTTCGCGCAGGTTGACTGTCCAGTTACCGATCTTCCACAGCGCGCCCAGGTTCACGCGCATTTTCGGCGAGGCCGTCTCCAGGTTGGAAATGGCGGTCTTGTCGAGCAGCGTCTGCGGCATCAGCTGGGTGGGCGCCTGGTTAATCTGAGTCACTTCCACCTTGTTGTAGTTGGCGGCGATCGACCAGTCCACGCGGCCGTAGGTGCCGTAGCTTTCGTTGAGGGTGGCCACGAACTCCATGCCCCGGCTGCGGGTATTGACGGCGTTTGAGAAGATGTTGATACCGGTCTGGCTCACGGTGCTGTCGAGGACATTGCCGTTGGCCAGGATCGCCGCCACCACGGCCGGCGAGTTGACCGCGCCGCCCGAACCGTACAAGGCGCCGGAGCCGACGATGCGGTCGCGGATCTTGATCTGGTACACGTCCACCGTCACATTGAGGTTGCTGGCAGGGTTGAACACCAGGCCGAAACTGAGGTTGTTCGATTTTTCCGGCTTCAGGCCGTTCACGCCCACCAGGCGGGCGCCCGGCGAATTGGGCGCCAACTGCACGAAGGCGCTGGTCGGGCCGACGTTGGTGGCCGAGTAGTACGATTCGGCCAGGGTCGGCGCGCGGAAGCCGTTACTGATCGTGCCGCGCACGGCTGCCGTCGGCGTCATCTCGTAGCGCGACGTCAGCTTGCCCACGCGGGCGCTGCCGAAGTCGCTGAAGTGCTCGTAGCGGCCGGCCAGGTCGACCGTCAGGTCCTGGATCGGGTTACCGGCGAAGTTGATGTAGGCCGCCTTGTTGGTGCGGCGGTGCTTGCCCGCGTCGGTCAGCGAGAAGCCCGGATACGACTGCGAACCTTCCTTGTAACGCGAGGCCGGATCACCCGCCTGGATTTCGTACTGGTCAACGCGGTATTCGAGGCCGGTGGCAAATGTCAGCGGCTTGCTCCAGCCCACATTGATCTCGCGGCTCGCTTCGAGCGTGGTGGTGGTCTGGGTGGCGACGAAGGCGCCAGCGGAGAACTCGGTCGGCGAGGCGCCGGTGTCCGCGTACAGCGAGGCATTGACCGAATCGGCCACGCCGATGCGCGACTTGTCGCGGCCATAGGTGGTGCTGATGTCGGTGTTCCAGTCGGCGATCTTGCCCTTGACGCCGATCGTCAGCGCCACGTCATCCTGCTTGATTTCCTCTTTCGGCGAGAAGCCTTGCGGGTACAGGCGAGGCACGCGGTTCGGCAGGCGGTAGTTTTCGTAGGCGCTCGCTTCCTTGCGGCCGGCGGTCAGGATCGAATACAGCTGGCTGTTGGCGTCGATGTCCCAGCCGAAGTTGGCGGCCAAGACGTTGAGGTGGTACGCGGCATCGCCCTGGATCTTGTTCAGGTACGGGTAGCCGGAGATTTGCGTCATGCCGGGAATGTTGGCGACGTTGCGCGGATCGACCAGGCGCGGGTCGATGCCGCCACGGTCGCTGTGGCCGTGGTATTTGGAATCCACGGTCACGCTCAGGAAGGCATTCTCGAACGGCTCCACGCCGAAGTTGACGGCGCCGCTGGCCGAGCGGCCGCCGCCGTCCCAGTAGCCGCCGCCGGAGACGGTCGCGTTGCCGCCGCGGTTGTTCGACTTGAGGATGATGTTGATCACGCCGGCGATGGCGTCGGACCCGTACTGGGCGGCCGCGCCATCCTGCAGCACTTCGATATGGTCGATGGCGGAGACAGGGATGTAGTTCAGGTCGGCTGCTGCGCCGCCCTGGTATGGTCCGCCCAGCACGGCCAGGTTGGCGGTGCCGTGGCGGCGCTTGCCGTTGATGAGCACCAGCGTGTTATTCGGGGACAGGCCGCGCAGGCGCGCCGACAGCGTCAGGTTGGCGGTGTCGCCGCCAAAGGCCTGGGCCGTGAACGACGGCAGGTTTTGCGCCAGCGCCTGGATCAGGTCCGGCTGGCCGGTGCGCTGCAGCGAGGCCGCATCGAGTACCTGGATCGGCGAGGCGCTGTTCTCGGCCTTCATGCCGCTCGAGCGGGTACCGGTAACGATGACCGAGGCGGTCGATGCGACTTCGGTCGGGGCGGCTGCCGCTGCCGCGACTTGTGCATCAGCGGCATCAGCTGCTTCCGCAGCAGCCGGCGCCGCATAGGCCGAGGAGGCGCCGAACGCCAGGGTGGACAGGACGGCGGCAACGCCGATCTTGAGTGTGGTCTTGTGCATATTTTTACATCCCCATTTTTGGAAAAATTACAAAGTAAGACCTGCGATGACTATTATTTTTTTGCGGCGACTACTTCGATCTCGACCAGCCAGCCCGGGTTGCTCAGCCCCGCCACCTGGACCACGGCGCGTGCCGGCAGGTTCGGCTGGGTGCCGCCGAAGTACTGGGTGTAACCTTCCATGAAGCCCTTGGTATCGGCCTTGCCGCCCTTGGCCGGATCGCCCACCAGGAACACCTGCATCTTGACCACGTCGGACATTTGCAGCTTCATGCCTTCGAGGATTTCCTTGATCTTCTTGAGCACCGTTTCGGTCTGGGTCTTGGTGTCGCCGAAGGCGGCCAGCGAGTCGCCGGCGGCTTCCTTGTTCACCACCGCCGGCACCTGGCCGCTGATGAAGTGGATGGTGGCGGTCGGCGGAATGGTCACGGCCAGCGCGATCGGGAAGTCCGAGTTCGGGATCTTGTGGCGAACGATGTCTGCCGCCTGGGCGGCGCCGCACAGCAGGCCGAAGGCAATCGGGGTCAACACGGTGGCAACGATTTTTTTCATGGTTCTCTCTCTCCAGGGTTTAATGTTTGTTCGACATTTCGGCCGTGACGAATTGCGCCACGCCCAGCGCGGTGCGCAGCTTGTGGATTTCGTCTTCGGTCAGCGCATCGGCCTTGTTGCCCCATTCGCCGCGCACGTAGGTCAGGATGGCGGCCAGGTCGCGGTCGTTGATGGTTTCGGAAAAGTCCGGCATGCCGCCGCGCCCCTTGAGCAGCACGCCGGCCACTTCGGCATGGTCGCCGGTGACGAACTTGCTGCCGGCCAGCGCCGGAAATGCGCCCGGGATGCCCTTGCCGCTGGCCTGGTGGCAGGCCGCGCAGTTTTTCAGGAACAGCGCCTTGCCGTCCGGGCTCTGGGCCCGGGCCGGCGCGGCGGCCAGCAGCGCGGTGGCGGCCAGCGCGGCGGCGCTCATCAGGGCGGTGGTCAGTATTTGCTTCATGCGCTGGCCCTCGCGTGGATGCGGGCGATCTGCTGCCATGCCGATTCGATGGCGCCGGCCTGCCAGCCGGTCAGATAGCTCAGGTGTTCGCCGGCCAGCATGATGCGGCCCTCGCCTTCCACCAGCGTGGGATAGGCGGCAGCACGGGTCTTGTCGGTCCACTCGGCCCAGCCACCGAGGTTGTACTGCACCCGGTGCCACGCCACGGAGAATGCGTTCTCGTATTCCTTGCGGTACTGCGGGAAGATCTTCTCGCCGGCGGCCACCGCGAACTCGGCGCGTTCGGCCGGCGTCAGGGCGCTGACCTCGATGGCGGCGGTCTGGTACTGGTAATAACCGAGCACCACGCCTTTCTGCTTTTGCCAGTTCGACGACGGCAGCGAGATGGTGTTAATCCCGCGCAGGTCGGTCAGCACGTGGCCGCCGTAGATCTGGTCGTCCTCTTCCCAGAAGCGGCGTTTCATTTGCAGGCCGATTTTGCCCACCGGCGCGTAAGCCACGGTGGCCACAGCCTTCTTGAACTTGTCCGAAAAATCGGTATCGATCTGGCGCAGCACGGACAAGGGAATGGTGCACAGGCAGTAGTCGGCGGTGACGGTGCTGGCCTTGCCACTGGCGGTGTCCTTGAAGGCGATGGTCACGCCCTTGTCGTTCTGGCGGATGGTTTGCACTTCGGCGCGGTAGCGGATCACTTTACCGAGGCGCTTTTCAAACGCTTTCGGAATCGCGTCCATGCCGCCCACCGGCTGGAACATGGTGGCCTGCATCGGGAAGTCGTGCACCGCGCTGTACACATTGCCCAGCTTCGATTCCAGCAAGTCCTTGAAACCGAGCGGATCGGACGCCTTGCCCGGTCCCGGTTCCATGCCGGCGCCGGGGTACACGGCATAACCCCGGCCCGGGCGGCCACGGTAAGCCAGGTCGGAGGCCGACAACTGGCCCTCGTGCACCAGGTAGTCGAGCAGCAGGCGCTGGTCGTCGGCGCTCAGCGATTGGTCAAGCTGCTTGTTCTTGATCGACTTGGCCAGCAGTTCGTCGACGTGGCCACGCATGTCGGCCTTGACCTCCTTGATGCGCATGCGCTTGCCCGCGAACGGGCCGGCGTTTTCGGAGTACACATAAGAGTGGTCGTTTTCATTGACCATCACTTCCAGCGGCACTTCGAACAGGCGCGTGTAGTGCAGCGTGGACTGGTGGTGCAGCGGAATGCGCCATGGGCCGTGGTTGATGTACTGGCCGGCGTCGAAAGCGCAGGTCTGCTTTTCGCCACCGAGTTCGGTCAGCGAGAAGCCCTTGCGGGCGGTCTGGCAGCGGCCACCGGCAAAGTCGCGCGCTTCGAGGATCTGGCATTGGTAGCCCAGTTTGCCCAGCTCGTAGGCGGCGGTCAGGCCGGCCAGGCCGGCACCCAGGATCACCACCTTCTTGCCCTTGCCGCTGCCGGTCAGTGCCGGCGGCGCCGACACGGTGGAGTTGATGCCCATGCCCCATGCGTTCATGGTGGTCAACAACAGGCTGGTGCCGCCCACCGCTGCGGCCCGATACAAGAAGTCTCTGCGGGTAAAAGAGCTAAACGATTTAAACGGTTTTACTGTTTTGCTTTCCATCTGCTTTCCTCGCCATTTTCACTGAAAAACCCCGGGGTTACTTGCTTCCCCATAGTCCCCTTCATAGCAAGCAACGTGCCATATTGGAAAGACGAATAAACATCGTTCATCATCGAAGCAGCCCTTTAACTGCAAGGCCTGCTTCATCGAACAAAGTTTTTTCGGCAGTGCGCTGCGGGTGCTTTCGGCACGCCGCCGAACGCCTCCAGCGATAAACTTTATTTACCTGAAACAGACTTTATTCATGGCGGCGCCGGACACCGCAACTACAGCGACGCACAAGCGCACGCACCACCAGATGGCGGTGGTGCATGGCGGTGCAGCGTGTGAAAATTGAGAGAGGGAGGAATCAGCCGGCGAAGCTGACCAGGGCGGGAGTATTGGTGCGAACGGTGGCAAGCGCTGGCGCGGTCACCGCAACGGCGGCCGGCAGATACGCCATTTCCACTGCGCTCAGGTGGCGGCGCACGCCGCTGGCGTCGGCCAGGTGGCAGGCGTGGAACTGCATCGGCGCGGCGGCGTCGAGCAGGTAGATCGTGTCGAGGTTGGACGGGTCGTGCGCCACCTTCACTTGCCAGCTGCCGCGCTGGCGCGCGCGCTCGTACCAGCGCTCCTGGACTGCACGCGCACAAGTATAAATACTGTCGGCGAAATGGATGCCGTCGCAGCCCACGATGGCGGTGGCCACCGGCATCAGGCTGCAGCGCACCAGGTGCTCGGGATAAGTCTTGAGCGCGCCGCCCCGGTGCTCCACGCCCCAGTCCCACAATGCCGCCGGCGTGGCGGCGTCAGGCGCCGGCTGGCGGCTGTTGTAGTACAAAACGCAGTCGATAACGATGCGGGTGAACTGCGCCACATCGAGCACGCCGTCGAGCCGGCACGGTGCGCCGGCCGCATTGGCTGTCGCATTGACTACCGCGTTGACTACATTATCTGCGCCACCGGCGACGTCAGGCGCCAGCAGCCGGAAGCGCCTTGCCAGTACCTCTTGCCAGTCGCCGGCCCCCTGCTCGGCGGCGATGCAGCGCAAGTTGAAGTTGGTGCGCAGGGTGCCGCCATCGCCCCATTCGGCGCCTGCCAGCGCGGCCAGCGGCGCAGCGACGAACAGGGTGTCGGGCAGATGGCAGCCCGGCCACTGGGCCGCCTCGATGCGGCGGCCGTAATGCTGGCTGTAGCGCTGCTTGTCGGCGCCGCAGTTGGCCAGCGCCAGCATCGCCTGCGACCAGCTGGCCGGCCCCAGGCCCACGTGGATGCCGGTGATCATGCGGCTGTAGGTATCCTGCACCACGTAGATGTGCGGGCGGCCGATGGCCTGTTCGCGGTCGGCGCGCGACACCAGTTGCACCTCGGCGCGCACGACGTCGAGCTGGTAGCTGGCGCCGGGACGGCCAGGCGCGGACGGCCATGGCGACGCCTGCACCGCACCGGAGCCGGCCGCTGTGGTGGTTGCCGCCACGGTCATGCGCGTGGCCGAAACCGGAACCGGGACCGCCGATGCGCCGCGCAGCGCCTGCGCCGCGCCGGCAAAGGCACTGGCGCCGGAACCGGGGCCGGGACTGCTACTGCGGCGCGCCACTTCCGGCGGGCGGTCGTCGTCGTGGTCGAGCCAGTAATTGAACTGGCCAAAGGTGGGCAGCATGACCGCGCGGCGCTGCGGCGCCGCCTGTACCCGGCCGCTGGCGGGATCGATGCGGCGCTCGATGAAGAATTCATCGAGCATCTGCTGGTAGGCTCCCAGGCGCGAAAACTTGTCGTGACTGGCCGCGTAGCGGGCGATCGCCACCCGGAAGATGCGGCGGATGTCCTCGTCGGCGTTCAGGCCGGGGCCGTCGTCAGCGCCATTCTTGCGCGGCCGGCCGCGCTTGATGCCTTCCGACGATTGCCGCACCTTGCCCTTGCCGCCGGAATTGCAGTAGTCGGGCAGCAGCGCGTTGGGGGTTTGCCCGCGCTGCCAGTAGCGGCGCAGGTAGCGATAAATGGTGGGGTGCGACACCTGGTGTTCGGCGGTGGCGCGGGCGATCATCTGGCCGCGCCGGCGCGCATCGTAAATGTCGGGTTCCTGCGCCACCAGCGGCGCGATGATTTCCCAGGCGCGCGCGCGCAGTTGCAGGTATTTGGGCGGCAGCATTTCCTGGCTGACCACCATCAGGTAGGGATCGGCCGGCAGCACGCTGGCGCGGCCATCCCGCAGGTCGGCAAGCAGCGCCGGTAACTGGACCAGTTCCACCTCGGCCGAGCGCGCCGCCACGTCATAGACGTAGGCATGGCGCTGGCCGGGGTCGATCCACAAAACACGGACGGTGCGCGCCGATGGCTGCGGGTAGTGCAGCAGATCGTTGCGCAGTAACATCAGCGCCCCTTCACCGAGAGGTGGAACGGCCGGGTGTCAACCACGATGGCGTGCAGCCCTGCATCGGCATTTTCACGCAACAGCGGCGGCTTGATCGCATCGACAAAAGTATTCCACAGCTTCCTGAATGGCGTCATGTCTAAGCTCCGGTTCAACGACTTGTCTCCAGGTTGAGGCGCGTCAAGCGCGCCATTTATCAGGTTTGTGCCAAGTCCTAATGCAAAAACCGGGCCACCCCTCGTTCACCTATGAGAACACTTTGCCAACATCGGCCCAGGCACCACGTTTGCACTTTCACAAGCTTTTTCTTGGTGCAGCGCAGCACCGACTATGTGCGCAAGCTGCGGAAATAGAAAAAGGGCCTTGCGGCCCTTTCTCATGTTACTTGCTACGGAAACAATCAGTATTTCTTGCCCGGCGCTGGTTTCTTCTTCGGCGCAACCGATTTCGGTGGCGTCGATTTGCCCGATTCCGGCGGCATGCGGTCCACCTGGCTGATCTTCAGCTGCGAACCACCGACCCAGACCTTGCCCAGGCTTTTGAACAGCTCGTTCGGCATGCCGTCCGGCAGTTCCAGCATCGAATACGTGTCGAAGATCTCGATGCGGCCGATCAGGCGCGCTTCCAGGCCGGTTTCGTTGGCGATGGCGCCGACGATGTTGGCCGGGGTGACGGCGTTGACGCTGCCTACTTCCACGCGGAAGGCGCTCATCGGCAAGGTGGCCTTGGCCGGCTTGTCCTTTTTCTTTTTCGGTGCTTCGTCGTCGAACTCGTTGGCGGCAGCGGCCACGGTGCGCGACAGCGGCGAAGCAGCCGGACCGGCAGCGGCGGCCGGCGCAGGCTTGGCGGCGCGAACCGGGGTGGCACGCGCGGCGGCTGGCGCCGGTGCCGCTGGCGCCGCAGCAGGCGCAGACGACGCAGCCGATGGCGCACCGCCGTTGTCACGGCTGATGCGCAGTTGCTGGCCTGCTACCTTGATGCCGGCCAGGTGGTCGAGCACGTCGCCGGCGAGGTCGTTCGGCATGTCCAGCACGCTGTAGTCATCGTAGATTTCGATGCGGCCGATGTTCTTCGAGTCGATGCCGCCTTCGTTGGCGATGGCGCCCACGATATTGCCCGGCTTGACGCCGTGCTGGTAGCCGACTTCGATGCGGAAGGTCTCCATGCCGGCGTCCGGCGCGCGCACGATGCGTTCCTTTTTAGGGAAACGCTCGCCGCGGTCCGGGCGCTCGCCACGCTCGGGGCGGTCAAAGCGGTCACCACGATCACCACGGTCGAAGCGGTCGCCGCGCTCCGGACGGTCGAAGGAAGCGCCGGCACGAGCCGGGCGCTCTTCCCACTGGGTGACCTGCTTTTTGTCGAGCAGCAGCGGCACGTCGCCACGGGCCATCTTGGCCAGGGCGGCAGCGATTTCGATCGCCGGCACGTTCTGTTCGCGCTCGAAGTCTTCGATCAGCGACTGGAACTGTTCCAGCTCGCCCTGGGCCAGCGTTTCCGAGATCTGCTGCTTGAATTTGGCGATACGCACATCGTTGACAGCCTGGATGGTCGGCAGTTCGAGCATGCCGATCGGCTGGCGCGTGGCGCGCTCGATCATTTTCAGCAGGCCTTTTTCGCGCGGCGTGATGAACAGGATCGCCTCGCCGCTGCGGCCGGCGCGGCCGGTACGGCCGATACGGTGGGTATAGCTTTCCGGATCATGCGGCACGTCGTAGTTGACCACGTGGCTGATGCGTTCCACGTCCAGGCCGCGCGCGGCGACGTCGGTGGCGACCAGGATGTCGATCTTGCCTTCCTTGAGCTGGGCGATGGTGCGCTCGCGCTGCGCCTGCTGGATGTCGCCGTTGATGGCGGCGGCCGAGAAGCCGCGTGCCTGCAGCTTCTGCGCCAGTTCCTCGGTACCGAGCTTGGTGCGCGAGAAGATGATCATGCCGTCGAAGTCTTCGGCTTCGAGGATGCGGGTCAGCGCGTCGAGCTTGTGCATGCCCGACACCAGCCAGTAGCGCTGGCGGATGTTTTCGTTGGTGCCGGTCTTGGCGGCGACGGTCACTTCCTTCGGATTGCGCAGGTAAGTATTGGCGATGCGGCGGATGGCCGACGGCATGGTGGCCGAGAACAGCGCGGTCTGTCGCGTGGCCGGGGTCTCCTGCAGAATGCGTTCGACGTCGTCGATAAAGCCCATGCGCAGCATTTCGTCGGCTTCGTCAAGCACCAGGGTTTTCAGCTTGGAGATATCGAGCGAGCCCTTGTCCAGGTGGTCGATCACGCGGCCGGGGGTACCGACCACCACGTGCACGCCACGGCGCAGCGCCGACAGTTGCGGGCCGTAGCTCTGGCCACCGTAGATCGGCAGCACGTGGAAGCCGGGGATGTGCGCGGCGTAGGTCTGGAACGCTTCGGCGACCTGGATTGCCAGCTCGCGGGTAGGGGCCAGCACCAGCGCCTGCGGCGAGGTTTGACGGATGTCGATGCGCGACAGGATGGGCAGCGCGAAAGCGGCGGTCTTGCCGGTACCGGTCTGGGCCTGGCCCAGCACGTCCTGGTTATCGAGCAGCAGCGGGATGGTGGCGGCCTGGATCGGCGACGGGGTTTCGTAGCCGACGTCCTTGAGCGACTGGATCAGCGGTTCGCTCAGGTTAAGGTCGGTAAAAAGGGTAATGGGGGTGTCAGACATGGCGTCACTCACAAGTATGTTCGAATCGCCTAATTGCGAAAGAAATTTGTGCATAGTTTACTCTGTCTCAGCCATTCGAGCGTCAATTTGCTTGAAATCCACGCATTTAAGCGCTGTTTAAGGGTGAAAAACACCCTATCCGCCTATATTGTCCGCTGCCCACAATAGGAGATTGCCAACATGATCAATTCATCCACGCGCCGTGCACTGGCTTTTGCGGCGTTCAGCCTGCCGTTGCTGGCCACCGCCCAGAACTACAGTTACGGCCCGCGCCTGGAGGGCTTTACCTATCCGCATAAATTGCAGCAGTTCGATTTCACGTCGCAGGGCGTCAAGCTGGAAATGGCGTACATGGACGTGGCGCCCACCGCGCATGGTCAGGGCGACGGCAAGACCGCCGTGCTCCTGCACGGCAAAAACTTTTGCGGCGCCACCTGGGAAGCGACCATCAAGTCCTTGACCGGCGCCGGCTACCGCGTGGTGGCGCCCGACCAGGTCGGGTTTTGCGCGTCCAGCAAGCCGGAACACTACCAGTACAGCTTCCAGCAGCTGGCGGCCAATACCGACGCCCTGCTCAAGCACCTCGGCGTCAAGCAATCGATCATGATCGGCCACTCGACCGGCGGCATGCTGGCCACGCGCTATGCGCTGATGTACCCGCAGGCGACGGCAAAACTGGTGATGGTCAACCCGATCGGGCTGGAAGACTGGAAGGCGCTGGGCGTGCCGCCGCGCAGCGTCGATCAATGGCACGAACGCGAACTGAAAACCACGGCCGACGGCATCCGCGCGTACGAAAGCAAGACCTATTATGGCGGCAAGTGGAAGCCCGAGTACGAACGCTGGGTGGACATGCTGGCGGGCCTGTCGAACGGTCCCGGCAAGCAGGTGGTGGCGTGGAATTCGGCGCTGATCTACGACATGATCTATACCCAGCCGGTGGTATACGAGTTCCCGCTGCTGAAAGTGCCCACGGTGCTCTTGATCGGCGACGCCGATACCACGGCCATCGGCGCCGACATCGCGCCGCCCGACGTCAAGGCTAAGATCGGCAACTACAAGCTGCTCGGCAAACAGGCTGCCAAAACGATTCCGGACAGCCGGCTGGTGGAGTTCCCGGGCAAGGGGCATGCGCCGCAGATGGAAGATCCGGCCATGTTCCACAAGGCGTTGCTGGAAGAATTGAACCGCTAATAGCCACTAACAGCCACTGAACACTTCTAAAACGGAAACGCCGCCCAGGCCGTGAAGGTCCGGGGCGGCGCGTGCTGCTCTTGCTCGTTGTGCTTACTTGACTGGTGCTGCTGGCGCTGCTGGTGCTGCCGGAGCGGCGGCTGAATGAGCCGGTGGTGCCGGTGGCACTGGTGCGCCATCTTTTTCAACCGGAGCCTTGGCCGGTTTTACTTTCTTGGCATGTGCTTTCTTGACATGCTTGTCGGCGTGCTTGGCTTCAGGAGCCGGGGTGGCTGCCGGTGCGGCCGGCGCTGCCATCGGTGCTGGCGCAGGTGCAGCCGGTGCTGGCGGCGGGGTTTGGGCAAAAGCGGCGCCGGCGAACAGGGAGGCGATCAGGGTAGCGGTGATTTTCTTCATGATGTGAAATCCTTAAAAACGTAATATTGTTTATATAGTTTAGATAACTGACCCTGCTTTTTTCATGGCCGCTTGTTACGTCGGTCATGAGCAAAAAACGCCGCCGCCCTGCCCCGCGTTGACCACCATTACACTCGCTTACGCACACTTACACTTGCTTACAAGCACAGCGGATTTACAGTAAGATGGTCCGCTTTCACGTTACGGAGTCTCCATGCGCCTTACCATGTTCGCCCTCGTCGCCGGTCTTGCCTGCCAGGCCACCGCACAAGCCCAAGCCGGGCTTCCAGTCGTCACCGAAGCGCCGCTGCGCGCCCACCTGTCCTTCCTGGCCGATGACCTGTTCGAGGGACGCGGTACCGGCCAGCGCGGCGGATTGCTGGCGGTGCGCTACCTGGAAACGCAGGCGGCCGCCATCGGCCTGAAACCGCTGGCCGACGGCACCTACCGCCAGTCCGTGAAAATCGAAGGCACCAAGCTGCAACCGGGCAGCGCCCTCAATTTCGACATCGCCGGTAAAACCGTCACGCCCAAGGTCGGCGAAGAAATCCTGATCGGCACCATGAGCGGCAAACAGGAAGTGGCGATCGATGCGCCGCTGGTCTTCGTGGGCTATGGCGCCGAGGCGCCCGAAGAAAAGTGGGACGACTACAAGGGTGTCGATGTCAAAGGCAAGGTCCTGGTCATGATGGTCAACGACCCGCAGCCGACGCTTGACGAACCGAACCGCTTTGCCGGCAAGGCCTACACGTATTACGGCCGCTGGCTGTACAAGTTCGAGGAAGCCGTGCGCCGGGGCGCTGCCGGCGTACTGCTGATCCACACCACGCCATCGGCGTCGTACCCGTGGAGCGTGCCGGCCAATGGTTTCGGCCACGAGCGCTTCCACCTCAAGGGCAAGGGCAATCCGGTCGAGGGCTGGCTGCAGGAAGAGACCGCGCGTTCACTGTTCGCCGCCGCCGGCTTCGACCTCGACCAGCTGCGCGCCGCCGCCGAGCGCCGCGACTTCAAGCCGGTGGACCTGAAAACCCGTGTCCACGGCCAGATCCGCAGCACCGTGCGCCAGATCGAGGAATTCAACGTGGCCGGCATCGTGCCCGGCACCGACGCCAAGCTCAAGGAGCAGGCGGTAATCTACTCGGCGCACTGGGATCACATGGGCATGGACGAAGCTACCGCCGGCAAGACCGACAACGGCCAGCACGACCACATCTACAACGGCGCCATCGACAACGCCTCGGGCACCGCCGCCCTCTTGGTGATGGCCGCCGAAGCGGTCAAGCACCCGGCCAAGCGCACGCAAATGTTCCTGTGGCCGGCCGCCGAAGAGCAAGGCCTGCTGGGCGCTGCCGCCTACGTGCAAAACCCGGCCTGGCCGCTGGATAAAACCACGGCCGATCTCAACCTCGACAGCATGAACTTCGTCGGCAAGACGTCCGACATCGGCGTCGCCGGCGCCGAGCGCAGCAGCCTGTACGAGGCATCGGGCGTCGTGGCCAAGAAAATGGGCCTGACCCTGGCGCCGGCCATTCCCGACCTGTCGGGCGCGTTCTTCCGCGCCGACCACTTCGTGTTTGCCAAGGCCGGCATCCCGGCCTTCAACGTCGGCTCGGCCGTGTTCTCGGGCGACGGCCACTTCACTTTCGTGAAAGACCTGGAAGCGTCGCGCGCCAAGCTGGTGGCCTTTAAAAAGGACTACCACCAGGTGACCGACGAGTACCGCCCGCAGTGGGACCTGTCGGGCATGGTGCAGCAGGCGCAATTCACGCTCAACCTCGGCTACTACGTCGCCAATGCGCCGGCAATGCAGACGTGGAAAGCGGGCGAAGCATTCGGCAAGGTGAAACGCGGCAAGTAAACGTGTGTTATATGCCACACGGCAATTTCTCGAAGGTAAAGCGCCTATAATTCAGGCAAGCGTTTTACCTGAGAGAAATAATGTTGCGATTCCTGTGGCTGGTTCTGAGTACCCTGTTGCTGACCGGTCTGGCGCAGGCCGGTAATGTCAATTTCAATGGCAATGTCAGCGGCTGCACCCGAGACGGCGATACCTATACCTGCGCCCCCTCGTTCCTCGGCGCTAACGATACCGCCGTCATCGGCAATGGCAAGACGGTCATCGTCACCGGCGCCTTCCAGCTCGGCTACTTCCAGGGCCTGAAAATGTCCGGCACTGCGCGCCTGGAAACCACGGGAAGCAATGACATCAACCTCTCGGGCGCCCAGGTCGCCAATATCGACGTGAGCGGCGGCACCATCCAGGCCGGCAATTTCGTACGAGACGCCAACAACAACCTCAGTGGCGGCGGCAATTTCTTGATCACCAATGGCCAGAGCGTCACTGCCAACGTACTCGGCAATACAGTCAGTACCGATGGCTCGTCGGCCACCATCCGCGGCAATGTCACGGCGGTCACGGTGAATATGCGCTCGAGCGCCACTGTCACCGGCGCCGTGTACTGCTATAGCCTCACGACCGGTTCGAGCAATGTGATCGGCGGCGGCGCCACCGTGCGCGACCAGGCTAACCTCGGTTCCGGCATCAAGCTCAGCGGCGGTCTCAGCGCCGGCACCATCACGACCGGCTCTCCGGCCGAACTCAATGGTCCCGTGGTTTCCAAGGGCACGATCGCACTAGGCTCGGGCACGGTCGTCAACGGCAACCTCAGCGGCACCGAGATCACCACTACCTCGTCCGTCACCCTGACCGGCACGATTACGGCCACCAAGTCATTCAATCTTGCTTCGGGCAGCACCGTCACCGGCAATATCACCTCCCCCACGGTCGTGCTGGCGTCGTCCAGCTCCACCATCAAGGGCGATATCAGCGCCAGCACCAGCCTCGACATCGGCAGCAGCGTCGTGGTAACCGGCAAGGTGGACGCGGGCACCCTGGCCATGCGCGCCGAGGGCGCCAAGGTCAACGGCAATGTCACGCTGAAGGGCGACTTTTTGATGGAGTCCGGCACGACCATCAATGGCGACCTGGTGGCAGCAAGGGTCACTACCAAGTCCAGTAACGCCACCATCAATGGCAATGCGGCCGTCAATTACATCTATCTCGATGGCGGTGCGACCGTCAGCAAGGTCATTACCTGCACCGGCCCGGGCGCAGCAGGGTGCAGTTGCGTGGAGCGGCCCTCCTGGTACAACTACAACCCCACCTGCGCCGCCGCCCCCGCCGCCGGCGCCCACCACTTCCAGATCACCCACACCGGCAGCGCCCTCACCTGCCAGCCGCAGACGGTCAAGGTGACCGCTTGCGCCAATGCGGCCTGCACCGCGCCGCACTTCACGGGCAGCAGCAGCGTGACCCTGCAACCGGGCGCCAGGTCGTTCACGTTCACTGGCGAGACCAGCAGCGCCACGGTGGAGCAAACCACGGTCGGCGTCGCCACGCTTGCAGCCACCGGCACGACCGGCACCACGTGCGTCAACAGCGCCAATACCTCGGCCAGCAACCAGTGCGCCATGTCGTTCGAGGATACCGGCCTGCAGGTAACCGTCGATAACCATATTGCTGCAACCACCGCCAACGTGCGCATCCAGGCGCTGGCGGCTTCCGCCAACAAGCAAAGCTGCGTGCCGCTGGTGGCCAGCAAGACCGAGAGCATCAACCTGTCCTGCGGCTTCGCCAACCCGGTCTCGGGCAAGGCCAGGGCCGGCGCCCAGGTGAGCGTCAATGGCAACAACCTCACTTGCGGCAACAGCCCCACCAAATTGCAACTGGCGTTCGACAGTGCCGGTATCGCCAACACCACGCTGACCTATCCGGAAGTGGGCGAGGTTTCGCTGGATGCCGCGTACGCCGGCAGCGCCGGCTACACGGCCAGGGGAAGCGGTAAATTCATTGCCGCACCGGCCCGCTTCACCATCGAAGCCATCAGCGCCAGCGGCAAAAAAGTGGCCGCCGGCACGGTGCCGGACGCCAACAGCGCCATCTTCGCCAAAGCCGGCGAAACGTTTACGGTCAAGATCAGCGCCGTCAACAACAAGGGCGAGGTGACCACCAATTTTGGCAAGGAAACGACAGCCGAAAACATGAAGCTCGCCGTACCGGCCGTCGATAATCCTGCCGATGCCGGCAACGCCGGCGACATCACGGCGGGCGTCATGAATGCGATCACCGATGGCGTCTCCAGCAGCAAGAGCGACAGTACCGGCGCCTGGAGCTTCAGCGATGTCGGCATCATCCGCCTCGACGTGGGCCTCAACAGCGGCGCCGGTTACCTCGGCGCGGCCGGCGATCAATTCAAGACCGCCGGCACGCAAAAAATCGGCCGCTTCGTGCCCGACCACTTCGATACGTCGCTGCCCATCTTTGCCACGCTCACCGGCTCGCGCACGCGCGAGATGGTGGCCCCTGGTCAGCTCGCCGGCATGACCATGCCGTGCAAGGCGACCTCCAACAGCACGCCGCTGCTGTCGCCGTGCGACCCGGTGTTCATCTACTCGTACCAGCCGTTTTATGTGATCGTCAAGGCCTATAACAGCGCCAACGGCCTCACCATCAATTACCAGGGTTCGCTGGCCAAGCCCATCACCCTGTCGGCCGCAGCCACCCTGGGCGGGGCCACCCTGGTCGATACCAACGTGGGCGCCATGGGCGGCAGCATTCCCGGTACCGCGCCGTCGTTCGCCTTCTTCAAGGGACTGGGGCGAGTGGAGGACCCGAATTTCGACGTCCCATCCACGATCAGCATGCCGATGTTCCGCTTCAAGGCACTGCCGTCGGCAGCCACCGGCAGCAACCCGGTCCGGTTCTTCGTGCGGGCGGTCGATACCGACGGCGCCACGTCCCAGCGCGCCACCGCCAGTGCTTCCATGGAAACCGCGATAACCGCCGTCTCGGGCCGGCTGGTCGTGCCCAATATCGACGGTTCGCCGACGTCACCGATGCCGGTCACGCTGCAAGCCCAGTTTTATGACGCCAATCGCGGCTTCATGTTCAATCCCATGTACAACGCACCAGCCAAGAGCCTGGCAGGTTACCTGCGCTTCAATAACTGCCAGAAAGGCCTGGCCAGCGTGTGCGCCACGGCGGCGCAACTGCAGCCGGTCGCACCCGGAACCGCCGCTTTCCAGTCCGGCAAGGCGGGGTTCCGGCTTACGCCGCCGTCCGGCCAGTACGGTCTCGGTTCCGTGGAATTGACAGTCGATCCCCAGTGGATCTACTACCTGCCCAGCACCACCGGCAAGCTGACCTTTGGTCTCTATCGCTCCGGCCCGGTGATCTACACCCGCGAAATTTATTAAGAACCTATCCCGGTAGGGAGGAGGCAGCGGATTGCGATGCCTCGGTAGCGGGGTCAAGGCGCGAGGAAGAAGCATGGCAGGCCATGCAATGACGAGCAACGCTGGTCCCGCTGCCGAGGCGCGCAAGCAGCGCCTCATTCCCTACCGGGATAGGTTCTAAGACTCCTCCATATCCAAAGGTGTACGGCGACAAGGGCAAAAACACGGTACGATGGTTGTTTTCCCGATCACAGTACAAGGAGCACCATGGAAACGAATTCGCAATGGATCGATATCACCACCGAGGACGGCACGTTCGGCGCCTACCTGTCGCTGCCGCGCGGCGGCAAGGGGCCGGGCATCGTCTTGCTGCAAGAGATCTTTGGCGTCAACCAGCACATCCGTAATGTGGCCGACCAGTACGCCGCCGATGGCTACGTGGTGATTGCGCCCGACCTGTTCTGGCGCGACGGCGCCCGCATCGAGCTGACCTACGACGAAGCCGGCTGGAAGCGCGCAGTGGAACTGATGAATTCGCTCGATTTCGACAAGGCCCAGACCGACATCGCCGCCACCGTCAAGGCGCTGCGCGCCCACGAGGGTACCGCCGGCCAGAAGATCGCCTCGATCGGCTACTGCATGGGCGGCCTGCTGTCGTACCGCACCGCTGCCGACGGCCTGGTCGATACCGCCGTGGCCTACTACGGCGGCGGCATCCAGAACGGCCTCGACCGCGCAGACGACATCAAGGTGCCGGTGCTGATGCACTTCGGCAGCGCCGACAGCCACATCCCGAACGAGGCGGTAAAAGCCATCGCCGAGCGCTTCGAGGGCGTGGAGTCGGTCGAAATCCACGTGTACCAGGGCGCCGAACACGGCTTCAACTGCAACCACCGCGATTCATACAACCAGCGCGCCGCCGCCGAAGCACACGGCCACACGCTGGTCTTCCTGAGCGAACAACTGTAAGGACCGCCATGGCCCGCCTCAAACTCGATTTTCCGGACGACCAGTACTATTTTTCGACGCAGCTCACCGTGCGCCACACCGACATCAATGCCGCCAATCACCTGGGCAACGATTCGATGGTGTCGATGATTTCGGAAGCGCGCGCGCAATTCCTGGCGGAATTCGGCGTGCAGGAAATGGATAGCAGCGGCGCCGGCATCATCGTCACCGACCTGGCAACGGCGTACCGCGCGGAAGCGCATGCACGCGACCATTTGCTGTTCGAGGTGGGGGTCATGGACTTCAACCGCTATGGCGGCGACATCACGTTCCGCGTCACGCGCCCGCGCGACTCGACCCTGGTGGCCATGGCCAAGTACGGCTTCGTGTTCTTCAATTACCGCACCGGCGAAGTCGCGCCGATGCCGGCCACGTTTGCGGCCAAGTTCCCGCGCGTTAACCGGATCGGCTAGCCGTTCGGCTGACGCGCCCCGCCGCCAAGCTTACTTGGCGGCGACCTTAGGGGTGATGGTTTTCTCGAACCAATCGTCGATCATCTGCTTTTCATAACGCATCGGATCGCTGTCGGACAGCCGCGTGGCGCGCTGCTGGTACATCATGTTCGACAGGTCGCTCTCGCCACTGCGCAGCACCGTGCCGTTTTGTTCCAGTGTATAGCGCAGCTTCATGTGCGGCCAGTCGGCGCCGCCATTCATGACGCGGATATCGTCGCCACCGGAGCGGCGCGGCCACAGCCGCCCCGCCAGGTCGATATCGAGCACCTCGATCTTGAGCTGCTGGCCGGCCGGCAGCTTCTTGTCGAAGGTCGAAAAATACTGGGTGAAATCCTTGAGCATGCGCTCCCGATCGATCGGGCTGCGCGGCACATCAATGAACTCGTCGGGCTTGACATAGCTGACGCTGACCTGGGCCCAGGCCGCGCCGGTGGTTGCGGCCAGCACGACCAGGGCCGCCAGGGAAGATTTGATCAACGGGCGCATGGCGCACTCCTCATAAATATCCACGAATTTAAACAATATAGCCCGTTTGCCGGCGCGCGGCGCCGATTGATGCGATTTGTTACCAATCGTCGCCGCATGTCATGGTGACGTCATATCAGATAGCTACCATCTCGCCCGTCGGGATGCGCCACCATCCCGGATGATGCCGCGCCGCCGCCGGCACAAGTACATGGCTTATTTCCAGGAATGATTATGACCGAGTCGCCCGATCTGTCCCGCCGTCGCATTGTCCAACTGTTTGCCGGCATGCCGCTGCTGCCGCTGGCCGGCGGCGCCACCGCCGCGCTGCTGACCGCCTGTGGTGGCAGCAACGACAGCGCCGCGCCCGCCACCAAGCTAATGTCCGTCACCTTCACCGGCATGGCTGCGCCGTCCCTGGCCGATCCCGCCAAGATGGCCACCACCACGGTCGGTTCGGGCATGAACGCCACCTATTCGGACGGCAAGACCCAGGCCTATTCGCTGGCTTACCAGACCTTCTTCATCACCGGCGCCCTGGTGCCCAACGGCAGCGGCGGCACCACGCTGTCGGGTGGCTACTACGACATCAACAACCGTCCGATCATGGACACCAGCGGCGCCACGCCGCGCCAGTTCTTCTCCGACTGCCCGGACGGCACCTCGCTGCTCAAGCTCGACGCGCCCACCGTGGCCGGCGTCAAGGGCAATACCGTGTTTGCAGTGGTGCAGTTCGAATACGCCACCAGCAACCTCGCCGGCAGCTCGATGTACGGCATGCTGCCGTCGCCGATCGCCGTGCTCACGCTGGACCAGGACAAAACCACCGGCGCGCTGACGCTGGTGAAGTACCACAACGTCGATACCAGCCCGGCCAACGGCCTGTGGATCACCTGCGGCGCCAGCCGCTCGCCGTGGAACACCCACCTGTCGAGCGAAGAGTACGAGCCGGACGCGACCGTCATCGCCTCCGACACCCAGTTCGCCGGCTTCTCGCGCAGCCTGTACGGCGACGCTACCAAAGCCAACCCTTACCACTACGGCCACATGCCGGAAATCACGGTCAACCCGGACGGCACCGGCAGCTGCAAGAAGCACTATTGCATGGGCCGCATCTCGCACGAGCTGGTGCAGGTAATGCCCGACGAGCGCACCGCGCTGATGGGCGACGACGCCACCAACGGCGGCCTGTTCATGTTCGTGGCCGACAAGGCGCGCGACCTGTCGAGCGGCACCCTGTACGTGGCCAAGTGGCAGCAGACGTCGGTGGACAACGGCGGCTCCGCCACCCTGCAATGGATCAAGCTGGGCAAGGCCACCAGCGCTGAAATCAAGGCGCTGGCCGACACCCTGAAAGCGGCCGACATCATGGACGTGCGCACCGCCGATCCAAGCGACGCCTCGTTCACCAAGATCGCCTTCAACGGCCGCAGCAACTGGATCAAGGTCAAGCCGGGCATGGAGAAGGCCGCCGCCTTCCTGGAAACCCACCGCTACGCCGGCTTCGCTGGCGGCAGCATGGGCTTTACCAAGATGGAAGGCACGACCGTCAATGCCAAGGACAAGATCGCCTACTCGGCCATCGCGGCCATCGGTTCGGCCATGACCAACGGTTCGGGCGGCATTTCGATCAAGGGCCCGAGCGCTGGCGCCGTCTATGCGCTGAACATGAAGGGCGCGCAGAAAGACAGCAGCGGCGCGGCCATCGACAGCGAATGGGTGCCGGTGGACATGGCTGCCGTGCCGGGCCTGCTGAGCGAAGACCTGGCCACGCCGGATGCGCTGGGCAACACCGCCAACGCCGACAAGGTCGCCAACCCGGACAACATCAAGTTCTCGGAAAAACTGCGCACGCTGTTCGTCGGTGAAGACAGCGGCACCCACGTCAACAACTTCCTGTGGGCGTATAACGTCGATACCAAGGTGCTCACGCGCCTGCTGTCCACGCCATCGGGCGCCGAATCGACCGGCCTGCACGCGGTCGACGACATGAACGGCTTCGCCTACATCATGAGTAACTTCCAACATGCTGGTGACTGGTCGAGCTCGCTGCACGGTAAAGTGCGCACCACGCTCGATCCGCTGATCCGCGCCAACTACCGCGACCGCTATGGCGCGGCAGTCGGATATCTGACCGGTTTCCCTCTGCTGGGCTAACGCTTTTCCTTCTTCAGTTGTACTTTTACCCGCAGCGCGCAAGCCCTGCGGGTTTTTTTGTTACAGAAGTGTTGCGCGTTTTAACGCGTTCTTTTGTTGCCTGTTGTTAATAGCAATGAGTGGGACTACAATCGAAATCTTGTATGCGCCACCTTTTTGCGGAACGCCCATGTCTTTTTTGTCCTCTGCATCGCCAAAGTTAGCACCATGGAAAGTCTTGTTGGTCGATGATGAGCCCGACATCCACGACATTACCAAGCTGACCCTGACCCGTTTCCGCCTCGATGGCCGCGCGCTGACATTTTTGCATGCGTACAGCGGCGCCGAAGCCAAGGAAGTGCTGACGCGCGAGACCGATATCGCGCTGGTGTTCCTGGACGTGGTAATGGAGAAAGAGGACAGCGGCCTGGAAGTGGCGCGCTGGATGCGCGAAGACCTGGACAACCAGTTTACCCGCATCGTGCTGCGCACCGGCCAGCCGGGCCAGGCCCCCGAGGAGCGCGTGATCGTCAACTATGACATCAACGACTACAAGGAAAAGACCGAGCTCGATCGGACTAAACTGTTTACCACGACGTTTGCCGCACTGCGCGCCTACCGCGACATCATGAAAGTGGAAGAAGCGCGCGTGCAGCAGCTGAACTACCGCGAAGGCCTCGAGCGCGTGATTGCCGCCTCGGCCCATATTTTCCAGCAACGCAATCTCAAAGATTTCGCCAACGGCCTGCTGCAGCAGGTGGTGGCCTTGCTGCGGCTCGAGCACAGCATGCTGCTGCGCCTGCGCGCAGCCACCGCCATCGGCGACGTCAACGATTACGAAATCCTGGCCCGGATCGGCGACGAGGACGGCACCCTGCTCAGTCCGGCAGTGCTGGCCCAGATCGACGTTGCCAAAAGCAACAAGATCTCGCGGGTGGAAGGCGATACCTATATCGGCTACTTCCCCAACAGCAGTGGCAAGGCGTCGCTCTTGATCCTCAAGGGCGTGGACGAAATTTCCGAGATCGACACCAAGCTCCTGGAAGTGTTCTGTTCCGGCGTGGCGATCGCCTTCGACAATATCTTGCTGACCCAGGAAATCACCGACACCCAGGCCGAGCTGATCCTGCGCCTGGGCGACGTGGTGGAATCGCGCTCGCACGAGGCCGGCAACCACGTGCGCCGCATGGCCGAGGTATGCCACCTGCTGGCCACCGCCGCCGGCCTGCCCGACGACGAAACAGCCGTGCTGCGCCACGCCGCGCCGATGCACGACATCGGCAAGATCGCCACGCCGGACTCGGTGCTGCTCAAACCGGGCAAGCTCGATCCGGCCGAGTGGGAAATCATGAAGCAGCACCCGACCATCGGCCTGTCGATCCTGGACGGTTCGCAGCGGCCGATCCTCAAAGCGGCCGCCGTGATCGCCCACCAGCACCACGAAAAATACGACGGCAGCGGCTACCCGCAAGGCCTCAAGGGCGAGAACATCCACCTGTACGCGCGCATCGTCGCCGTGGCCGACGTGTTCGACGCGCTGATGCACAAGCGCTGCTACAAGGATGCCTGGCCGGTGGCGCAAGTAGTGCAACACCTGCGCGACGTGGCCGGCCATCACCTGGATCCGCATTATGTCGATCTGCTGGTGGCCAACATGGATCAGGCACTGGCAATTAACGAACGCTTCCCCGATTAAACTCTAAGCTTATAGACAATCGGTTGTTGGTGACACAATTCCTTGCAAGTAAGATTGTGGTTCAGATCATGCAAGGAAGTCACCATGTCCCACCACGCCCTCCCGAATTTTCCGCTGCGCCGCAGCGTGCTGGCCTGCGCCCTGCTGCTGGCCGCGCTGCCTGCCGCGCAGGCACAATCCGCCGCCGACACTGAAGCCGGCGTTGCCGCCATCGACCAGGTCACCGTGGTCGGTTCGCGCGCGCGCAACCGCACCGTGTTCGATTCCGCCGTGCCGATCGACCGTTTCGGTGCGCGCGAGGTGGACAATGCGCTGGCTGGCGGCGACCTCGGCGCCGCCCTGCAAAACCTGTCGCCGTCGATTAACTTCCCGCGCATCGAATCGAGCGGCGCGGCCGACTCGGTGCGCGGCATCCAGCTGCGCGGCCTGGCGCCCGACCAGGTGCTGGTGCTCATCAACGGCAAGCGCCGCCACGCCAGCGCCGTGCTCGACACCGAAAGCAGCTTTGCCGGCATCGTGCCGGTCGATGTCAATGCGATACCCCCGGGCGCCATCGACCACATCGAAATCCTGCGCGACGGCGCCGGCGCCCAGTACGGCAGCGACGCCGTGGCCGGCGTGATCAACATCGTGCTGAAAAAGGCGCGCACCGGCGGCTCGGCTTCGGTCAGCTATGGCGCCAACCACACCGACTTCAAACCGACCGACGACCGCAAGACCGACGGCCAGACCACCATCGTCAACGCCGACTACGGCGTGCCGGTTGGCGACGTCGGCTATTTCCGCTTCGGCCTGGAAAGCCGCGACCGCAACCCGACCAACCGCGCCGGCGCCAGCGATGCCGGCTGGACCTCGTGGAATTCCACGCCAGCCGACCTGGCGCTCGACGGCAAGGTCGTGTTCAAATCTGGCGACTCGCAGCAGCGCAACCACTACGCGTTCTACAACACGCTGGTGCCGGTTGCCGACGGCGTCGATGCGTACTCGTTCGCCACCGTCAACAAGCGCAAGTCGGACGGCAGCGCCTACTTCCGTTATCCGGGCGATCCGTCCAATGTGCCGGCGCTGTACCCGAACGGCTACCGCCCGACCACCCGGGGCAATGCCACCGATGTCAGCGTGGTGGCCGGCCTGCGCATCACCCAAGGCGCCTGGAACTGGGACGTCAGCGCGCGCCACGGCGGCAACAAGTTCCGCTACGATCTCGCCAATTCGGCCAACGCGTCGCTGGGTGCGGCCAGCCCGACCAGCTTCCACCTGTCCACGTTCGACTTCGACCAGGATGCCGTCAATGCCGATGTCACGCGCGAGCTCGATCTCGGCATCGGCGCGACGGTCAACCTGGCGCTGGGCGCCGAATACATGCGCGAGACCTATACCAGTTCGCCCGGCGACCCTGCTTCATATTCAGCTGGAACTGCGGCGGCCGGCACAGTACCCGATGCGCCGCCGGGTGCGCAGGCGGGCCCCGGACTGCGGCCGCAGGATACGTTCGATGGCCGCCGCTCGGTGCGCTCGGTGTATCTCGATGTCGAGAGCGAGCTGACGGCGCGCCTGCTGCTGGGCGCGGCGGCGCGCTATTCCGACTACAGCGACTTCGGCAACGCCAGCACCGGCAAGCTGTCGGCGCGCTACAAGGTGACCGACGATTTCCTGTTGCGCGGCTCGCTGTCGAACAGCTTCCGCGCGCCGGCGCTGGTGCAGACGGGCTTCCGCTTTTCCACGCTGAACTTCAACAGCGACGGCACCGGCCTGCAGACGGCGTCGCTGCTGCCGGCGTCCGACAGCCTGGCGCGCGCGTTCGGCGCACAGAACCTGAAACCCGAAAAATCGACCAACCTGTCGCTGGGCGCCGCCTGGAAACCGCAGCGCAATACCAGCGTCACGGTGGACGCCTACCGGATTAAATTGCGCGACCGCATCACCCGCACCAGCGACCTGCAAAGCGATGCCGCCACCGCCTATCTGGCATCCATCGGCCGCACGGACATCCAGTCGGTGGCCTACCTGGCCAACCTGCTCGACACCACCACCACTGGCCTCGACCTGGTGGTCAACCACGACCTGCCGTTCGCAGGCGGCAAGCTGGACCTGAACGCTGCGCTCAACCTGAACAAGACGCGCATCGACAACGTGCATCAGAGCTCGGCCGCGCTGGCGCAAATCGACTCCGACCTGACGCTGCTGACCGAGAACAACCTGTTCCGCATCCGCAACGCCTCGCCCAAGACCAAGCTGGTGCTGAGCGCCGACTGGCAGGCGGCGCAATGGGGCTTGCAGGCGCGTGCCACCCGCTTCGGCGCGCTGAAGGATTTTTCGTATGACGACGAGGCCGAGCTGATCGACGGCGTGCACGCCCAGCGCTTCGGCGCCGTGTGGTCGGTGGACCTCGAAGCGCAATACAAGCTGACCAGGCAGCTGACCGTCTCGGCCGGCGGCAACAACATCTTCGACCGCTACCCGGACCGCGTGCGCCAGACCAATAACGCCAGCTATGGCGGCGCGCTGCCGTACAATTTCATCAATCCGATCGGGCTGAACGGCGCATATTTTTATGGCCGCGTACGCTACACCTTCTAGAAAGAACCCATGAAACCGTCCAAACTGTTGATCTCCTTGTGCCTGGCGGCGGCGCTGGCCGGCCCGGCCCTGTCCCACGCTGCCGATGCACCCGCAAACAAGCACGCACTGGTGCTGATGACCGACTTCGGCACGTCCGACGGCGCCGTCTCGGCCATGCGCGGCGTGGCCTTCGGCGTCGATCCGAACCTGTCGGTCTCGGACCTGACCCACAATATTCCCGACTACGACATCTGGCTCGGCGCCTACCGCCTGTACCAGACCGCCAACTACTGGCCGACCGGCAGCGTGTTCGTCAACGTGATCGATCCGGGCGTGGGCACGCAGCGCAAATCGGTGGTGCTCAAGACCCGCGAGGGCCGTTATTTCGTCGGCCCCGACAACGGCCTGTTCACCCTGATCGCCGAGCGTGACGGCGTGGCCGAATTGCGCGAGATCGATGAAAAGGTCAACCGCCTGGCCGGATCAAGCGAGTCGTACACGTTCCACGGCCGCGACGTGTATGCGTACGTGGGTGCGCGCCTGGCCTCGGGCGCGATCACCTTCGAGCAGGTGGGCCCGGTGCTGCCGAGCGAGTCGGTGGTGAAGATTCCTTACCAGAAGGCCATTCGCAGCGGCGACGTCATCAAGGGCATCATCCCGGTGCTGGACGTCAAGTACGGCAACGTCTGGACCAATATTCCGAAGTCGCTGTTCGACGAGCTGAACATCGGCCTGCACGACAAGGTGCAGGTGCGCATCCTGCACAAGGGCAAGCTGATCAACAAGGTGGTGGCGCCGTTCGAGCACACGTTTGGCGGTGTGGAAAAGGGCAAGCCGCTGGTTTATCTGAACAGCTTGCTGGACGTGGCGGTGGCGATCAGCCAGGGCAATTATGCGGCCAAGCACAAGATCGACTCGGGCGTCGATTGGGAAGTGGAAATCACAAAGGTAAGCAAGTAAGCATTAACGGCTGGCTGGCGTGGCACTGGCCAGCACAACCGCCACCTGGTCCGGCGAAGCCGGCTTGAGCAAGTGGTGGTCGAACCCCGCCGCCCCGGTGCGGGCGCGGTCGTCTTGCGCACCCCAGCCGGTCAGCGCCACCAGTTTTACGCCTGCCAATGCCGGCAGCGCCCGCAGCGCGCGGGCCGCGCCATAGCCGTCCAGGCGCGGCATGCCGATATCGAGGAACACCAGGTCGGGATTGAACGCCGTGGCCGCGTTCACCGCCTGTTCGCCATCGTAGGTCACCAGTACCTGGCAGCCCATCGCCTCGAGCAGGTCGCCGAGGGTATCGGCGGCATCGACGTTGTCGTCGGCAACCAGCACCCGCAGCGCCGGATGCGCGGGCACGGTGTGCGCCGGGTGCTTGTCGTCCTGCGACTGTCCGGCCACCGGCGCCGCCAGCGGCAGGCGGACGGTAAACGTGCTGCCCAGGCCGGGGCCGGGGCTGGCCGCTGTCACGCTGCCGCCGTGCAGCGTGACCAGGTGGCGTACCAGGCACAGGCCGATGCCCAGGCCGCCCTTGGAAATGCCGATGCTGTGCGGCGCCTGGGCGAACATCTCGAACACCTTTTCCAACGCCTCGGGCGCGATGCCGATGCCGGTGTCCGTCACTGCGATCACCGCCATGCCGTCGATGATGGTGGCCGTGACGTTGATGCGGCCCGGCTGCGGCGTGTACTTGGCGGCGTTGGTGAGCAGGTTGCTCAGCACCTGGCTCAGGCGCACGGCGTCGCCGTCGAGCCAGACCGGCTCGCGCGGCAGGTCGAGCGCCAGTTCGTGCGCGGCCGCTTCCACCAGCGGCAGGCTGGTTTCCACCGCGCTGGCAGCCACCGACTGCAGCGAGACGCGCGCGCTTTGCAGCACCACCTTGCCGCTGCTGATCCTGGCAATGTCGAGCAGGTCGTCGATCAGATGGACCATGTGGCCGACCTGGCGTTCCATGGTGGCCAGCATGCGCTCCTTGAGGCCCGGCCGGTCGGCACCGATGCGCAGCAGCTCGAGCGCATTGCGGATCGGCGCCAGCGGGTTGCGCAGCTCGTGCGCCAGCGTGGCCAGGAATTCGGACTTGCGGCGGTCGGCCTCGCGCAGCGCCTCGGTCGAGCGCACCCGCTCGATGTGGGCCCAGCAACGGTCCACCACGGCTTCGACCAGCGCCACTTCGTCACGGGTCCAGGTGCGCGGTTGCTGCTGGTGCACGGCCATCATCGCCACCAGCTTGCCCTGCTTGACCAGCGGGCAGCAGATGATGGCCTGGATGCCGATCTGGTTGAACATTTCGACACCGTCGCCATGCGCCAGCTCGCGGTCCACGTCGTTGATCAAGAGCGTGCGCCCCACCCGCAGGTTGGACGTGGCGCGCGAGCCGAACAGGTCGAGCGAGTACACGCCCACCGTGCTGATCGCGCCCGGCACGCGCCAGTCGTGGCGGATGGTGAAGCGATCGTTGTCGGGTTCGAGGTCGGCATAGGCCACCCGTGTAACGCCCAGGTACTGGCCCAGCAGGCGGGTGCTGTGGTCCATGATGGTGGCCGGTTCGGCGGCCAGGCGCGTGGCTTCGCCGATCTCGTCGAGCAGGCGCAGGCGCTCCTCGACCTGGCGCACCTTGCCGGTGGTTTCGCTGCACACGCACAGCACGCCGGCAATCGCGCCCGACTCGTCGCGGATCGGGCTGGTGGAAAAACTGGCGTAGATCTGTTCGACAAAGCCGTTGCGGGTAAGCGTAAACGGCTGGTCTTCGTACCACAGCGATTCACCGGCCATGGTGGCGGCCAGCATGGGCCCTACCTGGTCCCACACCTCGGCCCAGACCACGTTGAACGGTTGCCCCAGCACCTGCTGCGGATGGTCGGCCTTGGCGCCCAGCACCTCGCGGTAACTGTCGTTGTAGAGCAGCGCCAGCTGCGGCCCCCAGACCACGTACATCGGTTGACGCGCGGCCAGCATCATGCCGGCAGCGGTGCGCAGCGACTGCGGCCAGGTTGCCAGGGGACCGAGCGACGTCCCCGCCCAATCGAACGCGCGCACCACCGCCCCCATCTCGCCGCCGCCGGCAGCAAAACCGAGGTCAGGATTGAAACCAGCGGAGGAAGGTGCAGTGGGCATGGCGGAACGAGAACGCTCGAAAAGGTGGACAACCCGCACCATAGCATTTTTGCGCTAACGCAGCCGCGCTCTTATTTGCGTTTGACCTTGGGGAACCGCAGCTTGTAGTGGAGGCCCATGCCGGGGGCGCTGGCAACCTTGACGGTGCCGCCCAGCGCACCGGTGACCAGGTTGAACAGGATGTGCGCGCCGAGGCCGCTGCCGCCGGTGCCGCGCTTGGTGGTGTAGAACGGGTCGAACAGCTGGCCCAGGGTGGACGTGTCCATGCCCACGCCGTCGTCGCTGTACTCGAAGTTGACGAAATCACCATCGACCTTGCCGGTGATCTTGATGCGGCCCGGCTGCCCTTCCTCGAAACCATGGACCAGCGAGTTGACCACCATGTTGGTGAGCACCTGCGACACGGCGCCTGGAAAACTGGCCATGTTGATGTTGTCGTCGCAATCGATGTCGATCGTGATCGGCTTGCCCTTGAGCTTGGGCTGCAGCGACAGCAGTACTTCGTCGAGGTACTTGCGCAAGTTAAAACTGCGGATGTCGTCCGACGATTGATCGACCGCCACCTGCTTGAAGCTGCGCACCAGCGCTGCCGCGCGCTGGGTGTTGGTGGTCATGATGCGCAGCGACTGATCGACGATGTCGAAGAACTGGTTCAAGCCGTCTTCGTCGAGGATGCCCGCCGCCATGTCGGCGCGCGTGAGCTTCAGTTCTTCCACCAGGTGACTGGTGGCCGTCACGCAGATGCCCAGCGGGGTATTGATTTCGTGCGCCACGCCGGCCACCAGCCGGCCCAGCGACGCCAGTTTTTCCTGCCGTACCAGCTCGCCCTGGGCGTCCTTGAGCGAGGTCAGGGCGTTTTCCAGCGCGGCGTTCTGCTCCTCGAGCGCATCGTTGGCGTGGCGGATGTCGTCTTCGGCGCGGCGCCGTTCGGCCACCTCGTGCGCCAGCAGCGCGGTGCGGTCCTGCACCGCGCGCTCGAGCCGGTCCACGCTTTGCAAGCCGCGCAGCGCGGCCGAGACGAAGTCCGCGATCAGCGCGAACAGGGCCTGGTCTTCGCCGCTGAACGTATGCTGGCGGTCGTAGCTCTGGATCACCATCGCGCCCAGCGCCTGGTGCTCCTGGTCCAGCAGCGGGCAACCCATCCAGTGCTCGGCAATGGTGCCGATGCCGAAGGCGGCGTTGTCGAGCCTTTTGGAGACATGCTCGGCGGCCGTCATCACCATCGGCCGGCCGCTGCCGATCACGGCGGCGGTGGGGGATTCGCCGTCCGCCAGTTCGAACAGTTCGTCCCTGGCCGGCGCCGCATCGACTTCATCGACGAAGTACACGAAGCGCACGTGGTTGGCCGGCCCCTCGTGGTCGCTGAGCGCGACAAAAAAATTGGCGGCATACATGATGCGTCCCAGCGCCGCGTGCACCGATTGCAAAAATTCGCTGATATCGGTGCAACTGCCCGATTTACGGCCGATTTCAAGCAAGATGGCCTGGACGGCTTCAAGACGGGCGAGACGGTCTTCCATAGTATTTCCTGTAATTAGTACGCACAGGAAATACTATCAGTCAGCCCCGGCAAGGGCCAGTGATCATTGCGGTTTGCGATACCCGTTTTCTATCCATGTGGTGGCGCTGGTCACACTGAGCTTGAAAGTCGGCACAACGCGCACTTTGGCGATTTCTTCGCCATACACGTCGAAGGCGGAGAGCATGGCGTACGGGTCGTCCTCGTCGGGCACGATATCGAGCGTGACCTTGATCTGGCCGCCGTCGTCGGTGTTGACGAAGACGTTCTTGTGCAGTTGCGCGTGCAGTTGCTGCTCGTGGCGGCGAATCACTTCGTTGGCGGTCTTGACCAGCGTATTGAAGGCGTTGACATCGAGCGGCTTGGGATTTTTCTTGTCGCGGCCCATGGTCCAGGGACCGACCAGCGCCGGTTCCGGCTCGCCGTCCTTGATCATCGCCACCGCCCAGCCCTCGTCATCGTCGTTCTTGATCACGCGCGCGGTCCAGCCGTTGCCCTGCCACAGGCGCGGCTCCTGGATCGGGGCGTCGTCGTCCGGGGTATCCGGTACATCGGGGAAGTCGTTACTCATACTTTAGGCTCGGGTGTCTTGGCATCGGGGGTGAAATAATAAGCGCCTTATACCGGAACAACAATAGAAAGTCACCACGGATGCATAAACTTGGCCTCGCCCTCCTCCTCACCGCCACCACTGGCGTCGCTTGCGCACAAAGCAACGTCACCGTGTACGGCCGCCTCAACACCGGTCTCGAATCGCTGCGCAGCTCGGACGCCGACTCCAGCGTTACGCGCATGAGCAATTACCGTTCGGTGCTGGGCTTTCGCGGCACCGAAGACCTCGGTGGCGGCCTGAAGGCCATCTTCCAGATCGAGGGCACGCTGGCGCTCGACACCGGCGCCGGCGGCCTGGCCTCGCGCGACACCCGGGTGGGCCTGGAAGGCACGGCCGGCACCGTATTCATGGGGAACTGGAACTTGCCCTACAACACCGCCACTGCCAGCCTCGATCCGTTCTATCCGACCACGGCCGGGTACATGAGCATCATGGGCAACGGCGCGGGCGCCACTGTCAACAATACCAGCGACACCTCCTCGTTCGACCGCCGCCAGCAAAACAGCCTGCATTACTGGTCGCCCGTGTGGCACGGCGTGCAATTGCGGGTGGCACGTTCGGCTGCCGAAGAGCGCCCGGCCAGCGGCGCCAAGCCCTATCTGAATTCGGGTGCGGTGGTGTATGAACAGGGTGGCTGGTACGCCACCGGCGCGCTCGAGAGTCACCACGAATACCAGGGGCCGGGCAGCAGCGACACCGGCGCCAAGCTGGGCGCCGCCTACACCGCCGGCGCCACGCGCGTGGCGCTCGTCGGCGAACAGTTGAAGTACGAGCTACCGGGCGGCACGCTCAAGCGCCGCGCAGCCTATGTATCAATCACGCACCAGGCCGGGCGCCATGCGTTCAAGTTCGGGATCGCGCGCGCGGGGGACGGCAAGGGCAGCGCCCCCGATGGCGTCCAGGTGGGCAAGGTGCGCAAGGGGGCCGATACGGGCGCCACCCATTACACGGCAGGCTACGACTACCTGCTCAGCAAGCGCACGACCGTGTTCGCGTTTTACACGCACCTGAAGAACCAGCGCAACGCCAGCGTGGATTTTGCCATCAACGGTTTGGGCGCCGATGCGGGAGCCAGCCCGGGCGCCACGCTCAAGGGCGTGTCGCTGGGCTTGCGCCACAACTTCTAAATGATAGTCAGCACACCACGCACGGCCGGCGCTGCACCAGCGGCGGCTTCGGTGGCTTGTAGCGCGGATCGATCGCCGGTTCCGGCGTGTGATAGCTGAACGGCGTGATGATAATCGGCGGGATTGCCGGCGGCGCCGACGGCGGGCCCTTGGGGCCACCGCCCGAAGAACGCGTGGCGCCGCGTTGGCGCCCGGTTGTGTGTGGACACGCGGCGGGGATAGCTTGCCCCTCGCTCCATACTAGCCATGCCATGTTGTGGTCCTCCCTCAACTAGGTAGAGATTCAGTATAGAACGGCATAACTTTAAATCAAGGAACAATCGGGCAACCTGGCAAATTCGGCCTGCTGCGCCGCTGGTCGCCGCCTGCCTGCGTTCCAACCCGCCATTTCTACGTTTTGTCGCAATCCGGTGGCTGCCGCAGCACCTGGCCGGTACAGTTCAACCATGCCAAACGGCACCTGAACAACACACACAACAACGGGGAACCACCATGACCAGCACCGCCAAAAAACTGTTAGCCGCCGCCATCGTCTTCGTGCTTGCCCTGTCCCTGTGGGATTCGGTGCTGGGCAATAACATGCACATCAATATCGACGGTGATGAATTCGACGGCCCGCTCGGCGCCCTGTTCGGCCTGGTGCTGGCCGGCGGCGGCATCCTGATTGCGGCGGTGGCCGTGACCTGCGCCGCCGTCTTCGTGGGCGTGCTGTGCGCCGGTATCGGCATGGTGCTGGTCAGCGCGCTGGTACTCGCTGCGGTGATCGTGCTGGCGGCCATGTCGCCGCTGCTGCTGCCGCTGCTCATTCCCGTGGGTCTCTACTGGATCTTCACCGCCCGCGCCCGTCGCCAGCGCCGCGCCTACCAGCAAACCGCTTAAACCCTTTCAATCGGAAGCGGCGGGGGTTTGCAGCCCCGGCCGATCCGACCCAATACCGTCCTGTAGCTCCACCCGGTTGCGCCCTGCGCGCTTGGCGCGGTACAAGGCCTGGTCCGCACGGATCAGGGCCGCGTCGCCACCGGGCAGTTTGCCCCCCATGACCGAAATGCCGATGCTGACCGTGACGTGCAAGCTCACGCCGCTACCCAGCTGCAAGGGACTCAGCGCCACCCGCTGGCGCAGCCGTTCGGCAAACACGGCGGCCGCCGGCAAGGTGGTCCCCGGCAGCAGCATGGCAAATTCCTCGCCGCCCATGCGGCCCACCATGTCGATCTTGCGCTGCTCATCGAGCATCAGCACGCCGAGCTGGCGCAGCACCGCGTCGCCGGCCGCGTGGCCGTGTTCGTCGTTGATGCGCTTGAAGTGGTCAATATCGAGTTGCAGCACCGCCGTGCAGGCGCCGATATCGCGCCGCAGCCGCGCCTCCTCGTCGGCCAGGCGGTGCATGAATTCGCGCCGGTTGGCCAGCCCGGTGAGGAAGTCGGTGGTGGCCAGCACGCGCAGCTCGTCGTGCATGCGGCGCTTCTCGGTCGTGTCCACGGTGGAGACGATGACGAAGTCCAGGCTATCGGTGTGGCCCGGCATGATCATCAGGGTCAGCTCGTTGTGGCGCATCACGCCGTCGAGGCGGCGGAAACTGCCCTCGCACACGAAGAAATGCTCGCCGCGCGCCAGCGCCGCCAGCGCCTGGGCAAACGCCGGCATGGCGGCGGCCTCGAAGTTTTGCGCCAGCGTGATGGCGGCCAGGTCCTGCGGACCGGCGCCCACCTGGCGCCGCGCCGCCGCATTCAAATCGACGATGCGCACCAGCGCCGCCAGCCGCGCCACCTGGCTCGGATTGGCTTCGAGGTAGCGGCCCATGTCGTCGATGCCGGACGCGGTGAGCTCGGCCAGCGCGGTGTGCAGCGCCGACCAGTCCTGCTGCCACAGCGCCACCGGCGCGTGGTCGTACAGGCGGCGGAAGCGAGCCTCGCCGGCGCGCACGGCCTGCGCCGCCTGCGCCTGTTCGATGGCGATGCCGGCCAGCCGCGCGGCCTGTTCGATCAGGGCAATATTGGCCATGCTGGGCTGGCGCGCTTCGCGCTGGTACACCGAGAAGGTGCCGATCACCGCGCCGCCAGCGCCGAAGATCGGATCGGACCAGCCGGAAGCGATGCCAGCGCGCAGTGCGATGTCGCGGTGTTCCATCCATGCCGGCGCGTTATGCAGGTCTTCCACCACCACCCGGCGCCCGGACAGCACGGCTTCTACGCATGGTCCGCCGTTGCCGTGCAGCGCGGTGCCGTGGATGGCGGCGTTGAAGAACGGCGGCAAACCTGGTGCGGCCGCCACCAGCAGGTGCTCGCCCTGCTCGTCGAGCAGCAGCACGCTGCACAGCAATTCCTCGTTGTCCGTCTCCACCCCGGCCACCACGCTCTCGAGGATGGTCTTGAGCGGCGCGCCGGTGGCCAGCAGCTCCAGCACGCGGCGGCGGGTCTGTTCGCGCCGTTCGCCGTGCACCCTTTCGGTGACGTCGCGGAACGACCAGATGCGCGCCGGTTCGCGGCCCAGTTGCAGACCGCGCGTGTGCTGCTCGATCACGCGGCCGTCCTTCAACCGCAGCAGCGCCTGTTCCGGCAACTGCCAGTCGCCATCCTGGTCCGGCTGCGCCAGCGGCAGCAAATGCGGGGGGGCGAGCTCGAACTGGCCCTCCTCGGGGCGCGAGAGCTGGGCGCGCAGGTGCGCCATCAGCACCGCGCCGTCGCTGTCCCAGTCAAAATATTCGGGCACGTTCCACAGTTCGCGGAAGCGCCGGTTGGCGTTCAGGATCGAGCCCTTGAAATCGTCCGCCAGGATGCCATCGACGGTGGAATCGAGAATGCTGCGCAACATGGTCTGGCTGCGCCGGGCGCTGTCGGCCATGGCCAGCAGCGCGCCCTGCCCTTCCTTGAGTTCCGCCGCCAGCGCGGTGCTGCGCGCCAGCGCCTGGTGGGCGCGCACGCGGCCGCGCGCCAGGGCCCAGGTCAGGCAGGCGGCCAGCACGCTGAGCAAGGCGCCGCACAGCGCGATCAGGCGCATGCGGTCGGTGGCGGCCACGTGAGCCGCATGCGGCATGGCGATGCGCAGGGTCCAGCGGTGGCCGCCCAGCGACAGTTGCTGGATGCTCGACCGCATGCGCACCGGCGCGGCGTTGACGGCGCCGGTGGCGCCAGCGCTGCGGTAAACCAGGTTGTCGGTGGTTGCGCTCTCGCCGTCGTGGACCTCCACCGCCAGCCCGGCCGTGCGCGGGGTGCCCAGGCGAACCATCAAATCGCCCACCCGGAACGGCGCGAACACCCAGCCCGTGAGCGCCGCGCGCCGTTCGGCCACGGTGGTTACCGGCTTGCCGCGGCTGTACAGCGGCAACAGCATCAGGAAGGCCGAGCGCGGCGCTTCGGCCAGGTCGTCAAGCAGGCGCACGGCGCCGGTCATGGCCGGCAGCCCGGTGTCGCGCGCGCGGTCGAGCGCGGCTCGGCGCAGCGGCTCGCTGGCGGCGTCGAAGCCGAGCGCGCGCAGGCTCAGGGGATTGGGCGGCTCGCTATACACGGTGGGGGCATACCAGGCACGTTCGCCGGCCGGGTAGATATGGTAGCTGGGATTGGCGCCCGGCTCGCGGCGCACCGCCGCCTCGTGCGCCGCGCGGGCGCCGCCGGGCACCAGCTGCATGTAGCCGATCGACTGCACGCCGGGCGAATGGCGCGCCAGTCCCTGCCCCTCGAGATACGTGCGGAACTCGCGGCGGGTAACTTCTTCGGAACTGTAGAACAGCCCCTGCACGCCGTACAGCACCTGGACATAGGTTTGCATGCGCTGGTCGAGCTGGTTGACCAGTTCGCGCACGCGCACTTCGAAATCGGCTTGCAGCTCCTGGTCGGCATCGTTGCGGGCATCGCGCCACAGCAGGCCGGTGAGGCCCAGGCTCACGGCCAGCACCAGCGCCGACAGCATGCGTGGCGATTGTGCCAACGCCAGCGCCGGCGCCAGTGCCGACGCCAGTAAGCGACGTTGGCGGGATGGCGCTGGCGCGGCCGGATCCACTTAGTTCCCGGCGCCCGTGAACTGGCGGTAGCCGCGCGCGCGCAGTTCGCACGCCGGGCAGGTGCCGCAGCCATAGCCCCAGTCGTGCAGCGCGCCGCGCTCGCCCAGGTAGCAGGTGTGGGTGCCGGACCGGATCAGGTCCACCAGCGGCGTGCCGCCCAGGTCCTGCGCCAGTTCCCAGGTCTGGCGCTTGTCGCGCCACATGAGCGGGGTTTCGAGCTTGGTGCGGGTGTCCATGCCCAGGTTGAGCGCCACTTGCAGCGCCTTCATGGTGTCGTCGCGGCAGTCCGGGTAGCCGGAAAAATCGGTTTCGCACATGCCGCCGACGAGCACCGTCAGGCCGCGACGGTAGGCCACGGTGGCAGCCACCGTCATGAACAGCAGGTTGCGGCCCGGGACAAAGGTGTTGGGCAGGCCGTTGGCCTGGGTTTCGATAGCGATATCGTGGGTCATCGCGGTTTGCGAGATCTTCGAGATCAGCGACAGGTCGATCATGTGGTCTTCGCCCAGCTTGGCGTCCCACGCGGGGTTGAGCGCGCGCAGGCTGGCGATCAGTTGCGGGCGCACGGTGAGTTCGACGGCATGGCGCTGGCCGTAATCGAAACCGATGGTTTCGACCCGCGCGTAATTCTTGAGCGCCCACGCAAGGCAGGTGGTGGAATCTTGTCCACCGCTAAACAGGACCAGGGCGGAATCGGTTGGCAGCATTGCTTTTCTTTCCAGATGTATCAACTATTATTAGTACGCCATGATTCGGGGCATTCCGGTACCATGCGGTGAACGCACCACCCCTGATGGAGTCTCATGTTACCGGCATCGCCCGCAAATAAATCGGCAAGACCACGAATTTTGGCACATCTTGTGACAAAAGTATCCGTGCTGCTTGCAACAACCGCAGTGACGGCCGTGGTTCCCTCGTTGGCAATGGCCCAGGAGGACCAAACCGGCGCGCCGGCGCCGGTTTCCGAACCTGCTACTGCGCCTGTCGCCACGCCCGCCCCCGTGGCTGCCAGCGAGGCCACTGTCGCCGCCAACGCCGCGCCGGTCGTCATCAAGTACACAGTGCGCGTCGATGCGCCCGGGGACTTGAAGGAATTACTGGAAGACAACCTCGACCTGGAACGCTTCCGCGACAGCCCGCGCATGACGCGCGAACAGCTGTTCCGGCTGGTGCGCGCCGCGCCCGAGCAAATCCGCACGCTGGTCTCCACCAGCGGCTACTACACGCCCGAGGTGTCGGTGACGTTCGACCGCAACGCCACGCCGGCGGTGGTCGATGTCAAGGTGGTGCCGGGCGAACCGGTACGCGTGGGCGAGACCGACCTGGTACTCGAAGGCTTTGCCCCCAATCCCGAGCAGCCGGCCGACAAGCAGTTCGACGCTCAGGCGCTCAAGGCCAGCTGGCCGCTCAAAAAGGGCACCGTGTTCCGCCAGGACGAGTGGGAAGGCGCCAAGCGCGCCATCCTGCGCCAGGTCGTGCAAACCCGCTACCCGCGCGCGCAGCTGACCGACAGCCGCGCCACCGTGGATCCCGAAGCGCACACCGCCAACCTGCGCGTGGTGCTCGACAGCGGCCCCGAGATGCGCTTCGGCGAGCTGCGCATCGAAGGCCTCAAGCGCTACCCGGACACCGTGGTGCGCAACCTCAATGCGATCAAGCCCGGCGACTACTACAGCGAAGCCGCCCTGCAGGCCTACCAGTCCAAGCTGCAGGACACCGGCTACTTCGCCAGCGTGGAAGTGAGCGCGGACCTGAGCGCAGTGCTCGACCAGCAGCTGGCCACGGCCGAAGGAGAGACCGCCGCCCCTGCCACCACCGCCGCGTCCATGGAGCCGCTGCCGCTGCTGGTACGCGTGACCGAGAACAAGCGCAAGAATGTCAGCGCCGGTGTCGGTATCAGCACCAATACGGGTAACCGGGCCTCGGTCACTTACGACGACTTGCAGGTGTTCGGGCTGCGCATGAAAAGCGCGCTCACGCTCGAGACCAAGAAGCAGACCGCCAAGACCGACCTGTACTTCCCGATCACGCCCGAAGGCTACAACCACAGCATCGGCCTGACCTACGAGCGCAGCGACATCGCCGGCGAAGTCACGGCCGTGTCGAGCATCGCCGGCAAGCGCGCCTGGGGCACGCCGCTGCTCGAGCGCAGCTTCACGCTGGAGCTGCTGTCCGAGACCAAGTCGGTGGGCGCCATTCCCAAGGTCACCAGCAAAAGCTTGCCGCTCACGTACGCGGTCACCTGGCGCCGGCTCGACAACCTGCTGCTGCCCACCAAGGGCTACGCCATCAACGCCCAGATCGGCGGCGCCGTGCTGCCGGTGCTCACCGATGAAAAATTCGTCCGTGGCTACCTGCGCGGCGTGTACTACAAGCCGTTCGGCGCCAGCTCCAACATCATCCTGCGCGCCGAAGCCGGCGCGCTCGGTTCGGGCAGCAAGAACGGCGTGCCGTCCGTGTTCCTGTTCCGCGCCGGCGGCGACCAGTCGGTGCGCGGTTACGCGTACCAGGAACTGGGCGTGAAGGAAGGCGACGCCACCATCGGCGGGCGCTACCTGGCCACCGCCAGCGCCGAATACCAGTACTGGTTCAAGCCCACCTGGGGCGCGGCCGTGTTCTACGACGCCGGTAACGCCGGCGACCGGGTCAAGGACCTGCATCCCAAGTCCGGCTACGGCGTGGGCGCGCGCTGGAAAAGCCCGGTCGGTCCGCTCAATGTCGACGTGGCATATGGCCACGCGGTTCAAAAATATCGTTTGCACTTCTCGCTGGGATTCACTTTCTGATGTCCGACCAACTTAACCACGATCCCCAAGAGAGCGCGCCGGAATCCGCCAGGAAGCCGCGCCGCTGGCCGCGCCGCGTATTCATCTCGCTGATGGTGCTGGTGCTGCTGCTGGGCGGCGCCTTCTGGCTGCTGGGCCGCGAATCGACCTTGCAGCAGCTGGTGCAGCGCGTAGCCAGCGCCAGCGGCGGCAGTATTTCCGTCACGGGCGTCACCGGTTCGCTGTACCACCGCATGCATATCGGTCAGCTGGTCTATAAAACCAAGGACAGCACCGTCACTGCGCAAAGCATCGACATCAACTGGTCGCCGTTGCAGTATTTTTCGGAAGGCCTGCAAATCAGCGAACTGCACGTGGCTGCGCTCACCGTGCGCAGCACCGGCAAGTCCGACGAACCAACCACCATGCCCGCTTCGCTGGCGTCGCCGTTCCGTCTGAGCCTGTCCGATGCGCGGCTCGACAAATTGATCATCGCCAGCGACACCGGCACCACCGTCATCGACAACCTGCGCTTCGCGCTGTACGGCGACAAGACCAGCTGGCACCTGGAGGACGCTTCGGCCAGAACCCCGTTCGGCCTGGCCAAGGCCGATCTGACGATTGCCGGCGCGCGCCCGTTCGCGCTCAAGGGCACGGCCTCGCTCACGCAGGCGCTGGTGGCCACGCCGGCCGCGCCAGGCACCGCCGCCACGCCGGTGGGCCAGGCGCCTACCCCGGCAACGCTGACCTTGCAGGCCGGCGGCAGCCTGGCGCTGCTGGAGCTCAAAGCCAAGGGCGATGCGGGCGCCGCCACCGGCACCGCATCGCTGGCGCTGGCGCCGTTCGATCCGGTGATCCTGCGCGCCATCGACCTGGTGGCCCGCGACGTCGATCCGCACGGCTTTGACGCCGGCCTGCCGCAGGCCAAATTCAACCTCAAGGTGCAGGCGGCGATTGCGCCCGACCAGAAGCTGGCCGGCGAGTTCGAGCTGATCAACCAGGGCAAGGCCGGTCCGCTCGACCAGGACCTGTTGCCACTGGAAGTTTTCCGGGGCCGCCTGGGCGGCACGCTGACCGTGTCCACGCTCGACAACGTGCTGCTCGACCTGGGTCCCGCCGGCCGCTTCAACGGCGGCGGCAACGTTGCCCGCACCGGCATCGACGGCGGCATCGACACGGCCAGCTTCAAGCTGCACACCGACCGTCTCGACCTGTCCTTGCTGCACACGGCCGCCAACAAAACGGCCATCGGCGGCGACATCGTCCTGGCCAGCACCGCCACCAAACAGACCTTGAACGCCAGGCTGGCCGACAAGGGCCTGCGCCTGGACGCCGACGCCACCCTGGCCGACGCCCTGCTGCAATTGCAGCAGTTGCGCCTGGTCGCGAAAAATGGCAGCATCAACGCCACCGGCCAGTTGAGCCTCAAGGATCAGCAGGCGTTCAGCGCCAAGATGCGCACCCAGAAGTTCGATCCGTCGGCGCTGGTCCCAAGCTATCCGGCCGGGGACCTGAATATCGACGTCAATGCCGCCGGACACATCGCGGGCAAACCCGCCCCCGCATGGAAAGTGGCGGCCGACTTCCAGGTCAAGCCCAGCAAGCTGTATGGCCAGCCGCTCACCGGCGCCGGCAAGCTCAATGCCGATCCCACCCATATCAGCGGCGTCGATGCGCGCCTGGCCATGGGCCAGAACACCGCCACCGTTACCGGCAGCTTTGGCGCGCCCGGCGAGCAACTGCGCTGGAAGGTCGATGCGCGCCAGCTGGCGGCCGTGAGCCCCGACCTGATCGGCGCCATCAACGCCAGCGGCGTCGTCACCGGCACCATGGATCTGCCACGTACCAGCTTTGAAGCCGACGCACGCGGCCTGGGACTGGCCTCGGCCAAGCGCCCTGCCAACGACAGCGTGATCCACGCCAGTGGCGACGTGGCCATGGCCGGTGCCGCCAAGACGCCGGAACTGAAAATGACCGGCACCGTGCAGCGCCTCAATCCTGCCGCCTTTGGCGCCGCCCAGGCCGGCGCGATCAACGCCGCCTTTACGGCGGACGCGCGCCTGTCCGCCGACTGGCGCGCGGGCCTGAACCTGACCTTGCAACCGTCGACGCTGTCGAACGCCCCATTGTCGGGCTACGCCAAGTTGTCGGCCAATGCAAAAGACATCAGCAACGCCGACATCGACCTGCGCCTGGGCGCCAACAGCCTGGTCGCCAAGGGCAGCTTCGGCAGCGCCATGGATAAGCTGGACTGGAAGCTCGACGCGCCGCAACTGGCCGCATTGGGGCCGCAGTTTGCCGGCATCCTGCACGCCAACGGCACCCTGTCCGGCACCACGGCCCGCCCCGCGATTTCGCTGAACCTGGACGGCAGCAAGCTGCGCGCGCCGGGCCAGCAGCAGGTCGAGAGCATCCGTGGCAGCGCCACCCTGGGCAGCACGGCCGCCGCGCCGGCGGCGCGCAATGGCAATCGCGCAGCGGTAGCAGCGGCGGATGTGCCCCTCATCAGCGATATCGAGATTACCGGCTACGAATCGCCGTCGATCAAGATCGCCAAGGCACGCCTGCAAACGGCAGGTACCCGCAGCGCCCACACCATCACGCTGGCCGCCAACAACAGCGACTTCGACGCCACCGTGCGTATAAAAGGCGGCTGGGCCAACGACACCTGGACCGGCGCCATCGACGCGCTGCAAAACAAGGGCCGCTTCGCGCTGGCGCTGGTGGCGCCCGCGCCGCTGCGCCTGGTCGCGCCCAAGGACAGCGGCGTGGCCGGACTGGCGCGTCCCGAGCAGATCGTGCTGGGCACCACCACCATCAAGATCCGCGATGGCAGCGTGCGCATCGACAGCCTGGAAAAGAACGGCGCCGCCTGGCGCAGCAAGGGCCAGGCTTCGGCGTTGCCGGTCTGGTACCTGGGCCAGTTGTCGGACGCGTGGCGTGACAGCGTGCGCGGCAACATGACCATCGGCGCCGACTGGGGCCTGAACCTGCAAGCCGGGGCGAAGAACGCAGCACCAGTGCTGGCCGGGTCGTTCCACGTGTTCCGCGAACAGGGCGACATCACCATCATCGGCGCCGACCTGTCGCAGCCGCTGGGCCTGAAAACCCTGGACGCGCGCGCCACCGTCAACGACGGCGCGCTGCGGGTGGAGCTCAATGTCGATGGCACCCGCGTGGGCCAGGCGCGCCTGGACGGCACCGCCCAGCTGCGCGACGGCCGCCTGGCCAACGACAGCCCGTTCACCGTAACCGGCAGCGCCAATATGGGTTCGCTGGCGTGGCTGGCGCCCCTGGCCGGCCAGCCGGGACTGGAAATCGACGGCATCCTCAAGCTGGCACTGGAAGGCAGCGGCACCATCGGCGCGCCGCAGCTGACCGGCGACATCAACGGCCAGAAGCTGGTGGTCAACCTGCCCGACCAGGGCATCAAGCTGCGCAACGGCGTGCTGCAGGCGCGCCTGACCGGCGACCAGTTGCAGCTGCAAACGCTGAGTTTTGAAGGCCAGCAGGGCCGCGCCCAGGCCGACGGCTGGATCCGTTACGCCGGCAACGAAGCGACCATGCAGCTGAAACTGACCGCCGACAAGCTCGAAGTGCTGTCGCGCCCCGACCGCCTGCTGGTGCTGAGCGGCCAGAGCACGCTGGTACGCGACGCCAAACACTTCCAGCTCGATGGAAAATTCCGCGCCGACCGCGCGAATATCGAACTGGGCGACGAAAACGCGCCCACGCTGTCGAACGACGTGGTCGTCCTCGGCAAGGGCGCGCCGGCGCCAGCCACCAAGCCGGCGCAGGGCCTGCCGCTGAATATCGACGTCGAGGCCGACCTGGGCGACTCGTTCAAACTGAAGGGCATGGGCATCGAGACGGAATTGGCTGGCGCGGTGCGGGTACGCATCACCGACCGCCGTCCGCCGCGCGTCAATGGTTCGATCCGGGTGGTGGGCGGCACGTACGCGGCGTATGGCCAGAAGCTGGCGATCGACCGTGGCGTGATCAACTTCACCGGCGCCTACGACAATCCGGGCCTGAACATCGTGGCCGTGCGCCGCCGTCCCGAAGGCGAGCCTTTGAGCGAGACCAACGTGGAGGCGGGGGTGGAAGTGCGCGGCACGGCGCTGGCGCCATCGGCCAAGCTGATCTCCACGCCGACGGTACCCGACAGCGACAAGCTGTCCTGGCTGGTGCTGGGCCACGGCATCGAAAACACCGAGGGCAACGACATGGCGCTGTTGAGCACCGCCGCCGGCGCGCTGTTCGGCGGCAAGGGCCAGGGCAAGCTGGCCAGTTCGCTGGGGCTCGACGAACTGGGCGTGGGACAGGCATCGGGCAGCGCTGCCGGTGCGGCTACCGGCTTGCAGAACACCGTGGTCACGGTGGGCAAGCGCATTTCGTCGCGCGCCTACCTGAGTTTTGAACAGGGTGCGGGCACGGCGACCAGCCTGGTCAAACTCAAGTACAAGCTCAATCCGCGCATCTCGCTGCAGTTCCAGACCGGGACCAATAATGCGCTCGATGTGTTGTACAGCTGGGCGTTCGATTAACCCCGGGGCTGGGCGTTCTTGACGTACTTCTCCAGCCACGCATTGGTCTCATACAGCATGTGCATGATCGATTCCCGCGCCCGGTAGGCGTGGGATTCGTTCGGCAGCATCACCAGCCGCGCCGTCCCGCCCAATCCCTTGATCGCCTGGAACATCCGTTCGCTCTGCAACGGGAACGTGCCGGAGTTGCTGTCTTCCGCTCCGTGGATCAGCAGCATCGCATCCTTGATGCGATCCGCGTGGTTGAACGGCGACATGGCCTGGTACACGGCAGGCGCCTGCCAGTACGGCCGCTCTTCCGACTGGAAGCCGAACGGCGTCAAGGTGCGGTTGTACGCGCCGCTACGGGCTATTCCCGCGCGGAACAGCCGCGTATGGGCCAGCAGATTGCCGGTCATGAAAGCGCCGTACGAGTGGCCGCCGATGGCCAGCCGTTCGCGGTCGCCCACGCCGCGCCGCACCACCTCCTCCACTGCTGCTTGCGCATCGGCCACCAGCTGCGCCAGGTACGTGTCGTTCGGCTCTTCCTCGCCATTGCCGATGATCGGGAACGACGGGTTGTCCAGCACCGCGTAACCCATGACCAGATACGCCGCCGGGCCCCAGTAGCTGACCGCATTGAAGCGGTACGGCGAACCGGTGGTCTGGCTGGCCGCGCCGGCCGACTTGAACTCCTGCGGGTATGCCCACATCAAGAGCGGCAGCGGGCCGTCGCGCGCGGCGTCGTAACCGGGCGGCAGCATCAGGGTGGCGGTCAGCTCCACGCCATCGTGGCGCGAGTAGCGGATCTGCTCCTTGTGGATGTCGCGCAGCTGCGGCGTGGGATGGGGATAGTGCGTGAGCGCACGCAGTTGGCGATCGTCCGGCTTGGTCAGATCGCGCAAATAATAATTGGGACGCTCGAGGGGCGACTCGCGCGTGGTGAGCAGCAGCGTGCCGTCGTCGTTCAACACCGCCGCGACGTTTTCAAAGTATGGCGCCTGGCTCTGAAACAGCCGGGTCTTTTCGCGCGTGGTCAGGCTCAGGCGGTCGAGGAACGGCCGGTCGCCTTCGGGCGTGGCGCCCGCGCCATCGAGCAGGATGGTGGTATTGGGGCCGATCAGCAGGCGCGGGAAGCCGCTGGCGTCGGCGCGCATCACCGGCGATCCGGGGCTGTTGTAGCGGTCTTCGTAGGAGCCGGAGTGAATCAGTTCCGGTGGAGTGGACAGGTGACCGGGGGCGATCATCCACTGCCTGTACTGGCGCGTTTTGTGCCAGCGCTCGTTGACCAGCGCCACGTCTTCGCGGCCCCAGGCCACGCCGCCGTAGCGCATCGACAGGCGCGCCAGCACCAGCGGCGGTGCATGGAACGGCGCCGCGTGCAGGTACACCAGGTCGCGCACGCCGTCCGGTACGTCGCGCGCGGGGTCGCCGCCGTCCTGCGCTTCGGCCCAGACCAGCGACGCCGGTGCGTCGGCCCGCCATGACACGTGGCGCACGCCGCTTGATACGGCATCGTTCCCCGGCGGCAGGCCTTCTTCGAGCGGTAGGTTGGCCGCCGTGTGCAGCAGCATGCCGTGCAGGTCGCGCACTTCCACCCGTTCGCCAAAGCTCGATGCGGTGACAATATACGAGTATGGGCGCGTCACGCTCTGCGTAAGTAGATACTCGCCGCCCGGCGCCACCGAGGTGCGCGAAAACTGCCCCGGCTCGCCGATCGGACGCGCCTTGCCATCAAGGCTCAACAACACCATCTGCACCGTGATGTAGTACTCGAACAGGCGTGCGTCGTCCTCGTTGCGCAGCAAGTCCTGGTAGGTGCGCAGCTGGCGTACGGCGCCATCGGCTTCGCTGTCCTGCAGGATCGGACCGGCCGGCACGCCGCTCGCCTGCGGCGGCTTGCCGATGCCGACCGGGCGCCAGTGCACCAGCAGGCCGCTGCTGTCGGGCAGCCAGTTGAAGCCGCGCGTGAGTACGGCCGACAGAGGCTGCGGCGACAGCTTGCGCGCACGGCGCGCGGCGATATCGACCAGCCACAGTTCCACTGCGCCCGTGTCCTCGCCCACGCCGCCCACGCCATCATTGAGCGCCACGTGGGTAAAGGCGAGATGGCGCTGGTCGGGCGACCAGCTCAGGTCCGACAGCCGCAGATCCGGCGGCAGGCCGGCAATCGCGTTTTCCTCGTGGCTGGCGATATCGAGCAGCGACAGGCCTGTGCCGAACGAAAAGCGCGAACCGGCACACGTGCGCGGGTTGATGCGCAGGCCGGCCAGTTTCAGTTCGGGTTGCGCCACTTCGGCGATGCCGGGCAGCGCGGGCGTTTGCACCACGGCGGCGGTGTCGCGGCGCGGGCTCAGGCTCAGTGCCGGCGCGCGTGGCGCATCGACAATCGCCTGCAAAGGTTCGGGCGGCAGGCGGTAGCCGGTGTCGGACGCGCCCTGTTGCGGCGAGGCGGCCATCAGGCCGGGGGTTGCGGGCGGCACGGTGCGTGGTTGTTTCATGGAGGTCCTTTCCAGTGGCCGGCGATGCGGGCGCTGCTCGATTCCAGTTTGCCGGGTCGAGGGTGCCGAGTCGAGTGTGCTTATCCTACCCGTGAATGTCAATCGCCGGGCACACTACTCTGGCGTACAATCGCTGTTCTCGAAAAACCGCTGTGGGCAGATTATGGAAATGACTACTATTGTGCTGTTGCTGCTGGTGCCGGTGGCCGTGTGGCGCATCTACTCGCGCCTGAAAGCCATGCTGGTGCGCACCCAGTCCGAGCTGTGGAAGCACTACACGATGGCCGGCATCATGGCCGCCGCGCTGCTGGTGCTGCTGGTGCTCTCGATCGGCAAATGGCCGGCGCTGGGCGCGCTCGTGGCCGGCGCCGCGCTGGGCGCCTGGCTTGGCCGGCGCCAATTCGGCCTGACGCGCCTGCGCAACCTGCCGGAAGGCTTTTTCTATACGCCCGACCGCCGCCTGCCACTGTTGATCATCATGCTGTTCGTCAGCCGCCTGATTTACCGCCTGTTCGAGGCGTACCTGCATATGCACGACGGTATCGCGCTCGACCCGGACTTCCTCGGCAGCCCGGTCACCACCGTCGTCTTCGGCCTGCTGGCGGGCTTTTATCTGACCTACAGCGTGCTGCTGGTACGCTGGCACAAGAGCCAGACGCCATTACCGAAGCCGATCAACATCTTCGATATCAAGTAAAAAAAGGGGCAAGGAGTGAAGACTCCTTGCCCCTTTTACCATCCAGCCTTATAGCCGTCAGGCGGCTTTGGCGGCTGCCTTGCCAGCTTCCACATCCGCCGCGCGCCGTTGCAGCACGAAGATCGGCTGCGCCCACTGGGTGTCCTTCTTCTTTTTGCTGGTGATCAGCGTCAGTTCCGAAGGATCATAGACGTCGGTGTTGTGCGTGAGCGGCGTCGTCATCAGGTACTGGGCGTCGGTGTTCTTCAGGAACTCGCCCACCAGCTGGATGTTGCGGATATCGAGGTGGGCAAACGGTTCGTCGATGAACACGAAGCCGCCGGAACCCTCTTCCGATTTCAGCAGCGCGATCAGGAGCACCAGCGACTTCATCACCTGCTGGCCGCCCGACGCTTCGCCGTCGTTCATGCCGATGATGCCCTTGCCGTCGAACTTGAAGCGCACGTGCAGGCCGGCCTGCGACAGCAGGACATCGTCGTTTTCCAGCTTGACCGGATCGGCGTGCACCTCGATGCCGGCCAGTTCGCCGAGCTCCTTGATGTTCTTCGAATAGGTCTTGATGGTGTAGCGCAGCCGCTCCATGTAGGCCCCGCGCGCGTTGCCGGTGGCTTCGATGGCGCGGTTGTTCTGGTAGCGGCGCTCTTCGGTTTCCGACTGGCGCCCGCTCAGTTGCTCGTTCAGGCGCGTGTACTGGTCGATCACGGTGGCATCGAGTTCCCAGTCGCTACGGGCGAGACTCGCTTCGAGCGTATGCAAACGCAGCGTGACCTGGTGCGTGTTCTGGTGCTCGGCCACCAGCGCCAGGCGGCGCTCGAGGCGGCGCCAGGCCTTGGGCAGGTGGCGCCAGTTCTTGCGCAGCGTAAGCAAGGCGCGCGCGTGGTCGGCGCGCTGCTCGATCTGGCGTTTCAGGTTCAGGCGTGTGCCCGCTTCCGCTTCCGACAGGGCAAAGCGCGCGTTCTGGCACGTGGTGTCGGCACGGGTGCGCGCCACCACGGCGGTCTTGATCAGGTTTTGCAGCTCGCCCAGGCGGCTGCCCACATCGGTGCGCTCGGCGCGCAGCGGCACCGCGTTGCGCGCCGCTTCCTCGAACTCGTCGTGACGCGCCGCCATTTCCTTGGCCGCGTCCACGCCCGCCAGGCGGGTTTTCAGCGCGCTAATTTCGGACGCCAGTTTCGATACCGCCAGGGTCAGCGTATCTTCCTGCGCTTCCAGCGCGGGCAGCGCTTTTTGGATCGCTTCCATGCGCTGGGTGCGGCCGGCCGTGCCGAAGCGGTAACGCGAGGCTTCCACGAACAGCGAGCGGCCACCGCGACGTTCACGGTGATAGGCCTCGGGCGTGATCCACTCGTCGTTGTTACCGAGCCTGGCGCCGGCATCGACGCTATCGACGCGGGTGATGCGCGAAAGCTGTTCGACCAGCCACGCTGGCACCTTGGCAGCGAATTTGACCACCGACATCAGGCTGTCGTCGCGGGTACTTTGGGCGTTGACCAGGTCGGTGACGATGAAGTGGCGATAGCGCTCTTTTTCCGCCAGGCGGTAGGCCGAGGTGGCGTCGCCGGCTTTATCGAGCAGCACCACCGACGCGTAGCCGCCCAGCACACCTTCCACCGCGCCTTGCCAGCGCGGGTCAGTCACTTCGACGATGTCGGACAGCATGGCATGGCTGATGCCGGCGTCGTTGAGGGCGCGGCGCATGCTGCGCTGTGCTTCCGGCTCCGGCATCGCGGTCTTGCCCTGCAGCGCCGAGATGGTGGCCATTTCGCCGGCGATTTTCGAGGCGATGGCGTCGCGCGCATTGCGCTGGCGCGCCAGCTCGATTTCCTTCTCTTGCAGCTGCTGCGCCACTTCGGCCAGGTCGGCGCCGGAGTCGGCGGCCAGCTTTTGCAGGCGCGCCTTTTGTTCGAGCAGGCTGTCGAGCGGTTTCAGTTTGCCGTTGATCAGGTTCAGGCGCGATTGCAGCGACGTCGATTCCTGTTCCAGCACCGTCTCGTGCTGCTGCGCCTCGGTCAGCGCCTTGGCAAAACTGGTCACCGCGTTGCGCTTGTCGGCCAGTTGGGCGTCGGCCTGCTGCAATGGCTTACGCGCCTCGCGCAGCTGGCGGCTGATATTGCCCTGCTTTTCGCGCGCCTCGTGGTATTCCAGCGTGGGCAGCGCTTCCTCCTGCAGGTTGCGGCGCTCCTTGTTCAGGTCTTCCCATTGGTGGTAGTTGGCCACGCGCAGGCGCAGGCCTTCCAGGTTGGTCTTGGACGCGTCGAGTTCCGCTTCGAAGCGTTTCAGTTCTTCCTCGGTGTCGCGCTGGTGGCGCTTGGCTTCGTCGTAGGCGTCGAGCACCTCCTTGTCGCCAAACACCTGGAACACCAGGTCGAGCAGCTGACGCGGTGCGTATTCGCACAACTTGTCGGTCTCGCCCTGCTCCAGGGCCAGGACCTTGGCCATGGCCGGCGACAGGCCGGCGTTGGCCAGGCGCTTGCGGTAGTTTTCCACGCCGAGCCAGTCGTTGCCGACGTCGCCGATGTCTTCGATCTGCACGTTACCGGGCCGCATCAGGTACTGGCGCTTCCAGTCGCCGCCGTTCTTCTGGATCTGGCAGAACAGCGTGACTTCGTCGTCGCTGAAAAAACCGGAACTGCGGAACGGGCGATTCGACAGCTGCCGGCCGACCGCCTTGTTATCGACCACGGCGCGCAGCCAGGCCGTTTGCTGGCCGCTGTGGCGCGCATAGTGCTTATAGGTGCGGCCCATCGAGCAATCGAGGCCGAACAGGGTGCGCAGCGCGTCGAGCAGCGTGGTTTTACCGGAACCATTCTGGCCGGCGATGGTGATGATCTTGGCGTCGAGCGGGATGTTCTTGATGCGCTGCCAGTAATCCCAGTGGACCAGCTCCAGCGATTTGATATGAAACATGGCTTAATCCTTGGGTGGTTCTTGAGCGTCGTCGAAGGGTACATCGAAGACCGGTACGGCATTGCCATCGGCGTCGTAGTCGGGGTTTTCCATCTCCGGCTCGATCGTTTCCACGGCATTCGGCGCATCGTCCTCGTACGCGCGCGGCTTCGGTGTGCGGCGCGGCACGGCCATCTCCTGCGGCGGCGTGCGTTTGAAGACGTCGGCCAGCGCGCCGTTGATGATGCGTTCTTTCAGCAGGTCGGTATCCATCAACAAATCGAGCAGCGGGCCTTCGAGCACCACGTCGCCGCGGCGTTCGATGAAGCCGAGCTTGGCCAGAATGGACAGGTTCATGTCCAGCCGCGTCTTTTTACCGAGCTTGTCGCCGAAGTCGGCCAGCAGCGCCTTGTAGGCGATGCCGATCGAGGTGTCTTCGGCGCGCGGCAGCGGGCGCTCGGTGCCGAACATGTCGTTCTGCTTGTCGTCCGCGTGCTGGTGGTTTTCCTGGCGCTCGCGCTTGGGCAGAATGATCTGGGCCCACAGCACGACCAGCAGGGCCACGCCGTCGCGCGACAGGCCGAAGTTATTGTTCTGCCAGACGTCCTTGGCGCCGAAAATCTTCGGTTCGATATTGCGCGTCAGGGCCACGGTGACATGGTCGGCATACACGTTGTCGAGCAGTTTCAGGCCCACGGCCAGCAGGCGCGCATCGACTTCGATGCGGAACTGTTCGTCCGCGAGCGCGCGCTTGACCAGGCGGTCGTCGCGGCGCAGGGTCTGATGCGCGAGCAGGCGCGCGATCAGGATTTGTGCATCATCATTCATCGGACTTGTCGCCTTCCGGGTTCAAAGACAGGGTAAGCGAAGCGAGGGACATCGCCGCGACGTGCAGGTCGGGCAGTTGTACCATTTCGTCGCTCGGGGTAAACGTGACGGGCAGGCGCGCCAGGTCGCCGGTGGCGCCTTGCAGGCGCGCTTCGTCGGCGTCGCCCAGCAGCGGCAGCATCGAGGCGCGGTACGACGCCACGGCAAACGACGCCGGCAGCAGCGATTCGTGCACCTGGATCGAGGGCGCCGCACCGTCCACGCTGGCGGGGAATTTTCCGGGCGCGGTAAAGTCGGCCAGGCGGGCCAGCCATTCGTCGAGTTCTTTTTGCATCGGTGGTCCGTCGCTGATGGTGGTGGGCGCATCTTCGCCGCTGGGCAGACCGCCCTGCACGGCGCTGGCGGCGCGGTCGGACAGCAGTTCGGCTTCGGCCACGTCGATCATCTCCGCCGGCGTAATAAACTGCGGCACCACCGGCAGGTCGATGGCGCCCACGGCCAGCGAGGCCAGGTCGTCATGCAGCAGCAGCCAGCGCTTGATGTCGGTGGTGGACAGGCCGGACTGGCCCAGGTGCACGCGCTGGCGCTCGATCTGGTTCAGCGCGCGCGAGAACATGCCCTGCATATTCAATAGCGACGACTGCGCGCGGCCAATCGCTTGCGCTGCGCGGTGCGTGGCGTGGTCGGCGTTTTCGTCGCTGGTGATCGCGCGCAGGATCTCGGAGCCCTTCTCTACCCAGTCGCACGCCACGTGCCACTTCGCCTGCGATTCGCGCAGGCGGAACTCGGAGCCGGATGCGATGGCGTCGGCAAATTCCTCGGTCAGCTCCACCAGGCGGCCCAGCAGGTGGTGCAGCTGCTCCACCGTGACGCCACCCATCATTTGCGAGCCGGCCACCTGCGACAGCAGGTAGCCCATGTCGGCCGGGTCTTCCTCTTTGCCCATGGCCAGCAACGCGTCGATGGCGGACAGCACGTTGCGCGCCATCGGCGTGACGCGATAGACGGCCTGCTGCGGATCCCACGCCAGCAACTGGTTGGTGCGCAGGCGCATGAGCACCGTTTCAAGGCTCTCGGGCAGCAGGTAGGCCAGGCGGGTGTTGATGTCCGGGCGCGTAAAGCTGGCCGACGCCGTGTCGGACGCCAGCTCGCGCAGCACCAGCAGGCGCACCAGCACGCCGTCGAAACCGCCGTGGAACAGCGCCGTAAACACTTGCAGCAGCGGCTGCGCGCGTTTCAGGTGGTAGACCTGCTCGATTTCATCGGCCGAGATATTGGGCTTGAAGTGGGCCTGCAGGCCGTCCTGTTGCGAGTCCAGCGCCGGGTCGGGCGCGGACTCGGTTGTCATAGTTTCTATCATTCTTTGCCATGTTGGTCGCAACAATCACCGCATTAAGCAGCCTGCCGGACTTGGGATCGTCAGCTGCTCACGGGGGCGACAGTATAGCAGTTGCGATCTTGCGCTTACTTTTTGGTGAATTTATCAAGTGTCTGGTCCACGTAGTCGCCATCGGCGTCCTTGAACACCACGCGCACCGGGTACCAGTTCATGGACGGTGCCAGCCACAGGTCCACCTGCGAATCCTTGTCGTCGGCCTGCTGGCGCACCAGGTGCAGGGCGCTGATCTCGTTGCCGCCCACGGTGATGTTTTCGGTCTTGAGCACCTTGAACACCCACTGCTCGGCATTGCGGCGCGCGGTGACAAAGTACGCCCACTCGCTGCCTGGCTTGAATTTATCGGGCGTGGCGCGGGCGTTGGCGGCCAGTTGCCACTGGATGCTCACCCGATCCTGTTCGCCGCCCTTGATCGGATAGGTTTCGTCGCCCACGCTGAAGCTGATGGTTTTCGTGTCGCGTTTAAAGGTGGCGGTGGTGGCTTCCTTGCGGAAGCGCTTTTCCATGAACGACACCGGCGCCAGGCCGTAGTCGTCGATGGCGCCCTCGCTGCGGGTTTCCAGGATCTTGCCGAAGATCGGCGCGCGGCTTTCGGCCGCCACCGAGTACTTGCCGTCGCCGGCGCGCCACTGCACGGTGGCCGTGCCGTTGATGGTGAGGCCGTGCTGCTTGGCCTTGATGGCGTAGGTCAGGTCCGCCGATGGCGGTGCGCTGAACGGGCGCTTGACGGCCGGGTGCTCGCTGTCGGCGGCATGGACGCCGGTGGTCACGGTGCCCAGCGCCAGCATGGCGGCCACGCTCAGCGCGTAAAAAGTATGGTTGATTTTCATATCATTGTCCGGTAGTTGTTATTTTGGAGACGGTCTGCGTGGTGAGCGCGCCGCTCGCTTCGGTATTGCGTATCTGGACCGGGTACCACTGCATGCCCGGCGCCAGCCAGATGTCGAGCCGCGACGAATACGTGCCCGGCTTCGGGGGCCGCGTCAGGTGCCAGGTGACCAGCTTGCCCATCTTCGTGTTCAGTTCATCTTCGCCCACCAGCTGGAAGCGGAACAGGGCGGCTTCCTTGTCCTCCCCTACCTGGATGTCGATGTCGCCGCCAAACTGGTTGATGTCGGCGCGGCCAATGCCGGCCAGCTGGAACGGCACCGTGGCCTTGTCCTGCGCGCCGGCCAGCAGCGGGTAGCTGCGGTCGGAAGCCGAGAACGAGATCGTGTTCGCACCAGCCGCATTGCCGCCGCCATTGCGGTTGAAGTGGGTAGCGGTCTCGGACCGGCGCGCGCGCTTTTCGGTGGCTTTGTCGGGCGCGATGCCATGGTCGTCGATGGCGCCCTCGCTGCGCAGCACCAGCAGGTTCAGGCGCGTGACCAGCAGGCTCACGCCCGCTTCCACCGACGCCCGGTAGCGGCTGCCGTCAGTATGCCATGTCATCACGGCAGACCCTGTCCATTTGGTGCCGTCGGCATCCACCCGTGCCACGTCCATGTCGAACGTGGCCGATGGCGGCAATTCCACCTTGTAGCGGCGCCCGCCCTGCGGGACCGGTTCGGCGGCCGCCGGCGCGGGTGCGCTGGTGGCCGTGTCAGGCGCTGCTGCCGGCGCTGCAGCCGAACCTTGGGCCGCCGCCGGCTCGGGCGCGAGCGCCAGTTCCAGGTCGGCGGTGTCGATGGCCGGTGCAGGCGCTGCGCTATCCACCGGCGTGATGGCCGCTCCCGCCTGCGCCTGCGCTGGCACCGGCGCCGGTGCACGCGGCCTGGCGAAGGCCGGGCTGGCGACGGGCGGCTTGGCAGGCGTTTTGGCGGCAGGCGGCTTGGCGGCAGCATCAAGCGGCGCAATCTCCTGCAACGGCGCGCTGGCCACGCGCGGCGGCAAGGCCAGGCGCACTTGCGCGGTCACTACCGACGGCGACGCGTTGACGGTGGCCGATGCCGCCAGGTGGCTTGCGGCCCAGTCGATCGCCAGTCCGTGCAGCACCACCGTGGCCGCGCAGAACAGCACCATGCGGCGGCGTTGGGAAAGGAAGGAGGCGATCGTCATGGCGCTAGTTTAACGTGTTCGGCCGAATGCTTCCGGCGCGGCCTTTGCGTGGCGGTTGCCGGCAGCAAGCAACGTTGCCAGAAAACTTTGATCGGTACCGCGTTATCTGCTACGCTGAACCAACTACTACAGGAGACTTTCATGGCCCAACCGCAGATGCCGCATATTCCCGGCGCAGCAGTGATGAACGACACGCTCGATTTCGTGAAGAACCTGTGGGGTAGCATGGGCGTGCCCGGCCTGACCACGCCCACCCTGTCGGTCGATGAACTGGACAAGAAGATCAACGACCTGAAGGCGGTCGAGGCGTGGCTCAACCTGAATATGAACATGCTGCGCGGTAGCATCCAGGCGCTCGAGGTGCAGCGCAACACCATCGCCACGCTCAAGTCGGTGGGCGCCAGCCTGGCCGCCGCCGTCAATCAAACCGCCGCGCCAGGGCAGGCGCCGACCGCCGACCACAAATCGATTTTTGATGCCAACCCGTACACCTCGGCCTTCTTCCAGCATGCGCGCGAAGCGGACAAGCAAAAGCCGGCCGCCGAGCAGCCACCGCCGCCACCGGCCCCGGAACCCAAGGCAGCAGCACCGGCAGAAGACGCGCCGAAGCAGACCGACGCCACCGCCGGCGCAGCCGCGCTGTGGTGGAATCTGCTGCAGGATCAGTTCAAGCAGGCGGTATCGACCGCTGCTGCATCGGAATCGATGATGGCCGAGACGGCAGCGAAGTTCGCTGCCGCAGCGACGGCCAAGCCGCCAACCGAAGCAGCACCACCAGCCACCGAGGCGCCGGAGCCGGCACCAGACAAAAAGCCCGCCGCCAAGCGTGCAGCGCCGAAGCCGGTCAAGCCGGCATCTGGTAAATAGAAATTACGCCAGGCGCAGAATGCGGATGGCGTCGATCAGCCCATCGGCCTGGCGCGTGACTTTCTGGACATCGATCAAACCTTCTTCTTCGAGCAGCTTGGCGCTGTCGAGGGCGCCCTGGAAGCTCTCGATGGTGTCACCCTTGGCGGCGACCGGCTTTACCCAGGCTACGCTGCCGATCTTCATTTTCGTATAGACTTCTTTTGCGATATCGCGCATAAATTTACATCCTCTCTCTTGGTGGTGCGTACTTGATTGCCGCACCTGTTTTAATTCATCTAAACGGTTTAGCGGTCCGGGACCGCGCCGTTGGCTGCCTCGTATTCGCTGGCGGCGGCTGCCGCCACCACGCCGGACACCGGCGCCAGCAGCGCCAGTTGTTCCATCAGCTGGGCAAAGCGCGGCTGGCCAGGGGCGATGGCATCGACATGCATCAGCACCTCGATCGCCTCGTCGGCCAGTTCGCGCACGTAACCGGTTTGCTGCAGGCGCGAGATCAGGATCTGCGCCGAATTGAACAGGATGCGCATATTGTGCGGCAGCGCGTGGCGCGCCACGCGCATCCAGTCGATGGCCTCTTGCAGCCGCTCGGACTTCCACAGCAGCACGCCCTTGTTCATCATGTCGGCCGCTTCCTTGCGCGATGAGCGGATCAGCTCCGTGCCCTCGTCGCCCATGCGCGCCTTGTCGAAAATCTTCTGCAACTCGTCCATCAACGGCACGTTATCATGGTTGTTGCGCGCAATGTAGCACAGCAGTCCCACCGGCGCTTCCTTCACGCCCACCGCGAACAGCAGGGTCGCCATGTCCAGGCACGTGGCGGTGTCGGGCCGGTGGCGGCTTTCGTCGGCCAGCATGCTTTCCAGTTCATCGCCCGATTTGCGCGCGCGCCGGAAGTCGCCCGTCTCGTGGTACACCAGGCCCTCGGTGATCTTGGCGCGCAAGGTGACCTGGTCGCCGCCGAACTGGTGGACCGCCGCGTTGAGCAGGCGGATCGCTTCCTTGGTGTCGTTCTTCTTGCCGCACACGCGCGCCATGCCGAAGTATGCATCGACCGTCTTGGCCACCGAGTACTCGCCGATGTCGATACATTTGCGGAACGCCCGCTCCGCCACCGGGATGTTCTCGAGCCGCAGCGCGGTCTGGCCCAGCGTGCGCTGGCGCGGCACCGAGTTGGGCGACAGCTTGGCCGCCTTTTGCAGCACGTCAAACGCTTCCTCGTGCTTGCCCTGCAGCTGGAACGCGTGCGCCAGCTGATCGAACGCGTCGATATAGAAGCGGTTGTCGGCGATCACCGCCTGGAACATCTTCTGCGCCTCTTCCACCTCGCCGTCGTGCATCATGATCTTGGCCAGGCCGCAGCGCGCCCAGTTGTAGTCGCGCTCTTCGAGCACCTGTTCGTACACCTTGCGCGCACCCAGCGGGTCGCCGGCCTTGAGCTGCAAGGTGGCCTTCATGCGCAGCAGGTCGATCGCGTGCAGCGGGTTGACGGGAATCTGTTCCTCGCACAGGCGCGCTGCGCGCAGGTAGTCCTTGTCGGCGTAAGCCTGGTCGATCTCGCTGAATATCTGCTTCTTGATCCACACCCGATTGAGGCGCGTGAGCAGCACTCCCTCGGTGATCGGCTTGATGATGTAGGCGTCGGGCTGGTGCTCGGCCGCGCCCATCACCGACTCCACGCTTTTTTCGGCGGAGACCATCAGCCACACGCTGCTGGGCAGGATCAGGTTGCGGATGCGCGCTTCTTCAAGTACCTGCTGGCCGTTCTTGCCGTCGCCCAGGTTGTAATCGCACAGCACCACGTCGTAGCGGGTTTTGGCCAGCAACATCATGCCCTCGCCGCCGCTGGCCGCCTGGTCGATATGCTTGGCGCCCAGGTTGCGCAGCGACTCGCGCAGCAGTTGGCGGATGCCGACGAAATCGTCGACGATCAGGTAGCGCTTCGCGCCCCAGTCGATCTCGCCGTCGCTCTGTACCATGGCTGTCATGGCAGCCGCAGGACGAAGCAGCCGCCGCCCAGCTCACCACCATTTTCCAGGGCGATGGCGCCGGTGCGCTGGCGGTGGCGGTGCATGCGCGCCACCTCGCTGGAAAAGTACAGCCCCAGGCCGCTGCTGTTGCTGGAGAAGCGCACCTGCACGTCACGCACGTCCATGGCTTGCGCGCCGGCTGCCAGCATCGTCGGCGGGAAACCGTCGCCATTGTCTTCCACCCGCAGTTCCAGGTAGTCGCCGTCCACCCGCACCGACAGCCGGATGCGATCGCGCGTGTAGCGGATGGCGTTGTTGATGGCGTGGACCAGCACCCCGATCACCAGTTCTTCGTCGAAGGTCCAGATGGCGTCCGGCGCAAAGTCGGTTTCAAAGGCGATGCCGCGCGATTGCAGCAGGATGCGCGCCTGCCCTTCCACCTGCTCGACCAGTTCGCGCACGCTGCGCGGGCCGGGATCGAACGGGTAGCCGGGCTTGCCCACTTCCTTGTACAAGGCAAGCAACTGGATCAGGCTGTCGTTCAGGCGGCGCGTCTGGTACAGCATCTGGCCCAGTTGCTGGTACTGCGCCGGCTCGGGGGCGGCGGGGACAGGTACAGCTGCGGTCGCAGGGACGTTGGTCAGCAGGTGTTCGAGCGTGCCACTCAAGACGCTGATCGAATTTTTCATGTCGTGCACGGTCGACGCCAGGAACATCAGCAGTTCCGGCGAGCCTTGATAGTGCTGGGACAAGTCGTCATCCATCGCGTCGCTCTCCGTGGATTCAAACCGGGATTATAACGCACGGTTTGCGGGCGGAACCCGGCGGTTGCAGGGCTACTGGCTGCGGCGCCGCTGCTTGAGCAGGAAGCGGCCGGGGTCGAGCGCCTCTGCCAGCGCAGCCTCGACCGGCGCGGGCGCGCCTTCCAGTTGCGACACCAGCAGTTCGGCCATCAGCGGCGCCCAGATCAGGCCGCGCGACGCATAGCCGAGCAGGCCGTACAGGTCCGGGTGGCGTGGCACGTCGCGCAGGTGCTCCAGGCGACCGGCCGATTCGACATCCGGCAGCGCGCCGGCCAGCGGCAGGCGGTCCGGTGCTGCGCTGCGAAAGCCCACCCGGCCGGCCAGCGGCGCGGTATCGATCAGGGCCGCCACGTGCGCACCCGGCACGATCTCCGCCAGCCGCGCCAGGTTTTCCCGCTGGCTGCTGGCGCGCAGTGCACGGTCGTCGTCATTGTCGTAGGTGGCGCCAGCGCAAACGATGCCGTCGGCAGCCGGCGTCACGTACGCTTCGCGGCAGACGACGAGCGGCAGTTGCGGGGCACTGGTCCCCACGGCCAGGTGGGTAACCTGGCCACGCAGCGACTGCAACGGCAGCTGGGCTGCCTGGGCGATCTGCACGGCGCCAGCGCCGTTGGCCAGGATCACCGTGGGCGCTTGCGCCAGCAAGGCACCGCCGGCGCCCTCCACCAGCCATTCGCCGTCACCGGTGCGGTGCAAAGTGATCGCCTCGCTGCAAAACACGCGCTGCAGGCGGTCACCGCAGGCGTCCAGCATGGCCGCGCACAACGACGACGGTCGCGCCCAGCCGCCTTGGGCGAACAGCCAGCCGCCGTGCGGTGTGGGGCCGCCCAGCAGCGCACCCGCTTCCGTCGCGTCGGCCCAGCGTGCGTACGCCGGCGGATAGTTCCAATGGTCGAGCACCGCGCGCTGGACGGCGGCGTGGCCGGCATCGCGCGCCAGTTGCAGTACGCCGCAGTCGGCGCCGATGAAGGCGTTGCCCACGCCGCCCAGCCGGCGCCACTCGCGCAGCGCGAACAGGTAGGCGGCGCGCGCCAGGCGGGTGGGAATGTTGTCGTCTTTCGACAGCAGCGGCATGAAGATGCCCGCCAGGTTGCCGGACGCCTCCTGCGCCGGCAGCGCGTGGCGCTCGATCAACGTCACCTCCCAGCCGCTGGCGCACAGGCGGCGACAGGCGCTGGCCCCCGCCAAGCCGGCGCCGATGACCACCGCGCGTTTATCGCGCAACTGTGGCGCGGCTGGGGCAGCAGGTGATGCTGCGCGAGCGACAGGCGGCGAGTGGCGGCCCCGGTACTCGGCGGCAATATCGTCACCGCCATCTACCCGGCGGCAGGCGAAACCGGCAGCAACCAAGGCCCACACCAGCAAGTCATCGGGCGCGCGCGCGTCAAGCGTGGCGCCGGGAACGGCCAGCCGCGCCAGCGTGCGCGCCTGCCCGGGCGCCAGCGCGCCAACGTGAAACGCATCGACGCGGGCCAGCACCTGCGGCAGCACGGCAGTCATTTCGCCCGCCAGCAGGTCCAGCGTGACGCGGCCGTCGTCGAGGATGATGCGGTGAAAACCCGGCACGTCGAGCGGCCACAGGGCGCGCAGCTGCGGATCGGCGATGGTCGCCGCATCGGCCACGCGCGCGGTCAGCGCAAGGTAATGGAGCCGCTTGTTGTCCTGCAAGTGCTGCACGCGCGCCTGCGCAAAGCGCGCACCGTCGCCAAATTCGGTGTCGAGAACGACGTGCGACACGGTCATCGGTGGCGGCAGAAGCAGTCGACGTCATGGTCGTCCACCATGCCGATGCCCTGCATGTACGCATAAACGATGGTCGAACCGACAAACTTGAAGCCCAGCTTGGCCAGGTCTTTCGACAGCCGGTCCGACAGCGCGGTCTTGATGATGCGCTCCCCGGTGTTGTTGACGATGGGCTGGCCATCGACGTAAGACCATAGCAGTTGATCGAGGCTGCTGCCACCCGCGCGCAGGCGCAGGTAGGCCTGGGCGTTGGTGATGGCCGCCGCTACTTTGAGGCGGTTGCGCACGATGCCGGGGTTGGCCAGCAGTTCGGCCACCTTGTCCGGGCCGTAGGCGGCAATTTTTTCGGCGTCCCAGCCATCGAACGCGGCGCGGTAGGTTTCGCGCTTGTTGAGCACCGTTTCCCACGACAGGCCGGCCTGGGCGCCTTCGAGATTCAGCATCTCGAACAGGCGCAGTTCGTCGTGGCACGGCACGCCCCACTCGGTGTCGTGGTATTCCAGGTACAGCGGGTTGGTGGGCTTGGCCCATGCGCAGCGGATGATGGTCATGATGGATTTTTGTCGGGAAGCGAACCCGCAGTATACAACTCTGCAACCCCGCAACCGCGCTATAGCTCCAGGTCGATCGACAAACCGGTGCGGCGCCGTTCGCCATCGAGTTCCAGCGGTCCCGCCAGGTTGCTCACCACGCGCACTTCGCCGTCTTCCAGCGCTTGCGGCAGCGCGTGCATCAGGCGCGGGAAGAGGTCCACCGCATCGCCCTCCCCGGTGGCGTGCAGCGCGGCCCAGGCATTGCGGCCGGAGCGCTTGGCGATATACAGCCCCTGGTCGGCCAGTTCCACCACCTGCGGCCACGACAGCAGGCGCGGTTGCTCGGGCAGGAACGGAAAACAGGCAAAGCCGATCGAGCAGGTCTTGCGCAGCTTTTCGCCGTCGGGCAGCACGAAGTCGCGTTCGGCCACGGCGCGGCGCATGCGCTCGGCCAGCGCGCCGGCTTCGTCGCGGTGGGTGGCGCGCGCCAGCACCAGGAATTCCTCGCCGCCCCAGCGGATCACGTAGTCCGATTCGCGGAATACTTCGCGTAGGCGGGTCTGCATCTGCACCAGGATCGAGTCGCCAGCGGCATGGCCGTAACGGTCGTTGACGTGCTTGAAGTGGTCCAGATCGACCATGTAGAACACCAGGTCGTTGGGCGCCTGGCGGTCGCAGTCGTTGGCTGGCCGGGGCTGGCCGCGCTGCTGCGCACGCTCCTGCATATTGTCGTAGCCGCGCAAGCTCATGGCGACGTCGGCATCGACGTTGCGCAGGAAGAAGCGGCGGTTGCGCAGGCCGGTCAGCTGGTCGGTCAGGCTCACTTCTTCGAGCGCCTGGTAGGCGCGCTCGAGTTCCAGGTTCTTGTCGAGCAGCTGCTGCTGGGTGGCGGCCACCTGGCGGTAGGCGCTGGCGTTGTCGAGGGCGATGGCGCCGTACGCACACAGGGTGCGGAAGATCAGCCGTTCGCGTTCGCCGTAGGCGTTGGCGCGCATCGACTGCACCGTCATCACGCCCAGCACCCGCTCGCCCACGGCCAGCGGCGCGAACAGCATGCTCAGCGTGGGCAGCGTGCCGGAGATGTGGTTGACATTGGCCTCGCCCTCTTGCAGCGCGACCAGCAGTTCGCGGCGTTCGCGCACGCAGCGCGCGGAATTGGCGTCGGGGTCGTCCAGCGCCACCCGCAGCGGCGGCAACGGCCGGCCCGCTTCCACGCCGAAAGCGCTGGCCAGCCACTCGCCACCCGGCTCGATCAGGAAAATGGAGAACAGGGTGGCGTCGAGCAGGCCGTGGACGTGGCGGTCCAGCGCGCGGAACACGGCCGCCGATTCCAGGTGGGCGGTGATCTCCTGCCCCACTGCGCCCAGGTTCGCCAGCGTGGCGCTGGTGCGTTGCAGGATTTCGGCGCGACGCGCCTCGGCTGCCGCCAGCTGGCGGTGGTGCTCGCCCTCGGTCTGGGCGCGCTCGGTCTGGTATTGCACCTGCATGGCGATGGCGCGGTTGGTCGCTTCGCGGCTGTGGGTGAGGTCGCGCGCGGCGCCGGCCCGCAGCGCGATGGCGTAGGCGTGCTCGAAGTCGCCCACCGCCGCGTATTCGCGCGCGGTGGCGTCGAGCAGCGCGCCGGGCACGGTGTAGCCGTCGATGGTGGCGGCGATGTCCAGCGCCAGCAACAGGTAGTGCAGCGGCCCGCTGGGAGCGCTCATGCCGGGCGGCGGCGCCAGCGCCGGATCCTCCGCGCTGCCCGGGCGCGCGTGGATGTCGGCCAGCACCTGCAGGGCGGCAATCTGCGCCAGCGTGTCGCCCTTGGTGCGGGCCAGCGCCAGCGCGCCCTGCGCCACGGACAAGGCCTCGCCGGCCCGGCCCAGGTGCGCCAGCGCGTGCGCCTGGCCGCGCCGCGCGCTGCTCTGAAAATCGCCCTGGCCCAGCGCGTCGCCGCGCGCGGCCAGCCGGGTGAAGCTGTCGAGCGCCGCTGCGTGGTTGCCAAGGTCGAGCGCCAGGTCACCTTCGTATTCGAGCGCCACCGCGTAGGCGCGCGAGCCGGCCAGCGGCGTGAGCACCACCAGCGATTCGCGCAGCAGGGTTTGCGCGGCCTCGCGCTGGCCCAACTGGCGCAAGGTTTCGGCGGTTTGCATCAGGCACATGCCGATCGACAGCGGCCAGCCGGTGGGACGCGCCAGGTCCTGGGCGCGCTGCATCCAGTCCAGCGCCGCCTCGTGGGCGTTCAGGCAGGTGAAGCCGTTGCCGATATTGGTGGCGATAATGATGGCGCGACGCAGCTGGCCGCTGGTCAGCGCAGTGTCGAAGCTGCGCATCAGATGGCCGATGGCGCGACCGTATTCGCTGTGCTGGAAGGCGCGGGTGCCGAGAAAATCGCTGATCCAGCCGGCGGCGATGGCCGGCATGGCATCGAGGTCGGTGTCCCGCGTGGCGGTGTCGGGACGCCACGCCACTGGCCCGCCGGCGCCGTCGGTGAAGGCGGCGCAGATGCCGGCAGCAGCGCCGATGATGTCGCCGCGCACCGAATCGGACGCGGTACGGGCAGCTTCAGCCGCCTGCGCCAGCCAGCCGCTGGCGGCGATACTGTCGCCGCGGTCGTTGGCGATCCAGGCCTGCACCCAGCAGGCGTCGGCGCGGCCGCGCGCGGCGGCAACCTGCAGCAGCTCGGGAGCGGCCGCGTCGTGAGCGAGCAGTTGCAGCGCCTGGTCGGCATGGTACTGGGCGGTATCGAGCTCGCCGCGCACCCACGCGCCCTCGGCCGCCACCAGCAGCAGCCGCGCGCGCAGCACCGGCGCGTCCTGCGGCGCCACGGCCGGCAGCATCGCCTGTGCCTCGCCGGACAGCTCGCGGGCACGCACGGGATCGCGCTGGCGCAGGTGCCAGGCCAGCGCCGCCAGGTGCGGCAGGCGCGCCATGCCGGTCAAGTCGGGCAAGGTGTTTTCCCATTGCGCCAGGTCTGCGTCGCGCACGAACATGTCCACTCGGTGATTCCTCCTGCTATAGGGGGCGGTCGGTGCCGGCCAGTTTCTGCATTATTCCACAATTTCCAGACAACACAGTTTCCTATTTGCAATTATTGTTTTTCTTCGGTTCAAACCCGGTACACGGTGGCGGAATCACAGCGCGAGGACAAAAAAAACGCCGGCCATTGCCGGCCGGCGTGTGGTTGCAGCGAGAGAACGGGTCAGGAAGCGTGCTTGCTGATCTCGTTGAGGCGGATGCGCATGCTGTCGGTGGCGGCCGGGCCCGGTGCGAACATATAGTCCTCGTCGTTGATGGCCAGGCCGCTGTTGGCGTCCACCAGCACCTGGTCGGCCGGTTTGCCGGTCTCGCGGCTCACCACCAGCAGGCTGGCGCCTTCGGGGGCCAGGTGGTCGTTGCCCCAGGCGATGAAGGCCAGCAGCACCGGCTTGAAGTCGCGGCCCGACTTGGTCAGCACGTACTCGTAGCGCGGCGGCCGGGCGCTGTACTGGCGCCGTTCCATCAAGCCGCCCTCGACCAGGCCGTTCAGGCGCCGGGTGAGCATATTGGGGGCAATCTTGAGGCTCTTCTCGAACTCGTCGAAGCGGCTCAGGCCATAGAAGGCGTCGCGCAGGATCAGGATGCTCCACCATTCGCCTACTTTGCCCAGGCTGCGGGCGATCGGGCAAGGCATGCGGCCAAAGTCGGTATGTTTCATTGTTTACTCCTCGGTTCCAGGTTTTAAATCGGAAAAAACTGCCAGACAGTCACTAAGTCGAGTTCGGTGAGATTCAGTGACTTGCATGTTTGAGGTGAAAATTTGTGAACTTTCCCGGCGGTGAATGCCGCGTGACATTGTGTGTATTTTGGTCTCTCAATTTTCTTCTCCTGTTGTGATACATGACCCGGATGTTTCTCTATGAAAACTTCGTTTTTTAGACTATCGTGACACCCCTCAAAAATAGGCTAAAAAGAGGGGTTACAAACTATCCAAATTCCACTATTTGAAGAGAAGTTGATTTCGCCTGAATTGTGTACATTGGATAGAATGTTTATGTAGGGTAAAATTCGTTTCGTGGTTGCACGTAAAGACAAGCACTTCCGACTGATACATACATCACACCTCTGACAAAAATGAAACTTCTTGTTAAAGCACTTGGACTGGCCCTGATGACGTTGCCACTGCTGGCTTCGGCCGGCACCAAGTCCGCTTCCATGCAAGTAAGTTTCACCGTCACCGACGCCTGCACCGTGCAAGCCGGCGCCACCGCCGCCAAGGCCCCGACCGTGGCCTGCCAGCTCAACGCGCCGCACCTGATGACCGCGACGCAACCAGCGCCAGCCACCTCCGCCGACGCAGCAGCCGTGCGCCCCGCCGCCGGCGCGCAAGACTGGACCGTGTACTTCTAACTCCTAAACCGCCAACGTCTTGGAGCGCCTGAGAAAGCCTCCACAGCAAGGCGCAGTGCCGCAGACAGTACGAACGTACGGCGAGGCGCTGCAACGCCGCTGTGGCGGCTTTATCAGGCGCGACTAGAACGACACCGTGGCGGTCACCGTATCCTTGTAGTCCCCCGGCGACGGCGTGCTTTGCGCCGGCACCATCCCATACACCGTCATCGCCTGCGCCACGCCCGTACCGGTCCCGGTCACCGCCACCGTGCCCCCGGTGCCATCGCCCCAACTGGCGCCGTCTAGTCCACTGGACACCATGTAATCGACCGTCTCCGCCGTACCGGTATTGCGCATGCGCCGCGCGGTGGTGCTGGCGCCATACGTGCCGGCGCCGAGCGTAATACGGTAGGCAGTGTCCTTGCTGCACGTAACGGACAGGCTGGACGTGGTGCGCACGGCGGCAGTCAACAGCCGCGATTGCGGGAACGCCAGGTTGCCGATATTGATATTGCAGTCGTTGATCACCGGCGCGCTCACGGTGAACGGAATCGCCACCGTCTGCGGAATCAGGCAACCGAGCAAGCCCAGCAACGCGAACTGGTAATTCATGACCGCGCTGCCGGCGCCGAAGTTGGACGTGAAATTGAGGTTGTCCGGGCCCACCGACAGGCTCGACAAGGTGGAGTCCGCCTCGAGCTTGCCATACACCGTGACAAACTGGTCCAGACTGCCCGGTCCGCCGCTCTTGGTCATGGTGAAGACGATGCCATTGCCCGAGGTAGTGGTCCCGGTCCAGCCGCCCCAGATCTTGGCCGGCGCGTAGGTGGCGTCGGTGTACAGGTTGTAGTTGACCCGCAGCGCCCCGCTCGACAACTGCCGCGACGTGGTCGCGGTAGTTGACGCGTTGCCGCTGCCGGCGCCCAGGTTCAGGCAGATGGTCGCGTTGGGCGTGAGCAGGCCGGTCAGCACGTCGGTCGCGGTCCAGGTGCACGTGATCTTGAAGGTCGAGGACGCATACACGGGCCCGGGACTGATCGAGCTGACGCTGGGGAACATGACATTGGCCGGCGTGATGCCGCAACTGTCGGCGCGTGCCTTGCCGCCGCACAGCATCAGCAACATCAGCAGCAACGCCGAAGACAGCAGGCGCGCCATCACTGCACGCTCCGGCACACGACCGGTCCGATGGTGGGCATGGCGTTACCCGGCTCTTTCACATAGGCGAATTCGGCGATGCAGCGCCGCCCTTCCACCACGGCCTGCACATGGTTGAGCGGGGCCAGGTTGTCGATGAAGGCCAGGCCGTCGAAGCCGGTGACGGTGGTGGCGCCGCTTTCCAGGTGCACCACCTCGAGGCCGGTCGCCAGCGGCTGGCCGGCAGCGTCGTGCAGGATCACGGTGGCGGCGGCATAGGTTTCGACCGGGAACTCCGCCACCACGCCCGAGCGCCGCGCCGGGACCACGGTCAGCGTGGTGCGGGCGATGCGCGCGTCCAGCGGCAGGCTGCTGGTGTCGATCGAGATCTGGTTCGACAGGTACGGCGTGAGATTGGGTACCAGCAAATAGCCGCTGCTGCTGGTGGTGCCGATCGGCCGGTTTTCCTGCAGCACCGGCAAGCCGCCCACGCCGGCCGACACCAGCGCGAAGCCGGCCCCCACCTGGCGCGCCGCGTGCACGCTGCCATCCATCACCACCACCGAACCGGACGCACTGAACGCGGTTTCGCGCTTGCCGCCGCTTTCCTGCAAGAAGGCGCCCACCTGGCCGTAATTGCCGAGGTAGGTGCCCTGGGCCTGGCGCAAGGTGGCGCCGTTGTTTTCCAGCGACTGCAAGCCCCAGCCGAAGCCGCCCGCGTAATCGACCGTGCGGCCCAGCGTGAGGTTTTTCGATTGCACGCCGTTCTGGCGGCCGCTGCTGGCATTGGCCGAGAGCCGGTCGCCGAAGGTGCCACTGAGGCTGAAGAATATGCCGCGCGTGTTGGCGTCGCGGAAATCGCGGTAGGCGCTCACGCTCAGGTACAGGCCGGCGCCCAGCGTGGCCGCGTACGACAGCGCCGCCACCCGCGCTGGCGGCGATACCGGCACGCGCTGGCTGATGAACGACAGGCCCAGGGTCTGGCCGCCGAACAGGCCCATGTTGACATTCACGCGGTTGCTGGCGCGCACGCCGGGGCCGCCTTCGGCGGTGCCCAGGTCGCTGTAATGGCGGCTGGCGCGCAGCGATTCCATGTCCACCGAAAAGCCCGGGCTCAGGTACTGGTAGCCGATACTGGCCTGGGCGCCCTTGCCGGTGCCGGCGCTGGCTGCGACCGAGCCGGTCAGTACACCGATCTGGCCCATGCGCCACATGCCGCCCACGCCGCCGTTGACCACGCCGTTGCCGGCCTCGCCGTGCGCTTCCACGGTCACGCGGTCGGTCACGCCGCGCCGCATCGAGCCGCTCAGCGCCGGCGAGTGATCGTAATTAAAAGATTTACTGGTGTAGTCGCGCCGCAGCACGCCCAGCTCCACCGAATAGTCGGTCAGCCCCTCGGCCAGCAGGCGGGTATCGACATACAGCGGCACCACCGTGGTGATGGCGCGCCCGGCCGTATCGCGCGTGACCAGGGTGGCCTGGCCGGCGCCGCTCAGGCCCGACACTTGGTTGATGACGAACGGGCCGGACGGCACCGCCGTCTCCATCTGGCGCACGCCGTTGACGTACAGGCTGACCGCGCTCGGCACCACCGATGAACCGGCCAGCGACGCCACCGGAAAGGTCAGCAAATCGGGCCGCAAATCGAAGCTCTTGCGCCACTGCACGCCGCCCATGCGCAGCGACCGGCTCCAGGTCAGCGACGAGGAAATCAGGTCGCCCACCTGCCAGGTTTCCAGCGTGTGCGGGTCGGAATGGACCCAGGAAGAATCAAGGCGCACGTACTGGGTCAGCAGGCGGCTGGTGTTGAACACGCCAGTCGTGCTGAACACGCCATTGTTGTTGAAATACCGCAGCTCGTTGGCCACCGACAGGTAGCGCTCGTCGCCCCGACGGGCAAAGGCGTCGTAGCTGAACACGGCGCCGGGCGTGACGCTGGCCTCGCCCGGCTGTCGCAGGCTGCGCGCGTTCAGCGCCACCGGCGTGCGCAATGCGTCGTCGAGGCGCAGCGCAAGGCGCTGGTTGGCGGCGTCGTAGGTGTAGCGCAGGCCGTGCACATCGTCGAGGTTGACGGACTCGCGGTCGGCCACGCCCAACCGTTGCGGATCGAGTTCGAGGTCGCGCAGGTTTTGCACTGTCGTGTTCAGTCCGGTACTACCGAGCACAGTGCCGGGCTGGCGCGTGAAGCGCAAGATCAATCCGGTCTCTTGGCCGTTCAAAGTCACCTCCAGAAATAGTTCTTCCTCGGATGCCGCCGAGGTTGGTGCCGACGCCGGTGCCGAGGCAGGCACCAGCGCCGGCATCGGCGCCGGCGCGGCAGGAATCTGCGCGCGCACGCCGCCCATGAGTCCCCAGGCCAGCACCGCCATCGTCACCTTCAGGCAAGGCAGCCGCCGCCACATGGCGCGGCTACTCGAGTGCCGCCACGGTGCTGGCAGTTGCGGGCTTGGCATTGATATTGGCTTTGACCGCCAGGGTGCCGGACAGGTCGGCGTCGGCGGGTACCGGCAGGCGCCATTCGCGCTCGCGGCCGGCCAGCACATAGCCGAACAGGCCTTCGGCGATCGTAAAATTCTTGCCACGGGCATTGCTCAATTCGAACGAACCGATCTGCGCGCGCAGGGTGCCGCTGTTGCGCACCTTGAGCCGCCAGTGATCGTCCTTGCGGTAAACGGACCAGGCCAACGCCGGAGCAATACGCTCGTCGGCGGGCTGGACAAACATGGGAACGGAATAGCGCAGGCGGATATCGACGCCACTGGCGGGGCCTTCGCCCTCGCGGGGGATTTCGTCGATGAGGATCCGGTAGCTCAACTCGCGGCTGGGGAGTTGACTGCTGCGTCGCACGAGGCGAATGATCTGGCTGCTTTTAGGCCCGATCTGCAATATGGGGGGACTGGCTACTACTTCTTGTGTCGGGGTCAACACATCTTCCGTGTTGTTTTGGTCCCACAAAAACACCCTGACCTGGCCATACACGGGAGTCTCTCCCATGTTCTGCATGGTGATGCCGGTGGCACCTTGGCCTGCACGCAAAATAATCATGACTGGCGATATCTGCAAATTAGCAGCGCTCGCTTCCAACCCCAGCATCCCGCTCAACACGAGCATACCGAGTTTCATCCAGCACACCAGGCGCGCGGATAAGGTCATCGTTTAGAAATACACCGTGGCCGTGATGGTCGATTTATAGGTGTCAGGCTGCGGCGTCGCCTGGGCGGGAATGGCGCCATAGACGGTGAGCGTTTGCGCGGTGCCCGAACCGGTGCCGGAGCGGGTATCGGTGCCCTGGGTATTGCCCCAGTTGGTGGCGCCGGCGGCCTGGAACAGGTTGTAGGCGACGGTGCTGGTGTTGGCGCCAGTGCCGCTCATCACTCTTGCAGCCGTGGTGGAGCCGGTGCCGGTGCCCGCGTTCAGGCCCACGTTGTACGGCGTGGTGTTGGTGCAGGTGACGCTCAGCGTGGTGTTGACCGTGACCGTGTTGGCCAGCACGCCCTGGCTCTGGCCGAAGTCCAGCGGCTGGGTGGCGATGGTGCAGTCGGCGATGATCTTGAGCGTGACGTCGAAGTTCGCTGTCTTGGTGCCATTGGAATACGTCACGGCGTCGGCCATCGGTGCGGCGGCAAGCAGGGTGGTGGCCATGGCAGCAGCGAGCGCGGCACGGCTGGTTTTACGGGTGATCATACAACCTCCTTCAGAAATGAATCACAAAAAGTTGAGGTCTGGAGCCTTAAAACTTGCCCAATCCCAACACATGATTCAATTATTGATGATCTAAAAAAACTCTGCTTCTGCTGGAGGAGAGGAAGGTTTTGCGTGCGTAGAAATCCACCAAAAAATTTTCCAAACATGGGCATAATGGCGGCAGGTGCGCAACACTTCGTATCAAAAGATGACCAACCTTCAGGGTGAGCCATGCAGACTGCCGATAGCACTATGAGCAAGATTCTCATCGTCGACGACTCGGCGTTCGAGCAGCGTTTGCTGGTCGATCTGCTGAGCGAAATGCCGTACAAGGTCTCGGTGGCGCATAACGGCCTGCAGGGTTACCACCTGGCGCTGGCCAACCATCCCGACCTGATCCTGCTCGACGTGCGCATGCCCGACATGGACGGCTACACCGCCTGCCGGCTGCTCAAGGCCAATCCGGCCACCCAGGACATCCCGGTGATTTTCCTCAGCGGCGCCGACGCCGACGAGGAGCGCATCATGGGCTTGTCGATCGGCGGCGTCGATTACGTGTCAAAACCGTTTTCGCCGGGAGAACTGGCGGCGCGCATCCAGGTCCACCTGGCGCTGGCCCAGCGCGCCCATGGCGCTTCGGCCTCGGCAGCGCCGGCACCGGCCAACGATGCGGCCGACAGTCACCTGCCCGCCTCGCCCTACGGTGTCGATCCCGATGCCGTGACCGTGGCGGCCGTCAAACGCCTGATCGCCGACAACCTGGCCTCGCTGCCGGGCCTGGCCGAAATCGCCCGCAGCGTCGGCACTTACCGCGAAAAGCTGTCGCAGGTGTTCCGCGAACAAACCGGCATGACGGTGTTTTCGTTTATCAGGGAGGCGCGCATCCGGCGCGGTGAGGAACTGCTCAAGGACACCGACATCGACGTCCAGGACATCGCACTCTTAATCGGTTTCAATAACGCCGGCAACTTCGCCACCGCGTTCCGCGAGCGGCTCGGGGTGACGCCAACGGCCTACCGCCAGGCGATCCAGCAGCGGCGCTCGCCGTTGAATTGACGTCAATCAGATCAGGCAGGCAACTGCGGCGCAGCTTGCTGCATCTTGCGCCGCCAGAAGAACCACGACGCCAGCGCATTGATCCAGTACACGCCGTACAGCACCGACGTCAGGTACAAGCCGCGACTGGCGTACAGCGGTACGGCGATGGTGTTGACCAACAGCCAAAATTGCCAGGTTTGCAGGCGGCGGCCCATCAGCAGCAGCTGGGCGATCACGCTGAACATCAGCACGCCCGAATCGATGAACGGCGCGTAGGCGTTGGTGTACGCTTGCAGCAGCAGGCCGTAGATGGCCGTGGCGGCCAGGCCGAGCGCCCCCATCCAGATCAGCGCCTGCGGCCGGGCGCGCGTGATCGGCAACGGTGCGCCGGTGCCGCCGCGCAGCCAGCGCCACCAGCCGATCACGCAGGTAACGATAAAGAACAGTTGCAGGGTGACGTCGGCGTACAGGCGGGTGTCGTAGAACAGCACGGCAAACAGCCCGCAGCCGATGATGCCCAGCCACCACGAATGCACATTGTTGCGCCCGGCGAGAATGATCGAAACCGTCATGACGGCATTGGCGGCGATTTCCAGCAGAGAGGTCAAAAGTATCTTTCGGAAGCAGAAGCGAAGGCGATCAGTCGCGGCAGTCATGTGGCAGCACGGCGGCGGGCAGGTCTTCCGCGCTGCAACGCCAGAGCACGCGCCTATTCTCGTCCACGCGGGGCGTGAACGCAAGCGCGCCGCCGCGGTACCGCATGTCGGACGGGTACACCCGGACCACGCCGTTGCCGGCATCGACTTCCAGGGTTTGCACCGCGTGGCCGGGATCGATCAGCGCGTAGCCGGTCTGCTCCAGGGTAGCCGGGCTCTGGCCGTTGGCATAGTAATAGCGCTCCACCGCCGCCGCCGCCTCGCGGCCCACGGCAACCGCCTGCGTCATGCGGGTGCGCGCTTCCAGGTTTTGCCAGGCGGGCCAGGCAACGGTGGCCAGCACGGCCGCCAGCGTCAGCAGGGTCAGCGCCGCACCGGGTGCGCCCAGCCCCAGGCTCACGCGCGGCACGCACAGTGCCAGCACATACGCGAGCCCGTGCCGTGGCGCAGCCGGTTCGACCGGCGCGCCCTGCGCCAGGTCGCGCACTACCGCCATGCGCTTGACCAGCCACGGACGGTCGCTGATCAGTTCGTGGAATGACATCCAGAAGCCGCCGGCCTGGCGCGCCTGGGCCGCGTAGCCGGTACGGTCCAGGTGGCGCCAGCGCTTGCCGCCGGCCGCCAGCGCGGCCAGCCCGGCCTGGGCGCTGGCCAGCTCGGCGCAGGCGTGGAAACCATGGCGGTCGCACGAGTATTCGCGGGCGCGGGCATACGCTGCGCCCAGCAGCGGCAGCAGCGCGGCCGGCGCCAGCAGCAGCGCCCGGTGCAGGTGGCGCCGGTCGAGGCGGCCGATGGCATGGCCGATGTGGAAATTGATGGCGTCCGGGCGGTCGTCGAGCGCATCGACCAGGTCGCTGTCGAGGACGATGATGTTATTGCCGGGAAAACGCGTGGCCAGCGCATGAAAACCGCCACCCGCTTGCAGCAGGTAAGCGTCGGGCACGGACGTGCGCTCCAGCCGTGCGCAGCACGCTTGCACCCGTTGGTGCAGGTCGGGAAACTGTTGCGCAGTGATGCGTACGCCGGTGCCGGTCAGCCAGGCCACCAGCGCCGATTGCGCCAGGTAGCAGGCCAAATACCAGGCCAGGTAAAACGCCGCCGCGTACAGCAACGCCTGGCCCAAGTTGCCGATCAGCAGCGCGCCCCACGCCAGCATGGACACCGCCAGCATCACGCCGAAGAGCAGGTTTTCATTCTTGTACACCAAGTTCATGCGGTTCCCGGACCAAAAGTTTCCGGGAGTCATTTTATAGGTGTTTTAAGAAAAAGTTAACGCTTTATGACAACAATCTCATTTCAGGGCAAGGCGGTTTGCAGGTCGCCGAGGTTGACTGGTTTGACCAGGTGGGCGTTGAAGCCGGCCGCGCTGCTGCGCGCCTTGTCGTCGGCCCTGCCGTAGCCCGACAGCGCGATCAGGGTCACCGTTGCGCCGTGCGGCAAGGCGCGCAGGTGGCCGGCCAGTTCGAAGCCGTCCATGCCGGGCAAGCCGATGTCGAGAATCGCCACTTGCGGCATCGATACGCCGGCGGCGGCGATGGCCTGGGCCGGATCGTAGGCCACGCTGGCCTCGTAGCCGAGCGCACCCAGCAGCTCGGCCAGCGAATCGGCGGCATCCTGATTGTCGTCCACCACCAGCACGCGCACGCTGCCGCTCGCTGCTGGCCCGGGATCGACCGGCCCTGGGGCTGCGATCGGCACCAGGACCGGCGCGGGCACAGCCTCGGCAACTACCGAATCGGGCAGGTTGATGGTAAACGTGCTGCCGCGCCCCTCGCCGCCGCTGTAGGCCTGGATGGTGCCGCCGTGCATGCGTACCAGGTTGTGCGCCAGCGCCAGCCCGATACCGAGGCCGCCCTTGGCGCGGTCGAGCTTGCGGCTGCCCTGGACGAACAGATCAAAAATGTGCGGCATCAGGCTGGCCGGGATGCCGTTGCCGTCGTCGGTGACCAGGATTTGCAGGTCGGCCCCGCGCACCCGCGTGGCCAGCGTGATGTGGCCGGCATGCGGCGTGTAGCGCGCGGCATTGTTGAGCAGGTTGGCGACCACTTGCGCCAGCCGCGCCGGATCGCCGTGCCAGCGCACGGTGGGCACGTCCACCAGCAGGCGATGCTGCTTTTGTTCGATCAGCGGCGCAGCCATCTCGATGGCGCGGTTGAGGATGTCTGCCAGCGGCATGGTCTCCTTGCGCAGCTCGACCTTGCCCCGCGCCAGGCGCGAGACGTCCAGTAAATCATCGACCAGCCGTACCAGGTGATCGACCTGGCGCTGGATCACTTCCTGCTCGTGGCCGGTATCGACGCTGTCGTGCGCACCGGCGCCGCGCAGCTTCATCAGCTTGAGCGCGGTGACGATGGGCGCCAGCGGATTGCGCAGCTCGTGGCCCAGCATGGCCAGGAATTCATCCTTGATGCGCGCCGTGGAATCGAGGTCGCCGTGCAGACGCTCGCTCTCGGCCATGGCCAGCGCCAGTGCACGGTCGGCCTCGAGGCGGCTCAGCGTGGCGCACACGCTGGCGGTGAATTGCGCGAGGAACTGGCGGCAGGCGGCGTCCACCGGCAAATGCGGCGAGACGTGGAAGGCCAGCGCCAACTCGGCGCACAATTGCAGCTCGGCGCCCGGGATCACGACCAGGCCGGCATCGAGGTCCGAGACGGCTGTACCGGACGCTTCGCCGCGCAGCAGTTCCACGCTGCGCAAGTCGCGCGGATGGTCGGCCGCGCAGCGGGCGATGGCGACAGCCATGTCGGCCTCGCTGCGGCAGGCCAGCAACGCCCGGCCCAGCAGGTCGAGCGCATGGCGGCGCCGTTCGGCCAGCACTTGCGCGGTGGTTTCGGTACACACGACCAGCACGCCGCCCACGCCGTCGCTGTCATCGAATACGGGCGTAAAGCTGTAGTTCCAATAAACGTCTTCGAGAATGCCGTTGCGCAGGATGGGGACCAGCTGGTTGACATGGACTTGCGGCTCGCCGCCGTGCCGTACGTGCTCGATCTGCGGGCCGATGGTGGCCCAAGCCTCGGCCCAGCAGGCCGCCCCGCCCTGCCCCAGCGCGGCGGGATGTTTATCCGCGCCAAAGCACGGCACGAAGGCGTCGTTATAGACCTGCACCAGGTCCTCGCCCCAGTACAAGAACATCGGCTGGGCAGCGTGCAACACGACGCCAACGCAGGTGCGCAGCGATGCCGGCCAGGCGTCGATGGGGCCCAGCGCCGTGGTGTGCCACGGAAAGGCGCGCACCAGGTCGCGCATCGGCGTACCGGCGCCGATGAAGCGGTGCGCGGGCGTTGCCAGCAGGGAGGAAACGGGTAAGGCCGCCATGATCTATTTATCTGAGGAAAGCAGAAGTGTAGCAACTGGGCGGCGGCGCGGCGCACGATAGACGACCAGTTATCCCGGGAGAATCGCCTGTTCGGCTGCATGATTTTCCATTGCCTTTATGCTATTCTCGCTGCGGTTCGCCCGCCGGGTGGAAAGACAGGAAAGTGCCCCATGCCGCACAAAAAAATCATCGCTTGCCTGTTGGCGCTGTGGCTGCCAGTAACGCTGGCGCTGGCGCAGACGAATGCGCCAGCGCGGCAGCAACAACTGCAGTCGCAGGTCGCCGCCACGGTCACCGTGACCGGCGGCCAGGTGCTCGGTACCGCCATGGCCGACGGCAGCGCGATCTTCAACGGCATTCCCTATGCCGCCTCCCCTGCCGGCGCCAGGCGCTGGCTGCCCCCCGCGCCGCGCACACCGTGGCCGGGCGTGTTGGATACCACCGCACCTGCCCCCGCCTGCGTGCAGGCCGATGTCGGCTGGAACCAGGGTTTCATCGCCAGCGCGCAGGAAGACTGCCTGAGCGTTTCGCTGCGCACGCCGTCGCTGCAAGCGGATGCGCGGTTGCCGGTGCTGGTGTATATCCATGGCGGCTCCAATGCCGCTGCCGGCGCCGGCAGCCTGGCCGACGACAGCCTGCACCGCCAGGGTATCGTCGTGGTCAAGCTGCAATACCGGCTGGGCGCTTTCGGCTTCCTGGGGCTGGACGCCTTGCGCGCCGAAGATCCGCACGCCTCGTCGGCCAACTACGGCCTGCTCGACCAGATCGCCGCCCTGCGCTGGGTGCAGGCCAATATTGCCGCTTTTGGCGGCGATCCCGCCAACGTCACCATCAGCGGCAACTCGGCCGGCGCCACCGACGCCCTGTTCCTCACGTACACACCGCTGGCCCGGGGCCTGTTCCGCCGCGCCATCCTGCAGGCAGCCGCGCCGGGGGCGCCGCGCACGGCAGCCCACAGCGAGGCGATGGGCAACGAACTGCTCGACCGCCTGCGCCTGCCGCGCGGTGCCGCCGGTCTGGCCGCGTTGCGCTCCCTGCCCGCCGCCGCGATTGCCAAGGCAGCGGAAAATTTGCCGGTCTCGCCCGGCGTCGATCCGAGTTTTACGTGGGAACAGCAAAATATCGACGGCTACGTGCTGCCGCAAAGCTATCCCAAGGATGCCGGCCGTGGCATCGACATCCTGATCGGCAACAACACCCAGGAACTGGGCGCCGACCGTGCGCCGGCCAGCGGCCCGGCGCTGATCGCCGCAGCATTCGGCCACCGGGCCGCCGCCGCGCAAGCCTTGTACGGCACGCCTGGTGTGAACGATCCGCTCGGCGCCATCCCCACCCAGGTGATGACCGATATGTGGTTCCGCTGCCCGGCCCGCTGGCTGGCCGGGCGCATGGCAACGGCCAGTCCACGAGTGTGGCGCTACGAGTTCGGCTACGGCGCGCCCGGCAGCGGCAAGCCGCCCGAGCACACCAGCGAAATGGACTATATCTACCGGGCGCCGCCCGCCAACACGCTGGCTACCGACTGGCCACCGGTGCAACGGTACTGGGCCAACTTCATCCGCCATGGCGATCCGAACGGTCCCGGTCTGCCGCGCTGGCCGGCGGTGGCCGACCATGACGGGTCGCTGTCGATCACACCGGCCGGCACCGTGGCCGTGCATGGCGCGCGCGCGGCGTTGTGCGACTTGCTGTTCGAGGGACGCGACCATCCGCCGTCGAGCATCGTGCCGCCCGCACCGTAGCGGTTTGCTTGCCAAACTGTAGTTATGGCGCAACGACCGGGGGTGATCGAAGGCCCGGTCGTACCAAAAGAAGTATTAATAAAATCAACTGCGTGACTGTTTCCCGCAGCCCCGGTTTTTCGTCCGGATGCCTCGCATATGATCGATTCACCCGCAAGGGGGAGACGAATCAATACTATAAGAGGATACGCATGAAGAACCGGAACCATAGCAGTCCGCTCAAGCCGTCCGTACTGGCAGTCATCGGCGTACTTGCCGCCATGAGCGCCCAGGCACAGGAAACCACCCCACCCACCAGCGCCAGCGAAGCCAAGAGCGCCGAGGAACAGGTCGTTGTCGTGACCGGCTTCCGCGCCAGCCTGAACAGCGCACTGAACACCAAGCGCGCCAGCGACGGCATCGTCGATGTGATCAAGGCCGAAGACATCGCCAAGTTCCCCGACGCCAACCTGGCCGAATCGCTGCAACGCGTGCCGGGCGTGTCGCTCACGCGCGGCGACGGCGGCGAAGGCAAGCAGATCACGGTGCGCGGTCTGAACGCGGGCTTTACCCGCGTGCGCATCAACGGCATCGAGGGCGTGACCGCCACCGGCGCGTCCGACATCAACGGCAGTACCAACCGCGGCCGGGGCTTCGACTTTTCGGTGTTCGCCTCGGAACTGTTCAACAGCCTGGAAGTGCGCAAGACATCGGAAGCGGCCGTGGAAGAAGGCTCGCTCGGCGCCACCGTCGATCTGCGCACGGGCCGGCCGTTCGACTTCAAGGGCCGCACCTTCAGCATCGGCGCCCAGGGCATGCACAACTCGGTATCCAAGACCAACGACCCGCGCGTGACCGCGCTGTACTCGGACCGCTGGAAAACCTCGTACGGCCAGTTCGGCGCGCTGATCTCGGCCGCGTACTCCAAGCGCACTGCGCAGGAAGAAGGCTACGAGGCGGTCGAATTGCTCAGCGCCAGCAACGACGGCGGCTTCTGCTCGCCGCTGGGCGCGGCAGTACAAAATCCGGCCAACAACGCGGTCAAGGGAGTTACCGCTACCAATTGCGGTTTCGGCGTGCCGCGCACGTCCAATACCGCCGCCTACAACGACGTGATGGGCCGCACCGACAATTACGGCGGCACGGTCGCCAACCCGCTGCCGGGCTCGGGCGCGTTCGCGCCGCGCATTCCACGCTTCCGCCGCTCGCTCACCGAGTACGAGCGCACCGGCCTGACCGGCGCGCTGCAATGGCGCCCGAGCAGCGCCACCGAGTTGAACCTCGACCTGATGGGCGGCAAGTTCAACAACAAACGCTACGACAACTACATCTCGGCCATCTCGTTCGGGCGCAGCATGGCGCAATCGAACGGCAAGCCGCAGACGTCGATCGTCGATGCGCACTTCAACGACAACGGCAGCTGGGACTACGGCAAGTTCAACGCGGTGGACATCCGCACCGAGGGTCTGCTCGACGTGTATTCGACCACCTTTAAACAATACGTGCTGTCGGGCCGTCACGACGTCACCGACCGCCTCAAACTCGAATTCCTGAGCGGCCGCTCGCGCTCGGACCTGGACGAGCCGCAGCGCACCACCGTGCAGTTCGACTCGCCCAACGCCAACGGTTATTCTTTCGACTTCCGCAACAACCGCAACGTGCCGACGATTAACTTCGGCATCGACGTGACCAACCCGAACAATTTCTCGTTCGCGCCGCAGGAAGCGGACGGCACCTTCCACGGCCAGTTCGTGGGCCGCTACCTGCACACCCGCAACACGCTGAAAACCAACCAGGTCACTGCGGCATTCGAAGCGAACGACAACCTGACCCTGCGCACCGGCCTCTCGCGCCGCAACAACCAGTGGACCAACGTGGAAATCGGTTCGGGCGGCAACGGCTTGCGCCTGCCGGCCGGCGTCACCATGGACTCGATCTCGCGCCAGATCAGCGGCTTCGGCAAGGGCCTCGGCGGCTCCGGCGTCCCGAGCTCGTGGGCGGCGGTGGACTTGAACAAGTTCCTCGCGGTGTACAACATCGAGTGCCATTGCGCGGCCGTGCCCGGTTCCGAATATAACTACCTGAACCAAGCCAACCGGGGCGTCGAGGAAAAGATCGACGCCGCCTTCCTCATGGCCGATTTTAATTACGACCTGTTCAACATCCCGCTGCGCGGCAACGTCGGTGTGCGTCACGCGCGTACCGAGATGAACTCGTTCGCGCTGGTCAACGCCAACGGCACGCTGGAACCGGTGCGCGGCCGCAACCGCTACAACGACTACCTGCCGGCGCTGAACGTGTCGGCCACGCTGCACAAGGACGTGATGCTGCGCTTCTCGGCCGGCAAAACCCTGGCGCGTCCCGAGTACACCGACCTGGCGCCATCGAGCACGCTCAATGCGCAGGTGCAGACTGTCAATATCGGCAACCCGAACCTGTCGCCGATCCGCGCCAAGACCTTCGACCTGCAAGCCGAGTGGTACTACGACAAGAACGCCATGGTGTCGGTGGGCGCCTTCCACAAGAAGATCGGTACCTTCATCCAGGGCGTGTCGGACCGCGCCGTGTTCTCGAGCTTGGGCCTGCCCGACTCGGTGCTGCTGGGCGGCGGTTGCAGCATCACCGGCGGCACGCCGGCTTGCGCAACGTTACCTAGCACGACGGTGGTGGTGAACCGCCAGGTGAATACCCCGGGCGGTCCGCTGACCGGTTACGAGTTCAACCTGCAAGCACCGTTCAGCTTCCTGCCCGGCATCTGGAGCAACTTCGGTCTGCTGGCGAACTACACCTACGTCGATTCGAAGATCACCTACATCACGCGGGTGGACAATCCGAACACGCCGGCCAACGAGCAGCTGACCCAGCGCGCCAACTTCACCGGCTTGTCGCCAAAGGCGCACAACCTGACCTTGTTCTACGAGGATCCGAAGTTCAGCGCCCGGGTTTCGGCCGCGCACCGTTCGTCGTACCTGCTCAACGTGCTTGGCAACGTGCAGGGACACGACTTCACCATTGTCGATGGCTCGACCAACGTCGACTTCAGCATGTCGTACAACCTCACGCCGCAACTGCGCCTGAGCTTTGAGGGCCAGAACCTCAACGACACGCCGCTGCGCTACGGCCGCGACAACCAGCGCAACGACACGCTGTTGTACGTGCATTCGGGTCGTACCTTCGTGGTGGGGATGAATTACAAGTACTAAATCGGCTTGCACCAATGAAGAGGGGCGCCACTGCGGCGCCCCTTTTTTATTGAAAATGGTCAGCGCCAGGCGCTGCAACGACGCTCAGAGCGAGGCGCAGCGCCGTAGACAGTGCGTGAGCACGGCAAGGCGCTGCAACGACGCTCTGGCCGTTTTTAGTGTTCTTGCCAGTGGTCGAGATTGTGAGGTTCGGCTAATGGCGTGCCATTGCGCTCGGCGCGGAACCGCGCCGACGCTGCATACACGGCGCGCCGCACCCGCATGATCGAGCCGAGCGGGCGGTGCGCGGCGATGCAATGCCACGGGCTGAACTGCATGCCGTCGTCCACCAGCACCGACAGGCCATGCGTCCAGCCAGCCTGGGCCGGAGCAGAGATGCGCGCCACGGCCACCCACGGCGTGTTCCATTCCACGGTCGGGTCTTCAATCGGCGTCTCGTCGAGATCGGTGCCCAGTTGTGCCCGCAGTTCCCACTCGGCCGCGTGCTCGGTCATGAAATCGACCACCGCGCCGCGCAAGCCATTGGGCTTGTGGTCGAGATCGACCGGCTGGTCCTTGAGCATGGCCAGCTCGGGCGACACCGGCACCAGTTGCAGCTTGGCCATGTAACGGCCGAACAGCACCGGCACCTGGGTAAAGAAGGTTTCGCCGAGGATGTGGGTTTCCGGATGGCCGCCCATGCTGATCAGGGTGGCGCTTTCGCCGCCAACCGCTTCGATCACTTTTTCGGCGCCCTGCAAGGCGGCCGACAGCGCTTTCTTCAAGCCGGGCGCCTTGTCGGTGGTGGCGGCCAGCAGCTTGACGCTGCCGAGGAATTTCTTGGCGGTCGGAGTCTGGAAAGTCGGGCCATTGACCATGACGAAGTCCTGGGTGACATCGCCCTGGCCGTCGGCCAGGCGCTCGCCCGGCACCCCGATCACCTTGATGGCCATGCCGCGCGGCGTGGACACTTTATCGTCGAGCAAGTCGCCGGGCGTGGTGGACAGGCGCATCACCACCGGGTATTCACCGCTGGCGGCAAACAGGCCCTGCGAATAATCGGGCGGCAGGTTGTCGAGCACGCGCAGGGTACCGCGCAGCAAGCCGTGGCTCTTGGCATGCACGCCGCGCGGGGCGTGGCCGCTGTCCTTGTGGACGGTGCCGGCGATATCGTGCATCTGCTCCTGCAGACCGGCAATGGTTTCGGCTTCGTCCTCCTCCAGTACTTCGTAGGAAGGATCGTAGGGCAATGGCTGTTTCAGGTGACGGGTGGGAAAATCCATGAGGGTATCCTGCTGGCTGGTTGGCTGACATTGCCATCATGGCGTGGTTGCGGCCTGGCGTCTGTGGTGCCACGCACGCACGGCCCGAGCCTTCATTACGCTCGCGCCGGTTCCGCACCAAAGGCGCGCACGATTGCGCACCACATTGAAGCATTTCAGCGCGAACGTTAATTTATATATATAATATTGCGCTCACGAAATATCAATTAAACCACTTCGTGAATTGACCCATTTAAAGAGAGAAATATGAAAAACACCATCTTGTTCGCCATGCTGGCAGCACTGGCCGGCACCGCCGCCGCTCAATCGCAAGGCGCTTACGTCGGCGGCAGCGTTGGCCGTGCAGAACAAAAACTGTCGATCGGTTCGACCAAGGACCACGACACCGGCTTCAAGCTGTTCGGTGGCTACAACTTCAACCAGAACTTCGGCCTGGAAGGCGGCTACACCGACCTGGGCAAGCTGGAACGCTCGGGCTTTGGCGCACGTGCTTCCTTCGAACCAACCGCAGTGTATTTCGCTGCGACCGGCACCCTGCCGCTGGACGCGCAGTTCTCGCTGATCGGTAAAGCCGGCGTGGTCCGTTCCGAAGTGAAGGCCAACGCTTCGCTCAATGGCTTCAACGTGAACGACAAGGCAAACCGCAGCTCCGCTTACGTCTCCGTTGGCGCCGCCTACGCCATCAACACCAACTTCAGCATTGTTGCTGAGTACGAATACTTTGGCAAAATCGCCAAGTTCGAAGACAGCAACGACAACCTGAAAGCCAACATGGTGTCGGTCGGCGTACGCTACAAGTTCTAAGCAATACCCGTTCAGTATCGATCAGCGGCAGGCGTGCACAACGCCTGCCGCTTTTTTTTGCCGATTGTGCCGGCATGCAGGTTTGCGTATAATCAAATGAGAACCATTTGCATTTACACCCACGCCCCCCATGTCCGCCACCGAACACGCCCTCGCGCAGGAAATTACCATGCTGTACAGCGACCACCACGGTTGGCTGCGCGGCTGGTTGCGCAAGCGGCTCGGTGACGCCCACCAGGCTGCCGACCTGGCGCACGACACCTTTATGCAACTGCTCACCCGCGAGCAACCGGTGGCCGCGCGCGAGCCGCGTGCTTTTCTGACCACGGTGGCGCAGCGGGTACTGGCCAACCATTACCGCCGCCAGCAGCTCGAACGCGCCTATCTCGAGGCCCTGGCCGTCCTGCCCGAGGCGGTGGCGGTGTCGCCCGAGGACCGCGCGATGGTGATGGAAACGCTGGTCGAGATCGACCGCATGCTGGGCAACCTGGCGCCGGTGGTCAAGCGCGCCTTCCTTATGAGCCAGCTCGACGGCATGAGCCACGGTGAAATCGCCAGCGCGCTCGATATCTCGGTCACCAGCGTCAAACGCTACCTGGTCAAGGCAGGCGAGCAGTGCTATTTCGGCGCCCACGGGGTGGTGCTCTGATGGCGGCCGCAGCCGTACCGCAGGATATCGCGCGGCGCGCGGTGGAGTGGATGGTGGAATTGCAATCGCCGCCGGTGCCCGACGAATTGCTGCGCGAATGGCAGCAATGGCTCACCAGCCACCCCGACCACCAGCGCGCCTGGCAGCGCATCGAAGCAGTCAACGACCGCCTGCGCGGCCTGGGCGCCGGCCAGCAACACCCGGCGCCGGCCCTCACCGCCGCCCTGCTGGCGCCGCGCGGTTCGCGCGGCCGCCGCCAGGCCGTCAAGGCGCTGTCGCTGGCGATCTTTACCGGCACGCTGGCCTGGACCGCCGAAGAACATCTGCCGTGGCGCGCCTGGAGTGCTGACGAACGCACCGGCCCCGGCCAGCGCCGGCGGGTGGCGCTGGCCGATGGCACGCGGGTGGCGCTCAACACCGCCAGCGCCTTCGACGTCGCCATCGATGGCGCCGCGCGCCGCCTGCGCCTGCATGCGGGCGAATTGCTGATCACCACTGCCCCCGATACCGCCGGGCGGCCATTGCTTGTGCACACGGCGCAAGGCGTGCTGGAAACGCTGGCGGCCAGCAGTGCGCGCTTTGCCGTGCGCCTGTATCCGCACGCCACCCAGGTCAGCGTGTTCGATGGCGAAGTTGCATTGCGGCCAGCCAGCCTGGCCGCGTCGTCGGTCTTGCAGGCAGGCCAGCAGGCGTTGTTCGGCGCCGCGGCCGTCATGCCCACACTGGCGGCCGACGAGGACAGCGTGGCCTGGATCGACGGTTTCCTGATCGCCAAGGCCATGCGGCTCGACGCATTCGTGGCTGAACTGGAACGCTACAGCGACATCGCGCTCGGTTGCGCACCGGCGGTAGCAGGGTTGCGCGTCTCGGGCAGTTTCCGGCTCGACGACATCGGCCGGGTGCTCGAAACCCTGGCGGCTACACTGACGCTGGACATCGAAACCACCACCCGCTTCTTCGGCCACTGGCGTAGCGGCATCCGGCTGGCGCCGCGTCCCTGAAAATTTTTTCTTCCAACCTGGTCTGATTTGAATTCTCGCGTGACATAGCAGGTAAGCAAGCAACTTACCTCTCCGCGAAAGGCTACTCCATGGCACGCAAGCGCCCCTCGATCCTGACCCTCACCACCCTGGCGCGCGCGCTGGCCGTTCCCACCTTCGCCGCTGCCGCGCTGGCAGCGCCGCTGGCCGCATTGGCGCAGGAAACCGCGCAACGCAGCTACAGCATCGCGGCCGGCCCGCTCGAAGACGCGCTGAGCCGCTTCGGCCGCGCCGCCAACATCACGCTGTCGTTCGTGCCGGAACTGACCGCCGGCCTGCGCAGCAACGGCTTGCAGGGCAGCCACTCGGTAGACAATGGCCTGGCACGCCTGCTGGCCGGCAGCGGCCTGGAAGCGGTGCGCCAGCCCAACGGCAGCTACCTGCTGCACCGCGCGCCGCCACGCGCGGCCCAGGCCGATGCCGCGCTGCAGGAAATCGAAGTGCGCGCCGACCGCGACCACGTGTTGCCGGTCGCGCCCGGCGGCCAGGTCGGCAGCGGTGGGCGCCTGGGCGTGCTGGGCAATGTGCGCGTAGTGGATGCGCCGTTCAACCAGGTCAGCTACACGGCAGAACTGATGGCCAACCAGCAAGTGCGCGGCCTGATGGACGTGCTGGAGAACGACCCGTCGGTGCGCAACAGCGCACCGATCGACGGCGAGGCCGACATCATCATGGTGCGTGGCTTCGAGATGTTCGGCCGTGAAATCATGGTCAATGGCATCGGCGGCCTGGCCGATAACCGCAGCGCCATGATCGAGGCGGTGGAACGGGTGGAAGTGCTGCGCGGCCCGAGCACCATGCTCAATGGTGTCAGCCCCTGGGGCTCGTCGATCGGCGGCTCGATCAACTACATCCTCAAGCGCGCGGAAGATACGCCCACCGCGCAAGTGACCGGCAGCTTCGCATCCGAATCGCAACTGGGCGCGCACGTGGACCTGGGCCGCCGCTTCGGCGAGCGCAAGCAGTTCGGCGCGCGCGTCAACAGTGTGTACAAGAACGGCGACGGTGCCATCGACCGCACCGCCAACCGCCAGACCATGACCGCCGTCGCCCTCGATTACCGCGGCGAGCAACTGCGCCTGACCCTCGACGGCAACTACCAGGAAAAGGAACTGCACGGCGGCCTGGGTGCGATCCGCATCGGCGGCTCGGTGCCGATCCCGCCGGCGCCGCGCGCCGCCAACAACTTCAAGCAGCCGTGGGAGTTCTATACGTCCGACAACCGCTCGCTGCAACTGGGGCTGGAATACGACATCACCCCGGACTGGGTATTTTCCGCCAGCCACGGCCAGTCGCTGAACAACGAAACCTATCTGCAGGCGGTCAGTTCGATCAGCAATGTCAACGGCAACCTGTCCGGTTCGGTGGTCTGGATCCCGGGCCGCAGCACCAACAAGGGCACCAACATCGGCCTGCGCGGCACTTTTAATACCGGCGCGATCCGCCATACGCTGGTGGCCGGCTTCGGCGACGTCACCGCGCGGCGCGGCCAGGGCACGCTGCTGGTCGGCACGGCCGTCACCTCCAACCTGTACCACCCCACCTTCGGCACCTACCGCGACGGCGCCGGCCTGTCCACCGATGTCGATATGCTCAGCCGCTACAACGCCAAGTCCACCGCCGTCACCGACACCATGCGCCTGTTCGACGACCGGCTGATCGTGATGGTGGGCGCCCGCAACCAGGCCATCGGCAGCGTGCTCTATTCCCGCAACACCAAGACCGGCGCGCTCGACGTCACGCGCGACCGCAACTCCAGCAAGCTGTCGCCGGCGGCCGGCGTGGTCGTCAAGTTCGGCGAGAACCTGGCCGCCTACGGCAATTTCATCGAGTCGCTGCTGCCGGGGCCGACGCCGTCGTCGCAGTTTTACCAGAACGTCGATGCCATCTTCGATCCCTACCCGAGCAAGCAGTACGAAGCAGGGTTGAAGTATGAATTGGGCAAGCTGCTGGTGACCGGCAGCGTGTACCAGATCACCTTGCCCAACCAGGTCAACCTGCCCAGCAACAATGCCGATCCGCGCGAAATCTTCACGCTCGACGGCGAGCAGCGCAACCGCGGCTTCGAGCTCAATACGTCCGGCGAAGCGGCGCGCGGCCTGCGCCTGCTGGGCGGCTACTCGTATATCGATGCGCGCCTGGTGCGCACCCAGGGCGGCCTGACCGACGGCCGCCGCGCCAGGGGAGTGCCCAAGCATAACCTGAACCTGGGCAGCGAATGGGACTTGCCGTTCCTGGCCGGCGCCACCGTCACCGGGCGCATGGTCTATACCGACCGCATGTTCATCGACACCAATAACACCCGCGCCCGCAGCACGCCGTCGTGGACCCGCTTCGACCTCGGCGCCCGCTACGCCACCAGAATCAACGGCCACGACACGACCTTTCGCCTGAACGTGGACAACGTCGCCAACCGCGACTACTGGGCGTCCGCCTCGCGCGGGGTGCTGGTGGTGGGGGCGCCGCGCAGCGTGCGCCTGTCGGTGAGCACCGACCTGTAAGGGGCGGCGCGTGTTTCCCGTGGGGGGCGGCTGGCGCCAGACGATGGCGTGGCTGCACACCTGGACCGGCCTGCTGGCCGGCTGGCTGCTGCTGGTGATGTGTATCACCGGCAGCGCCGCCTATTATCGCGACGAGATCAGCCTGTGGATGCAGCCCGCATGGCACGCGGGCGTTGCCGCCAGGGCCACGGCGAATGGCCAGCAGCAGGCGGCGCGACAGGCACTGGCGCACTTGCAGCACACGGCGCCGCAGGCGGCCAGCTGGATCATCGACCTGCCGCAGCCGCGCAAACCGTACACCGAGATCAGCTGGACCAGCGCGCGCGGCCAGGAGCTGGGACCGGGCGCCGGCCGCCCCGGCGGCAACTTCGAATCGGCCACGCTCGATGGCGCGGGCCGCCTGCTGCCCGCAGCGCGCGAGACGCGCGGCGGCGGCTTCTTTGCGGTGTTCCACTTCACCCTGCACTACCTGCCGGTGCGCTGGGGTCGCTGGATCACCAGCATCGCCACCATGGTGATGCTGGTGGCGCTGGTGAGCGGCGTGATCACGCACCGGCGCTTCTTTGCCGACTTTTTCACCTTCCGCCCTGGCAAGGGGCAGCGCTCGTGGCTCGACGCCCACAACGCGCTGGCCGTGCTGGCCCTGCCCTATCACGCCATGATCTGCTACAGCGGCCTGGTCACCCTGATGCTGCTGACCATGCCGGCGGCCGTCAACCAGCTCTATCCCGACAATCGCGGCGACTTCGTGCGCGCCGCCCTGCCGCAGGCGCCGCCCCTGGTGGCCGCCAGCGGCAAGCCGGCCTTGCTGGCAGACACGGGGCCGGTGCTGGAGCAAGCCTATGCGCGCTGGGACGGCAGCCTGGCCACGCGCCTGACCGTGCAGCGGCCCAACGACGCCGCCGCCCGCTACATCGTCCAGCGCAACGAGGCCGAGCGGCTGTCCCACGAGCGCCAGAGCCTGGTGTTCGATGGCGTTGCCGGCACGGTGATCGATGGTGGCGCTGCGCGATCGAGTGCAGCGCCTTCGAGTGCCGCAGCATCGGCTGCCGCACAAACCCGCAACACGCTGGTGGGTCTGCACTTGGGCCATTTTGCCGATCCACTGCTGCGGGCGCTGCTGTTTGCCTGTGGCCTGGGCGCCTGCGCGCTGATGGGTACCGGCGTGCTGCTGTGGACGGTGAAGGCGCGGCTGCGCCTGCGTCCGCCGGCCGGGCTGCGGCTGGCCGAAAGCCTCAACCTCGTCACCCTGGCCGCGCTGCCGGCAGCGATGGCCGGGTACTTCTGGCTCAACCGCCTGCTCCCGGACGACATGACGCGACGGGCAGCCGCCGAAATCGACGGCTTCTTCATGCTGTGGGGCGTGCTGGCCGTGGCCGCACTGGCCTGGCCATCGCGCCGCATGTGGATGGTGCAGCTGCTGCTGGGCGCCGCCCTGTTTGCCGCGCTGCCGGTACTCAACCTGGTGACCGCGCCGGCCGACGCCCATGTCGCGCTGCTCGATATCGGCACCGGCATGGTGGCCGCCACCGACGCCGGCCTGCTTCTGTGCGGCGCACTGCTGGGCTGGGCCGGCTGGCGCCTGCGGCCACGAGTGGTGGCGCCATGAGGTGGCCGCGCTGGCTGCACCCAGCTCCGGTGTCTTCGAACGCTGACGCCACGAGGCGGCCTCCCTTGCCGCGCCCGGCTCCAGTGTCTTCGAGCGTTGACGCCACGAGGCGGCCGCGCTTGTCGCGGGCGGTTTCGTGGCGTTGGCAGGTGGCGCTGCGCGTCATCACCGCCATCGCTGGCGGCTACGCGCTCACAGCGCTGGCTTCATCCACCCTGGCGGTGCTGGCCCTGGCGCTGGGGATGACGCGCGTGGACGCGGCGCTGGCCGGCATGCTGGCCAGTTTTGCCTGCTACTGTGCCATCATCGTCTGGAGCTTCGGGGCGGCCACGCTGGCGCGGCTGTGGGGGGCGCTGGCGGCGGCGACCGCGCTGCTGTGGGTGGTGCGGGCGGTGGCGTCGGCACTGGCCTGAGCCGTCTAAGTAGGACTACGCAAGCCGGGCCGTGGCCAACGCAGGTCGGCCAAACATGCTAAGGTTGACCCTTTTTGCCACTGATTTTTCAGCCACTCCGATGCATTCCGACCCTGTTTCCGACACCTCCCTCCCCGCCGTTCCGATTGCCGCGCCGCACGGCGCCGGCATGGCCAACTTCGCGCTGGCCATCGGCGGCCTGGCGATAGGCACCGGCGAATTCGCCTCGATGAGCATCCTGCCGATCGTCGCCGCCGACCTGCACACCGACCTGCCGCACATGGGCCACATGATCAGCGCCTATGCGCTGGGCGTGGTGTTCGGCGCGCCGCTGATCGCCATCTTCCTGGCGCGGATGCCGAAGAAGGCCATGCTGGTGATGCTGATGGCGCTGTACGCGGCCGGCAACCTGCTCAGCGCCGCCGCGCCGGCCTACGGTTCGCTGCTGCTGGCGCGCTTCGTGGCCGGTATTCCGCACGGTGCCTATTTCGGCGTGGCTGCGCTGGTGGCCGCCGCCATGGCGATGCCGGAAAAGCGCGGCCAGGCCGTCTCGCGCGTGCTGCTGGGACTGACGATTGCCAACATCTTCGGCGTGCCGCTGGCCACGTGGCTGAGCCAGGCCTTCGGCTGGCGTTCGGCATTCCTGGTCGTCGGTGTGCTGGGCGTGGTCACCGCGCTGATGGTGCGCCGCTACGTGCCGTTCATCGCCGCCGGCGACGCCAGCCCACGCCGCGAACTCGGCGTATTCCGCCGCGCCCAGGTATGGGTCACCCTGCTGATGGTGTCGGTGGGTTTTGGCGGCCTGTTTGCCGTGTACACGTACGTGACGCCGACCCTGCTGGAAATCACCAAGGTGTCGCCGAACATGGTGGCGGTGTTGCTGGCCCTGATCGGCGTCGGCATGACGCTTGGTAACCTGGTAGGCGGCTGGCTGGCCGACCGCTCGCGCCTGTGGACCATTTTTGGCGCACTGGTGTGGAACGTGGTGGCGCTCACCGCCTTCTACTACACCAGCGCCAACGTCTGGGCAGTGGCGATCAACCTGTTCCTGATCGGCTGCGGCATCGCTGTCGCGCCAGCCGTGCAAACGCGCCTGATGGACGTGGCGGGCGATGCCCAGACCGTGACCGCCGCACTGAACCACTCTGCCTTCAACTGCGCCAACGCAGCCGGCGCCTGGTTCGGCGGCATGGCGATCGCCCACGGCCTGGGCCTGCAATCGACCGGCCTGGTCGGCGCCATGCTGGCGCTGGGCGGGATTGCGGTGCTGGGAGTGTCGGTGCTGATGGAACGGCGGCAGGCGCCCGTGGCAGTGGCTGTTTAAGGGGTAATGCGCTGCCTGAGCCAAATGGCAGTGTCGGTTTCGTTGATGCTGCCATTGGCGATTGCCAGCATAAGGTCGATCGCCTCGATATGGGTAAATATATCATGCACTGCGTAGACCGTAGCCGATTCAACCCATTTCCACGTCATTTCGCCAATGCACGCAATATTTCGCGGTCATCATGCAGGATGGCCTCTGCCAGTGCTATCTGGCGTTCGAATTCCGGATTATGGGGTGTGATCCGCATCGCACCGTCGGGTGCCTCGGTCAGATAAAGCGTATCGCCTTTTTGGACGTTCAGTATCCGCTTGGCCTCTTTATTGAGGATCAAGCCTTCGGATGCACCAACGGTTGTGACTTTAAATTTCAACATGACACCCCCCATATCATTTTGATTATATGTCTGGTTGCGAAGGTGTCAAGCTGGCTGGTAACAGCCGCACCGCGTAGGCTGCAAGCTTGGTCATCTCGGCCAGCGCGACGCCGTCGCGCACGTGGATCGACATCCCTTCGAGCAGGGTGTTGAGCACGGCCGCCAACGAGCCGACGTCGGTGTCGGCCGGTAGTTGGCCGTCGCCGATGGCCTGCTCGATCCGGCGGGTGAAATGGCCGATACCTTCCAGCCGCAAGGCCTTGACCGCCTCGAAGACTTCACCGGACTCGGCCGATACATTGATGGCCGCCAGTACCACCAGGCAGCCGCATGGCACCTTGGGGGACAGCAAAATCTCGCCCGCTTCCCTGAAAAAATTGTCGATGGCCCGATGCACATCGGGCTCCGCAGCCATGCGGGCCCACGGCGCGTCCCAGTAATTACGCTCGTAAAAATCCACCGCTTCCAGGAACAGCTTGGCCTTGTTGCCGAACGCCGCGTACAGGCTGGGCGGGTTGATGCCCATGGCGGCGCACAACTCGGAAAGCGACGCCGGTTCGTAACCGCGGCGCCAGAATACATCGAGCGCGCGCACCAGCGCCTCCGAGCGGTCGAACCCGCGCGGGCGTCCCTTGATGCGGGGTGATGATGGAAGAGCTTCGGTGCCGGACATATTGCGCCTGTTTCGGGAGATAAGTGCCAACTGCGCCGGCACCATCGCCGGCCGCAAGGGGCAAGTATACCGGCAATCAGGCGGCAAGATTCAACTGATGGCGACCGGCCAGTCGGTATAGCCGCTGGCGCCGCCGCCGTAATACGACTCGCGTGGGGCGATGGCCAATGCCGCGCCGCGCTGCAACCGCTGCACCAGGTCCGGGTTCGCAATGAACAGGCGGCCGAAGGCAACCGCGTCGATCTTGCCTTGCGCACGGCGCTGCACGGCCAGCTCGAGGTCGTAGTTGTTGTTGCCGATGTAGGCGCCGTTGAATTGCGCGCTCAACGCATCGAGGTCGATACCATCGGGCACCGTGCGCGACGTGGCGGTTGCGCCTTCGACAAAGTGCAGATAGGCGAGATTAAAACGGTTGAGCTCGCGGATCAGGTAGCCGTACGTGGCCATCACGTTGCTGTCGGGCGGCGTATTGCCCGCATCGGGCGTGACCGGCGACAGACGGATGCCTACCCGGTCGCTGCCCCAGATTTCGACCATCGCGGCCGTCACTTCCAAGGTCAGGCGCGCGCGGTGTTCGATCGAGCCGCCATAGGCGTCGGTGCGGTGGTTGGTGGAGTCGCGCAGGAACTGGTCGAGCAGGTAGCTGTTGGCCGAATGCACCTCGACGCCATCGAAACCGGCGCGTTTGGCATTGCGCGCAGCAATCCGGTACTGCTCGATGATGCCGGGAATCTCGGCGGTGTCCAATGCGCGCGGCATCGACACCGGCACGTAACCCTCGGTGGTGTAGGTATTGCCTTCGGCCTGGATAGCGGACGGAGCGACCGGCGCCGCGCCCTCGGGCTGCAGCGCCACGTTGGAAAAGCGGCCCACGTGCCACAACTGGCTGACGATCTTGCCGCCCGCCGCATGCACGGCTTCGGTCACCTTTTTCCATCCGGCCACCTGGTCATCGCTCCAGATGCCGGGCGTGGCTGCATAGCCGCGTCCCTGCGGCGAAATATTGGTGGCTTCCGCCACGATCAGGCCGGCGCTGGCGCGCTGGGCGTAGTACAGCGCGTGCAGGTCGTCGGGAATGCCCTCCTCGCCGTAGCGGCTGCGGGTAACGGGGGCCATCACGATGCGGTTGGCCAGTTTCAGCGCACCCATGGTGACAGGCGAAAACAGGTCGGTGTTGGTTGAATTCATGTGCGTTCCTCAAGTTTTGACAAATTCTGTATCGATCGCTATATAATACAACACATCTGTATCAACCACTACAGATTAACCCACCACCTTAAGGAGCAAACCATGTCCAAGCCAGACACCGTGCAGGAATACAGCGCCATCGTCGAGGTACTGAACCAGTACAACGAAGGCGGCAAGCAAGCCGACAGCCGCATCATGAAACCAGCCTTCAGTGATCAGGCCACCATCTTCGGCGTCGATGCCGAGGGCAAGTTGACGGGCGGCGCCATCGACGGCCTGTTCGACACCATCGACACCGCCTTCCGTCCCTCGCCGCAAGCGCGGGGCGCCATTGTTCGGGTGGACATTGCCGGTACGGCCGCCAGCGCCCGCATCGATACCAACGATATCTCCGGCTTTTGCTTCACCGATTTTTTCAACCTGCTCAAGGTTGAGGGCAAGTGGACAGTCGTGAGCAAGATTTATCACACGCACGTCGCACCCTGAGCGATCGGTGCCGACTCTCACCGCCGATTCATGTACAACCACGTCGAGGGGAACTGGAACTGGCGCTGCAGAGTTGGCATTGGCGTTAAAAATCAGCACCTTACACGACTAAATCTGCATAGTCGTCGTTCGGATTGTATAAAATATCCAAAACCGCAGTATGATTTCGTCCATGCCCTTTCCCCTCCAGCTGAAGGAACACCATGAGCGATAATATTTTCACCGGCACCATCCCGGCCCTGATGACTCCCTGCACCGCCGACCGCACGCCCGACTTCGACGCCCTGGTGCGCAAGGGTCGTGAGCTGGTCGATGCCGGCATGAGCGCGGTGGTGTACTGCGGTTCGATGGGCGACTGGCCGCTGCTGACCGAAGCGCAGCGCCAGGAAGGCGTGGCGCGCCTGGTGGCGGCCGGCGTGCCGACCATCGTCGGCACCGGTGCGGTCAATTCGAAAGAGGCCGTATCGCACGCGGCCCACGCCGCCAACGTCGGCGCGCAAGGCCTGATGGTGATCCCGCGCCTGTTGTCGCGCGGCTCTTCGCCGGCGGCGCAACACGCGCACTTCTCGGCCATCCTGCAAGCGGCGCCGGCGCTGCCGGCCGTCATCTACAACAGCCCGTATTACGGCTTTGCCACCCGCGCCGACCTGTTCTTCGAGCTGCGCGCCAAGCACCCCAACCTGATCGGCTTCAAGGAATTCGGCGGTGCTGCCGACCTGCGTTACGCAGCCGAGCACATCACCAGCCAGGATGACGATGTCACCCTGATGGTGGGCGTCGATACCCAGGTGGTCCATGGCTTCGTCAACTGCGGCGCCACCGGCGCCATTACCGGCATCGGCAATGCGTTGCCGCGCGAAGTGCTGCACCTAGTCGCCCTGTCGCGCAAAGCGGCCGCCGGCAACGCCGTGGCCCGCCGCCAGGCGCGCGAGCTGGAAGCGGCTCTCCTGGTGCTGTCGTCGTTCGACGAGGGTACCGACCTGGTGCTGTTCTACAAATACCTGATGGTGCTCAATGGCGACACCGAGTACACGCTGCACTTCAACGAAACCGACGTCCTGAGCGCCAGCCAGCGCCGCTACGCCGAATCGCAATACGCGCTGTTCCGCGACTGGTACGCCAACTGGAGCCGGGAAGTGGCCGCGTGAAACACGCCGGCCTGGCGGTGACTACCGTCGCCGACCAGGCGGCGGACGCGCTGCGCCGCAAGATCATGTCGGGCGAACTGGCCGAAGGTTTTTCGCTGCGCCAGGACGCCCTCGCCGCCGAGTTCGGCATCAGCCGCATCCCGGTGCGCGAGGCGCTGGTGCAACTGGAGGGCGAAGGGCTGGTCAAGATCGTCGCGCACAAGGGCGCGGTGGTGTCGGGCTTGTCGCTCGACGAGATCAGCGAGCTGTTCATGCTGCGCAGTGTGCTGGAACCTTTGCTGCTGAAGAAGTCGGCGCCAAAGCTGACGCTGGAAGACTACGCCGAGCTCGACGCCATCCTGGCCGAATACAAGGTGGAATTACTGGCCCAGCACACCACGCGCTGGGGCGAACTCAACACGCGCCTGCACGACGTGCTGCTCGCGCGCGCCGATCAGCCGCGCACGGCAGCCATCGTGGCCACCCTGCTGCAGCAAACCGACCGCTACACGCGCATGCAGCTGTCGCTGAGCGCCGACAGCATCCGCCAGGCGCAGCAGGAGCACGAGGAACTGGTGGAGCTGTGCCGCAGCGGTGACGTACGCGGCGCGGCCAGCTTGCTCAAGCGGCATATCGAGCATGCGAGCCGTGATCTCGAGCGTTTTATCCTGTCGAACCGGCGCGCCCGGTAAGGCTGGTTTCCAGCATTCGGTAATGCTTCCACATCGGGCTCTGCAACGGCTCGTATTCAGCGCAAGTTCACCCGTTTGCCAAAAGTTAGTCCCGCCCCTTCCCTCCCGTACAGTATTCGCAGCACGGCAATCTCGCTATTCTCATTACACGCTTGCAGCACATTCCCCGGTTGCCGCGAGCTTCATTGACCATTAGGAGAGTGCCATGACCGTTATCCGTTCCGACCTGATTCTGTCCCAGTCCGCTTTCAGCCACATCATCGACGTGCCGTTCGAGAAAGTCGATATCGCCAAGTGGCTGTTCACGCTGCCCGACGCCGAATACCAGCGCTGCGCCCCACCCGACCACATCGCCGCCGGCGCCACGTTCACCGATGACGGCCGCCGCATGTCGATCAACGTCGAGATGATCGGCACCGGCCTGGTCGTGCAGCACTACGTGGGCGACATCACCGAAGCATACCACTGCCGCATGGTGTCCACATCGGACGTGTTTACGCCCACCGGCCGCACCAAGGTGCAGGTGATCTGGGATCTGAGTGTTAAAAAGATCGACGACAACCGCTGCGAATATACCAACGGCGTGGTGTCGCATCCGACCGAGGAATTCCTGGCCTTCATCAAGGAGCACGGCATTTCGTGGGAAAAGGCATGCGCCGACCGCCAGGCATCGTCGGGCGACCATAACCGCCGCGAGACGCCGCTGTTTGCCGAGAGCATTGCTCGCGCAGCGCGGGCGGCCTGATCGCAACACCTTGATACTTAAATTTCTTGGTAGTTTGACTTTACCAACTTAAATTGGTAATCTGGTTTTACCAATATATTTTGGTAAAGCTGGATTACCAAGGAATATAAGTATGAGCACAGAATTTCCTATTCGTACTGCGGACCAATTGCCTGGCGTGCTGCAGGCTTTTCGGAAGGAGTCGGGGCTGTCGCAAACCGAAGTCGCCTCCCGCATGGGCCTGACGCAACAAAAACTGTCCTATCTGGAACTGAACGCCAGCAGCGCCAGTGCCGAGCGTGTGCTAGCACTGCTCAGTGTGCTGGGCGTGGAACTAGTACTCAGACGTCCTGGGAGCTCCACACCTTCTGACGTCGGCAGCAACACTCTGCCCTGGTGAACCATGGGCCGCAGATCTCACGCGCAGTCGCTCGGTTTATGGATGAACGGGATTTTCGTCGGCACGTGGTCGATTACGCCACATGGCGAAACCTTGCAGTATGCCGATGAATGGGTCCAGCACGAAGGGGGCCGACCGCTCTCCCGCTCCCTGCCATTCAGACCGGGAAACCCGCCCTACTCCGGACACGCGGTCGAGGCCTGGTTCGAAAATCTCCTGCCAGACAGCAAAGCGATTCGAGAGCGCGTCGCGCGCCGATACCATACAGCATCGACTGGCGCCTTCGATCTGCTCGCCGAAATTGGCCGTGACTGCGTCGGCGCGCTACAGATATTCCCATCTGGCACAGTCCCCGCCGATCCCGGCCCGGTACAGGCCATTGCGCTTGATGAAAGCGAAGTCGCGCATCTTCTGCGCGCGACTGTCACCCCGCAAAATGCGCTGGGAGCGAATGATGATGACAATGATGAATTCCGCATCTCCATCGCCGGCGCGCAGGAAAAAACGGCGCTGCTTTTCTACCAGGGCAAATGGCAAAGACCGCAAGGCGCAACGCCCACCTCGCATATCTTGAAGCTACCCCTCGGCCTGGTCGGCAATATGCAAGCCGACATGAGCTCCTCGGTGGAGAACGAATGGCTGTGTTCCTTGATCCTCGATGCTTACGGACTGCCAGTGGCCAAGTGCATGCCGGTGCGTTTCGAGGATACGAAGGCTCTTGCCGTCGAGCGCTTCGACCGTCGGTGGTGGGGCGAAGCATCCGACCATCTGCTGAGGTTGCCGCAAGAAGACATGTGCCAGGCCACGGGCACCCCGCCGGGACTGAAATATGAGAGCCATGGCGGCCCCGGGGTCGAGAACATCATGAGGCTCCTGCAAGGCTCATCCAATCGAACTGCGGACCGCCTGATTTTTTTCCAGTCGCAGGTCGTATTCTGGATGCTGTGCGCTACGGACGGTCATGCAAAGAACTTCAGTATTTTCCTGAGACCAAACGATACCTTCGCAATGACGCCGCTTTATGACGTGCTGTCGGCCTATCCGGTTCTCGGCACTGGAGCGAACCAGGTGTCGCCCTTCAAGGCCAAGATGGCAATGGCCGTGCGTGCTACCAACGCCCATTACAAGATGCGCGAGATATTGCGTCGGCACTGGATCGCCGTCGGCGAGCGTTACGGTATCGTCACGCCAGACGGCAAACCGGTCGCAGCAGTGCTCGATGACCTGGTTGAACGCACTACTGCCGTGATCGAGGCCGTGCGCGCGCAGCTTCCGAATGATTTCCCGGAACTGGTGGCTGAACCCATTCTGGCGGGGCTGCAAGATGCGGCAAATAAATTGGCAAAATGACCTGAGACTGGTAAACGCCACCATCCATAAGCGAGGTCACGAACAGGACGAACCGTTGCGCGACCCTAACCGTACTCAGGCAAACTTGGTAAAGTCCGGCTTGCGCTTTTCAAAGAATGCCGTGAACGCCTCGCGCGCTTCCGGCGACGACAGCATCGCGCCGAAATGCTTGTTTTCGGCGGCGATGGTGTCGCTGATCGCATTGCTGCGGCTGGCCTTCATCAGGTGCTTGGTGGTGCGGATCGAGCTCGCTGGCAGGGCGACCAGTTTGGCCGCCTGGCCCTGGGCAAAGGCCAGCAGTTCGTCGGCCGGCACCACTTTCGACACCAAGCCCATTTCCAGTGCTTCGGCGGCGAGGAACGCTTCGCCCAGCATCAGTTTTTCGGCGGCACGCGGGTAGCCGGCGATTTGCGTGAACAGCAGGCTCGACGCAAATTCCGGGCACAGGCCCAGTTGCGCGAACGGCATCGAGAACTTGGCGTTGTCAGCGGCGTACACGAGGTCGCAATGCATGAGCAGCGTGGTGCCGATGCCCACGGCCGCGCCGGAGACGGCAGCCACCACCGGCTTTGTGGCGCCCGACAGCGCCAGCATGAACTTGTAGACCGCGCGGTCTTCCAGGTCGCCGCTGGTGGGGGCGTTTTTCATGAAGTCTTCCAGGTCGTTGCCGGCCGTGAAAATTTCGGGCTTGCCGGTGATCAGGATGGCGCGGACCGCTGCGTCTTCTTCGGCATCGTTGATGGCGTCGGCCATGGCCTGATACATGGCGGCGGTGATCGCGTTCTTGCGCTCGGGGCGGTTGAATTCCAGGGTCAGGATGCCGTCTTGCTTGGTGCTCAGAATGTCCATGCGTGTCTCCAATGTACTGTGTAAAACAAAGGGCGCCGTGGTTCTCACCGCAGCGCCCTTCTTGATGATGATCCGATCGCGCTTATACGCGTTCGATGATGCCTGCCGCGCCCATGCCGGCGCCGACGCACATGGTGACCATGCCGTACTTCAGGTTGTTACGGCGCAGCGCATGCACGACAGTCGCGGCGCGGATGGCGCCGGTTGCGCCCAGCGGGTGGCCCAGCGCAATCGCGCCGCCCATCGGGTTCACTTTTGCCGGATCGAGGCCCAGGTCGCCGATCACGGCCAGTGCTTGCGCAGCAAACGCTTCGTTCAGCTCGATCCAGTCCAGCTGGTCCTGGGTGATGCCGGCTGCCTTGCAGGCGTCGGGAATCGCGAATTTCGGACCGATGCCCATGATTTCCGGTGGCACGCCCTTGACCGCGAACGACGAGAATTTCGCCAGCGGAGTCAGGTTGTGCTCGCGCAGGAAACGCTCGGACACAACCAGCAGCGCGCCGGCGCCGTCGGACATCTGCGAGCTGTTGGCGGCGGTAACCGAACCCTTGGCAGCAAATACCGGTTTCAGCTTGGACAACGATTCGATGGTGGAATCGGCGCGCGCGCCTTCGTCGGTATCGACCGTGCGGGTCTTGATGTCGATCTCGCCGGTGGCCAGGTTCGGCGTGCGGGTGATGATCTCGACCGGAGTGGTCTCATCCTTGAAGAAACCAGCCTGCTGCGCAGCGATGGCGCGGCGGTGCGATTCGACGGCAAACGCGTCCTGCGCTTCACGCGAGACTTTCCACTGGGTCGCCACTTTTTCGGCCGTCAGGCCCATGCCGTAGGCCATGCCCACGTTTTCGTCCGAGAACATATTCATGTTCATCGATGGCTTGTTGCCCATCATCGGCACCATCGACATCGATTCCACGCCGCCAGCAATCATGGCGTCCGCTTCACCGACGCGGATGCGGTCGGCTGCCATGGCCAGCGCGGTGATGCCCGAGGCGCAGTAACGGTTGATGGTCACGCCACCGACGGTTTTCGGCAGGCCGGCCAGCAGCACCGATTGGCGGGCGATATTAAAACCCTGCTCCGCTTCCGGGAACGAGCAACCGATGATGGCGTCGGTGATCAGCGCCGGATCAAGGCCTGGCGCTTGCGCCAAGGCCGACTGGATCACGCGCACCAGCAGGTCGTCCGGGCGGGTTTTGTTGAACATGCCGCGCGGCGCCTTGCCGATCGGGGTACGGGTGGCAGCGACGATGTATGCGTCTTGAAGTTGTTTGGTCATTATGTTCTTCCTAGATTAGTTGCGTACCGGCTTGCCGGTCTGCAGCATGCCCATGATCCGTTCTTGCGTCTTTGGATGATTCAACAGCTCGAGGAAGGCCTTGCGTTCGCGATCCAAAATCCACTGCTCGCTCACGAACGAACCTTGGTCGATGTCGCCGCCAGAGACGATCTCGGCGATCATGTCGCCCAGCTTGAAGTCGTGCGCCGAAATGAAGCCGCCGTCGCGCATATTGACCAGCTGCGCCTTGATGGTGGCCCAGCCGTAGCGGCCGGTCACCTGGATCGGCGCTTTTACCGGCGGGCGGTAGCCCTTGTCGAACATGGCGCGCGCTTCCACCTTGGCCACGTGCAGCAGCTCGTAGGCGTTGAACACGATCACGTCGTCTTCCTTCAGGTAACCCATGGCCTGCGCTTCCAGTGCCGACTTCGACACGTTGGCGGTAGCGGCATTGGTGAAACCGGTTTTCAGGAATTGCAGGATGTCGTTGCCCTTGGCTTCCTTGTAAGCGCGCGATGCCGCTTCTTTCAGGCCGCCGCCGGCAGGAATCAGGCCCACGCCCACTTCCACCAGGCCGATGTACGATTCGATCGAGGCCACGCGCTTCGACGCATGCAGCACCAGCTCGCAACCGCCGCCCAGCGCCAGGCCGGCCACGGCAGCAACCACCGGCACGTTGGCGTATTTGAGCGACATGAACGCGTCCTGCAGGTCCTTGATGATCGGATCGACTGCCTTGGCGCCACCCTGCATGAAGGCAGGCAGGGCCGATTGCAGGTCGGCGCCGGCCGAGAACGCGCCGCCTTCGGCTGCGTCCGCGTTCCAGATCACCAGGCCCTTGAAGTTTTTCTCCGCTTCGGCCAGCGCCTTGGTGAAGCCGGTGATGACGTCGGGGCTGATCACGTGCATCTTGGTTTTCAGCGAGATCACCAGCACTTCGTCGTCCATGTGCCAGATGCGCACCGAGTCGTCCTCGTGGAACGTGGTGCCGGCAGTGCGGCCGTCGATGGCGCCAGCGCCCACCACCGGTGCACGGAACGCCTGGCGCTCATATACCGCCAGGGTCGAACGTGGCACGAACGATTGCGATACGGCCGACCACGAACCCTCAGGCGTGTGCACGCCGCCCTTGTCGGCAACCGGGCCTTCGAACACCCAGGCCGGCAGCGGTGCGGACGACAGCGCCTGACCGGCGTCGATGTCTTCCTTGACCCACTGCGCTACCTGCGACCAGCCGGCTGCCTGCCAGGTTTCGAATGGACCGACGGTCCAGCCGAAGCCCCAGCGCATGGCGAAGTCGATGTCGCGGGCGTTGTCGGCCACGGTGTCGAGGTGCACGGCGATGTAGTGGAACGCGTCGCGGAAGATCGCCCACAGGAACTGGCCCTGGGGATTGGTCGATTCGCGCAGCGCTTTCATTTTCTTGACCGGATCTTTTTCCTTCAGGATGCGGCCAATGATGTCGGCAGCCTTGCCGCCGCCCGGTACGTATTCACCGGTGGCAAAATCCAGGCGCAGGATGTCCTTGCCGACCTTCTTGTAGAAACCGGCGCCGGACTTCTGGCCCAGCGCGCCCTTTTCCACCAGCTTGGCCAGCGTTTCCGGCGTTTTATAGACGGCGGCAAACGGGTCGTTCGGCAGGTTGTCCTGCATGGTCTTGATCACGTGGCCCATGGTGTCGAGGCCCACCACATCGGCAGTGCGGAACGTGCCCGACTTGGCGCGACCGAGCTTGGCGCCGGTCAGGTCGTCGACCACGTCGACCGACAAACCGAATTTTTCCGCTTCATGGATGATGGCCAGGATGCCGAACACGCCCACGCGGTTGGCGATGAAGTTCGGCGTATCTTTGGCGCGCACCACGCCCTTGCCCAGGGTGGTGGTCAGGAAACCTTCGAGCTGGTCGGCGATTTCAGGCTTGGTGAACTCGGTCGGGATGATTTCGACCAAGTGCATATAGCGTGGCGGGTTGAAGAAGTGCACGCCGCAGTAGCGCGATTTCAGGTCGGCATCGAAACCTTCGGACAGCGTGGTGATCGACAGGCCCGACGTGTTCGAGGCAAAAATGGCGTTGGCGCCGATATGCGGTGCGACCTTCTTGTACAGGTCGTGCTTCCAGTCCATGCGCTCGGCGATCGCTTCGATGATCAGGTCGCACTCTTCCAGCTTGGCCAGGTCATCTTCGTAGTTCGCTACTTCGATCAGGGCGGCGTGGTCCTTGTTGCCCAAGGGAGCTGGCGACAGTTTTTTCAGGCCTTCGATGGCTTTGAGGACGATGCCGTTTTTCGGGCCTTCCTTGGCCGGCAGGTCGAACAGCACGACAGGCACTTTGGCGTTGACGCAGTGGGCGGCGATTTGCGCGCCCATCACGCCGGCGCCCAGCACGGCTACTTTTTTAACGATGAAATTGGTCATGTCGTTCCTCTCTTAGAACAGGTCGGCGTCGAGGGCCATCAGGTTGGCGGAACCCGAGCGAGCCTGGCGGATCAGGGTGGCGGTTTCCGGTTGCAGACGGGCGAAGTAGAAGCGCGTCGTGGCCAGTTTTGCCTTGTAGAAGTTGTCGCCGCTGTCTTCCTTGGCCAGTGCGATCTTGGCCATTTGCGCGAACAGGTAACTGTACACCAGGTGACCGACCACACGCAGGTACGGTACGCAGGCAGCACCGACTTCGTCCGGGTTCTGGAAGGCTTTCATGCCGATTTCCATGGTCAGCTTGGTGACCTTGTCGCCGAGGTCGCCCAGCGGGGTGATGAATTCGCTCAGCGCTTCGTCGGTGCCGTTTTCTTCGACGAAGTTCTTGATCTTCTCGCCGAACTTGCGCAGCTTGGCGCCGTTGTCGCCCAAAATCTTGCGGCCCAGCAGATCCAGCGACTGGATGGTGTTGGTGCCTTCGTAAATCATGTTGATGCGGGCGTCGCGCACGTACTGTTCCATGCCCCATTCGGCGATGTAGCCGTGGCCGCCGAACACTTGCATCGCTTCCGAGGTGGCGATCCAGCCATTGTCGGTGATAAAGGCTTTAACGATAGGGGTCAGCAGCGCGACTTCGTCGGCAGCTTCCTTGCGCACGTCTGCGTCCGGGTGGTGCAGTTCGCGGTCGATCTGCAGCGCCACGTACGACGTGAACGCGCGGCCGCCTTCGGCGTAGGCCTTGGCGGTGAGCAGCATGCGGCGCACATCCGGGTGCACGATGATCGGATCGGCTGGCTTGTCCGGTGCTTTCACGCCCGACAGCGAACGCATCTGGATGCGGTCCTTGGCATAGACCAGCGCGTTTTGATACGCGACTTCGGTCAGGCCCAGCGACTGCATGCCCACGCCCAGGCGGGCCGCGTTCATGAACACGAACATGGCGTTCAGGCCCTTGTTCGGCTGGCCGATGATCCAGCCTTTGGCGCCGTCCAGGTTCATCTGGCAGGTGGAGTTGCCGTGGATGCCCATTTTTTCTTCGATCGCGCCGCAGGTGATCGGGTTGCGCGCGCCGATCGAACCGTCGGCGTTCGGCAGGAATTTCGGCACCAGGAACAGCGAAATGCCTTTCGAGCCTTCCGGTGCGTCCGGCACGCGGGCCAGCACCAGGTGCAGGATGTTTTCAGCCATGTCGTGCTCGCCGGCCGAGATGAAGATCTTGTTGCCGGTGATCAGCCACGAGCCGTCTTCCTGAGGCAGCGCTTTCGAGCGCAGCATGCCCAGGTCGGTGCCGCAGTGCGGTTCGGTCAGGCACATGGTGCCGGTCCATTCGCCCGAGACCAGCTTCGGCAGGTAGGTCGATTTCTGTTCGTCGGTGCCGTGTTCTTTCAGGCACTCGTAGGCGCCGTGCGACAGGCCCGGGTACATGGTCCAGGCCTGGTTGGCCGAGTTCAGCATTTCGTAGAACGAGTTGTTCAACAGTACCGGCAGGCCCTGGCCGCCGTATTCCGGATCGCACGCCAGCGCCGCCCAGCCGCCCTCGACGTACTGCTTGTAGGCTTCTTTAAAGCCTTTTGGCGTGGTCACGGAGTTGGTCGCCACGTCGAGCTTGCAACCTTCGCGGTCGCCCGAATGGTTCAGCGGGAACAGCACTTCCGACGTGAACTTGCCGCCCTCTTCCAGTACCTGGTTGATGATGTCGGCATCGATTTCGGCGTAGTCCGGCAACGCTTTCAGTTCTTCCTGCACGTTGAGCAGTTCGTGCAGCACGAATTGCATATCCCGGATTGGCGCGACGTATTGACCCATGGTGTTCTCCTGATGACTTTTATTGACTGCAAAAATGGTGGCTTGCGTAGGTGTTACCAACTGCCTTGCTAATTCTTGTACGACACGATCAAACGTTCAAATCCATTACCGGCCCGCTCCAGGCTGCCGGGGATGCGCAGGAAGCGCGCATCGTGGTGCAGTGCCAGGATCAGGCCGTACATCTCGTAGACCATCTGGCGCGCATCGCTGTCGGCTTTCAAGTCGCCAACTTCGATGCATTGCTGCACGCAGCGCAACAGCGCGGCCTGCCAGGCGCCGACCATGGCCATCAACTCTTCGCGGATCGGGCCCGGGCGGTCGTCGTACTCGACCGCGCCGCTGATATAGATACAGCCCGACGCCACTTCCACGCTCACGCGCTTGACCCAGCGCGCAAACATCGAGCGCAAGCGCAAGATGCCGCGCGGCTCTTTGACGCTGGGGAAAAACACTTCTTGCTCGAAACGATGGTGATATAGCTTGAGCACTTCCAACTGCAAATCCTCGCGCGAGCCGAAATGGGCGAACACGCCGGACTTGCTCATATTCATCTTGTCCGCGAGCAGGCCGATGGTCAGGCCTTCCAGCCCGTCCCGGCTGGCCAGGTCCAGCGCCACGTCGAGAATTGCCGCCCGTGTCAGTTCGCCCTTGCGCATAAATTTAGTTGAGGTATTAATAAGAATGGATCCCGAGGTGAATTTGGCCGTGGAGCAAAGTATTCTGCGCCACTTAAATTTACTCCGTGTGAAAAGAATTGCGAACGCTCGTACTATTATCCAGCGCGTGACAAAAGTCAAACGCTACGTTTAGAGTCGAAGTTCTATTGCTGCAGCACAGCATGGGGATGTGCGACGTGTGCACTCACCCGTAACGGTGATCTGTTGCAGGGTGGCGCCTTGCGCGCGGTCCGGACCCGCGCATCAGGACGAAGGTGAGCCTACAATTTGCCGAGCTGGCGGCGGTCGCGCTTGGTGGGGCGGCCTTTGAAGTCGGCGGTCGGCTCGCGGAACAGGCGGCGGTTTTCTGCCACCAGCGCCCGCCGCTGCACGCTCTCGTCGGTCTCTTCGTACAGGTTGCGGGCGATCGGCGCGGCAGCGCGCACGTCGGACAGATTCATCACATCGACTTCCCAGCGGTCGGAGCCGTTGTCGATGTCGAGCTGGTCGCCGATGTGCACATTGCGTGCCGGTTTGACCTTGTCGCCGTTGACTTTGACTTTACCGCTATCGATGGCATCGGTGGCCAGGGTACGGGTTTTGAAGAAGCGCGCGGCCCACAGCCACTTGTCGAGTCTGACGGTATCACTCATGCATATTTTCCTACTGAGAACAGGCGCATCACGGTCCGGTAGAACACGAACGCGATCTCGTAACCGATGCGCCGAAAACGGCCGACATGTTCGAAGTCGGCATAATCAATCGGTACGCCATCGGCGACGGCGTCCTCGATGTGGGCGCGCAAGGTCTGCGCGAACGCGGCATCCTTGATCACCACGTTGGCTTCCTGGTTCAGGAACAGCGACAGGCCATCGACATTGCTCGAGCCCACGGTGGCCCAGTCGTCGTCGATCACGGCCACCTTGGCGTGCAATTGCGTCTTGCGGTACTCGACGATCTTGACGCCGGCCGCCAGCAGTTTCGGATAAAACGAGTGGGCGACCGCATCCTGCAGCCAGATCTCGCCCACGCCGATCAGCAGTGTGACATCGACCCCGCGCTCGGCGGCAGCGGCCAGCGCGCGGCGAAACTTGCGCCCCGGCGCGAAATACGGATTGGCCAACAGCACACTTTTACGGGCGCGGCCCAGCGCCTGCAAGTACGCGCGCTGGATGGTGCTGCGGTTGCGCAGGTTGTCGCGCACCACGAAGCCGGCCTGCACCATGTTTTCGGCGGCAGCCTTGTTCACCTTGCGCATGTCGCGATACAGGCTGATGCGCTTGATGAGGTTCATCTTGCCCAGCCGGCGCCACTGGGTTTCCTGCTCTTTTTGCACCGATGCCACCAGCGGCCCGCACACTTGCACCGCGAAATCCCAGCGCGGAAAATCGAGCGGGATCGCGTGGTTGTAGTCGCAGAACATGTCGTCGTTGATGTTGATGCCGCCGACCAGCGCAATCTCGCGATCGACCACGCAGATCTTGCGATGGGTGCGCGTGACGCCGCGCTTGAACCACGGGTTGAACACGCGGTGTTCGACGCCGCCCGCCACCAGCTTCTCGTGCATGTTGTTGACCTGGCGCCGGCCCGTGCCCCACCAGTCGGTGATCATGCGCACGTGAATGCCGCGCTGGGCAGCGCCGATCAACGCCGCCATCACGCGCTGGCCGGTGTCGTCGGGGGCAAAGATATAGGTTTCGAAATAGATTTCGTGACGGGCGTTGTCGATCGCTGCAATGAGCGCGGGAAAATAATCCGTGCCGGTATGCAGGAGCCTGACTTCGTTATCGGCGAGGAAGTTGACAGAGGTGCCCATGGCGCCATTCTAGCCAAGTGATAGCGACGCGACAATCGGCGCGTGATCCGACAACTTGGCCCACAGCGACCCGTGCAAGACCTCGGCCGTATCGACCTTGAAGCCGCGCACGTAAATCCGATCGAGGCGGAAAAACGGCAGCGCCGACGGGAAGGTGCGGGCCGGATTGACGGACGATTTGCGGCGCAGCGTGCGCATGATGTCGCTGAGCGCCGACGGCGGACCGCCAAGCTGGTCGAACGCCTCCACCACGCCGAGCGCATTGCGCAGTTCGGCGCTGAGGGTATTGCGCCAGTCGTTGAAATCGCCGGCGATGATCACCGGTTCGCCATCGGGCGCCGACGCGCGCACGGCGGAAATCAGGGCCTGGGTCTGGCGCCGGCGCCCGGCCTCGAACAAGCCCAGGTGCACCACGTAGCAGTGGACGATGCCGTGCGGGGTATTGAGTACGCAATGCAGGATGCCGCGCTGCTCGTAGGCGTGGTCGGACACATCGTGATTGGCCATATTGGCGATCGGGAAGGCACTGAGCAGCGCATTGCCGTGATGGCCGTGGTCGTACACCGCGTTCATGCCGTAAGCGGCGTGCAGGTGGCGCGATTCGCCGGCAAAATACTCGTGCTGCGACGCGGCGGGCCAGTGCTTGGTACCGAGGTGCTCGGCGCCGTACTTGGCGGCCTTCAGGTCATGCTTGCCCTGGACCTCCTGCAGAAACACCACGTCGGCGTCGAACATGCCGATAGCCTGCTTGAGCGCCAAAACACGCGGCTCGGCCCGGATCGAGGACACCCCTTTATGGATGTTATATGTGGCAACACGGATTTTCATAGAAACATTGTAACCCTGAGTCCGCGAAGCTGTACGTTCGCCGCCGCACATACGAATTTTCCGGCGAACAAGGGTGCGACTTGGTTACGCTGCCGCCACTTCCTGTAATAACTCCGGGTGATTGTTCAAAAGCTTCAGCAGTTTGACGGTGGCCAGTGGCGGCCTGGTTTTGCCCAGCTCATAGCGCGAAAATGCATTGACCCCACCGCCGAAAATCTCGCCAGCCTGGCGCTGGTCGAGATTGAGTTTCTTGCGCACGCTGACGATGAATTGCGGATCGACCGCCGCAGCGTTGACTTGCTTGTTAAAGGCCAGCATCAGGTCCATCGTGCGACGGGACTCTTGCGGCCCCAGGACAGATTCGTCGCAGTTGGAACAAAAGTCCCCTTCCACCTGGGGCAGGATCGTGGTTTCGCCCTTGTACGTATAAGGCACGTCGCGCACATCGTGCACCAGTGCGGATTCACCGCAGGTTTCGCATTTCATCGCTATAACTCCTTGAACGAGACGATCAATACGCCGTTTTGTATCATCAATTTAAGATAAACAGGGTCTCCCGCCAGCGTCCTCGTATGGTAGACATCCATCCAGTGCCCCGGATTTTTGTTCGATTCCATGGTCTTGTAAAACCGGCCTCGGGCTGGCAGATCCACCACGACGTCAATCAGACCGTCGAGGTCAAGCCCCAGAGCGACGGCGCCAACGCGCGCCACGTGAGTCGTGCGGAAATGTCCCTGTTTTATCAGCGCAATCATGCGCGAGAGGTCGTGTGTCGGAATGCTGCAGCTGGTCATGGCGATTGTCCCAAGCTGAATCGAAGATTAACCCAGTTGGTTAATTTAATCAACCAGGTTAATGCAGATTAGCTTGGGTGCACAGCCGAGGACTGCGATAGATCAATCGAACAGAGCTACTCCAAGTGTCGTGGCAGCAGCAGGATCGCCTCCGCATTCGAAGACGAAAAACACTTGTCGGCCGCCTCCAGGTAGGGCAGCCAGGCGTGGTCGATATGCTCGCGTGGCGACAGCGTGATCGGCGTGTCGCGCGGGACTTCCACGCTGAAAATGTGCTCGGTGTTTTCGACCACCCCGGGTGCGTAGCGGTGGCGCCATTCGGGGTAGATGGTATAGATATTCGACAGTTGCCAGTCGCGCAGCACGATGCGTTCGCCGTCGGCCACGATGCCGGTCTCCTCGAACAACTCGCGCGCCGCTGCTTCGATGAACGGCTCGCCAAGCACGTCGATCGAGCCGGTGACAGATTGCCAGAAACCGGGACGGTCGGCGCGTTCAATGAGCAGTACTTGCAGGTCGGCGGTGTGAATGACCACCAGTACGGATTCGGGGATCTTGTAGCCGGCTGGTTTATTTTCTGTCATGAAGTTCAAGTAATCGATGAATGCAACGATGTAAGCTGTCCGATTGCAGCCGCGCGGCATCGTGGTTCCAGTTTAGCCGCACAAAGCGGGCGACTTCGGAAGAATACAACGGGCCCTCCATCGCTGTATAGCCCGTTCGCGGCACCAGTGCTTCCCTGATCACTCTCGACCGTGAACTACGGGCTAGGTTGACCAGCGCCTGCTTTGGATCGGCCAGCGCTTCGACATCGCGTGGAATTTTTACCAACGGCACGTCGAGGAAGCGGGCAACACCTTTTCTGTCCGCAAGTATCCATGACTCGATCTCGCGCACGGCGACGCGAAACAGGTGCGTGGCTGCCCGTTGCGGCAACCAGTCGTGCACCACCGCTGGTGGACAGCTTTTGCCAGTATCCATGAAATCAACCAGGGTCAGTAGCCCGTGCACGCCGGCGGCCCGGTCAAACGACCCAATTCTCTGCTGGATGTAGTTCCAGCCTTTTTTACCGTAGGTGACGCCTGACTCGTGGCCGCAGTCTTGCAGCAGTCGCTGGGCGACGGCTTCGTCAACATAGCCTTCGACCAGCAGGTTGAAATACATTACAGCTCCACTGCCAGCTGTGCCATACGCGGCGGTGCCGATTTGGGCAACATGACTTCGGCTACCGACATGCCCTCGCGCATCAGCTGCCGATCGTAATCGTCTGCACTTGCCACGATGCTGCCGCCTTTGACGGGAACCAGTCGCAAGACTTCCTCAGCTGCGATGCCACCGTCGCGTAACAAGTCTTCAGAGTGAGTGCTGATCAAAATTTGCCGCTGAATCCGCTTCTGCCGGTTCATCTGACCCAAGATTTGCGCCAGCTGCGCAACGACGTCGTGGTGCAACGCACTTTCGGGCTCCTCCAGCAGAAGAGGACCTTCGCCATCAAACATCCCCCATAGCAAAGCCACTATGCGCAAGGTGCCGTCGGACAAATCGCGCTCGTCGTGTACCGTGTGCCGGCGCCAATCGCTATAAGCGACGTTTAAATGCGGATTACCCGCTTCGTCGGCAACAATGTCCAGCTTGCTGAGTTGCGGTAGTGCGATCTGCAAAACCCGCTCGATTTTCTTTAACCGCGCAATGCGTGTGCGTTCCGCTGTCTGCCACATTCGGGGCAGGAAACCGGAGCCGGGCAAATGGTCGTGCACGAGCAGTGGCGACGAGATGGTTTTAAAAAATTGTGCACACGGCCCGAACTGATCGTGAACGTTCAGACCTTCGAGCAGGGTTTGATAGGTTGGTCCCGAAGTCGCTAAGCCGCCCTCTTGGCTGATCGTCTCGCCCAAGCCAGCCAGCATCTCCTGCACCACGCAGCCGCGCATAGCGCTGTCGTGGTTGAGTACTAGCCGGTATGTCCAGGTTTCGCTGTCGTCGGTTACTGCGATGGCAATCTCGATGTCGGCATCCGGCGCGGCAGCAAAATTGCGCAACATATGGACTCCTCTGCGCGCGGCCACAGCCGCCTGCAAACCATCATGCGCGACATCGCGCAGAAAACGCAAGGCATCGAGCAAATTGGTCTTGCCCGAGGCGTTAGGACCGATGAGAAAAGCGCGCGGTGGCAGATCGACATCGGCCGTCCGAAAATTGCGCCAGTTGCGAAGCATGAGATGTTCGATCCGCATCGCCAGCTCCTCCAAATCGATAGGACTTTCGACAGGATAGACCAAGCGGCACCCGCTGTCAGCCGCCGTTTCAATGGCGCGAAATAAGAAAAAGGCGCTACGAGAGCGCCTTTTTCTTTTAACTATTCGCTAAAGCGAACACAGCTAAAATCAGCTAGCGACCTTCGGCTCAGCCGCACGCAGGCGGATGTGCAGTTCCTTGAGTTGCTTCTCGTCGACTTCCGACGGGGCCTGGGTCAGCAGATCCTGGGCGCGCTGGGTTTTCGGGAAGGCGATCACGTCGCGGATCGAATCGGACTTGGTCATCAGCGTGACGATACGGTCCAGGCCGAAAGCCAGGCCGCCGTGCGGTGGCGCGCCGTATTGCAGTGCGTCGAGCAGGAAGCCGAATTTCAGACGCGCTTCGTCAGCATCGATTTTCAGCGCGCGGAACACTTTCGACTGCACTTCTTCGCGGTGGATACGGATCGAACCGCCGCCCAGTTCCCAGCCGTTCAGGACCATGTCGTAGGCCTTGGCGATGCAGGCGCCCGGGTTGGTTTCCAGCCAGTCTTCGTGGCCGTCTTTTGGCGCGGTGAACGGGTGGTGGGTCGCGGTCCAGCGGTCCGATTCTTCGTCGTATTCGAACATCGGGAAGTCGATCACCCACAGCGGCGACCAGACGTCGTCGAACAGGCCGGCGTTCTTGCCGAATTCCGAGTGGCCGATTTTCACGCGCAGCGCGCCGATGGCGTCGTTGACGACCTTGGCCTTGTCGGCGCCGAAGAAGATCAGGTCGCCGTCTTGCGCGCCCGTCAGTTCCAGGATCTTGGCCAGGGTTTCGTCGTCGATGCTCTTGACGATCGGCGACTGCAGACCTTCGCGGCCCTTGGCTTTTTCGTTGACCTTGATGTACGCCAGGCCACGGGCGCCGTAGATGGCGACGAACTGGGTGTACGCGTCGATTTCCGAACGCGGCATCGAACCGCCTTGCGGTACGCGCATGCCGACCACGCGGCCGTTAGGCAGGTTGGCGGCGCTGTTGAAGATCTTGAATTCCACGTTTTTGACCACTTCGGTCAGTTCGGTGAACTCCAGCTTGACGCGCATGTCCGGCTTGTCCGAACCGTATTTGCCCATCGCTTCGGAGAAGTTCATCACCGGGAACGGGTTAGGCAATTCGACGCCCATGGTGTTGGTGAACACCTTGCGGATCATGTCTTCGAACAGGTCACGGATTTCCTGCTCGGTCAGGAACGAGGTTTCGCAGTCGATCTGGGTGAATTCAGGCTGGCGGTCGGCGCGCAGGTCTTCGTCACGGAAGCACTTGGTGATCTGGTAGTAACGGTCGAAGTTGGCGACCATCAGCAGTTGCTTGAACAACTGCGGCGACTGCGGCAGCGCGAAGAAGCTGCCGGCGTTCACGCGCGATGGCACCAGGTAGTCGCGTGCGCCTTCAGGCGTGGACTTGGTCAGCATCGGGGTTTCGATGTCGATGAAGCCCAGGTCGTCCAGGTACTTGCGCACTTCCATCGTTACCTTGTAACGCAGGCGCAGGTTGTTTTGCATCTGCGGGCGACGCAGGTCCAGCACGCGGTGGGTCAGGCGGGTGGTTTCCGACAGGTTGTCGTCGTCGAGCTGGAACGGCACGGCCACGGACGGGTTCAGCACTTCCAGTTGCGAGCAAACGACTTCGATCTTGCCCGATTTCAGGTTGTTGTTGACGGTGCCGGCCAGGCGGTCCTTGACCACGCCGGTCACGCGCAGGCAGAACTCGTTACGTACGGCTTCGGCGGCCTTGAACACTTCGGCTTGCTCCGGATTGCAGACGATCTGCACCAGGCCTTCGCGGTCGCGCAGGTCGATGAAGATCACGCCGCCGTGGTCGCGGCGACGGTGTACCCAGCCGCACAGGCTGACGGTTTGGCCAAGCAGCGCTTCAGTGGTGAGGCCGCAGTAGTGAGTACGCATTGAGGACATGATTATTTCTCGGTTCAGGTTAAATTACTCAGAGAGTTCGGCTGTATTGTTTACTTGGTGATGCGTTCCGGCAGGGCGATGGCTTGCGGAACATCTTCCGGCGCCACCACGCCCATCGAGACGATGTATTTCAGGGCAGCATCGACGGTCATGTCGAGCTCGACCACATCCTTGCGCGCCATCATCAGGAAAAATCCCGAGGTCGGGTTCGGCGTGGTGGGCACGTACACGCTCACGTAGTCGCCCACCAGGTGGTTTTTCACGTCGCCGCCGGGTGTGCCGGTGAGGAAAGCGATGGTGTAAGAATTCTGGTGCGGATACGGAATCATCACCGCCTTGCGGAACGCGTTGCCGGACGACGACAGCAAGGTATCGGACACCTGCTTGACGCTCGAGTACAGCGAGTTCACCAGCGGGATACGCTTGAGCAGCTTTTCCCACACGCGCAACACGTAGTTGCCGACCAGGTTGTTGGTCAGCAGGCCGGTCAGGAACACGATCACGACCGTCAGCAAGGTGCCCAGGCCGGGAATGTCGAAGCCGATCAGCGTGTGCGGCTGCCAGCGCTCGGGCACGAACAGCAGCGACTGGTCCATGGTGCTGATCACCAGGTTCAGCACCCAGGCGGTAATCGCCAGCGGGACCAGGATCAGCAGGCCGGTAATGAAATATTTACGCATCGATTGCTCTGCTCATGGGGTCAATCCCCTTTGGTGGTGCTGGATGGCGCAGCAGCCGGCGCCGGTGCAGCAGCAGGCGTTTCCGACTTGGCCGGCGCCGACGAGGCGATCGCGCCCGACGGGCTGGACACGCCGGTGGCTGGCGGCGTGCCACCACGGAAATCGGTGACATACCAACCCGAGCCCTTCAGCTGGAAGCCGGCGGCGGTCAGTTGTTTCTTGAACGAGTCCTTGCCACATTCTGGGCAAACAGTCAGCTGCGGGTCGGACATCTTCTGCAAGACATCCTTGGCAAAACCACATGCCTCGCAGCGGTAAGCGTAGATCGGCATCTATTACTCCGCAAAAATCATCAAAACCCTGAATTATAAAGCCTTTTGGGCGCCCTACTCCTGTTTCCTGTGGCCAAGGTCAGTCGGCGGCGCATAGTTAATCGCTTTCATTGAAAAAAGCTATTCGCCAGCGGTTTGAATTCATGGTCTAATCCACCCTTATGCGCTGATTTCCCAATCCCTGAATCGTTGCGCGCCTTGTCGTCCAGTCGTCGACGCTTACATCTCCTGATTGGGAAATACATGAAAAAGTACGTCTTTGCCGGCCTGTTGGCCACTGCCCTGCTCTCTCCTGCCTTTGCACAGAGCAAGTTCGTTGCAGAGTCCCCCAGCGAACCGTTGCACCGCCGTTCGATCGTCCTGTGCGCACTGGCGCTGGTCGCGGTGCATGCCTGCGCCAGCCGCCGTAAACTGCCCGGCAAGCGTCCGATGCTCAACGCCGGCGCCACACCATCCAGCGCTCCCTGCCTGCAAACACAGCGATAGAATCACTGACAGCCTCGTCCACTTCGCAGGCGAAATCGGCCTGCAACAGCGCATCCAGCGCAGTGCGGCCAATGCCGAATGGCGGACCTTTCGGGCGGTCGTCAAAAAAGAAGTACCCAGCCAGCAGTGCCCCCGCCGGTAACAACTGCGCCCAGCGCGCGGCCACTTGCGGCCACATGGCCGGCGGCATCGCACACAAAAAAGCCTGCTCGTAAATCAGTTGCAGTGGCTGTAGTGGCTGCCACGTGAAAAAGTCTGCCTGCACCACGTGTTGTCCATGGCTGCCTGCCACCACCTTGGCGGCAGCGACGGCGGCCGGCGAGAAATCGATGGCGGTGGCGTTCCAGCCGGCGTCGCGCAGCAGTACCAGCTCGTGGCCGGCGCCGCAGCCGGGAATCACCGTGGCCACCGGAGCGTTGGCAACAACAAAATCGCGCAGCGCTTGCGGTGCGGCGCCCCGGTCCCAGGGCGTGAAGCGGCGCTCGAAGCGCTCATCCCAGAACGCCGGTGACAGGGGATCGCGCTGGGCAAAGTCCGTCATGCTGGTTGCATCACCTTATTGCGGCATGAAATGGGGCCAGAACTCGTAGGACACCAGCGCCAGCACCACCAGGGTGACGGTCCAGGCCGCGCCACTGAGCAGGCGGTTGGTGCGCTGCTGTTCGTGGATCAACACCTTGAGCAGCTCGGTATTGTCGCTGGGACGTTCGCCCTGCTGCTCCAGCGCCCGGTGTAGCAGGCGCGGCAGTTGCGGGAAGATCTGGGCGTAGCGGGGCGCCTCGGCCTTGAGGCGCTGGTACAGGCCCTGCCAGCCGACTTGCTCGGCCATCCAGTTTTCCAGGTACGGCTTGGCGGTTTTCCACAGGTCGAGGTCGGGGTCGAGCTGGCGGCCGAGCCCTTCGATATTGAGCAGCGTCTTTTGCAGCAGCACCAGTTGCGGCTGCACTTCCACGTTGAAGCGGCGCGACGTCTGGAACAGGCGCAGCAGGATCTGGCCGAACGAGATATCTTTCAGCGGGCGATCAAAAATCGGCTCGCAGCAGGCGCGCACGGCCGCTTCGAGCTCGTCGACGCGGGTTTCCTTGGGCGCCCACCCCGATTCGATGTGCGCCTCGGCAACGCGCTTGTAGTCGCGGCGGAAGAAGGCCAGGAAGTTTTGCGACAGATAATCCTTGTCGTAATCGGTCAGCGTGCCGACGATGCCGAAGTCGAGCGCGATGTAGCGGCCGAACGTTTCCGGCTCGATCGACACCAGGATGTTACCGGGGTGCATATCCGCATGGAAGAAGCCGTCGCGGAACACCTGGGTGAAGAAAATCTCCACGCCGTCGCTCGACAGTTTTTTCAGGTCCACGCCGGCAGCGGCCAGGCGGTCGATCTGCGAGACCGGGATGCCATGCATGCGTTCCATCACGATCACATTGCTCGAGCAGTAATCCCAGTGCATTTCCGGCACCAGCAGCAGGTTGGAATCGGCAAAGTTGCGGCGCAGCTGGCTGGCGTTGGCGGCCTCGCGCATCAGGTCCAGCTCGTCGTGCAGGTATTTGTCGAACTCGGCCACCACCTCTTTCGGTTTCAGGCGCTTGCTGTCGGCCCACAAGCGGCTGGCCAGGTCGGCGGCGATCTGCATCAGCGCCACGTCCTCGTCGATGGTCTTTTTCATGCCCGGGCGCAGCACCTTGACTGCCACCTGCTTGCCATCCTTGAGCGTCGCAAAGTGTACCTGGGCAATCGAGGCCGACGCCACCGGTGTGCGCTCGAACGAGGCGAACAGCTGGTCCGGGTGGGCGCCGAGCGATTTGTGGATTTGCGCAATGGCGATATCGGAATCGAACGGCGGCACCCGGTCTTGCAGGCGTGCCAGTTCGACGGCGATATCGGGGGGAATCAGGTCGCTGCGGGTGGAGAGCACCTGGCCGAACTTGATGAAGATCGGTCCCAGGTCTTCCAGCGCCAGGCGCAGGCGCACGCCGCGCGGGGAAGACAGGTCACGCCAGAAAATCACGGTGTCGATGAACCGCGCCGTGCGTGGCACCTTGAAGCCGGAAATCGCTATTTCGTCGAGGCCGTACTTGATCGCCACCCGCATGATCTTCAGGAAGCGGAGTAATTTCAAAATCATTGGGTTCCCAGTTTCTGTTCCAGTTTGGCCAGGCGCTTGGCAGCGCGCTCGACGTCGTCGCGCAGGCGCGTGACGTCGGCCGATAATTCTTCCACCGCGTGCGGGCGCACCAGCAATTGTTTTTCATCGAGCAGGTATTCGGCGACGTTTTCGGCCAGTTTCTGGTGGCCGTTTTTCACCGCCTTGAGCGCGCCGCGCGCCCCTGCCGCCAGGCGGTTGGCCGCCAGCGGCCCCACCAGCTTTTCCAGGTCCACCTCGGCCTCCCAGCGCAGCGACTGGCTCAGGCTCGACAGCGCATTGGCAAACTCGGCATCCCCCTCGATGCGCACATAGGAAAATGCCCGCGCGCGGTCCTGCACGATCAGCGGCAGGTCGGTGGGTTTCACGCGGATGGTCACGCTGGCCACCGCTTCGGCCGGGGCCGCTTCGAGCAGGCCGTCGGTGGTCACGCGCAGGCGCACGCTTGCCACGCCGGCGTCGATGGCGGCCACCTTGCCGGCATGGCGCTGCAACTCGCGGCGCGCCCACGGCTCCTGGGCTAGCAGGTGATTGATCACGGCGCTGGCGGGCACGGCGGCAGAAAGAACACTGGGATTGGGGATCGTCATTCGGTACGCTATCAAAACAGGGCCACAAAACAAAACCGCCCATCTACGGGCGGTTTTGATCTTACCATTTTGCGGGGAAACCCACGGTTCAGGCCACCTGTTGAATACCTGCCAGCAGCCAGCCGGCCGAACCCGACACGGGCTTGCTGAGGTTCCACACTTCGTTGAGCGGCTCGGCCAGTGCATCGCGGGCCGGCTTGACCATGCCCGTGAAACGTACACTGGCCAGGTAGTCGGTGGCGGTGGTTTCAATGCCCAGCAGTTCGGCTTCGAGGCTGACCACGTCGGTGTAGTCGGCCTGGGTGCGCTCTGACAGCTGCAAACGCATTTCGGCAAACACTTCCGGCGTGGTGAATTCGCGGATATCGTTGGTATCGCCCTTGTCCCAGGCTGCTTGCAGGCGGATGAAGTTGCCTTTTGCGACACGCAGGAACGACGCTTCATCGAAGTCCGCCGGCACGCCCCATTTCTGGTGAGCAGGCACGGCAGCCGGCTGGTACTGGTAGTTCTGACCGGATGACAGGCCCGAACCGATTTCCGGCGTGGTGTTGCCGCTATTGAATTGCGCAGGCTGCTGGGCTGGCGTGAACGGCTTGACGTTGTCGTTATAGCCACTGTTACCGCCATTGCCGCTGAAGCCGCCACCGTTACCGCCAAACGCCGAAGGCGCCGGTTGCGGCTGCGATTTACGGCGGATCATGCGCACGATGAAGAATACCGCGCCGGCCAGCAGAGCCAGCATCAGGATGGTACCGATGGCGCTACCCAGCGCGCCACTCAAGCCCAGGTGCGAGAACAGTGCGCCCAGGCCCAGGCCCAGCAGCGCGCCGCCCAGGATACCTTTCCATGGGCTGGCCGGTTTTGGCGGTGTGGCCGCGTTAGGCGTGGCGGCAGGCGCCTGGCGCTGCGCACCTTGCGGAGCCTGCTGAGGAGCTGCGGCCGGCGGCATGCGCTGGACATTTTGCGACTGGCGACCGATCGAACGGCCACCGCCGGCAGGGCGGGCGATGGCTTCGGACACCATCGAGAAGACGGAGACGGCCAGCACGGCGGTCATCAGGAATTTTTTAACAGTCATGGTCTCTACCCTACAAAGTAATTGCTCGTTGCGGGGACCCGGAGCCTGTTGTGGTGCGCGTCGTTTTGTGCGCGACGCGCGGGCGGCCCGGTGTCCTTCGAGCCGCCAGCTTACCTGCAAAGGGGCTGGACAGGCTTAGTTACAGCTTAATGCCGGTGTGCAACGCGGCCACGCCGGCCGTCAGGTTGTAATACTTGACGCTCTCCAGGCCCGCCGTTTCCATCATGGTCTTCAGGGTTTCCTGGTCGGGATGCATGCGGATCGATTCGGCCAGGTAGCGATAGCTTTCGGCATCGCCGGCGATCTTCTGGCCCATCCAAGGCAGCACCTTGAACGAATACAGGTCGTACGGCTTTTGCAGCGGCTCGATCACTTTCGAGAATTCCAGCACCAGCAACTTGCCGCCCGGTTTCAGCACGCGGCGCATTTCCGCCAGCGCCTGGTCCTTGTGCGTCATGTTGCGCAGGCCAAAGGCCACGCTCACGCGGTCGAAATAGTTATCGGGGAACGGCAGCTTCTCCGCATCGCACAACAAGGTGGGGGTCAGCAGGCCGCGGTTCAAGAGGCGATCGCGCCCCACGCGCAGCATCGATTCATTGATGTCGGTGAGCCAGACTTCGCCGGTGGGGCCGGCCTGCTTGGCAAACGCCTTGGCCAGGTCGCCCGTGCCGCCGGCAATGTCGAGGCACTTGAAGCCAGGACGCACGCCGGCGTTGGCGATCGTGAAGATCTTCCAGATACGATGCAGGCCACCGGACATGACGTCGTTCATGATGTCGTACTTGGCGGCGACAGAATGGAAAACCTTGGCGACTTCGCGGACTTTGTCGTCTTCCGCGACGGTTTTGTAACCGAAATGAGTGGTATTGGTCATGGTGGCAGGCCTGTTAGTTTGCCTGCATTATACAAGGTAGGCAAACTTGTGAGCGCCGGGGAAACGTGGCAAACTTGGCAACCACCACCTGACCGGATGCTCCCGGATAATCAAAAATGAAAACAGTCATTGCCGCCCTGCTGCTGTGCGCATCGGGCGCCGCGTTTGCCAATTCCGCCTGCGACAAGCCAAAAAGCGATTTCGATGGCCTCTACTGCTTGAACAAGGTCTACCAGGAAGCGGACAAGGAACTCAACACCAATTACCAGGCCTTGAGCCCCAAGCTCGATGCCGATGGCAAGCAGGCGCTCAAGAAAGGCCAACTGGCCTGGATCCAGGAACGCAACGACAACTGCTCGCGCCGCGAGGCCCGGGGTTTCTTCGTCAACCTCCAGTGCGCGACCGACACCACCATCAAGCGCTCGCAGTTCCTGCAGGACCGGGCGCGCGAGTGCAATAGCTCGGGGTGCCAGAACAGCAAATTGAAAGAGTAGTTACCAGACAGGTGTCCCAAGAAGTGCGGCTGCGGCCGCTGCGCGCAATGAACAGTCAAACACAATCGTGAACGCCAATGCCGGTAGAAATAGTTGAAATAATCGACCGCTCGACCCAAGGAATGACGTTTCCGTTCATCTGCCGTGGCGAAGATGGGAACATTTATTTTGTTAAAGGCAGAGGAGCCGGGCGCAGGAGCCTTGTATGCGAATGGATTGCAGGCGCCTTGGCGCGCCACCTCGGCTTGCCGATTGCACCTTTTGAAGTGGTTTCCATCTCCGAGGATCTGATCGGACTTGCCTCCCGTCCTGATTTGGCAGATCTGGGTGCAGGCCTTGCGTTTGGTTCATGCCGACGGGCGATCACAGAACTGACTGTCGCCCATCGAGATCAGATTCCAGTCGCGCTTCAAAGAGACGTCTTGATGTTCGACTGGTGGATAAAAAATGGGGATCGAACCCAAACCGACGTGGGTGGCAATCCCAATCTTTTTTGGGATGTTGAAAGTAATAGTTTGCTCGTCCTCGATCATAACCAAGCCTTCGATCCTGAATTTTCTCCCAAAATCTTTGGAGAGCTTCACCCTTTCCGTGCGCACATCGATAGAATTTTCTCGGACATGGTTGACAGGGATGCGTATGCTACTCGCTTCGAAGCTGCTATGGCGACGTGGGATGCAATCTGCGATACTGTACCTCCAGATTGGTGGTATCTGGACCCGGAATGCACCATCCCTCTGGAATTCGACCGCCACACCCTCAAGCTGTTGCTGCTTGACTGCCGCAGCAATGCTTTTTGGACGATGCCATGAAAATGATCCCTTGCCTGTACGCGATAGTTCGCTTCTGCCCCTTCGTGGAGACAGAAGAATTCGCCAATGTGGGCGTGATTATTATCGCGCCGGAGCAAAAGGTATTCGAGTTCAAGCTGATGACCAAGAAGCATGCTCGTATTACCAATTTCTTCGAGCAGCTTGATGCGCAAGTGTTCAAGACATCGATACAAAATCTCAAAGGAGAGCTGGAGCGCATTCGCAAGCTTTCGCAAGACCAAGATCCCATGTTTGCGCGCGCGCTCTTTGAAGAAGTCGTACGCCCCCGTGAGGCGGTAATCAAATTCAGCAATGTCAGGGCTGTACTCATGAACGACGCGAAAGCGAAGCTCGATGAACTGTACGGCTATTACGTCGAGCGCGATTTCGTTACGCCCGAATACCGAGAACAAGTACTCGAAAAGACTTTGCGTAAGTGGTTCAACGAGGCGGGTGTGGGATCGCGGTTTGACCGGCTGGAGATCGGTAACGAGGAATATCATGCGACCTTCCCCTTTGTAGAGGAAAAGCATGGCGAAGCATTCACTGCGGTTAAGCCACTCAACCTTGGACAAGACCAACCGAGCAAAATTCTTGACCACGGCGGCGCATGGGTGTGGCGACTTGCCCAGCTAAAACGCAAAGGTACGCTACCGGAACGCGTTCTGGTGGCCGTCGAAGGCCCAACAGACTCGACTACTCCAGCGAGAACAAAGGCTTTTCGTGACGTGATCAATGAGCTTTCCGACGCTGGCGCGGCGGTCCTCACCTACGATCAGAAAGCAGAGATCCTCTCGTTTGTCGAATGAGAGGATCTGGTTTACTCACCGCGCCGGCAAATGCCGCCACTCCAGCCCCAGCGCCGCGCGTTTGGGGAAGCCTTGCCACAGGCCGGGGTCGGGTTTGATGGTGCCGTCGGCGGTCAAGGGCGGCAGGTCGAGGTAGCCTTGCAGCGGCTGCTGCTTGAGCTGGACGCCGAGGAAGGCAGTGACGAAATGCTGGTTGATGTTGTTGATGCGGCGGCTGTCCCACACCGGCTCGGAGTACGACTGGAAGTCGTCGGGGTTGCTCCACATGGCCGGTGATGGCGGGTTCGGTGCGCTGTTGTGGCGCCCGCCCACGTAGGTCAGCAGGTAGCGGTCGGCGTTGACCGTGCCTTCGAACAGGCGCTTCACGCCATCCTGGTAGCCGGCCACGTCGTCCTGATCGCCGCTGATGAATAGCACCGGCGTGCGCACGCCGGCCAGGCCGTCGGCATCCCACACCTTGTGCGCGCCGCCCCATGGCGCGAATGCCACCACCGCCTTGATGCGGGCATCGCGCTGCTGCGCATATTGGGTATTGCCCTGCTGGTTGACGGCCAGCTTGCCGCCGGGGACGAACGCCACCGCCGCCGCGCTCACGCCCGCCCCCACCGTGTTCAGGGCGCCGTAACCGCCCATCGAGTAGCCGACCAGCGCGGTGCGGTCCACGTCCACCAGGCCGGCCAGGAAATTGCCGCTGCCGGGCTTGGCCCACGCTGCGACGGTGTCGAGCACGAACAGGTCATCAAGCCGGCGGTTGAGCAGGGTACTGGCAAAGCCGGCCTTGTCGGCGCGGGTCGATTCGGGATGGTCGATGGCGACCACCACGTAGCCTTTCGAGGCCAGGTTCTCGGTCAGGTAGCTCATTTGCAGGCGCGAGCCGGGATAGCCGTGGGAGACGATCACGAGGGGATATTTGACGTCCCGCGCGGGCGCCGAGGCAGAACCGGCGGCAAGCACGTCGGCCGCAGAGGTCGAGGCGTTATTGCGCGCAACCGACGCGTGAGCGGCGTCACGTGCGGGGATGAAAGGAGCTGCATCGCGCACAGGGATTAAAGGCGCGGCGTCGCGTGCCGCGCGGCCATTGAACTGGAACGGCGTGTTGGGGCGCTTGGGATCGTTGGGGCCGGAGCCCAGGACATCGGTATAAACGGTATGCTCGACCTGACCGTTGGCCAGCGCGGCCGGGTACCAGACTTCCAGCGTGAGCTTGCGCGTGGTGCGCGGGTTGGGCGCCTGTTCGGTCACGCGCAGCACGTCGAGCTGGTCGCGGTGTTCGATCACCAGCGTGCGCACGCCCACCTTGGCCGGACCGCGCGCGGCCAGTTCCGGCGCGTCGGGCCGGGTATCGCCGAAGTATTCCTGGGCGTGCGGAGCGCCCATCATCATCAACAACGCTACCGCCACTACCCTGCTCACTGCCTTCATCAATACTCCTGTAATCCCAAGTGGTCGCGCAAGGTGGTGCCCGTGTACGCGGTGCGGAACAAGCCGCGCCGCTGCAGTTCCGGCACCACCAGCGCCAGAAAATCATCGAGGCCGCCCGGCAAAGCCGGCGCCATGAAGTTGAAACCGTCGGCCGCCCCGCCCTCGAACCATGCTTCGATCTGGTCGGCCACCGTCTGCGCCGTGCCGATCACGGTGAAGTGACCGCGTCCGCCGGCGATGCGTTCGTACAGCTGGCGGATCGACAGGTTCTCGCCCTGCGCCAGGTTGGTCAGCAACTGCTGCCGGCTGCGCTGGCCGTCCTGGGTTTCCGGCAGCTCGGGCAGCGGGCCGTCGAGCGGATAGCCGGACAGGTCGAAATTGCCGATCATGCGGCCCAGCAGCGCCAGTCCCGCCTTCGGCTCGATCAGGCTTTGCAGTTCGCCGAACTTGTCGTCTGCCTCCGCTTGCGATGCACCCACCACCGCGAACAGGCCGGGCATGATCTTGAGCGCATCGGGATGGCGCCCCTTGTCCGCCACGCGGCGCTTGATGTCGCGGTAAAAATCCTGCGCCCCCGCCAGCGTGGGCTGGGCAGTGAACACTACTTCGGCGGTGGCCGCCGCCAGGTCCCGGCCCGCTTCCGATCCGCCCGCCTGCACCACCACGGGCCGGCCCTGAGGGCTGCGCGTGACGTTCAGGGGACCGGCCACCGCGAAGTGTTCGCCGCGATGATCGAGCTTGCGGATGCGGGATGGATCGGCCAGCACGCCGCCCGCCTTGTCGTTGACCAGTGCGCCATCTTGCCAACTATCCCACAGTCCTGTGACAACCTGATGAAATTCGCGGGCGCGCGCATAGCGCTCGGCGTGAGCCACGTGCTGGTCGCGGCCAAAGTTGGCCGCCTCCGCCGCGTTGTCGGACGTGACCAGGTTCCACCCTGCCCGGCCGTCCGACAGCTGGTCGAGCGAGGCGAACTGGCGCGCCACCGTGTACGGCTCGTTGTATGTCGTGGTGGCGGTGCCGATCAGGCCTATCTTCTCGGTCGATGCGGCTAGCGCCGACAGCAAGGTCAATGGTTCGAGCGACGGGATATTGCCGGTCAGCGCCAGGCTGTCGGCAAAGAACACCGCGTCCAGGCACGCCGCTTCGGCGTTACGCACCTGCTGGCGGAACACCTTGAACGGATTGCTGTCCAGGTCCGTTTGCGGGTGGCGCCACGCGGCCACGTGGTGGCCATGGCGCATCATGAAGGCGGCGATGCTCAGTTGTCGGCGGGTGGCTGGTGCAGTCATCAGAACTCCTTGCGCGCGGTCAGGCCGAAGTAGCGTTCGTCGTCGCGCGGCACGGCGCGGGTGACGTAGCCGGTGGACGTGACCAGGTTGGTGGCGTACGACTTGTTGGCCAGGTTCTTGCCCACCAGTGCGATGCGCCAGCCGCCGACCGGCGACGACAGCGCGATGCTGGCGTTGACGATGCCATAGGCGCCCTGGATCGCGTCCGGCGACTGGAACAGGTCGAACTGGGTCTTGGACTGGTAAGCGTAATCGGCCGAGAAGTCGGCGAACAGGCCGTTTTGCAGCGCCAGCGCGTAATTGGCGCGGGTGAACGCCTTCCACTTCGGCGAGAACGGCAGCGGCTGGCCATTGAGGTTGCACGACGCGGTGGCCGCAGGCGGGCAATTGAAACTGTCGATCTTGGCGTCGGTGTAGGCCAGCGCGCCGGACAGCGTGAATTCACGCGTGGGGCGGGCGGTAACATCGAGTTCCACGCCACGGGTGGAGACCTTGCCGGCGTTGATCAGGCGCGTGATCACGGTGCCGCCCACGGTGTCGAAGAAATTGGCCTGGTAGTTGTCATACTTGGTGTGGAACACGGCCAGGTTGGCGGTCAGGCGACGGTCGAAGGCGCTGGTTTTCAGACCCAGCTCGAACGAGTCGGACGTCTCGGGTTTCAGCGCCAGCGTATCGCGCGCCAGCATGTTGAAGAACACGTTGTAGGCCGGGCCCTTGTAGCCGCGCGAGTAGGTGGCATAGGTGTTGACGTTGTTCGAGACATCGTGTTGCAGGCCCAGGCGGCCCGAGTAGCCGTCCTCGCTGGTCGAACCGCTGTTTTGCACGCCGGGCTGCACGCCGGGGAAGGCGGCGGTCGATGTCGAGGTGCGCACGTGGTCGTACGAGAGTTCATCGCGGGTGGCGCGCGCGCCGACAATCGCCCGCCAGTCGGCGGCAAAGTTGATCGTGCTCTCGCCGAACAGCGAGTAGCTGTCGTTCTTGACGCCATAGTCGGCGCGGCCGGCATTGAACACATTGGTGGTAACCAGGCGCTGGTAGGTTTCGCGGTCCTTGCCGTGCAGGTAGTAGGCGCCCACCACGTAGTCGACCAACTGGTCTTTGGGCGACGCCAGGCGCAATTCCTGCGACACCTGGCGGAAATCCACCGTGCCGATATCGCGCGTGGCCGGATACGCGGCCGTGATGCGCGACGGTTCCGCAGCGTTGCCGATGGCCGAGGTGCTGGTGTACTGGGCGTTGTCCCAGTCGCGCACCGCCGTGATCGAGGTCAGCGTGTGGCCGCCCAGGCGCCAGTCCACTTGCGCGGACAGGCCCTTGTTGGTGTCGCGGATGTCGCTCGGGATGTCGGTAAAGACCTGGCGGTTTTCCGCGCTGGCCACCACCGGCGCGATGCCCGCCACGAACGGGGCGCTGGTGGCAGCGGTTCCGGTGAGCTTGTACGGCGTGAAGGTGGGCGATGCGTTGGAGCGCAGGTAGTCGGCGATCAGCACGATATCGACATCTTTATTGGGCGTGATATCGACGCGGGCGCGGGCGCCCTTGCGGTCGTAGCCATTCACTTTGCCGCCGCCGGCGTGGATGTTATCGACATTGCCGTCGTAGTCGGCATACAGCGCGGTGAACGAGCCGCGCACCACGCCCGGCTGGATCGCGCCCGATACGCCGGCGCGCACACGCTTCTCGTTGCCTTCGTACCAGGATGCATCGACGTAACCGCTGGCTTGCTCGCCCGGCTTGCGGCCGATGACGTTCAACACGCCCGACGACGCATTCTTGCCGAACAGCGTGCCTTGCGGGCCGCGCAGGATTTCGATGCGGTCGATATCAAGCAGGTCGAGCGTGGCCTGGCCCGGGCGCGCGAACACCACGCCATCGACCACGGTGGACACAGTGGGTTCCACGCCGGGCGACGTCGAGATGGTACCGATACCGCGCACGAAAATGGTGGAATCCTTGTTGCCGCCCTGCTGGCGGAAGGTGGCGCTTGGCACTTCCTGGATGATGGTGTCGATGCTGTTGCGGTTGGACTGGGCCAGTTGCTCGCCGTCGATCACCGACACGGCCACCGGTACCGATTGCAGCGACGCGCTGCGGCGCGTGGCGCTCACCGTCACGGTGGGAATCGATGCGGTTTCGCTGCGGTCCGCAATCGGCGCGGCATCCTCCGCAGGGGTTGCCCATGCGCTGCTGACCAGCAAAGCGCCCGTCGCCAACACGCCGATTTTTTTAGTCTTGTTCTTCATTGCAGAGTCCTTGATTGAGAAGCGCGCCTTGCGCCATATGCATAAATTGACTTTTGATCGGTGAAGAACCAACTTAGCGAGGCAGCTGCTGTTTGCTACACTTCGATGGTACCGATACCCTTTTTTTAGTGTCGTGGCATGCAGTTTTGAAGTCAAAGAATTAAAAAAATCATCGATATGTCTTTTTGGAATATGCCTTTATGAGCGCCATCCATGACTGAACCTGCAGCACCAAGAAAGCGCCGCGGCTCCGGCCGCGCCACCATTCACGACGTGGCGCGGCTGGCCGAAGTGGGCTCGATCACGGCGTCGCGCTACTTCAGCGAACCAACCCGCGTGGGCGCCAAGCTCAGTGCGCGCATCGCCGCCGCCGTCAAGCAGCTCGGCTATGTGCCCAACCTGGTGGCCGGCGGCCTGGCCTCCTCGCACGGACGCATGGTGGGCATGGTGATCCCGAATATCTCGGGGCCGATCTTTGCCAACACCATCCAGAGTTTCAGCGACACCCTCACCCGCCACGGCTACCAGCTGCTGCTGGCGTCAAGCTATTTTTCGGCCAAGCAGGAGGAGAGCGCTGTGCGCACCTTCCTGGGCTGGAAGCCGGCAGCGCTGGTGGTCACGGGCCGCTTCCACAACCGCGCCACCGACAAGCTGCTGGCCACCGCCGGCGTGCCGGTGGTGGAAACCTGGGACTACCAGCCGCGCCGGCAGCATATCCAGGTGGGCTATTCGAACCACGCGGTGGGCGAACAGGCCGCGCGCTACCTGTATGCCAAGGGTTATCGCCGCATCGCCTTCGTGCAAAACAGCGTGGCCGGCGACTTGAGCGCGGTCGATCGCAGCGACGGCTACGCGGCGGTGATGCGCGAGCATGGCCTGGAACCAGTGATCTACGTGCCCACCATGGAAGCGCCGTTCGACGCCGGCAAGCAGGCCATCGAAGCGCTGGCGCTGGCGCCGGCTAAAAAGAGCAAGGCGGTGGAAGCGATCATCTTCGCCAACGACAACCTGGCCGCCGGCGCGCTGCTGGCCGGCCAGCGCGCCGGCCTTGCCATCCCCGGCAAATGCGCGATCGTCGGCTTCGGCGACTATGCGTTTTCGTCGCTGCTGCTGCCGAGCCTGACCACGATACGGCCACCGGCGCGCGAGATCGGCGAAATCGCCGCGCTGCGCATCCTCGAACAACTGGGCGTGCTGCCCGCGTCCCATGCCGATTCGCGGTTGAATCTGCTGGCCTGTGAATTGATAGAGCGCGAAAGCGCATGAGGAACAACATGAAGAAATGGATCGTTGCAATAGTCGCGGCAGCAGCCCTGCCCCTGGCTGCCCACAGTGCCGAAATAAAAATCGGCTTTCAAAAGGGCAGCGGCTTGCTCAGCATGATCAAGGCGCAGGGGTCGATGGAAAAAGCCCTCGTAGGCCACCAGATCAAGTGGATCGAGTTCCCTGCCGGGCCGCAGATGCTCGAAGCGCTCAACGCCGGCAGCATCGATTTCGGCAGCACCGGCGCGCCGCCGCCCGTGTTTGCGCAGGCCGGCGGCGTCGATCTGCTGTACGTGGGCGCCGAGCCGGCGCCCGTCAACAGCGAGGCGATTTTCGTGCCCAAGGATTCGCCGCTGCGCAGCGTGGCTGCGCTCAAAGGCAAGCGGGTGGCATTTCAAAAGGGTTCCGGCTCGCACTTCCTGCTGGCATCGGCATTGAACAAGGCCGGCTTGAAGATGGCCGACATCGTGCCCGTGTACCTGTCACCGTCGGATGCGCGCGCGGCCTTCGTTTCGGGCAGCATCGATGCGTGGGTGGTGTGGGATCCGTATTTCGCGTCCGCGCAAAAAGCCTACCAGGTGCGGGTGCTGGCCGACTATACCGGCTTGCCGCTGGCCAACGGCTTTTACCTGGCCTCGCGCCGCTTTGCGCAGCAATCGCCACAACTGGTGGCAACCTTGCTGGAGCAGGTGTCGGCATCGGGCCAGTGGGCCAATGCGCATCCGAAGGAAACCGGCGCCAGCCTGGCACAGCTGACCGGTCTGCCAGCCGATATCGTGGCCACGTGGCTGGCGCGCTCGCGCTTTGGCGCCACGCCCGTCACGCCCGAGATTGTTGCCAACCAGCAGCGCGTGGCCGACCTGTTTTATGAGCAAAAACTGATCCCCAAGCAAGTCAATATCGCCAGCCGCGTCTGGGTCTGGCAACCGAGGCCTGCCGTGCGGCCCGATTGATGTAGCCGAAACTACCTGATGAGTTCGATGCTACGCTGGTCAATGCCGCCGGTTGCGCGGCATGCCAGAGCGAGGGCGACTCCATGCTCCAAAAGGTCTACATCGACACGTCAGTGATCCGCTTCCTGACCGCTCCGTTAAGCCGTGATCCGTTCGTGCGCGGATGCCAGAAACTCACGCGGCAATGGTGGGCCCGCCGCGACCCCTTGATGACGTACATCTCCGACGCGGTGCTCGACGAGATCAAGGCCGGCGATCCCAAGCGGATCGCCGCGCGGATGGCCATCGCGGAAAAGCTCATCTATTTTCGCCCCGATCCGGAGGTGCCGATCTTCGCTGAACTTTTGATATTGGGCGGCGGTCTAAACGCCACGGCCAGAATCCCGGCGCAACATATTGCCAGCGCGGCGTTTCACGACATGGATGTCCTGTTGTCGTGGAACTGTGTCGACATCATCAATGCACGCAACTGTGCGGTGCTGCGCAAGCTGATGATGTTGAAAGACCTCGAACTGCCGGAGCTGGTCACACCGTTCGCGCTGATGGAGAACAGTTATGAAGATCTACAATATTGAGATGCCGCCCGACTTTACTTTTCCCGACCTCGACAGCGACACCAGGGCAGCAATCGATGCCTTGCACGCCGCCATGCTGCGCGACAAGGCGGAGGCCGACGCACTGGTCGAGCGGCGGCGCGCCGAAGGCTATGTCATCCCCACCCACGAGGAAACCATCGGCCGCATGCGCTGCGACAACCGGCCGCTGCGCCCGCCCGCCCTGAATGTCGCCGCGCTGCGCGAATTACCTCCACGCATGCAAGCGATCTTCGCCTATCTATACCGGCACGATATTACCTATTAACTTTTGCAACCGCAGCTACCGCTCCCGCAACCACCACCCTGCTTGGCAGCCGACGGTCCGGTCAGCGAGATACCACTGTCGCGGCCGCTGTCGCCATCGAAGCCGGACGCGTGCAGGCGATCCATATAGGTGGCCCACAACGCCTCTTTCTCGTTGCCGAGCTTGTACAGGTAATCCCAGGTGAAGATGCCGGTGTTGTGACCGTCCGAAAAGGTCGGCTGTACTGCGTAGTTGCCCACCGGCTCCACGCCAGCGATGCCCACTTCGCGCTTGCCGGTTTGCAGCACTTCCTGGCCGGGGCCGTGGCCCATCACCTCGGCCGACGGCGAGTACACGCGCAGCAGTTCGAACGGAATCGAGAATTTGGCGCCGTCGTCAAACGCGATGTCGAGTACCTTCGACAGGTTGTGAACGGTCAGTTCGGTGGGGTTCCTGGTCATGATGATGCTTTCAGATTTTCAATAATCGCCGCGTGCAGGGCCGGCAACAAGGCGCGCCGCGCCGCCAGCACCTCGGGCGTGGACGCGCGTGCTGCCGGCGCCCAGGTGGGGTTCGGGAAATGCGCGTCGTCGCGGTAGCGCGGGATCACGTGCCAATGCACGTGCGGCGTCATATTACCAAAGCTGGCCAGGTTGATCTTTTCCGGCCCCATGATGGCGCGCTGGGCCGCTTCCACCGCCCACACCACGTCCATCACGCGGGTGCGTTCGAGCGGTGCCAGGTCGGTCATTTCCTTGACGTGGGCGTTCCACACCACGCGCGTAAAGCCCGGGTATTCGGTCTCATCGACGGCCACCACCGACAGCTGGTGATCGGCCCAGACCAGGGCCGCGCCTGGCGCCTCAAGCAACTTGCACAGGTCGCAGGCCATTACACCAGCACCCGTTCGATGCCGCCGTCGTTGGCGCGCTTGACGTAATCAGGCATCCAGTTCTCGCCCAGCAGGTGCTTGGCGATCTCGACCACGATGTAGTCGGCCGTGGTGCCGGCGTCGTCGCTGTAGCGCGATACGCCACCGAGGCACGACGGGCAGGAGGTCAAAATCTTGACTTCGCCATCGAAACCGTCGGCGCGCAGCTTCTCGGCGCCCTTGATCATTTCCTCTTCCTTGCGGAAGCGCACTTGCGTGGAAATGTCGGGACGCGACACCTGCAAGGTGCCCGAGTCGCCACAGCAACGGTCGTTCTTCTCGATCTTGACGTTATCGACCGTGGTGATCAGCGCGTTGATGGTCTTGCCCGACTCTTGCAGCTTCATCGGGTTGTGGCATGGCTCGTGGTACATATAACGGGTGCCGTTGACGCCTTCGAGTTTCACTTTCTTTTCCAGCAGGTATTCATGGATGTCCATGATGCGGCAGCCGGGGAAGATCTTGTCGAACTCGTAGGTGGCCAGCTGGTCGTAGCAGGTGCCGCACGAGACCAGCACGGTCTTGATGTCGAGGTAATTGAGCGTGTTGGCCATGCGGTGGAACAGCACGCGATTGTCCGTCATCATCTTCTCGGCCTTGTCGAACTCGCCGTTGCCGCGTTGCGGATAGCCGCAGCACAGGTAGCCCGGCGGCAAAACCGTCTGCACGCCCACTTCCCACAACATCGCCTGCGTGGCCAGGCCCACCTGCGAGAACAGGCGCTCCGAACCGCAGCCAGGGAAATAGAACACCGCTTCCGTATCGGCATTGGTGGTCTTGGGGTTGCGGATGATCGGGATGACCTTGTCATCTTCGATATCGAGCAACGCCCGCGCCGATTTCTTCGGCAGGTTGCCCGGCATCTTTTTATTGATGAAGTGGATCACCTGCTCGCGCACTTTCGGCTTGCCCACGGTCGGTGGCGGCGCCTTGGTCTGCTTCTTGGCAAATTTCTTCAGCACGTCGTGACCCAGGCGCTGGGCCTTGAAGCCCCAGTTCGACATCACCTGGCGCGTGGCGTTGATGGTGGTCGGATCGCTGGCGTTGAGGAAGAACATCGTCGCGGCCAGGGCCGGCTTGAAGCTCTTCTTCTCCATCTTGCGCAGCAGGTTGCGCATATTCATCGACACGTCGCCGAAGTCGATATTGACCGGGCATGGCGTCACGCACTTGTGACAGACGGTGCAATGGTCGGCCACGTCCTCGAACTCTTCCCAGTGCTTGATCGAGATGCCGCGCCGGGTTTGCTCTTCGTACAGGAACGCTTCGATCAGCGACGACGTCGCCAGGATCTTGTCGCGCGGCGAGTACAGCAGGTTCGCACGCGGCACGTGGGTCGAGCACACCGGTTTGCACTTGCCGCAGCGCAGGCAGTCCTTGACGCTGTTGGCGATCGCGCCGATATCGCTTTGCTGCATGATCAGCGATTCGTGGCCCATCAGGCCGAACGATGGGGTGTACGCGTTGGACAGGTCCGCTTCCATGCCGGGCAGGTTCAGCAGCTTGCCCTTGTTGAAGCGGCCTTCGGGATCGACGCGCATCTTGTAGTCACGGAACGGGCCGATTTCTTCTTCGGTCAGGAACTCGAGCTTGGTGATGCCGATGCCGTGTTCGCCCGAGATCACGCCGTTGAGCGAACGGGCCAGGACCATGATGCGCGCCACGGCCTGGTGCGCCAGTTGCAGCATCTCGTAGTGGTCGGAGTTGACCGGCAAGTTGGTGTGGACGTTGCCGTCGCCGGCGTGCATGTGCAGCGCCACGAACACGCGGCCGCGCAGCACGCGCTTGTGGATCGCGGTCGCTTCGTCGAGGATCAGCTTGTAGGCGGCGCCGTTGAAGATCTGGCGCAGCTGGGCGCGGATTTCCTGCTTCCACGTTACGCGGATGGTGCGGTCCTGCACGATGTCGAACAGGGTGGCGTCCGGCTGGGTTTTCAGGCGTTCTTCGAACACCGGCAGCAGGCGCTCCATGCCGTGGGTGGCCAGCGCATCGGTGATGCCGGCCAGTGGCAGGTCAAGATTGGCCAGCAGGTAGGTCCAGCGCGCGTGCACCTGCGTGAGCAAGGCGTCGGTTTGCTCGGCGCGGTCACCGAGCATTTCGGCGTCGCCCACCGCATCTTCGGCATCGTCGCTCTTGCCGATCGGCAGGTTACCGGCGGCAAAGAAGGTCTGCAGTTCATCGACCAGTTGCAGCTTGTTCTTGATCGACAATTCGATGTTGATGCGCTCGATGCCGTCGGTGTACTCGCCCATGCGGTTAAGCGGAATCACCACGTCTTCGTTGATCTTGAAGGCGTTGGTGTGCTTGGCAATCGCGGCCGTACGGGCGCGGTCGAGCCAGAATTTCTTGCGCGCTTCCGGGCTGACTGCAACAAAACCTTCACCGACGCGGGTATTGGCCAGGCGCACGACTTCCGAAGCGGCAATCGCCACCGCGTTTTCATCGTCGCCGACGATGTCGCCGAACAGCGCCATTTTTGGCAGCACGCCGCGCTTGGACTTGGTGGCATAGCCAACCGCGCGCAGGTAGCGCTCGTCCAGGTGCTCGAGGCCAGCCAGGCGCAGGGTTTTGAATTGTTCGCCGGTGGCCGGCAGGCCGTCGAGGTAGTCCTTGATTTCGACGATCGACGGAATCGCATCGCGGGCCTGGCCGAAGAACTCCAGGCAGACCGTGCGCGCGAACTTCGGCATCTTGTGCAGGATCCAGCGGCCCGACGTGATCAGGCCGTCGGTACCCTCTTTCTGGATGCCGGGCAGGCCCGACAGGAACTTGTCGGTAACGTCCTTGCCCAGGCCTTCCTTGCGGAATTTACGGCCTTCAATTTCCAGGATCTCGGTCTTGAACGGCGCGCCCTTGGCTTCGCCCAGGCGGTTCGGATGGGTCCACTCGAGCTGGAAACGGGCCAGCGGCGTATCGTGGATTTTCGACAGGTTGTGGTCGAGCCGCGTGACCTCCAGCCAGTCACCGTTCGGATCGACCATGCGCCACGAGGCCAGGTTGTCGAGCGCAGTGCCCCACAGCACGGCCTTCTTGCCGCCCGCATTCATGGCGATATTGCCGCCGATGCACGACGCGTGCGCCGAGGTCGGATCGACCGCGAACACGAAGCCGGCCTTCTCGGCCGCTTCCGACACTTTATTGGTGATGACGCCGGCGCCGGTATAAATCGTGGCGTATTCCTTGTCCAGGCCCGGCAGCACCTTCATTTCCACCGCGCCCATGTTGAGCAGTTTTTCGGTGTTGATGACGGCCGACATCGGCGTCAGGGGAATTGCGCCGCCTGTGTAGCCGGTGCCGCCGCCGCGCGGGATGATGGTCAGCCCCAGCTCGATACAGCCCTTGACCAGGCCGGCCATTTCATCTTCGGTATCGGGCGTGAGCACCACGAACGGGTACTCGACGCGCCAGTCGGTGGCGTCGGTCACGTGCGAGATGCGCTTCATGCCGTCGAAGCAGACGTTGTGCTTTTCGGTGTAGCGGCCGAGCACCTTGGTGGTGCGCTTGCGCAGGTCGTACACTTGCTTGAATTCTTCGCCGAAGTCGGCCACGGCCTTGCTGGCCGCGCGCAGCAGTTTGATCACGTTGTCGCTGCGCTGGCGCGCGTGCGCATCATTCTCTGCGCCGTCGTCTTCAACGGTCAGGCGCCGTTTATCGACCTCGGCCAGACGATGGTGCAAGGCGTCGATCAGTTCCTGGCGGCGCTTGGGGTTGTCCAGCATGTCGTCCTGCAGGTACGGATTGCGCCGCACGGCCCAGATATCGCCGAGCACTTCGTACAGCATGCGCGCCGAGCGGCCGGTCTGGCGGGCGCCGCGCAGTGCATCCAGCAAACTCCACGATTCCTCGCCCAGCAGCCGGATGACGATCTCGCGATCGGAAAACGACGTGTAGTTATAAGGGATTTCGCGCAGGCGCGTGGCCTCCGGACCGTGGGGCGTTTCCGCCAGTAATGCTTGGATTTGTGCAGGGGCATTCATTGTGCGATTGGACTAGTCTACTGAACCCGGGACTGCCATTTTAGCGTATTGCGCTGCACCACGCGGGAACAGCCTTGGTTTACCAAGGGACACTCACCGCGCAATCAATCCAGGTTTTCTACGTAAAAACCGCTGTTTATTGGCAATAAAATCCAACTTTGAAAGTTAAGCAGAATTTAATTCAGCATCCAGGCTCTGCCGCAGTAGGATCGGTTGCACCGTTTTAGCCCAGCAACTGTCCAATCCGGTGCCAGAAGCCGTCCGGCACATACAACAGCAGCGTGGTCATGGTCAGATAGCGCAGGCACTTGCCCACCGCCATATAGGCCAGGCTGGGCCAGAATGGCAGCTTGAGCCAGCCGCCCAATGTGCACAGCGGATCGCCAACCACCGGCAGCCAGGCCAGCAACATGGTCTTGGCGCCGTAGCGCTCGAGCCAGTGGAACCAGCGGCTTTTGCGCTCCTTGGCGAAGGTCTGCTTGGCCTGGTAGCCCATCCAGTAATCGACCGCGCCGCCCAGGGTGTTGCCCACGGTGGCCACGGCAATCGCGCTCCAGAACAGTTCGGGATTGGCCTTGATCACCGCAAACACGGCCGGCTCCGAGCCCAGCGGCACCAGGGTGGCCGAGATAAAACTGATGATGAACACCGACGTCAGGCCCACTTCCGGCGCAGCGATCACGTTCAGCAGCCAGGCGATTGCAGATTCGATCATCGGTTTCTTTGAGGTCTGATAAGGGTGTCCATTATAATGATCCGCACACCGCACGATTGAACAGTTCGGTCCATGCCCATCCGCGCGGACCTGCGCCCCTGCTCCACCCGGTCACCCGCCGGATAGTTAGCATCGACCACTGCGGGGCTACCCACGTAGCCTCACCGCTTTTTCTCTTGTTTGCAGACCATGACTATCGACTATCTGAAGAAAGTACTGACCGCGCGCGTTTACGACGTTGCCCAGGAAACCCCGCTGGAACTGGCGCCGACCTTGTCGCAGCGCTATGACAACCGCATTTATTTCAAGCGCGAGGACATGCAGAGCGTGTTCAGCTTCAAGATTCGTGGCGCCTACAACAAGATGGCCCACCTGAGCGAAGCGCAGCGCAAGCGCGGCGTGATTTGCGCCTCGGCCGGCAACCACGCCCAGGGCGTGGCGCTGTCCGCCGCCAAGCTCGGCTGCCGGGCGCTGATCGTCATGCCCACCACCACCCCGCAAGTGAAAATCGACGCGGTCAAGGCGCGCGGCGGTTCCGACGTGGAAGTGGTGCTGCACGGCGAGTCGTACACCGACGCCTACAACCACGCCCTCACGCTCGAGAAAGAACAGAAGCTGACCTTCGTGCACCCGTTCGACGATCCGGACGTGATCGCCGGCCAGGGCACGATCGGCATGGAAATCCTGCGCCAGCACTCGGGCCCGATCCACGCGATTTTCGTTGCCATCGGCGGCGGCGGCCTGATCTCGGGCGTGGCCGCGTACGTCAAGGCGATCCGCCCCGACATCAAGATCATCGGCGTGCAGACCATGGATTCGGATGCGATGGCGCGCAGCATCAAGGCTGGCGAACGCATCACGCTGGCCGACGTGGGCCTGTTCTCGGACGGCACCGCCGTGCGCCTGGTGGGCGAGGAAACCTTCCGCCTCACGCAACAGTATGTCGATGACATCATCATCGTCGATACCGACGCCATCAGCGCCGCCATCAAGGACGTGTTTACCGACACCCGCAGCATCCTCGAACCGGCCGGCGCACTGGCCATTGCCGGCGCCAAGGCCTACGTGGAACGCGCGGCGCTGTCGAAAAATCCGGTCAAGAATGAAACCCTGATCACGATCGCCTGCGGCGCCAACATGAACTTCGACCGCCTGCGTTTTGTCGCCGAACGGGCCGAGCTGGGCGAAGCGCGCGAAGCGCTGTTTGCCGTCACCCTGCCCGAGCAGCGCGGCAGCTTCAAGCGTTTTTGCTCGCTGGTCGGCCCGCGCAATGTCACCGAGTTCAACTACCGCATCAGCGACAAGGACGAAGCGCACGTATTCGTGGGCGTGCAGATCGCCGACCGCGGCGAATCGAGCGCGCTGGCGCGCACGTTCGAAGCGAACGACTTCCGAACGCTGGACCTCACGCATGACGAGCTGGCCAAGGCCCACGTGCGCCACCTGGTGGGCGGCAAGAGCGCGCTGGCCAACAGCGAACTGCTGTACCGCTTCGAGTTCCCGGAACGCCCGGGCGCGCTGATGCGCTTCCTGAACAGCATGGCGCCAAACTGGAATATCTCGCTGTGCCACTACCGCAGCCAGGGCGGCGACGTGGGCCGCATCCTGATCGGCTTGCAGGTGCCGCCGGGCGAAATGGACCAGTTCGGCCAGTTCCTGACCACGCTCGGTTACCGCTACTGGGATGAGACGGCCAATCCGGTGTACAAGCTGTTCCTGGGCTAAGGCGCTTCCGACAGCCGGGCGAACGGCAGCGGCAGCGGCCGCGATCGGTGCCCGGACGTGGGCCTGCCCAGCCCGTCTGCGGCACTGCCGGCCGCTTGACGGGCGCCGGCAGCGCCCTAAAGGGTGCAGTACAATGTGGCGCTTACATGCCATCACTGCACGCCACCACGCTCGCCATGACCAATATCGTCGACCTGTCCCCGCTGGGAAAAACCTCCGCTTACCGCACCGATTACGCGCCGGAACTGCTGTTCCCGATCCCGCGCCAGGGCAAGCGTGACGAGCTGGGCTTGTCCGGCACACTGCCCTTTTTCGGCGTCGATATCTGGAACGCCTACGAAATCTCGTGGCTCAACAGCCGTGGCAAGCCGCAGGTGGCAATTGCCCGCATCACGGTGCCGGCCGATTCGCCCAACATCATCGAATCGAAGTCGTTCAAGCTCTACCTGAACTCGTTCAACCAGACGCGCCTGGACAGCGTCGATGCGCTGCAGGCGCTGCTGCAACAGGATTTATCGAAAGCAGTGGGCGCGTCCATCCACATCATGCTGACCCAGCCCGACGGCTTCGACAAGGTCGCCATGGGCGAGCTGGACGGCCTGCTGCTCGACCGCCTCGACATCGAGATCGACCACTACAGCCCGGCCCCTGAACTGCTCAAGGCGGCGCTGGACGAGGAACCGGTCGAGGAAAAATTCGTGTCGCACCTGCTCAAGTCGAATTGCCTGGTCACCGGGCAGCCGGACTGGGCCAGTGTGCAAATCCACTACAGCGGTCCGCAAATCGACCAGGAAAGCTTGCTCAAGTATCTGATCGGGTTCCGCGAGCACAACGAATTCCACGAGCAGTGCGTCGAGCGCATTTTTGTCGATATCCTGCGCCAGTGCGCGCCGCAGCAACTGGCCGTCTATGCCCGCTACACGCGGCGCGGTGGCCTGGACATCAACCCGTGGCGCAGCAACTTCAGCACCGGCCGCAACCCGCCCAACCTGCGCGGCGCCCGACAATAAATCATCATCACGGCAGGCAAGCCGCATCGCCTCGCTGCGATGGTAGCTTCCGCATAAATCAGGCGTATGATGACGGGTCGGCCCGAGGTTTCGGTCCATTGATTGAAATACAACTCGGACGCGAGCGATTTCATGTTACACGGCGCACAAACAAGCCTATAATTCGGGCCGTGCGCCGCAACACTATTGTCGTCATATGAACAACCTGAGCAAAATTCTCTCTCTCGAAAACGTCTTGCTGGACCTGGAAGTGTCCAGCAAAAAACGTGCTTTTGAGCAAGCTGGCCTGATTTTCGAAAACAACTGCGGCATCGCCCGCTCGACCGTGTCGGACAACCTGTTCGCTCGCGAACGGCTTGGTTCTACCGGTCTCGGCCACGGCGTGGCCGTGCCGCACGGGCGCATCAAGGGCATGAAAAGCCTGAAGTCGCCGCTGGCCGCGTTTGTCCGCCTGTCCGAGCCGATTCCGTTCGAGTCGCCCGATGGCAAGCCGGTCAACCTGTTGTTTTTCCTCTTGATCCCCGATCACGTGACCCAGCAACACCTGGAAATCCTGTCCGAGATCGCGGAAATGTTTTCCGATGATGCGTTCCGCACCGCGCTGACCGAGGATCCCGATCCGAAATCGGTGCACTCGCGCATCATCAACTGGCTGCCCAGCCTGCAAGCTGCGGGTTGATCCGCCGCCAGCAACTTGCAGTACACTAGGCTCTCCCTCTTTCGATTCGGACCACGATGCCCATGCTGCAAACCCCGCTGACGATACAACGCCTGTACGACGACAATCGCGAAAGTTTGCAGCTCGGCTGGTTTGCCGGCTTTCCCGGTGGCGAGCGCCTGATTTCCGGCGATGTCGCTTCGGCCGCCGACCAGGTGGGCCACCTGAACATGATCCACCCGGGCCGCATCCAGGTCTTCGGCCACCAGGAAATCAATTACTACCAGCGCCTGAAGTCGCTCACGCGCGCCCACCTGATCGGCGAACTGATCGGCGGCAATCCGCCGGCGCTGATCGTCGCGCAAGGGCTGGAAACGCCGCCCGACATCCTGGCCATTTGCGACGAAAAAAATATCCCGCTGTTCTCCACGCCACTGCCGGCCGCGCAGGTGATCGACTTCCTGCGCGTGTACCTGTCGAAGAAGCTGGCGCAGCGCATCATCATGCACGGCGTGTTCATGGACGTGCTGGGCGTGGGCGTGCTGATCACCGGCGACTCGGGCCTCGGCAAAAGCGAACTGGGCCTGGAGCTGATTTCGCGTTCGCACGGCCTGGTGGCCGACGATGCCGTGGAATTTTCGCGCATCGCCCCCAATATGATCGAAGGCCGCTGCCCGGCGCTGCTGCAAAACCTGCTGGAAGTACGCGGCCTGGGCCTGCTCGACATCAAGGCCATTTTTGGCGAGACCGCCGTGCGGCGCAAGATGCGCCTGAAACTGATCGTGCACCTGGTCAAGCGCGGCGGCCAGGAAGAGGAAGTCGAACGGCTGCCGTTCCAGTTCCCCACCGAAGACGTGCTGGGCCTGCCGATCCGCAAGGTCGTGATTCCCGTGGCGGCCGGCCGCAACATCGCCGTGCTGCTCGAAGCGGCCGTGCGCAACACTATTTTGCAACTACGCGGGATCGACACCCTGCAAGAGTTCATGGAGCGGCAACGCCTTGCCATGAGCGGAGACTGAGTTATGCGTATCGTCCTCATCACCGGGATTTCCGGTTCCGGCAAATCGGTGGCGCTGAATGTGCTGGAAGACCTCGGCTACTACTGCGTCGACAATCTGCCGCCCGCCCTGCTGCCGCACCTGGTCTCCACGCTGGTGGGTGAAGGCTTGCGCTCGCTGGCGGTGGCGGTCGATGCGCGCAGCGCCGAATCGCTGGCCACGTTGCCCACCGATGTGGCGCACTTGCGCGAGGAAGGCCACGACGTGCGCGTGATGTTCCTCACTGCCAATACCCACTCGCTGGTGGCGCGTTTTTCCGAAACCCGGCGCAGCCACCCGCTGTCGCACGAACTGCGCCCGGGCCAGAACCCGGCCGCGCGCCGCACCCTGATCGAATGCATCCTGGAAGAGCGCGAACGGCTGTCGGCCATCGAGCAGCTGGGCCACGTGGTCGATACGTCCGAGCTCAGCGCCAACAAGCTGCGCGCCTGGGTCAAAGACCTGGTCGAGCTCGAGCACGCGCCGCTGACCCTGTTCTTCGAATCGTTCGCCTTCAAGCTGGGCGTGCCGATGGATGCCGATTTCGTGTTCGACGTGCGGGCGCTGCCCAACCCGTATTACGACCTGTCGCTGCGCCCGCTGACCGGGCGCGATGCGCCGGTGATCGAATTCCTCGACGCCCAGCCCAGCGCGGGCGAGATGCTGGAAGACATCCGCGCCTTCGTGGAAAAATGGCTGCCGTCGTTCAAGACCGACAACCGCAGCTACCTGACCGTGGCCCTGGGCTGCACCGGCGGCCAGCACCGCTCGGTCTATATCGCCGAAAAACTGGCAGCTTACTTCCACGCCAGCGAGCGCGTGGTGATACGGCATCGCGAGCAGTAAAATTTGCGCACGATAGAGCTTGATCAAAGCCGGGGTGGTTGTCTAAACTAGCCTTGATGGATGATGCAGATCATCCAATCAGAAACATTCAACAAGTGGGCCACGGGGGCTGCGCGATCCACAAGCGCGGGCACTGGTGGCATCACGGCTGCTGCGCCTGTCGCAAGGCATGGCCAATGACATCGCCGCGCTCGGTGACAGCCTTTTCGAACTGCGCCTGCATGCGGGGCCGGGCTACCGGATCTACTTTATTCGCGAGGGAGCAACCGTGGTTGTGCTGCTCAGCGGCGGCACCAAGGGCTCCCAGGCCCGCGACATTCTCAAAGCGAAACATCTTGCTCATCAGTGGAGACACCACCATGACTGAACATTTCATCCCATTCGACCCTGCCGAACTGCTGACCAGCACCGAGGCGATCGACGCCTTCATGGCGGACGCGATCGAAACCGCCGACCCCGCGCACATTGCGGCGGCGCGCGAGGTCGTGCGGCGGGCGCGGGCGCATGCTGTCAGGCAGCGCCGTGAAAATGGCGCAGCGGATGCGCGTGGTCCGGCCACGCGGGTGCCAAAATCTGCCTGACCATGTCATCGGTCACATCGGCCAGCGCCGGTGGCGTCCAGCGCGGGGCGTGGTCCTTGTCGATCACCAGCGCGCGGATGCCTTCGATGACCTGGCCGTTTTCCAGCGTGCGGCGCACTGCGGCGCGTTCCATGCGCAGGCAGTCGGCCATGCTCATTGCCGCCCCCTGTTGCTGCAAGGCGTGCGCCACGCACATCATCAGCGGTGAGCGCGCGGCCATGAGCGCCAGCGTCGCCCTGGCAAACTCGCTGTCGTCGTGTTGCAACGAGGCGACAATGGCCGGCACCGATCCCGCACCAAAATGACGGTCGATGGCGGCGCGGTCACGTTCAAGCGAACTTGGCCCGGCAGCGGCCCTGAACGGGGCTGCAAAGGCCGCAATCGCCGCCGGCAGGCCAGCACCGACACCCGCATTCAAAACCTCTCCCAGCGCCGTTAAATCGGCCGCCGGCACGTAATGGTCGGCCAGTCCCGCATACAGCGCATCGGCTGCGCCGATGGTGGCGCCGGTGATGCCCAGGTACAGCCCCAACCGGCCCGGCAAACGGGACAGAAAATAGCTGGCACCGACGTCCGGGAACAGGCCGATATTGGTCTCCGGCATTGCCATCTTCGTGCGATCGGTGACGATGCGTGTGCGGCTGTGCGGACCGGCCTGCGCCACGCCCATGCCGCCGCCCATCACCACGCCGTCCATCACCGCGATATACGGTTTCGGGTAATGGTGGACCAGGTGGTTGAGCGCGTATTCCTCGGTGAAGAAATCCTCGACCAGCGCGCTGCCCTGCTGCGGCGTGGCGCGGCCCAGGTCGTGGAAGAAGCGGATGTCGCCGCCGGCGCAAAACGCCTTGTCGCTGCTGCTGCGCACGACCACCGCCTGCACGGCGTCGTCGTCGCGCCAGGCCAGCAAGGTGTGCGTGATGGCGCGCACCATGTCGAGTGACAGCGAGTTGAGCGCGCGCGGACGATCGAGCGTGATGACGCCGGTGCCTTGGCTGACGGTCGTTATTACGTTTTCGCTCATGGCTGTCCTGTGGATTTGTTCGACGAAGGCAAGTGTTCTAGCGGGTTGGGCAAGGTTAAATCGCCGCCCAGGCGGGCCTGGAATTTTGCAGCGGCTGCCGGCGGGTGCCCCATGTGGCGCGCATAGATCACGGCAAACGGCATATCAGTCACTGTTTCCTGCCTGAAGCCGGTGACCTGGTTCATGGTCGACGGATTGCGCGCAGCGGCCAGCGTGTATGTCACCAGCCGGTCCAGCGTCGGCGATTGCAGGTCAAGAATCGATGCCATCATGGTCAGCGGCGCGGCAGCGAACGCGTGGTAATGCAGCGCCTTGGCGCCGCGCGCCATCTCGGCTGGCAGCGCGCCGTCCGAAGCGACCTGGGCCATCGCGTTGTCGAACACGCCGTGCCCCCATGTTAATAAACGCTGGTCGTGGGTGACGGCGCCGACGGCAGTCACGGCCAGCCCTTCCCAGTAGTAATGGTTGTTGCGCTTGCCCTTGCGGGTGTCGGCGTGGACCAGCGTGGCGTCGGCCAGCGTGGACAGCCACGCTTCGATCGCTTTCTTTTGCGCGGGCGTGGCGGCTGCCTGCACGCGCGCATAGCTGAGCGCGAGGCCACCGAGCGTCCACTTGCGCACGAAATACGCCTGCTCGCTCGACATCTTGCCCAGCATGGCCTGCTGGCCGGCCCAGCTATCCAGCCAGTTCAAGGCGCAGGCGGCGTCTTGCGGCTTGCTGTTGGCCTGGTAGCGGCTGGCGTTGCGGGCGACACCAGACAAGAATTGTTCGACCGGCTCGGTGCTGGCAATGTTTTTGGCGCGCCGCGCCGGGTCGATCACGGAATGGTTGGCGTCGTTGTAGTAGCTGTTGGCGTCGATGTCGATGACGGCGGCCGGCGCCGGCTGGCAGGTAGCGGCGACGGCGGAAGCAGCGGAGGCGGAAAGGAGAACGGTATAAACCAGATAAACAATTTTCATGTAGCTCCAGAAACAAGAAAGGGCGCTCGTTCAGCGCCCTTAGTTGGTGTGTCGCGCCGTTGTTAAAGGGCGGCGGCAGCTGGTTCGAAGTTATCCGGGAGATGCTTGATCGCATCGTGGCCGTGCTGTTGGACTTTGCCTTTGTACTTCATGACCTGGCGGTCCAGCTTGTCGATCAGGGTGTCGATCGCAGCGTACAGGTCTTGCGACAGGCTTTCCACGTAGACCGTTTTACCGGACAGGCGCAGATTGATTTCAGCCTTTTGGCGCTTGGTTTTCTCTTTAAGGTTATCTACGGTCAGAATGACAGCAATATCAATCACTTGATCAAAGTGCCGTGTCACGCGTTCGAGCTTGCTCTGCACGTATTCACGAATGGCGGCGGTCACTTCGAGATGATGTCCACTGATGGTGAGATTCATACACACTCCTAAAGATAGATGTCGCTGACGGTTAGTGCGTTGCCCATTGATGCCGGGCACGCAGGAACCAGTGCACTACAAAGACTTGCGGAGACTGACTGGAGGGATTTTGAGGGCTTCGCGATATTTGGCAACAGTGCGTCGCGCAATCACCATGCCCTGTTCTCCCAGCATGTCCGCAATCTTACTGTCGGATAAAGGATTTTTAGGGTCTTCAGCTCCTGTCAGTTGCACGATCAGTGCCCGTATCGCCGTCGAACTGGCTTCACCTCCCGCTTCGGTGGCGACGTGGCTACCAAAAAAATATTTCAGCTCAAACATGCCGTGCGGAGTCAGCATGTATTTCTGAGTTGTTACCCGAGAAATGGTGCTCTCGTGTAAACCCAGTGTATCAGCAATTTCGCGAAGCACAAGGGGGCGCATGGCAACCGCGCCGTGCGAGAAAAAGTTCTTTTGTCGTTCTACTATCGCTTGTGCCACGCGCAGGATGGTGTCGAACCGCTGGCGCATATTCTTGATCAGCCACTTCGCCTCCTGCAGCTGCGCGCCCATGGCGCCCTCACCTTTGCCCTGCTTGAGCAGGTTGGCGTACATGGCGTTCACACGCAGGCGCGGCATGACGTCGTTGTTCAGGCTGACCTGCCAACCGGTGCGCGATTTTTTCACGATCACGTCCGGCACCACGTAGTCGGAGACGTCGGAGGCGAACGCCGCACCGGGGTGCGGATTGCACTGGCGGATCACGGTCTGCGCTTCGCGCAGGTCTTCGTCGTCGCACAGCAGCGCTTTTTTCAGCTTGTTGAAATCGCGCTGGGCAAACCACGTCAGGTGCTTTTCGACGATGGCCACGGCCATCCGTCGCGTCACCATCGGGATGCCGGGCAAGCGCTTGATTTGCAGCGCCAGGCACTCGGCCGCATTGCGCGCCCCCACCCCTGCAGGGTCGAAACTTTGCAGCAGCGACAACGCCGTTTGCAGCTCGTCGAGTTCCACTTCCAGTTCCTCGGGCAGGCGCGCGTGGATCTCGTCGAGCGCTTCTTCGAGGTAGCCGTTTTCGTCGAGTGCATCGATGATCAGTTCGACCAGCGCGCGGTCGCGCAGCTCGAGCACGGTCACCCGCATCTGCTCCATCAGGTGCTCGCGCAGGGTGCAGTGGTGCGCTTCGATTTGCGGACGCGCGTCTTCGTCGTCGGGCGCCTTGCTGCGGCCGGCGTCGCTCCAGTCCATGTCCGCTTCGGCGGTGGTACTTTCGGTATCGGCGGCGGGGCCGTCGTAGGCGTCGGCCTCGCCGGCGGGCGCCGCTTCCTGCGGACCCGATTCGGACGGTGCTTCGCCGGACGGCGCCTGCTGGCTGATGGCGCCGTCGGACAACAGCCGCAGAGAATGGTCGAGCGGATCGTCGAGCCGCTCGAGCAAGGGATTGTCGGTCAGGAGTTGTTCGAGTTCCTGGTGCAGCTCCAGCGTGGAAAGCTGCAGCAAGCGGATCGATTGCTGCAGTTGGGGCGTCAGCGCGAGATGCTGCGAGGTCCGCAGTTGCAACGACTGTTTCATGGATTACATTCGGAAGTGTTCACCCAGGTAGACGCGGCGCACCGACTCGTCGGCGATGATGTCGTCCGGACGGCCCGACGCCAGCACCGAGCCCTGGTTGATGATATATGCGCGGTCGCAGATGCCCAGCGTCTCGCGCACATTGTGATCGGTAATGAGGACGCCGATTTGCCGCTCCTTGAGAAAGCGCACGATGCGCTGGATCTCGATCACGGCAATCGGGTCGACCCCGGCGAATGGTTCGTCGAGCAGCACGAAGCGCGGGTTGGTGGCCAGCGCACGGGCGATCTCCACCCGGCGGCGTTCGCCGCCGGAGAGCGAGAGCGCGGGGTTGTCGCGCAGCTTCTCGATTTGCAAATCGGCCAGCAGGGTATTGAGCCGTTCAGTAATGTCAGCCTTGGATAAAGGCTTGCCGTCCACTTTTTGAATTTCGAGGACAGCGCGAATATTTTCTTCCACCGTCAGCTTGCGGAACACCGACGCTTCCTGCGGCAGGTACGACAGGCCGAGCGAGGCGCGGCGGTGGATCGGCAGTGACGAGACGTCGACGCCGCCGATATCGATGGTGCCGGCGTCGGACGGTACCAGGCCGACGATCATGTAAAACGACGTGGTCTTGCCGGCGCCGTTGGGGCCGAGCAAACCCACCACTTCGCCGCACTCTACTTGCAGCGAGACGTCGTGCACGACCTGGCGCTTGCCATAGCTTTTCTGCAGGCCGCGAACGATCAGGGTGCTACCGCAACTTGGTTCCATGTCATTTCCCCGCAGGCTGGGTGGCAGGCACCGGCTGCGCCGGCGCGATCGGCGGGCGCTTGGACGACGGCTGGATCACCATGGTGCCGCGGCCGGCGCCCGGTTTGCTCTCGCCGCTGCTGCTGTTCTTGACCGCGAACACTTCGCGGCGGCTGTCGTACGAGATGAACTCGCCATCGACCTGGCTGGTGACCTTGCCCGACTCGAGCTGCTTGATGCGGCCCTTGGAAATCAGCTTGACCAGCTCGGTCTTGTCGTCGTATTCGATGCGGTCGGCCTGGCCTTCCACCCATTTGTCGGTGTCGCCGTCAAGCTTCTGGCGAAACGTTGCCTGCACGCCGGGCGTGCCGGTGAGCACCACGAACTGGTAGCCCTCGGGATCTTGCGTGACCACCGCCTTGGGCGAGGTCATGCGGATGGTGCCGCGCGTGAGGATGACGTTGCCGGTGAAGGTCTTGATCTGCTTGACGTCGTCGGAGTCGGCCTGGTCGAACGACACTTCGATCGGCTTGTTGGAGTCGGCTTTTTCGGCGTGCGCCGGGATGGCCAGTGCTGCCAGCAGCAGTGCCGCCGACCAGAAGGTTTGCTTGGTGATTGCTCTCATAATCTTCCTTTAGCGTGCCGCATGCGGCGGCACGGTGATCTTGCCGCGTCCACCCAGTTGGGTTTGCAGCGTTGCATTGTTGGCGGTCATGCCCACGCCCGTGGCCACCGTCTTGCCCAGGTGCAGTTCGACCGGTGCGACGGTTTCCATCCGTTGTTCGTCCGGGAACACGGTGAGCGTGGACGTGGTCAGGCTCATGGCCTGGCTCTTGCCACTGGCCGGGCGCACCACGCTGACGTTGCCGTCGAGCTTGACGCGCGAGTTGTCCTGATCGACGCGGGCGGTGTCGCCGCGCACCGTCATTGGCGGATGCTCGGCCGACAAGGTGTTGATATAGGGCTTGATGATGTCGGACGCTTCTTCGGCCGGCAGGTGGGTGAGCTTGTCGCCGGAAATGATATAAGCCGGCTTGCCGTCCTTGGTCATGCGCACCACGCTGAACCGGTCGATGATGTAATCGGGCTCGTTGCGGAACTTGTCCTGCGCCGTATCCTGGTTCGATTCGTTAATCAACTGCACCATCCAGCCGGTACCGACGGCCACAAATACGCCGATCACGACCATCCAGGTGAGCGACCAGCGGTGGGCGGTTCTTTTACGTACGTTAGGCATCAGATCACCTTGGCGCGTGTGAGGTCGTGGATGTGCAGCGCACCGACCAGCCTGCCATCGGCATCGGCCACCAGCACCTGGTTGATGCGGAACTGTTCCATGATTGCGACCGCATCGACCGCCAGCTGTTCCGGCGCGATGCTGCGCGGGTTGGCGTGCATGACGTCGCGGATCAGGACCTGGGTGAAGTCCTGCACCTTGTCGATCATGCGGCGCAGGTCGCCGTCGGTAAACACGCCGATCGGCTGGTCGTCGGCATCGACCACGGCGGTCATGCCCATGCCCTTCCTGGTCATTTCCAGCAGCGCGTCGGTGAGCTTGACGTCGGCGCGCACCTTCGGTACATCGGCGCCGCTGCGCATGACGTCGCGCACGTGCGTCAGCAGGCGCCGACCCAGCGCGCCGCCCGGGTGCGACCGGGCGAAATCTTCTTCCCTGAAACCGCGCAGATCGAGCAAGGCCACTGCCAGCGCGTCGCCCAGCGCCAGCGTGACGGTGGTGGACGTGGTGGGCGCCAGGTTCATCGGGCACGCCTCCTTGGCCACCGCAACATTGAGGTGGACATCGGCGATGCTGGCCAGGCTGGAGCCCGGCTTGCCGGTAATGGCAATGACCTTGCTGCCCATGCGCTTGACCACCGGCAGGATGGTCATCAGCTCGGTACTTTCACCCGAGTACGAAATGGCAATGAAAGCGTCGTCAGCGGTGACCATGCCGAGGTCGCCGTGCGCAGCCTCGGCCGGGTGCACGAACATGGCGGGGGTGCCAGTGGAGGCGAACGTGGCCGCCATCTTGCGGGCGATGTGACCGGACTTGCCGATACCGGACACCACCACCCTACCCTTGCAATTAAACAACAGTTCAATCGCTTTGACGACGGTATCGTCGTCACCCAGGCGCAGCTCCAGCGCAGTAATGGCGGCGGCCTCGTTTTGCAACGTTTCACGGGCGAGCCGCAGCGCATGCGCCGCCATTTTTGCGTCAAAAGCTTTCAGCATTGTTTTTTCATGGGTTACACTCATACCCAAGTATAGCCGAATTAAGAAAGCAAAAAACTTGCCAGTCGAAACAATGCGCCTGTGTGGTGCGCAACCACTGAATAAAAAACTGACGGCTACGGCAACATGACGTTTTCACCGCTCGAACTGACCCTGGTCTTGTTAGGCAGCGCCGTGCTGGGCGTGGTGGCCTTCCGCATGATGCATCTGCCGCCCATGCTCGGCTACCTGGCCGTCGGCATCCTGATCGGCCCCCACGCGCTCGGCTGGGCCATGGAGAGCGAAGCTACCCACGGCCTGGCCGAGTTCGGCGTGGTATTCCTGATGTTCTCGATCGGGCTCGAATTCTCGCTGCCCAAGCTGCTGGCGATGCGCGGCATCGTGTTCGGCCTCGGGCTGGCGCAGGTGGCGTTTACCATCATCGCCACCCTGCTGTTCGGCTGGCTCATCGCCAGCCAGCTACCCGCCCATTTACAGATCAGCTGGCAAGGCGCGTTTGCGCTCGGTGGCGCGCTGGCCATGTCGTCCACCGCCATCGTGGTCAAGATGCTGACCGAGCGGCTCGAGCTCGAGAGCGAGCATGGCCGCAAGATCATCGGCATCCTGCTGTTCCAGGATCTGGCCGTGGTGCCGCTGCTGATCATGATCCCGTCGCTGGGCCAGCGTCCCGATGCGCTGGCGGAAACCCTGGCCTGGGCGGGCGTAAAGGCCGTGATCGTATTGACCTTGCTGCTGTTCGTCGGCCACCGCCTGATGCGCGGCTGGTTCACCATCGTGGTCAAGCGCCGCTCGCAGGAGCTGTTCATGCTCAACCTGCTCCTGATCACGCTGGGCGCCGCGTGGATTACCGAACAGGCCGGGCTGTCCCTGGCGCTCGGGGCGTTTGTCGCCGGCATGCTGATTTCCGAAACCGAGTACAAGCACCAGGTGGAAGAAGACATCAAGCCGTTTCGCGACGTGCTGCTGGGACTGTTCTTCATCACGGTGGGCATGCTGCTCAACGTGCGCATGGTGATCGACAACTGGTGGCTGGTGCTGATCCTGCTGATCGCGCCGGTGCTGGTGAAGTTTGCCCTGATCGCCGCGCTGGCCAAGCTGTTCGGCTCGAGCGATGGCGTGTCGATCCGCACCGGCCTGGCGCTGGCGCAGGCCGGCGAATTCGGCTTCGTGCTGCTCAACCTGGCCAGCGGCAACAAGCTGATCGATCCCTTCATCACCCAGGTCGTGCTGGCGTCGATGGTGCTGTCGATGCTGGTGGCGCCGCTGATCATCGCCAAGTCCGACCAGATCGTCATGAAGCTGGCCAGCAACGACTGGATGATGCAGTCGCTGGCGCTGACCAAGATCGCCAGCCGCACCATGTCCACCAACAAGCACGTGATCCTGGCCGGGTTCGGCCGCAGCGGCCAGAGCCTGGCCACCCTGCTGTCCGAAGAAAAAATTGACTACCACGCGCTCGACCTCGATCCCGAGCGGGTGCAGGTGGCGCAGGCGGCCGGCCTGCAAGTGTCGTACGGCGACGCCGCGCGGCGCGAAAGCCTGGTCGCGGCCGGCATCTACCGCGCCAGCGCGGTGGTGATCACCTACGCCAGCACGCCGTCGGCCTTGAAGGTGCTGCACCAGGTACATTTGCTGGCGCCGAATTTGCCGGTACTGGTGCGTTCGCACGACGACACCGACCTCGACGCCCTGAAAGCGGCCGGCGCGGCCGAAGTGGTGCCGGAACTGATGGAAGGCAGCCTGATGCTGGCCTCGCACACCTTGGTGATGCTCGGCGTGCCGCTGCGCAAGGTCGTGCACCGCGTGCAGGCCGCGCGCGAGGCCCGTTACGCGTCGCTGCGCGGCTTCTTCCACGGCTTTTCGGATGTCGGCGAAGACGCCGACCTCGACCGCCTGCACCCGGTCACCCTGGCCGACAACACGCCCAGTGTGGGCAAGCAGCTGGGCCAGTGCCTGCTGGCCGACAGCGGCGCCGTGGTTGCCAGCCTGCGTCGCGGCAAGCAGGTCATCGACTTCGGTCCCGAGACCGTGCTGGCAGCCGGCGACGTGGTCGTGCTGCGCGGCGCGGCCGATGCCGTGGCGCGCGCCGAGAATTTGCTGCTGCGCTGATCCGGCGCGGCAGTTGCACCAACTTAGCAAGGCAGTCATGTCCGCAGTATTTACTGAGCAAGAAATCGACACCGTCTATCGCGTCATCCAGGAGCGGCGCGACGTGCGCCACTTCGTTCCCGGCGCGGTGGACGAAGCGGTGATCGCGCGCCTGCTGCACGCGGCGCACCAGGCGCCCAGCGTGGGCTATATGCAGCCGTGGCGCTTCATCCGCATCGCCAGCCCCGCCGTGCGCAGCGCCATCATCGACCTGGTGGAAGCAGAACGGCTCAACACGGCCGCAGCGCTGGGCGAACGCGGCGCCGAGTTCATGCGTTTAAAGGTGGAAGGCATCCGCGAGTGCGGCGCGCTGTTTGTCGTCGCCCTGACCGATGGCCGCGAAGCGCACGTGTTCGGCCGCCGCACGCTGCCCGAGATGGACCTGGCGTCGGTCGCCTGCGCGATCCAGAACATGTGGCTGGCCTCGCGCGCCGAGGGACTGGGCATGGGCTGGGTATCGCTGTTCGACCCGGAACAACTGGCGCAACTGCTGGCCATGCCCGACGGCGCGCGGCCGGTGGCCGTGCTGTGCCTGGGGCACGTGGAGCAATTCTATCCACGGCCGATGCTGGAGATGGAGGGGTGGGATACGCGCCGTGAGCTGGCGCAGTTAGTCGCGGTGGACCGCTGGCCCGACGCTGCCGGGTAACAAGCTTGTAGAGGCTAGGCCGCCGGTGCGGTGCTGACCACGCGATTGCGCCCGGCTTCTTTGGCGGCGTACAGGCGCAGGTCGGCGGCGGCGACCCAGGCGCGGGCAATGGCGACCGGGTCGCCTTCGGTGTCGCCCGGGTGCAGTGAGGCCACGCCGATCGACACCGTCACCGACACTTGCAGCTCGGGCGTAAGGGCGATCATGGTGGCAGCCACGCCAGCGCGGATGCGCTCGGCAACGAAGGCGGCGCTGTCGAGCGGCGCATCGATCAGCAGCACCACGAATTCCTCGCCGCCGAAACGCGCCAGCGCATCCGAGGCGCGCAGCTCGTTCTTGATGCGGCTGGCCACTTCGCGCAGCACTTCGTCGCCGCCGCCGTGGCCCACGGTGTCGTTGACGCGCTTGAAGTGATCGACGTCGATGTACATGAACGAGATCGGATACGCCTGGCGCCGTGCGCGGGCGATTTCTTCCAGCAGGCGGCGGTCGATGTAGCGGCGGTTGTAGACGCCGGTGAGCGAATCGGTCAGCCCGATGTACTTGAGCATCTCGTTGCTGATGACGTTTTCCAGGCAAATGGCGACGATCGACGCCATGTGTTCGACGAAATCGGTGCCCAGGCTCGGCGTGAAGCGGGTGGGGTCGCGGCTGGCCAGGTTGAGGCTGCCGATGATGCGCTTGTTGCGCAACAGCGGCACCAGCGCCACGCTTTGCAGCCCCGCTGTCGCGTTGGGAAAGGCGGCGCCGTGACGGTGCGCATCGAACATGCCCAGCAGCGGCTTGGGCGGCGGCGAGGTTGCGGTGCGCTCGGACAGGTCGAAACCGAGCGCGTCGAGCTCCTCCACGAAAATCAGGTCGGGAAAATCCTCGAACACCACGTCGAGCTTGAGCATGACGGTGCGGATATCTTCACCCTCGTCCAGTAGCGTGAGGGTAACGGCGTCGAGCTCGGAAATGACCGGCAACACGCTGAGGATGGTGCCCACCAGTTCCGGGAAGTTGCCGGCGCTGACAATGTCCAGGTCGAACGCTTGGTGGCGCGTCATGATCGAGTGATTGCGTTCAGCCTGCTCCAGCAGATAGGCCATGCGGGCGCGGAGAGCCTGGTTTTCGGCGGCCAGCTTGTTGACCAGTTCAGCGTCGTGCGCTGCGTGGTCCGTATCCGTGCTCGGCGCCAACTTGCCGGTTGCAGTCTGCGTCATAAATAATTCCTTGCTCTTCACCCAATATCTGGTCTTGCATAACCTTACGCCAAGTTATGCCGCTTGGGAATGCCTCACTGGCCGGAAGTGCATTAAAACGCCAGCGCAACCTCGATTTCCTGGCCCACCCGCACGATACGGCCATCACCGACGGTAACGATGGCGTTCATACCGAAACACAACGCACCATCGAGCTCGGGTTTTGCGCGATAGCTTTGCAGTATTTCCAGCGGATCAGGACCGAACTCGCCGGTGGTCTGGTCCACCGATGGCATCGGGCAACGCGGGCACGGCTTGACCGGTTTTAATTCGACATCGCCGATCTGGAAGGTCTCGATGTAGTCTTCCTCGAACGCTTCGATGCCGGCGATCACCACGTTCGGCCGGAAGCGGTTCATCGGCAGCGCGGCGCGGCCCGCGCCGCGCAGTTTGTCGTTGAGGTCGTCCAGCGAGCCCTGGCCGATGACCAGGATCGGGAAACCGTCGGAAAACAGCGTGGTGGCGGCAACGTCGCCGGTCCACTTCTGGCTGACCACCCGCACGGCGTCGGCGTGAAACCGTACCAGCCGGCAAGGCACGCCCAGTGCTGCGCTGAACCAGGTGGCGATAGCGTCGTCGCAGTCATAGGCGCGCAGGCTGTCATCCCAGATGTGCACGCGGCGCGTGGGCGCCGACTGCGCATCGGGCCGCGCCAACGCCAGTTCCAGCGCCGGCATGCCGGGGAAGGCCAGCGTCAGCGTGTCGGCGTGCAAGGTGGGGGTGATCAGCGCCATGCGCGGGAAATCACGCTGCGTCATGTAGCCGCCGTTGGCATCGACCACCATCCATTCGCGGTCAAGGACTTTTTCATCGGCAGTGGCCAGGCCGGCCGTGGTCAGCAACGCTTGCGGCAGCGACAGGCCGGCGCAGGATTTGATCGGGTAGAGGATGAGTTCGGACAGGATGGGCATGGCACACACGGAAAGCTGCGCGACCAGCGCGCGGTTAGTCGGATTGCAATCTTGCTATATTGATTGACAACGGGGGCGCGTGGCGGCGCCCCCGGGGGTATTACTCTTCCGTGGCTGGCGCCTTGGAAGCTTTCGGCGCCCGTGGTGCCTTGGGCGCCCGTGGTTGCTTCGGTGCCTTGGCGGCCGGGGTTGCGTTGCCGGCTGCTGCTTCTGCAGCTGCTTCGGCTGCAATTGCGGCCGGTTGGGCAACCGCTGCTGCGGCGCCAGGCGCGCGGTCGGCGGCCGGTTGGGCAACCGCTGCTGCGGCGCCAGGCGCGCGGTCGGCGGCCGGTTGAGCAATCGCTACCACAGCGCCATTCGCGCGGTCGGCGGCCGGCTTGGCTTTCGGCTTGGCCTTTGGCTTTGCCGGACGGGCCGGCTTGGCGTTGGCGTTGGCAACGTTGGTACCGCCTGTCTCGGCAGCCGGCGCAACTGGCGTGACTACCTTGGTGGCGACCGGTGCGGCTTCCTGCACCGCTGGCGTGACCACCGGGGCGGCAACCGGCGCGGCTTTCTGCGTAGCTGGCGTGGCCATCGGGGCAGCGACTGCCGAAGATGCGACCGCCGCGGCATCCTGCGCCGCTGGCGCGCTCGTTACTGCCTGATCAAGCTGCGCTGCCGGCGCCTTGGCCGCAGCTTTTACCTTGCGTGCCGGTGGTTTGGCGCCGCTTTTCTTTTTGGCTGGGGCCTGTGGCTGAACCTGGCCTGGTCCTTCGCCGCTAACGACGGGCGCATCCTGCACCTCCGGCAACGCCACTGCTGCTTCCAGCACAACCGGCGCGGCGGCTTGCACTTCCACCTCCGCAGCCGGGTGACGCGGCTGACCGGGCTGATTGCGTTGGCCACCGCCGTTGCGGTCATTGCGGTCGCCTCGCTCATTGCGGTTGTTGCGGTCGCGGCCGCCACGGTTGCGATTGCGGTTGCCATCGCGGTCGTTATTGGCTGCCGGTGCAGCAGCGATGCCGGCATTGGCAGCCGCTTGCGCAGCGTCAGCCAGTTCTGCCAGTGGTTCGGCAGGCGCAATGGCGTCGGTTTCCGGCGTGGTGTCGATGGCAATCGCGATTGCGCCCGGGTTGTCGTCAGCCGGGCCGGGACGGGCCTGGCCCTGGCGGCCATGGCGCTCGGCCTGGCGTTCGGCAAAGCGTTCGGCGGCCGTGCGGCCACGGTTGCGGCTGCGGCGCGATTCGTTGCCCTGCTCCGGCGCGTCGTTGCCGCCGTTCTCGTTCTGGCCGTTGTGGCTGCTCTCGCCGGACTGGCCTTCCGCACGCGCCTGGGCCGAGCTGTTTTGCGCGCCGCTACTGCGGTAGACGTAGGCGCCCGACTTTTCGTCGCGGCCGAATTCCAGCAGGCCGCGCGCCTTGCATTCCTCGATCAGGTTGCCGAAGGTGCGGAAGCCGTAGTACGACTCGCTGAAGTCCGGCTTGCGGCGCTTGATCGCTTCCTTCAGTACCGATGCCCAGATCTTGCCGCTGTCGCCACGCTCGAGCACCAGGGCTTCGAAGGTGTTGACGGCGATTTCCACGGCCTGGTCGCGGCGCTTTTCCATTTCGTCGCGGCGGGCGTTTTCTTCTTCCGGCGAGCGCTTGACGGCAGGCTTGGCCTCGCCTGCATCGCGGCGGGCACGGCGGCTCTCGCGCACCAGGTCGTCGTAGAAAATGAATTCGTCGCAGTTGGCCACCAGCAGGTCGGACGTCGATTGCTTGACGCCCACGCCGATAACCTTCTTGGCGTTCTCGCGCAGCTTGGACACCAGCGGCGAAAAGTCGGAGTCGCCCGAGATGATCACAAAAGTATCCACGTGCGACTTGGTATAGCACAGGTCGAGCGCATCGACCACCATGCGGATGTCGGCCGAGTTCTTGCCGGACTGGCGCACGTGCGGGATTTCGATCAGCTCGAAGTTGGCCTCGTGCATGGGCGCCTTGAAGCCCTTGTAGCGATCCCAGTCGCAATACGCTTTCTTGACCACGATGCTGCCCTTGAGCAGCAGACGTTCCAGCACCGGCTTGATGTCGAACTTGTCGTAGTTGGCGTCGCGTACACCGAGCGCGACGTTTTCAAAATCGCAGAACAGCGCCATGCTGACGTTATCGTTGGAAGATGCCATGAGGAATATTTTCTAGTGAAGAGTGATGCGGGGGAACAAACGCGTGGTCCGGCGGTCGGCTAATCCGACGATTATACCCAACAACGCCTTGCCCTCCATGTACTGATCCATGCCCTGTTCTATAATGAGCGCTCTTCCCAATCACCGAGGTACTCGTCCGATGCGCCATTGATGCCGCCGTCTTCTTGACGGCCAGTCTCCACTGCTCCCCTTTCCACCGGGAGTTCCTGGCATCTATTGGAGTGACGTATGACGCAACTTTCGACCCCGCACATCACGCTCGATGGCGTGACGTACAGCCTGCCCGACGGCAGCCTGCTGTTTTCCGATCTGCATGAACAACTCGACCAGCAGGCAACCGGCCTGGTCGGGCGCAACGGCGCCGGCAAGACCGTGCTCGCGCGCATCCTGGCCGGCCAGCTGGCGCCCGCCTCCGGGCGCTGCGTGCGCCACGGTTCCGTGTATTACCTGGCCCAGCAGGTGGCCCCCGCGCCCGGCGCCACCATCGCCGACCTGGCCGGCGTGCGCGCCGAACTTGATGCGCTGGCCCGCATCGAGGCCGGCAGCGTGGCGGTGGAAGATTTCGACCTGGTGGGCGACCGCTGGGATTTGCCGCAATTGCTGCAACAGGAACTCGACCGCAGCGGCCTGGACCGCCACGACGCCAACACCCCGGCAAGCGCTCTGAGCGGCGGTGAAGCCATGCGCGTGGCCCTGGCCGGCGCCATGGTTTCCGGCGCCGATTTCCTGCTCCTCGACGAACCGAGCAACCATCTCGACCGCCACCACCGGCAAGCGCTGATCGCCCAATTGCAGCGCTGGCCACGCGGCCTACTGGTGGTCAGCCACGACCGCCAGTTGCTCGATACCATGGCGCGCATCGTCGAGCTGTCGCCGCAGGGCTTGCGCAGCTATGGCGGCAACTACAGTTTTTATGCTGCCGCCCGCGCGCAGGCGCACCAAAGCGCACTCGACCAGCTCGACCAGCGCAAGCTCGAACGCCAGCGAGAAGAGCAGGCGATGCGCACCCAGCGCGAACGCCAGGACCAGCGCCAAGCCAGGGGCGCACGCCAGGGCAAGGAAGCCAACCAGGCCAGGATCCTGCTGGGCCGGCAGAAGGAACGCAGCGAAAGCTCGGCCGGTAAATTGCGCCAGCAACAGGATACCGCGCGTGAACATCTATCGGAACGGGTGCGCGCTGCCGCGCAGCAGGTGCGGGACGAGGCGGAGATCGTGCTGCACGCGCTGCCCGCAGTGCGTGGGACGCGACGGCGCGTGGTGCAGCTCGACGCGGTGGCGCTGCCATTCGTGCCGGCGGCCACGCGCCATATCACGCTCGGCTTGAGCGCCGGGCAGCGCGTGGGCGTGATCGGCCCCAACGGCTGCGGCAAGTCAACCCTGCTGCAAGTGATGGCCGGCCGCATCGCGCCGCTGGCAGGCAGTTGCCAGGTGGCCGATACCTGCGTGTACCTCGATCAGCGCCTGGCCGATCTGGATCCGGCGCGCACCGTGCTCGAACACCTGATGGCAGCCAACCGCGTTGTAGCGGAAGGCACCTTGCGCACCTGGCTGGCACAGTTGGGGCTCGGTGCGCAAAATATCATCGCTCCCAGCGGCATGCTCAGCGGCGGCGAACGCTTGAAGGCGGCACTGGCCTGCGTGCTGTACGCCGATCCCCCGGCGCAACTGCTGCTGCTCGACGAACCCGGCAACCACCTCGACCTGCCGTCGCTGCAGGCGCTGGAAACCATGCTGCGCAGCTACCGGGGCGCGCTGGTGGTGGTGTCGCACGACGATGCTTTCCTGGACAACCTGGCGCTGACCGACCGGCTATCGGCTGACGAAAACGGTTGGCGGCTCGATCCATGGTGAGCGCTTGACTTGGAGTGCGCTCGAAGTATTAGCCTGTGCTTGAGAACTTTCTCATCGACCAACCAGGAGCATACCAATGGCACTCATGACCATGCTGTTTCCGAAAACCCTGTTGCTGGCCGGCATCGTCTCCACGACTGCCGCCAGCGCCCAGGAGCAACGCGATGAACGTCGCGTGCGAGGCGAACACACCATTGCCGCCATCACCGGCAGCGCAGGGACGACAGTGGTGGACTCGTTGCGCGACCTGTCGCCCGAGCTGGGTCACTGGATCGTCGATTTTGCCTATGGCGACGTGTTCTCGCGCCCTGTCCTGTCGCTGCGCACGCGCGAACTTGCCACCATTTCCGCCCTGACCGCGCTGGGCAATGCGCAGTCGCAATTGAAGGTCCATATCGAAGGTGCACTCAACGTCGGCTGCACGCCGGAAGAGATCATCGAAGTCATCATCCAGATGGCCGTGTATGCAGGATTCCCCAGTGCCCTGAATGGCATCAGCGCCGCACGCGAAGTATTCGACAGGCGCGGGGTTAAAATCACTGCAACAAAATGACATCCACCAGGAGCGGCCCATGGCATCCCACCTCAGCATCGACGAAGTCGCCAGGCGCACCGGGCTGACCGCCCACACGCTGCGCTATTACGAACGGATCGGACTGATCGCCCCGGTGGGTCGCGCCGAGGGGGGCCAGCGGCGCTATGCGGCGGCAGACCTGGCATGGATCGACTTCCTGCTGCGCCTGCGCACCACGCGTATGCCGATCAGCCGGATGAAAGCGTTCGCCACCCTGCGCGCAGCAGGCGACAACACCGTGCCTGACCGGCGGCGGATGCTGGAAACGCACCTGCAGGACGTGCTGGCGGAAATGGACGCGATGCGCCTGTCGGTGCAGGCGCTGGAGGACAAGATCGGGTATTACCGGGCAGTGGAACGTTCGAAATAGCAATGACAGATACAAAAAAGCCCCGCATCAGCAGGGCTCCTCGGTTCCGTTCGATCAGACGTTGAACAGGAAGTTCAGTACATCCCCATCCTTGACCACGTATTCCTTGCCCTCGGCGCGCATCTTGCCTGCTTCCTTGGCGCCGGCTTCACCCTTGTACTGGATGTAGTCGTCGTAGGCGATGGTTTGCGCGCGGATGAAGCCGCGTTCGAAGTCGGTGTGGATCACACCAGCTGCTTGCGGCGCGGTGTCGCCCACGCGGATGGTCCAGGCGCGCACTTCCTTCACACCGGCGGTAAAGTAGGTTTGCAGGCCCAGCAGGTTGTAGGCGGCGCGGATCAGGCGGTCGAGGCCTGGCTCTTGCATGCCCATGTCGGCCAGGAACTCGGTCTTGTCGGCGTCGTCCAGGTCGGCGATTTCCGCTTCGATCGAGGCGCAGATGGCCACGATCGGAGCGTTCTGGGTTTTGGCGTAGGCGGTCAGTTGGTCCAGCAGCGGGTTGTTGGTAAAGCCGCTGTCGGACACGTTGGCCACGTACATGGCCGGCTTGGCGGTGATCAGGCACAGCGGCTTGATCAGGGCCATTTCGTCGGCATCGAGGCCCATGGCGCGCACCGGCTTGGCTTCGTTCAGGTGCGGCACGATGCGCTCCATGATGGCCAGCAGCTTGGCGGCGTCCTTGTCGCCCGAGCGCGATTTCTTGTTTTCGCGGTGGATGGCTTTTTCCACGGTGCCCAGGTCGGCCAGCGCCAGCTCGGTCTGGATGACTTCGATATCGTCGAGCGGGCTGACCTTGCCGGAAACGTGGATCACGTTGTCGTCTTCGAAGCAGCGCACCACGTTGACGATGGCGTCGGTTTCGCGGATGTGCGACAGGAACTGGTTGCCCAGGCCCTCGCCCTGCGAGGCGCCAGCGACCAGGCCGGCGATGTCGACGAATTCGACGATGGCGTTGACCATGCGTTCCGGCTTGACGATCTCGGCCAGCGCAGCCATGCGCGGATCGGGAACTTCCACCACGCCGACGTTCGGCTCGATGGTGCAGAACGGGTAGTTTTCGGCCGGGATGCCCGCTTTGGTCAGGGCGTTGAACAGGGTGGACTTGCCGACGTTAGGCAGGCCGACGATGCCGCATTGGAGACTCATGGAAAACCTTTAATAATCATAGCGCCGGCAAGCGGCTGGTGAAAACGGCCTGAATGGCGTTTTTTAAGTTCAAGGGGTCTATTGTACCTCCCCCGCCTCCGAGGTTCAAAAAAACCGCGCCCGCCGCACGGTCGAACTCATGATTTTTGGGAACAATTGCTTACATTTGATACGAAATCCGGGTCATACCAATGGCGCCGGTGCGCGTTAGTTGTGTGTACAGTGTCTACGTCAGGCAATCACTCAGGAAAGGTCTTACCATGAATAACAATACCAACAAATCCTCGCTGCACCCGATGGTTCTCGCCGCCGCCGGCGCAGTCGTCCTGGTCAGCGGTGTCGGCGTGGCCGCCATGATGGGCTGGCTGCCTTCCTCCAACAGCCAGACCCCCGAGGTACCGCTGGCCGCCAATGTTCCCCCTGTCATCGAGCAACAGGCTGCCTCGACGCCGCCCGTACCGGCCCCGATCGCAGCGCCCGTGGTGGCGCCAGCGCGTGAAACCGTGCGCGAACCGGTCCGTGAACCAGTGCGCCAGGCTCAGCGCGAACCGGTGCGGGAAAAGCCACCGGTGGTCAAGCCCACCCCTGCCCCCGAGAAAGCCGCACAGGCCGTCTGCAACAGCTGCGGCGTGATCGAATCGATTACCTCGGTGGACCAGCGCGCCGAAGGCAGCGGCGTGGGCGCGGTCGGCGGCGCCCTGCTGGGCGGCTTGCTGGGCAACCAGGTGGGCGACGGCAACGGCCGCAAGCTCGCGACCGTGGCTGGCGCCATCGGTGGCGCGGTGGCCGGCAACCAGGTCGAAGGCCGGGTGAAAGGCACCCGTACCTATACCATCGCGGTACGCCTCGAGAACGGCAAGACGCAGAACATCATCCAGACCGAGCAACCGAATTGGCGTGAAGGCGACCGCGTGCGCATCGTTAACGGCAATCTGCGCGCCGACGGCTAAGCGACAAGGACGTTTCGTCGCAGCAAACAATACTTTGATTCTTTCCGCATGGACAGTCTTGCATTTGTGATATTTTGCAAGGCTATCCTGCGGAGGCTTCATGGAACTTGTTCTGCTTGTTTTTGGCCTGGTAACGTTTAATATCGCCTGGCGCGCACGTGGCGAAGCGCGCTATTTGCGCAAGCTGATCGATGAATTGCGCGAGGAGGTCGTTGCCTTGCGCGGCGGCCACCTCCCCGCTCAGCAGCCGGCCATGGCGCCGCCGGAGGCGGTGCTAGCGCCACCGGCGCCACGCCAGCCGCAAACCTTGGCGGTGCCAGCCTCGGTGCCGGCAACTGCGCCAGCATCGGCTACAGTATCACCACCACCCACTTCACCGCCGGCCACAGAGCCTGCACCAATACTGGCGCCGGTTGCAGCACAGGCCGCAGTACCGTTACCGATACCTGTGCCGACGCCAACGGCACGCCCCGTACCAGCCCCGGCTGCAGCCGAGCGGCCCGCCATCACACCCACTGCTCCCCCTCCCGTCTTCGTCCCACCTGCTGCGCGCGCCCCGCAGCAGCCACCGCAATGGCTGGTCACGGCCAAAGCCTGGCTGTTCGGCGGCAACCTCGTGGCCAAGCTCGGCCTGCTGATCCTGTTCATCGGCGTCAGCTTCCTGCTCAAATACACGGCAGCGCGCGTCACGCTGCCGATCGAACTGCGCCTGGCGGCCATCGTGCTGGCCGACCTGGCAGTGCTGGCCTGGGGCTGGCGCATCCGCATCAAACGGCCGGCGATCAGCCTGCCGGTCCAGGGCGCGGCGCTGGCGGTGCTGATGCTGGTCACTTTCGGCGCCTTCCGCGTCTACCACCTGATTCCCGGTGGATTGGCCTTTGCACTGCTGCTGGTATTGACCGTGTTCACCTGCCTGCTGGCGGTACTGCAAAACGCCATGTGGCTGGCCATCTTCGGTATTGCCGGCGGCTTTGCCACGCCGATCCTGGCGTCCAGCGGCGGCGGCAGCCATATCGGCCTGTTTTCGTACTATGCGCTGCTAAATGGCGGCGTGCTGGCCCTGGCGCTGCTGCGGTCGTGGCGGCCGCTCAACCTGCTGGGCTTTGCCTTCACCTTCAGCATCGCCACTGCCTGGGGCGTGCTGCGCTACGCGCCAGAGAACTACCTGTCGGTGCAGTTGTTCCTGCTGCTGTTCTTTGCCTTTTACGTGTCGATCCCGCTGGCGTATGCGCGCCAGCAGTCGGTGCGGCTCAAGCACTACGTGGACGGCACACTGGTGTTCGGCACGCCGATGCTGGCCTTTGGCTTGCAGTTCAGCCTGGTAAGCGGCTTCGACTTCGGCGTCGCCTATTCCGCCCTGGCGCTGGGCTTGTTTTACGTGGCGCTGGCCACCGTGCTGCGCCGCCAGCAGCACGCGCAGCGCTATGCCTTGCTGGCCGATTCGTTCCTGGCGCTGGGCATCGTGTTCGGCACGCTGGCCATCCCGTTCGCGCTCGACGGCCGCTGGACGTCCGCCGCCTGGGCGCTGGAAGGCGCCGGCATCGTCTGGATCGGCCTGCGCCAGCAACAAAGGCTGGCGTGGACGTTCGGGCTGCTGGTACAGGCCGGCGCCTGGGTCTCGTTCATCGGCTCGGCCACCGGCCTGTCGCCGGTTGGCGCGCTCGACGCCAACCTGTGGCTGGGCTTCCTGCTGCTGGCTGCGACCGCCTTCCTGATGGCCACGCGCTTTCGCGCTCACATGGCCGCCGCGGACAACGACAGTTTCGCCTTGCTGGCCGGGGTGTTCCTGGTGTTTGCCACGGTATGGCTGGTGGCGGGCGCCTGGACCGAAATCCTGCTGCGGGTGACGGAAAACCGCCAGGGCACGCTGCTGGTCGGCAGCGCCATGATCGCTGTAATTGGCCTGTACCTGGTTGCCCGCAAGATGGCCTGGCCGCTGGCTGGCGGTATCGCGCTAGCGGTGCAGGCAGTGGCGGGGTTCAAGCTGCTGCAACTGATGGTTTCCGGCTGGTATGGCCCCGGCGCCGCGCCATCGCTGCTGGAGCGCCCCCTGCTTGGCGCCCTGATGATCGTCGGCGCAGCGCTGTTCAGCAGCTGGGCGCTGTGGCGCCGCCGCGAGGCAAGCACCAGCACGACCGACCTCGCCGCGATTTACCGGTTGACGCTGATCTGGTCGGCCCTGTGGTGGTTCTGCCTGGCGGCGCCAAACCTGGCAAGCTGGCTGGCCGGCCACTATGCCGGCCTGTTCCCGCAACGATATCCGACCGAATACGGGTTCGATGCCAGTGTGCAGTGGTGCGCCTACAGCTTGCTGCTGGCGGCCACTGCTTTGGCGGCAGTCCGGTTTGCGCACCGCCTGCGCTGGCCGTCCCTGCGGTGGTTTGCCGCGATCGTGTGGCCGGCGCTCACCGGCGCCACGTTGCTGATGCTGGTGGACCTGTACGACAACGCATCACGCCTGCCGCGCGTCGAAGCCTGGATTACCTTTGCCGCGCTGTGGCTAACCGGCGAATGGCTGCTGGCGGCGTGGCCGCGGCAAGGCTGGGCGCTGCGGCCATTCGCGCTGCGCGTGCTCCACACCGTTCGCACCGCAGGTCCGTGGCTGATGATCTGGCCGGTCGTCGCCTACCTGATTGGCCGGTGGCTAACCGGCGCCGGCCACGAGGCCTTGATTGCCGACTGGGGCACCAGCGCCAGCTGGGCGCGCTTCGTGCCGTCGTGGCTGATGATGGCGGCCATCGCCTGGCTGATGCAACGCACCCGCCAGGACGCCTGGCCGGTGGCGCCGATCGCGCCCTGGTACCGCAGCCGCCTGATCCCGGCAGGGTGCGCCTGGTCGGCGCTGCTGGTCGGCGCATGGAACCTGACGCAGGATGGCGCCATGGCGCCGCTGCCCTATCTGCCGCTGCTCAATCCGCTCGACCTCAGTACCTGCTTCGCCTTGCTGTTGCTGCTGGCCTGCCACCGCCTGCAAGCGCCGCCGGCGCGTGGTCCGGCGGGCTGGCCGGCCGGCTGGATAGCGCCGCTGCCGCTGGCCATTGCACTGCTCGGCTATATATGGTTCAACCTCGCGTTGCTGCGCACGGTCTCGCACTACCTCGATGTGCCGTACGAGTTCGCCAGCATGTTCGCGTCGCAGTTCGTGCAAGCGATGCTGTCGCTGGTATGGAGCGTGACAGCGCTGCTGCTGATGCGCTACGCGGCGCGGCGCGCCATGCGCCGCGTCTGGATTGTCGGCGCGGCGCTGCTGGGGCTGGTGGTAATCAAGCTGTTCCTGGTGGACTTGTCCAATATCGGCGGCGTGGAGCGCATCGTCTCGTTCCTCGGCGTGGGTGCGCTGATGGTGGGCATCGGCTACCTGGCGCCCTTCCCCCAGTCCGAACCAGCAGAACCACAGGCAGTGACGGCATGAAAACATTCCTGATCGGCGCCGCCTGCCTGGCCAGCGCCATTGCCATGGCCGCCAGTGAACCCGCAAGCGACAGGCCCGGCGATTACACGCACCTGCTGCCGCTGGCCTCCAGCGCAAAGCAGGGTGTGCTGCAACTGCGCCTGCCACGCGATGTCTACCTGCATGCGCGCTCTCCTCTGCTCGACGATGTGCGCGTATTCGACGCCAACGGCGTACCGCAACCGTTCGCGTTGCAGGAACCGGTGGCGGCAGACAACATCGGCCACAAGGACTTGCCACTGACGATCTTTCCGCTGATGGCGGCGGCTGGTAACCAGTCGTCGCAGCTCGACCTCGATGTCAGCACCGCGCCCGATGGCCGACTGGTGTCGGTCAAGGTGCGTCCTGAGCAAGGCGGCCAGGACGCTGCGGCCGGGTCCACGCGCCTGACGGGATTGATACTCGATCTCGGCAAGCCGCCCGCATCACAAACAACTGCGGCGCCGGCAGTTGACGCGCTGCGCTTCACCCTGCCGCCGGACCAGCGCGACTACAGCGCCCAGGTCTGGCTGGAAACAAGCAACGACTTGAAGCGCTGGGATGCCGTTGGCGCAGCCGAGCTGAACTGGCTGGTCAATCAGGATCAGCAAACCCTGGCCAACGACCGGCTGACCTTTGAAGCCAGACCATTCCGCTACGCGCGCCTGACCTGGCGCAGCGGCACGCCGCTGCTCTTTTCCGCCATCGTGGCCGAACAACCGGTGCGCACCAGCACCGCCGTGCCGAATGAGCAGTTGCTGCTGCAACCCGGCACCGGCGACCGGCCGCAAGACCTGGTGTACGCCATGCCGCCGGCTATTGCGCCTGCCACCATCGGCGTGCAGTTCAGCGAGACCAATGTCGTACTGCCCGCGCAACTGGGCGTGTACGACACCGTGCCCACACGCCAGGCCGGCGCGGCCACCCGTCGCTTCGAGCCCATCGTCAACACCACTTTTTATCGCATCACGCAGGATGGCCAGGCGCGCAGCTCAGGCGATCTGGCCGTGACGCCACGGCAAGCGCCGCACTGGGTGCTGCGCACCGAGGCGGCAGTGACAGTCAAGCCGGTATTGAAGGTGGGCTGGCAACCGGCCACGCTGGTGTTTTTGGCCAGCGGCAACCCGCCGTACACGCTGGCGGTGGGACGCGACCGCGCGCCTGCCACCAGCCGTCCTGTGGCACAGGTGGCGCCGGGTTTCAGTGACGTGGAATTGCGCCAGCTCGACCGAGCTACCGCCGGGCCGGCCATCGCGCAGCAAGGCGCGGGGGCGGCGCCGCACGACGACGATGCCGGCGCACGCACCCGGCTGCTGGTGTTGTGGGGGACGCTGTTGCTGGGGACTGGCGTGCTGGCATTTATGGTCTGGCGCCTGCTGCGCCAGAAACCTCAAGCCTGAAAAACCTCCATAGCGGCGTTGCAGCGCCTCGCCGTACATTCGTACTGTCTACTTGGCCATCACGTTGATGACGGCGAGCGTCATGGCGCGGGCGGCGGTCTTGATGGACGGCTCCGGCACCGGCGCGTAGTACGGCGAATGGTTGAAGGCGATCGGCTTGCCGCCCGGCTTTTCGGCCTCGGCCACCGCTTCCGGCGAATATACGCCGGTAAAGAAGAACATGGCCGGAATGCCGGCGTTGGCGAACTGCGAGAAATCTTCGCTGGCGGTCATGGCCGGCATGCGCCAGACCTTGTCGTCGCCGAACGCCTGTTTCAACACGCCCTCGGTGCGCGCCACCAGTTTTTCATCGTTGATGATGGCCGCGCCGCCCGGAATCAGTTCCACGTCCGGCGCGGGCGCATCGGCCATGGCGGCCGAGGCAATCGCCGTGCGGCGCACGCCGGCCAGGATTTTCTCGCGCACTTGCGGGGTGTAACTGCGGATGGTGCCGCGCACCTTGACGCTGTCGGGAATGATGTTGCCCACACTGCCGCCGTTGATGGCGCCGATGGTCACCACGCCGAATTCCTTGGGATCTTTTTCGCGGCTGATCACGGTCTGCACATCGACCACGAAGCGCGCGGCGATCATCACCGGATCGACCGCCTTGTCCGGCGCCGAGCCATGGCCGCCCCGGCCTTTAAAAGTGATTTCGATGGCGTCCGAGTTCGACGACACCGGCCCGCTGTTATAGCCGATGGTGCCGTAGGCGTGCGGCCACGAGTGCAGCGCGAACGCGTAGTCCGGCTTGCCGAAACGAGTAAACAGGCCGTCATTGATCATGGCCTTGGCGCCCGAGACGATTTCCTCCGCCGGCTGGCCGATGAACATCAAGGTACCCTTCCACTGGGATTTGAGCGCCACCAGCGTGCGCGCCGTGGCCAGCCAAGCCGCCATGTGGACGTCGTGGCCGCAGCTGTGGGCCACCATGGTGTCCTTGCCGTCGAGCTGGGCGTGGGCCTTGCTGGAATAGTCGAAGCCCGATTTTTCTTCCATCGGCAAGCCGTCCATCTCGGTACGCACCAGCACGGTCGGGCCGGGGCCATTCTTGTAAATGGCGACGATGCCGGTCTTGCCCACCTTTTCCGTGACCTCGAAGCCGATCGCGCGCATCTCGGCCGCCAGCTTGGCAGCCGTGCGCACTTCCTGGAACGCCAGTTCGGGATGGGCGTGCAAGTCCTTGTAGATCGCATCGAGCTTGGGATACATGGCGTCGATTTTAGCGGCGACCGCGCCGTTATCCTGGGCGAAGGCTGGCAACACCAGCATGGAAGCGAACAAGGCGGCAAGCGGGCGGAGCGTCATCGATGGTGTCCTCATCTGGAGAAAGATTCCTCCAGCATACCATCGCAGCTTAGGCCGTATGCAACTTCATGGTGGCCGCGTCGAACTTGCCCTCGATAATGGACGGCATGACCAGCAACGATTTATCGATCGCCTGCTCGATCAGGTCCTGGTCTTCGCGGCGCGGACGGTGCAGCACGAAATCGGCCACCTGCTGTTGCAAGCTCAAGCTGCGCGGGTGGCCGATGCCGAGGCGCAAACGCCAGTAGTCCTGCGTGCCAAGCGCAGCGGTGATGTCTTTCAAGCCGTTATGGCCGCCGGCCGAACCGCCTCTTTTCAGACGCGCAATGCCGGGCATCAGGTCCAGCTCGTCGTGCACGACCAGCACTTCGTCGGGGTTGATCTTGAAGAAGCGGCACAGTCCGCCCACCGACTGGCCCGAGCGGTTCATATAGGTCTGCGGTTCGAGCAGGTACACTTCCTGGCCCGAGATCGAGGTCTTGGCCATCAGCGCGTTGTACTTGGTCTCGCGCTGCAGGCGGGCGCCGCTGCTGTTGGCGAGGTTGTCCACCAGCCAGAAGCCGGCGTTGTGGCGGGTTTGTTCGTATTCGGCGCCGGGATTGCCGAGGCCGACGATGAGGCGGATGGGCATAGTGTTCAGTCAAATAAGCGGGATTATCGCGCAAACGAAAAAAAACCCCGCCAGCACGAACGCTGGCAGGGTTTCCATGACGCGTAAAGCGTCAAGAATTACTTCTTAGGCTCTTCAGCAGCAGCTTCAGCAGCAACTTGACCAGCTGGTACCGATGCGGTAGCAACGGTCAGGTCGTTACCGTGGGTAACTGCGGTCACGCCTTTTGGCAGGGCCAGGTCAGCCACGTGGACCGAGGTTCCGACGTCAACGTTGGTCAGGTCAACGGTGATGAATTCTGGCAGGTCTGCTGGCAGGCATTCGATTTCGATTTCGTTCAGCACGTGGCTGATGGTCGCGCCGTGCAGTTTGACTGCTGGCGAGATGTCGGCGTTTTCGAAGTGCAGCGCAACTTTCACGTGCAGTTTTTCCGAAGCGGTCACGCGCTGGAAATCAGCGTGCAGAACCAGTTGCTTGAATGCGTGGACTTGGAAGTCGCGCAGCAGCACTTTTTGTACTTTACCGTCGATTTCCAGATCCAGGATCGACGAGTGGAACGCTTCTTTTTTCAGCGCGTGGTACAGGGCATTGTGATCCAGCGAGATGGTTACTGGGGCTTCGGTGCCACCGTAGATGATGCCAGGGGTTTGGCCCGAATTACGCAGGCGGCGGCTCGCTCCGGAACCTTGCAATTCGCGTTTGAATGCAACAACTTTCATGTGATACTCCAAAAATTACAGGGCTTGCGCCCCGTGTTATGAAGCCCCCGCGACCAGGGTGCTTCGAAAATGAGCGCAAAACGCTCATGAAATCGGGAAAGCGGGAAAACCACAACGGCGCAACCGGTGAAACCGGGTGCGCCGCCAGTAAAACTGATCGCTGAGCCGTGGCTTAGTCGATGAAGAGCGAAATCACGGAATCGCCCTTGATGATGCGTTTGAACGTCTCGGCCAGCAGCGGCGCGCACGTCAGTTGACGGATCTTGCCGCAAGCCTTGGCTGCGTCGGACAGGGGAATCGTGTCGGTCACGACCAGCTCGTCCAGCGACGAATTGGTAATGCGCTCGATTGCCGGGCCCGACAGCACAGCGTGGGTGCAATACGCCACGACTTTCTTGGCGCCGCGCTCTTTCAATACTTCGGCAGCTTTGACCAGGGTGCCGGCGGTATCGACCATGTCATCCATGATCACGCAGTTGCGGCCTTCGACTTCACCGATGATGTTCATCACTTCGGAAACGTTGGCTTTCGGACGACGCTTGTCGATGATGGCCAGGTCGCAACCGAGGCGCTTGGCCAGCGCACGGGCACGGACCACGCCGCCGACGTCCGGGGACACCACCAGCAAGTCTTCGTTGTTCTTTTTCTGCAGGTCGCCCAGCAGGATCGGCGACGCGTAGATATTGTCCACCGGGATATCGAAGAAGCCCTGGATTTGATCGGCGTGCAAGTCCATGATCAGGACGCGCTCGACACCGGCTTTTTCCAGCATGTTGGCGATGACCTTGGCCGAGATCGCAACGCGCGCCGAACGGGGGCGACGATCTTGACGGGCATAACCAAAGTAAGGAATGGCGGCGGTGATACGGCCAGCGGACGCGCGCTTGAGCGCATCGACCATCAGGATCAGTTCCATCAGGTTGTCGTTGGTCGGTTGGCAAGTCGACTGCAGCACGAAGACGTCTTTACCACGCACGTTTTCGTTAATCTCGACCATGACTTCGCCGTCCGAGAATTTCGAAACATTGGCTTTGCCGAGGGGAATACCGAGATTTTTAGCGACTCCTTCTGCCAACGCAGGATTAGCGTTGCCGGTAAAAACCATCAGGTTTTCGTAAGCCATTAGGAGTCCCAGAGATAGTAGAAGAAATTTTTGAAGATCGCTTGCGCAACTGACGTTGATCGCGAAGCGCTGTACAGTTGAATGCGACGCGCTGGACGCCGGCATTTTTGCTTGACCTGGCCGGAGACTAGTGCCTCGACGGTTCCAGATAAAACGAATGGCAGGGGAACAAGGATTCGAACCTTGGTATGCTGGAATCAAAATCCAGTGCCTTAACCAGCTTGGCGATTCCCCTACGCAACTTGCTACTTGTCGCTACAGGCCAATATTATACAGCCATTTTCACGAGAAGCAAAATCTTTTTTCTCACTCACAACATGTCGATGATCGGATGCTGTTTCAGCGACTGGGCTTTCCAGACTTTCCACTTTGCTGGCGCTTTTAAAAGCACCGCATCGGCTTCTGATTCTGTTGCCACCGCGCTAAACACACAAGCACCGGAGCCAGTCATCCTGGACTCACCGTAAGCACTGAGCCATTCTACCGCTTCTGCCACCGGCGGGAACAACTCCATTGCCACTTGTTGTAAATCGTTTCTACCAAATCCCTTTGAATCGTTTTGATTTTCAAGGTGCCTGGAAAAGTCCGTTATCTTAATGACCGGCGTGTCTCTTGTCAAACGTTCTGACGAAAAAATTGCCGGGGTCGGCACTTGCACGCCTGGCTCGATGACGATGTACCAACACTGCGGCGCCTCCACCGCCTGCAATTCTTCGCCCACGCCTTCGGCAAACGCGGTCTGGCCAAAGATGAAAAACGGGATGTCAGCGCCCAGCGGCAAGCCCAGCGCCATCAGTTCCTGCTGGTTCAGGCCGGCATGCCACAAGGCGTTCAGGGCCATGAGCGTGGTGGCCGCGTCGGACGAGCCGCCACCGAGGCCGCCGCCCATCGGCAGCACCTTGTCGATGGCGATATCGACACCGCGCGGCAAGGCGCCGGTACGGCGCTGTACTTCGGCCTGCAACAGCCTGGCGGCGCGGATGACCAGGTCGCTCTCTTCCGGCACCCCGGCCAGCTCCGTCACGCGGCGCAGCGCGGTATCGCCCCTCAGGGTGAAATGCAGGGTGTCGCCGTGATCGACCAGCTGGAACACGGTTTGCAGCAAGTGATAGCCATCGGCGCGGCGGCCGTTCACGTGCAGGAACAGGTTGAGCTTGGCGGGAGCCGGGCAATTGAGCAGACGGTTCATGACGCTGGCGCATCGAGCACGATGCGGAACGACAGCTCATCGACCTGCTGGCCCAGCGTCAGGCGCGTGACGTCGATGCGGCGCGGCTTGGGCACGGCGGCCGCTTCGTCATGCCAGCCCAGGTAGTCGATCTTCCAGCCGTCGCGCGTGACCACGCTGTCGTTGGCCGGCGAGGCGGTGAAGCGCTTGCCGTCGGCGTCGGTGGCATAGCCTTGCAGCCAGTCGCGCAGGCCGCCCACGGGCAGGGTCCAGCCCAGCGCCTGGTGCGTGAGACTGTCGAGGTCTGGCGCGGTGCGCAGCGGCTGGCCGCTTTGCTGCAGGGTGGCGGCCTGATCGGTCACGCTGATGCGGGCCACGGTCTGGCCGGTGGGCGAGTTCAGGCTGACATCGGTACGGGACGGGGTTTGCTGCCAGTTGAAGTTGCCGTTCATGGCTTCCTTCTTGCCATCGCGGATAAAGCTGATGGCAATGCGGCCGTTGAGTTCGATCGCGTCCTGGTAACTGGCAACTGTGGCGGCCGAGCGCGGCACGGAAGCGCAGCCGGCCAGCACCGACAGTGCGGCAGCGAAGGCCAGCACCGGTGCGGCACGGCGAAAAAGGGTAAAAGTCATCGTTGAAGTGGTTTCTAGTTGGCCTGATCGGTCTTCAGGCTCTGGTTGAGGCGCGCCAGCGTGCTTTTGAGCGCGTCGTTTTTCGGATCCTTGCCATGGGCTTCCTGCCACAGCTTGCGGGCGCCTTCGACATTTCCCTTGGCGAACAGTACTTCACCGAGGTGCACGGCAATCTCGGGATCGCTGCGCACGGCGTAGGCGCGGCGCAGGTAGTTTTCCGCTTCGTCCAGGTTGCCCATGCGGAATTGTACCCAACCCATGCTGTCCATGATGAACGGATCGCCAGGCGCCATTTTCAGGGCTTGCTCGACCAGCGCGTACGCTTCAGGCAGGCGCTCGTTGCGCTCGGCCAGCGAGTAGCCGAGCGCGTTGTAGGCGTGCTGGTTATCGGGCGCGGCAATCATCACCTGGCGCAGTGCGGTTTCCATCAGCTCCACCTGCCCCACTTTCTCGGCGCCGAGCGCAAAATCGTACAGCAGGTCGGGATTGTCGGGATAGCGCTTGATGGCGTTTTGCAGCACCATGAAGGCGGTGGTGGTGTCGCCGGCGTCGCGCAGCACCTGGGCGTCGGTCTGGAAGATTTGCGCCTGCTCGTCGGCGCCGTTGGCGGTCAGTTGTGCCAGTTCCTTGCGCGCTTCCTCTAACTTGCCCTGGCGCGCGGTCAGCACCGCCCACTTCAAGCGCGCGGCAAAGTACAGTTTTTCGTCGCTGCGATCGACCTTGTCGAGCCACTTGATGGCGATGTCGGCGTCGCCGCGCTGCTCGGCCAGTTGCGCCAGGATCATCAGCACCTTGCTCGGGTCGCGCTCGTCGTCGGGTTGCTGCTCGAGCACGCCCACGAAGCGGGTAAAGTAGGTTTCAGCGCCGGCCAGGTCGTTGTTCTGCATGCCCATCACACCCAGCGCGTACAGCGTGGCAAGGTTGTCGGGCTGGTCCTTGAGCAAGACCAGGAATTGCTGGCGCGCCGACTCTGGCTGCTTGGCGTCGATCAGCACGCGGGCGAACGCCGCCCGCGCTTCACGCGCTTTCGGGTACTTGTCGAGGAAGTTATTGAGCACCTTGAGCGCCACGTCGATGTCGCCGGACACCTGGGCCTGGGTCATGGCAGCCAGTTCGGATGATGGTTCGATGGCGGCGGCCTTGTCGGCCTCGGCGCGGGCGCGGGCGGCGTCGTTGAGGGCAAAAGCGCCCTGCGCCAGGATCAGATGGCTTTCCACCAGGTTGTCGTACGGCGCCAGCACGCGTTCCTGCAAGGCGAACGCGGCAGCCTTGTCCTGGGCGCGCAGCAACAGCTGCTGCATCTGGAACATGGCCACCACGCGCGCCGGCCCCTGGGCCTGCGCCAGGCGTTTGGCAAAAATCGGTTCAACCTCGGTCAGATCGTTGCCGACGATGGCAAAGCCGAGGAAATACTGTGCTGCTTCGTCCGAGTCCGGCGCCAGGGTGCGCCACAGGCGGATGGCGGCCACCGCCTCGCTACCCTGTTTGGCCACCAGCGCCATGTCGGCAGCGCGCTTGGCCAGGCGCGGATCGCGGGTTTGCTGGGCCAGCGACATCATGGTGACGAACGGTCCCTGCCACTCGCCCTGCTTGAATTCCAGCTCGGCCTTGGTGATGCGGTACAGGATGTCGCCGGTGAGCGCGTTGTTGGGCAGCGTGGCGTCCGCTGCCGTCGTGTCTGCTTGCTTGTCGGAATTGTCTGTAGCGGCGGACTCCGGCGCCGGGGTGGCGGCAGGCGCTGGCGCAGCGTCGGCCTGCGCTGGCGGCTGCGTGGCGCACGCCGACAGCAAGGCGGAGAGGGTTACAATGGCGAAAGCGTTTTTCAAGGGAACATCCTGGCTGGTGTACGGGGTCGCTTCGATTTTACGCGCAAGCCGGGGCTTGCGTCTTTTGACTAGTGTAACCAAATATTGGACGTACCCAGTTTCCTCCCCCATTCATGAGAGGTTTGCCCAGCAGATGCCAGAATTACCAGAAGTGGAAGTCACCCGGCGCGGCGTCGCGCCCCATCTCGAAGGCCGCGCCGTGCAGGACGTGGTGTTGCGCCGCGCCGGCCTGCGCTGGCCGTTTCCCGAGCAACTCCAGCAACTGCTGGCCGGCCGCACCGTATTGAGCACCGGCCGGCGCGGCAAATACCTGCTCGTGCATTTCGAGCACGGCACCCTGATCATCCACCTGGGCATGTCCGGCCATTTGCGGGTGATGGCGGTCGGCATCGAACCGGAAAAGCACGACCATTTCGACCTGGTGGTTGCCAGCCCGGACGGCCCGCAAGTGCTGCGCATGAAAGATCCGCGCCGCTTCGGCGCGGTGCTGTGGCATGACGACGCCGACGGCGCACTGGACAGCCATATCCTGCTGCGTGCGCTGGGCGTGGAGCCGCTGGAAGACGGTTTTTCCGGCAAGCTGCTGTACGACCGCACGCGCGGCCGCAGCGCGCCGGTCAAGCAGGTGCTGCTGGCCGGCGATATCGTGGTGGGCGTGGGCAATATCTACGCGTCGGAAAGCCTGTTCCGGGCCGGTATCAATCCGAAAACCCCGGCCGGGCGCATCAGCCTGGCGCGTTATGAAAAGCTGGCCCAGGCGATCCGCGAGATCCTGGCCGAGGCCATCATCCAGGGCGGCAGTACCTTGCGCGACTTTATCAGCGTTAATGGCCAGTCAGGCTACTTCCAGCAGACATATTTCGTCTATGATCGGGCAGGCGTGCCGTGCAAGGTGTGCGCGGCGCCGGTGCGCCAGATCAAGCAGGGCCAGCGTTCCACTTTCTATTGCGTGAATTGCCAAAAGTAACTGTCAACAACGAGGCACAGCCGATGATGGTCAGCGATTTCGAGCACTACAGCGCCTGGCGCCAGGGCGTGGTCACCGCGCTGGAGCACTACCAGGCGTGGGTGGCCGAGGCCGCCCTGCTCGACGCCGCCACGGCCCAGCGCATTGTCCGCGCCCTGGCCCGGCTGGCCGACGACAAGCTGTCGGTGGCGTTCGTGGCGGAGTTTTCGCGCGGTAAGTCCGAGCTGATCAACGCCATCTTCTTTGCCGACTACGGCCAGCGCATCCTGCCGTCCTCGGCCGGGCGCACCACCATGTGCCCGACCGAGCTGATGTACGATGCCGCGCTGGCGCCGTCGCTGCGCCTGCTACCGATCGAAACCCGCGCCGACAACCTTTCCACCGGCGATTACCGCGACCAGCCTGCCGCCTGGACCGTGCTGCCGCTCAACCTCGATGCCGGCGCCCACATGCACGAAGTGTTCAAGCAGGTGAGCATGACACGCCGCGCACCGGTCGAGGAAGCACGGCGTTACGGCCTGTACGATGACGAAGATCCCGACCTGCGCGATGCGGTGGACGCGCACGGCACGGTGGAGATTTCGCTGTGGCGCCACGCCATCATCAATTTCCCCCACCCGCTGTTGAAACAGGGCCTGGTGATCCTCGATACGCCGGGCCTGAACGCCATCGGCACCGAGCCGGAACTCACGCTCAACCTGATTCCCAACGCCCATGCCGTGCTGTTCATCCTGGCCGCCGACACGGGCGTGACGCGCAGCGACATCGAAGTGTGGCGCAACCATATCGGCGCTGGCGCCGGCCGCATGGTGGTACTGAACAAGATCGACAGCATGTGGGACGAGCTGCGCAGCGAAACCGAGGTCAGCGAAGAAATCGCGCGCCAGCAGGCCAGCGTGGCACAGGTACTGGCGCTCGAACCGCGCCAGGTATTCCCGGTCTCGGCGCAAAAGGCGCTGGTGGCCAAGATTAACGGCGATGGCGCCCTGCTCGCGCGCAGCCGCTTGCCGGCGCTGGAAGCGGCCCTGTTCGACGAGCTGATTCCAGCCAAGCAGGACATCGTGCGTCGCCAGCTGCGCGACGATCTGCAGGCGCTCAGTACCGCGCAATCGTCGATGCTTGCCGCCCGCGCGCGCGGCATTGTCGAGCAGTTGCACGAACTGCGCAGCCTGCGCGGCAAGAACCGCACCGTGATCGAGCACATGATGCGCCGTATCGACGTGGAAAAGCGCGAGTTCGACGCCAGCCTGTTCAAGCTGCAAGCCACGCGCGCCGTGTTTACCCGCCTGTCCACCGAGCTGTACACCAGCATCGGCATGGACATCGTGCGCGACGATATCGACCTGGTGCGCGAGCAAATGCAGCGCAGCCGCTTTTTCCTCGGCGTGCGCGAAGCCGTGCGCCAGTACTTCGAGCGCATCCGCGCCCGCCTGGATGCAGCCGAACATAAAACCGCCGAAGTGAGCGAAATGATGGGCGTGATGGTGCGCCGCTTCGCCAGCGAACACGGCATGAGCCTGGCGCTGCCGCTGCCGTTTTCGCTGGCGCCCTACCGCGACGAAATCGCCAATATCGAGGCGATCTATTACAAGCAATTCGGCACCGCCACCCTGATCACCACCAGCCGCGTGGTGCTGATGGAAAAATTTTTCGATACCATCGCTTCGCGCGTGCGCGGCTGCTTCAAGTCGGCCAACGTCGATGCCGAAGCGTGGCTCAAGGTGGTGATGGCGCCGCTGGAGGCGCAGATCCGCCAGCACAAGGATCAGCTGAAACACCGGCAGGCTTCGATCCAGCGCATCCACGACGCCACCGACAGCCTGGAACAGAAAATCGATGCACACGAACGCGACCAGCACACGCTCGACGCCCAGAAAGTGCATCTGCAACAATTGGCGGCGGCCATCGCCTGCGCCATCGAGGCCGGTCTTGAGGAAGACCCGGCGCTCGAAGCCGCCTGAGACTTTTACACCCAAGGACACAATGAAGTACACCGCAGTAGAGCATTACGCCGACCCCAGCTTTTCCGATGCACTGATCGCCTGGCAACAACAACACGGCCGCCACGCGCTGCCGTGGCAAAACACCCGCGACGCCTACCTGATCTGGCTGTCCGAAATCATGTTGCAGCAAACCCAGGTCTCAGCCGTGCTCGGCTATTACGCGCGTTTCCTGGAACGCTTTCCCACCTTGCGCGACCTGGCGGCGGCGCCGGTCGAAGACGTGATGGCGCAGTGGAGCGGCCTGGGCTACTACACCCGCGCGCGCAACCTGCACAAGTGCGCGCAGCGCGTCGTCAGCGAGTACGACGGTGTGTTTCCGTCCGACCCGGCGCTGCTGGCGGACTTGCCGGGCATCGGCCGTTCGACGGCTGCGGCAATTTCCGCGTTTTCCAGCGGTACCCGCGCGGCCATCATGGACGGCAACGTCAAGCGCGTGTTTGCCCGCGTGTTCGGCATCGACACTTTTCCCGGCGAGCGCAAGACCGAGGAAATGATGTGGCTGCGCGCGGTCGCCCTGCTGCCCGAGCAAGGCATCGAATCGTACACGCAAGGCCTGATGGACCTGGGCGCCACAGTCTGCACCCGCAGCAGCCCCGCATGCGAACGCTGCCCGATGCAAACACGCTGCGTGGCCTACGCCACCGGCCGCACCCGCGAACTGCCGGTGCGCAAGCCGAAAAAAATCTCGCCGGAAAAACACGCGGTGATGCTGACGATTATCGACGGCGGCCAGGTGCTGCTCGAACAGCGTCCGCCCACCGGCATCTGGGGCGGCCTGCTGTCGCTGCCAGAACTCGATGGCCACCTGCTGGCCGAGGACGACGACGTGCCGGCGGCAGACGACACGCTGCTGTTACAGGCAGTAGGGAAGTTCGGCGAAATGGAGTCGGCCGAGCGGTTGACGACCGTGACGCATGTCTTCACGCACTACAAGCTGCACATCGCACCGTACCGGATCACGCTGGCCCGGCGGCTGGACATGGTGGCCGAAGGCGGTTACGTGTGGCTCGATGCTGCCAAATTAGCGGACGCAGCGCTGCCAGCGCCGATCAAGAAACTGTTGCTGGAATTGGTAGGGGATGGCAAGGCGGCGCAACAGCGCATGGATTTTTAATGCACGTAGCGTGCGATGGCAAAGGTGATACCGACCAACGTGAACGAGGTGGCGACGAACCATTTGATGATGGTCGATTCGAGTAGTGTCATCTTTGATTCCATCTTCGACTCCAGTTCGGCGAATTTCACATGGACTTGACCGAACTGGACAGCAATTTCCTCACGCAATATCGCGATATCCAGCTTGCTCGCGTAATGGTCAGCGACATGTTGTTTCAATTCCTTGAACCGGTCGGCAACTTCGGCTTCCATGATCGCTCCTGCAGATAAAGGTGAAGGTGGACCTTGATGATCTGCCGCACACCCTTGCCTGTCAAGCGGCGTGCTGTTGCGCCAGATCAGAGCTCATCAAGTGAAAACAGGCGCCGGTGTTCGCGGATCGCGTAGCGGTCGGTCATGCCGGCGATGTAGTCGGCAATCTTGCGCGCCTGCCTGCCGGCATCGCCGTCCTTGTCGTGATAGTCGGGCGGCAGCAGCACCGGCTCGGCCATGAAAGCATCGAACAACTCGCGCACGATGCGGCTTGCCTTGACGCGCATGCGGTTGACCTTGTAATGGCGATACAGGTTCTCGCGCAGGAAGCGTTTCAGTTCGGTCGCATCCTTGCGGATCGGGTCGGAAAAACGGATCAGCGGCGGCGCCTGCCTTACGTCGTCCAGCGAGCTCGGCGCCACGTCGGCAATCAGGGCGCTGGACGTGGTAATCAGGTCGTCCGCCAGCGCCGTGATCAGGCGCCGCAGGGTTTCATAAATGGCGCGCCGGCCGGTCAGGCCCGGGAACGCCTGCTGCACGTCGCGGTACAGCCGGGCAAAGAAATCAACCTGCTGCAACTGCTCGATGGTGATCAGGCCCGAGCGCAGGCCGTCGTCGATATCGTGGCTGTTGTAAGCGATCTCGTCGGCCAGGTTGGTCAGCTGCGCTTCCAGCGACGGCTGGGTGCGTTCAATGAAACGGATCGCTACCGGCCCCAGCAGGCGGGCATTGTGCAGCGAGCAGTGCTTGAGGATGCCCTCGCGGGTTTCGAACATCAGGTTCAGGCCGTTGTACGCGCCGTAGTGTTCTTCGAGTTCATCGACCACGCGCAGGCTTTGCAGGTTGTGCTCGAAGCCGCCGTGGTCCTTCATGCAGTCGTTGAGCACGTCCTGGCCCACGTGACCGAACGGCGTGTGGCCCAGATCGTGCGCCAGCGAAATTGCTTCCACCAGGTCTTCGTTCAGGCGCAGGTTGCGCGCGATCGAGCGGCCCACCTGCGCCACTTCCAGGCTGTGCGTGAGGCGCGTGCGGAACAAATCTCCCTCGTGGTTGAGAAAGACCTGGGTCTTGTATTCGAGCCGGCGGAACGCCGACGAATGGATGATGCGGTCGCGGTCACGCTGGAACTGGCTGCGCGACGAATGCGCAGCCTCCGGGTAGCGCCGCCCGCCACCGGCCGAAGAAGACGCTGCCGCCGAATGGGCGGCATAGGGAGCCAGGTACTCTTCGGGCAGCATGATGGCTCCTTAATCGCACGCCACGTGGGCCGCCAGCGTAGCCAGCAGCAGTTCCTGCGGCGCGTTGGTGATGCTGGGCGCACCCAGCGGCTTGAGCAGGATGAACTTGATGGCGCCGCCTTCGTTCTTCTTGTCCACTTCCATCAACTCGAGCCAGCGCGCCGTGCCCAGGTCGGGCGCCTTGACCGGCAGACCGGCCGCCGCGACCAGCGCGCGCACGCGGGCCACGGTCGCGGCATCGACCAGGCCCAGGCGCTGCGACAAGTCGGCCGCCATCACCATGCCGCAGCCGACCGCTTCGCCATGCAACCACTCACCGTAGCCGAGGCCGGCTTCGATGGCGTGGCCGAACGTGTGGCCGAAATTGAGGATGGCGCGCAGGCCGCCCTCGCGCTCGTCCTGGCGCACCACGTCGGCCTTGATTTCGCACGAGCGGGCAATCGCATACGCCAGGGCGCCCTTGTCGCGCGCCATCAACAGGCCGATATTGGCTTCGATCCAGTCGAAGAAGGCGGCGTCGATGATGGCGCCGTGCTTGATCACCTCGGCCAGGCCGGCCGACAGTTCGCGGTCGGGCAAGGTTTCCAGGGTGGACGTGTCGGCAATCACCGCGCGCGGCTGATAGAACGCGCCGATCATGTTCTTGCCCAGCGGGTGGTTGATGCCGGTCTTGCCGCCCACCGACGAATCGACTTGCGAGAGCAAGGTGGTCGGCACCTGGATAAAATCCACGCCGCGCATATAGCTGGCCGCCGCGTAGCCGGTCAGGTCGCCGATCACACCGCCGCCCAGGGCGATCAGCGTGGTCTTGCGGTCGGCCTTGTTGGCCAGCAGGGTGTCGAAGATCTGCATCAGGCTGGACCAGTTCTTGAACTCCTCGCCGTCGGGCAGGATCACCGACATCACCTGCTTGCCGGCCGCGCGCAGCGCCGACTCCACGCGCTCGAGGTACAGCGGTGCGACGGTGGTATTGGTGACGATGGCGACTTTGCCGCCATTGACATGGCGCGCCAGCAGCGACGGGTCGTTCAGCAGCGACGGACCGATGGAAATCGGGTAGCTGCGCTCGCCCAGGTCAACATTTAACAGGATGGTGGATTCTTCGTTCATCGATGGTTGGGCTCTGGTGGAACAGTTGGGCGCGGCTTCGCAGGCCAGCTTTTCCAGTTGATTCAGGATGGTCAGGACCATCGATTGTACGTTAGGACGGCCGGTATCGATGACGATATCGGCGATTTCCATGTACAGCGGATCGCGCACCGCCATCAGCTCCTCGAGCTTCTTGCGCGGATCGGCGGTTTGCAGCAGGGGCCGGTTCTTGTCGTGGGCGGTGCGCTGGAGGATGCTGTTGACGGTGGTGCGCAGGTAAATCACCATGCCGCGCGCCTTGAGGTGGGCGCGGTTGTCGGGATCGAGCACGGCGCCGCCGCCGGTGGCCAGCACCAGGTCCTGCTGGCCGGTCAGCTCGCGGATCACCTCGGCTTCGCGGCGGCGAAAGCTCGGCTCGCCCTCGATCTCGAAGATCCACGGAATCGACGCGCCGGTGCGCGCCTCGATCTCGTGATCGGAGTCGACAAAGCGCAGCCCCAGCTTGCGGGCCAGGATGCGGCCGATGGTGGTCTTTCCAGCACCCATCAAACCGACTAGAAACACATTTTGCATGCAAAATCCAACTAAGTGCGGGCGGCTCCGACGCCCGCATGCGCCAGTGATTAAGCGGCTATTGCGGGTTGCTGCACGTCGTCGCCACCCCGTATGGGCTGACCGCGCCCGGCGGCGCGACATTCTGGTTTGTGTAATCGCTACTCAAACCTAGCAAGTGTACCAGAGAGGTGTACGTCGATTCGCTGCCATTTGCCTGTCCGCGCACGGTCAGGTTCACATCGAGCCAGTTGGCGCGGTCGCGCGGATACACGAGCGACACCGTGGCCCGCCCGGTGGCATCGGTGGTCACAGCCGGCGTCACGGTCACCGGAATGCCCGGCTCGAGCCTGCCATTGCCGTTGAGATCCTCGCCGGCGTCGAGGATGCCGTTGCGGTTCAGGTCCTCGTTATCGCACGGTATCCGCTGCACCGGCAGCCACGGTCCCGGATCGCTGTAACCGAGCAGGCCCTTGAAATAGTTCACCGGCAGCACCGACGTGGTCAGGCGTACGCCGGACACCGCATTGCCGGCCGCATCGGTGACGAACACCGCGAAATCCTGCTGGTAAGTGGAACTGTCGGGCGTGGTGATCAGGTTGCCGGTGCCGGCGCTGATGAACAGCGAGCGCTGCGCCACGGTCAGCATGGCGGTGGCGCTGTTGTTGACCACGCCCCCGCCGACGATGCGCGCCCGGATCTGCACGCCGTTGGTGGCAGTGGGCGTGGCGCCGGCAATGAAGCTCACCGTGGCCGAGCCGTCGGCGGCGGTGGTCACGTCGGACGGCTGGGTGAGCGAACCACCGCTGGCGTCCGACTGTATCGAGAACGACACCAGCGCATTCTTGACCGGGTTGTTCTGCGCCGGGCCGTCGCGCACCACGGCGCGCAGCGTGACCTGCTGGGTGATGCTGCCGGCCGTGTTGACGCCGATCACTGCCGGGTCGGCCTGCACGGTGATGGTCGAGGCGGTGGTGAGCGGCGCGACGAACTCCAGGTCGGACTGGGTGCCCAGGATGCCGGCCCGGGCCGTCAGCGTGGCCACGCCCGGGCTGTTGGCGTCGATGTAGGCGGTGGCGGCGCCACCGGCCAGCGTCAGCGCGCCGTTCAATGGCACGGTGCAGCCTGCATTGGCATACACGGTGCCGCGCGAACTGCTGATGGTTACGTCACCGCTGGATCCGCCGGTCACCGCCACCTGGCGGCAACTGCCGATATTGGTGCTGGTCACCACGTTGCCGCCGCCGTCGAGCACGCGCACGGCAAAACTCGACGTGTTGATCGCAATTGCCGTCGATGCCGTCTCGCCCAGCGAGCGCACGGTGATCACGTCGGCGCTGCCGCCGCTGGCCGCGTAGGTCAGGATCAATTGGCCGGCGGCGTTGGTCACCGCCGTGCCGCCGCCCTTGACGGTCAGCGCATTGGCGTTCGACGCGAACGTCACCGGCTTGCCGACCAGCGCATTGCCGGCCGAATCGACCAGCTTGACCGCAACGTCGGCAGCCGCACCCGCGTTGATGGTGGACGGCGCATTGACGGTAAGCCGGTTGCCGGCCACGTTGACCACGGTGGCGACCGGTGCGGCGCCCGCCGCGCTGGCAGTGATGCGGATCGCGCGCGAGGCGGGGTCGCCGCCGGTGCTCAGTTTTTCGGAAACGATGCCCTGGGCGTTGGTGGTGCGCGAGGTCAGCGTCAGGCTGCCGGAATCGGCTTTCAGGTCCACCACCACGCCCGGCAGCGCGGTATTGTTGGCGTCGCGCACCAGCGCCACCACGGTCACTTCGCTGCCGGCCGCGCCGGCCGAGGCCAGGGTGCCGCTGTCGGTGGTGAGCGAGAGCGACGGCACGGCCGTGACCACCGCCACCTGCACCGGTGCGGACGTGCGCCCGCCGGCGCTGGCCGTGACGGTGATGACGCGCAGCGACGCGTCCCCGGCCACGCTGAGTTTTTCCGCGACCTGGCCCGCCGTGTCGGTCACGCGGTTGGTACTGCTCACGGTGCCGGAACTGGCGGTAAAACTGACCGTCTCGCCGACCAGCGCATTGCCACCGCTGTCCTTGACGATGGCCGTCAGCGTCACCTCGGTGCCGGCCAGGCCCGACGAGGCGATGGTGGCGGCGCTGGCCTGCACCGCCACGCTGGCTACTTTTGACGTCGTGGGCGGCGTGACGGTACCGCCGCCGACCGTGCCGGGCGAACCGCCACCGCCGCCGCAACCGACCAGCAAGCTTGCAAAGATGGTCGCTGCCAGCCAGCCGATGAGGCCCTTCATACGAATCATGCGTTCCATGCGCTATCCCTCGATGTGTAGCCTGGCGGCCCGGTTACTTGACTTTGTCGGTGACGATTTTCGGCGTGATAAATACCAGTAATTCGGTCTTGTCGTTGGTGCGGCCCGTGGTACGGAACAGGTAGCCGAGCACCGGCACGTCGCCCAGCAACGGCACCTTGCTGGTCGAGTTGCGCTCGGTCTGCTGGTAGATCCCCCCCAGCACCACCGTGCCGCCGTTTTCCACCATCACCTGGGTCTTGATGTGCTTGGTGTCGATGGCAAAGCCGGACCGGGTTTCCTGGCCCACGCTGTCCTTGTTCACATCGACCTCGATCACCACGTTGCCGTCGGGCGTGATCTGTGGCGTCACTTCCAGCCGTAAATTCGCCTTGCGGAACTGGATCGACGTGGCGCCGCTGCTGGTGGCCACCTGGTACGGCAACTCGATGCCCTGCTCGATCAGCGCCATCGCCTTGTCGGCCGTGATCACGCGCGGGCTCGAGACGATCTTGCCGGTACCGTCTTCTTCCAGCGCCGACAATTCCAGGTTGAGGAAACGGTTGTCGGCTGCCGAGAACAGGCTCAGCGCCAGGCTGGCGGCGTCGATGCCGTTGATGCCGGCGGCCGGCAAGTTGACGAACTGGGTATTGTTGTAGCTGGTGGCGGTGGGCGCGATCTGCCCCGTCACCTCGCCCACGCCGGTGATGTTGCCGCCGATGCCCACGCGGGTGTTGCCGCTGCCCACCTGGTAGCCGGAGTTACCGCCGCGCACGGTACGCATGTCGGAAAAGCCCAGCTTGGCGCCAAGATTGCGCGTAAAGGTGTCGCTGGCCTCGACGATGCGCGCCTCGATCAGCACCTGCTTGGTAGCCACGTCGGTCTTGGCGATCAGGCGCCGCACGTCCTCGATCTTGGCCGCCGTATCGGTGACGAACAGCTGGTTGGTGCGCGGCTCGATGATGGCGCTGCCGCGCCGCGACAGCACGCGGTTGCCGGCGCCAGCGGCGGCATCGAGGCCGAACACGGTGCGGAACGCCTCGGCCTTCTGGTAATTCAATTGGAAGATTTCGGACTTCAACGGCTCGAGGTCGGCGATCTGGGCGCGCTGCTCGAGTTCAAGCTTTTCCTTGGTCAGCAGCTCTTCTTTTGGCGCGATCCACAGCACCGAGCCGTTCTTGCGCATGTCCAGACCCTTGGCCTGCAGGATCACTTCCAGCGCCTGGTCCCACGGCACGTCTTTCAGGCGCAGGGTCAGGTTGCCGGTCACGCTGTCGCTGGTGATGATGTTCAGGCCCGACACATCGGCAATTACCTGCAGCGCTGCGCGCACTTCCAGGTTCTGGAAATTGAACGACAACTTGTCGCCGCGATAGCCTTGCGACCCCTGCACGATGCGGCGCGGATCTTCCTTGATCGGCCGCACGTCCACCACCAGTTGCGCATCGTTCTGGTACACGCTCTGCTCCCACAGGCCGCGCGCCTCGATGGTCATGCGCGCATGATCGCCCTGCTGCACCGTGGTGACAAAGCTGACCGGCGTGCCGAAGTCGCCGACGTCGAGCCGGCGCCGCAGCGACTCCGGCGCACCGGCGCCGATGAAATCGACCACCACGCCGATGGGCGTTTGCCGCACATCGGCCGCCGCGCCGCGCGGCAGTTCCACCACTACCCGCCCCTCGCCGTTGTCGCCACGGCGGAAATCGATGGCTTTCAACAGCGGCTTCTCGGTGGCCTGGGTAGTGGCCGCCGAGGCGGCAGCGCTTGCCGCTCCCGCACTGGTATCGATGGTCAGCACCACGGCCTTGCCGTCGATGGCCATGGTGTAGCCGAGGCTGCGATTCAGGTTGAACAACAGCCGCGCGCGGTCGCCCGCCTGCACCACTTGCACGTTGCGCAAGTCGCCCAGGCCGAAGTCGTGCTCGGTCTTGCCGGTGCGGTTGCTGATCGCGCCGAAGTCGAGCGCGATGCGCGGCGGGTTACTGATGGCAAACGCGGCAGGCAACGCGGCGGGCGGTTGCGCCAGCCCGATCCGCACCACCAGGCTGGCGCCCTGCTGGCTGGCGGTAATCGTGTCGATGGCGTTGCTGTCCTGGGCGCGGGACGCGCCGCCGGCAAACAGTAACAACAGCAACAAAAATAGTTGAGCCATCAGTCGAGCCATCATTTGGCGGTCTCCTTGCTTTCCTGTAGTTCCAGCGTGGCCAGGTGTTCTACCCAGTCGCCGGTGGCGTCCTGCACGACTTCGCGGATGGACACGGTGTTGTCGGAGATGGCGGTGACGACGCCATGGTTCTGGCCCAGGTACTGCCCCTTGACCACCTTGTACACATTGCGGTCGATTTGCAGCACGGCGTACATGGTGCCTTTCATTTCCATGGTGCCCACCATTTTCACGGTATCGAGCGGATAGTTTTCCAGCAACTCCTTGCGCCGCCTGGGATCCGGCGCCAGCCCGCCGCCACCCGCGCCAGCGTCGGCCCCCTGCCGCGCCAGCTCGCCCAGCAGCTTGCCGGGGTTGAACGGATCGAGCACCTCCTTTTGCTGGTAGGCGAACGGAATGAAGGTCTTCGGCTCGGCCAGCGGCGGCACGCCCACCCTGGTTTCGGCATCGACCTGTTTCATCCAGGCGCGCACTTCCTGCACGTCGCTGTCGCCGCAGCCGGCCAGCAATACCATTAACAGGCATGGGAGAAGGCGCAGGTTCATGATCGCTTGGCCGCTTTCTTTTTCGCGTCAGCCGCCTTGCGCTGGGCCTGCACTTCGTCGGGATCGAGGTAGCGGAAAGTCTTGGCCACGGCGTCGAGCGTCAGTACGCCGTCCTTGCCGGTGCTGAGCGTCATGTTGTTGAGGGTGACGATGCGCGGCAGGTTGGCCATGTCGGCGGCAAACGCGCCGATGTCGTGGTAGGTGCCGGTAACCTTGATGTCGATCGGCAGCTCGGCATAGTAGTCGCGCAGCACCACCTGCGCCGGTTTGAACAGCTCGAACTGCAGGCCGCGCCCGGAGCCGGCCTGGTTGATGTCGGTCAGCAGCGCGGCCATCTCGGCCTTGCTCGGCAACTGCTTTTGCAGGCGATCGACATACCGGTCCACTTGCAGCTTTTGCGCCTGCAACGCTTCCAGGTTGATGGCCTTGGCAGTCTTGAGACGGTATTCCGCGCGCAGCCGCACCTCGGCCTGGGCGCCCGCCTCCTCCACCTCGAACTGGCCGCTCCAGTACGCGAAATAGCCGGCCACGATCATCGCCACCGCCACCCCGGCCGCGCACAGCACGCGCGGCGCCAGCGGCCACTGGCCCGGCTGGCGGCGGTTGAGATTGCGAAACTGGGCGGTGAACCGCGCGGCCAGTTCGCCCAGGTCGGGACCGGTGCGGCGCTTGGGTTTGCTCTTCATCCCGCCTGCCCTCCCGCCGCTGAAGGTGTTGGCGCCGGGCCTGGCGGCTGCGTGGGCGGCACCACGTCCTTGTCGCGCGGCCGGCGGATGTTGACGATCAAATTGAATTCCACCACCTTGCGCACCGCGCGCCCCTGCGTCAGCGCCGCCGCCTTCACTTCGATCAATTCCGGCTTTTCCAGCCACGGCGACGCGCCGGCCAGGTTGCGCAGCAGTTCCGATACCCGCTCCTGCGATTGCGCATAGCCATCGACAGTCACCTTCTGCCCCTCCTGGCGGAAGCCTTTCAGATACACGCCGGCCGGGGTTTGCTTGACCAGCTCATCGAGCAGGTACACCGGCTGGTTGCGGTCGCCCTGCAAGTCTTCGACTGCCTGCTGGCGCGCCTTCAGTGCTTCGATTTCCTGTTTCAGGGTGGCGATGCGGGCGATTTTTTTGTCCAGTTCGCCGATGGCCGACGTGAGCGCGCCGTTGCGCTCTTCCTGGATCGAAATCGCCCGTGCGTTGTACGCCCCCACCATCAGCACCACCGCCACGCCCACCACGCCGCCCAGCGCCAGCAGCGCCACGAACGCAGCCTGCTTCTGCTTGCGTTTTTCTTCGCGGTGGGGCAGCAGGTTGATACGTATCATCAGCCGAACCTCCGCAACGCCAGCCCGCAGGCCACGAGATATGCCGGACCGTCAACGCGCAATTGCGATTCGCGCACTGTCGGTCCCAGTTGCATGCCCTTGAAGGGCGCCGCCACCGCGCAGGCGATGCGGGTGCGGCTGGCGATCAGGTCCAGCAAACCCGGCAGCAAGGCGCAGCCGCCGGCCAGGAACAGCCGGTCGATGCGCGTGTAGGGCGTGGACGTATAAAAGAACTGGATCGCACGCGTCACTTCCATCACCGCGCTTTCCAGGAACGGCGTGAGCAGTTCCGGCACGTAGGTGTCGGGCAGGTCGTTGGCTTTCTTGCGCGCCTCGGCCTCCTCGAAGGCCATGCCGTAGGCGCGCACGATGTCGTGGGTAAGCGAGTTGCCACCGAACGGCTGCTCGCGCTCATAGACGGTAGCGCCATCGAGCATGACCGAAATGTGCGTGACCTGGGCCCCCACCTGGAACAGCGCCACCACGCGGCCGGCGCCAGCCTCGGGCATCAGCGCGGTCACGCGATCGAGCGCGGCGCGGGCGGCGTACGATTCGATGTCCATCACCGTCGCTTTCAAACCGGATGCCTCGGCAATCGCCACCCGGTCCTCGATTTTTTCGCGGCGCGACGCGGCCAGCATCACCTCCACGTCCTCGGGCGAATTGGCGGGGCCGATGATGTCGAAATCCAGGCTCACTTCGTCGAGCGCAAACGGAATGTACTGGCTGGCTTCGGACTCGACCTGCATTTCCAGTTGTTCTTCCGACAGCCCGGCGGCCAGGATGATTTTCTTGGTGATCACCGAGGCCGGCGGCATGCCCAGCGCCACCAGCTTGGCGCGGGTGCCGCTTTTCTTGCACACGCGGCGCACGGTTTCCACCACCTGGTCCATGTTCTCGATGGCGCCATCGACCACGGCGCCACGCGGCAGCGCCTCGGCCGCATAACGCTCGAGGCGCAACTCGTCCTTGGCGCCCTGTGCCAGCTCCACCAAACGTACGCAAGATGTACTGATGTCAATACCAATCAACGGCGGATTACGAGGGCCGAACAGGGCCTGGAATGCGTTCATGCGCCTCCCGAGAGTGAACTCCTACAGTAAGTCGAGCCTGTATCGGTGTAAAGATATTTCTGTCGCGCACGATTCGCTTTCACCACACTTGTTACGGTCGATCATGCAAGCTGTGCCAAAACCGGGCCGCCACAGGCGCGCCGCTGGTTCGGCACTCGCTTATAATGGCCCGGATTATTTTCAGAAAGATCGAACTGCATGGCTTCTTCCAAATCGGCTCCTCCCACCGGCGACGGCGGTACTCCGCGTAAAACCAGATCCGCCTCGCGTTTCTTCCTGATGGCCGGCCTGTCCGTACTGGGCCTGGGCGTGGGCGGCGTGCTGCTGGTGGTCTTCGGGCTGGCGATGGCCTACCCCAACCTGCCCGAGCTCGACACCCTGACCGACTATCGCCCCAAGATGCCGCTGCGGATCTTCTCGGCAGATAACGTCCTGATCGGCGAGTTCGGCGAGGAACGCCGCAACCTGGTGCGCATCAAGGACATTCCCGATGTGATGAAGAAGGCCGTGCTGGCCATCGAGGATGACCGCTTTTACGAACACGGAGGCGTCGATTACACCGGCATCCTGCGCGCGGCCGTGCACAATGCCACCGGCGGCGCCAAGCAGGGCGCATCGACCATCACCCAACAAGTCGCGCGCAACTTCTTCCTTTCCAGTGAGCAGACCATCAAGCGCAAGGTCTATGAAATGCTGCTGGCCTGGAAAATCGAGAAAAACCTCAGCAAGGACCAGATTCTCGAGGTTTATATGAACCAGATTTACCTGGGCCAGCGCGCCTATGGTTTCTCGTCGGCTGCGCAAATCTATTTTGGCAAGAATATCCGCGACATCACCGTGGCCGAAGCGGCCATGCTGGCCGGCTTGCCGAAAGCGCCATCGGCCTACAATCCGGTCGTCAACCCCAAGCGCGCGCGTACGCGCCAGCAGTACATTCTTACCCGCATGCACGCGCTTGGCTATATCAGCGACCTGCAGTACGAGGAAGCGCGCGCCGAGCAGCTCAAGGTCAAGACCGACAGCAGCGAGTTCGGCGTGCACGCCGAATACGTGGCCGAAATGGCACGCCAGCTGGTCTATGAACAGTTCAAGGAAGACACGTATACGCGTGGCCTGAACGTCTTCACCACCATCACCAAGGCCGACCAGGACGCCGCCTACCTGGCGCTGCGCAAGGGTGTGATGGACTACGAGCGCCGCCACCCGTACCGCGGCCCGGAAGCGTACATCGACATTCCAGCGAAAAAGGAAGACGCCGACGACGCCATCGAGACCGAGCTGGCCGACCACCCGGACAGCGACGACATCATCGCTGCAATCGTGCTGCAAGCCACGCCGCAGCTGATCGTGGCGGTCACCGCCTCCGGCGAGGAAATCCGCATCAGCGGCGCCGGCCTGGCCATGGGCCGCCAGTGGCTGTCGGACAAGGCCGCGCCCAACAAGCGCATCCGCCGGGGCGCCGTGGTGCGCGTGATGCGCGAAGAAAAGGACTGGGAACTGACGCAAATGCCGCAGATCGAATCGGCCTTTGTGGCAGCGAGCACCGAGGACGGCGCCATCAAGGCCATGGTGGGCGGCTTCGACTACAACCGCAACAAGTTCAACCACGTGACGCAGGCGTGGCGCCAGCCCGGCTCGTCGTTCAAGCCGTTCATCTACTCGGCCTCGCTCGAGCGCGGCCTGTCGCCGGCCACCATCATCAATGATGCGCCGATCTCGTTCGACGCCGGCCAGACCGGCGGCCAGGCGTGGGAACCGAAGAACTACGACGGCAAGTACGACGGCCCGATGACCATGCGCCGCGGCCTGACGAAATCGAAAAACATGATTTCGATCCGCATCCTGCACAAGATCGGCGCCAAGTATGGCCAGGAATACACCACGCGCTTCGGTTTCGACGCCGACAAGAACCCGCCGTACCTGACCCTGGCGCTGGGCGCGGGCAATGTCACGCCGCTGCAAATGGCCGGCGCCTACGCCGTGTTTGCCAACGGCGGCTACAAGGTAAGCCCGTACCTGATTGCCAAGGTCACCGACGCCGACGGCAAGATCCTGTCGCAAGCCACGCCCGACAAGGCCGGCGACGAGAAGAACCGCGTGATCGACGAGCGTAACGCCTTCCTGATGGACAGCATGCTCAAGGACGTGGTGCGCTTCGGCACGGCCGCCAAGGCGCTGGCGCTCAAGCGCCCGGATATTTCGGGCAAGACCGGCACCACCAACGATTCGATCGACGCCTGGTTCGCCGGCTATCAACCGAAGCTGGTCGGCGTGGCCTGGATCGGCTACGACCAGCCGCGCAACCTGGGCAACCGCGAAACCGGCGGCGGCCTGGCGCTGCCGATCTGGATCAACTACATGCAAAAGGCGCTGAAAAACATCCCGATCGAGGAACGCGCGGTACCGGAAGGCGTGATGCTGGTCGGCGACGAGTACTACTACGCCGAGAACCCACCGGGCACCGGCGTCCACAATATCGACGGCGCCAACCAGGGTACCCCGGCCGAAGAAAAGGCCAAGGACGCAGTCAAGAACGAGCTGTTCTGATAGCGGAATGAAAAACGGCAGCCTGAGGCTGCCGTTGTTGTATCTGCACGCAGTTTTTAATTTGCCGTGATCACCACGGGCGCCCCACCCTGCGCGCTGACCATCTCCGACAGCGAGGCCAGCATCTCGGAGCCGTCGCGGGTGTTGATCCACTGGCCTTCGACCTGGCGATAGTGGTAGCCTCCCGAACGCGACGCTACCCACAGTTCCTTCATCGCCGCCTGGCTATTGACGATGATCTTGGAACCGTTGTGGAGGAATTCGATTTCGAGCACATTGCCGCTGCGGCTGCATTCGACGTCGATCATGTCTTCGTCGTTCAATTTGTCCAACGCCGCCTCGATGGCGTCGAGGGTGGCCTCGGCCTGCGCCAGGAATTCTGAATCGCCCATGCTAAACTCCAGTATCTATAGTCAATCCGTGATTCTATCGTGAAGTCTGCCCCGACATCCCCTATTCGTTATGCTGTCTCTCCGATTATCGGCGCCGCCACCCTGGCGCTGACGGTCATGCTCGGCGGTTGCGGCCAACCCGGCCCGCTCTACCTGCCCAAGCCGCCAGTGACAAAACCTGCCAAGAGCAGCACGGTCCCGGTATCCCCGGCCGCCGAGCCGCCGGCGCCCATCGTGCCGACGCCGGCCGAGCCACTGGCTCCGCCGTCCATGCAGTCCCCCACCACCGTACCGTCCACTAAATAATTCTATGTCGCAATTTTCGTATCAAGACGGCGTGCTGCACGCCGAAGGCGTGTCGCTGGCCGCCATCGCCGCCGAGCATGGCACCCCGACCTACGTTTACTCCAAGGCCACGCTGCTGGGCAATTTCGCCGCGTACGCCGACGCCTGCCAGGGCCGCGACGCGCTGGTGTGCTACGCCATGAAGGCCAACTCCAACCTGGCCATCCTCGACCTGCTGGCCCGCCAGGGCGCCGGTTTCGACATCGTCTCCGGCGGCGAGCTGCAACGCGTGCTGGCCGTCGGCGGCGACCCGGGCAAGGTGATTTTCTCGGGCGTGGGCAAGAGCGTTGATGAAATGCGCCTGGCGCTGTCGCACGATATCCTGTGCTTCAACGTCGAATCGATCCCCGAGCTGCACCGTTTGAACGACGTGGCCGGCTCCATGGGCAAGACCGCGCGCATCTCGCTGCGCGTCAACCCCAACGTCGATCCGAAAACCCACCCGTACATCGCCACCGGCCTCAAAGCCAGCAAATTCGGCGTGGCCTTTGACGATGCACTGGACACCTACCGCGCCGCCGCCGCGCTGCCGCATATCGACGTGGCCGGCATCGACTGCCACATCGGCTCGCAACTGCTGGACGACCAGCCGCTGCTCGAAGCGCTGGACCGCCTGATCGAACTGATCGACCGCCTCGGCGACGAAGGCATCACCTTGCACCACCTCGACATGGGCGGCGGCATCGGCATCGACTACCGCGAAGCGGGCGAAGCCGCACCGGTGCCGGTGGGCGACTACCTGGGCCGCGTATTCGCCCGCATCGACGCCTGGCGCGCCGAGCGTTACGACGGCAAACCAATTAAAGTGATTTTTGAGCCGGGCCGCTCGATCGTGGGCGACACCGGCGTGCTGCTGACCCGCGTGGAATTCATCAAGCACGGCGAAGAGAAAAACTTCTGTATCGTCGATGCCGCCATGAACGACATGGCCCGCCCAGCCCTGTACCAGGCCTGGATGGACATGCAGCCGGTGGTGCAAGGCCAGGCCGAGAGCAAGACCTACGACATCGTCGGCCCGATCTGCGAATCGGGCGACTGGCTGGCCCGCGACCGCGCGCTGGCGGTGGCAGCCGGCGACCTGCTGGTGATGCACTCGGCAGGCGCCTACGGCATGACCATGGCCTCGAATTACAACACCCGTGGCCGCGCCGCCGAAATCATCGTTGACGGCACTACGGCCCACATCGTCCGTCGCCGCGAAACCCCAGCCGAACTCTACGCGCTGGAATCGCTGATCAAGTAACGGCCAAGCCCGCAGCAAGAGTCCCGGCACTGCATCACCAGCAGGCCGGGGCTCACGCTATCCCCCGGCGCAGCGCTGCTTTACGAGCCGTCATCGCGCCAAAAAAGAGTACCCTCGACTTCACGCAAGCGGGTGGGACTTCGACCTCCAACTTCTCGATCGCCTGCAGTAACTCCAGGTCTGTCTTCATGGCGGCAAATACTGGCATAAACAAGCGATCGAAATCGGCGATGAACTGGCCGATATTTTCGACGATTCCCGTATCCTCGCTCATGCGCCATCCGGGACGGCGCTGACAGGCTTGCTCGGCCCATTTAAAGTGGGACAGTTCCAGGGTCAGGCAGGGCACATAGCCGACGAACGCCTTTTCCGTCACCTCATGCCCCGTTTTCCAGGGAGCATCGCTCAACTGGTTGTCGAATATCGTTTTGGACAAGATCACCGCCGAGCAATCGAAATCGGCATGGGTGCCATCGAAGGCATATCGTTTCACACCCAACACTACCCTGGCTGTTGGAGAAATATTTTTTATGTACGGAATGGAAAACTTGTGTTTCCACGTCGTGGGACCTGAAAATCCCCGGTCGAGCAACGACCGGGTAATCACGGAAAAGGCGGACGCCATTTCAGAACCCCAGATGCTGGACAAGGATGTAGGCGCAGCGGCCATCGTTTCTCTCTAAAGTATCGCGCTAAGCTCTGCTGGCAGAGCGGTTTTTCGTCACAGCCCAGTACACGCGCACAGCCAACAGCACAGCCAGGATGGCACCGTAAATGATTGGCTCGGTAAAGTTGTGCTTGCCCGCCTTCATCCACCAGAAGTGCAGGATCGCCAGCGGCGCGATCACGTAGATCAGCCGGTGCAACCACTGCCAGCGCTTGCCGCCCAGGCGGCGGATCATGGCGTTGGTACTGGTGGCCGCCAGCGGGATCAGCAGCACGAAGGCGATGAACCCGACCGTGATGAACGGCCGTCGCAGCACGTCTTTCCACATTTCCGCCAGGTCGAAGAAATGGTCGAACCATAAAAACGTCATGAAGTGCAGCACGCCGTAAAAGAACATGAACAGGCCCAGCATGCGGCGCAGCTTGACCAGCCAGTTCCATTTGGTAAAACGCCGCAAGGGCGTGACTGCCAGCGTGATGCACAGGAAGTACAGGGTCCAGTCGCCGGTGGACCGGGTGATGAATTCGAGCGGTTCCACCAGTTGCCCGGTTACCGTCAGATAGACCATGCGCGCCAGCGGAATCAAGGCGGCCAGGAATATGATCGCCTTGATCAGGCTGGTCTGGCGCGCGGTGGGATTGAAAGCCATGCTGCGTAGCGCCTCAATAGAATTTTTTCAGGTCCATGCCGGCGTACAGCGGCGCCACGTCGCTGTAACCGTTGAACATCAGCGTCTTGCGCTTGCGGGCCAGGAAGCCGTCTTCGCCGATGCGGCGCTCGGACGCCTGCGACCAGCGCGGGTGATCGACTTCGGGATTCACATTCGAGTAGAAGCCGTATTCGCGCGGCGCCGAGATATTCCACGACGTGCGCGGCAGGTCCTTCACAAAACGGATCTTGACGATCGACTTGGCGGATTTAAAACCATACTTCCACGGCAAGACCATGCGCACCGGCGCGCCGTTCTGGTTCGGCAGCACTTCGCCATACATGCCAAAGGTGAGCAGCGCCAGCGGGTGATTGGCTTCGTCGATGCGCAGCCCTTCCGTGTACGGCCACTCGAGCACGCGGCTGTTTACGCCCGGCATCTGCTTGCGGTCGTTGAGGGTGATGAATTCCACGTACTTGGCGTTGCCGGTCGGCTCGACCTTCTTGATGATCTCGGAGAACGAGTAGCCCACCCAGGGAATCACCATCGACCAGCCTTCCACGCAGCGCAGCCGGTAGATGCGCTCTTCCATTGGCGCCAGCTTGAGCAGTGCATCGATGTCGAGTGTCATCGGCTTCTTGACTTCGCCCTCGATCTGCACCGTCCACGGCCGGGTTTTCAGGGTGCCGGCGTTGGCGGCCGGATCGCTCTTGTCGGTGCCGAACTCGTAGAAATTGTTGTAGGTGGTGGCGTCCTTGTACGGCGTCTGCTTGTCGAGCGCCGAATAGGCGGGATTGAGCTTGGCCGGCAGCTTGGCAAGCCCTGCTCCTTGCGCAAACGCTTCGCGGTTGGCCATTTCCAGCAGCGCGGCGCTGCCGATGGCCCCGGCAGCGACCTGCTTGATGAAGGTGCGGCGCGACTCGTACAGCGCGCGCGGTGTGATTTCCGACGAAAACGGCAGTTCGATACCGTTGGGGCTACGCTTGATCAGCATGTTGACTCCAGAAAAGGTACAAGGCAATGTCGCAACCTTACACCAATCCCGGAAAACAGATATTACGGCTCAATTAACCTTGAAAAATGTTTTATAGCTTGCCATACGAGTGCAAGCCCGACAGGAACATGTTCACACCGAGGAAGGCAAACGTGGTCACCAAGAGGCCCACCAGCGCCCACCAGGCCGCCGGACGGCCGCGCAAGCCCGTCATCAGGCGCATGTGCAACCAGGCCGCGTAGTTGAGCCAGACGATCAGTGCCCAGGTCTCTTTCGGATCCCACGACCAGTAGCCGCCCCACGCTTCCGCCGCCCACAGCGCGCCAAGGATGGTGGCAATGGTGAAGAAGGCGAAACCGGCCGAGATGGCCTTGTACATGACGTCGTCCAGGACCTCGAGCGACGGCAGGCGGTCCACCAGCCGGTTCGACGATTTGAGCAGGTAGGCCACCGCCACCATCGCCGCCAGCGCGAAGTTACCGTAGCCAATGAAGTTGGCCGGCACGTGGATCTTCATCCACCAGCTTTGCAGGGCCGGCAGCAGCGGCTGAATTTCGGCGGCATCGCGTGAGGTGGTGTACCAGAACAGGAAGCCGATGGCGGCAGTAATGATCAGCAGCACGAACGGGCCCATTTGCCGGGTCTTGTAACGGTCCTCGAAGTACAGGTAGAACATCGAGGTGATCAACGCAAACAGGATGAACACTTCGTACAGGTTGGAGACGGGAATGTGGCCCACGTCGGCGCCGATCAGGTACGACTCGTACCAGCGCACCATCATGCCGGTCCAGCCCAGCACCACGGCAGCCCAGCTGAGCTTGGTACCGAGGCTGCTCCATGCTTCCGAGCGGCCGGCAAAGCCGATCCAGTAGAACAGCGTGGACAGGCAGAACATCACGCTCATCCATAAAATCGCCGACTGGCTCGAGATCATGTACCGCAGCCAGAATTTTTGCGTCCCCATGTCGAGCTGGCCCGCGTACATCGAGATCGCCCACAACGACAGCACCGCGACCAGCGCCATCACCCAGCGCACCGGTTTCCAGTGCCAGCCCAGCGCCGCGAACACGGGCGCGCACAGCAGCATGATCGCTTCCTCGTACACGTCCATGAAGTGGCCGTAGCGGTTGAAGGCAAACACGGCGCCCGCCAGCAGCGCGGCGGCAAACAGCCAGTCCACGACGGTCAGACGTTTGAAGTAGCCGGGCGCCTGCACATAGGTGCCGCCGGTGGCCTGGGTAGGGGTGGTCCGTGTTGATTTTTCAGTCAGTTCCATTATTTCTCCATGCTGCGCTGGCGTACGCTGATCGTACATTAAGCCGATTGCGGCAACTTTTCCTTCAATGTTACAAATTCCCGCTCGAAATCGAGCGTCTTGCGTTGCGTGCTCATGGCCATTAATGCCTCGGCGCCGCCGGAATGTTCAACATCGTCCTTGATCCACACCCACAGGCGGCGCTCGCGGATATAAAACATCGAAAACACGCCCAGCACCAGCAGCGCGCAACCGAAGTACACGATGTTCTTGCCCGGCGAGCGCGTGACCTGGAACACCGAGGCCTTCACTTCCACGAACTCATCGAGCTGCAAATACACGGGGGCGCCGTAGAAAAACGCGTCCGACAGCGCATTGGTGGCCAGCAGCAGGTAGCGGCCATGGGCTTCATCGGCGGTGACCGGCGCCAGGCCATCTTTTGCACGCGCCACCTGCCACAGTTCCCACAGGCTGCCGTTCAAGATTTTCATGAATACTTCGGCGGTCTTTTCCTGGCCTTCGACCGGCACTTTTTCCAGGAATTGCGAAATCGACACGAAGCCGCCCACCTTGCCGTCACCGGCAAACAGGCCCAGGCTTTTTTCGGACGACGCTTCGATCTGCGCACGCACGGCAGCGACATCGCCAGTCTGCGGCGCGGCGCGCTCGCCGTACCGCTTGGCGGCAGCGGCGCGCAGGGCCGGGTCGGCCAGGGCGGCGCGCAGGCGCATCCAGTCGCGCACCGAGTGTTCGTCGTCGGCTGGGATGCGCAGGTAGCTGAACGGATCGGACGGGTTGGCGCGCACGCCGGCCAGGAACACGGACGCGCCGTCGAGCGTCATCGGCTGCATGTAGTTCTGGTATTCGCGCGCCTGGCCGGTCTTGTCGCGCAGCTTGTACTGCACGCTGGGGCCGACGTTTTTCAGCTCGTTGGACAGGCTGCCGCGTCCGGCCGAACCGGTGTGCTTGTCGAGGCTGGCCGACAAGGCTTCGCGCAGACTTTTATCCTGCTTGACCGCGCGCGCATCGTTGTTCATGTTTTCCACGTTGAACGGCCGGAAGCCCGACCATTCGATGGTGTAGGCGTCGCTGAACGGCGTGGTGCCGCCCACTTCGCCATTGAGCTCGAAGCTTTGCGTGCCGGTGCCCAGCATCGGGTAGCCCTTGAGCTTGAGCTTGCTGCCGCCATCTTCAAAGCTGGACTGGTAAATCGCCAGGCCCTTGAAGATCAAAGGCTTGTTGACCTCGATGACGGCGTTGACCTTCTCACCGGTGGCGTGATCGACCACCTCGACATCGCTGGCAAACAGCTTGGGCATGCCGGTGCTGTAAAAGTCGATGGTGAATTTTTTCAGGTTGATGGTAATCGGCAGATCCTGGATCAGCACGCCGTCGGGACGCTGCAGCAGCGCGCTCGAACTGTTCGAGCCTTCGGGGATCAGGGTATTGCCACGGAAGGTGGGATTGGCTGTGCTCAGGCGGTGCTTGGCCGGCACTTCGGCGATCAGGCCGCTGCCGGCAAACGGCGTCTTGCCCAGCACCCATTCCTGGAAGCGGATCGGCAAGTCGGAATCGAACAGCGCGCCCACGCAAATGACCACGATCGACGCGTGGGCGAAGATGTAGCCGAACTTGTTGGCGCCGCCCTGCTTGGCAGCGAGCAAGGTGCCATTGTCGCGCTCGACGATCTTCACTCGGTAGCCGTTGTCGGCCAGGCGGGCGGCGGTCTGCTGCGCCAGCGCGGCACGCGCGAGCGGCGCGCGCCAGTGCATGCGGTGCGGGAAATTGAGCAGCGACTGCTCGCGCACGTTTTCGCGCCAGCTGCGCATGTCGCGCACCATTTTCGGGGCGTTGCGCGCGATGCACAGGCTGGTCGATGACACCAGCAGCGTCATCAGGAGCATGAACCACCACGACGAGTACACGGCATACAGGCCGGCCTTGTCGAACACCTCGAACCAGAATGGCCCGAACTGGTTGATGTAGTTGGAGGTGGCCTCGCTCTGCTTCATCACCGTGCCGATCACGGCGGCAATGGCGATCATTGCCAGCATGGCAATCGCAAAGCGCATCGAGGACATCAGTTCGATCGTCTCGCCGATGATGGGACGGCGGGTCTTGATTTGGATACCGGTGGTGCTAGTCATGCATGGCGATCTAAAAAATGGGGCAACCGCGCAGCATACCAATAAAAAGGGCGGCCCGCTCACGCCGCCGCCCTCCCAATTGGTATAAAAACGCTCTAGTCAGCGATTTATAAGGCAGCGCTATTTGAGCCCTGCCACGTAATCCGCTACCGCTTTCATTTCCTCGTCGGACATGCGGGCGGCGATGGTGGCCATTTCCGGGCTGTTCTTGCGGCCGTGGCCCTTGAACAGGCCCAGCTGGGCAACTGTGTAATCCTGGTGCTGACCGGCCAGGCGCGGGTACAGCGCGGGAATGCCACCACCGGTGGCGCCATGACAGCTGGCACAGGCCGGCACGTTTTTCTCGGCAATGCCACCGCGATAAATTTTCTTGCCCAGGTCGATGCTGTCGCGGTTTTTCGCCGCGCCCGGTTTCGACGGCTGGGTGGCCAGCCAGGCTGCCACGTTGTGCTTGTCGGCGTCGGTCAGCATTTTGGAATACAGCGACATCACCGGCTGGTTGCGGGCGTCGGTGGTGAAGTTGACCAGTTGCTTGTACAGGTAGCTCTGGCTTTGCGCGGACAGCTTGGGATTGATGGAAATGGTCGAGTTGCCATTGGCGCCGTGGCACGACACGCAAGCAGGCAGGCCGCGCGCGGCGTCTCCATCGGTGTACAGCGTGGCGCCTTTGGCGGGATCGACTTTGGGAGCAGTGCTTGCGGCGGGCGCCTTGTCTTCGGCGTGGCCGCTGAGAGCGGTAAAGGCGATGGCGGCGATGAGCAGGGGTTTCAGCAAAGGAGAAAACGCACGTTTCATTCAAGCACCTTGGAAGGAGTCTATAAAGTTTTACGTCCGAATGAAGGCGTGGCATTCTCGAATGCCTGGCAACATTCCGTGACTAGGCATTGTACAATAGCTTACCTGCCTAACCGCCCCACTTTGTTGCATTTTCCCCCATCTTACGTTATCTCATGTCTAAACTCTGGCAAGCCCGCTTCTTTACGACCGTTAACCAACTGCGCGACCTGCCCGACACCACGGTGCCGGAGATCGCCTTTGCAGGTCGTTCCAACGCCGGTAAATCGACCGCCATCAATATCCTGTGCAATCAGAAGGGTCTGGCGTTCGCGTCCAAGACCCCTGGCCGTACCCAGCACATCAATTATTTCTCGATCGGCGGCGCCCACGTGGCCCAGCACCGCAAGGATCCGACCATCGTCGAAGAGATCGAATGCCTGCTGGTGGACTTGCCCGGCTACGGCTACGCCGAAGTGTCGGGCTCGGCCAAGTTGCACTGGCAGCGCCTGCTGGGCGATTACGTCCAGCGCCGCGAACAGCTCGCCGCCCTGATCCTGATCATGGACTCGCGCCGCCCGTTCACCGACCTCGACATCCAGATGCTCGAATGGTTCGCCCCGACCGGCAAGCCGATCCACTGCATCCTGACCAAGGTGGACAAGCTCAACCGCAATGAGTCGGTCAACGTGCTGCGCCAGGCCAAGGCTAGGCTCGACAGCTATGTCGATGAAGACGGTGAAGGTTTCCCGTTCACCGTGCAATTGTTCTCCGCCCTCAAGCGCGTCGGCATCGACGAAGCCAACGACAAGATCCTCGAACTGGCCGGCGTGACCGACGACGACGCAGCTGCTGCGCAGATCGCCGCCCAGGTCGAGCAGATCGACGCGATCGACGGCGCCGATGACGATAACGAAGTAAAAGATGCCAAGTAACACACACTAAGGAAGTAATATGATGCACACGCCTCACGCCCCCTCCTCGTTCCCCGCCCTGCGCATGCGCCGCATGCGCCGCGATCCGTTTTCGCGCGCGCTGATGCGCGAAAACGTGATCACCGCCGCCGACCTGATCTACCCGGTGTTCATCCTCGAAGGCACGCAGCAACGCCAGACCGTGGCGTCGATGCCGGGCGTGGAGCGGGTGTCGGTGGACTTGCTGCTCGAAGTGGCGCAGGACTGCGTGGCGCTGGGCATCCCGGTGCTGGCGCTGTTCCCCGTCATCGAAGCGTCGGGCAAGTCGCTCGACGGCGCCGAGGCGTACAACCCGGACGGCCTGGTGCCACGGGCGATCCGCGCCCTCAAGCAGGCCTTCCCGGAGCTGGGCATCCTGACCGACGTAGCGCTCGACCCGTACACCGTGCACGGCCAGGACGGCATCATCGACGAGCACGGCTACGTGATCAACGACATCACCACCGACGTGCTGGTCAAACAGGCGCTGTGCCACGCGGACGCCGGCGCCGACGTGCTGGCGCCATCGGACATGATGGACGGCCGCATCGCCGCCATCCGCGCCGCGCTCGAAGACAAGGGCCACATCCACACCCGCATCATGGCCTACTCGGCCAAGTACGCGTCGGCCTTCTACGGTCCGTTCCGCGACGCCGTGGGCTCGGCCGCCAACCTGGGCAAGGGCGACAAGAACCAGTACCAGATGGACCCCGCCAACAGCGACGAAGCGCTGCGCGAAGTGGCGCTCGATCTCGCCGAAGGCGCCGACATGGTGATGGTCAAACCCGGCATGCCCTACCTCGACATCGTGCGCCGCGTGAAAGACGAATTCAAGGTGCCGACGTTTGCCTACCAGGTCAGCGGCGAATACGCGATGATCAAGGCCGCCGCCCAGAACGGCTGGCTCGACCACGACAAGGTCATGATGGAGTCGATGATGGCGTTCAAGCGCGCCGGCGCCGATGCCGTGCTGACCTATTTTGCGCTCGACATCGCGCGCCTGCTCAAGGCTGGCAAGTAACTAACAAATAAGCCAGCCCCGGCGCAGGCAATCAGCCATCGCTGCGCAATGCAGCGATCGGATCCAGTGCCGCCGCCTGGCGCGCCGGGAATACCCCGAACGCCAGGCCCACGGCCACGCACAGCAGCACTGCCGCCACCAGGCTCAGCGGTGACCACGCCACCGACCAGCCGGCCAACGCGGCAATGCTGTACGCGGCCACCGCACCCAGCACCACGCCCAGCAGCGCGCCGCTGACGGCGATCACCAGCGCTTCGGCCAGGAACTGCTCGACCACGTCGCGCCGCCGTGCGCCCAGCGCCCGCTTCAACCCCACTTCGCGGCGCCGCTCGAGCACATTGGCCAGCATGATGTTCATGATGCCGATCCCGCCCACCAGCAGCGACACGGCCGCAATCGAACTCATGACGATGGCGAAGATGCGCTGGGTCTGCTGATTCTGGCGGTACAAGCCCATCGGCACGATCAGGTTGGTGTCGTCGGCGCCGCCGTGGCGGCGGGCGATCAGCGCCTGCAGCACGCCGGCCGCCTGGTCGGGCGCCACCTTGCCGTCGAGGCGCACGCTGATACCATCGACCTCGTCTTCGATGGCCTTGAAACCGAACCGCGCACGCCCGGTCTCCCAGGCCACGAACAGGCGCTCGTCGTCGAGCCCCAGCTTGATGCCCTCGAAGTCGGACTTGCTTTGCGCGCGGTCTTGCAGCACGCCCACCACCTGCAGCCAAACATGGTTGAGCTTGACGCGACGGCCCAGCGCCGGCGCGTCGCCAAACAGCGACCGCGCCAGGCGCGCGCCGATCACGCACACCGGCGCCAGCGTGGCGCTGTCGGCAGAAGACAGCCAGCGCCCGGCGGCCAGCTGCAAGCCGCCATGGGCGGCGTAGTCGAGCGAGACGGCATAGGCGCGCGCCGGCACCACGCGCTGGTCGAGCACCAGCTGATCGACCTTGATCTCCTTTTTCAGCGCCACCGACACCGCGCCCGGCACCACCGACAGGGCCGCCGCGCCATCGGCGGCCGACAGGCCCAGCGAGCGGGTGCGCAGCTCCTTGAGCTGCTCGGGATCGATGGCCTTGCTTTCGACCAGCACATTGTCGAGTCCCAGCTCGGCCACCAGCCGCAAGGCCTCGCGCTTGCTGCCCTCGCCCACCGCCAGCATGGCGACGATCGCAGCCACGCCAAACACCATGCCCAGCAAGGTCAGGCCGGTGCGCAGCTTGCGCCGCCCCAGTTCGGTGACCGCTTCGTGCAACAGGGCCAGGTTCATGATTTCTCCGTGGCGGCCGGCGGCAGCAGCACGATGCGTGCGCCGGCCGCGATGCCGCTTTTCAGTTCGCTGCGCACGGGACCGCGCTGGCCCAGTTCCACCTTATGCCGTACCTGGCGCCCGTGCTCTTCGGTATAGACGGCATGGCCGGCGCCGTCCCGCACCACGGCCAGATTGGGCACCGTCAGCGCGGCCTTGCTGGCCACCAGCTGCACCGTGCCGCGCAGCGCCTGGCCCGGTTTCAGGTCCAGCTTGCGCGCGGTGGCGGTGTCGATGGCAGCGTCGAAATCGCTGTACTTGACCGGCGACTCCTGCGACGTGGTACTGGCGCTGCTGCCCACCCGCGTGACCGTCAACGTCAGCTCGGTGCCGGTGCCGGCCAGGCGTACCCGCACCGGCAAACCGGTGCGCAGGCCGAACGCCTCGCCTTCGGCCACGCTGAAGTGGGCCACCAGCTGGTCCAGGTCGGGCAAGCTGCCGAACTCCTGGCCGGCCGACTGGCTGGCGCCGATCTCGGGCTTGGTGCCGTCCCACTTGGCGGCCAGCAGGAAGACGCCGTCGTGCGGCGCCACCAGCTCCAGCGCGGCCAGGCTGTCGCGTTTTTGCCTGGCGGTCTGCACCACGCTGTCGCGCTGCGAATGCAGGACCGCGTCCTGGGCGGCCGTGCGCGCCTGCGACTGGCCATCTTTCCATTCCAGGTAGCCGCGCTTGGTGCTTAAAAAGCCGACGTCGGCCAGCGCATCGAGAATGGTGTTGCGTGCGAAAATACTGAGATCGACGTTGGCGTAGCGCCGGCTCAGACCGAGGTCGTCTTCGACCTTGGCGCGGTCGCCGGCCAGCTTGTCGCGCTCGACGGCAGCGCTGCTGGCACTGGCCTGCTCGGCCAGCGTTTTGCGCAGCAATTCCAGTTCGGCCTGCGACAGCTCCATGCGCGACTGCGGTGCGTCGAAGCGCGCCACCACCTGGCCTTTTTGCACGCTGCTGCCGTCAGCTACCATGTCCACCAGCACGCGGCTGCTCCAGCCGCTGCCGGGCACGTTGAGCGCGGTGCTGGCGGCGGCCTTGATTTCGCCATCGACCGCCAGGGTTTCGAGCCAGGGGCGCGGCGCCAGCGTTTCTGCGGCCACGCTGCCTGCGGACGGGTCGGCGTTGCAACCGGCAAGCGCGGCCATCATGGCCACCGCTGCCATTGCTGCCATGGCGGCGGGTTTGAGTACGGGCATGGTCATGGTCTGCTGGTTGTTCCTCATCGCTGCGACACCGATGGCGCGGGCTGCGCGGTGTCGGCCAACAGCACCGCCTGCACTGCCGCGCCTGGTTTAAGTCCGGCCGGTTTGCCGTCGAACTGCAATTCGACATCGCGCACGATCAGCGCTTGCGCGCGCGATTTGCCATGGAACGCGCGTCCGAGCGCCACCACGCGCGCATCGAGCGTGAGGTTGCTGCCGGGGACCGTCACGCGCGCCGCCTGGCCCACGCGCACCCGCGACGACTGCGCCTCGGGCACGCTGGCGGCCACGTATAGCTGCTCGGGGTCGGCCAGCGTGGCGACCGACAGCCCCATCCACACCTGGCTGCCGGCGCTGAATTTTTGCCCGTCAAAGCTGGTGCGGTACACCACCATGCCCCTGCGCGGCGCCAGCACGGCCAGCGCAGCCTTGCCCTTGACCAGCGCGGCAAGCTGCGCCTGCAATTGCGCGATCTCCGCCTGCAGCCAGGTGCGCTCGGCGTGGCGGGCGCGGATTTGCGCCTGGTGCTGGGTCGCTACCAGCGTGGCCAGGCGATTTTTCTCCACGCGGTCGATCACCAGCTTGTCGTAATCGACGCGCCGTATCAATTCCTTCGGCATGGTGGCCTTGCGGTCGGCCTTGTCGGCATTGCTGCGCGCCTCGGCCACGGCCAGTTCGCCGGCGCGGTCGGCCTCGGCCTGGTCAAGCTTGAGCTTGTCGAGTGCGCGCAGTTTTTCCTGCAGCGCGCCCTGTTGCGTGACCAGCCGGGTCGTGACGTCGTTTGATTCGAACTGGGCGATCGGCTGGCCGGCTTCGAGCAGCGCGCCTTCCGGCGCGATCTGCGCCAGCTTGTACTGCCAGATGTAGGGAATGCTGGGCGGCGCCACCGGCAGCGCGCTGCGCGAGGCGATTTCGCCCTCGACGGTCAGCGCGTCGCTGGCCGCCACCGGCGCCGGGGCTGATGCCTGAGCTGACACAGCAGCCTTGGCCGGGCGCGGTTCCACCTGCACGCTCATGCCCGGCACCAGCGCCAGTGCGTGGCCGGCCGGCAAGCCGATCTTGACCCGGAAGTAGCGGCCCCGGCCCCAGCTGGCGCGGGCTTCCGGTGCGCTGGTGATGGACTTGATCGTCCCCGCCACCGCGCGCGTAAACGTTGCCGGCAGAGCGTCGAAACGCAGATCGACCGCCTGGCCCTCGGCCAGGTAGGGCCGGTCCGCTTCCAGCGCCCACGCGGTCACCGCCATCTCGCCATTGCCCAGCACGACGCCCGCGGCATTGCCGGGCCAGGCCGACGAACCTTCCTCGAAACGCGTGCCCATCCACGGGCTGTAGCCGTGCACGACCACGCCGTCGCGCTGTGCGCGCACTTCCGACTGTGCCAACTGGGCAATCTGGAACGCCAGGTTGATTTGCAACTTCCTGATTTCCAGCGCGCCGTCTTCGCTGCGGCGGTCCACGGCCGTGCGCGCGCTGGCATCGGCATCGCGCTTGATCGCCAGGTCGCGCGTCGCACGGTCCAGTTCGGCCTGGTGCCGGTCATAATCGAGTGCCGAGATCTGCACCTTGGGCAGCGCCGCATCGACCTTGGCCTTGTCCAGCGCGGCCTGGGCACTGACCAGCGCTTTGCCGGTCTCCACCGCCGCCACGTCCAGGTTGGCGGTTTCGCGCTCGGCGCGGGCGCGCGCCTGTTCCAGTTCGGTTTTATAGCGCTCGAGATTGGCTGCATCAGCCGTCTCGATGCGCAGCACCAGGTCGCCGGTCTTGACGTGGCTGCCTTCGGCCACGAAATTGCGCAGCACCAGCGGCGACGAGTTCGACGGCGGCACCAGGATGGTTTGCGAGTCGAGCGCTTCGACTTCGCCGGTCAGCAGTACCGGGCGCGGGGCGGCCTCGTTGCCACGACCAACCGCGTCTACTGCAATGGCGGCAGTGACCGCAGCGGCGGAGGCGTTCGGGGCTGCAATGGAAGCCGTTACCGCAGTGGCGGAGGCTTTCGGGGTTGCTGCTGCGGCGACGGCTGCGCCGCTGCCCCGCCCCAGTGCGAGACCGGCAGCGACGGCCAGCGCCAGCAACCCGGCGCCCGACAGCGCCAGCACGGCGCGCCTGCGCGTGGTGAACGTCATGCGGCGTCTCCGGCAATGCGGCCGTCGCGTAAATGAATGGTGCGCTGGGCGCCGGCGGCAATCGCCGGATCATGGGTCACCAGCACCAGGGTCTGCCCGCCCGCGTGCAGTTCATGCAGCAGAGCCAGCACATCGGCCGCGCTGCGCGAATCAAGATTGCCGGTCGGCTCATCGGCCAGCAACAGCGCCGGCTGGTTCAGCAAGGCGCGGGCGATGGCCGCGCGCTGCAACTGGCCGCCCGACAGCTGGCCCGGCAAATGGCCGGTGCGCTGTCCCAGGCCGATGCGTTCGAGCAGCGCCACCGCGCGCGCCGCAGCACCGGGATCGGCATGGCGCGCGTAGCGCTGCGGCAACAGCACGTTTTCCAGCACGGTCAGGCGCGGCAGCAAGTGGAACGACTGAAACACGAAGCCGATGCGGCGATTACGCACATCGGACGCGGCATCGTCGTCGAGCGCGGAGACTTCGTCCTCGGCCAGCCGGTAGCGGCCGGTATCGGGCCGGTCCAGCGCGCCGAGCACGTTGAGCAACGTCGATTTGCCGGAGCCGGACGGCCCCATGATGGCGACAAATTCACCGGGCGCCACGCGCAGGTCGATGCCATCGAGCGCGTGGATGGCGTTGCCGCCCTGGTGATAAGTTTTGCGAATGTTGCTCAGTTCTATCATTCGGGAAGTATCCCGGCGCCTGCCGGTTTTGTCAATTACTTAACTTGTCCCGATTACTAACCGCAGCCATCATCGCTGCCCGTATGAACTCGCGCATCGCCGGCGTGACGAAACCGTCGTCGGTCAACCCCGGTTCGTTGACCAGCGCCTGCCGCACCTTCTGCTGGGTGGCCGGATTGTCACTTGCGAACGAGCGGAACAGGTCGAACCAGTGGCGCGCCAGCGCCTGTACCTCGGGCGAGTCCGGCGCCCTGCCCGCATCCATCGCGCCTTGCACCTGCGCGATCAGCGGCGGCCATTCGGAGGCCCGCTTGCCGATGTTGTCGCGCAAGAAGGCAAATTCGTCGTCGTCCAGGTATTTGCGGTACAGCGCCAGCTTGTGCTGGCCCGAGGCGGCGATGATGAACTGCATGACCGCCGGCGTGATGCCGGTCTCGTCCTGCAGCAGCGCTTCGCGCTCGTGCATCGTGTTGAGCTTGGCAAACAGCGCCGGGTTGGCGCCGGTGCCCTGCACCACCAGCGCCATCCACTGGCGGGCGTACGCCTGCGCTTGCGGATGGTCCGGTCCGGCGCCGGACGCCATCAGCGCGCGCACGGCGGCCACCAATGTCGTCCATTCGGCCTTGACGGCGTCGGCGGGGTTGTACAGCGGCAGTTGCTTGAGTTCTTCGGGGGTAAAGTATCGATCGTACATGGTCATGAGCTCCAGAGTGGTCAGCCAATCGGCCAGTCCGGGTTCCTGCTGCTGCGCCAGTTGCTCGTGCATCGCCACCAGGCGCGCACGCAAGGTGGCGGCCTGGTCGATCTGTCGCGTCAGCACGGTAATCTGCTGGGCAACCACGTCGGCAAGCGGCAGGTCCGGTCTGTCCAGGGAAGCACCGATGTCGGCCAGCGACAAGCCGAACTTGCGCAGCGCCTGGATGTGATGCAGCCGGGCGATGTCGGTTCGGTTGTAGAGCCGGTAGCCGGCATCGGTGCGCGCGGAAGGCTGGAGCAGGCCGATGGCGTCGTAATGGTGGAGCGTGCGCACCGTCAACCCAGTGCGTTTGGCCAGTTCACCTATTTTCAACAACATCGTCAAGCTCCTGTCTTTGTGCGTACAGACAGGTTGGCGCCTGACGTTGCGTGAGGGTCAAGGACTTATTTGCGCTTATGCGGCCTCGGCGCAACCGGCCGGTTTGAAGATGCGCTCGGTGGAAGCGGGATTGTTGGCCAGCTTGGCCAGCGGGCGCCGTGGCCGCGCCACCAGTTCGCCGCCGCAGTTCGGGCACTTGCCCGCCAGTTTAGACGTGGCGCACGGTGCGCAGAACGTGCATTCGAACGAGCAGATGCGCGCCTCGGTGGAGTCGGGCGGCAGGTCGATGTCGCAGCATTCGCAGTTGGGTCGCAGTTGCAGCATGGTGTTTCCCTTCAAGGTCAGTGATGCAGTACCGCATCGGTATCGACAATACCCACATCATGCATCTGGTTCAGATACGCTTCAAGATAAAACTTGTGGGAGGCGCCCACGATCACCAACATGCGCATGCCGGGCGGGCTCATCGCCTCGCGGATGGTCGACGCCATGCGCAGGTTGCGCGTCTCCCAATAGGTCACATAGCCACGACCGTAGTGCTGCGGCGACGGCTCTTCCAGTGCCGCGCCGAAATCGCTTCTGAAGATCAGCGCGGCCTGGCCCGGATCGTTATAGGCCCGGTACATCGCCAGCACCCCGGTGGCCGTGGTGATCGCGCTTTGCAAAGCCTTGTCGCTGTCGGTACGCTGCGCTGTCGCCGGGTTGTCCCACGCTTTCATGATGGCCGCGCCGGCCGCCTTTTGCTCTGCTTCCGACGGTTCGGGTTTGTCGGCCGTGTGGTCGTCCATCGCGTACACGCGCTCCAGTCCGACCCGGGCTGCGACTTGCGCGGCAATCAGGTAGCCTTCGTCGGGCCTGACCATCAGCTTGTCCAGGGCTTCCACCAGCGCGGTATCGAGGCCATCGCCCGCGCGCCGCTCCGGCGCCGGCAAGCGCAGCCACTGTACCAGTGCCGAAGCCGGCTCGCCGGCCGCCAGGAACAGCGATGCCAGTGCACGCCGCTGGGTGGCGGTGGGCGTGGCCGGCCACGCGGCCAGCAGCCGCTCGGCGCGGTCGGTGGCCTCGAACACATCGAGACCGGTCGCCGCCTGGGCAGCCGAGGTGTCGCGGCAATAGCTCTTGACGGTATCGGCGTAACGCTGCGGGTAGCGGCGCATATTGGCGCACTGTACGCCCGACAGATTCTCGATGGCGATCGCCTGCGGCCGCCACGCCACCAGCCGCTCGTTGAGCAACTGTAAGGTCGTCGCATCGAACGGCTTGGGCAGTTGCGACAAGTGCGGCGAGCCCAGCACCATCACCTGGTTGATCTGCCCCCGCACCAGCTTGAGCGTGGAAGGATCGAACGACGGCTGGTGTGGTGCGGCCGCCACCGCAGCAGCCTGGCACACCGCCGCTGCGACCAGGCCGGCCAGCAACTTCAATACGACAGCCTTACTCATTGCCCATCTCCTTGCGATTGTCGCCCGGCACCCGGTCGATCATCTTGTTGTACGGGTCCACGCCCACCTCGAACGGCTGCTCCTTGACCGTCACGGTCAGCACCGGGTCGCTGCCGCGCAGCAGGCGTTTTTCCAGGTACAGCACTTTTTCATCGGCCTCCTTGGCGCCTGGAGCGCGCGCGAAGATGCCGATCTCTACCGGCTCGTCGTAGTCGCGCGCGGTTTCCTTGCCCTTGCCGTCCGCTTCGAGCTTGGCCAGGTGCAGCTTCATGGTGACGTCCCACTGGCCGTCGGGACGCTTTTTGGCGGTTGCTTCGGTCACGCGGTTATCGTAGAGGACAATCTTTTCGAACAGGTCGGTGATCAGGGCCTGCTTGTCCTGCGGCGCTTCCGCGCGCAGGTACTCGAGCAGCTCGCGGCTGGTCGTGTACGGCGCCTGCTGATAGCCCTTGTCCTGCAGGAAGCGCTTGAGCGCGCGGTTGACCGCTTCTTCACCGATCTCGTCGCGCAGACGGTAGAACACCAGGCTGCCCTTGCGGTAGTGGATGTACGACTGGTTCTCCACGCGGTACAGCGGCAGTTCCTCGATCACTTCGCCGCCACGGCCGCGCAGGTAGGAGTCGAGCTCGAAGCGCAGGAAGCGGCGCAGCTTGTTGCGGCCGTATTCCTTCTCCATCACCATCAGCGCCGAGTATTGCGCCAGCGATTCGACCAGCATGGTCGAGCCCTGCACATTCGCGCCCACCACCTGGTGGCCCCACCACTGGTGCGCCATCTCGTGCGCGGTCACGTAGAACACGTAGTCGATATCGTTCTTGTCACGCAGGTCGGCAATGAAACCGATGCTCTCCGAATACGGGATGGTGTTGGCAAACGACTGGGCAAAGCTCTGGTACCTCGGGAACTCGAGGATGCGTACCTGGCGGAACTGGTACGGCGTGAAGTTGGCGACAAAGTAGTCGAGCGACTTTTGCGTCGAGGTGATCATGCGATCGACGTTGTAGCCGTGCCTGGCATCGTAATACACCTCGATCGGCAAGCCGCGCCATTCGCCTTTTTTGACGTTCCAGCGCGCCGACAGGTAGGCAAAGAAGCCCACCATCGGCCGGTCCATCTTGTAATGGAAATAGCGGCGACCGTCCTTTTCCCAGCTGTCTTGCAGGTAGCCGGGCGCCATCGCGATCTGGTCGGCGGAGGTGGAAACGGTGGTCTCGAAATTGATCCAGTCGGTGTCGCCGAAGACGTTGTTGGCGCGCGCCGGTTCATCTTCGAGCTTGGCCATGCGCTGCGGCTCGCCCAGTCCGCGCTTGCGGCGCTCGTTGCGGTCCTGCAGCTCCAGCGACGACTGGTAGCCGAAGCGCGGGAAGAAGGCGGTGTTGTTGAAGAAGGTGCCATTCAGGTTGAGCTGGTCCGGATCACCCTTGTTGGTAAAGCCTTGCGGGTGCACGTCCACCGTGAAATCGAGATCGAGCTGCGCGCCCGGGGCGATCGGCTGCGCCAGCCGCAGCACGCGGAAACCGAGGTCGCGGTCGTCGATGACGACAGTGTGCGCAGGCAGGTTGGCAAAGCGCGTGGTTACGTCCCGGTTTAGTTGCAGGCGCAGTTCGGCCAGCGGCACGCCGCTCTTGTTTTCCATCCGGTAGTGGCCGCGCACGGTCACGCGGCGCTGCTCGGGATAGATATCGACGTCGGCGCGCACGTCGGTCACGCGCGGCTGCGGCAAGTCCTTGTACTTGCGATACGATTTTTCGTAGCGCGCCTGCTCGTCCATCGCCACGTTGCCCGGCTGGTAGCGGTTGAGTTGATTGGTGTTGTGGAAGATCCAGGCGCCGGTACCGGCAAAGCCGGCCACGCACAGCGCCAGCAGCACGCCCGATGGCCCGCGCAGGCGGCTACCGGCGACACGCACGCGGCGGCGCCACGGCAGCGCCAGGCCGCGCACCCGGAACGCCTGCGCCACCACCAGCAGCGCCAGCGTGGCGCAACCCCAGTACACGGCAAACCACGACCAGCCCCGGATGAAGTGGCCGTAGCCATTCATGTCCGAGTATTTGATTTGGGGCAGCGAAGCGAAGTTATACAGGTTGTGGTCGAAATGCACGGCACTGAGCACCAGCTGCGCCACCATGTAGACGACGATCGCCAGGTAGCCAACAAACTTGTTATTGACCAGCACCTGCAATACCAGCGCCAGCAAACCTAGCATGACGAAGCTGGCCGAGTCGAGCAGGAGCGCCTTCAGGTACAGGCCCGGCTCCACCGGCGCGCCGCCCTTGATCAGCTGGATGCACATCGCCGTCAGCGCGCCCGCCAGCAGGAAACCGAATACCACGCCCGCCAGCGCCAGGCTCTTGGCCACCAGCGGCGCCCAGTCGGGCACCGGCAGCGCGTCGCTCACATCGGCGACCTTGAACTGGCGGTCGCGGAAAATCAGTTCGCCAGCATAGAACGTCAGCACGATCAGCAGCAGGAAGTTGAAGCTGCCGGCCATGGTCTCGAGCATCATGTACGTGACCGGATACACGGTGGTACCGAACATCGTGCTGGCCTGGCTGGCGGCGCCGATAAAGTTGGCCATGCCGAAGAACAGCATCACCAGGAACGGCACGCCCTTGAACACGGCAGCGGCATCGAAACGCAGGATGTCCCAGCATTGCAGCCAGGCGGTGCCGCGTCCGAAGCGCGGCGCGATGGCAGGCAGGACGCTGGCAGCCGGCACGACCAGCTCCGGCACTGCGGCGTTAGTACGCTTGCGGCCCAGCCAGCGGCGGCCGGTGCCGGCGCGCTGCGGCTTGAACAGCACCAGCGTGGCGGCAAAACAGGCCAGCGCCACGCCCAGCCACACGGCGCGGTTGGCCAGCAAATAACCGGCGACCGGCGGCACGATGGTGTTCGATTCGGCGGAGGTGAAGTAGCGGGTGGCGCGGCCAAAGGCGCGCACGCCGAACGGATCGATCAGCACCGGCAACCATTCATTGCTGACGTCGCGCGTAAACACGCCGGCCACGCCCCACAGCACAAAGAAGGCCAGCACGCCCAGGTACACCATCATCATCGAGCGGGTGGTCGCCGCCAGCAGCATCAGGAGTGCGCCGATAAAGACCAGGTTGGGGATCACCAGCCAGGCAAAGGCCCACAGGTAGGCGTCCACCGGTACCGGACCGACGCGCGCCGCGTCCACCCACGGCATCAGCGGGCCGATCACCGTGCCCAGCGCGATCACCACGAACATCGCCAGGCACGCTGCCAGGCCGGCCAGGAAGCGCCCGGCCAGGTACTGGTATTTGCGCATCGGCGTGGCAAACAACATGTCGGAAATGCCAACTTCCGCGTCGCGCAGCACGGCGCCGGCGATGAAGATGGTGACGGTGAGCATTGAGAACACGGTGAAAGCACCGAGCAGCTGCGCCACCACCACTGGCGCATTGCGGTGCACATTGCCGATCGCGCCCCCCACCACCACGGCGTCGCTGGTGGTGGCGCCAAACGCCATCAGGCCCAGCACGAAGGCGGTGACCCACAACAGGGGCTGGCGCAACTGGTAGCGCAGGTCGAACTTGAAGAATTCCATCAGCATGGCGTGCTCCTCACACTGCCGCAGCAGCGCGGTTGGCCGCGCGCACGTGCAGGAAGTACACGTCCTCGAGATTCGGCTCAACCGCGATGAAGCCGTCGTCGGGCTGGCTGTCGGCATACACGTGGATTTGCGGCTTGCCGCCCACCAGGCGGGTGCGCAGCACGTTCAGGCGCTCCTGGTAGCCGGGCAGCGCCTCGGCGCTCACGGTGCGGCGCCAGACCTTGTCGCGCAGGGTGTCGATGGCGGCCTGCGGCTCGCCCTGCACCAGCACCTGTCCCTTGACGATCACCGCCATCTGCGGACACAGGTCGGTGACGTCTTCAACGATGTGGGTGGAGAGGATGACCACCACCTGCTCGCCGATGCGGGCCAGCAGGTTGTGGAAGCGGTTGCGTTCCTCGGGGTCGAGGCCGGCGGTCGGTTCGTCAACAATCACCAGCTTGGGCGCACCGAGCAGCGCCTGGGCGATGCCGAAGCGCTGGCGCATGCCGCCCGAATACGTACCCAGGTTGCGCTTGCGCGCCTCCCACAGATTGGTTTGCTGCAGCAGCGCCTCGACCGCCTCCTTGCGTTCGCCGCGCGCGGTCAGGCCCTTGAGCACGGCAAAGTGATTGAGCAGCACCTCGGCCGTGACCTTGGGATAGACGCCGAAGTCCTGCGGCAGGTAGCCAAGCTGGCGGCGCAGCGCCTGCGGCTGAGCCAGTACGTCGAGGCCATCGAAGTGGATGGAACCGCTGTCGGGATCTTGCAGGGTGGCAATCGTGCGCATCAGCGACGACTTGCCGGCGCCGTTCGGGCCCAGCAGGCCGAACATGCCGTGGCCGATCTCCAGCGTGACATTGTTGATGGCTTTGACGCCGTTGTCGTAGGTCTTGTTGAGCTGTTTGATCGAAAGCATGACGCCAGGTCTCCTGATAAGCCGGAGCAACAGGCTCCGAAGCAACCTTACTATAGAGCAAAGTTGCAAACTTATCAGTGTCTTTCGATTAACTGCTGGTTGGTGCGACAGGCTGCATAAAACGCGGTATGGAATGCGCGCTGAGCACTATGGGCGGTATTCCGGGAACATTTCCTTGAGCAGGAACGCCTGCAATTCCGCCTCGTCTTCCTTGCGCGCACTCATCTTGACGGTGCGGCCCAGGCGGCGCGATTCCCATTCGAAGTCGCCCGGCTTTTCCTTGCGGATGATCTTGATCATTTCCTTGGCGACAGCGGTCTCGATATCCTTCTCGCTGCCCTGCTCCACGTGGATTTGCTGCAGCCACTTGCGCTTGAAGTTGGTGTTCCAGCCACGGAATTTCACATCGGCGCTGTTCGAGCGTTTATCGACCGAGAACACGCCGCCGGTATCGTCGGCATCGGCGCCGCCACGGGCATTGGCGCCGGCAATATTGGCCTTGGCGCGCGCCAGCGAGCGCTCGGCGGCCGACTGGGCCGGTTCGGACGGTTGCGGCGACGGGTTGGCCGCCTCGCGCTCGGCGCGGCGCTTGGCCAGCATTTCAGACATGTCCTGTTCCTGCGGCGGCGGTGGTGGCGGCGTCATGGTGGCCTGCACCGGCGGCACAAAGGTTTCCAGCTTGGGCTGGGTCGGCGTCGGCTTGCTGCGCACGGTGCTCGGCTTGCTCGGTGGCGTAGGCTTGGTCGGCTTCGGCTCGGTCTTCTTGGGCGTGGGCTTGACGGTAGGCTTTTGCGGCGTGATCGGCATTGGCGAGATATACACCATCTCGCCGCCTTTTTTGGCGGACGTGGTCTTCGGTGGCGGCGGCGACGGCGAAAACAGGTAATACAGCACGAACGCCAGGTGCAAGGCGATGGTAAACGCCAGGCCATAGCGGCGGGTAATCGATTTCTTCTCTTCCCACAAGGCGTACGAGTCCCCCGGCACCGGCAAAGGCTGGCCGCAGGTCTCGCAATAACCATTGGCGGAAAGGATGTGGGAGTCGTGGTGCAAGATACGGAACCTTGTGGAACGAAGTCTTCAAAATGCGGTCATAGTGCCAGACTCCCGTAACTTTGGGAATCTTTCGACATCTGAACCCGGCCATCATAGCGCGCCGCAAGAAACGACGCGCGTGCACCAAGTAGCTACTTTACAAGTAAGGGCTCTTGACGGGTGTTACCTTATGTATCCAAAGCAACCAATTTGCATTACGGATGCGTAAGAATGCCTCACGATACGCGGCTGGGGGCCGGATTTTAGTGCGGGATGGCACATAAACCGTCAATACCGTGCGACGGTTGCAAAAGCCTGTCGTCGGTGGCATTCTGATTTCTCACTCAAGAGGGCCTCGCTATGTCTGTCGCATTAAAACTGTCAGCTGATCTGGTAGAGATGGCGAAGCCCCATGCCGCTGCAGAGCACCGCTCGATTCCCATGCAAATCGAATACTGGGCACGGCTTGGCAAAGCTGTCGACGAAAATCCCGAGCTGCCATTACAGTTCATCAAAGATACCCTGCTGGCGGCACAGGAGGCAAAAGCCGGCATGCTTGAGCCGTACCAATTCGGGAGTTAACCGTGCTGGACATTCTTGTCACGCCCACCTTTGCAAAGGCCGTCAAAAAGCCGAACTAAAACGTCTTACGTAACCACAGCCCCAGCGACCGCTTCGTCGCTGAGCGGTCCCGTTCCGCTATACCGGTCCAGGTACAGATAGATCACCGGCGTAATGTACAGCGTAATCGCTTGCGAAAAGATTAATCCTCCCACCACGGCCAGGCCCAGCGGCTGGCGCAGTTCGGCGCCGGCGCCCAGGCCCAGCGCGATCGGCAATGCACCCATGATGGCCGCCAGCGTGGTCATCATGATTGGCCGGAAGCGCAGGATGCACGCCTCGCGGATGGCGTCCGCCGGTGCCCTGCCCTCGGTACGCTGCACGTGCAAGGCAAAGTCGATCATCATGATGGCGTTTTTCTTGACGATGCCGATCAGCATCAGGATGCCGATGATGGCGATCATGGTCAGGTCGAGGTTGAAGATCCACAACGTGATCAACGCCCCCACCGCTGCGGACGGCAAACCGGCCAGAATCGTCAGCGGGTGGATATAACTCTCGTACAGCACGCCGAGCAGCACGTAGATCACGCCCAGCGCCGCCAGGATCAGCACCACCTGGCTGCCCTGCGAATTCTGGAACACGGCCGCGTCGCCGCCGTAGTTGGTAATGATAGCCGGCGGCAGGCGCATGTCGATGCCCATCTGGTCAATCTTGGCGGTGGCCTTGCCCAGCGGCACGTCCGGCGCCAGGTTGAACGACAAGGTAATCGCCTGCAATTGGCCCTGGTGGTTGACCGCCGTCGGTCCCACGGTGCGCTCCACGCTGGCAAAGCTCGACAGTTTCACCAGTTGGCCGGCCTTGTTGCGCACCGAGATTTTCGTGAGCGCATTGTCGAACTGGCGGTCGGCGTCGGCCGCTTCCAGGATTACGTAATAGCTGGCCGCCGGCGAATAGATAGTCGAGACCTGCCGCTCGCCAAACGCCAGGTACAGCGCGGTGCGCACGTCGCCGAGCGCCACGCCCAGGTTGTTGGCCTTGTCGCGGTCGATCTTGAGCGATGCCTGCAGGCCACGATTCTGGGTATCGCTGGTGACGTCGCGGAAATCGGGATCGGCACGCAATTGCTCCAGGTATTTTTGCGCCCACTCGCCCAGCGCGCCGGGGCTGACCGATTGCAAGGTGTACTGGTAGCGGCTTTTAGATTGCCGTCCGCCCAGTTGCAAGTTCTGCACCGGGCTCAGATACACGGCCATGCCGGGGATCGACCTGGTGGCCTTGCGCAGGCTGTCGAGCACCTGCGGCATCTTGTCGCGCTGCCCCCGGGGCTTTAATACCAGGAACATCCGGCCCGTGTTGCCACCGCCGGTGAACGATGTCACATCCTGCACATTGGGATCGGCGCGGATCACATCGACCACGCGGTCTTGCAGCGCAAGCATGGCCGACGTCGAGATATCTTCGGAGGCCTCGGTGTTGACGCGGATTTGCCCCAGGTCTTCCTCGGGGAAAAAGCCTTTCGGGATCGCCATGTACAGCACCACCGTCAGCGCGAAGGTACCGAACGCCAGCATCAGCACCGGGAAGCGGTGGCGCAGCGCGATGTCGAGCGTGCTGGCGTAGCCGTTGCGCAGTTTGGTAAAGCCCGCCTCGAACCAGCGTCCCAGCCAGTTGCCCTGGTCGTGTTCGGGGTCGATGGTATCGGCCGGCAGCAGGCGGCTGGCCAGCATCGGCACCAGCATCAGCGACACGGCGGCCGACACCAGCACCGCCAACGCCACCACCACCGCGAATTCGTGGAACATCAGCCCGATCACGCCCGGCATGAAGAAGATCGGGATGAACACGGCCACCAGCGAGACCGAGATCGAGATAATGGTAAAGCCCATCTCCTTCGAGCCGATCAGCGCCGCCTGCAACGGCTTTTTACCGAGCTCGATATGGCGCACGATGTTTTCCAGCACCACGATGGCGTCATCGACCACCAGGCCCACGGCCAGGGTGATCCCCAGCAGCGAAATATTGTCGAGGCTGTAGCCGAACGCGTACAGCAGCGCCAGCGCACCCAGCAAGGAGATCGGCATGGTGATCGCCGGAATGAAGGTGGCGGCCGCGCGGCGCAGGAACAGGAAAATCACCAGCACCACCAGCACGATGGTCAGCAGCAAGGTCAGGTTGACGTCGTGGATCGCCTCGCGGATCGACACCGACCGGTCGTTGACCAGATTGATGTTGACCGACGCCGGCAGTTGCGACTGGAAGCGCGGCAGCAATGCACGCACGCCATCGACCACCTGCACCGTGTTGGCATCGGGCTGGCGTTGCACCAGCAGCACGATCGAGCGCTCGCCGTTGTAGCTGCCGGCCGCTTTGACCGATTGAAAACTGTCCTCGACGGTCGCCACGTCCTTCAACCGCACCGGCTCGCCGTTGCGTACCGCCACGATCAGGTCGGCAAATTCGGACGCCTTCATCAGTTGCGGATTGCCCTGGATGGTCAGGGTCTGGCTGGGGCCGTCGAGGATGCCGAGCGGGGTGTTGGCGTTGGCCGACTTGATCGCCTGCTGCAACTCTTCCAGCGTTAAATCACGGGCGTTGAGCAGGTCGGACCGGGCGCGGATGCGTACCGCATAACGCTTCTGGCCGTTGACGCTCACCTGCGCCACGCCGGGTAAGGTGGACAGGCTGGGCGCCACCAGGTTTTCGGCGTAGTCGTTGAGCTCGGCCAGGCTCAGCGACGGCGAATTCATGGTCATGAACAGCACTGGCGCGTCAGCCGGGTTGACCTTGCGGTACGACGGCAGGTCGGTCATCTCGATCGGCAACTGGCGCTGGGCGCGCAGCAAGGCGGCCTGCACATCGACTGCCGCTTCGTTGACGTTGATGCTGGTGTCAAATTCGAGCGTGAGCGACGAGTTGCCCAGCGTATTGGACGACGTGATCAGGGTCAGGCCGGCAATCGTGGAAAACTGCTTTTCCAGTGGCAGCGCCACCGACGACGCCATGGTCTCGGGCGATGCTCCCGGCAAGTCGGCCGAGACGTTGATCACCGGGGTGTTATAGCTCGGCAGCGCCGCCACCGGGATATAAAAATACGACAATACGCCGGCCAGCACCAGCGTGACCGACAGCAGCACCACCATCACCGGACGGCGGATGCACAACTCGGAAATGTTCATGCTCAGCCCTTGGTGACGGTGGCGTCAAGCGCCTTGTCGGCGGCAGCAATGCGCACCTTGCCGCCGGGCCGCAGGTTCTGCTTGCCATCGACGATCACTTTCTCGTTGCCCTTGAGGCCAGAGACGGCAGCAAACTCACCGAACGCGTGCAAGCGCTTGATGTGCACCACCTGCGCCGACTGGTCGCCATCGACCGCATACACGAAGGTGCCCTGGGTATTGTTGATGATGGCGTTTTGCGGAATCACTGTGGCGTTGGGCAACACGTGCGACACCAGTTGCGCGTTGACGTACTGGCCCGGCCACAGGCTGGTGACCTTGTTGTCGAACTCGGCTTTTACACGGATCACGCCGGCCACCGGGTCCACCGTACTGTCGATGAAGCTCAGGGCGCCAGTCAGTTCCTTGTCCGAGGTGGGTTGCGTGACGCGCACCGGCACCGCGCCGCGCTGCTGGGCTTCGAGCAGGCCGCCCAGCGCCGATTCCGGCAGGGTGAAGGCGACGTTGATCGGGTCGAGCTGGGTGACGGTCGTCAGCGACGTGCTCATCTGCACCAGGCTGCCGGCATACACATTGATCGCGCCCACCCGGCCCGACATCGGCGCGCGGATGGTGTTGTAGCTGGCGTCCACACCCACCGCGCTGGCGGCGGCCAGGTCGGCGGCCAGCACGGCGCGCGCCGCTTCGACCTGGCTTTTGAGGGTATCGACCGCGCCTTGCGCCACGTATTTTTGCGCCAGTAAATCTTCGGCGCGCTGGTACTGGCGTTCGACATCGGCCAGCGCGGCGCGGTCGCGCGCCACCTGGGCGGCTGCCTTTTCCACGTTGGCGCGGGCGCTGCGGTCGTCGAGCGAGAACATCAGTTCACCGGCCTTGACGAACTGCCCTTCCTTGATATGCACGCGCACGATGGTGCTGGTGGTTTGCGGATGCAGGTCCACGGTGCTGATCGGGGTGACGGTGCCGTTGGCCTGCAACACCACCGGCACATCGCGCCGCTGCGGCGCCACCACGCTCACCGTGGTCGGGCCTTGCGGGCCGTTGGCCTGCTTGCCGGCAGGCGCGGCGTGGTGGCCGCCATTTTGCATGTACCAGCCACTGAAGCCGAGGATGGCGGCGGTAGCCAGCAGGGTAACAATCGTCGATTTTTTCATTATTGTGAACAGTCTTTATGTTTTTTGGTATGGCTGTTATGTCTCGTACTGCGGGGTCTCCACTACAGGCGGCTGGCGTACGACTCCGGCAAGATCAATGTCACTTCCAGGCCGCCGGCGGGGTGGTTGTTGAGCGCCACGGTGGCGCCGTGCTGCTCGGCGATATTGCGGGCGATGGTGAGCCCCAGGCCGGTGCCGCCCGACTCGCGCGAACGCGACGATTCGATCCGGTAAAACGGCTCGAAGACACGCGCCATCTGGTCCTTGGCAATGCCGGGGCCACCGTCGCGGATGATCACGCGCGCCGCGCCGGTCATGCGCTCGACGGTCACGTTGGCGTAGTGGCCATACTTGACGGCGTTGTCGATCAGGTTGACCAGGCAACGGCGCATGTCGAGCGGGCGGCCCATCAGCGCCATGTTGGCGCGCCCGCGCAGTTCCACCGGCTGGCCGCTGTCGGAGGCGTCGCTGCACACGCTGTCGAGCAGCGAATCGAGGTCGAGCGCCTGCATGGTTTCGGACGCGTCCATGCTGCGCGCCAGGTCCAGGCCCTCGCGCACCATTTGCTGCATGGCCGACAGGTCGTCGATCAGGCGCTGCTGCAACTCGTCGTCGCGCACTTTTTCCAGCCGCAGGCGCAGGCGTGTGAGCGGCGTTTGCAGGTCGTGGGTGATGGCAGCGAGCATCTGCGTGCGCTGCATGATGTGCTGGCGGATGCGCGCCTGCATGGCGTTGAAGGCCGCACTGGCCTGGCGGATCTCGGCGGCGCCGCTGAGCACCACCGGCGGGTGGTTGATGTCGTTGCCCAGGTCCTTGGCAGCCTTGGCCAGCCGCTTGAGCGGACGCACGGCCATGCGCGTGACCAGGTAGGCCAGCGCCGCCACCGACAGCAGGAACGGCAGCAACGCCACGTATTCGCTCAGCGCCGTCGCTGGCACCTCGGGCGGCGGCAGGATCGACAGTTTGAGCCTGGCGCCGTCGCGCAGCGTCACGTACATCGCCTCGCAGGCGCCACCCCACTGGCTCGGTGCAAAGATGGAACGCTGGCGGGGCTGGGCGCACTCGGCCGGCTGGTCGGCCAGCGGCAGCAATTGCACGCCCTTGGCCAGGCGCTGCTGCAAGGTGGTGGAAAATGCGGTTGCTGCCCTGGTCGCCGCCGGCGCCTCGGCCATGCGTTCGAGCTTGATGGTGCCGCGCTCGGCCATCCGCAAATAGGTCGGACGCGATTCGCTGGCCAGGGCATCGGCCGTGGTAATGAGTTGCTCGGCGCGCTCCATGGCGTGGAAGTCGCGGTAGCGCTCGAACGACCGGGTGCGCTCGCCCACCGACAGCCATTGCGTGAGCGCCGCCGAGGCTATCATCCCCAGCAACAGCACCAGGAACACGCGGCCGGTCATCGAGCCGAAAAAATCTTTCACGCGTGCGGCTCCACCGTGACCTGGCCGGCCAGCACGTAGCCGCCATTGCGCACGGTCTTGATGATCTGCGGTACGCGGGCATCCTCGCCGAGCTTCTGGCGCAGGCGGCTGATCTGGATGTCGATCGAACGGTCGAACGGATCGGCATCGCGCCCTTGCGTGAGGTTGAGCAGCTGGTCGCGGTTGAGCACGCGATTCGGATGCTCGAGGAACACTTTCAGCAAGCGGAACTCGGCGCCCGACAACATGATCACCAGGCCGTCCGGGTTGAGCAGGTGGCGCGCGGTCAGGTCCAGGGTCCAGTTGGAAAAGCGCATTTGCTGCGCCTTCTCGGCGCCGCTGCCGGTGGGCATGGCGTTACTGCGGCGCAGGACGCTGCGGATGCGCGCCAGCAGCTCGCGCGGTTCGAACGGCTTGGGCAGGTAATCGTCGGCGCCCATCTCCAGTCCGAGAATGCGGTCGAGCGGCTCGGCGCGCGCGGTCAGCATGATCACCGGCAGCGTCGATTGCGCGCGCAGCTTGCGACACAGGGTCAGGCCGTCGTCGCCGGGCAAATTCAGGTCGAGCACCACCAGGTCGGGCTTGGACTCGTCGAGCAGCTTCCACATGGCGGTACCGTCGGCAGCGCACAGCGCCCGGTAACTGTTCGACTCGAGGTAGTCGGCCAGCAGGGTGCGGATGTCGCGATCGTCGTCAACGATCAAAATAGTCGATGTAGGTTCCATGGACGCCATTATCCCCAGTTCATGCGCGCGCTACCAATGACCAATTGTATCGGCTTGTATATGTGCTAAAGAGCGCCTAACAAAGCCTTCAGAGCAAGGCGCAGCGACGAAGACAGTACGAATGTACGGCGAGGAGCTGCAACGCGGCTATGGAGGTTTTGTTAGGCGCTCTGGGTCACATCTGGATACAAATGCGGTGGTGAGAGAAACGTCCTGGCAATCTTTGGGGGCGAAGATGGTCTCAAGCGCAGAAACAACGCTGCGCTACTCCCCACCAAGACGAAAGGAACGACCATGAACATCATTCGCAAAAGCATCCTCATCGGTTTTACGGTACTGGGCATGGCAGCCGCACAAGCACAGGACGTCGCGCCGCAGAACAAGCCTCAGCACAGCCAGAAAGCCACGCCGGAGCAGCGCCAGGCCAAGATGGAAGAGATGTACGCCAAGCGCCAGGCCCGCCTGCACGATCAGCTGAAACTGACGGCGCAACAGGAGTCGGCCTGGGCCGCGTACCAGTCGGCGGTCAAGCCGGCGCCACGTACCGCCGAGCGTCCGCCGCGCGGCGAATTCGCCAAGCTGTCCTCGCCTGAACGTTTGAGCAAGATGATCGAAAAGACCAAGCTGCGTGAAGGCCAGATGCAGCAGCGGCTGACCGCGCTGACTGCGTTCTACAACCAGCTGACGCCGGAACAGAAAGCCGCGTTCGACCAGCACAGCATGCGCGGCAAGCATGGCGGCTGGGGCGGTCATCGCGGCCAGCGCGGTCACGGTGGCCAGCATGGCCCGGACATGAAGCGCGGCTAAGCGCGTCGGTCAGCATTGCCAAGGTTCCCCGCGCTGGCGGGGAACCGCTTATTTCAAGCGCTCCAGCGACTGCGAAAACTTCGCTGCGTTCTGGTAGCCGATCACGCGCGATCCGGCAATCTCCTGCCCCTGTGCATCGAACAGGATAATCCCCGGCGGCCCGAACAGGCCGAAGCGCTTGAGCATGGCCTTGTCGTCCGCATCATTGGCTGTCACATCGACCTGCAGCAACAAGGTATTGGCCAGCCTGGCCTGCACCGCTGGATCGACAAAGGTCAGCTTTTCCATCTCCTTGCACGACACGCACCAGTCCGCATAAAAATCGAGCATCACGGTCTTGCCACCGGTCTGCGCCAGGATGGCGTCGAGCTGGGCCACGGTCTTGATGCGCTGGAAGGTCAAATGCCGATCCTGCGCGCCGGTCACGTGCGCCAGCGGCGCCAGCGGATCGCGCCCGCCGGTCACCATGCCGCCCAGTTGCACCAAGCCCAGTGCCACGGCCACCACGCCCAGCGCCTTGGCCGGCCACTTGCCGCTATTGAGAAGCAAGTACATGCCGTAGCCAACGAATAGCGCCGCCCAGCCCATCATCTGCACCACCGGCGGCAACACCGGCGACACCAGCCACAAGGCCATCGCCAGCATCAGCACGCCAAAGAAGCGCTTGACCGCATCCATCCACTTGCCCGCCTTGGGCAGCAGCGCCCCGGCCGAGGCGCCGACCAGGATCAGCGGCACGCTCATGCCCACCGCCATCGCAAACAGCGCGCTGCCGCCGATGAAGACGTCGCGCGTCTGGCTGATGTACACCAGCGCGGCGGCCAGCGGCGCGGCCACGCACGGTCCGACGATCAGCGCCGAAATCGCGCCCATCACGAACACGCCGGCCAGCTTGCCCGACGACTGCTGGTTCGAGACCGAACTGAGTTTCGATTGCAGCGCCGCCGGCACCTGCAGCTCGTAGTAGCCGAACATCGACAGCGACAGCAGCACCATCAGCACACCGAAGCTGCCCAGCACCCACGGATTTTGCAGCGCGGCCGACAGGCCCTCGCCGGCCAGGCCCGCCGCTACGCCCAGCGCCGTATAGACGATGGCCATACCGAGCGCATACGTGACCGACAACAGCAGGCCGCGCTTGCGATTGCTGCGGTCGCCCTCGCCCACGATGATCGACGACAGGATCGGCACCATCGGCAACACGCACGGCGTAAACGACAGGCCCAGGCCCAGCAGCGCGAACAGCGGCAGGATCACCAGCAGGCTGCCGGTCTTGAGCGCCGCTTCCAGGCGGCCGCTGTCGCTCGCTGGCGCGGCCGGTGCGGTGGCGGTCGCTGCGGCGGGCGCCGGTGGCGGAACGATGTCTTCCGCAGTCGGTGGCGCAATCGGATAAATGGTCACGCCCGGGCTGACGGCAGCTGGCTTGCCTTCGCCGATGACGGGTGCTTTGGCTGCTGTGGGCGATGCCGATGCCAGGATAGCCGCTGCGGCAGCGGTTGCTGCTGGTGCGGGGGCCTTGCCGGCAGCGCCCGGCAGCGGTACCGAACCGCTGCCCGTCAATGGCGCAGTGTAGTCCTGCGGCGAATAGCACAACCCTTTTTCGGAGCAACCCTGGCCGCTCACCTGCAAGGTGAACGGGCCGTTCACGTCCACGGGAATCGTGATGGTCACGCTCTTGCGGTAGGTTTCGACGTCTTTCTCGAACGTCGGATCGTAATGGACCTTGCCGGCCGGGATGGCCGGCGTACCCAGCCTGGCGCCGGTGGCGCTGAATTTGAACGGCTCGCGGTACATATAGTAGCCATCGGCGATCTGGAAACTGACCGCGACGGTATGGCCATCGACCATGCTGGCGGAAAACCGGAATGCCTTGGCCGGTTCGAGGAAATCCTGGGCGCGGACGGAGCCGCAGAACAAAAGCAACGCCAGCGGCAACAGCGCGGCAAAAAATCGGACGAGACGTGACATGAATACTTTCTCTGAAGACGGAAGTCAAAGCACAGGCATAGTACACCGAGCATGCAATGTCCGCCCGTGCCACGGCAGGCCAACACCGGGCACAGCGGTGGATTTTTATGCGACACTCGGCTTTTACCTTCCGGGAGTTTGCACGATGTCATCACCACGTCCCCTGCTGTTTTCAGCTGCCGCCGTTACCCTGGCCTTCGCCACCATCCCGGCGTCCGCCCAAGCACCCGCCCGGGACCAGGCACCAGCGGCGGCGCTGGCCACCATCTCGGCCGACGACCTGGTGCGCCACATCAAGGTACTGGCTTCGGACGAGTTCGAAGGCCGCGCGCCCGGCTCCAATGGCGAAACCAAGACCGTTGCCTACCTGACGCAGGAATTCAAAAAGCTCGGACTCAAGCCGGGCAATCCCGACGGGACCTGGGTGCAGGCAGTGCCGCTGCGCGGCCAGATGCCGAAGCCGACGTTGAGCTACACCATCGCCGGCAAAACCGTGGCGCTCGACTTTCCCGAGCAATTCGTCGCCCATTCCACCAGCGCGCCCGACCAGGTGACCGTGGACAACTCCGACCTGGTCTTCGTGGGCTACGGCGTGCAGGCGCCCGAGTTCGGCTGGGACGACTACAAGGGCATGGACGTCCGCGGCAAGACGCTGCTGATGCTGATTAACGACCCGGCCGTGCCCGACCCGAACAATCCGGCCGAGCTCGATCCAGCCATGTTCCGCGGCAAGGCCATGACCTATTACGGCCGCTGGACCTACAAGTACGAGATTGCCGCCAAGCTCGGCGCCAAGGCCGCGCTGATCATCCACGAAACCAGGCCGGCAGCTTACCCGTGGGACGTGGTACGCAGCGGCGGCAACGGCGAGCAGTTCAGCCTGATGCGTACAGGTAATGACCCGGATGCGCCGGCCGTACCCGGCTGGATCCAGCTCGACCAGGCCAAGGCCATGCTGGCCGCCGCCGGCTACGACTTCGACGCCCTCAAAAAGCAGGCAGTCACAAAAGACTTCCGCCCGGTCAGCCTGAAGGGCACGGCCAGCTTCAAGGTGGCCAACACTTCGCGCACCATCGCCTCGCAAAACGTGGTGGCGCTGATCGAAGGCAGCGATCCCAAGCTGAAAGATGAACTGGTGGTGTACAGCGCCCACTGGGACCACCTGGGCATCGACGAACGCCTGCCGGGCCCGCGCAGCAAGCAGATCTACCACGGCGCGCTCGACAATGCTTCCGGCACCGCTGCCCTGCTGTCGCTGGCCAAGGCCTACCAGGCACTGCCAACGCCACCGAAGCGCTCGATCCTGTTCCTGGCCACCACGGCCGAGGAACGCGGCCTGCTGGGCGCCAAGTACTACGCCAGCCACCCGCTGTACCCGCTCAAGAAAACCGTTGCCAACATCAACATCGACGGCATCAATGCCTGGGGCAAGACCGCGCAGATCGAAAACGTCACGTCGGGCCATTCGAGCATCGATGCGCTGCTGCTCAAACATGCGCAATCCCAGGGCAGGAACATGGCCAACGACTCGCGCCCCGAACTGGGCAGCTTCTACCGCGCCGACCAGCTGGAATTCGCCCGCGTGGGCGTACCGGTGCTCTACACCAAGGCGCGCAGCGGCTACCTGAACAAGCCGGACGACTACGCTGCAAAAGTCGTCGATCACTATTTCGGCAAGGACTACCACCAGGTTACCGACGACGTGCGCACCGACTGGGACTTCAGCGGCGGCGTGCAGGACATCGGTCTGCTGTTCCAGGTCGGCCTCGACATCGCCCAGGGCGTTACCCCCACCTGGAACGCCACGTCCGAATTCAAACCGAAATAACGGACGAAAAAAAAGCCAGGCAGAGCCTGGCTTTTTCGTAACGCGGTACTAACCGGGAAGATTACTCTTCGGCGGTTGGTGCTGCATCGATGTCGGTCGCTTCTGGACGGTCCAGCAGCTCAACGTAAGCCATTGGAGCGTTGTCGCCAACGCGGAAACCCATTTTCAGGATGCGCAGGTAGCCGCCGTTGCGGTTAGCGTAACGTGGGCCCAGTTCCGAGAACAGTTTGCCAACGATTTCGCGGTCACGCAGACGGGAGAATGCCAGACGCTTGTTGGCCAGGGTGTCTACCTTGCCCAGGGTCAGGATAGGCTCGACAACGCGGCGCAGTTCCTTGGCTTTTGGCAGGGTGGTTTTGATGGCTTCATGACGCAGCAGGGAAACGGTCATGTTGCGCAGCATTGCCAGACGGTGGGACGAGGTACGATTGAGCTTACGGAGGCCGTGACGGTGACGCATGGTACTTCCTTTCAGGTGTTTAAATCCGAGTTCTTCGATCGCTCAACATGAGCGCGGACCGGTTCAAATGATTGACGCCGCGAACAACGCGTTCGCGGCGGGTACTACGGGTACAACAAAAGCGATTACTTTTCCAGGCCGGCAGGCGGCCAGTTTTCCAGCTTCATGCCCAGGGTCAGGCCGCGCGAGGCAAGAACTTCCTTGATCTCGTTGAGCGACTTGCGGCCCAGGTTTGGCGTCTTCAGCAGCTCGTTTTCCGAACGCTGGATCAGGTCGCCAATGTAGTAGATGTTTTCTGCTTTCAGGCAGTTGGCCGAACGCACGGTCAGTTCCAGATCGTCCACTGGACGCAGCAGGATCGGATCGACCAGCGGTGCGCGCGATGGCGCTTCGGCAGCAGCTTCGGTGCCTTCCAGGGCAGCGAACACGTTCAGTTGATCGACCAGCACGCGGGCCGATTGACGGATCGCTTCTTCCGGCGAAATCACGCCGTTGGTTTCGATGTTGATGATCAGCTTGTCCAGGTCGGTACGCTGTTCAACGCGAGCGGACTCGACGAAGTACGATACGCGACGCACTGGCGAAAACGATGCATCGAGAATGATGCGACCGATGGTCTTGTTGGTGTCTTCCGACAGGCGACGGACGTTACCTGGAACATAGCCACGGCCTTTTTCGACCTTGATCTGCATGTCCAGCTTGCCGCCGGCGGTCAGATGGGCAATCACGTGGTCCGGGTTGATCAGTTCCACGTCGTGTGGCAGATCGATATCCGAAGCCAGAACGGCGCCTTCGCCTTCTTTTTTCAGGGTCAGGGTAACGGAGTCACGGTTGTGCACCTTGAAGACAACACCCTTCAGGTTCAGCAACAGGTCTACAACGTCTTCCTGTACGCCGTCGAGCGACGAGTACTCGTGCACGACGCCGGCGATCGTTACTTCGGTTGGCGCGTAGCCGACCATCGACGACAGCAGTACGCGACGCAGCGCATTACCCAACGTATGGCCATAGCCGCGTTCGAACGGCTCCATCACGACTTTCGCGTGGCCGGCGCCGAGCGCCTCTACATCGATAATACGTGGCTTCAACAAACTGTTTTGCATGTACATGTCCTTTTCAATACCCTCGGCGCGTTAGGCCGATAAGGCTGATGGCATCAGTGAAAACGCCCACTCGAGTGAGTGGGCGGGTTTTGGTACTACTTTGACGAGCTATTAACGCGAGTACAGCTCGACGATCAGCGATTCGTTGACGTCGTTAGCGATTTCGTTACGCTCTGGCAGGGACTTGAAGGTGCCTTCCATTTTTTTCGAGTCAACCGAAACCCAGGCTGGCATGCCGACTTGTTCAGCCAGCGACAGCGCTTCAACGATACGTACTTGCTTTTTCGATTTTTCACGAACAGCAATGACGTCGCCAACTTTCACGGCGTACGAAGCGATGTTGACCACTTGGCCGTTCACGGTGAACGCTTTGTGCGATACCAGCTGACGCGCTTCAGCGCGGGTCGAGCCGAAGCCCATGCGGTATGCAACGTTGTCCAGGCGGGTTTCCAGCAGCTTCAGCAGGGTTTCACCGGTGTTGCCTTTGCGGCGGTCGGCTTCTGCGAAGTAGCGACGGAACTGACGTTCCAGAACGCCGTACATACGTTTGACTTTTTGCTTTTCGCGCAGTTGGTTGCCGTAGTCCGAGGTGCGGGCACCCGACTTGACACCGTGCTGGCCTGGCTTAACGTCCAGTTTGCACTTGCTGTCCAGCGAGCGACGTGCGCTCTTCAGGAACAGGTCAGTACCTTCACGGCGGGAGAGTTTTGCTTTTGGTCCGATATAACGTGCCACGATGCTTCCTTTGTTTTAAATAATGACGCCCCAGCCACGCAGCAAAAGGGCTGCCTGGTTAGGCGCTAGTCTGTGCCGCGAGGGGCCAGACGTGGCTAAAGTCTGCCAGCCTTGCGACATGACAGACGACAATAGCCGGGCAGTATAACCGTTTCCGGTCATCTGCTCCAGCGATTTGTTCAATTGCTGCGAAAGGCGGAGCAAGCTCCGCCGTCCGAAACAATTAGATACGACGACGCTTAGGTGGACGGCAGCCGTTGTGTGGCACTGGGGTAACGTCCTGGATCTCGGTGATCTTGATGCCCAGGTTGTTCAGTGCGCGCACTGCGGACTCGCGACCAGGACCTGGGCCCTTGATACGCACTTCCAGGTTCTTCACGCCGCATTCCACTGCCACTTTACCAGCCGCTTCAGCCGCAACCTGCGCTGCGAACGGGGTCGATTTACGCGAACCCTTGAAGCCAGCGCCACCGGAGGTAGCCCACGACAGAGCATTGCCCTGACGGTCGGTAATGGTGATGATGGTGTTGTTGAAGGAAGCGTGAACGTGTGCGATACCTTCTGCAACGTTCTTCTTGACCTTCTTGCGCACGCGGGCTGCTGCTGCGCTGCTTTGTTGCTTAGCCATGTGATTTCCCTAGATTATTTCTTGAGCGATTGAGCGGCTTTGCGCGGGCCCTTGCGGGTACGTGCATTGGTGCGGGTACGCTGACCGCGGACCGGCAGGCCCTTACGGTGACGCATACCGCGGTAGCAACCCAGATCCATCAAACGCTTGATGTTCATGGACAGTTCGCGACGCAGATCGCCTTCGACGATGAATTTTGCTACTTCATCGCGCAGCTTTTCCAGTTCGCTGTCGTCCAGGTCTTTGACCTTTTTGTCGGTCGCAATACCCGTCGCGGCGCAGATGAACTTTGCGCGCGGGCGGCCAACACCGTAGATGGCCGTCAGGCCGATAACGGTGTGCTGATGATTTGGGATATTAACCCCTGCAATACGTGCCATTCGTTATTCCTCGATAAATAACGGTTATTAACCTTGACGCTGCTTGTGACGTGGTTCGACGCAGATTACGCGAACAACGCCCTTGCGCTTGATGATCTTGCAGTTGCGGCAGATCCGCTTAACTGAGGCGTTAACTTTCATTATGAACTCTCTTCTAAAAGGTTCGATTAAATTTACTTGGTCCGGAACACGATGCGGGCACGGGACAGGTCGTAAGGTGTCAGCTCTACCGTCACCTTGTCGCCAGGGAGGATGCGGATATAGTTCATCCGCATTTTACCCGAAATATGTCCGAGCACCACGTGTCCGTTTTCCAGTTTCACTCGAAATGTTGCATTCGGGAGATTCTCAAGAATCTCGCCTTGCATCTGTATGACGTCGTCTTTTGCCATTCGGTATGTTTACCGCGCTTATCGCGTCGGAATTCCGCCCTTGAAGTTTGCTTTGCGCAGCAGCGATTCATATTGCTGCGACATCACGTAGTTTTGTACTTGCGCCATGAAATCCATGGTAACAACCACAATAATCAACAGAGAAGTACCGCCAAAATAGAAAGGTACTTTCCACTCAGCGACCATGAATTCCGGCAGCAAGCACACCAAAGTGATGTAAATGGCGCCAGCCAGTGTCAGTCGTGTCAGGATCTTGTCGATGTAACGGGCAGTCTGCTCACCGGGACGAATCCCTGGCACAAAGGCCCCGCTCTTCTTCAAGTTATCTGCTGTTTCCTTGCTGTTGAAAACCAGCGCGGTGTAAAAGAAGCAGAAGAACACGATGGCCACCGCGTACAACAGTGCGTGGATGGGCTCGCCTGGCCCCATCGATGCAGCCAAATCTTTCAGGAACCGGACCACCGGGTTGGTGGTGTCAGCGCCTGTCGTGAACCAGCCCACGATCGTTGCCGGGAACAAGATAATCGACGAAGCGAAGATCGGTGGGATCACGCCGGCCATGTTCAACTTCAATGGCAGGTGCGACGTTTGTCCACCGTAAATCTTGTTACCCACCTGGCGTTTCGCATAGTTCACCAGAATCTTGCGTTGGCCACGTTCCACAAATACCACGAAGAACGTTACCGCCACTACCAGGATCATGATGATGATCGCCGAGAAAGCACCAATCGATCCGTTCGACACCGAGGAGCCCAAGCCACCCAGCGCGCCCGGCAAACCGGCTGCGATACCTGCGAAAATGATGATCGAGATGCCATTACCTAAGCCACGCTCGGTAATTTGCTCGCCCAACCACATCACGAACATGGTTCCGGTCAACAGCGTTACGACCGTTACGAAACGGAATGCGTAACCAGGATCGAGCACCAGACCTTGTTGCGACTCCAGAGCGACGGCAATGCCGAGGGCCTGGAACGTAGCCAGAACAACCGTGAAATAACGGGTGTACTGGGTGATCTTGCGACGGCCTGCTTCGCCTTCCTTCTTGAGCGCTTCCATCTGCGGCGAGACGATCGACACCAACTGCATGATGATCGAGGCCGAGATGTACGGCGTGATACCCAGCGCAAACACCGTAAAGCGCGCAAGAGCGCCACCACTGAACATGTTCAACATGCCCAGGATGCCGCCCTCTTGCGACTTGAACAGTGCGGCCAGCTGTACCGGATCAATCCCGGGGACCGGGATGTGAGCACCGATACGATATACCACCAATGCGCCAAGCAAGAACCAGAGCCGGCCCCAAGGGAACCCGGCTGCAGCGCTTTTTGCAAGTTGTGGATTAGTCGCCAATTTTCGCTCCGATCAAGCTGTTTAGCGGCAAGCTCAGGCTACCGAGCCGCCAGCTGCTTCGATGGCTGCTTTCGCGCCAGCGGTCACTTTCAGGCCTTTGAGGTTCACCGCTTTGGTGATCTCGCCGGACAGGATGACGCGCACGTCGCGTGCCAGCACGCTGAGAACGCCAGCTTGCTTCAGCACCAGGATGTCGACATCGCCAACAGCCAGGTTGTTCAGGTCGGACAAACGCACTTCAGCTTTGAAGGTGGCGTTGAGCGACTTGAAACCGCGCTTAGGCAGACGGCGTTGCAGAGGCATCTGACCGCCTTCGAAACCGACTTTGTGGAAGCCGCCCGAACGCGATTTTTGACCCTTGTGACCACGGCCCGAGGTTTTGCCCAGACCGGAGCCGATACCGCGGCCGACGCGACGCTTGTAGTGCTTGGCGCCGTCGGCTGGTTGAATGGTATTCAGTTCCATGATTTCTCCGTGTGTAAGCCTCGCGGCTTACCCAACTACTTTAACGAGGTACGAGACTTTATTGATCATGCCGCGCACGGATGGGGTGTCTTGCAGCTCGGAGACCGAGTTTACACGACGCAGGCCCAGGCCGCGTACGGTGGCACGGTGATCTTCACGCGTACCGATCAAGCCCTTGACCAGTTGTACTTTGACAGTTTTGTTAGTCATATCGTTCACCTTAGCCCAGGATCTCTTCAACCGACTTGCCGCGCTTGGCAGCGATATCGGAAGCAGTCGTCATTTTTGCCAGACCGTCGAGGGTCGCACGCACCAGATTGTAAGGGTTGCTCGAGCCGGTGGATTTCGCCACGACGTCGGTCACGCCCATTACTTCGAAGATAGCGCGCATGGCGCCACCAGCGATCACGCCGGTACCTGGTTTCGCCGGGATCATCATTACTTTCGATGCGCCATGACGACCGTGTACGGTGTGATGCAGGGTGCCGTTTTTCAACGGTACTTTGATCAGGTTGCGACGGGCTTCTTCCATTGCCTTCTGCACACCCACTGGTACTTCTTTCGACTTGCCTTTACCCATGCCGATGCGGCCATCGCCGTCACCAACCACGGTCAGCGCGGCGAAACCCATGATACGACCACCCTTGACCACTTTGGTCACGCGGTTGATCGCGATCATTTTTTCGCGCATGCCGTCATCCGGCTTGTCGCTTGCCATTTTTGCTTGCATTTTTGCCATGATCGCTCCTTAGAACTTCAGACCGGCTTCACGCGCGGCTTCAGCCAGCGCCTTCACACGGCCATGGAAACGGAAACCGGAACGGTCGAAGGCGACTTCGGTGATTCCTGCTTTCAGTGCTTTTTCTGCGACACGCTTGCCCACCAGTGCGGCAGCAGCGGCGTTACCGCCCTTGCCCGATTGGCCAGCCAGTTCAGCGCGTACTTCCGCTTCCAGGGTCGAGGCCGAAACCAATACTTTGGCTTCCGGGCTGATCAGGCTTGCGTAGATGTGCAGGTTAGTGCGGTGCACCGACAGGCGGTTCACTTTCTGCTGCGCAATCTTGATCCGGGTTTGACGTCCGCGACGCAGACGAGATTCTTTTTTATCCATCGTCAGCCCCTAATTACTTCTTCTTGGTTTCTTTAAGCTTAACCACTTCGTCCGAATAACGGACGCCCTTGCCTTTGTAAGGCTCAGGAGCGCGGTAAGCGCGAACTTCGGCAGCCACTTGGCCCACTTTTTGACGGTCGATGCCTTTGATGACGATCTCGGTCGGAGTGGCGGTAACAACCGTTACGCCTTCTGGCATGGCATGCACGACAGGGTGCGAGAAACCAAGCGACAGGTTCAGCTTGTCGCCCTGGGCTTGAGCTTTGTAGCCCACGCCGATCAGGTTCAGTTTTTTCTCGAAGCCTTTGGTGACGCCATTGACCATGTTGTTGACCAGTGCGCGCAGCGTACCGGACATGGCGTTGGCTTCACGGCTGTCGTTTGCTGGCTCAAAGCTCAGCGTGCCGTCGTTGTTTTGTACTTTTACCAGGCCGTTCAGGTTCTGGGTCAGGACGCCCAGGGGGCCCTTGACGGTGATCGCTTGTGCGGAGATGGCGACATCAGCGCCAGCTGGCACAGCGATTGGCATTTTAGCTACACGGGACATGTGTTACTCCTTAAGCGACGTAGCAAATAACTTCGCCGCCGACACCGGTAGCGCGTGCTTTGCGATCGGTCATGACGCCTTGCGGAGTCGACACGATGGCCACACCCAGACCGTTCATCACCGTTGGGATCTCGTCTTTGCCTTTGTAGACGCGCAGGCCCGGACGGGATACGCGCTCCAAGCGCTCGATGACGGGACGACCGACATAATATTTCAAACCGATTTTCAGTTCCGCTTTGCCACCATCTTCGGCAACTGCGAAATCTTCAATGTAACCCTCGTCCTTGAGGACGTTGGCAATCGCTACTTTGACTTTCGACGATGGCATGGCCACGGTCGTTTTTTGAACGCCTTGGGCGTTGCGAATGCGGGTCAGCATATCGGCGATAGGATCGCTCATACTCATTGCATATTCTCCTATTACCAGCTAGCTTTAGTCATACCCGGAATTTCACCACGCATGGCGAATTCACGGAGCTTGATACGGCCCAGACCGAATTTACGGAAGGTGCCGCGTGGACGACCGGTGACGGCGCAGCGGTTACGCTGGCGGGTCGGAGCCGAGTTACGTGGCAGGGTCTGCAGTTTCAGACGCGCTTCGTAACGTTCTTCTTCCGATTTCGACTGGTCATCGATGATGGCCTTGAGCGAGGCGCGCTTGGCGGCGAATTTGTTCGCCAGTGCCACGCGTTTCGCTTCACGGTTAATCAGTGCGAGTTTTGCCATGATCTCTTAGTTCCTGAACGGGAATTTGAAGGCGGCGAGCAGAGCTTTCGCTTCGTCGTCGGTCTTAGCGGTGGTGGTGATCGAAATGTTCATACCACGCAGCGCATCGATCTTGTCGTACTCGATTTCCGGGAAGATGATCTGCTCTTTCACGCCGATGTTGTAGTTACCACGGCCATCGAACGAACGGCCATTCACACCGCGGAAGTCACGCACGCGTGGCAGAGCCACGGTGATGAAACGATCCAGGAACTCGTACATGCGAGCGCCACGCAGTGTAACCATGGTACCGATCGGATAGCCTTCACGGATTTTGAAGCCCGCGATTGCTTTGCGCGACTTGGTGGTCACTGGCTTCTGGCCAGCGATCTTGGTCAGATCGCCAACAGCGTGCTCAAGGACTTTCTTGTCCGCGATTGCCTCACCAACACCCATGTTCAGGGTGATCTTGGTCAGACGGGGAACTTCCATCACCGACTTGTAACCGAATTTTTCGGTCAGGTCAGCGACGACTTTTTCTTTATAGAACTCTTGGAGACGTGCCATGATTTCTTAAGCCTTCACTACTTCGCCGGTCGATTTGAAGACGCGGACTTTTTTGCCGTCGACATCTTTGAAACCTACGCGGTCTGCCTTGCCACTAGCTGCATTGAACAATGCAACGTTGGACACGTGAATCGGCATAGTCTTGTCGACGATACCACCTTGTACGCCAGTCATCGGGTTCGGCTTGGTCGCTTTTTTAGCAACGTTGACGCCTTCAACCACTACGTGTTCTGCGTCTACGCGACGCGAAACGACACCGCGTTTGCCCTTGTCTTTACCGGCCAGAACGATGACTTCGTCGTTTTTACGAATCTTATCCATTGCTGACTCCTTACAGTACTTCAGGTGCCAGGGACACGATCTTCATGAACTTTTCAGTGCGCAGCTCGCGCGTCACTGGTCCGAAGATACGGGTACCGATCGGTTCCAGCTTGGCGTTCAACAGAACGGCGGCATTGCCGTCGAACTTCACCAGGGAACCGTCTTGGCGGCGAACACCTTTAGCGGTGCGCACAACCACGGCGTTATAAATTTCACCTTTTTTGACACGACCACGTGGCGCAGCAACCTTAACGGTTACTTTGATCACGTCGCCAATGCCAGCATAACGGCGCTTGGAGCCACCCAATACCTTGATGCACAAAACTTCTTTTGCACCGGTATTGTCGGCAACTTCGAGCCGGCTTTCAGTTTGAATCATAGTATTCTCTTTCCCAACTTAAGCCGAAGAATCCACACAATGCGGACCTGCGGTCAGTCTTGGTCCCGCCAATGCGCTCAAGCAGAGCTCATTGTTTGGGTGCTTGACCTTCGTACTGCTACTGACCGCACGGTTCAGCGTCTGTGGCCAGACACTTTGCGGCGTTACATGAACGAAGCCCGCAAGTATTACATACCTTTTGCGGGCTTGCAAGAACTAATTGAAAAGCGCCGCCGAAACCACAGTTCCGGCGGCGATGTCTCAATTAAACGATTTGCGCGGCTTGCACCACGCGAGTTACGGTCCATGCCTTCGTTTTGGAGATCGGACGACCTTCCACGATTTCCACCGTGTCACCGGCTTTCACCTGGTTGGTCTCGTCGTGCGCGTGATACTTGTTCGAGCGCACGATGATCTTGCCGTACAAAGGATGTTTCACGTGACGTTCGATCAGAACGGTAACGGTTTTGTCCATTTTGTCGGACACCACTTTACCGATCAGGGTGCGCTTGAGCGACTTTACTGGTTCGGTCATTTGGCTTCCTTGGTGTTCATTACCGTTTTTACGCGTGCGATATCGCGACGTACCTTCTTGAGCTGCGAAGTATTGCTCAGCTGCTGCGTAGCGATTTGCATACGCAGGCCGAACTGGGCCTTCAACAGGTCATTCAGCTCTTTTTGCAGAGCTGCCTGGTCTTTGCCGCGGAGTTCAGATGCTTTCATATTTCACTCCTGTTATTGGCCGACTTGACGGACCACGAAAGTGGTCGCCAGTGGCAGTTTGGCAGCGGCCAGGCGGAATGCTTCGCGCGCCAGTTCTTCTGCGACGCCGTCCATTTCGTACAGGACTTTGCCCGGACGGATTTCAGCGACGTAGTACTCTGGATTACCTTTACCGTTACCCATACGAACTTCAGCTGGCTTGTTCGAAATCGGCTTGTCCGGGAAAACGCGGATCCAGATACGACCGCCACGTTTGATGTGACGGGTCATGGCGCGACGAGCGGCTTCGATCTGGCGTGCCGTGATACGACCACGGGCAACTGCTTTCAGACCGAACTCACCGAACGACACCGAAGTGCCGGTGCCATGCGAAATGCCGGTGTTACGGCCTTTCTGCTCTTTACGATACTTTCTGCGTGCTGGTTGCAGCATGATTATTCTCCTGCTTTCTCAGCCGGCTTGGCAGCAGCACGACGGGCGCCTGCAGGACCAGCTGGACGTGGACGGCCCGATGGCTTGCCGTCGTCACGACGTGGGCCACGTGGCTTTTTCTCGTCAGGTGGGGTATCGATGACTGGTGCATCGCCGTTAGGCGCGCGGTCACCTTTGTATACCCAAACCTTGACACCGATGATGCCGTAGGTGGTCGAAGCTTCGCTGGTGCCGTAGTCGATGTCAGCGCGCAGGGTGTGCAGTGGCACACGGCCTTCGCGATACCATTCGGTACGGGCGATTTCGATGCCGTTCAGACGACCCGACGACATGATCTTGATGCCCAGGGCACCCAGACGCATGGCGTTTTGCATCGCGCGTTTCATGGCGCGACGGAACATGATGCGTTTTTCGAGCTGTTGCGAGATCGAATCGGCGATCAGTTGCGAATCGATTTCCGGCTTGCGGATTTCCTCGATATTGACGTGCACTGGCACGCCCATGATCTTGGTCAGCGCCGACTTCAGCACTTCGATGTCTTCGCCTTTTTTACCGATGACCACGCCCGGACGCGAGCTGTAGATCGTGAAGCGCGCGTTCTTGGCTGGACGCTCGATAACGATGCGACCGACCGAAGCGTTCTTCAGTTTGGTTTTCAGGTAAGCGCGTGCTTTCAAGTCTTCGTTCAGCATGGCAGCGAAATTGCCGTTGCCTGCATACCAGCGCGAAGCCCAGTTACGGGTGACCGCCAGGCGGAAACCGGTTGGATGAATTTTCTGACCCATCGTAGCTCCTTAGTTACCGACGGTCACATAAATGTGACACGATTGTTTCGAGATACGATCGCCACGACCTTTAGCGCGTGCAGTGAAGCGCTTGAGGATCGGGCCCTTTTCAACGTAGATCGTTTTCACGAACAACTCGTCGATATCGGCACCATCGTTGTGCTCGGCGTTGGCGATTGCCGACTCGAGTACTTTCTTGATGATGGTGGCGCCTTTTTTCGGGCTGAATTGCAGAATGTTGAGTGCTGCGTCAACTTTCTTGCCACGAATCAGGTCAGCAACCAGACGGCCCTTTTGGTCCGACAGGCGCACGCCTTTGAGGATAGCTTTGGTTTCCATTATTTCTTCGCCTTCTTGTCAGCGGCATGGCCCTTGAACGTGCGGGTCAGTGCGAATTCACCGAGCTTGTGACCTACCATGTTCTCGGAAACGTACACAGGCACGTGCAGCTTGCCGTTGTGAACAGCGATCGTCAGGCCGATGAAGTCAGGCATGATGGTCGAACGACGGGACCAGGTTTTGATTGGCTTTTTGTCTTTGATCGCTTGCGCGGCTTCGACTTTTTTCACCAGGTGGGCGTCACAGAACGGCCCTTTTTTCAATGAACGAGTCATGATTTATCCTTATTTCTTGCCGCGGCGCGAGACGATCATGGAAGACGTGCGCTTGTTGCTGCGAGTCTTCTTACCCTTGGTCTGCTGGCCCCATGGCGACACTGGGTGACGACCGGCTGCAGTTTTACCTTCACCACCACCGTGCGGGTGATCGACCGGGTTCATGACCACACCGCGAACGGTAGGACGAATACCGCGCCAACGCATGGCACCGGCTTTACCGATCTTGCGCAGGCTGTGTTCGGCATTGCCGACTTCGCCTACGGTCGCGCGGCACTCGATGTGCACGCGGCGCACTTCACCCGAACGCAGGCGAACCTGGGCGTAGGTGCCGTCACGGGCCATCAGAACAACGCCGGCGCCGGCGGTACGGGCCATTTGGGCACCCTTACCTGGCAGCATTTCGACGCAGTTCATCACGGTACCGACCGGGATGTTGCGGATTGGCAGGCAGTTACCGGCCTTGATCGGGGCTTCCGAACCGCTCATCACGGTATCGCCTACGGACATGCCTTTGGTGGCGATGATGTAAGCGCGGGCGCCGTCGGCGTAGCACAGCAGTGCGATGTGCGCGGTACGGTTTGGATCGTATTCGATACGTTCCACTTTCGCCGGGATGCCATCTTTGCTGTTACGCTTGAAGTCGATCAGACGGTAGTGCTGCTTGTGACCACCACCGATGTGACGGGTGGTGATGTGGCCGTTGTTGTTACGACCAGCAGTTTTCGATTTTTTCTCAACCAGGGCTGCCAGCGGACGACCTTTGTACAGGTCGCTGTTGACAACTTTCACCATGCCGCGACGGCCTGGGGAGGTTGGCTTCATCTTAACGAGTGCCATTATTTAGCCTCCTCGGTGAAATTGATTTCCTGGCCAGGCTTCAGGCACACGAAAGCACGCTTGGTGTGGTTGCGACGGCCAGTGTGGGCGCCCGAGCGCTTCTGCTTACCTTCGCGGTTCACGGTTTGCACCGATTCCACTTGCACTTTGAACAGCAGTTCAACGGCAGCCTTGATTTCTGGCTTGGTTGCGTCGGTGGTGACGCGGAACACGATCTGCTCGTTCTTTTCCGCGACCATGGTGGCCTTCTCGGAAATCACTGGAGCAACCAGCACCTTCATCAGGCGCTCTTCGCTAAATTTCAATGCGCTCATGCCAGCATCTCCTCAATCTTGGCCAATGCAGCTTTGGTGACCACGATCTTCTTGTAGAACACCAGGGACATCGGATCTGCGTGACGTGGTTCAACAACCAGTACGTTAGGCAGGTTACGCGATGCCAGTTCCAGGTTTTCGTTGGCGACGTCGGTGATGATCAGCACGGACTCCAGGCCCATACCGTTCAGCTTTTGCGACAGCAGCTTGGTTTTTGGAGCTTCGATAGCGAAGTCTTCAACAACAACCAGGCGCTCTTCACGAGCCAGCTGGGACAGGATCGAGCAGATACCTGCGCGATACATCTTCTTGTTCACTTTGTGGGTGAAGTTCTCGTCAGGCGAGTTCGGGAAGATGCGACCACCGCCGCGCCACAGTGGCGACGACGACATACCAGCACGAGCACGGCCGGTACCTTTTTGGCGCCATGGCTTCTTGGTCGTGTGGTGGACTTCTTCACGATCTTTTTGTTTACGGTTGCCGCTGCGAGCATTGGCTTGGTAAGCAACGACGATCTGGTGGATCAGGGCTTCGTTGTAGTCGCGACCGAATACGGAATCGGCGGCAGCAACATTAGAGGCGGCTTGACCTTGAGCATTCAAGAGCTTGAGTTCCATCGTTTAAGCTCCCTTCTTTGCTTTAACTTTGACAGCAGGCGATACCACTACCTGGCCGTTTTTGGCGCCAGGAATCGCACCTTTGACCAGCAGCAGCTGACGGTCGGCGTCGATACGAGCGATTTCGAGGTTCTGCACGGTGCAGGTAACGTCACCCATGTGACCGGTCATGCGCTTACCAGGGAATACACGACCTGGATCCTGCGCCATACCGATCGAGCCTGGTACGTTGTGCGAACGCGAGTTACCGTGGGTAGCGCGGCCCGAAGCGAAGTTGTGACGCTTGATGGTACCGGCGTAGCCTTTACCAATCGAAACACCTTGAACGTCGATTTTTTGACCGACTTCGAACAGGGAAGCAGCGATAACTTCGCCAGCTTTCAGTTCTGCAGCTTTGGCTGCGTCGATGCGGAACTCTTTCAGCAGAGTACCAGCTTCAACACCGGCTTTAGCGTGGTGACCAGCAACAGCTTTCGTTACGCGGGAAGCGCGACGTTGACCGAATGCGACCTGAACTGCGGTGTAACCATCAGTTTCAGGAGTTTTGATTTGTGCAACACGGTTGTTCGATACGTCAACAACGGTGACTGGGATCGAATCCCCGTCATCGGTGAAGATGCGCATCATACCAACCTTGCGACCGAGGAGGCCAAGGCTCATTTTTTCTCCAATTCCCACCTACGATTGGGCGGGGATATGTTGAACTACTAAATAAGTACGGATCAATAAAAAGATGAATCCATACCGAAGCCGGCTAGTGTAGCGTGAAAAGACCCTTGACGCAACAACTTAGTACGAGGTATGTCAGGTTTTTGCGGCGTTGTTGTTGCGGGTTCGTTGCATGTTGGAAAAGCTGTGGCGCGGATGCGCATTTTTGGCCGCAAAGCGTGGCGCCATGCGGGTTTGGCGGCGGTCCCTGCGTGCGCGCAAACGACGCGGGGAACAGCGGCCTAGCATCGATCAGGCAGGCGTCCGTCTGCCTCGCCCATCCTTCCACCCACCGGAGCTCCCATGAAAACCGTGCTACCCGCAGTGCTGCTGACCCTGGCCGCACTGACCACCACCCTCGCCGCGCCGTCGGCCCAGGCCGGCGCCGACGGTGCCTCGCGCATCGAGAATGTCACCCTCGGCGTGATCGACCTCACGCCCGGCGACGGCAGTGGCGCCAGCTATACGCTCAACTATGGCGACAGCCGCCTGCTGGCCTACTCCAACACGCTCAACAACGGCGGCAGTTACACCCAGCTGTCGGTGTACCCGGCGCCCTTCTCTGCCGGCCAGGCCGTGCTGCCTGCCAGCGCAGGCCCGGGCACCGCCGTGGCTGGCACCACCGGCGCCGTGGGCAATGTCACCGCCACTGCGGCGGCCGACATGTCACTGGGCGTCGGTAATTACGTCGGTGCCGAGGGCTACCAGCAAGTGGGGCTGACGCTGGCGCCGCACACCCTGCTCACGGTCGGCGGCGATTTATTGACGCAGGCGCGCCGCACCATGGCGGCCGGCGAGAACTACGCGGTATTTAGCTGGGCCTCGATCGACATCACCGACGCCGAGGGTACTACGTCCACCACGCTCAACCGCGAAAGTGCATTGCGCTGGGATGATCCCTACTCCACCGAGGCCGCGCGCCAGGAGCGCTTCCTGCTGGCATTCGCCAACCCTGGCGACTATGACCTGTTCCTGACCTTGAGCTTCCTCGCCTACACGGACATCACGGTCAACCCGGTCGATGCGCTTGGCGGCGGCGTAGCGCCGGTGCCGGAGCCGCACACCTGGGCCACGCTGCTGGCGGGCCTGCTGCTGACCGGCACCCTCGCCCGCCGCCGCCAGCGTCCGTTCTAAGCTTCGGGGACGTGGATGCTCGCCTTGATATGCTTGAGGTGGGCGATGATGGTAAAGGTCATCACCACCAGCAGCGACCACGAGCTCCATTTGCTGACGTGGACGGCGCTCCAGGCGCCGAGCTGGTTGGGGTAGCGCCATACGCCCCAGAACGTGCTGATGTTTTCTGCCAGCCAAATGAACAGGCCGATCAGCACGAACGACAGCAGCAAGGGCATGCGGCGGTCGCGGTCGAGCGGGCGGTACACCACCATGGTGCGGGCATACAGGCCCAGTGCGGCGGCGGCCAGGTACCAGCGGTAGTCGCCGATGTAGTGATGGGTAAAGAAGTTGGCGTAGATGAGGAGCGCGATCAGCACCGCCATCCAGTACGGCGGGTGGTGGCGGATGCGCAGATCGAACAGGCGCCAGGCCTGGATGATGTAGCTGCCCACGGCCGCATACATAAAGCCCGTGAACAGCGGCACGCCCCACAGCTTGGTGTAAGCGAAATCGGGATAACTCCACGAGGCGATCGCCCCGGACACCTTGAACACCTCGAGTGCAAAACCCACCAGGTGGAACAGGCACACGGCCTTCAGTTCATCCCAGGTCTCGAGCTTGCTCCACACCATGCCGGTCTGGATCGCCAGCGCGGCAACGAGCAGCACGTCGTAGCGCGGCACGCCGAACAGGCCGGCGCGCGGGGTCAAAAACACGGCGCTGAAGAACAGTCCCACGAACAGGCAGGCACGGGCGTTCTTGATGCCGAAATACAGGAACTCGAGCAGGAAGCGCTGCATGCCACGCAAGCCGCTGCGCGGGGCGCCATCGAGCAAATGGGTGTCGAACGTGTTGAGGGTATTGAGCATGCGGCAACTCTAGCGCCCGCCCCTTGTGATGTAAAGCGCAAAAAAAGACCAGGCATCGAGCCTGGTCTTTTGGTCGTCGCCCGGTATTGCTACCGGGCGGCATGATCAGCTGGCGCCGATCAGAAGAACGTGTAGCTGGCGGTCAGGCCGATGCGACGGAACTGCGGCGAGAAGCCATCGCGCCACTGGATCGGCGCATCTTGCTGGAACAGGTTGTCGATGTACAGGCTGATCTTGGTATTTTTGATACCGCTGTACGCCAGGTTGTAATCCACCGTGGTGTTGCTGCCAACATGACCGCAAGTACCCAGATTGGCGGCCGACACATTGTTGGTCACGCAATAGGTTGGCGAACCCAGGCTGTTGTTGCTGTAGCCGCTGGCGTAGTTGATGGTCATGCCATGGTCGAACGAACCGGCCCTCAGGCTGCCGCGCAGCTTGGTTTTCAGACGCGAACCCATGTCGTAGGTACCAGCCATGTTGGTGTCGTAAGCGTTGTCGGCAACGCTGAACTCCTGGTATTTCCACAGGTACGTACCTTCCAGTTTCAGGCGAGCCTGACCAACCGGGGTGTTGAAGCGGCCCGATGCGTCAAAGTCGAAGCCCGAAGCACGGGTCTTGCCGCTGTTGACGTATGGGTTGTACAACAAGCCGATGGCACCAATGCCGCCGAAGTTGGCCGTGCTGGTTGGCGCATACTTACGTGCCAGCGCAACGAATTGCGCATCGGAAGCGGTGTTGTCAACACGAACCAATTGACCGGCTGGCAGGTTTGCTTCGTCGCGCAGCACGTCGGCCACCGAACGGGTACCGATTTCATCCTTGCGCTCGATGTGGTAGTAGTCCAGCGCCATGGTCCAGTTCTTGATCGGCTCGAAGACAACACCGGCGGTGAACGAACGCGAGGTTTCTGGCTTCAGATCCTTGTTCGAGGACACGAAGGTCGGCACGCCGGCCAGGCAGTCCGCGTTGCGCAGAGTGTTGGCTTGCGACTTGTCGGCAGGGGTAGCGTTGGCAGCGTTTTGCACCAGGTTGTTCAGCGTGCTGGCGATGCCACAACGACGTGGATCGTTGGTGCTGGTTGCGAACGAACTGCGGCCCAGGCCGTTGCCGGTTTCCACCACGTTCGGTGCGCGGAAGCCGCCCGATGCGGTAGCGCGCAGCAACAGACCGTCGGTCACGGTGTAGCGCACGCCCAGTTTCGGCGAGTAGTGCACGTCGCTGTTGGTCGATTTGTCGGCACGCAGCGCAGCGTTCAGTTCAACGCTCTTGAACACAGGAATGGTCGCTTCCGTGAACAGTGCGTAGTGGTCCATCTTGTCCTTGACCTGCAGACCGGCGATACCGATCAGGTCACCACGCAGCACGTTGTCCGAGCTGGCCATTTCGTACTTTTCCTGGCGGATGTCGGTACCGAACGCAATGTTCAGCGGGCCGGCCGGCAGTTGGGCGACTGCACCCGACACCACGGCATTGGCAAAACCGATTTTCGATTCGCCGATGGTGGTGCGTATCGGGAACATCGAGTCCAGCAGCGCATAGCTGTTGGTGCCCGCAGGACCATTGAACTTGTAGGCGCCGCTGGTGATGGCGTTGGTATAGCCGGTGGCGCTGGCAGCGCGGGTAGCCTTGGTCGCGTCCGAGGTCATGTAGCCGACCGACGATTTCCAGTCGAAGCCTTTGACTTCGCCGGTCAGGCTCAGCATGACGCGCGACTGTTTCGATTCGGTGCGGTTGAAGTTGAAGCCGTCGCCGGTGTCCAACATGCGGGCACGGAATTCAACCGGTACGTTGTACGGGTTGTTGGCATGGCCAACCGGCAGTTTCGGGTAGAAATACGGCCCCACCATCTTGCCATCGATAGCGTTGTACCAGGTGCTCGACGCGGTGGTTGGCTGCACGGCAAACGGGGCAACGATGTAATCGTTGGCGGCGCTGGCGTGGGTGATCTCGAAGTTGGCGTCGATATCCTTGCCGATGCGGAAGTGCGTGTTGCTGGCCAGCGCATAACGCTTGGCGTCGGTGGTCAGGCCGGTTTGTGGCAGGATGTCGTACTTGCACAGGCCGTCGCGTGGATCGATCGACGAAGCCGGGCAGCCTGGCGCAGGTACATAGTTAGAAGCGCTGCGATACAGGTTACCGGTTGGCGAATAAACGCTTGGCACGTCCCAGGTCGAGCGGCCCGGGGTCTGGCGGTGCCATTCCGGGTAGTGGTTGCGCAGGTCGCCGGTCGAATAGCCGTCGCTCTTGTAAGCGTCGTAGGTCAGGTAGGTGTTGAAACCGTTACGGTCGATGTCACCCCAACCGATGATGCCGGAGATGTTGCTGTTGCGGTTTTCCTTGAAGTTCTCGGATTCCTTGTAGTTCGCGGAAATACGGGCGCCTTCGAAGTCCTTGAGCAGGATGATGTTGATCACACCGGCGATGGCGTCGGAACCGTAGATGGCCGATGCGCCGTCTTTAAGGATCTCGATGCGGTCGATCGCCGAGGCTGAAATGGCATCGAGGTTGGTGAAGTTTTGTTGTGCACCATCGGCCAGGCCGTATTGCGCAATGCGCTGGCCATTAACCAGGACCAGGGTAGCAACCTTGCCCAGGCCGCGCATGCCCACGCCGGACGAACCGGTCGCGAAGCTGCCCGAGCTGCTCGATGCCGAGCTGATGTCGGTGCTGATGGCGGACGACGAATTCAGAATGCCCAGTGCGGTGGTCTGGCCGGTACGTTCGATATCGTCACGGGTCAGGATCTGGATCGAGCCGGCAGCTTCCTGTTCGGTGCGCTTGATGCTACTACCGGTGATTTCGATGCGTTGCAGCTTGGGTTCGGTGGCTGCTGCTTCTTGCGCCGCAGCGTGCTGCGAAAATGCCAGGCCCAGCGCCATAGCAATGGCACTTTTTTTCATGGTGTGTTTCAAAACTACTCCCGAGAAATTAATGGATTCCATGCGCTTCTGAGTACCATCGACCGGGTAAGGTGATCAGCACTTTCGACGTCTAAGGAAGAATCTCTCACAATATTGACGGGTGGGAAAAGACCCAGTGCAGTTTTTGCACGGCATTTGTCGAAAAACCCCGCATTTTGTTGTTTTTCTGTTCGAAAATCATTGTCTATTGAATAGCAACAAAATATTCCACTCCAAAACATTAAAAGAAAAGCTTTTTATATTAGCAATCCCATGCCGATACGGCTGTTCTCGGAGGACGCGCGTCTAGCGCTTCATGCGGTTGAGCAAGTGCGCGCGCAGCATGCGGGCGCCCATGGCGTCGATCGGCGCCAGCACATGGCGCGCTGCCTCGGGGATATGGGCGGCTTCGCTGCCGTCGCTCTCGAACACGTAGTGGCGGAACAGTTCCTGCCATGCCAGCCGCTGCGCGGGCGGCAGGTCGCGCATGGTCAGCAGCGCATGCAGCAGCGTGGTTGCGGGCGTATCCATGTACGCGGGCGACTGCCGCCACCAGTAATTGACCAGCACATTGAAACTGTCCTGCGCCTCGATATGGTGCCACCACATGCTGGGAATGAAAATGGCGTCACCGGCGGCCAGCTCGGCCTGCTGCGCATGCGCCCACGCGGTAGCGAAAAGCGGATAACGCACCAGGTCCGGTGCGGCGAAATCGACCAGGCTCACGGCCTGGCCGGCCGGTGTCAGGTCGAGCGGACCGATGTACAGGTTGGCCAGCTGGTCGGGCGGGAACAGCGTAAAGCGGCGGCGCCCGGCCGCCACGCACGCCAGGTTGTCGGGCAAATCGTAGTGGGCGGGTATGCGGGTGCGGTTGCCTACCCAGATGCTGGCCAGCGCGTCGCGCGCACCGAGTTTGACATCGTTTTCAGCCGTAAAGCCCGGCAGGCAGGCGTCGATCGTGGTTGAGCCCACGTACAACGTGGGCGGGCGCGGGTCGTCCTGGTGCGCGCGCAAGGCGTCGAGCACGGCGTCGAAGCGCACCTGCTGCATACTGAAATTAAAGCCGGACAGATCGTGGTTGTAAAAAATCCGCCCGTCGATCTCGGGCGCGCCGTGCATCGCCATCACGGTGGCGTCGCGGTAAAAGCCGCGCAGGTAGGCGTCGGCCGCCTGGCTGGACGCTTGGGCGGCGCGTACCATCGGCCAGTGCGATACCAGGCCGCGCAGCACTACCGGTTCGGTGGCTGCCAGGATCTCATCGGGCAGCGGCACGCCGGCGGTCCAGGCGATCTCGGCGATCGGCTGTGCGGCCGTCGGCATCACGGCGTCAGCGTGGGACGGCATGCCGGCGGTTCTCGCGTTCGATCAGGGCACGGAAGTTCGACAGCGACGCCACCACCATGTAGATCGGCAGCAGGTAGCCGGCGCGGTGCAGGCGGTTCAGCGCCGCCGCGTCCAGCGCCGCCAGCGCTTCTTCGTTGATGGTGTACAAGCCTTCCAGCCGGCGCTCGCTGCCGTCAGCCAGTTCGATCTCGAACACGAATGCTTCGAGCAGCGCGTGCTCGCGCAGCGCGGCAATCAGGCCTGCCATCTCCAGCATGCCCTCGTGCAATGCGAACAACATCGAATTGACTTGCTCGAGATACGGCGTGGGACTGCCCTCCTCCAGGAATACGGCTTCGCCTTCGTCGGGACCGCAGCGCAGGCGCGCGCTGTTCTCGTCCACGTGGACGGTCAGTTCCTGGCCCGATACGCCGATCAGGAACGGCTGGCGGCGCACGGCCAGCGGCACGTAGTCGGCATCCCAGCCGTCATTGCTCAGGAAAAGGTTGTCGCCGGCAGCCAGGCCGAACAGGGCCAGCGCTTCGAAACCGTCGCCGGCCGTGGGCCGGAACACGATCGGATAATGCGCCTGCGCCTGGCGGAACTCGGCCGCGACGATCGGTGCGGCCATCTGGTTGTCGCCGAATTCGGCACCGGGCCCGGTGCGCACCCGCAGATGCTGGTGGGTGATGTTGTTGAGTAAGACTGGCTTGGCCATGGTTGCTCTTTGATTGCGTTGACTGAACAAGAAAGGGGCGGCACTTGTCAGCGCCGCCCCCGGGTCACACCTCGATGTTACCGATCAGAACTTGTAGCGCGCGCCCAGCATATACCGTGGGCCGGCTTGCGTCACGTTCAACGTCGCCATGCTGGTACGGCCGTGCTGACGCTGGGTCTCGTCGGTCAGGTTGATCGCCTCGACCTGGAAGCTCAGGTTCTTGTTGTAGTTGTAGCCGATGCTCAAGTCAGTCTGACCATAGCTGTCGGTGTACACCGGGGCCGCCTTGCCCGAACCGTCCACGGTGGCGGCCAGGAACTCGCCGCGCCAGTTATAGGCCAGGCGCACCGACCACTTTTCGTTCTCGAAGATGCCGACCACGTTGGCCGAATTGCTCAGCCCCAGGATTGCGAACTGGTCGCTCACGTTGGCGTTGTCGTACTTGAGCGGCGAACGCACGTAGGTGTAGTTCGCCTGCACGCCAAAGCCGGTACGGCCGAACATGTGCTGGACGTTTGCTTCCGCGCCACTGACGCGCGCCGACTTCTGGTTGGCGTAGCTGGTGGTAAGGAAGTTAGCCAGCGGATCGGTTGGCAGGCCGGTGATCTTGCCAGCGAGATTACCATCTGGATTGACCCCGGTGCGCACCACGCCCGGCTGGCCATCATAGGTGCTCAGGATGTAGTTGCGGATGCAATTGGTGTTTGCCACCGTGCAGCCGCCGGTAGCCAGCGCGGCCTTGTAGTAGGCGCCACCGACCGGCGTGTGCAGGTCATACAACGAACCGGCGGTCACGATGGTACCGGCGTAGTTATCCATTTCCTTGCGGAACAAGGCCAACGAGAACACGCTCTGCTTGTCGTAGTACCACTCGTAGGACAAATCGAGATTCTTCGATTTCACCGGTTTCAGCGCCGGGTTACCGACCGATGCGGTGCCGTTGTAGGTGCTGGCGATCGTACCCAGGCTCAGGCCGCCCTGTAGCTGGTCGTAGCGGGCGCGGCCAATGGTGGCGCCGGCGCTGGCGCGCAGCTTCATGTCGGCACGCAGATCGACGTCGAAGTTCAGGCTCGGCAACACGTTGTTATACGAGGACGAGGTATTGGCCGTTTCCGCAGGTGCCAAGGTGATCGGCAACTCGTTCTGCGACTCCCACACCATGGCCGTGCCGGGCTGGAACTGGGCCGCCGACATCACCTTGGTCTTCTCGAAGCGCACGCCAGCGGACGTGTGCATCGGCATGGCGGTATCCCAGTCGGTACCGAACGAGGCATAGACCGAGCTGGTTTTTTCGACCAGCAGGCGGTCGGTATCGGCACTGGCGAAGTTCGGCAGGTAACCGGCCTGCTTGCCGGTAGCATTGGCAGTCAGTGCGCGCACGGTAGCGAAGTCGAACGTGTAGAGCGTGCCGAACAGGTTAGGCGAACCGCCGATCTTGCTGAAGTAGTCGCCCAGCGGGTTGGCCTGGTAAGCGCTGGCCGGGTAGTCGGACGCCTTGCTGGCGCCGCTCCAGGTGTTGTTCTGCACGTTCGAGTACGTCGAGCGGTTGGACGACTTGCTGTAGCCGCCGCCGAACTTGACGGTCGAAGCCTCGAGCACCTGCCAGTCACCGCCAACTTGCACCTGGTCTACCTTGGCCTTCTGGTAGCTGTTGTGGAACCACGAACCGGTACCCTGGATCGGTTGCGCGGCCAGGTTGGCCGCTGGCATCGAGACGATCGGCAGCTTGTTGGTGAAATCAACCTTGGTGTCGCCACGGCTGAAACTGGCGTTGGACAGGTTGTTCTCGGTACCCCACGGGCTGTCGGCGCCCGATTCGGCGGTCGAGTGGTGGATGTCGAAATTGAGCTTGAGCGCGTTGCTGGCTTTCCACACGGTATTGAAACCAATCGACTCGTTCTTGGTCTTGGTGGCGTAGTCGCCGCCAACGATCGAGATATCCTGCGGCTTGTCATAGGTTTCCGAGTACGTCAGCGGCGACTGCACGTGACCACCCGGCCAGGTGCTGGTCGAGGTTGGCGTCTGCGCGAACCATACGCTCAGCTCGTTACGCTTGGTTTGTACCTTGTTTTCCGAATAGGTCAGATCCAGCGTGGTAGTAAGGTCCTTGACCGGGCGGAACTGCAAGGCCAGTTGGCCGTTGGTGCGTTGGCGCTGGATGCCGTTGACGCCATAGCCGAAGTTTTGCGGGATCGAATACACATCGGTCGGACCCGGGCGGTTGGTGATGTTTTGCGAACCGGGCTGTCCTGGCTGCGGCAAGGTGGCGCCATCGGGAGTGGTCGCCGAACCCAGGAACGGTCCCTGGTAGCCGTTGGCCAGGCCGGCGCGGTTGAAGCCCGAATTACGCTCCTGGTAGCTGGCGCTCACGGCCACGCCGAAGCGGCCGTCTTCGCTGGTGTTGGTGTAGATGCCCGACACTTCCGGCGTCACGCTGTCGCCCTTGAGCAGGCCCGGCAGGTGCTTGTTGGACGTGTCGTGCACAGCCTTGACGCCGATGCTCGAATGCATGCCCGGGTTGTCGAACGGACGCGCGGTCATCACGTTGATGGTGGCGCCAATGCCGCCGGTCGGGTTGTCGGCACGGCCGGACTTGTATACCTGCAACTGCGAAATCGCTTCCGAGGCCAGGTTGGAAAAGTCGAACGAGCGGCCGCCCAGGTCACCGAGGTCGGTGGTTGGCATCTGGCGGCCGTTGAGCAGTACCAGGTTAAAGTCCGGGCCGAGGCCGCGCACGGTGACCTTCTGCCCTTCGCCATTGCTGCGGTCGATCGACACGCCGCTGATGCGCTGCAGCGATTCGGCCAGGTTGGTATCGGGGAATTTACCGATGTCGTCAGCGACGATGCCGTCGACGATGCCGTCGCTGTTGCGCTTCATGTTCATGGTGGACTGCATGCTGGCGCGGATGCCGGTAACGACCACTTTCGGGCCGTCAACGTCGCCAGGGACCGGGGCGGCCACTTGCTGCGCATAAGCTGGCGCCAGGGTTGCGAACGTGGCGCAGGCGCCTGCCACAGCCATGGAAATCAGGCGGCGTTGCTTGGGCAGACGGTTTGAAAACGTTTTCAGATTTTGTTGCATTTTGTCTCCGTTGTTTGTCAGTTTATTTTTTACGACTTATTTTCGGGTAAAACAGGCGGGGCGGTGGTAGCCCCGGGGGGCGCGTTACGGCACGGGCTGCCAAAGTGGCATGCTTGGCGTGTAGATAGCGCTATCAAGAATAGGAGGAAAATAATTTTTAGTCAATTCAAGTCGCACATTGTGCGAAGCAATCTCGACAATGAGGTAAACGCACAACAGTTACTTCAGGTATGGACGAAAAAAAACCGGACGTTGTCGTCCGGTTTTTTGTCAGCTGGCAGCGCTGTGCGCCGCCCGGCTTGACTGCAATTATTGCAGTTTGATTTCGACGTCAACACCAGCTGGCAGGTCCAGCTTCATCAGTGCGTCAACGGTTTTGTCGGTTGGATCGACGATGTCCATCAGGCGCTGGTGGGTACGGATCTCGAACTGGTCGCGCGAGGTTTTGTTGACGTGCGGGGAACGCAGTACGTCAAAACGCTGGATGCGGGTTGGCAGTGGAACTGGGCCTTTGACCACGGCGCCGGTACGCTTGGCGGTGTCAACGATTTCCAGTGCGGACTGGTCGATCAGCTTGTAGTCGAAAGCTTTCAGGCGAATACGGATTTTCTGGTTTGGTGCGGACATGATATTTCCTTGAAAAGAACGAACTGGCGGCTATGTAGTGCCAGCAAATTTAAAAAGAACGAGGTTCTGCAATGAAGCCCGACATGGTATCACACCTTGCCGGGCTTCATTTATTCAGCGCTTAAAAATTAAGCGATGATTTTTGCAACAACGCCGGCGCCGACGGTACGACCGCCTTCACGGATAGCGAAACGCAGACCTTCTTCCATCGCGATCGGGTTGATCAGCTTGACGGTGATCGACACGTTGTCGCCTGGCATAACCATTTCTTTGTCCGCTGGCAGTTCGATCGAACCGGTCACGTCAGTCGTACGGAAGTAGAACTGTGGACGATAGTTGTTGAAGAACGGGGTGTGACGGCCGCCTTCATCTTTCGACAGAACGTAGATCTCGCCGGTGAAGTGGTTGTGCGGCTTGATCGATGCTGGCTTGGCCAGAACCTGACCACGTTGCACGTCTTCACGCTTGGTGCCGCGCAGCAGCAGACCAACGTTGTCGCCAGCTTGACCTTGGTCCAGCAGCTTGCGGAACATTTCCACGCCGGTGCAAGTGGTTTTGACGGTGTCGATAATGCCGACGATTTCGATCTCTTCGCCGACTTTGATCACGCCGCGCTCGATACGACCAGTCACAACGGTACCGCGACCCGAGATCGAGAACACGTCTTCCACTGGCATCAGGAAGGCGCCGTCCACTGCGCGCTCTGGCGTAGGGATGTAGCTGTCCAGTGCATCGGCCAGACGCATGATGGCGTCAACGCCCATCTCGCCTTCTTTGCCTTCCAGCGCCATACGTGCCGAACCTTTGATGATTGGTACGTCGTCGCCTGGGAACTCGTATTTCGACAGCAACTCACGCACTTCCATTTCAACCAGTTCCAGCAGTTCTGCGTCGTCGACCAGGTCGCACTTGTTCAGGAACACGATGATGTATGGAACGCCAACTTGACGGGCCAGCAGGATGTGCTCGCGGGTCTGTGGCATTGGGCCGTCAGCTGCGGAGCAAACCAGGATCGCGCCGTCCATCTGCGCTGCACCGGTAATCATGTTTTTGATGTAGTCGGCGTGGCCTGGGCAGTCAACGTGGGCGTAGTGACGGCCGGCGGTTTCGTACTCAACGTGTGCGGTGTTGATGGTAATACCGCGTGCTTTTTCTTCCGGTGCAGCGTCGATCTGGTCGTAAGCTTTCGCTTCGCCGCCGAATTTCTTCGACAGAACGGTTGCGATTGCAGCGGTCAGGGTGGTTTTGCCGTGGTCGACGTGACCGATGGTGCCTACGTTGACGTGCGGTTTAGTCCGCTCGAACTTTTCTTTTGCCATTTTGAATCATCCTTAAAACATTGTTTGAAATATGCGGCCCGGGATCGACCGGACCGCAATGACACTAATTACTTGGCTTTCGCGGTAACGATCGCGTCGATCACGTGCTTAGGCGCTTCCGAGTAGTGCTTGAATTCCATCGTGTAGGTAGCACGACCTTGCGTTGCGGAACGCAGGGTGGTCGAGTAACCAAACATCTCCGACAGTGGCACTTCGGCTTTGATGATCTTGCCGCCGCCGCCTGGGATTTCGTCCATGCCCTGCACCATACCGCGGCGGGACGACAGGTCGCCCATCACGGTACCGGCGTAGTCTTCCGGCGTTTCCACTTCCACAGCCATCATTGGCTCCAGAATGACTGGCGATGCTTTGCGGCAGCCTTCTTTGAATGCCATCGAAGCGGCCATCTGGAACGCGTTTTCGTTCGAGTCCACATCGTGGTACGAACCGAAGAACAGCGTGACCTTGACGTCCACGACTGGGTAACCAGCCAGCACGCCGGTGTTCAGGGTGCCGCGCACGCCTTTTTCCACCGCAGGGATGTACTCGCGAGGAACGGTGCCGCCTTTGATGGCGTCAACGAACTCGAAGCCCTTGCCTGGTTCTTGCGGTTCGATCTTCAGAACCACGTGACCGTATTGACCACGACCACCGGATTGCTTGACGAACTTGCCTTCCGATTCTTCGCAGGTTTTGCGGATCGTTTCGCGGTAAGCCACTTGTGGCTTGCCAACGGTTGCTTCCACGCCGAATTCGCGCTTCATGCGGTCAACGATAATTTCCAGGTGCAGCTCGCCCATACCACCGATGATGGTCTGGCCCGATTCTTCATCGGTCTTCACGCGGAACGAAGGATCTTCCTGTGCCAGGCGGTTCAGTGCCAAGCCCATTTTTTCCTGGTCGGCCTTGGTTTTTGGCTCGACTGCCTGTTGAATCACAGGCTCAGGGAAGATCATTTTTTCCAGGGTGATGATCGAGGTCGGATCGCACAGGGTTTCGCCCGTGGTCACGTCTTTCAGACCAACCGCAGCGGCGATGTCGCCGGCGCGCACTTCTTTGATCTCTTCGCGCTGATTCGCGTGCATCTGCAGAATACGGCCCAGACGCTCTTTACGACCTTTGACCGAGTTGTACACGGTGTCGCCCGAATTGACGGCGCCCGAGTACACGCGGAAGAAGGCCAGCTGACCGACGAACGGGTCGGTCATGATCTTGAAGGCCAGCGCCGAGAACTTCTCGTCGTCCGCAGGACGGCGGGTGGTTGGCTGGTCGTCTTCATCCGTACCGCCGACGTCGTCGATGTCCAGTGGCGACGGCAGGTATTCGATAACCGCGTCCAACATGGCTTGTACGCCCTTGTTTTTGAAGGCGGTACCGCACATCATTGGAACGATTTCCGAAGCGATGGTACGGGTACGCAGCGCTTGTTTGATCTCGGCTTCGGTCAGGTCGCCTTCTTCCAGGTACTTGTTCATCAGCTCTTCGGTGGCTTCAGCAGCAGCTTCAACCATCTTTTCGCGCCACTCGGCGGCCGAATCAGCCAGCTCTGCAGGAATATCGACGTAGTCGAATTTCATGCCTTGCGAAGCTTCGTCCCACAGGATTGCTTTCATCTTGACCAGATCGATCACGCCTTTGAAGTTGTCTTCAGCGCCGATAGGGATCTGGATCAGGACCGGGTTGGCCTTCAGGCGAGCGCGCATCTGCTCGTAGACCTTGAAGAAGTTGGCGCCGGTACGGTCCATCTTGTTGACGAAGGCCAGACGTGGCACTTTGTACTTGTTAGCCTGACGCCATACGGTTTCCGACTGTGGCTGAACACCGCCCACTGCGCAGTAAACCATGCAAGCACCGTCGAGTACGCGCATCGAGCGTTCAACTTCAATGGTGAAGTCAACGTGGCCCGGGGTGTCGATGATGTTGATGTGGTGCTCAGGGAAGTTGTTGGCCATACCTTTCCAGAAGCAGGTCGTCGCTGCCGAGGTAATGGTAATGCCGCGCTCTTGTTCCTGCTCCATCCAGTCCATGGTGGCGGCGCCATCGTGAACTTCACCGATCTTGTGGTTCACGCCCGTGTAGAACAGGACGCGCTCGGTGGTAGTGGTCTTACCTGCATCGATGTGAGCGGAGATACCGATGTTGCGGTAGCGCTCGATGGGGGTCTTGCGGGCCATAATTAATCCTAAATCTTTTAATGGACAAAACCGAGCAGCATTTTTTGTGAAAAAAATGAGCCCGGCCTCGAACAACAGATAACAACCAGACCACAGTGGCCCGGTCGATTTTTATTAGAAGCGGAAGTGCGAGAACGCCTTGTTCGCTTCTGCCATACGGTGCACTTCATCACGCTTTTTCATCGCACCGCCGCGGCCTTCAGCCGCTTCCATCAGCTCACCGCCGAGGCGTTGTGGCATGGATTTTTCGCTGCGTTTGTTTGCAGCTTCACGCAGCCAACGCATCGACAGCGCCATACGGCGTACTGGGCGTACTTCAACCGGCACCTGGTAGTTTGCACCACCGACGCGACGGGATTTTACTTCAACCAGTGGCTTGGCGTTGTTGATCGCGGTTGCGAACACTTCCAGCGGGTCTTTACCCGACTTGGCGGCGATGTGCTCGAAGGCACCGTAGATGATGTTTTCTGCGACCGATTTTTTACCGGACAGCATCAGAACGTTCACGAATTTGGCGACATCCGTGTTACCGAATTTAGGATCCGGCAGGATTTCGCGCTTGGGTACTTCACGACGACGTGGCATATCAATTCCTTTCAATCTTCAGTTGAGGTGCGCGATATGGGTTCGCACTCTCGCGGAGGGTCATCATAACCATCCACTTACTCGACCATTTCCGGTCGATTACATTCACTTAGCTAGTTGCCACTGAGCGAAAACTTTTAATGCAGATTACTTCTTGGCTTTAGCGCGCTTGGTACCGTATTTCGAGCGAGCTTGCTTACGGTCTTTAACGCCCTGGGTATCCAGTGCACCGCGAACCATGTGGTAACGCACACCTGGCAAGTCTTTTACACGACCGCCGCGCAGCAGAACAACGCTGTGCTCTTGCAGGTTGTGGCCTTCACCGCCGATGTACGAAATGACTTCGAAACCGTTGGTCAGACGCACTTTGGCGACTTTACGCAAAGCCGAGTTAGGCTTCTTAGGAGTGGTGGTGTACACACGGGTGCAAACACCGCGCTTTTGCGGGCTGTTTTCCAGCGCCGGCGATTTGCTTTTCACGGTCAGGGCGACGCGTGGATTGCGAATCAGTTGATTGATGGTTGGCATCGTTCTAAACCCAACTTAATAACAACGTGGACAACCCGGACGAAGTGTCCGGGGACGAATCTCAGTCTCGATTTACCGGGCATCGGAGGCGCACACAGCCAGTCTCTGGGACCAGCCGAAAACAGCGTATACGATGCGCAGACTAAATGGAGAACTCGCGAGTGTAGGGCAATTGACCTGAACAGTCAACATAAAGCGCAGAAAGATGTGGTAGCGCGAACGCGCAGATTGACTTGCGGGCGGCCGCAAAAGCCGCCCGCGACGGCCGGAAACGCCTGATAATAGCGGACTTTCCAATTTATAGCTGCATCCATGCGATCCCTGTTGCGACTCCCTCCCCTGTTCGTGCTGGGCAGCTACCTGCTGCTGTCGCTGGTGCCGTGCGTGCCCTTGCTGCTGGGCCGGCCCGCGCCCGGGCTGGGCGCCATCCTCGGCCTCGAGGCGCTGCTGTGGATCGCGGTCTGGGGCGTGTTCCAGCGCCCCACCTGGTTCCACTGGCTGCTGCTGCCCGCCCTGCTCGGTCTGCCCACCGAGCTGTACCTGTTCCTGTATTACGGCCAGGGCATTTCCACCCACCACCTCGGCATCATCGCCGAGAGCAGCCCGGTGGAAGCGATGGAATTCCTCGGCAACAAGATCTGGCTGATGGCGGCCGTGTTGATTGCCGTGCTGGCCTGGTGGGTAGCCGTGTTCATGGCCGCGCGCCGCAGTCCGGAACTGGTCTGGCGCGGCAAGACCCGCTGGCTGGCAGTGCCGGCGCTTGCCGCCCTGGCCGTGCTGGGCTGGCCCACGCCGACGCCGGTGTTCCAGCAGGCGCCATTCACTTTTAATAACTTTGCCAATTCCTGGCCATTCGGCCTGACCGCGCGCGGCGTCGATTTTTACAACGAGCGCCGCTACCTGGCCGAACTGGGCAAGCGCAGCAGCAACTTCACGTTCAAGGCCCGCCAGGCCGCACCCGATGGCGAGCCGGAGGTGGTGATCATGGTGCTCGGCGAATCGTCGCGCTACGACCGCTGGAGCATCAACGGCTACGCGCGCACAACCACCCCGCTGCTGGCGGAAGAGCCCAACCTGGTGTCGCTCACCAATATGATCACGGCGGTTTCGGCCACGCGGCTGTCGGTGCCGGTGATCATTTCGCGCAAACCGGCGATGCAGAGCCTGAAAGCGGGGTTTTCGGAAAAATCGTTCCTCACCGCTTATAAGGAGGCGGGCTTCAAAACCTGGTGGTTGTCGAACCAGATCTCGTTTGGCGAGTTCGATACGCCGGTCTCGGTGTTCGCCAAGGAAGCGGACGTGATCCAGTTCATGAACCTGGGCAGTTTCAATAACCGCTCCAACTTCGACCAGATCTTGCTGGGACCGCTGCAACAGGCAATGCACGACCCGGCGCCGAAAAAACTGATCGTGCTGCACACGCTGGGCAACCACTGGAACTACAGCCAGCGCTACCCGCAGGAATTCGACAAGTGGCAGCCGTCGCTGTTTGGCGTGGACAAGCCGGAACACACCGACGTCAAGATCAAGGTAGAACTGAACAACAGCTACGACAACTCGATCCTGTACACCGACTGGTTCCTGGCCCAGGTGATCGGCCAGCTCAAGCAAAGCGGCCAGCGTACCTCGATGCTGTACGTGGCCGACCACGGCCAGGTCTTATATGACGGCAGTTGCGGCATCGCCTTCCACGGCCACAACACGCAATACGATTTTCATGTGCCGGCGCTGGTGTGGTATTCCGACCAGTACCAGTCGCACTACCCGGACAAAATCAGGCAATTGAAGCGCCTGCGCAAGGCCAGGCTGGCAACCGAAAACGTGTTCCACAGCCTGCTCGACCTCGGCGACATCACCTACGACGACCAGCGCCTCGAGTGGAGTTTTTTAAATAAACAGTTCAAGCCCCACAAGCGCTACGTGGATAGCTACGGCTGGACCAACTACGACAACGCCACTTTTAAAGGCGACTGCCGCGAGGTGATCGACAAGGGCACGCCGCTCAAGCGAGAGAAGTAAGCGCCGGCGCCAGTTGCGGGTAGCGGAATGTGAAGCCCGTCTTCAGCAGATGCTGCGGTTCCACCCGCTGTCCCTCCAGCAGCAAGTCGGCCTGCTCGCCCAGCGCCAGGCGCATCGGCCAGCCCGGCGTCGGAAAACCGTACGGGCGGTGCAGCACCTTGGCCGCCACCCGGCTGAACTGCGCCTGCGTCAGGCTCTCGGGCGCGGTGAAGTTGTAGCTGCCGCCCTCTTTCGTACGGCACAGGTGCGCCATGCCGGCGATCACATCGTCGACATGAATCCACGACTGCCACTGCCGTCCACCGCCGAGCGGCCCGCCCAGCCCCAACCTGATCGGCAACAGCAGCATCGGCAGCGCACCCTGGCGCCCCAGCACCAGGCCAAACCGCATGCACGCCACCGTCACGCCGTGGGCGGTGGCGCGCTGCGCCGCCTCTTCCCATTCGCGGCACAGGTCGGACATGAACACCGGCTGCGGCGGCGCCGATTCGGTCAGTACCGTATCATCCCCCTGCGGCTGCACGCCGTAGTAGCCAATGGCCGAACCCGAGAGCATCAGCGCCGGCTTGTGCTCGGCCTGCGCGATCCAGTCCACCACCCTGGCCGTCAGCGCCACCCGACTCCGGCGCAAGGCTGCACGCCGCGCCGCGGTCCAGCGCCAACCGAGGATGCGCGCACCGGCCAGGTTGATAACCACGTCAATGCGGCGCGAGGGTGGCAGTTGGTCCATGCCGCCGACGCATTCGACGCGGCCCAGGCGCTCGTCGAACAACGACGTTGCCTTGGCCGGATCGCGCGTGAGCACCGTGACCTGCTGGCCGTCGCGCAACAGCGCACGTACCAGTTGCTGGCCGATGAAGCCGGTGGCGCCGGTGATGAGGAAGCTGCGCTTGTCGTTGCCGAACACCGGCGTTGCCGATTGCTCTTGGGTTGAATTGTTCATGATCGTCCTTTATCGTTGCCAACCTTGCCCATCAGCTTTGCCATCTTGCCGCCCACGGTCAACATGCGTTGCAGCGTGGCCGGAGGCAGGTGCTTGGTGTCGCCGTAGGCGGTGGTCAGCATTTCCATGAAGGCCAGCACCTGGTCCATCTTGATCTTGGTGGCCTCTTCCAGCGCGGGGTCGCTCTCGGCTTCCTGCGCGCACTCGCGCAAAACTGTGAGCGTGGGATCGATCTCGCGCTTCTTGCGTTCTTCGACGATGACGCGGAAGATTTCCCACACGTCCTGCAATGCCAGGAAATGGTCGCGGCGGTCGCCGGCCAGGTGGGTCACGCGCACCAGGCCCCAGCTCTGCAATTCCTTGAGGCTGTTGCTCACGTTGGAGCGGGCCACGGTAAGGGTCTCGGCGATTTCCTCGGCATGCAGCGGGCGGTTGACCAGGAACAGCAGCGCATGGATCTGCGCCACCGTGCGGTTGACGCCCCAGCGGGTGCCCATCTCGCCCCAGTGCAAGATGTATTTCTGGATAGTTGGTGCGAGGGTCATACGGCGTCCTTTCTGTGATTGTTATTGGCGAATTGTTATTGGTTTATATGGGCTTGTGCACCATCAGCCAGTACACGACCATCAGCGCGCCAAAGGCGGGAAAGCCGAGCGCGGTCCAGATTTTTTCGTAGCGCCAGTAGCGGGCCGGCAGCGGCAGCAGGTTGCGCGCCGCGTCCCCCGCCATGTCGCGCATGCGCAATTGCAGCCATACCACCGGCAACCAGCACAGGCCGGCCAGCACGTACAAGGCGATCGACCACATGATCCAGCGCGAATGCATCGGGTAACCAGCCAGGTGGATCATCCAGAAACCGGACAGCGGCTGGATGATCACGGCCGGCGTGGTGAACCACCAGTCGGCGCGGGCGACGAGCCGGGTGACCACGGCCATCGCCTGCACATTGCCGCTGCGGTTCACGAAAAACATGTAGAAGGCGGTGCCGAAGCCGGTACCCACCATCAGGGTGGCCGACAGGATGTGCAGCACTTTGACGGCAAAATATTCCATTATTTTTCTCCTTGATGGTGACGGGGACTGGCGCGCCACATCAGCAACATCAGCGCCAGCACGGGCAGGTTCTTGGTCAACGGTCCGAACGGATGCAGCCAGAAACCGGGCAGGAATGCGCTGAGCATGGCGGTGTAACCGCCCACCAGCACCAGCTGTGCCGCCCACAGCCAGCGGCGCGGCCGCAACAGCAGCAGCACGCCGATGGCGGCGTCGGTCACGCTGGCCGCCAGCAGCACCGGTTCTTGCCATGCGGGCGGCACGCCGCAGGCGGCCAGCCAGGCACGGCTCTCGGCGTGGGGCCAGGCAAACCACGATACATACGCCGTAATCAGCCACATCAGCGCGATTGCCACCGTCACCACAGACGCGCCCCACGACCAGGCGGCCGTCACACGCTGCGCCGGCCCGGCAAAGGTGACGGGGTCGCGCAGCGGCCGGCCCAGCACGGCTTGTGCCGGCGCTGCGTCGGCGGTATTGGAACCGTCCGCACTGCGCTCGAGCATCAGGAGCGACTCGGGCGTAAAGGCGGACGATGGCGCCAGCGCGGCCAAGTGCGCGGCCACGCGCGCTACCGGTGCCGGCAGCGACAGCACCAGGGCGGCAGGCGCCTGCATGCCGCGCCGCAGATCGGCCAGGTAGCCGGCCATGGTCATGGCGCGCGGGCCGACCACGGCCAGTTCGCGCGGCAGCGTGGCTTGCGTGGTCAGCAATCGCACAACCACATCGGCCAGGTCTGCAACGTGTATCGGCTGCACCAGTGCCCGGTGGGCAGCAGGCAGCATCAGGACCGGCAACGTGGCCAGCATGCGGAACAGCACGCTGCTGGCGCCGTCGTCACCATAGACCAGCGACGGCCGGATGACGGTGGCATCCATCCGGCGGCCAAGCAGGTCAACCTCGGCCGCGCCCTTGCTGCGCCAGTAGCCGGTGGTGGCCTGCGGGTGGCTGCCCAGCGCGGAGACCTGCACCACGCGCAGCCCCAACTGTTCGCAGGCGGCAAACAGCGCTACCGGCGCGGCGCGGTGCAGGCGGTCGAAGTCGCCTGCGCGCGCTTCACGGATGATGCCCACGGCGTTGACCACGGCATCGAACCCTTGCAGCAGCGGCAGCCATTGCTGGGCGGCGGTCAGGCTGCCGAAGTCGAGCTCGATCCAGTGATGGGCCGCCGCGCCGGTCGGGCGGCGACGGCTGGCGCCGTCAGCGTCCACCCCTGCCGCGCGCAACGCCTGCAACACGTGGGCGCCGACCAGTCCCGTGGCGCCGATCACCAGTACCCGCATATCGCCTCCGTCAGTTATTTCTGTAAAAACAGAAATCGATGGGTAAAAATTTGACCGACGAATCGGCCAAGAGCTTATGACAGGGAATCCTGAATTTCTGTCATTACAGAAATAATAGAATTCCCTCTCAGCGATGTCAAGCGAATATCACGTCAGCGCCAGGTTACGGCTCATTGACCGGCCAGGACGGCCAGCGGTGCCACCGGCATCGATCTTGAAGATGCTCACCGTCTGCGCCAGCTCGGTGGCCTGGTCTTGCAGCGACTGGGTGGCGGCAGCGGCCTCTTCCACCAGCGCGGCATTTTGCTGGGTGACCTGGTCCATCTGGGCGATGGCCTGGTTGACCTGGTCGATGCCCTCGCTCTGCTCGCGGCTGGCGGTAGCGATTTCACCAACGATCTGCGTGACCTGGTGGACGTTATCGACCAGCGTGTTCATGGTGGTGCCGGCTTTTTCCACCAGGTCGGTGCCGAGCTGGATTTTTTGTACCGAGGCGTCGATCAGCACCTTGATTTCCTTGGCGGCCGATGCCGAGCGCTGCGCCAGGTTGCGCACTTCCGACGCCACCACCGCAAAGCCGCGGCCCTGCTCGCCGGCGCGTGCTGCTTCCACCGCCGCGTTCAGGGCCAGGATATTGGTCTGGAACGCAATGCCGTCGATCACGCCGGTGATATCGACGATCTTGCGCGACGCTTCGTTGATGTCGTTCATGGTGGACACCACCTGCTGCATCACCTCGCCGCCATGGGCGGCCGTGCTCGACGCGCCTTCCACCAGGCCGCGCGCGTGCTGGGCGTTTTCCGAATTCTGCTTGACGGTGCTGGTCAATTCCTCGATCGAAGCGGCGGTTTCCTCCAGCGAGCTGGCCTGGGTCTCGGTGCGCGACGACAGTTCCATGTTGCCGGAAGCGAGTTCGCGCGAGCCGCGGTCGATCATCTCGGCGCCGCCGCGCACGCGCGACACGGTGCTCAGCAAATCGGTCTGCATGCGGGCGATCGCCTGCAGCAGGCGCTTGACTTCGTTCTCGCCCGGCTCGTCGATATGGGCGGTCAGGTCGCCATGGGCCACCTGGTCGAGCAATACCACGGCGCGTTCGAGCGGATTCAGCACCACCGATTTCAGCAGCAGGTGCACGCCCACCACCAGCACCAGCGCGCCCAGCAGACCAAAACCCACCAGCCATTTCACCAGCGTGTAGGCGCTTTGGCGCTCATCCATCAGCGCGGTCATCTGCTCGTCGCTGAGCTTCTGGTACTTTTCCAGCTGGGCCGAGAAGGTCGCGCCGGTAGGCGTCAGTTCCTTGAAGTTAATGGCGACATAAGCGTCGGAATCGCCCTTGGCCAGCGCGGTGGCAGCGCGGTCGAGCACCGCCGACTGCGCGCGGCCGGCCTCGACCAGCGATTTCTTCAACGCCGCATCCTCGCCAGGATAGGCGGCGGCTTTTTCATACTTGGCGATGTAGTCGAGTCCGCGCAGATAGGTCTTTTTGGCGGCAGCCTGCGCCGCTTCCAGGTCGGCCGGCGCGCCGCCATCCTTGACGATGGTATGGACGCGCGTCAGGGCCGAGCGGGTGCGGGTGGTGTCCTTGTAGGCATCGTTGATGGCGATGACCTGCATGCTGGTCTGGTACATGGTGGACATTGCCTGGTTAGCCTGGCCCAGGGCATGGACGCCGAGACCGGCGCCCGCCAGCAGCATCGCAGTAAATACCAGCAAAACGCCCAGCAAACTGGCGCGTACGGTCACGTTATTCATTGCATCTCCTGCATTCTTATCAATTTAGAATTGCCTCTTGGCAATACTGTGAAGCCCGAATATACCAAGGAATTGACATTTAGTGGCTGAAATCGGCTCACGCAAAGGCCTGACCGTGGCTATTCCAGCACAGACTCGCACGCCTGCGGGTAGGCCAGGTAGTAGGCGGCCAGCTGGTCATGGACACGGCCGGCCTTGGCCGCGAGCACGCCATCAACATCGACCGTCGCCAGCAGGGAAATACCATTGGTTTCCTTGAGCACGCCCGGTTCGACCTGCAGGCGGCCGTCCACGCGCGCCACGCACAGCGGCGCCAGCCGCCGCGCCAACAACGGCGCCAGGATCAGATTGTGCGACGACACCAGCACGCAGCCGGATTCGGCCAGCGTATCGAGCACCGCTGCCGAGCCGGAGACCGATTCCAGCTGGTTGGTGCCGCGGAAGATTTCATCGATGAGAAAGATGGCCGGCCCGCGCCGCGCCAGCGCCAGCAGTTCGCCGGCCCGCCGCACTTCGGCCATGTACAGGCTTTCGCCGCCTTCGAGCGTATCCTCGTTCTGCATGCTCGCGTACACGGGCAAGTCGGGCGTGACGGCAGCGTCGGCATAGCAAAAACCGAACCCGCGCGCCGTGGCCAGGTTCAGGCCCACGGTGCGCAGCAAGGTGCTCTTGCCGATGCCGTTCTGGCCCGAGATGAAGGCGCCCCGGCCGTCGTCGCCCACCCGCAGCGACAGCGGCGCCGGCACCTCAATCAACGGATGCACGGCCTGCTCGAACGCAAAGCGGGCGGTATTCCCTGCCACGCCGGCAGCCCAGCAGTAGCGCGGCGTGCGCACCAGGTGCCGCGCCAGCGCCAGGTCCGCCTCGACCGTGGCCACGCGCACAAAGCTTGAACGCAGCAACGGCAGGTGGGCGGTCACTACCGCCCGGCTGGCGAAGTAGTGGCGTATATTGCGCAGCAGGACCCAGTCACCATATTCCTGCAAGCCGGGCACAAAGCTCAACGACAGCTGCCACAGGCGGCGATTGAGCCGGGCGGCAGCAACGGCGTCGGGCCGCAAGGGCGCCGCCACCGCATCGCCGAGGCCAGCGAGTAATGCATGGGTACGCAGCATGTGGCCGATGGCATCGAGCTGCAATTGCCAGTTGGCGGCGACGTACTGCAAGCGCATCTGGATCGCCATCAGCAGCAGCCACAGCGCGGCGGCCACGCCCCACCATGGCAACGCCCCCGTCACCAGCGCCAGCACGACTGCGACCATGAATCCCAACGGCAGCGCGCCCAGCCACCGCGCCCAGCGCGGCGTTGGCGCCAGCGGCGGACCGAACAGGGTTTCGCTCACTTCGCTTTCGGCCCTGCGCAGACCCTCGCACGCCGCCTGCACGCGCTCACGCGCGGCGTCATCGGCCACCAGCGCGCGCACGTGTTGCGTGCGCGCGGAAGTATCGATGGCACAGGGCGCTTGCAAGCGCCGGTACAGTTCCTGCTGGCCGAAAATACTGGTCTGCGGCGCCAGGCAGGCGCTGTACTGCGGCAACATCAAATCATCCCAGGTCTGGACATCGAGCGCGTCTGCCTCGCCGTGCACCAGGCGCTGATACTTCGCCACCTTGCTGGCGGCGAATGGAAGGTCGGTGACCGGCGCCAGCGCGGGAAGCGCCAGATTGATCAAGCTGGTAAGACGGGCGAACAGCGGCATGGGGTGCTCAAAAGTTTCGAATGAGCATCAAGTGGGCTTGGTTGCCAGATTATCAAGGCGGCGCTGAAAATTCTGTCTCTCACCACAGGCCGGGTGGCCGGACACCAGCTGCGGACACCTCCGGACACTCGCGGACACCGGACACCTCCATGGCAAACCCCATGAAATCAAATACTTAGCATCTGGCACGGATACTGCATAGCAGGGCTTACTGAATTTTTAAGCAACCGCCATGATCCGAGACACTTCGCAGCAGGACGCCGTCATCACCGCCCCCAAGGGCCAGCACACCAGGCGCCGCCTGGCCATCGCCGCCGGCCTCGCCGTGCTGCTGGCGGCCGGCTATTACCTGGTTCACACCTGGCGCGACACCGACCACTCGGTCTCGAGCGCGCGCCTGCGCATCGCCGAAGTGGGCCGGGGTACGCTGGTGCGCGACGCTGCCGTCAATGGCCGCATCGTCGCCGCCGTCAGTCCCACCCTGTACGCCACCTCGGCCGCCACCGTCACCCTCAAGGTGGCTGCCGGCGACACCGTCAAAAAGAACGATGTGCTGGCCGTGCTCGAATCGCCGGACCTGGCCGACTCGCTCAAACGCGAACAATCGGCCTACGCCCAGATCGAGGCCGACGTGGCGCGCCAGCGCATCCTGGCGCGCAAGCAGCAATTGCTGGCGCGGCGCGATGCCGACACCGCCGAGATCGACCGCCTGTCCGCGCAGCGCACGCTCGAGCGCTACGACGCCGTGGCCAACGACGGCATCGTCGCCAAGATCGATTACCAGAAGGCGAAAGACGCGCTCAACTCGGCGCAGATCCGCGCCCGCCACGCCGGCCAGGCCGCCGAACTCGAAGGCGACAACGTGGCGCTGGAACTGCAATCGAAAATCAAGCAGCTGGAACAGCAGCGCATGATCCTGTCCAACGCCCAGCGCCGGGTGGATGAGCTGACCGTGCGCGCGCCGGTCGATGGTTTCATCGGCACGCTGTCGGTGGCCAACCGCAGCGTGGTGCCGCTCAACACGCCGTTGATGACGCTGGTCGATCTGTCGCAGCTGGAAGTGGAACTGGAAGTGCCGGAAACCTATGTGGCCGATATGGGCCTGGGCATGCGCGCCGAGATCAACTACGGCACCGGCAACGCCAGCGGCAAGCTCTCGGCGCTGTCGCCCGAGGTGGTCAAGAACCAGGTGCTGGCGCGGGTGCGCTTCGACGGCCAGCAACCGGCCGGCCTGCGCCAGAACCAGCGCGTGACCGCGCGCCTCTTGATCGACGAAAAACCCAACGCGCTGATCGTGCAGCGCGGCCCGTTCGTGGAATCCGAAGGCGGCCGCTACGCTTATGTGGTGCGCGACGGCGTGGCCATCCGCACCCCGATCCGCCTGGGCGCCACCAGCGTCACGGCAGTGGAAATTCTCGACGGCCTGAAACAGGGCGACAAGATCGTCATTGCCGGCAGCGAAACGTTCGAGAACGCCGCCCGCGTCTCCATCAACAACTAATTCATCCATCGAAAGGCCTACCATGCTGCGCATGCATAACCTGAGCAAAGTCTACCGCACCCACATGATCGAAACCCACGCGCTGCGCGGCTTCGAGATCAATGTCGAACAGGGGGAGTTCGTCACCGTCACCGGCCCGTCCGGCTCCGGCAAAACCAGTTTCCTCAACATCGCCGGCCTGCTCGAGGAATTTACCGACGGCGAATACATCCTCGACGGCGTCAACGTCAAAGGCATGGACGACAGCGCCCGCTCGCGCCTGCGCAACGAAAAGCTCGGCTTCATCTTCCAGGGTTTTAATTTGATCCCCGACCTGTCGCTGTTCGACAACGTCGATGTGCCGCTGCGCTACCGTGGTTTCAACCGCGCCGAACGCCGCGAGCGCATCGAAGACGCGCTGGCCAAGGTGGGCCTGGCCTCGCGCATGAAGCACTACCCGGCAGAACTGTCGGGTGGCCAGCAGCAGCGGGTGGCGATCGCCCGCGCACTGGCCGGCTCGCCCAAGCTGCTGCTGGCCGACGAACCGACCGGCAACCTCGACACGCAAATGGCGCGCGGCGTGATGGAACTGCTCGAAGAAATCAATGCCCAGGGCACCACCATCCTGATGGTCACCCACGATCCCGAACTGGCCGAACGCACCCGGCGCAACGTCCACATCATCGACGGCCAGGTCTCGGACCTGGTGCGCAAGGGTCCGTCCTTGTATGACACCAGCCACGTGGCTTGAGGAGATCCCATGTTCCAGTATTACTTCCTGCTCGGCCTGCGCAGCCTGCGCCGCAACCCGGCACTGACCGCGCTGATGGTGCTCACCCTGGCGGTGGGCGTGGCCGCCAGTATTTCCACGCTGACCATCCTGCACGTGATGTCGGGCGACCCGATTCCGGCCAAGAGCGACCGCCTGTTCGCACCCACCTTCGACAATGGCCCGCTGAGCAACTACCAGCCGGGCGAGGAACTCGAAGATGAGCAACTGAGTTACCGCGACGCCGTCAACCTGCTGGCCAGCAGCGCCGGCGTGCGCCGCACCGCGATGTACGGCATCGGCGCGCCGATCGAGGCGGAGCGCAAGGACCTGGGCGTATTCGGCGCGCGCGGCGAAGCTGTCACCAGCGACTTTTTCGCCATGTTCGACGCACCGTTTCGCGTGGGCCAGGGCTGGAGCCCGGCCGACGACAAGGCCGGCGCCTCGGTCATCGTGCTCAGCCGTGCATTGTCCGAAAAACTGTACGGCGACGCCAACCCGATTGGCCGCCGCATCACGTTTTCCGGCAATGCCTACCAGGTCATCGGCGTGCTGGAAACCTGGAAAGTGGTGCCGCGTTTCCACCACATCATCGGCTCCATCGACGGCGCCTTCGACGAGGAAGACCAGTTTTACGTGCCGCTGTCGACGGCCGTGCAACGCCAGATCGGGCGCAACGGCAACATGAGTTGTACCACCGATCCCGGCGCCGGCTTCCAGGCAGTACTCGATTCGGAATGTACCTGGCTGCACTTCTGGTTCGAAACCGCAACCGGCGCCGACCGCGCTGCACTACAGGATTTCGTCAACAGCTACGCTGCCGAGCAGCGCAAGCTGGGCCGCATGCAGCGCAATGCGCCCAACAAGCTGTACAACGTCAAGGAGTGGCTGGAGCACCAGAAAGTGGTGGGCAACGACAATAAATTGTCGGCCTGGCTGGCGTTCGGTTTCCTGCTGCTGTGCCTGGTCAACACGGTGGGGCTGCTGCTGGCCAAGTTTTCGGTGCGGGCCGCCGAGGTGGGTATCCGCCGCGCGCTGGGCGCCTCGCGGCGCGACATCTTCCGCCAGTTCCTGATCGAGTCCACCGTGATCGGCCTCGCGGGCGGCCTGCTGGGCCTGCTGCTGGCCTTCGGCGCGCTGGCGCTGATCGCCATGCAATCAAAAGCCCTGACGGTCGTCGCCCAGATGGACTGGATCATGTTGCTCAGTACCTTCTGCCTGGCCGTAGCCGCCGCCATTCTGGCAGGCCTGCTGCCAACCTGGCGCGCCTGCCAGGTCACGCCGGCCCTGCAACTCAAATCACAATAAAGGACTGTCATGGCATTGCATCCGATACTCTCCGCGCTATTGCGCAACAAGACCGGCCCGTTGCTGGTGGCGATCCAGGTGGCGCTGAGCCTGGCCATCCTGGCCAACGCGCTCTATATCATCGAAGTGCGCCAGGCGGTGGCGGCGCGTGCCACCGGCGTAGCCCATGAAGAACAGGTATTCGGCCTGCAGGTGCGGCAGCTGGTCAAGGGCAGCCACCAGGAACAAATCGCCTTGCAACAACGCGAAACGGCCACGCTGCGCGCGGTGGCGGGCGTAGTATCGGTGGCAGCCGTCACGCAATCGCCGCTGTCGCGTTCCGGCAATTACTTTTCCTTGTTCACCGCGCCAGGCCAGACCGCGCCGGTCGCGCAGACCACCCATTACGTGGCCGCCGATTCGCTGGTGCAAACCTGGGGTCTGAAGCTGGTGGAAGGCCGCGATTTCACGGCAACCGATTACATCGACATCGACACCACGGTCAGCTTCGACACGCCTGCGGTGGTGATCATCTCGCAAGCGCTGGCGCGTCAGTTGTTTCCCGGCGCGGCCAGCGTGATCGGGAAAAGCATTTACCAGGGCAGCGGCGCCGACCGCAACGCCATGCGCATCATCGGCGTGGTGGAACGGCTGCAAACGCCAGCCGCGCAGACCAGTGAACGCGGCGAGTTCTCGCTGATCGCACCGGCGCGCCTGACGGGCGGCTTCGGTGCTGATTACACGCTGCGCGCCGAAGCCGGCCAGCGCGATCGCGTCATGAAGGAAGCCGAGGCGGCCATCCGCGCCGCGTCGCCCACGCCGCTGATCGTGCGCTCCAACACGCTGCAAGGGCACCGCCAGGACCGCTACCGCGCCGATTACGCCATGGCCTGGATGCTGGTCACCGTCAGCGTGCTGCTGCTCCTGATCACCGCCAGCGGCATCGTCGGCATGGCCAGCCTGTGGGTTACGCAACGGCGCAAGCAGATCGGCGTGCGCCGCGCGCTCGGTGCCCGGCGCGTGGACATCCTGCGCTACTTCCTGGCCGAGAACTTCATGATCACCAGCGCCGGCGTGGTGGCCGGCGTGCTGCTGGGGCTGGGCCTGAACCAGCTGCTGGTAAGCCAGCTCGAATTGCCACGCCTGCCACCAGTGTACCTGGCGGGCGGCGCCGTCCTGCTGTGGCTGCTGGGCATAGCCGCCGTGTACGGCCCGGCCTGGCGCGCAGCCAGCATCTCGCCGGCTACCGCCACCCGCAGCGCATGACCGGCCACGGGGTGGGAAGGCAATGTTATGCTTACAGCATGCCTACCGTACTCATTATCGACGACAACGCCGGCGTCGCCCTGGCGCTGGACGTGCTGTTCTCGCTGCACGACATCGCCACGCTGCGCGCCGCCTCGCCGCAAGAGGGCCTGGACCTGCTGGCGCGGCACCAGGTGGACCTGGTGCTGCAAGACATGAACTTTACTGCCGACACCACCTCCGGCGAGGAAGGCGTGGCGCTGTTTCGCGCCATCCGCGCCCGCCACCCGGAACTGCCGGTAATCCTGCTCACGGCCTGGACCCACCTGGACGCGGCGGTGGACCTGGTCAAGGCGGGCGCCGCCGACTACCTGGCCAAGCCGTGGGACGACACCCGCCTGGTCGCCACCGTCAACAACCTGATCGCCCTGGGCCAGGCGCGGCGCGACCTGGCCCGCCGCGCGCAGGCCGAGCAGCGCCAGCGCCGCGAGCTCGAAGCGGGTCACGACCTGCGCGGCATGGTGTGGCAAGACCCGGCCACCGAACGCGTGATCCACTTGGCCTGCCAGGTGGCGCGCGCCGACGTGCCGGTGCTGATCAGCGGTCCCAACGGCGCCGGCAAGGAAGGCATTGCCGCCATCATCCAGGCCAATTCCGCCGTGCGCGACGGCCCGTTCGTGGTGCTCAACTGCGGCGCCCTGCCCGCCGAGCTGATCGAGGCCGAACTGTTCGGCGCCGAAGCGGGCGCCTATACCGGCGCCACCCGCGCGCGCGAAGGCAAGTTCGAGGCGGCCGATGGCGGCACGTTGTTCCTCGACGAGATCGGCAACCTGCCGCTGGCCGGACAAATGAAACTGCTGCGCGTGCTGGAAACGGGCCGCTTCGAGCGCCTGGGCGCCAACCGTGAACGGCAAGTGAAAGTGCGCGTGATCAGCGCCACCAATGCCGACCTGCCAGCCATGATCCGCGCCGGCACCTTTCGCGAAGACCTGTTCTACCGCCTCAACGTGATCGAACTGAAGGTGCCGCCGCTGGCCGCGCGCCCGGCCGACATCGTGCCGCTGGCGGTTCACTTCCTCGGCGCTGGCAGGCAGCTGCATGCCGATGCGCAGGCCGCGCTGCTGGCCCATGCCTGGCCCGGCAATGTGCGCGAGCTGAAAAACGTCATGCTGCGCGCCAGCCTGCTGGCGCGGGGCGAGCTGATCCTGGTCGGCGACCTGGGCCTGCCGGCCGCGCCAGCCGCGCCGCCGGCAGGTGCTGCACCGGACGACGCCGGTCGCGAACCGGACCGCGACGCCATCGGCCTGGCCCTGGCGCGCGCCGGCGGCGTGGTGGCGCAGGCGGCGGCCGATCTGGGCCTGTCGCGCCAGGCGCTGTACCGGCGCATGGAACGCCTTGGCATCGTGCGGCCCTGATGTCGTCCCCTACGCCAGGCCCGCATCCGCGCCCGCAAGGCATGCGACTTTCGCTGCTCACCCGCTGGACCGCGCTGGTCGCCACCCTGGTCACGGTCGGCATCGTGATCGCCCAGGGCCTGAGCCACCTGCTGCCCGACCAGCCGCTGCTGGTGCTGGCGCTGTGCCTGCTGTGCGTGCTGCCGCTGGCCATCATCACCATCCGCGCCCAGCTCGAGCACATGCTGTCGCTGTTCCGCGCCCTGACCGGCACCGTCACCAGCTACCAGGACGGCGATTTTTCGTTTTCCCTGCGCTGGCCGCAAAACGACGAACTGAGCGACCTGGTGGACGCCCACAACGCGCTGGGCGACGTGCTGCGCCAGCAACGCCTGGCACTGGTGCAACGTGAATTGCTGCTCGACACCATGGTGCAAAACACCCCGGTGGCGATGCTGCTGATAAACAGCGGTACTGGCAACGGCACCGCCGATAGCGCGGGCCACAGCGGCGCCGTGGTCTATGCCAACATCGCCGCGCGCCAGTTGCTGGCCGAGGGCCGCAAGCTCGAAGGCCAGCGCCTTGACGCCATCCTGGCGCAGGTGTCGCCGGCGCTGTCGGAAGCGCTGGCGCGCGGCGGCGACGGCCTGTTTACCACCACCGCAACCGGCAGCGGGGCCGATGGCGATGAAGAAGATGTGTACCACCTGGCGCGGCGCAGCTTCCAGCTCAACGGTCGCCGCCACGAACTGCTCCTGCTGCGCCAGCTGACCATGGAACTGCGGCGCCAGGAAGTGCAGACCTGGAAAAAAGTGATACGCGTGATCAGCCACGAATTGAACAATTCGCTGGCGCCGCTGACGTCGCTGGCCCATTCCGGCGCCGAGCTGGTGCGGCGCGGCCAGACCGAACGCCTGCCCCATATCCTCGCTACCATCGAAGAACGCACGCGCCACCTGGAGACTTTCATCCTCGGCTATGCCCGTTTTGCCAAGCTGCCCACGCCGCGCCTTGCGATGCAGCATTGGGCGCCGTTTCTGGCCGCGCTGGGCGAGCAAATCCTGTTCCGCGTGGTCGGTTCGCCGCCGTCCGAGCCGTGCGCCTTCGATCCGGCCCAGCTCGAACAAGCACTGCTCAACCTGATCAAGAACGCCCACGAGTCGGGCTCCGCGCCCGACCAGGTGGCGCTCGAAATACGCCGACACTACAATCTGCTGCGCATCGACGTCCACGATCGCGGTCCGGGCATGAGCGATACGGTGCTGACCAACGCGCTGGTGCCGTTCTACTCGACCAAGCGCAGCGGTACCGGCCTGGGCCTGGCGCTGGCGCGCGAAATCATCGAAGCCCACGGCGGTCGCATTACGCTGAGCAATCGCGAAGGCGGCGGACTGACAGTTACCCTGATGCTTTAGTGTCTGTTACACGCAACGCGCCATTGGCGAACTCGACAATAAAATTTTAAATTTTGCACAACGGAAATTAATATAAAGTAATTTTTGTGCACTGCGCCCCGCACGATACAAAAAAGCTATTAAAGTTTGAAATTACATAAGTAAATATAAAATTGACAAGCAATTGAGCCCATCGTAAGTTGACGTTGTAGTTTGCGTTTTCTTGAATCTTCCTCGGGTCTTTATTAAGCGGAGTCATATAATGAAATTAAAATTCATCGCACTGGCAGCAATGCTCGCCGGGTCTATCGCCACCAGCGCGCACGCTGGTTCGTATAACGGCGGTCCATCCACCCCCGACATCCAGCTGGAGCAAAACAGCACCAACCCCGGCTACTGGACCGCTGGCTTCAGCCACACGCCGGTCAATGCCGCTTCGGGCTTCTTCACCGACGTGTTCACCTTCACCCCATCGCCTACCACGCCAGTGTGGGCCAGCGGCGGCGTGATCAACTTCTCGCTGTTCGGCTTTGGCGACCTCGGTTCGATCACGGCTTCGCTCAACAACAACCCGTTCACCGCCTCGGCAACCCAGCCAGGCGTGTTCACGCTGGCGCCGGTGTACCTGGGCGCCGGCCCACTGACGCTCACCGTCAGCGGCATCGTCTCGTCGGGCGGCGGCTCCTATGGCGGCAACATCAATGTGCTGGCCGTACCGGAACCGGAAACCTACGCCATGATGTTGGGTGGCCTGGGCCTGCTGGGCTTCATGGCCCGTCGCCGCAAGAAGAACTGAACCTCCGCGCAGCAAACCCGAAAAGACGCTGCGGCGTCTTTTTTTTGCCGGCAGCCGGTACAATGCCGGCCATGTCTTCCATTCCTACCCGCTTCGACCAGCCGGGCCACCCGCCCGCCACCATCACCGAATACCAGGGCGTGCGCAGCCTGCACCTGGGCACCTCCTGGGTGCAAGGCGCCATGCGCATCGCCAAGCCCGACAACATCGAGCTCGAGTACGTGCAAATGATGATGATGTGGCTGCTCTTCAACGACAGTCCGCGCCACATCGTGCAACTGGGCCTGGGCAGCGCCGCGCTCACCAAGTTCAGCTACCGGCGCTTTCCGAAAGCGCGCGTGACCGTGGCCGAGCTCAATCCCAATGTGATCGCCATGTGCCAGGCGCAATTCGGTCTGCCGTCCAACGACGAGCGCCTCGACGTGCGCGAAATGAACGCCATGGACTTCGTGCTCGCCCCCGCCAACCATGGCACCGTGGACGTGTTGCAGGTGGACCTGTACGACGAGGAGGCGCGCGGCCCGGTGCTCGACTCGCCCGAGTTCTACCAGGCCTGTTACGACACCCTGGCCGACGGCGGCATCATGACCACCAATGTCTTCGGCGACTTTTCCAACTACGACAAGAATTTGCAGGCCATGGAACTGGTGTTCGACGCCGTGGTATGGCTGCCTGAAGTGCACGACGCCAACATCGTGGTGATCGCTTTCAAGGAAGCGCCGGTGATCGATTTTTCGGTGCTGTACGAGCGCGCCGGGCAAATCAAGAAAACACTTAATTTGCCGGCCAAGGCCTGGGTCAACGGTTTGAAGGGCTGGATGCTGGACCAGCGGTAGCTCGCCAGCGATGCAGGCGCGCCACACTTTGCGGCGGCAGCCGCCGCGGGCGTGACTGGTGCCAGCCCAGCATACGATACATTGCGTTACAAAGCACGGAATATCGTCATGACAGCATGCCAAGTATTCATTCTGCAACATTGCCCACCTGAGGGTTGAAAACCCTCATTGCTGCGGGGCCTGCCTCCGACTAGTATTTTTTGACCGACCGGTACCACCGGGCGTTCCCCACAAAAAAATCCTGGAAAGAGACCATGACAAGAGCACCCCACTTCAAGCGCAGCCAACTCGCCGGCATCATTGCCGGCGCCGTCGCCCTGCTGGCCGCCGGCCAGTCCGGCGCGCAATCGGCCGCCGAGGAACAGGCCGCCAAAGAACAAACTGTGGTCGTACTGGGCTCGCGCTCGGTCGCCAAGACTGCGCTCGATACCTCGTCCCCCGTCGGGCTGATCAGCCTGAAAGACATGCAGACCGCCGGCCCGCTGGAGCTGGGCAAGCTGCTGCAGACGCTGGACCCGTCGTTCAACTTCTCCAGCACCTTCATCAGCGACGGCACTGACAGCATCCGCCCCGCCACCCTGCGTTCGCTGGGACCGGACCAGGTACTGGTCCTGGTCAACGGCAAGCGCCGCCACCAGCAGGCGCTGGTCAACGTCCAGCAAAGCGTGGGACGCGGCTCGGCCGGCACCGACATCAACGCCATTCCGCTGGCGGCCATCCACCATATCGAGGTGCTGCGCGACGGCGCCGCCGCCCAGTACGGCTCGGACGCGATTGCCGGCGTGATCAACATCGTGCTCAAGTCGCAGATCAAGGAGACGTCGGTGAGCGGCACCTACGGCACCACCTCGGAAGGCGACGGCGACCTGTACTCGGCCAGCGCCAACACCGGCGTGGCGCTGGGCCAGGACGGCGGCTACCTGAACCTGACGGTCGAAGCGCGCAAGCGCGGTGAAACCAACCGCGCCGGCGCCGACTCGCTGCGCGTGAACCCGCCGCGCGTCACGCAACATATCGGCGACAGCAATACCCGCGACCTGTACTTCTGGTGGAATGCCGCGCTGCCGATCGACAAGGACAGCGAGTTCTACGCCTTCGGCGGCGTCTCCAAGCGCAAGGGCGACTCGTTCGGCTTCTTCCGCTCGGCCGGCGACGACCGCACCGTGCCGGCCGTGTCGCCGAACGGCTTCCTGCCCGCCATCCACACCGACATCAAGGACGCCTCGTTCGCGTTCGGCTACCGGCGCGACCTGGCCAATGACTGGAAGGCCGACATCAGCATCAACCACGGCGCCAGCGAGCTGGCGTTCCACGAATCGGACAGCATCAACACCAGCTACTGGTACGAACCGAAACCGGGCGGCGGCATCTACGCAGAATCGCCGCGCGAAGCCGATACCGGCACCCTGAAATTCAACCAGACCACCTTCAACGCCGACATCAAGGGCCCGGTCAAACTGGGCGACGCCAGCCTGTTCGTGGCCACCGGCTTCGAATACCGCCGCGACAACTACCAGATCGTCGCCGGTGACCCGGTCTCGTACCAGTACGGCCGCACCAACAACCCGGCCATCCGCATCGTGGGCCAGAACGGCAACACTGCCGCCTCGGGCATCCAGGGCTTCCCCGGCTACACCCCGGCCACCGCTGTCGATGACGGCCGCCACAACATCGCGCTGTTCCTCGACGTCGAGCACAAGCCGGTGGACAATGTCACGCTGGCCGGCGCCGTGCGCTATGAGAAATACTCGGACTTCGGCAACACCGTGACCGGTAAACTCAGCGCCCGCTGGGACCCGACCAAGACCGTGGGCGTACGCGGCAGCATCTCCTCCGGCTTCCGCGCGCCGAGCGTGCAGCAGGAGTTCTACAGCTCCGTCTCGACCAACCTGAATAACGGCGTGCTGACCGAAACGCTGACCGCGCGCCAGGGCAGCGCCGTCACGCAAGCCTTCGGCATCGCCCCGCTCAAGGAAGAGACTTCGCGCAACGCCAGCGTGGGCCTGGTACTGCGGCCGGCATCGAACATGTCGCTGACGGTGGACGCGTACCAGATCAAGATCCGTGACCGCATCGTGTTCTCGAGCGAGATCGCACCGGAAGCGAACGGCGGCCCGATCGCCAACGTGCTGCGCCCGCTGGGCGTGGGCCAGGCGCAGTTCTTCACCAACGCGGTCGATACCCGCACCCGTGGCCTCGACATCGTGGCCGAACACACCAGCCGCTTCGCCTCGTCGGCGCTGGTGCTGTCGGGCCAACTGGGCTTCAACAAGACCGAAGTGGCCAAGCGCCATTCGACGTCGTCGGTATTGAGCGGCGAGACCCTGTTCGACCAGGCGCAGGTGACCCTGCTGGAACGCGGCCAACCGCGCAAGCACCACGTGGTGGCGGCCGATTACACCAACGGTGCGTGGAACCTCAACGCCCGCGCCAACTACTACGGCGAAGTGCAGGCGCAAAGCTTCAGCCCCCTGCATACGTGGGATGCGAAATGGCTGGTCGATACGTCGGTGCGCTACGCCTTCAGCAAGCGCACCTTCCTGAGCCTGGGCGTCAACAATCTGTTCGACCAGTTGCCGTCCGAATGGACCAACGGCGGCGACTTCCCGAAACTGGGCTTTACGCGCTGCTGGGAAACCTGCCCGTTCGGCGTCAATGGCCGTTCGATGTACGTGCGCGCCGATACGACGTTTTAAGTGACCCCGGCAAACCTACTGCGCGGCCCGGTGTCGCCCCTGCGTTGCTCAGCGTACCTTCGTACGCTTGCGCTACTCGGGACGACACCGAACCGCTCGCTACGGTTTTCCGAGGTCACTTTGCCGCACGGTAGCGGCGGTTGTATGCCGCCAGGTGCACCACCACCGCCAGCCGCCTGACCAGGTCGTCCATCTCTGCCGCCGGCACCTGCGCGTAGCCGAGCATCAGTCCCTTCCAGCCCGAGCCGCCGTGCGTGTCATGGCGGCTCAGGGCGTTCACCACCACGCCTTGCGCGAGCGCCTGCGCGCTGATCGCCGCGTCGTCCAGCTCCTGGTCGCGCAAGCGCAGCGACAAGTGCATGCCGGCCGACGCGCCGTGCACCGTCGCCACCGCTCCCAGGTGCTTTTCCAGCGCCACCGCCAGCGCATCGCGCCGCTGCCGGTACAGCCGCCGCATGCGCCGCACGTGCAGGGCAAACTGGCCGCTGCGCAGGAATTCGGCCAGCGCCAGCTGCTCGGCCGCGCGCCCGCTCGCATAAGACTGCGCGCGCATGGCGGCAAACGCCGGCGCCAGGTCCCGTGGCACCACCACGAAACCGATGCGCAGGCCCGGGAACATGGTCTTGCTGAAGGTGCCCAGGTAGACCACCGGCGCGCCAGGCACCAGACCCTGCATGGCCGACAGCGGCGCACCGTCGTGGCGGAATTCGCTGTCGTAGTCGTCCTCGATGATCAGGGCGCCGGCCATACGCGCCGCGTCGATCAGCGCCAGCCGGCGCCGCAAACTGAGCACGCTGCCCACCGGGTACTGGTGTGACGGCGTGGTATAGACCAGGCGCGGAGGACGCAGCAGCCAGTCGTCGGCCGTGGGCGCGATGCCGTCGTCATCGACATCGATGCCGGTGACCGCCAGCCTGGCCCCGCGCGCGGCCGCCAGCGCACCGCCGTAGCCGGGGTTCTCGAGCCAGATGGTGTCGCCAGCATCGGCCAGCGCACGCAGGCACAGGTCCAGTCCACCCTGGGCGCCATCGGTGATGAACACCTGGCCGGCATCGCACACCACGCCGCGCGCAGCGCGCAGGTGGTCGGCAATCGCCGCCCGCAGTTCCGCTTCGCCGCAAGGATCGCCGTAGTTCAGTTGCGCGGGCGTGAGTGCACGCCAGGCGCGATCGACCAGGCGCCGCCACAAGGCCATCGGAAACTGGTCGAGCGCAGGCACGCCGGGGACGAACGCGCCCATGCGCTGCGCGGTGCCGTAGAGCGGGCGCAGGTTGCGGGCGCGCTGGGACAGGCCGCTGACGGTGCTGGCGGCTGTATTGGCGGCCGTATTGGCGGCCATGCCGGCTGCCGTGCCGACAGCTCGCGGCGCGGCCGTTGACCGCGGCGCCACCACCCGGGACGCTATCGCAGCCGTGGCAATCGGCACAGCTGCGATAGCGGCCAGCGGTACCAATGTCGCCACCACGGTGCCACGCCGGTCGGTGACGACAAAGCCTTCGCTGGCCAGTTGCTCATATGCGTACAGCACGGTGTTGCGGGCCACGTGCAACTCCTCCGCCAGAACCCGCGATGCGGCCAGGCGGGTGCCGGCGGCCAGCGTGCCGTCGCGGATCGCCGCGCGCAGGCATTCGTGCAGCAGGCGCTGGCGCGGCCAGGCGCGGTGGCTGTGCTGATGCGTGTAGGTGGCAAGCAGCCGGGCAAGGTCCATCGTGGCTCCATGAAAACTGATAGTTGTGGACCTTATTTCAGGGCCAGCATCGCATTATATTGGTGTCTCACTTTTCTGAGATGGAGAACATGAACGACCACGCCAACGCCCCCAGCGCGCGCACCCGCGTACGCCGCGTCGCCACCAACGCGCACTACGACCCCGCCACCCTGCACGCGATCATCGACGCCGCCTACCTGTGCCACATCGCCTTTACCGACAGCCTGGGCGCGCACTGCATCCCAACCGCCTGCTGGCGCGACGGCGAGTACCTGTACATCCACGGCTCCAACGGCAGCCGCATGCTCAAGCGCCTGCAGGAGAGCGATGCCTGCGTGACCATCACCCACCTGGACGGCCTGGTGATGGCGCGTTCGGCGTTCAGCCATTCGATGAACTACCGGTCGGCGATGATCTACGGACGCTTCGAAGTGGTGGCCGACGAGGCAGCGCGGCGCCGGGCGATGCAAGACTTCATGGAGCAGTTGCTGCCGGGCCGCCAGGCCGAAGTGCGGCCAGGCTCGGACAAGGAATACGCAGCGACAACCGTGATGCGCATCGCGCTCGACGAAGCGGCCTGCAAGGTGCGCAGCGGCGGCCCAAAGGACGACGAAGAAGACCTCCCCTGGCCGGCGTGGGCGGGCGTGCTGCCGTTCGCGCAAACCCGGCTGGCGCCGGTGGCCGATCCGGCCTGCACCATCGAGGCGCCGGCGCATATATCGGGATGGCAGAGCGCTTGAATCGTTAACCGGCCACCGGGATGCCGGAGGCGAGGTCGGCATCGGCGTTGCGCCCTGGCGCTGGTCGTGCGGGGTTGCCATGCTGCTCGCGCCACCACAGCACCAGCATGCACAGCGCGAACAAGACGGCAAACGGCATCGCTGGCAGCGGGCGGTCATTGACGGCGCCGCCAGTGGTGCCGCTGGTGGTGCCGTCAGTGGCGTTGGTGGCATCACTGGTGCCGTTGTCGTTTGCCTCGCCGGTGGCAGCCCGGTTGCTGACAGCGCGCGCGGCATAGACGGCCGTTGCCTCGCGCCGCAGCGTGCGCTGCCACGCCGGCCAGTCGCCCGGTGCATACACGTACTGGCGTCCCGCCTCCAGGCCCTCGCTGCGCAGCGCCACCCAGCCCGCCTGTGGCGCCCACACGGCGGCGCACACGGCATCGGCCTTGTCGGCACGCGGTAGCAGACGGGTATCGGCCAGGCCGTCGATATGCAGCGCCGCGCCTGGCTTGGCGCCTCGCGCGCAAATCTCGGTGCGCAGCCCGGGCAGCGGCATCGGGTCCGTCAATACCCACCCGGCCCCGGACTCGCCGGCCAGCGCCATCGCATCCATCGCCCCCTGCCACCACAGCGCCAGCGCCCGTGGCGCGCTGATCGCGTAGCGGTGCCAGTCGGCCACGCCTATCCACACCACGCGCCCCTGGCCCAGCGCGCGCTGCCACGCCCATGGCCGCGCATGGCTGTCGCGCGCCAGCGTCGTCCACTCGCCGCCGGGCGCATCATCGGGATTCAGTGCAGCCGGCGCCAGCGTCAACTCCGCACCGGCAAGCGCAAACCGGCGCTGGTCTTCCTGTTCCGTGGTCGGCGACTGCGGCCGCACCCGCAAGCCCAGGTCGCGCTGCCACAGGCCGGCATCGGCCGCGTTGCCGCCCAGGACCACCAGCGGCACGCCCTGCCGCACTTGCGCCAGCAAGGCCGCGCGCGCGGCTGGCGCCAGCTGTTCGACATGGGCGGCATCGACCACCATCGCATTGGGAGCCGTAATGGCCGTGCGTGCGGTCTCGGTGCGGGCGATGGCCTTGCCCAGCACGACCTGCCAGTCGAGCACCGCGCCGCCGTCGGTCAGCAGGCGATTGAGCGCGCTGGCATCGAACGAGGGCGCGTTGAAGCGGCCGACGATCTGCAGCGGCATGGCGGCCGTTACCTGGACCGGTACCGGTCCGCTGGCGACGACCTTGCCGGCGGCATCGAGCACGCGCGCGTGCAGCACCATCGCCTCGGCCACCGGCGGCAACCATTGCACGGACCTTTGGGACGATTTGCCAGCGCTGCGGCTGGGGGCGCTAGCTGCATTTGGCGCATTAGCGGCACTGGACGCCGAATCGGCCAGTACCTGGCCGTTCTCGGCCAGCAGCTGCAGCCGCCACGCGCCTTGCGCCTGCGGGCGGTGTACGGTCAGCGTGAATACGCGGCCCAGCGCCATGGTGCGCGGGAAGTCGAGCGACAGCGCTTCTTCCTTGGTTGGCGTCCAGCGCAGCGGGCGGGCCGGCAGATCCTGCCATTGCGCGGCGCGCAGGCCGTCGCCGGCCAGGTCGATCGAGCCGGCATCTGCAATCGCCTGCACTTGGGCGTCGGTGATGGCGCCACTGGCATCGGTGGTGATCGTCAGCGCGGGCGCAGGCACGGGCAGGCGGGCATCGGCCAGCGCCACAGCCAGCGCCGCTCCCGCCAATACGGCCAGCAAGGCGTTGAACCACTGGCGCCGCCGGCCATACAGCGCGGCGCTGAGGATGCCGATTGCCAGGGCCGCGCAGGCCAACGCCAAATGGGTGACCGTGATCATCGTTGCGGCTCCGGTTTCGGCTGATGTTTGGACTGCGGCGGTTGCTGTTGTGCGGACGGCTGCGGTTGCGATTGCGATTGCAGTCGCTGCGGCGCCTGCTGCTTCGGTTGCTGTTCTGACTGATCCTGCTGCCTGGTCTCGTTGCGCCAGGCGCTCAGGAACGGCGACTGCGTTGTTGCGCGCGCCTGCACCAGCACTGGCGCATCGGCCAGCGTGCCGCGCAGCCAGGCGCGTAGCGGACCGCGACACGGTACGCAGCCGTCCTGCACATCCTGCACCGCGCGTTGCGCCGCCAGTTTCTGTTCCGGGTCGGCGATGCGGGCGCCGATGGCGTCGCGCGCGGCCTTGCTCCACAACGCCGGCAGTGCGCCATCCAGCGCCAGCTCCTGCACCAGGTCGCGCACTTCGGCCGGCACCGTGTCGTCCGGGGCTCCCTGCGCGCGCTTGTAACTCATGGCGCCCACCATGTCGCCGCTCATGCGTTTTTCTTCCTTGAGCGCGGGCGGTACAAAGGCGGTGCGGTGCAGGTACACGCGCTCGGCCGCCTGCAGTTCCTTGATGGCGCCCAACGCCTTGTACTCGGGGCCCAGGGCTGCCTTCGGTGTCACCGCGCGCAACGCCTTTTCCGCATCCCACATGGCCGCCAGCGCGCGTTTCAGGATCGCCTTGGTTTGCGGGTCGAAGATGGTGGCGTTGTCTTCCTGGTCGTGGACGTGGCCGAAGCGCTGCATGGCGCCCACCTCGGTGCCCATCGATTGATTGCTGTGCTGCTGGTCGCTGGACGCACCGCCATGCTCCTCGTGACTGTCATGCTCCTTGTGGCTGTCATCTTCCTTGTGGCCGGGCTGCTTGCTGTCATGCTCCTCGTGCCCGTGCTCGTCGCCAAACAGGCTCGATTCCTCGCCCAGGAACTGGCCGTAGCGCAGCCGCAGCGCGGCCTGGTCGGCGGCGATTGCCTCGCTGCGCGCGCGCAGATCGGCCAGCCTGGGCCGGGCCTGGAGGTCGGCCACCAATTGTTCGGTGTCGATGATGACCTGGCGCTGGCTGCGCAAACTTTCCGGTTTGACCATGGTGGGCAGCGCGGTCGAATCGACGCTTTCAGCCTCCGGTCCCGGCAGGCGCAGCGTATAGGTAGGCGACTGCACGGTGTGCGGATTTTCGGGATCGTTGTCGGTGGCGCGCACGAAGAAATACAGTTCGTCGCCCGGCTCCATGCCCAGCTCAGCCAAGGTCCACTGCTTGTTCCAGGTCCGCTGTTTGGGGTCCGCAGACTTGGGCAGCGGCACTTCGCGGTCGGTGAAGCGCACGTTCTCGCCGCTGCCGCGCGCCAGCGTCATATGCAGGCTGGCGCGTACGATGGCGTAGTCGTCGCGCACCACCACGGCGATGCGCGCGGTCGCCGCATCCCTGGCCAGCAGGTGAATCAATTCAACCGGCTCGGCGATGGTCACTTGCGGCGCTTGATCCTGTGTGACGCGGATGTTGTAGCGCGCGCCGCCGCCAGTGCCGGCATTACGGGCGCGCCAGAACAGCGAGTCCTCTACGCGGAGGGTGGCGCAGGATTCGCCCACGGCCAGAATGGCGCCGTCGCTCAGCTCCACCGCTGCCTTTTCGGCGGGCGAGTCGGCAGGCTGACGCACGCACCATTGCACCTGCGCGTATTGCGGCACCTTGATATCGCGCGCACCGGTCTCGAAGGGGGCCACGCCAGTGTAAGCAGGCGGCGTGACGCGCAGGTAGATTTCGCCGGCGACCACCGGCGTGTTGGCAGCCGGCGTTGCGGCGGGTTGCGCAACGGCGCGTACGGTGCCGGCATCGTAAAGCCAGGCGGCGCCGGCGACGATCACCGCCAGCACTACCGGGGCGAGCGAGGATGGTGCGGCCAGCGGCGCGCGGCGGCAGGCGATGGCGCGATAGTCGGCGGTGCTCAAGCTGGTAGCAAGGCGCGCCTGCAACCGCTGCTGCTGCAAGCGCGCCATCGGCGTGGCTGGCTCGCCGGCCAGCAGCGCGCTGCTGTCTTCCAGCGCCGGCACGGCGGCGTCCAGCCAGGCGGCCCATTGTGCGGCAATGCGCTGGCGCCAGCGCCAGGCGTCCAGCGCCAGCCCGAGCGCCCAGGCGGCCAGCGCCGCCAGCAGCCACGTGCGCATGGCCGGCAGCAGCACAGCAGCGGCCACCAGCGGAGTCAATGCGGCCAACCAGGCTGGCGCACGGCGGCGCAGCACGGCGGCCCACAGCCGCTGGCGCAACAGGTCAGGAGCGGCGGGCATGGGTCAGACTCCGTTCCAGTAAAAACAGTGCCAGCAACAGCCAGGCGATCCAGTAGGCAGGCTTGGCATCGGCGACAGCGGACGCCACGTCAAACTTGTGCGACGGCGCCGGATAGGCAGGCGCCGGTGCAGCAGCGAGCAGGCGCCATGCTTCGTACAGGGCGCGCGCGGTCTCGGCATCTTGCGGCGGGAAGGCGGCCGAGGTCCACAGGCGGCCGCGCGGACTGTCGGCGTGGCGCAGTGTGATGCCGTTGATGGTGATGGTGGTGGCCTTGCTCAGTTCCGGCCAGGTCTTGTCATTACCTGCGCCCAGCCACCAGTGCGGCGCGCGCCAGTCTGCGGGCGGCGCCAGTGCAGGCGTGTCCCAGACGATCAATTCGGTCGCGGCGACGGGCGCGCCGGCAATTACGTAACGCTGCGCGCCATCGCCAGCCTGGTCGAACGCAGCAAATAGCGCGCGCCAGGCCTGTACGCGCTCGGGCACTGCCGACAGCGCGACCCGGTGACTCACAGGTGACGTGGCTGGTGCCGGAGGTACGTTTGGCGCAGCCTGCACCCGCAGCTCCACCGCGTGACCGAACTGCGGCGCCCGCGCGGGCATGCCGATCTGTCCCTCGCGCGCAACGATCAACAGCCGCGCACCGGCGCGCCAGTTACGGTCGTTGTGGCGCAGCCAGGCCAGCGCGTCCGGCGGCAAATCGATGCGCCGCGCTCCATCCATCCCCGCATCGGCGATCTGGCGCGCAGCCCACGCCTGATCGGCGCCGGCATCGACCAGCACCGTGTCGCCGCGCCATGGCAATACGGTGACGGCCAGCCAGGCGATCAGCGCCACCAGCAACAGGCAGCGCACCAGCAACAGCAAGCGGTCGCGCCACTGCCATACGCGCAACTGCTGCGGCGCGGCAGCAGCCAGGAAGCGCGCGGTAGCCAGAAATTGGGCGTCGAGTCGCTGGCGCTTTTGCCGGTGCCACCAGATCGGCAGCAACAGCAGCAGCGGCAGCGCCAGCCACCACCAGGGATAGCTACTGGTCATCAACGCGCTCCCGCCTTTTGCAGCCAGCGGCGCAAGACGTCCGTCAGCGGCTGCTCGATACACGCCTCGTGGTGGACGATATCGTGCTGGCGGCAGTTGGTGGCAATCGCGCCGAAGTGGGCCGCGCTGCGCTCGAGGTATGCCGCGCGGTCGGCCCTGGTGAACCTGTGCAGGCCGGTCTCCTGCTCCGGATCACGGTAGGCCGCTCCAGAGGGGAAATCGGCATCGACCTCGGCCCGCGTGCGCACCGTCAGCAGGCGCACATCGTGGTGCAGCTTGCGCAGGCGCAGCAGCGCCTCCGACAGCGGCGACGGCCCAGACTGGCCGTGCCAGTCCAGGCCATCTGTGGCGGCAAATACGAGGCTCGGCGCGCGCGCAAAATGCAGGCTCGATTTCAATACCTGCGCGGTCGGCGGCAGGCCGTCCGCCCGCGCGGCAGCCAGCCGCGCCAGCACCCGCTGCAAGTGGCGCGGTCCGCGATCGGCCGGCGTGAATGCCACCTTGCCGCCGCTACAGATGGCGAGGCCGAAGGCATCGCCCTGGCGCTGGGCGATGGCGGCCACGCAGGCCAGTGCCGTGCGGGCAAACCACAGTTTATCGACGCCTTTCAGTTCGCGGCTCGGCTCCGCCATCGAGGCCGAGGCATCGAGCCAAAGCCAGGTGGCGACGTGACTGTCGCGCTCCGCCTCGCGCACAAAATAACGGTCGGCGCGGGCCAGCAATTTCCAGTCCACGCGCCGCCATTCGTCGCCGGGTGCATAGGCGCGGTATTCGGAAAACTCGACGCCCGCGCCGCGCTCGCGGCCCGCGTGGATGCCGTGGCCGAGACCGGCCAGCACGTGGCGGATCACCAGCGCCAGGTCGCGCGTAGCGGCCATGGCGGCATTGGTCGCAGCGGGCATGGCGGCGGGGGATGGAGGTGAAACGGGCATCGGCAATGGGCGCGTGTTGGACGAAATGGACGTGGAGCGTCGGCTAATCGGGACGGATATGCTCGCGCAGCGCCAGCAGGATGTCGGCGATCGCCACACCGTCGGCCTCGGCCTCGAAGTTGCGGATCACGCGATGCGCCAGCACCGGCAGCAGCATGGCGCCGATATCCTCGCGCGTGACCGCCAGCCGGTTGTGCATCAGCGCCCGCGCCTTCGATGCCAGCACCAGCGCCTGGCCGGCGCGCGGACCGGCGCCCCAGCCCACGTGCTGCTTCACCGCTGGCACGGTGGTGAGCGCGGGCCGGGTGGCGCGCACCAGCCGCGTGGCGTACGCCAGCAGATGCTCGCCGATTTCGATATCGCGCACCAGCTGCTGCAGGCGCAACAGCGTGGCCACGTCCATCACCGGTTCGGCATCGCGCAGGCCGGCGTTGGTGGTGGCGGCGACCATGCGGATTTCTTCTTCCTCGGTCGGATAGACGACATCGATGCGCAGCAGGAAGCGGTCGAGCTGCGCCTCCGGCAGCGGATAGGTACCGGCCTGCTCGATCGGGTTCTGCGTCGCCAGCACGAAGAAGGGCTTGGGCAGCACATGGGTTTGGCCGGCGAAGGTGACGCTGCGTTCCTGCATCGCTTCGAGCAGCGCCGACTGGGTTTTGGGCGGTGCGCGGTTGATCTCGTCGGCCAGCAGCACCTGGGTGAATACTGGCCCGGGCTGGAAGCGGAACTCGCGCTTGCGCGTGGCCTGGTCTTCTTCCAGGATCTCGGTGCCGACGATATCGGACGGCATCAGGTCGGGCGTGAACTGCACCCGGTGGAACGCCATGTCGGTTGCCTGCGAGAGGGACTTGACCAGCAGCGTCTTGCCCAGTCCCGGCACGCCTTCCACCAGCGCGTGGCCGCCGGCCAGCAGGCAGATGATGAGCGAGTCGATCACGTTTTCCTGGCCGATGATCACCTTCGACATGCTGGCCTTGAGCGCCACCACCTTGGCGGACAACGCGCCAACTTCACTTTCGCTCCAGGCGATTGCGCCCATCGTACCGCTCATCTAAGCTCCCAACGCGTATTGAATGATATTGACCGCAAAGCGGGTGTTGTCGATCGCCAGAAACCGCTTGTTGCGAAAGTCGTAGTCCCACTCGCAGCCATAGTCCTTGTTACTGTATAAAATTCGCACCCGTCCGCCCACTTCCACCGCCTTCAGGTAGTCGTGTACCAGGTCGTCGCCCCAGCCATTGAGTTCCACGCCGGTCGTCGGCGGCCCCTCGAACTTGAAGAAGCTCGAATAGACCGGGTGGTTGTTCGCGATCTTCTGCAAGGCGCGCTTGCCGAAGATGCTGGCGATCTCGGACTCGAACGACTTGGCGAACAGGCCGTCGATGTCGTGGTTGCAGTCATCCACGAACACGAAGCCGCCGCCCTTCACGTAGCGCTCGAGGTTCTTGCGCTCGGCCGGCGTGAATTGCACCAGCTTGTGGCCGGCGAAGTAGCAGAACGGCGCCTCGAGCATCTTCGAGTCGGACAGGGCCACGATACGCTCCACCGGATCGACGCGCAGGGTCGTGTACTCGACCAGCGAATTGAGCACGTTGCTGGGCATGCGCACATCGACATCCCAGTCGCCCGACTCGTAAGTCAGGCGGGTGAAGTAGAAATCCCAGGCCAAATCCGTCTGCCTTACACCGCGTCCGACAGCGACGTAAAGTTAAAGTCGCGCACCTTCATCGGCGGTATCATCATCTGGTAGCGCACTTCGTCGCCGCCGATCACCACCGGCTTGCCCAGTTCCTCGATATTGTTCAGCATCGACACCGGGCTTTCGTTGAAGCGGAAGTTCTTGATCGGGTGCTTGATCTTGCCGTTCTCGATGTAGAAGGTGCCGTCGCGCGTCAGTCCCGTGAGCAGCAGCGACTGCGGATCGACCATGCGGATATACCAGGTGCGCGTGACCAGCACGCCCTTCTTGGCCGACGCGATCAGCTCTTCGGTGGACTTGCCGCCGCCCGACATGATCATGTTGCCGTGGCGGCCGATGGCGCGCTTGCCCTGCTTCTCGGCCCAGTACGGGGTGTAGTCGAGCGAGGCGATCTTGCCGCCCTTGATCACGTCGGTGCGCTCGCGCGCCAGCATCGACGCGTTGTCCCAGCCCAGCACCGGCACGTCCGGGTTCCACGGATCGGCCCACAGGTTCACCTGCTCGTCGAACAGCTTTTCGCCGAGACGATTACCACCTCCCTTCTTGGACAGGAAGCTGCGGCCCTCGTCGGCCTGGCGCGCATCGAAAGCGCCGAACATGCGGCCGATGATTTCCGACGTGGCGGCCGGCTCCAGGATCACCGTGTAGCGGCCCGGTTCGATGGCCTTGGCATTGACCGAAGTAAGCGCCTTTTCGATGGCGATCTCGGACGCCTCGCGCGCGTTGAACCTGGCGGCATCGTTGGCCGAACGCGTCACCCAGCCCGAACCCAGGCCGTCCTCGGTGCGGGTAGTGACCGTGAAGCCGAGGTTGGTCAGGGTCTGGTAGCCGAACACGCCGTTGGAGTTGGCCACGGTTTCGAAGCCGGTGGTGTCACTGAAAAAGCCGGCGGCGACCAGGCCCTTCTTTCGCGCCAGCTCGATGCTCGCTGCCGCCACCTCGGCGCGGTATTCGGGATCGATGGCGGCGGTGGTCGCGCTGTACGTGGACGACGCTTTATAAACCTGCCCTTTCACGGCCGGCAGGAACTCCGGATTTTCCGGCGCCAGGCGCGCCACTTCCTCGGCGCGGCGCACGGCTTTTTCCAGCGACTTGTCATCGAACTCGTTCACCGACGCCGTGCCCTGGCGCTTGCCGAAGGCCACGCTCACGGTGAGCTGGGTGTTTTGCACCAGGCCGGCGGTGGACACGCTGTTGCGCGCGTAGCGCACGTTGCCGCGCTGGCTGCCCGAAATCTGCACCCGGCATTCGTCGGCTTTCGACAGCGCCATCACCTTGTCGCAAATCTGTTTTGCTTCGTCTTGCGTGAGCATCTTCATCGTTTATCCTATCTTGCGTGCGGTGTTGATCACATTGATGCCGTTGAAGCGCGTGGTGGGCGAACCGTGCGACACGGCGCTGACCTGGCTCGGCTGGCCCTTGCCATCGAAGAAGGAGCCGCCCATGCGCCAGTCGCGCGCATCGCACAGCGCCGTGCAGGCGTTCCAGAACTTCTGGGTGTTCGATTGGTAGGCCACGTCTTCGAGCTGGTTGCCGATCTTGCCGTTCTTGATCTCGAAATACAGCTGGCCGCCGAACTGGAAGTTGTAGCGCTGCTGGTCGATCGAGAACGAACCGCGACCGAGGATGTAGATGCCCTTCTTGACATCCTTGACCATCTCGTCGGGCGTCAGCTGCTTCTTGCCCGCCGCCAGGGAGACATTGGGCATGCGCTGGAACTGCACGCTGCTCCAGCTGTCCGCGTACGAGCAGCCTTGCGATTCCTTCTCGCCGATGACGTGGGCCTGGTCGCGCGTGGCCTGGTAGTTGACCAGGATGCCGTCCTTGATGATGTCCCAGCGCTTGGCCGGCACGCCTTCGTCGTCGTAACCGACGCAACCGAGCGATGCCGCCGTGGTGCGGTCGGCGATGAAGTTGACGATATCGGAGCCATACTTGAATTTCTTGCTTTGCCACTTGTCGAGCGTGGCGAAGCTGGTGCCGGCGTAGTTGGCTTCGTAGCCAAGCACGCGGTCCAGTTCCGTCGCGTGGCCCACCGACTCGTGGATGGTCAGGAACAGGTGTTCGGGCGACAGCACCAGGTCGTACTTGCCCGGCTCCACCGACTTGGCAGTGAGCTTTTCGCGCGCCTGGCGGCCGGCCGCACGGGCGTCCTCGATCAGGTCATACGCGCCGTTGTACAGCGTGGTCACGCCGCCAGCCGCCTTGAGCTTGTGCTCGGGACGGGCGTCGAAGAATTCATAACCCATCGCCACCGGCGACGACAATCCGTCGCGGGTGCGGAAGCGGTTGCTGGCCTTGTCCACGGCAGTGGCGGTGAACGGCGACCACAAACGGTGCATATCCTGGTCGATGTACGAACCGTCGGTGGACGCAAAATACTTTTGCTGGTTGACCTGGAACAGGTTGGCCTGCATGAAGTTGGCGCCCGCATCCAGGCCGGCCTTGTTGGCGGCGATCAGCAGCTCGGCCTTTTCCTTGATCGGCACCGCGCGCCAATCCTTCTTGAACGGCGTGGCCCATGCCACGTCGCCCACGCCTTTCACAGGTGCCAGCACCACGGGTTCGAGCTGCAGCTTCGCATTGGCGCGGGCAATCGCCACGGCCTGGCGCGCGGCGTCGGCCACCGAGTCGAGCGTCATCACGTTGGTCGAGCAAAAGCCGTAGGCGCCGCCGGCGATCACGCGCACGCCCACGCCGGACGACTCGGTGTTGACGATGTCTTCCACGTTGAGGTCGCGCGTGGTGATGAACTGATTCAGGTAGCGGCCGATGCGCACATCGCAGTAGCTGGCGCCGGCCTTGGTGGCCGCGTTGAGGGCGGCATCGGCCAGCGACTTCTTGAACTGCACCGCCATTGGGCTCAGCAACTCGTCGGCGGCGATGGCGTTACCGAAAACGGGGATCAGCAAGCTGCCGCCGGCGGCGGCGCTGACCTTTAAAAATGAACGTCGTTCCACTGATACTCCAAAAGTCTGTTTTAAACCGCGTCCGACAGCGACGTGAAATTGAAATCGCGCACGCGCATGGCCGGCACCAGCAACTGGTACGGCGATTCGTCGCCCGACAGGATTTCCGGCCGGCCCAGTTCATCGATGTTGTTCAACATCGATACCGGGCTTTCGTTGAAGCGGAAGTTCTTGATCGGGTGCTTGATCTTGCCGTTCTCAATATAGAACGTGCCGTCGCGCGTCAGGCCCGTGAGCAGCACCGACTGCGGATCGACCATGCGGATATACCAGGTGCGCGTGACCAGCACCCCTTTTTTAGTATTCGCAATCAGCTCCTCGGTGGATTTGTTGGTGCCGGCCATGATGATGTTGCCGGGCGCTCCCACCGCGCGCTGGCCCTGTTTCTTGGCCCAGTACATCGAGTAATTGAGATCCTGGACGCGGCCATTCTTGATCAGGTCCTGGCGTTCGCGCGCCAGCATCGAGCCGCCATCCCACGGCAGCACGGCCACGTTGGCGTCCCACGGATCGGACCACACGTTGACCTGCTGGTCGAACAGCTTTTCACCCTTGCGGTTGCCGCCGCCTTTCTTCGACAGGAAGCTGCGGCCCTCGTCGGCCTCGCGCGCACCGAAGTCGTTGAACATATAGGCCAGGATGTCGGACGTGGCGGCCGGTTCAAGCACCACCGTGTAGCGGCCCGGTTCCAATGCCTTGGCTTCCACCGAGCGCAAGGCTTTTTCGATGGCGACGTTGGATGCTTCACGCGCGTCGAATTTGGATGCATCGCCCACGCTGCGCTTGGCCCAGCCCGAACCGCGCCCGTCTTCGGTGCGCACCGTAATGGTGAAGTCCAGTCCAGTATCGCGCTGGAAGCCGAAGACGCCATTGGAGTTGGCCACCGCCGTGAACTTGGCGCTGTCGGCAAAAAAGCCCGCTGCCACCAGCTTGTTCTTGCGGCTGTTCTCGATGCTGTAGGCGGCCACCTGGGCGCGGAATTCCGGGTCGATGTCGGCGGTCTTCTGGAAGAACGTTTCGCTGGCCTTGTATTGCTGTTTCGATGGCGTGGGCATGAACTCCGGGTTGTCCGGGGCCAGGCGCGCCAGTTCCTCGGCGCGACGCACCGCGCGTTCGATCGATTTGTCGTCGAACTCATTGATGGTGGCGATGCCCTGCTTCTTGCCGAAGGCGACCGCGATCGCCAGTTCGGTATTTTCGATCAGGCCAGCCGTGGAGACGGCGTTGCGCGCGTAGCGGATGTTACCGTTACGGCTGCCGGTCAGGTTCACTTCGCACTGGTCGGCGCTGGTCAGTGCCAGCACCTTGTCGCAAATGCGCTTGGCGTCGTCCTGGTTGAGGTTTTTCATTGGTCAGGGTCTCCGGCTTAAGCGATCTTGCGCGCAGTATTAATCACGTTAACCCCGTTAAAGCGGGTCGTACTGGCGCCATGCGACACCACCGACGATTGCGAAGGCTGGCCTTTGCCGTCAAAGAAGGAGCCGCCCATGCGCCAATCGCGCTCGTCGCACATGGCCGTGCAGGCGTTCCAGAATTCCTGGGTGTTCGACTGGTAGGCCACGTCTTCGAGCATCTGGCCGATCTTGCCGTTCTTGATCTCGTAGTACAGCTGACCGCCGAACTGGAAGTTGTAGCGCTGCTGGTCGATCGAGAACGAACCGTCGCCCACGATATAGATGCCCTTCTTGACGTCCTTGACCATCTCGTCCGGGGTAAGCTGCTTTTTACCGGCCTGCAGCGACACATTGGGCATGCGCTGGAACTGCACGCTGCTCCAGTTGTCGGCATACGAGCAGCCGTGCGATTCCTTCTCGCCGATGATGGCTGCCTGGTCGCGCGTGGCCTGGTAATTGACCAGGATGCCGTCCTTGATGATATCCCAGCGCTTGCACGGCACGCCCTCGTCGTCGTAGCCCACGTTGGCCAGCGAGCCTGGCGTGGTCTTGTCGGCGACGATGTTGACGATATCGGAGCCGTACTTGAATTTCTTGGTTTCCCATTTATCGAGCGTGGCGAAGCTGGTGCCGGCGAAGTTGGCCTCGTAACCGAGCACGCGATCGAGTTCGGTCGGGTGCCCCACTGATTCGTGGATGGTCAGCCAAAGGTGCTCGGGCGTAAGCACCAGGTCGTATTTGCCCGGCTCCACCGACTTGGCGGTCAGCTTCTGTTTTGCCTGTTTGCCGGCCGCGCGCGCATCTTCGATCAGGTCATAGGACTTGGTGTACAGCGTGGTCACGCCGCCGGCCGCCTTGACCTTGTGCTCGGGGCGCGCATCCAGGTATTCGTAGCCCATGCCCACCGGCGCCGACAGGCCCTGGCGGGTGCGGAACTTGTTGCTCTTCTGGTCCACGGCGGTGGCGTACACCGGCATCCACAGGCGGTGCACGTCCTGGTCGATATACGAGCCGTCGGTGGACGCGAAGTATTTTTGCTGGTTCACCTGGAACAGCATCGACTGCATGAAGCTCGCGCCGCCGTCCATGCCGGCCTTGTTGGCAGTGATCAGCAGCTCGGCCTTTTCCTTGATCGGCACCGTGCGCCAGTCCTTGACGATGGGCGTGGCCCACGCCACTTCGCCCAGGCTTTTCACCGGCGCCAGCACGACAGGTTCGGTTTGCAGCTTGGCGTTGGCGCGGGCAATCGCCACGGCCTGGCGCGCGGCGCCGGCCACGCCGTCGGGCGTCATGTCGTTGGTGGCGGCAAAGCCGTAGGCGCCGCCGGCGATCACGCGCACGCCCACGCCGGCAGATTCGGTGTTGACCACGTTTTCCACGTTGAGGTCGCGGGTGGTGATGAACTGGTTCAGGTAGCGGCCCACGCGCACGTCGCAGTAACTGGCGCCGGCCTGGGTGGCGGCCGTCATCGCGGTATCGGCCAGCATTTTCTTGAACTGCAGGGCGACCGGGTTGAGTAATTCTTCGGCCGCGATGGCGCGGCCAAAAGCGGGCAGCAACATCGTGCCCAGCGCCAGACTACCAATGTTGAGGAATGCACGTCGTTCCATCATCTCTCCAAATGTGAGACAGGAGCACCTCGCAAAACCCTTGTGGGATGGTTCGAGGTTTCCCTGATTCGGGCCAGCCGCCCTGGGCAACAGAAAGGCAATATTAGCGCCTGATCAACGAAAGGGATAGCAATATGTATGCCATCTGCCACAGCGATACACTGCGTTACAAGCGGCGCCACACTTGCGCGATTTTTACGCTGGCGCCGATTCGCTTGACCTGCGTGCGGTCCTCGCCCATGATCGCGCAGGGCGGCCGCACGGCGCCGCCATTGAACCCTCAGGAGACCGAGTATGAAGAAATACCTCGTGGCCGCTCTGGCCTGCACCACGCTGTTCGCCGCCACTGGCGCCTCGGCGCAGGCGGTGGATGCGAAGCTCAAGGACGCCATCGGCGCCAGCTCGCGCACGCCCGCCAACGTGCAGCGCGACGCCGCCCGCCATCCTTACGAGACCCTGGCCTTCTTCGGCATTCGCCCGAACATGACGGTGGTGGAACTGTCGCCGGGCGCTGGCTGGTACACCGAGATCCTGGCGCCGTACCTGCGCGACAACGGCAAGCTGATCGCCGCCGGCAACGACCTGACGTCGCCCAACGAGCGCGAACGCAAGGGCGCCGAGCGCTTCATGGAGCGCCTGAACGCCAATCCGGCCGTGTACAACAAGGTGGCGCTGGGCGTGTTCTCGCCGCCGCGCAAATACGAATTCGCACCAAATAACAGCGTCGACATGGTGCTCACGTTCCGCAACATCCACAACTGGATTCCGACCGGCCCGGACAACCTCAAGGCGCTGTTTACCAGCGTGTACGACAGCCTGAAACCGGGCGGCGTATTCGGCGTGGTGGAGCACCGCCTGCCGGCCTCCAAAACCCAGGACGCCACTGCCAGCAGCGGCTACATGCACGAGAAGTACGTGATCGGCCTGGCCGAAGCGGCAGGCTTCAAGCTGGCCGCCAAATCGGAGATCAACGCCAATCCCAAGGACACGGCCGACCACAAGAACGGCGTGTGGGCATTGCCACCCACCTTCACCAACAAGGATGAAGACCGCGCCAAGTACCAGGCCATCGGCGAGAGCGATCGCATGACGCTCAAATTCGTCAAGCCGTAAGTGTTATGCCGGCCGGGGATGCGCCCCGGCCTCAGCCCAGCTGCTGCAAGATCTCGCGGTAAATTGCCGTCAACGGCACCGATTTTTCCACCGCCCCGCGCTTGACCGCCTCCTTCGGCATGCCGTACACCACGCACGACGCCTCGTCCTGCGCCACGGTGCGCGCGCCCGCCTTGAGCATCTCCAGCAGGCCTGCCGCGCCGTCGTCCCCCATCCCCGTCATGATCACGCCCAGCGCATTGGCGCCGGCCGCGCGCGCGGTCGAACGGAACAGCACATCCACCGACGGCCGGTGGCGATTGACCAGCGGACCATCGACTACCTCGACAAAATACTGTGCACCATTGCGGCGCAGGAGCATGTGTTTGCCGCCGGGCGCGATCAGCACCTGGCCTTGCAGCACGCGGTCGTTATTGGCCGCTTCCTTGACGCGCACCTCGCATACGCTGTCGAGCCGCGCGGCAAAGGCGGCGGTGAATTTTTCAGGCATGTGCTGCACCACCACGATGCCGGGGCAAACGCGCGGCAGCGACGTAAGCACTTCTTCCAGCGCCTGGGTGCCGCCGGTGGAAGTGCCGATCGCCACGATCCGCTCGGTGGTCGCAGTCATGGGTCGCGTATCGCCCAGCGACAGCACCGCATCCGCATTGAGCTTGGCGGTCACCGGTGGCAATGGCGGCAGCGGCGCATGGTACGCGGACTTGACCACGTGGGCGCCGGCAGCCGTGCGCACGGCCGATACCAGTTCGTCCGAGCTGTCGTACAAAAACTGCTTGAGGTCCAGGCGCGGCTTGGTGATGACGGCCACGGCGCCAGCGGTCAAGGCTTCGACCGACGTCTGCGCGCCCTTCTCGGTGAGGGTGGAGCAGATCACCACGGGCGTGGGCCGCTCGGCCATGATCTTGCGCAGGAACGAGATGCCGTCCATCTTCGGCATTTCGACATCAAGCACGATCACGTCGGGCCACTGCATCTTCATGCGCTCGATCGCCAGCAGCGGGTTGGCCACGGCATAGGTGACGGTGATGCCCGGCGCGGCGTTGAGCAGGCCGCTGAGCACCTGCCGCACCACGGCCGAATCGTCGACGATCATGACCTTGATGTCGCTCATTGCTGGTCCTTGCGGTACACCGATGGCGCCACCATCGACAGCGTGTCGTTGATGTCGTTCAGGGTTTCCGAGTGCCCGATCAGGAAATGGCCACCGGGCCGCAACAGCGCCAGCAGGCGCGCCACCACCTGGCGCTTGGTATCGAGATTAAAATAGATCATTACATTCCGCAGGAAGATCACGTCGAACTGGCCCAATGCGGGCAGCGCCTGGTTCAGGTTCACCTGCTGGAATTGTACCCGCTGGCGCAGCGGGCGCTCGATCAGCATGGTGCCCTCCTCGCTGCCCTGGCCCCGCAGGCAAAAACGCTTCAGATAGCCGATCGGCATCTGGCTGGCGCGTTCGAGCGGATAGTGGCCGTTGCGCGCCCGTTGCAGCACGCGGGTACTGATGTCGGTGCCCAGCACTTCCCAGGCGGCGTCGCCCAGCACGTCGGCCAGCACCATGGCGATGCTGTACGCTTCCTCGCCGCTGGAGCTGGCCGCGCTCCACACGCGCAACCCGCGCCCCCGGTCGCGATTGCGCGCGTCTTCCGCCAGTTGGCGCAGCAGCTGGAAGTGCTTCGGTTCGCGGAAAAAATAGGTCTCGTTGGTGGTGAGCAGGTCGATCGCCACTTGCAGCTCGGCCGGGTCACTGCGGCTTTGCAGCAGCCGCAAATAGTCGCCGTAGCTGGCCAGCCGGTGGTGCGCCAGGCGCTTGGCCAGGCGCCCGCTCACCAGCGCCTGTTTGCCGTCCGACATGCTGATGCCGGCGGCGTCGTAAATAAAGCGCTGGAACTGGGAAAATTCGCGGTCGGTCAGGGCTGCTGAGGTCATGGGCCGGCACGCGAACTGGCCGTGGCCAGCGGCACGGCATGGCGGGAGAGCTCCACCACCTCGCAGGTGGACAGCACGCGTTCGAGCGCCAGCAGGATCACGAAGCGCCCCTGGCACTTGGCAATGCCGGCAATGAAGTCGGCGCGGATGCGGGCCCCGAACGGCGGCGCCGCCTCGATGTCGGCCGGCTCGATTTCCACCACCGCGTTCACCGCATCGACCATCATGCCCAGCACCTGCTTGCCTTCGCCATCGTCGATCTCGGCGATGATGATCGACGTGCGCTTGCCGATGGCCGCCACGCCGCGCCCGAAGCGCGCCGACAGGTCGATCACCGGCACCACCGCGCCGCGCAGGTTGATCACGCCGCGCACGCAGTCGGGCATCATCGGCACGGTGGCGGTGCCCGCGTATTCGATGATTTCCTTGACATGCAGGATGCCGACCGCAAACCGCTCCTCGCCCAGCAGGAAGGTCAGGTACTGCGTGGACAGCGGCTCGGCGCCGTGCTGGATGGTGGCAAGGTTCATGGCGGTGTTCTCCATCAGACGGCCAGGGCAGGCAATGCGGGGGCGACGGCGCCACGACCGTCCACGGCCTGCAGCAGCGCACCGACATCGAGTATCAGCGCCACGTCGCCGCTGCCGAGGATGGTGGAGCCGCTGATGCAGCGCACTTCGCTGAAGATGGGACTGAGCGGCTTGATCACGGTCTGGAATTCGCCGAGCAAGGTATCGACCACCAGCCCCGCGCGCACCTTGCCGAAGCGGAGTACCACGATGCTCTCGCGGCGCGTGGGCGCGCCGGCGATATGGAACAGCGCGCGCAGGCGGATGAATGGCAGCACCTGGCCGCGCAGGTTGCTGTAATCCTGCCCCGGTTCGGCGGCAAACTCGATGCACTCCTCGATGGTGTCGAGCGGGATCACGAACACGGACGATCCCACCTGCACCAGGAAGCCGTCGATGATGGCCAGCGTGAGCGGCAGGCGCACGGTCACGGTGGCGCCCTGACCTTCGACGCTGCGGACATCGACGCTGCCGCGCAGCGCGGTGATGTTGCGCTTGACGACATCCATGCCCACCCCGCGCCCGGACAGGTTGGTAATCGTCTCGGCGGTGGAAAAGCCGGCTTCGAAAATCAGATTGTAGATTTCGGCATCGGTGAGCTTGCGCTCCGGGTCCACCAGGCCGCGCTCGATGGCCTTGGCCAGGATTTTCTCCTTGCGCAGGCCGCCGCCGTCGTCGCTCACTTCGATCACGATGCTGCCCGATTCGTGGAAGGCGTTCAACGTGATCATGCCGCGCGCCAGTTTGCCGGCAGCCACGCGCACGGCGGCCGGCTCGATGCCGTGGTCCATGGCGTTGCGCACCAGGTGCATCAACGGGTCGCCGATTTTTTCCACCACCGTTTTATCGAGCTCCGCGTCCTCGCCATCGACCGCCAGGCCGATGTCCTTGCCCAGCTCGCGCGCCACGTCGTGCACCACGCGCTGGAAGCGGTTGAAGGTAGCGCCGATTTTCACCATGCGCAGTTCCAGCGCGGCGTCGCGCACCTGCTCCACCAGGTTCGACACCGTGGATGTTGCCTCCAGCAGCTCGGCGTCGTGCAGACGCTGGCCGATCACGCTGGTGCGCGCGCCGGCGATGATCAATTCGCCGACCAGGTCGATCAGCCGATCGAGCTTGTCGGAATCGACCCGGATCGAGCGGTTTTCCTGCGCCTTTTGTTCGACCACCTGCTTTTGCCGCGTGAGCGCCGCCTCCACCACCACCGGCGCCACCTGGCCGGCAGCGACCAGGATGCTGCCCAGGCGCTGCGGGGCTTCCTGCGCGGGCTGCGCGCCCGCTTCCCCCTGCACCTCCGGGTGTAGCGATTGCTGCGACTGCTGCGCCAGCGCCGCTGCCAGCTCCGCTGCTGTCACGCTGCCGCACTGCACCAGCATTTCGCCCAGCCGGGCCGGGTTTTCCGGCAGCGCGCGGATCAGTTCCACGTACTCGGACACCTTGCCGCGCGGCGCGACGAGGCGGATCTCGCAGTCGTCCCGCACGAATTCGAACACGCCCAGGATCGCCGCGCGGTCGGCCGTGCTCTCGAAGGCGATCTCGAAGCCGAGATAACAGAGTTCCGCGTCCATCTCGTCGGCCGCCGGCAGCGCATCGGCCACGGTGGCCATGCCGGCAATGCGGCCCAACCGGGCCAGGTAGCGCAGGAACGCGATCGGGTCCATGCCGTTTTGCAGCACGCCGGCACCGAACCGCAGCGAGATATGCCAGTAGTCGCTGTCGCCATCACCGGCCGCCTGGCCCATGCGCTCCACATCCGGCTCCGGCTGCACTGTCAGTGACTGCTCCGCCAGCGATTGCGCCGGTTCGTCACCTGCGCCCATGCGCCGCCGCAGCTGCTGCAGCAGGCGTTCGCCCTCGGGCGCGGTGTCCGGGTCGGCCTCGTATTGGCCAGCCGCCAGACCGTCGGTCATGCTCGATAAATGGTCGCAGCAGGCCAGCAGCAGCGCCACCATGTCGTCGTCGATCACCGCGCGGCCATCGCGCACGGCGTCGAGCAGGCTTTCCACCACGTGGGTAAACGCCACCATGTGATCAAGGCTGAACAGGCCGGCCGACCCCTTGATGGTGTGAGCGGCGCGGAAGATGGCGTTGATCGCCTCGCCCTGGTCACCCAAATCCTGGGACAGGTCGATATTGAGCAGCGCGTGTTCCATGTCGGCCAGCAGCTCGCGGCTTTCGGTGATGAAGGTTTGCAGCGCCTGGTCCAGGTTCATTGCCGGCTCCTCAACTGTGGATCAGGACGGCATCGCCGAAGAACGCGCCCAGGTTCAGCATCTCCACCACGTCCACCACGGCCGGGCTGTGGTTGCGCAGCCGCAGTTCGCGCTGTTCGATGGATGCGGTGCGCTTGGCCAGCATCAGCACCTGCAAGCCTGCGGTATCGAGTTCGGTCACGCCGGCCAGGTCGATTTCCAGCACCGGCGCGGCGCGCAGCGTCTGAAGCACTTCAAGCTTCAGATCGGCGGCGCGGTAGATATTGATCTCGCCGCTCCAGGCCAGGTGGCCGATATCGCTCACGGCAGCACCAGCTTGGCGACGGCGCCCAGCAGCACCTCGGGCTTGAACGGCTTGACCACCCACGCCTTGGCGCCGGCGGCCTTGCCCTCCTCTTTCTTACTTTCCTGCGATTCGGTGGTCAGCATGATCACCGGCGTAAACCGGTAGCTGGCCAGCTTCTTGAACTCTTTGACAAACGTGATGCCGTCCATATTGGGCATGTTCACGTCGCACACGACCAGGTGAATCTTCTGGCCCGTGCACTTGGTGAGCGCGTCGGCGCCGTCGCGGCCTTCGATCACGTCGTAGCCCGCGCCCTTGAGCGCGATGCCCACCACCTGGCGCAGCGAGGCCGAATCGTCAACCACCAGTATCGTCTTTGCCATGCTGTTTTACCCCATTCTAGAAAAAAGTGATCTCGTCGGCATCCGCCGCCTTGGGCGCCACGTGGCGCGAGCCGCTGTGCACCGCGTGTTCCTCGGCCATGGCGTAGGTGCTCTTTAACGCGTCGAGCAGCGGCGCCGGGTCTGGCGCCAGCAGTTCGCCGGTGGCCTCGAAATGGCGGCGGTTTTCTTCCAGTACTGTCGGCATCAGTGCGAGGTTTTCGCGCACGTGCGACATCACCTGGCTCACGCGGTCCTGGAATTGCAGCTGCACCAGCGCCTCGCCCACCTCGCCCTGGATGGCGATGCTTTCCTGCTTGAGCAGGTCGGACGATTGCACCAGCGCGTCGGTCATGGTGCGGAAGTCGGCCAGCACCGAGTCGATCATGCCTTCGGCCGACTGCATGCTCTGGTCTTCCGCATCGCTGGACGCCTCGGCGGCCTGGCTGGCGGCCAGGATGGCGCTACTGATCTGGCCCACGCGCTGCGCGATATTGCGGCCCGTCTCGGCCGAGCGGCTCGACAGGTGGCGCACCTCCTGCGCCACCACCGCGAAGCCGGCGCCGGCGGGACCGGCGCGCGCGGCCTCGATGGCCGCGTTCAGGGCCAGCAGATTGGTCTGGGCAGCGATGCTGGCCACGCCTTCGGCCATGTCGCGCAGCTCGCGGGTAAAGCGTTCGAGGTCGCGGATCTGCCCCAGCATGGCCTGCTTGGACTGCATGGCCGACTTCATCGACGCCACCACGGACGCCAGTTGCGAGGCGCTGTGCGAGAACACGGCCGTCATCGACTGCCCGCCCTGATTCCCTTCGAGGCTGGAGACGTGCAGCGCGTGGTCGAGCTTATCGACGATGCTCGAAAAGCGGGTGGCCAGGTCGGCCACCGCGTCTTCCATTTGCGTGCGCGAGTTTTCCATGTGGCGGCTCCACACCGGTAGCACCGCCGCGCCGAATGCGTCGCGCCCGTGCAGGTAGCGCCCTATCATGCTGTCGCCGCCGGGTGCCTGGCCGCCCGCCGCCGGTCCGAACGCGCACCATGCGGCGCCGGCCACCAGCAGCGCAGCCCACAACACGGTGTACCAGCCCCATGCGGTCCAGCCAGCCACGATGGTGCCCGCACCACCCGCCGCCGCCAGTGCGAACGGCGCAAACAGTTGTCTGAAGCTTGCTTCGACTCCGAAAATCGTCTTCACGCGATGGCACCCCGCTCCGGCAGCCAGCGCCTCAAAAGGGGGGCGCCGAGGTCCCACTCTAGCGCAATGCCTGGTAAATGTTGCTTAAAATTTTGAAACGGACGGGGCGCTGCAGGCAGCTGTTGCAGACTCACAACCTTGAAACGGCGCCTTTAGTGACTAGCAAAACAGGATGTTTGGTGCGGCGCCGTGGCAGCGTGCCTGCCCCGATTTCACCTGGTTTCAGGCGATACTCTTGGTCATTGCCCACGCTGGGGAATTAATGCTAAATCGCAACGATATTTGCACTTTTGACTCAAAAAAGGTTTACACTGCTGGCTGCCTTTTTGCTACCCACCCAGCGAAAGACCCATCACACCAATGCCGGCTACCCCGGCCGCGCCATAGAATATGAACCAGGCATTCCTAGATCACCGGGCAAAATACCGGCAAGTGCTCGCCGAGCGTTTTCGGGTATCCCCTGAAATGTACGACGAAATTTCGCGCCTGATGGCGCCACTGGCCACGCATGTCAGCGTGCGCAAGGGCGAACAATTGCAGCGCAGCGGCGAAGTAGTGCAGTACATCCACTGGCTGCACAGCGGCGTGGCGCGCGCCGGCTTCTTGCCCGACAACGGCAACGAGGTGACGCTGTATTTCCGCACCGACGGCCACCTGGCCGTGGCGCACGACGATGTGCTGCGCGCCATGGGCAACGCTCCGGCACACAATTTCGTGGTGGCGGAAACGGCGGTGCAGGCGTACCGCTTCGACTGGCGCGCGCTGTGGGCGCTGGCCGAGCAGCACCCGGTACTGCGCGATTACTACGTCAAGGTGTCGGAATGCGGCATCATGGACCAGAGCCGCCGCCTGTACCTGAGCGTGTGCCCGGCCCAGGGCCGGCTCGAAGCGTTTCGCCGCGACTACCCGGGCCTCGAGCAGCGCATTTCGCAGAAGGTGGTGGCGTCGTTCCTCGGGATCACGCCGCAGTACATGTCGCAGCTGCTGCGACAGGATGCGGCGCTGGCCCGCTAGGGTTACTTCTTCGCCTTCGGCTTGAACTCCAGGTCCTGGAAGTCGTAGCTGAAATCGGTCTCGGTCGATATCGGCGCCATCTTCATGCGGTCGATGCTGGCGTCCGGGTTGAGCGAGAACGTCACGTAGGCGTCGGCGTTGAAGTTGCGCTCTTTCCAGCGCACGATGAAGGTGTCGTGCTGGAAGTGCTCGAGTTCCCCCGTCAGATCCGGCGTGCGCGTAAACCGCATGATGCGTTTGCCGTTTTCTTCGCCGATGGTCGCCACGCCGTACCACGCATCCTCGTACTCGCCGTCATACGCCGCCAGCGGCAGCGATGGCTGCGACTGCGCCGCGCGCGCCGTGGTGGCCTTGGCCTGGCGCTCAAGCTCTTCCTGGCGCGTTGCCGCCTGCTGGTCCGCGTACAGCTTGATCCAGTCGCTGGCCGGCACCTTCAGATACTGGTCCAGGATGCGCCAGTACAGCGCCGCCATGGCCGGGCTGTTCTCGGCGTTGGTCAAAATGGCGATGCCCAGCTTTTCTTCCGGCACCATCAGCACCGTCGAGTAAAAGCCCTGCAGCGCACCGCCGTGCATGGCCATCTTGCGGCCCTTGTAATCGCGCAGCGAGAAGCCCAGGCCATAGGCGGCGAAATTGGGCTTGGTGGCGGCCAGCGCCGGTTTCGGTTCGCGGATGCGCATCGGCGTTTGCTGGCTCCACAACTCCTCGACCTGCCTGGCGCTGATCAGCTGCTTACCGTCCGCGCTTTTCCCGTGGTTCATGAGCGTGATCATCCAGCGCGCCAGGTCCTCGGCGTTGGTGTCGATGCCCACCGCGCCGTCGGCGTTCGGCACCGGCATCGGCTTGACCACGGCTGCCTTGCCGTCGATCAGGCTGTGCGGCGCCGAGTGGTTGTCGGTTGCCAGCATCTCGGCCACGCTGGTCTTGGTGCCGGTCATGCCCAGCGGCGCCAGGATGCGGTCGTGAATGGACTGGCCCCAGGTCTTGCCGTCTTTTTCGGCGATGATCTTGCCGGCCACGATGTAGAGCAGGTTGTCGTACGCGTAGCTGTTGCGGAAGCTGGTCGCCGGCTTGACGTGCCGGAGTCTGGCGATGATTTCGTCGGTGGAGAACGCGGTGCTCGGCCACCACAGCAAGTCGCCGGCGCCCAGCCCCAGGCCGCTGCGGTGCGTGAGCAGGTCGCGGATGGTCATCACGCCGGTCACGTACGAGTCGTACATCTGGAAGCCCGGCAGGTGCATGGTCACCGGGTCGTCCCATTTGAGTTTTCCTTCATCGACCAGCATGGCCAGCGCGGCGGCGGTGAAGCCCTTGGAGTTCGACGCCACCTCGAACAGCGTCTTGCCGTCCACCGGCGCGGGGTCGCCCAGCTTGCGCACGCCGTAACCCCTGGTGGCCACGACTTTGCCGTCCTTGACGATGGCAATCGCGATGCCCGGCACATCGAACGTCTTCAATGCCAGGTTGACGTCGGCATCGAGGTTGTAGGCGGGGACCGGCGCAGCTTTGGTCGCGGCAGTTGCCGGCGCCGCCAACACGGGAACGGCAGCGCCGAGCGCTACCAGCGCCAGCGCCATCGCGCTGGCATTGAACAAACGAACAATCTTCATCGGCTTATTTCTTGAACTGTTTATCGACCGATGCCTGCGTCACCGGGTGGTAATGGTCGCGCGCCTTGGCGTACACGCTGCGCGCCCACTCGGCTTGCGCCGGTTGTTTCAGCAGCGCCGTGTACAGCGGCACCACGAACTTCTGGCGGCCCACGCTCATCAGGAATTTGGTGAGCGGTTCGCGCACGTCGTAGCCGGCCTTCACGGAAGCCAGGTAGAAGCGGAAGGCGATTTCGTTATTGCCGCTTTTTGCCAGGCCGAAGTTCTGGTCGAGGTCACGCAATTGCGCCGCCGTGGCCTTGCCGTCGATGTCGTTCAGGAAGTGCATCCATTCGAGCGCGATCCAGCCCTTGCCATTGAGGTCGGCCGTGGGCAGTTCGCCGCGCAGCCAGCTGTTGCGCTGTTCGTCCAGCGCCGCCAGGCGTGGCGAGGCCGCGCGCACGGCATTGGCCGGAATGCCGGCGCCGTACAGCCACTCGTCGAGCTCTACCTGCGCCATGTATTCGGGATGGGCGTCGAGCAGGTTCTTTTTCAGGTAGTCGACGAATTCGTCGGTGGTGGCCGACTTGAACGCGTGCGAATCGAACCAGCCGCGCAGGAACACATCGAACGTTTCGCGGCCGGCGCGCTGCTCGAGCGTGCGCAGGAACCAGGCGCCCTTCGGATAAATCAGGCTGCCGTCCGAGTACGCCGACGGATCGACGTCCGGGCCGCGCGTGGCCAGCGCCTGCCTGGCGGCGGGGATGGTGGCCAGCGACGCCAGCGCCTCTTCCTGCTCCACTTGCAGGTTCATCTCGGCGATCTCGGCGCCGTAGATTTTTTCCACGATGCGGGTGGTGACGTAAGTGGTAAAGCCCTCGTTGAGCCACATGTACTTCCACGAGGCGTTGGTCACCAGGTTGCCGGACCACGAGTGCGCCAGTTCATGCGCGATCAGATCGACCAGGCTCTTGTCGCCGGCGATCATGGTCGGCGTGAGGAAGGTCAGGCGCGGGTTTTCCATGCCGCCGTACGGGAACGACGGCGGCAGCACGATCATGTCGTAGCGCTCCCACCGGTACGGGCCATACAGGCTCTCGGCCGCTTCGATCATTTTCTCGGTGTCGGCCAGCTCGCTGGCAGCCGCTTCGATGCGCGCCGGTTCGGCATACACGGCCGAACGCGGGCCCAGCGTGCGCACGTCGATCTCTCCGATGGCAATGGCCAGCAGGTACGATGGAATCGGCTGCGTCATCTTGAACTTCCAGCCGCCCTTGCCGGTGGCGGCAGGGTCGTTGTCAGCGCTCATCAGCACGCGCAGGCCGGCCGGCGCGTCGATGCGGGCGCTGTAGGTGAAGCGCACGGCAGGCGTATCCTGCACCGGCGCCCACGAGCGGGCGTTGATGTCCTGCGACTGGCTGAACATGAACGGACGCTTGCCCGACATGGTCTGCGCGGGCGCCATCCATTGCAGCGCGGCGGCCGACGGCGCGGTGCGGTAGTACACGCGCACCTTCTGCGGCTGGAACGGCAGCGCGATGCGCAGGGCACGTCCCTTTTGCAGGTCGAACTTGTCGAGCATGTACGACGTGGAGGTCCAGCGACCGTTCGGGTTCAATATCTGCACGCGCGAGATATTGAGTTCCTTGGTGTCGAGCACCAGCGTGCGCGAGGTCTTGTCGATCCAGTTCAGCGTCAGTTCGGCGTAGCCGGACAGGGTCTTGCGGCCGAAATCGGCCTTCAGGTCCAGATACAGGTCGCTGGTGCGCACCTGGTCGTAGCGGGCGTAGCTCAGCGGGTCGGCGTGGGCAACGGTCACGCCCAGCGACATCAGTGCGGATAGCACGACCGCGGACAAGATTTTCTTGATTTGCATGGTGATCTTTTCAATGTTGGTCTCAAGCGCGGAGCAGAATAGCATAGCCATGTATCCGTAATGTGTACAGCGGCGCTGCCAGGCTTGCAAGGTGCTAACTGGGCTGTGCTATCATGTCGGCCGTAAGTGGGGAGTAGTCGGCCCGCGCCTCCTGGCGCAGGAATTTGCATCAACATGATCGGTCCGCAGACCGTGGTGCAAATGGTTGAAAAACTTGACGAGACCATGATCGAAGCGCGGCCATAGTGGGCCGGGGACGCGCTTTGGATCATAGGTTCTTATCAGCCGGCCCGCGCATCTCACTCAACACCCCAATGGAAGCATTCTTCATCTCCACAGGCATTGTCGCGCTGGCAGAAATCGGCGACAAAACCCAGCTGCTCGCTTTCGTTCTTGCCGCAAAATTCCGCCGTCCCGTTCCGATCGTCGCCGCCATTTTCGTCGCTACCCTGGCCAACCACGCGTTTGCCGCCGCCATCGGCACCTGGATCACCAGCCTGCTGGGCCCCGACATATTGCGCTGGGTGCTTGGCGCCTCGTTCATCGCAATGGCCGTATGGACGCTGGTACCCGACAAGCTCGATGAGGAAGACACCAACTTCGCGCGCTACGGCGTATTCATGACCACCCTGATCGCCTTTTTCATGGCCGAGATGGGCGACAAGACGCAAGTGGCCACCGTGGCCCTGGCCGCGCGCTACGACAGCCTGCTGGCAGTGGTGGCCGGCACGACGCTGGGCATGATGCTGGCCAACGTGCCGGCCGTGTACCTGGGCGACCGCATCGCCCACCGGATTTCGCTCAAGCTGGTGCACGGCATTGCTGCCGTGATCTTCGCGGTGCTCGGCGTCGCTACCCTGCTCGGTGTCGGCGCCGGCCTGGCGTCGTGATTACAGCGTAATCGCCGGCGCCTCCACCGACGCCGGCAATGCCGGCAGCAGCAACTGCACCTGGTGCGTGGCGCCGGTGTCGTCCAGCGCAATCACATTGCCTTCGCGCGTGACGCCATCGACACTCAAGGTGGCCGCCTGGCCCGGCAAAGCACGCGCCACGCGGATCACGTACGAACTGCTGGCGTGGCGGTAGGTGAGCGTGAACTCGTTCCATTCCGCCGGCATGCGCGGCGCCAGCGTCAGCTCGTGCGCGCCACGCGTTACGCCCAATAGCGACTCCACGATCAGGCGGTACATCCAGCCCGACGAGCCGGTGTACCAGCTCCAGCCGCCGCGTCCCACGTGCGGCGCTACCGCATAGACGTCGGCCGTCACCACGTACGGTTCCACCTTGTAGATCGCCACGTTTTCCGCATCGGTGCCGTGCATGACCGGGTTGATCATGCGCGCCAGCTCCCAGGCGCGGTCGGTGTTACCGAGCCGCGCGAAGGCCATCGCGGTCCAGATCGCGGCGTGGGTGTACTGCCCGCCGTTTTCGCGCACGCCCGGCACGTAACCTCGGATGTAACCGGGGTTGGGGCCGGCCTTGTCGAACGGCGGGTCGAGCAGCTGGATGATGCCGGAATCCCTGCGCACCAGGCGCTGGTTGACCTGCTCCATCGCGCCGCGTACCCGCACCGGGTTGGCCACGCCGGACAGCACGCCCCAGCTCTGCGAAATCGAATCGATCTGGCATTCTTCGTTGGTGTGCGAACCGAGCGGCGTGCCGTCATCGAAATAGGCGCGGCGATACCATTCGCCGTCCCAGGCGTTCTGCTCGACGTTGGCGGCCAGCTTGACAGACTGCTCGCGGCATTCCTGCGCGAACGCGTCGTCGTTCTTCATTTCCGCCACTTCGGCAAAGCGTTGCAGCACTTCGCACAGGAAGAAGGCCAGCCACACGCTCTCGCCCTTGCCATGCTCGCCTACCTTGTCCATGCCGTCGTTCCAGTCGCAGGAGCCGATCAGCGGCAGGCCATGTTCGCCGAAGCGCAGGCCGTGGCGGATGGCCCGCACGCAGTGCTCGTACATGGTGCCGCTCTGGTTGGAGCGGCCCGGCAGGTCGTAATACGAATCCTCTTCCGCCTTGAGCAAACGCCCTTCCAGGAATGGCAGTTCCTCGTCGAGGATACTCAAATCACCGGTGCTCGACACGTAGCGCCAGGCGCCCAGCGGCAGCCACAGGTAGTCGTCCGAGCACTTGGTGCGCACGCCCCGGTCCGACGGCGGATGCCACCAGTGCTGCACATCGCCTTCGATGAACTGGTGCGCTGCGCACAGCATCAGCTGGTCGCGCAGCAGGTGCGGCTTGGTGTGGATGGTGGCCATCGCATCCTGCAGCTGGTCGCGGAAGCCGAACGCGCCGCCAGACTGGTAGTAGCCGCTGCGCGCCCAGATGCGGCAGGCGATGGTCTGGTACATCAGCCAGCCGTTGGCGATGACGTCGAGCGCCGGTTCCGGCGTCTTGATGTGCACCGCGCCCAGCGTTTCGTTCCAGTGCGCGTGGACGGCGGCCAGCGCCTCCTGCGCGGCGCCGGTGCTGCGGTGCTTTTGCACCATGCCGCTGGCGTCGGCGTTGCGGCGGCCTGCCACACCGAGCACGAACACGATTTCGCGTTCCTGGCCGGGCAGCAGTTCGAGCGGCGCCTGGATGGCGGCGCAGGCGTCCAGCCCCGCGCCCACCTTGCCGGACAGGCGCGAGCGGCGCATGGCCACAGGCGCGGCCAGCGAACCGTTACGGCCCAGGAATTCCGCGCGGTCGGCGGTCACGGTGCGCGTGGTCGCATCGCAATTGAAGAACGCCACGCGGCCGGTGAAGTCGGTGTTGTACTGATTGCGGGCAAACAGCGCCCCGCTCACCGGATCGAGTTCGGTCAGGATGTGCATGCCGGACTTGGAGCGCATGTCGCCCATCACCCATTCCACGTAGCCGGTGATGGACAGCTTGCGCGCCACCGCCGAGTCGTTGCGCACCTTGATGACGGTGTACTTGATCGGCGCGTCGGTAGCGACGAACGTGGTCATCTCGGTGGCGATGCCCGACTCGGTATGCTCGAACACGCTGTAGCCGAAGCCGTGGCGCGTGGTGTAGTCGCCGGTGCCGCGCGCCGGCAGCGCCGAAGGCGACCAGAACTCGCCGGTGGTTTCGTCGCGCAGGTAAAACGCTTCGCCGCTGGCGTCGCTCACCGGATCGTTGTGCCAAGGCGTGAGGCGGAATTCATGGGCGTTCTCGTGCCAGGTGTAGGCCTGGCCGCTTTCCGAAATCACGGTGCCGAAACTGGCGTTGGCCAGCACGTTGGACCACGGCGCCGGCGTGCGCTGCTCTTCGCTGGTGGTGATCACGTATTCGCGGCCGTCTTCCGAGAAGCCGCCGATGCCGTTCTCCAGTTGCAGCACGCGCTTGCGGCGCGGCGGCGCGACGACATCGCTGGCGTCGGCGCCATCGCTGCGCGGGTCGATTGCCAGCGGCGGCATGCGCAGCACCGGCGGGCCGGGGCGCTTGATCTGCTCGGCCAGCGTACCACGGGTGTCGCTGATGATCACGCGCGCCACCGTTTGCAGCAGGATGCGGTCTTCGGTGGCGATCTGGTCGCCCATGCGTACAAAGATGCCGCCCGGACGGTCGATGGCCTGGGCGTCGATACCCGAGGCAATCAGGCCCATGATTTGATCGTGCAGCAGCTGGCGGTATCCCGACTGGTCTTCGTGCCAGATCACCAGGTCCACCACCAGGCCCTTCAGGCGCCAGTAGGCGTGGGCCTGCACCATCTGGCGGGCCAGTTCGATATTGGCCGAGTCCTTGATCTGCAACAGCACGATCGGCAGGTCGCCGGAAATGGCGTACGCCCACAGGCCGGACTGGCCGCGATGGTTTTTCACCAGCGTGGCGGCGTCGGCGCGCAGCGAGGCGTTCGGGTAGATCACCGAGCCGGCCAGGCGGCCGTACAGCTGGGCGTCGGTTTCGGTGGCGTTCAGCTGGCGCAGCACGACCTGGCTGTGGGTCCATGCCAGTTCGAACACGCGGTCGGCCAGGTGGCGGTCGTGGTACTTGTCGATCAGGTGCAGCGCGGCGTCGCGCTGGTCGGTCATGCCGGTGACCATGTCCACGGTCGCGGTCTGGTCGGGTTTTAACGTGATGGTATAGCGGATCGCCACCACCGGATCGAGCACCGAGCCTTCGCCGCCGGACAGCGGCGCGTCGTCGAGCAGGGCCTGCGGCGCGGCGGCCGTGTTGCCCCGGCCGATGAAGCGCGAGCGGTCGGTTTCGTACGAGACGTTGCCCACGGCCGCATCGTGCACGGTCATGGTGTGCATCATGTACGGCATGGCTTCGTTGCCGCCGCGCGGACGGCGCGTGCACAGGATGGCATTCTCGGCGCGCAGGATCTCGGTCTGCACGAACAGTTTGCTGAACGCCGGGTGGGCGGCATCGGCCGCCGCCGGCGCCATCACCACTTCGGCAAAGCTGGTCACCTCGATGGTGCGCACGCGGTCGGTGGTGTTGGTGATGCGGGTGCGGCGCAGTTCGATGTCGTCCTCGGGCGAGACCACGATTTCCGTGTACAGGTCGATGCCGTTGTCGGAGCGGCGGAACTCGGCGCGGCCTTCCGAGAAGATCACTTCGTGGTGGCGCGGTTCCACCAGCGTCGGCTGATACGTGGTGGACCAGAAGTCGCCGTCTTCCATGTCGCGCACGTAGCAGAAGGCGCCCCAGTTGTCGCGGGTGCTGTCTTCGCGCCAGCGGGTCACCGACTGGTCTTTCCAGCGGCTGTAGCTGCCGCCGGCGTTGGTCACCATCACGTGATAGCGGCCATTGGACAGCAGCTGGGTTTCCGGCACCGGGGTGCTGTGCGAGGTAAGCACGCGCAGCGGCATGCCGGAATCGGGCGCCGTGGTGCGGATGGCCGCCGACTCCACCGACGTGGAATAGAAGGCGCCCACCTGCGGGCTGCGTTCCTGCAGCACCAGCAACGTCGATTGCAGCAGCGGATCGGATTCGAAACGGCGCTGCATCGGACGGTCGTGCAGCAGGTAGCTCAGGGCCAGGAAGCCCATGCCCTGGTGGTGAACCATGAACGAACGGACCACGGCGTGACTGACGCCGCGCGGCAGGCGCGTCGGCGTGTAGTCGATCGCTTCGTAGAAGCCGTAGCGGCCCATGAAGCCCAGGCCATCCATTTTTTGCAGGTTCAGGCACGACGCTTCCGGCTGGACCATCAGGCCCATCATGCTGGCGTACGGTGCGATCACCAGGTCGTCACCGAGGCCGCGTTTGAGGCCCAGGCCCGGCACGCCGAAGGCGCGGTACTGGTAATTGAGATTGGCGTCGGTGGTGTTGTAGCCCGACTCCGAAATCCCCCACGGCACGTTGTGCTGCTTGCCGTAGGCGATCTGGGCGTCGATCACCGAGTTGTAGGTCTGGTCGAGCAGCGTGCTCTCGTAAGTCGGCATGACCAGCAGCGGCATCAGGTACTCGAACATCGAGCCGCTCCAGGACAGCAGCACCGGCTTGCCGCCGACGATGCACAGCTGGCGCCCCAGCGCGAACCAGTGGTCCTGCGGCAGCTGGCCCTGGGCGATGGCGACGAAACTGGCCAGGCGCACTTCGGACGCCAGCAGGTCGTAGTAGCTGGCGTCCAGGCGGCGTTCGCTGACGTTGTAGCCGATCGCCAGCAGGTTGGTGGTGGCGTTGTACAGGAAGCCGTATTCCATTTGCGCGAACGCAGTGCTGCGCTGGGCCAGTTCGGCCAGCTGGCGCATGCGGTCGTGGGCGGCGGCGCCGCCCTGTTCGAGCAGCTGCGCCATCTGCTGGCGGCGTTCCAGTTCGGCCGGCGCCAGGTCGGAGACGGGAATGTCGGCGCCGGCATTGGCCAGTGCCGCCAGTTCGCGCAGGGTCGGCACGCGCAGCAGGTTGGTGTCGAGCACCGTGTCCGCCGGCAGGTTGACCCATGGCGTGAACAAGGCCAGTTCGTCGAGCGCGGCGTGCGCTTGCTGTGCCAGGGAATTGGCCCACATGGCGACATCGGCCTGCGCCGCCACCAGCGGACGCAGTGCGTCGGCGGCCTGCGCCACGCGCGTGAGCCACGCGTGCAGCTGCTGCAAATGGGTGGCGTCGGGACGGTCGGACAGCACCGCGCGCAATGCCACTAATTCGGGCGTATCGATGCCGGCCAGGGCGCCGTTGCCGGTGCCGGCGGGCACCGCTGCATCGGCGGCTGCAGTCGCAGCCGATGCCGCCGTGCCCACCGTGAAGGTGCCGTCGATGGTGGTGATGGTTTCTTCCATGACGCGCAAGGTGGTCAGCAAGCCGTCCACGTATTGCGGCCCCACCACCGGCTGATCATACAGGGCGATCAGGCCCGGTTGCAGTGTAAGCAGGTGACCGGCCAGGTTGCCGCTATCGACGGTGGAGATGTACACCGGGTGCAAAGGCTGCAACGACTGCGTGTCGTACCAGTTGTAGAAATGGCCCAGGTGGCGTTCCAGCTGGTCCATGGTGGTCAGGGTGGCGCCGGTACGGGCCACGACCTGGGCGCCGGTGATGTAGCCGAAATCGTGCGCGGTGAGGTTGGCCAGCAGCGCCATGCCGATATTGGTGGGCGACGTGCGGTGCGCGATCACCTGGCTCGGATGCTCCTGCACGTTATCGGGCGGCAGCCAGTTGTCGTCGGGCCCGACGAAGCGGTCGAAATACGCCCAGGTACGGCGCGCCAGCTTGTTGAGGAAGATGTGCTGGTCGGCGCCCAGATCGGCGTTGCGGCGCTTGATCGGACGGCTGATCCAGTCGGCCACCGCAGGCGCCACCAGCCACGCCAGCAGGAACAGCGCGGCCGGGGCCAGGCTGGCCGGGCGCCAGCCCAGCAGCAAGCCGCCCACGAACAGTGCGGTGACCGGCGCGGCCCACATGGTGACCCAGGTACTGGTGGTGGAACGCGCGAGTGCCGACGCGCGCCATTGCAGCAGGTGGCGGCGCGAGACGTACATGCGGAACAGGCTGCGCACGATGGCGTCGAGATTGAAGTACGCCTCGTACGGCAGGAACGCCAGCGTGAGCAAGGCGTGCGAGAGCTGGATGCCCACGCTGCGGCCGGTATTGCGCAGGTGCTGGTCCCACAGCGTGTCTTTCGGGCGGTGCAGCAGATCGTGCAGCGCATTGACCAGCGGCGGCAGGAAGATCACGGTGAGTACGGCGCCGGTCCACAGCCACGGCGCGGGCAGCCAGCGCCAGGCGACGACCAGCGCGATCACCATCGCGGGCGCGACCAGCGAGCGGCGCAGGTTGTCGAACAGCTTCCAGCGCGACAGCAGCGACAGCGGATTTTTCTCGCGGCGGCGGCCCGGGCCCGGTACGCGCGGCAGCAGCCATCCGAGCAACTGCCAGTCGCCACGGATCCAGCGGTGGCGGCGGCCGACGTCGTCGCTGTAGCGGCTCGGGTATTCCTCGTACAACTGGGCGTCGCTCATCAAGCCGGCGCGCACGTAGGCGCCTTCCAGCAAGTCGTGGCTCAGAACCTGGTTGTCGGGCAAACGGTGGCCCAGCACCTGCTCGAACACATCGACGTCGTAAATGCCTTTACCAACGAACGATCCTTCCAGGAACACGTCCTGGTACACATCGGAGACGGTGCGGGTGTACGGGTCGATACCCGGTTCGCCACCGCACAATTTCTCGTACAGCGACGCGGTTTTGCTTGGCAGGCTGACAGCCACGCGCGGTTGCAGGATGCCGTAGCCATCGACCACGCGGCCCAGCGCCTTGTCCACGCGCGGGCGGTTCAGCGGGTGCATCATGGTGGAGATGAAGTCGCGCGCGGCGTCGCGCGGCAACTGGGTGTCGGTATCGAGCGTGATGACGTACTTGATGCTTTCCAGGTCGGTGGTGTCGCCCACGGCCAGCGAGAACTTGTCGCGCGCGCCGCCGCGCAGGTAGCGGTTCATGTCCTGCAGCTTGCCGCGCTTGCGCTCATAGCCCATCCACACGCCTTCTTGCGGATTCCACAGGCGCGGGCGATGCAGCAGCAGGAACGGCGTGGCCGGGTCGCCATTCAGGTGCAGCGCGTACTTGCGATTGAGTTGTTCGACGCCCTCGCGCATGTGGTCCATCAGCGCAGCGTCGCCGGGCAGGGTTTCGGTGGGCGCGTCGGCAAAGTCGGTGAGAAGACAGAAACGCAGGTTCGGATCGCGGTTGGACAGGAAGCGCACTTCCAGCTGCTCGCATAGCTCTTCGATGTTCTCGCGGCTGTACACCAGCGTGGGCACCACGACCAGCGCGCGCGCGTCGGGCGGAATACCGGCTTCAAAATCCATGCGCGGCAGCGGCTTGGGCTGGGTGACCTTGGTGGTGATCCAGTTGACCAGGTTGAGCGCCAGCTGGCTGCTGCCGATCAGCGCCAGCACGCCCATGGCGACCAGCAGCGCGCCGTGCACGCCGTGGAACGCCGAGCGCTCCAGCAGCAGCGCAGTGGCGATCACCGACAGCACCACGATGGCGCCCAGGTACGACGTCAGTGGCGAGGCGCTGGTGGTGCGTTGCATGGATTCGATCCACGGGCGGCGCATGCGCGTCTGCTTTTCCAGCGCGGCCTGGCCGCCGCCGATCAGGTAGAAGCCCACGTGGCTGTGGCGCAGGTCGTCGCTGCCGACGTGGGATTGCGCCAGTTGCAGCGCTTGCGCGGCCACTTCCACCTCTGAGTAGTCGGAGCGCTTGGCGATGTTTTCGATCACGTGGCGATACTGGTCGCGGGTGGCGAATTCCATCTGGCCGTACACGCCGGCCGGGTCCTGGCGCAAGGTCTGTTCGACCATGCTCATGGTCTCGACGAACTCCTGCCAGTCCATGGTGCCCAGGTAGCGCAGGCTGCCGATGCTGTTGGCGATCGACACTTGGTCGGCAGCCTGCTGCTGGATCTCGGCCTGGATCTGCTGTTCGATGGTCTGGCCGGCATCGGCCAGGCGGCTGGTGATCCAGGTCAGCGCCATGGTCAGCGCCGGGCTTTGGCCCTGCAGGCGGCGCGACAGCTCCGCCACGAAGGCGCTGGTGATCGGTGGATTGGAGCGGGCCATGTCGGCCACTTTCAGAATCAGGCCGCTCGGGTTCTTTTCCGCTTCCTCGCTCATCTGGTCGGCCCAGCTGTTGGCCAGGTCGCGTTCGGCGCGGTTGTCCGCCACGCGCGCGGCCACGCGGCGCAGGTTTTCGATCAGCGCCAGGCGCAGCATGATGGGAATTGCCCACAACTCGCCCAGCTTGAGCGGCGCGATTTCCTGGTACGCATCGACAAAGCGCGACAGCGATTCCGGATCGACGCGGCCATCGCCGTGCGAGATGATCTCGAGCGCCAGCTTGTACACGCGCGGGCAGCCCTCTGGCGCGCCCTTGGCCAGGCGTGGCAGTTCCTTGCTGTAGCCCTTGGGCAGGTGGCGGCGCGCAATGCGGATCTGTTCTTCGATCAGGTACAGGTTATCGAGCAGCCATTCGGAGGCGGGCGTGATCTGGCGGCCGTCCTTGATGGCGGCGGTCAGCTCGTCGCAGGTGGCGCTGATCACTTCCGCGTTGTCGCTCAGGCGCGCCAGCAGCTGGTCGCCGCCGCCGCGCGGGCTCAATTCGTGGTGGGAAGCGAGCGAGCGGCCGTGCGCGGCCATCTGCGCCGCGCTGAAAAGCTCCGCTCTTAAGGGCAGATCTTCGTCTTCGTCGGAGACCATGGCCGCCGTGTTGGATTCGCGAAAGCCGAGCGACATCTCGGGGAGCAGGGGATTGGACTTGTTCAACGTAAACCTCGCTTGGACGTGCGCGACAAAACCGCGTCCGGTAAGCTGGCGCGGTGATTAGTGGGAATGTGTGCCAAGCAATGATACGTCTCGTAACAATTTGCTACTGTGCGCTTACGAACATAAGCGCAAAGGGCCGCTCGAAGCGACCCCTTTCAATCACTTTCGTGAGCAGTTCAGGCCGCTAGTGCCAGTCCACCGGTGAGGCTGTAGCTGCTGGTGTGGCCGAGCCGGCGCAGGCATTGCGCAGCTTTCATGCTGCGGTTGCCGCTGCGACAGATGAAGACCAGCGGCGCATGGATGTCGCCGCGCAGCCACAGGCTGGCGTGCTCGACCAGGCGGCTCAGCGGCACGCTCTGTGCCGCATGCGCGCCCGCTGGCGCCGGCACGGTGGCGGCAAACTCGTACGGCTCGCGTACATCGACCACTACCGCGCCGGGATGGGCTTGCAGGAATGCCTCCAGCGCGCTGCTGTCGAGTTGCAGGTCGGCAGCAGCCTGGTCGCCGCCATGGCCGGCACAAAGCTGGTTGCGGGCATCGCGGGTCGGGCACAGCAGGGTCTGCGCGGTGGTGATGACCGGCAAGGCCGAGTCGGCGTGCGCGGTGAAGGCAAAGCGCACGTCAGCAGCCGCCAGGCTGGCGCCGTCCTTGCTGCCCAATAAATAGGCGCGCGCGCCCTCCCCGGCCGACACCTGCGCCAGCACCTGGCTGCCGATGGCAATCGCATTGACTTCGGCGCCGTCGCCCAAGGTCAGGCGATGGGCCGTGATGGCCGGCCAGCCAAACGCGTCCGTCATCGCCTGGGCGTCATAGTGGGCGCCCAGCGACCGGGCCAATGGCGCGTGATCGGCGCCGGCGGTGGTGGCCACCATGGCCAGCACCCGGTAGTTATGGCCGCGCACGATGGCCGTGATGCGCGAGGTGAGCGTGGGCAACGGGTCGATCACGATGCAGCTGCGGCTGGCCGCGTCCAGCACCAGCCAGCCGCATTCTCCCTCCACGCCCAGTTGCAGCAAGCCGTCGTCGGGCTCGGCGCTGGGCTGGTCGGCGATTATGCCGGCGGCGCGCAGCGCGGCGCCGCAGTGGGCGATGCGCTGGCAGGCGGTGGCGATGGTGGCCTCATCGACCATGGCGCCGAACGACATGCGGATGGCGCCCGCACTGCGCCACAGCGGCAGGCCCATGGCGTCGAGCACATAGCTGGGCGCGGCCTTGCTGGCCGAGCAGGCACTGCCGGCGCTCACGCGCACCCGCGCCGCATCGAACACGTCCATCAGCTCGCGGCTCGACACGCCCGGCACCGCGAAGTTGATCGTGGTCGGCAGCGATTTGTCGAAAGCATTGTTGAATACCACGCCGGGCAGCGCCGCGCGCAGGGCGTCGGCCAGGCGTTCGCGGTAGCCATGCAACTGGTCGTGGGACGGAAACGTGTCGCCGCGTTCGAGCGCGGCCAGCACCACGCCCAGCGCGGCAATGCCGGCCATGTTTTCGGTGCCAGAGCGCTGGCCGGTTTCCTGGCCGCCGCCCATGATCAGCGGCGTGAATGGTGCGCCAGCGCGCACGTACAACATGCCCACGCCCTTCGGCGCGTGCAGCTTGTGGCCGGAAAACGGCGCGTAATCGATGCGGGTGGCGGCCAGGTTCAAGCGCAGCTTGCCCAGCGACTGCACGCAATCGACCATCCACAGCGCGCCGGTGCCGCTGGCGGCGATGGTGGCGGCAATGTCGTCGAGGTCGCTGACCACGCCAGTCTCGTTGTTGGCGGCCATGGTGCAGATCATGGCCGCGTCCGGCGCCAGCGCGCGCAGCGCGGCCAGGTCATGCAGGCCGTCGCCATCGACCGGCAAAGCCGTCAATGTCAGGTTGGTGCCCAGCAGGCGGTTCCAGTGCGCCAGCGCTTCCGGCACGGCCTTGTGCTCGGTGGCGCCGTACACCAGCAAGCTGCCGGTGGCCTCGCCCCGGGCCTGGCGCTCGCGCACCGCCACCAGCGCGGACAACACGGCGGTCTGGATGCCCTCGGTGGCGCCGCTGTTGAACATCAACCGCCCATCGCCCACGCCCAACAGGCGCACCGCGCACTGGCGCGCCTGGTCGAGCACGACCTTGGCGCGCAGGCCGGTGCCGTGGGAGCTGCTGGGGTTGCCGTAACGCTGGCCCATGATGTCGGCAGCAGCCAGTGCGGCGGCAGGCAGGATGCAGGTGGTGGCGTTGCCGTCGAGGTAGATTTCGTTATTCATTTTAAAAGGCAGGAAGGCGGTCGATATGAGCTAAACAGTTTAGCGAACTTTCCAGGAGAAAATATGCCAAAGCCGACTGCGTTAGATGCGCATAAAAGCATGTTCATGCTTCTTATGGAACTTCGGTAGAATGAAATAACTTTCATTTACCAGAACAGCCCCATGCACTCACTCGACAAATACGATTGCGCCATCCTGGCCGCCCTGCAAATCGACGGCACCTTGTCGATCGCCGCGCTTAGCGAGAAGGTCGGGCTGTCGAGCACGCCGTGCTGGAAGCGGGTCAAGCGCCTCGAAGAAGAGGGCTATATCGAGAGCCGGGTCGCCATCGTCAACCGCCGCAAGGTGGGCTTGCCGGTGACCGTGTACGTCAGCGTGCGCACCGGCCAGCACGATGCCAAGTGGCTCGACCGCTTTGCCGCCGCCGTCATGGCCCTGCCCGAAGTGCAGGAATTCCACCGCATGAGCGGCGATGTCGATTACCTGCTCAAGGTCGTCACGACCGATATTGAAGGCTATGACGCGTTTTATAAACGCCTGATCAAGGTGGGACAGCTGACCGGAGTGTCGTCGGCATTCTCGATGGAGCAGATCAAGTTCACCACCGCTTTACCGCTCGACCTCGTACCCTACGCTTGAACAATGCACCATTCCGGTGCGAGAAATATCATGCCGTGAGATAATGCCGCATCCAAATATTTAATTAAAAGCTATGCGCGCATTCTTCAACTGGTTGCCCGGCCCCAGCAACGTCAGTCGCCCCGAACAGTTGCGCGCCGCTGCCGGCGCCCTGTGCGGCCTGTTGATCACCGCCCTGTTCGCCCATTATTTATTGGCGCGGACCGGCACTTCCATCTTCATGATAGCGCCGATGGGCGCGTCCGCCGTGCTGCTGTTCGCGGTGCCGGCCAGCCCGCTGGCGCAGCCGTGGTCGGTGTTCGGCGGTAACGTCATCAGCGGCCTGGTGGGTGTGGCCTGCGTGCGCTGGCTCGGCGACAGCCTGCCGCTGCCGTTGCTGGGCGGCCTGGCCGGCGGTCTCGCCATCGCTGCCATGTTCGTGATGCGCTGCCTGCATCCGCCCGGCGGCGCGGTCGCGCTGACCACCGTGCTCGGCGGTCCGGTCGTGCACGCGGCCGGCTTCGAGTTCGTGCTGTTCACGGTCGCCATCGACACCGCGCTGCTGGTCGCCATGGCCATGGTCTATAACAACCTGACCGGGCGGCGCTACCCGCACGTGCAGCAGAGTGCGCCCGTCAACGTCCATGGCACCACGGATGACGCACCGACGGTGCGGCTCGGCTTCAAGACGGAAGACCTCGATGCCGTGCTCAAGCAATACAACCAGGTGCTCGACATCAGCCGTGACGACCTTGAATCGCTGTTCATGCAAACCGAGCAGCGCGCCTACCAGCGCCGCTTTGGCGTGATCACCTGCGCCGACATCATGTCGCGCGATATCGTCAGCGCCGAGTTCGGCACCGGGCTGGAACCGGCCTGGCAACTGATGCGTAACCACCGCGTGGTGGCCCTGCCCGTGCTCAACCGGGCGCGGCGCGTGATCGGCATCGTCACCCAGACCGACTTCCTCGAGCATGGTGGCCTCGACAGCTACGCTGGCATGCGCCGCCAGTTGCAGCGTTTCCTGCGCAAGAGCGGCGTCACCCATACCGAAAAGGCCGAGGTCGTGGGCCAGATCATGAGCGGCCATCCGACCACCGCGCGCACCGACACGCCGATCGTGGACCTGGTGCCGCTGATGGCCAACTCGGGCTTCCACCATATTCCGATTGTCGATGCGGAAGACCGGTTTGTCGGCATCATTACCCAGTCCGACCTGGTGGCCGCGCTGTACCAAACCCGGCTGGCGGAGGCGGCGGCCTGAGAAGGTGATAAACCGTTTTCGATTGATACAATTTGTTGCGCTGCGCAGCTCGGCATGCCTTATCCTAGTCGGTGCATGAACCACCATGGACCAGGAAACAACGATGAAGCGACTCACCAGTACCGCCCGCATTTCCGCCCTCGCCGCCACCCTGGCGCTGGCGTTTATTCCAGTTAGCAATACCTTCGCCCTGCCGCTGGCCGACGCCCCCAACCGCCCGGTGCCGCGCGTGAGCGCCACCCCGGCGCACCAGGCGCTGCAAGCCATTGCCGACGAATACTACAACGCCGTCGCCACCTTCGAGCCGCTCGGCGCCACCGAAAACGGCGACAACCGCTTCGACGACCAGTTGGGCCTGAGCATCTCGCCCGGCAAGCGCGCCCTGCAGTTCAAGCTGTACCGCGATTTTGCCCAGCGCATCAAGGCCATCAAGCGTGAAGTGCTGAACGCCGAAGACCGCCTCGACTACGACATCCTGCGCTACGAGCTGCGCGGCCTGATCGCCATGGAGCGCTTCCCCGAACACCTGCTGCCAATTAACCAGATGGACAGCGTGCCGGTGATTCTCGCCAACTACGCGGGCGGTCAGGCATCGCAGCCAATCGGTACCGTGGCGCAATACGACGCCTACCTGAGCCGTATCAGCCAGATGCCGGCGTGGATCGACCAGGCGATCAGCAATATGCGCGACGGCATCAAGAAGGGGATTACGCAGCCAAAAGCCATCATGATCTCGGCCCTGCCGCAGTACAAAAAACTGCTCAGCGACACGCCCGAGACCAGCATCTATTACACCCCGATCAAAAACTTGCCAGCGAGCTTCAGCGCCGCCGACAAGGCGCGTCTGACCGAAGCCTACCGCAAGCAGATCGCCGAACAGATCATGCCGGCCCTGGGCCGCCTGGCCGCGTTCGTGGAAAAGGATTACATCCCGGCGTGCCGCACTTCGACCGGCCTCGGCGCCCTGCCCGACGGCGCCGCCTGGTACCAGGCGCGCGTGGCCAACGCCACCACCACGTCGCTGAAGCCGGACGAGATCCACGCGATCGGCCTGCGCGAAGTGGCGCGCATCCAGTCGCAGTTCGAAATCCTCGGACCCAAGCTCGGCTACGACGGCCTGCCAGCGGGCCTGCCGGTGTGGGTGGCGGCGCAACCGAAGTTCCGCCCGTTCAAGACCGAAGACGAAGTGCAAGCGGTCTACCACAAGCTCAACGGCGTGCTCGACACCAAGCTGCCGATGATGTTCACGCTGGTACCTAAAGCCAAGCTCGACATGCGCCTGGAACCCGAACTGAGCCGCGACACCGCCGCCGACCACTACACGGCCCCGGCCATCGACGGCTCACGCCCGGGCGTGTTCTGGTCGGTGGTGACCGATCCGACCAAGTACGGCAGCACCGGCATGACCACGCTCTTCCTGCACGAAGGCAAGCCCGGCCACCACTTCCACATCGCCCTGATGCAGGAATTGAATTTGCCCGACTTCCGCAAATTCGGCGGCAACAACGCCTTCACCGAAGGCTGGGCCTTGTACGCGGAAACGCTGGGCAAGGAAATGGGCCTGTTCGACGACCCGGCACAATACTTCGGTCACCTGAACGACGAACTGCTGCGCGCCACGCGCCTGGTGGTCGATACCGGCATGCACGCCAAAGGCTGGACCCGGGAACAGAGCATCAAGTACATGCGCGAGACGCTCGGCTACGATGAAGTGGCAAAAAGCGAAACCGAGCGCTACATGGCCTGGCCGGCGCAGGCGCTGGGCTACAAGATCGGTTCATTAAAAATCGTGGAATTGCGCCACCGCGCGGAGGAAGCCTTGGGCGAACGGTTCAGCCTGCCGAAGTTCCACGAAGTGGTACTGGGCGATGGGACCTTGCCGCTGGCGTTGCTGGAGGAGAAGGTGGATCGGTGGATTGCGCAGCAGCAGTAATCTGCGGATAGCTGTCAGGACGACATACCCCAGGAAACATAGACAACCATCACTACAGCGGCGACGGAGACGATGCACAGGATGCTGGAAAGGATCTTTCCAGCACGTACACGCATGGCAATATCCGTCTCCAGTTTTTCAATCAATCCGCTCATCTTAGCTCCATAAAAATCGATATTCAAACGGGATGATTAAGCAATTGCTCAGCATATCGAGACAGGACATGGCCGAAATTCGTCAAGCGACCAGCCTCATCGGGCGCACGAAAGGCCCTTGCAAGTTGAGCCAACTCCTCCTCACTTGCAGACACTAAAAACTCGTCGTCATAAACATTCTTGAGGACTTCTGCGCGCCGTTCGTTGAGAAAGCTGACGTCAAGCTTTAGAAGGCTGATCATGTACCCAGCAGCCTCGTCAGCCTTATCCGTCGGGTATATCGCACCATCTCGCGATGAGTAAATGAATCGTCTTTCGCAGCCGTCACCTAAAGGAGAAATGATACGCTTTTCGTCGAAACCGCTACCCTTGGCGTGCCCGCAATGTAACGGCGTGCCAGGATTGGTCTCCCGAATGCACGATGCGTGCAAATTCCGGTAATCGAGCGCCAAATCTTCGTGCGACTCTTGTGGACGGAAATGCTCGATATGGCTGTCTGCCAGTGAGATGGTTCGACCGCAGTAGCAACATACACTACCTTGCTCAATCAACAGGGCCGTGTGTAAAACCCGCTTTTCAGGATTCTGCAACGCTTCGTAGCTGGGTTGCCATTCCTCGTTTGCTTTCGCTTTCCACTCGGCAAACATAGCTGGCTCAGCTTGCTTCGTGACATATTTCATCGCCCTATAACCTCTTTGCGGCGCAATAACGCCCACGCGCCAGCCAATTCCGGAATTCCGGACGCAGCAGTCTCGAGGTCGTCCAGCTTTTCTCGCGCCACTTCAAGCTCACCGCGCTCCAACGACTCGAATGCTTCGTCCAGCATTTGTTGAACTGCAGGAGACCTGGCATCTGCGCCCATAATTTCTTCCAGCACCTGGCTGGATGTCAGTCCATAACTGACTTGCGGATGAGTCGTACTATTTGTCCGGAGAAGGATAATTTCTTCAGGCTGCAATTCGCCCAATACCTGCGGAGAGTGGCTCGCGACAATAAACTGCACTTCCGGGAACGCTTGCTTCAGTCCGCTGGTCAATATCCGCTGCCACCTCGGATGCAGGTGCATATCCAGCTCGTCAATCAACACCACGCCAGAAGTCTTGGCAGTGACATCCGGGCCCAATTGCGGATTCAAGATGCACATGCGACGAGCGATGTCTGCGACCAGACCGATGACAGCTCGCTGGCCATCGCTGAGGTTTTCAAAAGCGGTAGGTGGCCGCTCTTTCTCGCCAGGTGCCGTTGTCCATTCAACCAGTAAACTTTTTTGCCTGATGTCGTATCTGAGACCTTTCGCACCGTCGATCGCCGTACCCAAAGCCAGATTCACAAGGGCCAGCTCATCCGATTCGATGTCATCAAAAGCTTCGCCGGACTCGGATGATATCTGAAGACGCTCCAGGCATTTGCCGATTACCCATCCTTGCAAAGCGCTGGAGTCCAGGGAAGCGTCCCACCAGGAGGCGTAACCATCTGTCCTGGCATTGCCACTTGTTGCCGCCTGCATTTCGGTGGGCTGCGACTGGCTCCAGTGGCGGCTGGCGCGATAAAAAGCGATGACAGGCAAGGCGTTTTCAAACGCTCCGCTTGCTACCGCCTGGTGCTGTTCTTGCCAGATCTGTCCAGGGCTGATGCCACTTTGGTGAGCGTGGTTCACCTGGCTCGATTTTTCGACGGTCCATGTACAGGCGCTGCTGTGATCGAATGCTTGGGCTACTGCGGTGACTTTTACGGGGAATTGCGGCTCGAAGCGATATCGACCTTGAACAACCTCGCCTTTTAACCTGGCGACATTCGGTTCGGCAAGAGCACTGTAATTTGCGAAAGGTAGCGATACCCAGCCAGTAAAGCCGGTCAAGACATCGCAGATCGCCTTCAACACCGACGTTTTTCCACTGCCGTTGACGCCTACAATCACGTTGAAACCTGGCCTCAAATCCATCTTCAGGCTGACATGACACCTGTAATTTTCCAGGTGAACGGAACTAAGTCTCATGATTGTGCACTCCCTTTTGAGCGGATATCTGGCGGTCGCTCTTGCTATTCTACGTACTTATCCCAGCACCAGCCGGCTCGCTCACTATCCGCTCCAGATCCGTCTCATCACCGAGCACATAAATCTTCTGCTCCCTGAGCACCTGCAAAATAAACCCCTGCTGCTCGCGCAAGCGCCTTTTAAAATCCGGCAGCGCGTACAGGTTCGGATTGATCTTCCGCCGCAACAAGCGCTCCGCCACCGGCAGCCGCGACAGCAGTTCGCCGTAGCTGGTGTTTTCGCCGATCAACAGCAACTCCACCGGCGTATTCATGCCCTCGTGCTCCTTGGCCGTGGCGCCATACACGAACGCGACATTAAGGACATGCTGTAACGGCGCCAGCGCCGAGTTCAGCACGCTGACCAGGCCGAAGGTCTTTTTCACCACGCTGGTCAGTTCCTCGTACACCATGCAATCGCGATTCGGCTTGAAGCGGCGCACGTTGCCGATGCGCTCGGAGACGATCACGCCGGCCTCATGCAAGCGTTTCAGTTCGCGCTGGGCCGAGGCGCTGCCCAGGCCCGTCAGGCGCATGATTTCGTTGAGGTGATAGCCGTCGGTGGTGCGTATAAAAAGCAAACCCAGCAGTTTTTGCTGGGCGGGAGTGAAGAGGGCTTGGGCGATCATGAGCCAAATATTAGCATGGAAGCATGCAATCTATGCAGAAAGATTGAAAGCTTCCACATGGCCACTTATTAAAGGAAAATATCGTGTGAAATGTTAACGGACCATCTCCAATCAGAAATTATTATTTTTCAGAAATAGATAAATTTACTATACCTTAAATATAGGAAGCTTTCTAAGATCATTGGCAAGAAGTACCTTAGGTTCAGTAGGGAACAGCTTAACACTTCGAGAAGCTCTGATTCCAATATAGAATCCGTAGTCTAGCATCAGGGCCATAAACCTTTGACCGGCTTTGTGCGGAGTTATTCCCTCGTGCAATACATGAACAAGACGTAGTGCAATAAGCTTCTGAATGGCCTTATAGAAATCATCTGAATTTTGTATTTTAACCAAAAATGAATTTCTTTTTTGCTCAGTTATACAGAATGTCTTTACCACCTCAAGCATTCGAAGTACACCATCCAATTCTGAACTAGCATCCTTTTCAATATCTTGAAGCTTACCTTCGGCCATTTCAGATGCCGCGGCGTTCAAGCTCACCAAGGTTACTTCTTTTTGCCCCTTAATATTTGCCTTATTAATTGCTTGTGCGAATAGACTTAATGCGTCCCTGGGCACTGCAGCTGCAACCAATACCAGCCTTGACAATACTGAGTCTGACGTCAAATAAGATATAGAAGGTAAGCCGCAATAATTGGCATGGGCATTCAGAATTCCAACGATATGAGTTTTAGAGCGATCTGGCATCGTTAGATTCAGGTCCAACTTTAATACGCGTGCATCGTGACCAGATTGCAGACCTTGCTTTTTAGCCTCGTCCCAAGTTTTTGTGAACTGCTCAATTCCGGAGAGCTTAATACTCATATTATTTCCCCGAGCTACAGAATAGAGAGCGTGTAAGATACGCGGCTGAAGAGATTCGTCTACCACATGGAAATCGTCTAAGAATAATGTAAACGGCACTCTCGGAGATGCTATTGAGGTGACCTGTCGCCTAATTCTAGGAATAATTTTATCAACACGGGAAGCGACAGAGCCCTCCGACTCTGCTAATAACTCAAGTTGATCAATCAAAGAATTTACATCTGAAGCAATCTCTGGATGATGCCTTATAGCTGTCAACATTTCTGCTAATACGCTACAAATTACATTTTCATCGTCACGATTAGCGTACGTTTGCATGGCAATCCAAGCGAATGGTAAATTACGCTTTGTTAGTGTATGCATTGAATAAGCTAAAAGACTTGATTTTCCTGCACCACGCCTACCAAAAACTATATGATTTCCAACGCTAGTCACATCTTGTTCGAAATTTGCAACGGATGGGGTATAACGGGAAAAAAAATCATCGCCAAAACTATGGCGATCAATAGTTAGACTCTCACCAATAGCTTTTTGAAGCAAGCGAGTTTCTGCCATTGAAAGTATGTCCGCAGGCTTCTTTGCACGGGTAACAATCGCACATTTATCGTAAAATGGATGATCCGAACCCAATTTATCATTGACTTGCTCAAGTATTTTATGAAGTCGATTGTTGTCTTTTGCAAATTCGAACATCAAAAAATGACCGTCGGGCCTTGTTTTAATATGGTATGAAGGAGTAACGCCCCCCAGCTCTATTGAGAAGATATCCACCGCATGATCAGCAGCCTGCTGAATTGACAAATCAATATTCATAACACAATACCTTGATCCTCTAATAATTTTTTTGCATCTGTAATAAAGTCCTCTACCAAGGCCTCTGACTCGGTAACTTTGATAAGCAAGTCTGCTTCATTTGCTACGTGACTATAATCTGCCAAATTTCTATCATCTCGCAAATTTTTTAGCTTTCCTTTATAAGTAGCAGCGTTCTCCAGATTTTTTGGAAGTTCATCAATTCGTTGGTGATCGCTACTATCCGTAGAATAAACTCCACTATCTTTTAGCTGAATAGCTCTCTTCACATTGTATGCAGCGTAATAAAGTCTTGATATTTTTTGTCGCCATTCGGATTTTCCTATACTAGACGCAAAATCGTAATGAGACATTCCAAGTTGATATAATCCGAATACCTCATGATCAACTGCCCGTCGGATTTTATCTAATTCGGTCTCAGAAAGTATATGCCCTAAATTTTTCAATAACCTATTCGGATTGCCGGAAGCAAGCAATACATGAGGCTCCGCCAACTTGCCCATAAATCATACTTTTATTGCAACTATAATTTCTCCAGCTTAACACTAACTTTCAGCAAAAACAATAACTTGTAGTAATAAAAAAACGGCGCCCGCAGGCGCCGTTTCTAGAGGACTAGGAAGCTGATTACGCTTCGTCGCCGTGCGGGGTGACCGATTCGGTCACTTCCACATCGCCGCCGGACATGGCAGCTTTTTCTGCTTGCAGCAGGGCTTGACGCTCTTCCACTTCCCACAGCTCTTTCTCTTTGCGGGCGCGGTGGAACGCCAGACCGGTACCGCCCGGGATCAGACGACCAACGATCACGTTTTCTTTCAGGCCGCGCAGACCGTCGCGCTTGCCCATGATCGCAGCTTCGGTCAGCACGCGGGTGGTTTCCTGGAACGATGCGGCCGAGATGAACGAGTCGGTCGACAGCGATGCCTTGGTAATACCCAGCAGGACGTTTTCGTAGGTCGCAGGGATCTTGCTTTCGCGATCCATACGATCGTTTTCGTCCAGCAGTTCCGAACGCTCGACCTGCTCGCCAACGATGTAGTTGGTGTCGCCGGCGTTGACGATCTGAACGCGACGCAGCATCTGGCGTACGATCACTTCGATGTGCTTGTCGTTAATCTTCACGCCTTGCAGACGGTACACGTCTTGCACTTCGTCAACGATGTAACGCGCCAGCGCTTCGATACCCAGCAGGCGCAGGATGTCTTGCGGATCGGCCGGGCCGTCCACGATCATCTCGCCCTTGTTCACGACTTGACCATCGTGGACCAGCACTTGCTTGTCCTTGGTGATCAGGAACTCGTGCTTGTTGCCGTCCATGTCGGTGATTTCCAGACGCTGTTTGCCCTTGGTTTCTTTACCGAAGGCTACAGTACCGGTCACTTCCGCCAGCATGCCCGCGTCTTTCGGCGAACGTGCTTCGAACAGCTCGGCTACGCGTGGCAGACCACCGGTAATGTCACGGGTTTTCTGCGATTCGGTCGGGATACGCGCCAGAACCTCACCCACGGACACTTGCTGGCCGTCTTTCACCATGATCAGTGCGCCAACCTGGAAACCGATCGCTACAGCGTGTTCGGTACCGGCGATCTTCACTTCGTGACCTTCTTCGTTCAACAGTTTGACCTGTGGACGCAGGGTTTTGGTCAGCGAGCCGCGACGTTTCGCATCGATCACCACCAGGGTTGCCAGACCGGTCACTTCGTCGACCTGACGGGCCACGGTCACGCCTTCTTCGACGTTCTCGAAGCGGACGGTACCAGCGTACTCGGTGATGATCGGACGGGTCAGCGGATCCCAAGTTGCCAGGGCCGTACCGGCCTTGATGACCAGGCCATCCTTGACGATCAGGGTCGCGCCGTACGGCACTTTATGACGCTCACGCTCACGGCCGTGGTCGTCGGTGATCAGCACTTCGCCCGAACGGGAAATGACGATTTGCGCGCCCTTGCCGTTGGTAACGTAACGCATGGTCGAGGTGAAACGGATGGTACCGTTCGACTTCGCTTCCACCGACGATGCCACTGCTGCACGCGATGCCGCACCACCGATGTGGAACGTACGCATGGTCAGCTGGGTACCAGGCTCACCAATCGACTGCGCTGCCACCACACCGACGGCTTCGCCGGAGTTGACCAGCATGCCACGGCCCAGGTCGCGACCGTAGCACTTGGCGCACAGGCCGAAGCGCGTGTCGCAAGTCAGTGGCGTGCGGACTTTGACTTCGTCGATCGACAGACGCTCGATCTCTTCGACCATGTCTTCGTCCATCAGGGTGCCGGCTTCGTACAGCGTTTCCTGGTTCTCAGGATTGACGACGTCGTTGACCACCACGCGGCCGAGGATACGGTCGCGCAGCGCTTCGATGACTTCACCACCTTCAACCAGCGCCTTCATGACGGTACCGTTGGACGTGCCGCAATCATCTTCGATCACGACCAGATCCTGGGTCACGTCGACCAGACGACGGGTCAGGTAACCCGAGTTCGCGGTTTTCAGTGCCGTATCGGCCAGACCTTTACGAGCGCCGTGGGTCGAAATGAAGTACTGCAACACGTTCAGACCTTCGCGGAAGTTCGCGGTAATCGGCGTTTCGATAATCGAACCGTCCGGTTTCGCCATCAGACCACGCATACCTGCCAGCTGGCGAATCTGCGCTGCCGAACCACGTGCGCCCGAGTCGGCCATCATGTAAATCGCGTTGAACGATTCCTGGGTCGATTTCGTGCCGTCACGCTTGATGACGTCTTCCACTTTCAGCTGGTCCATCATGGCCTTGCCGACTTCGTCCGAGGTTTTGCCCCAGATGTCGACGACCTTGTTGTAACGCTCGCCGGCGGTCACCAGACCCGAAGCGTACTGCTGCTCGATCTGTTTGACTTCGGACTCTGCAGCCGAAATCAGGGTGACTTTTTGTGGCGGTACCAGCATGTCGTCCACGCAGATCGAAATACCGGCGCGGGTTGCCAGGCGGAAGCCCGACTGCATCAGTTGGTCAGCAAACACGACCGTCGCGCGCAGACCGCACTTACGGAACGAGGTGTTGATCAGCTTGGAAATTTCTTTCTTTTTCAGCGCGCGATTCAGCACCGAGAAAGGCAGACCTTTCGGCAGAATTTCCGACAGGATGGCGCGGCCAACCGTGGTCTCGTAGCGGGTAACGGTACGGACGAACTCGCCTGTTTCGAGATCTTTTGGATTCTCGACGATACGCACCGTGATACGGGTGGTCAGTTCCACTTCCTTGTTGTCGTAGGCACGAATGACTTCCGACACGTCAGGGAACAGCATGCCTTCGTTTTTCGCGTTGATCGCTTCGCGGGTCGCGTAGTACAGACCCAGCACGATATCCTGCGAAGGAACGATCGACGGTTCGCCGTTCGACGGGAACAGGATGTTGTTCGACGCCAGCATCAGCGTACGTGCTTCCATCTGCGCTTCGATCGACAGCGGTACGTGCACAGCCATCTGGTCACCGTCGAAGTCGGCGTTGAATGCCGCGCAAACGAGTGGGTGCAGCTGGATCGCTTTACCTTCAATCAGGACCGGCTCGAACGCCTGGATACCCAGACGGTGCAGGGTTGGTGCACGGTTGAGCATGATCGGGTGTTCGCGGATCACGTCTTCCAGGATGTCCCAGACGACCGGCTCTTGAATCTCGACCAGCTTCTTGGCGGCCTTGATCGTGGTAGCCAAGCCCATCAGTTCCAGCTTGTTGAAGATGAATGGCTTGAACAGTTCCAGCGCCATCAGTTTCGGCAGACCGCACTGGTGCAGTTTCAGCTGTGGACCCACCACGATGACCGAACGGCCCGAGTAGTCGACGCGTTTACCCAGCAAGTTCTGACGGAAACGACCGCCTTTACCCTTGATCATCTCGGCCAGCGATTTCAGCGGACGCTTGTTGGCGCCGGTCATCGCTTTACCGCGACGGCCGTTGTCCAGCAGCGAATCGACTGCTTCTTGCAGCATGCGCTTTTCGTTGCGCGTGATGATCTCTGGAGCGCGCAGCTCCATCAGGCGTTTCAGACGGTTGTTACGGTTGATCACGCGGCGATACAGATCGTTCAGATCCGAGGTCGCGAAACGGCCGCCGTCCAGTGGTACCAGTGGGCGCAGTTCCGGTGGCAGCACCGGCAGCACTTCCATGATCATCCACTCAGGCTTGATGCCCGAACGCTGGAACGCTTCCAGCACTTTCAGACGCTTGGCGTATTTCTTGATCTTCGCTTCGGACTTCGATTCCTTCAGTTCCACGCGCAGGGTTTCGGCATCGCGGTGGATGTCGATCGAGCGCAGCAGTTCACGGATACCTTCGGCGCCCATGAAGGCGGTGAAGTCGTCGCCGTACTCTTCGTACTTGGCGGCGTAGTCGTCTTCCGACATGATCTGGCACTTCTTCAGCGGGGTCATGCCTGGATCGGTCACGACATATGCTTCGAAGTACAGCACGCGTTCGATGTCCCGCAGGGTCATGTCGAGGACCATGCCCAGACGCGACGGCAGCGATTTCAGGAACCAGATGTGCGCGGTTGGCGACGCCAGTTCGATGTGGCCCATGCGCTCACGACGCACTTTGGCCAGGGTCACTTCAACGCCGCACTTTTCGCAGATCACGCCGCGGTGCTTCAGACGTTTGTACTTGCCGCACAGGCACTCGTAGTCCTTGATTGGGCCAAAGATCTTGGCGCAGAACAGGCCGTCGCGCTCGGGCTTGAAGGTACGATAGTTGATGGTTTCCGGCTTTTTAACTTCGCCGTAGGACCACGAACGGATTTTTTCAGGCGAAGCGAGACCGATCTTGATCGCGTCAAAGGTCTCGTTCGTCTGTACTTGCTTGAATAGATCGAGCAGTGCTTTCATGTATCACTCCAGAGGTGATTAAACTTCTAATTCCTAAGACTACATTGCCCGGCATGGTTACCCAGCCGGGCTTTGTACATCTCAAACCAAAATGACGGTAGTCTGTCTTTTAGTTTCGTTCGAGGTCGATATCGATACCGAGCGAACGGATTTCCTTGACCAGCACGTTGAACGATTCCGGCATGCCGGCGTCGATCACGTGGTCGCCTTTGACGAGGTTTTCGTACACTTTGGTACGGCCATTCACGTCATCGGACTTCACGGTCAACATTTCTTGCAGCACGTACGATGCGCCGTACGCTTCCAGTGCCCACACCTCCATCTCACCGAAACGCTGACCACCGAACTGGGCTTTACCGCCCAGTGGCTGCTGCGTTACCAGCGAGTATGGACCGGTCGAACGCGCGTGCATCTTGTCGTCAACCAAGTGGTGCAGTTTCAGCATGTGCATCACGCCAACGGTGACCTTGCGCTCGAACGCTTCGCCGGTGCGGCCGTCGTACATGGTGACCTGGTTTTTCGATGGGGTCATGCCCAGCTTGGCAGCGACATCATCAGGATACGCCAGATCGAGCATGCGACGGATTTCCGACTCGTGCGCGCCGTCGAATACCGGGGTAGCGAACGGCACACCTTTTTTCAGGTTGTACGCCAGCTTCATGATCTCTTCGTCGTCGAACTGGTCCAGATCTTCCGGACGACCCGATTCGTTGTAGACCGTGGTCAGGTACTTGCGCATCTCTTCGACCTTGATCTGCGCTTGCAGCATTTCGCCGATACGGATGCCCAGGCCCTTCGCTGCCCAACCGAGGTGGGTCTCGAGAATCTGACCCACGTTCATACGCGATGGAACACCCAGCGGATTCAGTACCACGTCGGCCGGCGTACCGTCCGCCATGTATGGCATGTCTTCCACTGGAACAATGCGCGATACCACACCCTTGTTACCGTGGCGACCCGCCATCTTGTCGCCCGACTGCAGGCGGCGTTTCACGGCCAGGTACACCTTGACCATTTTTTGCACGCCAGGTTGCAGCTCGTCGCCCTGGGTCAGTTTCTTGCGCTTCTCTTCGAAGGCCAGATCGAACTGGTGACGCTTCTCGGCGATCGATTCCTTGATCGCTTCGAGGGCGGTGGCAGCAGCATCTTCCGATGGGCGGATGTCGAACCAGTGGTACTTGTCCAGATCGTCCAGGTATTCCTTGGTGATCTTGGCGCCTTTGGCCAGCTTTTTAGGGCCGCCATTCACCACTTGATTGATCAGCATTTTTTCCAGACGCTGGAAGGCATCGCCTTCCACAATACGCATCTGGTCGTTCAGGTCCAGGCGGAAACGCTTCAGTTCATCGTCGATGATCTGTTGCGCGCGCTTGTCGCGAACGATGCCTTCACGGGTGAACACCTGCACGTCGATCACGGTACCGACCATGCCCGAAGGCACGCGCAGCGACGTATCTTTAACGTCCGAAGCTTTTTCGCCGAAGATCGCGCGCAGCAGCTTTTCTTCCGGGGTCAGCTGGGTTTCGCCTTTAGGCGTCACTTTACCGACCAGGGTGTCGCCGGCGGTAACTTCCGCGCCGATGTACACGATGCCCGATTCGTCCAGGCGTGCCAGTTGATTTTCGGCCAGGTTCGAGATATCACGGGTGATTTCTTCGGCGCCCAGCTTGGTATCACGTGCAACAACGCTCAGTTCTTCGATGTGGATCGAGGTGTAACGGTCGTCTTTGACGACGTTTTCCGAGATCAGGATCGAATCTTCGAAGTTCAGACCATTCCATGGCATGAACGCCACGGTCATGTTCTGGCCCAGTGCCAGCTCGCCCAGGTCGGTCGATGCGCCGTCGGCAATCACGTCGCCTTTGGCCACGCGGTCGCCAACTTGCACGATCGGACGCTGGTTGATGTTGGTGTTCTGGTTTGAACGGGTGTACTTGATCAGGTTGTAGATGTCCACACCGACTTCGCCGGCGGTGGCTTCTTCATCGTTCACGCGAATCACGACACGACCCGCATCGATGTAGTCAACCAGTCCGCCACGCAGTGCTTGCACGGTGGTGCCCGAGTCAACTGCCACGGTGCGTTCGATACCGGTCCCGACCAGCGCTTTTTCAGGGCGCAGGCAAGGAACTGCCTGGCGCTGCATGTTGGCGCCCATCAATGCACGGTTCGCATCATCGTGTTCCAGGAATGGAATCAGCGATGCTGCAACGGAAACGATCTGGCCTGGCGCCACGTCCATGTACTGGACGCGCTCTGGCGATACCAGAATGGTTTCGCCAGCTTCACGCGACGATACCAGTTCATCGACCAGGGTACCGGTCTCATCGACTTTGGCGTTAGCCTGGGCGATGATGTAGCGGCCTTCTTCGATGGCCGACAGGTAATCGATCTGCTCGGTGACCTTGGAACCGTCAACCTTGCGGTACGGGGTTTCCAGGAAGCCGTATTCGTTCAGGCGGGCGTACAGAGCCAGCGAGTTGATCAGGCCGATGTTCGGGCCTTCAGGCGTTTCGATCGGGCACACGCGGCCGTAGTGGGTCGGGTGCACGTCGCGCACCTCGAAGCCGGCACGTTCGCGGGTCAGACCGCCAGGCCCCAGAGCGGATACACGACGTTTGTGCGTGATTTCCGACAGCGGGTTGGTCTGGTCCATAAACTGCGACAGCTGCGACGAACCGAAGAATTCACGGATCGCGGCCGAGATCGGCTTGCTGTTGATCAGGTCGTGCGGCATCAGGTTGTCCGCTTCGGCCTGGCCGAGGCGTTCCTTGACAGCGCGCTCAACACGCACCAGGCCGGCACGGAATTGATTTTCTGCCAGTTCGCCGACGCAACGTACGCGACGGTTACCCAGGTGATCGATGTCATCGACTTCGCCGCGACCGTTGCGCAGCTCGACCAGGATCTTGATCACGGCCAGCACGTCTTCGTTCGACAGGGTCATGGCACCGGTCAGTTCATCACGGCCGATACGGCGGTTGAACTTCATGCGGCCCACGGCCGACAGGTCGTAACGCTCAGGGCTGTAGAACAGGCCGTTGAACAGTGCTTCGACCGAGTCTTCGGTTGGCGGTTCGCCAGGACGCATCATGCGGTAGATCGCCACGCGCGCGGCCGTTTGGTCGGCGGTGTCGTCCATGCGCAGGGTTTGCGAGATGTAGCCGCCCTGGTCCAGGTCGTTGGTGTACAGGGTCTGGATGTCGGTGATGCCGGCATCGCGCAGACGGTTCAGTACGTCTTCGGTCAGTTCTTCGTTGGCGGACGCGACAACTTCGCCGGTCTCCGGATCAACGATGTTCTTGGCCAGTACGCGGCCCAGCAGGTAGTCTTCCGGCACCGAGATGTGCTTCAGGCCAGCGGCATCGATGTCGCGCACATGCTTGGCATTGATGCGCTTGTCTTTCATGACGATGGTCTTGGCCGACTTCGGATCGACGATGTCGAAGCGCGCGACTTCGCCGCGCAGGCGTTCGGCAACGAATTCCATTTCCGCGCCTTCGGAGCGCAGGTGGAAATTGTCGAAGACAAAGAAGTTAGCCAGGATCTGTTCCGGCGTCATGCCGATGGCTTTCAGCAGGATCGATACCGGCATCTTGCGGCGACGGTCGACGCGGAAGTACAGGATGTCTTTCGGGTCGAACTCGAAGTCCAGCCACGAGCCGCGGTAAGGAATGATACGTGCCGAGAACAGCAATTTGCCGGACGAGTGGGTCTTGCCGCGGTCGTGTTCGAAGAACACACCCGGGGAGCGATGCAGCTGCGAAACGATGACACGCTCGGTACCATTGATCACGAACGAACCGGTGGTCGTCATCAGGGGCAGTTCGCCCATGTAGACTTCCTGTTCCTTCATTTCCTTGACGACTGGCTTGGTCGGCGATTCCTTGTCCAGGATCACCAGACGCACCTTGGCGCGCAGCGGTGACGCGAACGTCAGGCCACGCAGTTGGCATTCCTTGACGTCAAAGGCAGGATCGCCCAGAACGTACGACAGGAATTCGAGACGCGCAAAGCCATTGTGCGAAACGATAGGGAAAATCGAGGTAAAGGCCGACTGCAGGCCGTCGTTCTTGCGCGCCGATGCGCTAACATCTTCTTGCAAGAAACTGTGGTAGGACTCGAGCTGGGTAGCCAGCAGGAACGGAACGTTGTGAACGTTGGCGCGCTTCGCGAATGATTTGCGAATGCGTTTCTTCTCAGTAAATGAGTAGTGCATGGACACTCCGTGAGTGACAGAAAGGAAAAAAATTCAGGTTTTGCCAGTGCACTGCCAGCCACTTCAGCAACAATCTCGGCTGCGTGTCACACAGACGAAACCTGAAATCTCTACCATTTCCAGCGGATCAATTGGAACTGCAACGTCTTGACAACGTTACAAATACGACACAGACGACAAAGGAGCCAAAGCCGGGATTTCCCCCGGTAAAGAGAGAAATCCCGCAGCTTTGGCTCGTGGCGCTAATGGTAGCCGCCAATACAGCTTGAATTACTTCAGTTCGGCCTTGGCGCCAGCTTCTTCCAGCTTTTTCTTAGCGGCTTCAGCGTCAGCTTTCGACAGAGCTTCTTTAACGGTTTTTGGTGCGCCGTCAACAACGTCTTTGGCTTCTTTCAGGCCCAGACCGGTGATTTCGCGAACTGCTTTAATCACGCCAACTTTGTTCGCGCCGATTTCGGTCAGAACCAGGTTGAATTCGGTTTGCTCTTCAACAGCTGCTGCAGCAGCGCCGCCAGCAGCAGGAGCTGCCATTGCAGCGGCCGAAACGCCGAATTTCTCTTCGAATGCCTTAACCAGGTCGTTCAGGTCCATTACGGACATTTCGCTCACTGCGTTCAGGATGTCGTCTTTGCTAATTGCCATTTGAAACTCCAATAATTTTGATTCGTTTAATACATCAGATAGCTACTTGAAAAAAACCCGCCCCGGCCGCGAGGCCGGGATGCATCAGCTGATTAAGCTTCTGCAGGAGCTTCTTCTGCTGCAACTTCAGCAGCAGGAGCACCTTCGGATTTTTTCGCTGCCAGAGCAGCCAGACCACGTGCGAAGCCCGATACCGGAGCCAGCATAACGCCCAACAGCTGCGAGATGAGGACTTCACGGCTAGGAATGCTCGCCAACGCGGCAACAGCAGCTTTATCCAGCTGCTTGCCTGCGTAGTTACCGGCAGTGATGACCAGTTTGTCGTTGGTTTTAGCGAAGTCAGCGATGACTTTAGCTGCTGCAACGGCGTCGTCCGAGATCGAATAGATCAGCGGACCGGTCATGCTGTCTGCCAGCGAGGCGAACTGCGTGCCTTCGACAGCGCGACGTGCGAGGGTGTTTTTCAACACTCGCAGGTACACGCCTTGAGCACGCGCCTTGGCACGGAGTTGCGTCAAGTGAGCAACCTGGATGCCACGATACTCGGCCACGACGATGGTTTGCGCAGTTGCTACTTTTGCGGAAACTTCGGCGACGACGGCCTTTTTGTCATTCAGATTGAGACCCACGGTCAATCTCCTTAAATGATAACCAGCCCAATTGCCGGTTATCGGTTCGAACAACGGCGTCCGAGGTTAGGAGTCCAATGGACTGCAAAACTTGGTCGGGAACACCATCTGCGTTGGGTGAAACAACTCAATTAACCGGGCGCCTGCCTGATGCACCTGGCCCAACGGTCTTTGATTGCGACTGCCGTTTGCACGGCAGCCATCCCAAAGAACTGCGCCGAGCTGTTCAGCTCAGCGACTAAATTTGATACGTGAAACTTAGGCAGCCAGGGTAGCCTGGTCAACACGGACGCCAGCGCCCATGGTCGACGACAGCGATACCTTGCGCAGGTAAACACCTTTGCTCGATGCTGGCTTGGCTTTGTTCAGCGCGTCGATCAGGGCAACCAGGTTGCTCTTCAGATCTGCGTCAGCGAACGATTTGCGGCCGATCGTAGCGTGGATGATACCGGCTTTGTCGGTACGGTACTGAACTTGACCGGCTTTCGCGTTTTTCACGGCGGTAGCGACGTCAGGGGTTACGGTGCCGACTTTCGGGTTAGGCATCAGCCCACGTGGGCCCAGGATCTGACCCAGGGTACCAACGATACGCATGGTGTCTGGCGAAGCGATGACGATATCGAAAGGCATGTCGCCGGCTTTGACGCGCTCGGCCAGGTCTTCCATACCAACAACGTCGGCGCCAGCTGCTTTAGCAGCTTCTGCTTTTTCGCCCGAAGCGAACACAGCAACGCGAACGGTTTTGCCGGTGCCAGCTGGCAGCACGACGGAACCGCGAACGACCTGGTCCGATTTCTTCGGATCCACACCCAGTTGTACCGACACGTCGATCGATTCATTGAACTTGGCGGTAGCCAGTTCTTTGATCAGCGCGACTGCGTTGTCGAAGGCGTAGGACTTGGTGCTATCAACTTTAGCCTTGATAGCTTTTGCGCGTTTGGACAGTTTTGCCATGATTACAGACCTTCCACCGTGATGCCCATCGAACGTGCGGAACCAGCGATGGTGCGTACAGCAGCATCCAGGTCGGCAGCGGTCAGATCAGGGGTTTTCAATTTAGCGATTTCTTCAGCTTGGGCACGGGTCAGCGTACCGACTTTGTCGGTATGTGGCTTCGGCGAACCTTTGGTGATGCCAGCGTGTTTCTTGATCAGGAACGTTGCTGGTGGGGTCTTCATCACGAAGGTGAAGGACTTGTCAGCAAAGGCGGTGATCACGACTGGAATCGGCATGCCTGGCTCCAGACCTTGGGTCTGTGCATTGAAGGCCTTGCAGAATTCCATGATGTTCAGACCGCGCTGACCCAGCGCTGGGCCGATCGGTGGGGATGGGTTTGCTTTACCAGCTGGTACTTGCAGCTTGATAAAACCAATGATTTTCTTTGCCATGATGGCTCCTGTCTTTGGAGTTGAGTAGTAGCGCCCCGCGATGCGATACATTGCATGCGGGGCTCCTCTTGTGCCAGATTTGTCAGGTTTTTACACCGTCGCCCGTTCTGGCGAACGGTGCTGCTTATACTTTTTCGACCTGGCCGAACTCGAGTTCGACTGGAGTGGCGCGACCGAAGATGGTGACCGAGACGCGCACTTTCGATTTCTCGTAGTTGACTTCCTCGACGTTGCCGTTGAAGTCGGTGAACGGGCCATCCTTGATGCGGACTTGCTCGCCCACTTCGTACAGCACTTTTGGCCGTGGCTTCTCGACACCTTCTTGCATCTGCTGCATGATCTTGTCGATCTCGCGGGCAGGAATCGGGGTCGGCTTGTTCGATTTGCCGCCGATGAAACCGGTGACCTTGCTGGTGTTTTTCACCAGGTGCCAGGTTTCGTCGGTCATTTCCATTTCCACCAGCACGTAGCCAGGGAAGAAACGACGCTCGGTGACGGACTTTTGACCGTTTTTCACTTCGACTACTTCTTCAGTTGGCACCAGGATCTGGCCGAACTGGTCTTGCATGCCGGCGCGCTCTACGCGCTCGGTCAGCGCGCGCTGCACGCTTTTTTCCATACCGGAATACGCATGAACAACGTACCAGCGCTTGTTGCTTACTGGGACGCTGATTGGCGCTGCGCCAGCTTCTTGTGCAGGCACTTCGCCTTGCACGTCTTCTTGCACATTTTCGCTCATTATTTTCGTATGCCCAGAATGAGATCGTATAACAGGAATTCCAGTGTCTTATCCGTGCCCCACAGGAACAGCGCCATCACAAACACAAAGGCAAACACGATACCAGTGATTTGCATCGCTTCGCGACGGGTAGGCCAGACGACCTTTTTCGTTTCGCGAACGGATTCTTGGGCGAAATTCAGGAAATCACGGCCAGTCGACGAAGTCCACAAGAGCAGAACGGCAAAAGCCAAACCAGCTACAAGTGCGCCCGCGCGCACCAGAGCTGGTTTGTCCAACAGGTAATAAAACCCGACCACACCTGCGATTGCGACGGCTATGGCCAGCGCAACCTTAATCTTGTCATTCGACGTGCTGACGGTCTGCACGGATTGATTAGACATTGTATTTTTACTTTCGGTGCCCTGCACCAGATTCGGTGGCAGGGGCGGAGGGCCTCGAACCCCCAACCTTCGGTTTTGGAGACCGACGCTCTGCCAATTGAGCTACGCCCCTTCCGAGTACTACTTACAAAGGATTTCGATTATACCACCAGGGACACCCCTGGTGGCCAATCCGCCATCCTAATTAGGCGATGATTTTTGCTACAACGCCTGCACCTACGGTACGGCCACCTTCGCGGATTGCGAAGCGCAGACCTTCTTCCATCGCGATCGGGTTGATCAGCTTGACGGTGATCGACACGTTGTCGCCTGGCATAACCATTTCTTTGTCCGCTGGCAGCTCGATCGAACCGGTCACGTCAGTCGTACGGAAGTAGAACTGTGGACGATAGTTGTTGAAGAACGGGGTGTGACGGCCGCCTTCATCTTTCGACAGAACGTAGATCTCGCCGGTGAAGTGGTTGTGCGGCTTGATCGACGCTGGCTTGGCCAGAACCTGACCACGTTGCACGTCTTCACGCTTGGTGCCGCGCAGCAGCAGACCAACGTTGTCGCCAGCTTGACCCTGGTCCAGCAGCTTGCGGAACATTTCCACGCCGGTGCAAGTGGTTTTGACGGTGTCGATAATGCCGACGATTTCGATCTCTTCGCCGACTTTGATCACGCCGCGTTCGATACGACCGGTCACAACGGTACCGCGACCCGAGATCGAGAACACGTCTTCCACTGGCATCAGGAAGGCGCCATCCACTGCGCGCTCTGGCGTAGGGATGTAGCTGTCCAGTGCATCGGCCAGACGCATGATGGCGTCAACGCCCATCTCGCCTTCTTTGCCTTCCAGCGCCATACGTGCCGAACCTTTGATGATTGGTACGTCGTCGCCTGGGAACTCGTATTTCGACAGCAACTCACGAACTTCCATTTCGACCAGTTCCAGCAGTTCTGCGTCGTCGACCAGGTCGCACTTGTTCAGGAACACGATGATGTATGGAACGCCAACTTGACGGGCCAGCAGGATGTGCTCGCGGGTCTGTGGCATTGGGCCGTCAGCTGCGGAGCAAACCAGGATCGCGCCGTCCATCTGCGCTGCACCGGTAATCATGTTTTTGATGTAGTCGGCGTGGCCTGGGCAGTCAACGTGGGCGTAGTGACGGCCGGCGGTTTCGTACTCGACGTGAGCGGTGTTGATGGTAATACCGCGTGCTTTTTCTTCTGGTGCAGCATCGATCTGGTCGTAGGCTTTAGCTTCGCCGCCGAATTTTTTCGACAGAACGGTAGCGATTGCAGCGGTCAGGGTGGTCTTGCCGTGGTCAACGTGACCAATGGTGCCGACGTTGACGTGCGGCTTGGTCCGCTCGAATTTCTCTTTTGCCATTTTAGACTCCTAACGATGTGGGGTGATTGCCCGGGCCTACGCCCGACTGCTGACTTAATACTATGCTTTTTGCTGATGGGGCCGCGCGTGGCAGCCAATACTGCGTACTGCGAATTCTGGTGCCCTTTACGTGGATTGAACACGTGGCCTCTCCCTTACCAAGGGAGTGCTCTACCACTGAGCTAAAAGGGCTGATTGGGTACTACTTATTTGTGTACTACGGTGATGCCCTGATTGCGCATCGGCATTGCAACAACACTGGAGCGGGTGAAGGGAATCGAACCCTCGTCGTAAGCTTGGAAGGCTTCTGCTCTACCATTGAGCTACACCCGCGAGGTATCGTTCATTTCACTACTATCAGTCTCACTGCAACAACTTGGTGGAGGGGGCTGGATTCGAACCAGCGTACTCATAGAGAACGGATTTACAGTCCGTCGCCTTTAACCACTCGGCCACCCCTCCGCGAGGAACCGCAGAGTATGAAGCAACTTCTTTGACCTGTCAACTGCGTCTGACATTATTTCGTGTCGTTGCAATTAACTGTCTGCTTCGGGGCGAGATTGTAACTGCACGAACTGCAAAAGTGCAAGTGTTGTTTTTAAGTTGAATTGAATGCTGAAATTTTAGGCGATGATTTCCTCCAAACAACCCTATACAATCTTTCGACCATCACCTGCCAGGAGCCCCCTCGTTTGGATCATCAGTCGGGAAACAACCCATGGCGCCTGCTGTGCGCCAACCTGGCCCTGCTGGCCGCCTATGTGATTGCCGGGCGCCTGGGCCTGCTGCTGGCGCTGCCGCCGGCCTACGCCTCCCCCATCTTTCTGCCGGCCGGCATCGCCCTGGCCGCCTGCGCCGTCGGCGGCGCCCGGCTGTTGCCGGCGGTGGCGCTCGGCGCCCTGGTCGTCAACTTGCTGGTGCTCCTGGTCAATCACATCCCCCTCACGCCGGCGCTGCTGGCGTGCGCCGTGGCCACCACCATCGGCGCCACCTTCCAGGCCTGGGCCGGCAGTACCGTGTTCCGCCGCTGTATCGATCCGGCCATCGGCTCCGGGCGCGATGTGGCGCGCTTCGTTCTGCTGGCCGTCGGCGTCACGTTCGTCAGCAGCACCGTGGCGCTGGCCGGCCACGTGCTGGCGGGCCAGCTGCAGGGCGACACCATCGTCGGCGACTGGCTGGCCTGGTGGATGGGCGACTCCATCGGCATCCTGCTGGCCGCGCCGCTGACCTGGATCGCCATCGGCCGTCCGCGCGCGCTGTGGTCGCGCCGGCGCCTGCTGGTCGGCCTGCCATTGCTGCTGTCCACCGCCGCCTTCATCGGCATCTACCTGCAAGCCGACCGCTGGGAGAACAACCAGCAGATGCAGACGTTCCGCCTCAAGGCGCAGCAGACCGGCGACCTGCTGCAAGCGCAGTTCAGCGAGCACGAACGCTTTGTTTTCGCCATGGCCAAGGCGCTCGACGATCCGCGCCGCACGCTGCACGCGGAAGAATTCAGCAACCTGGCGCACGGCTACCTGGACCAGCGCCCTGAACTGCTGTCAATGTCGTGGCTGGTGCCGGTGGCCGGCAGCGAACGCGCCGGTTTCGAGGCATGGGCGCGCCAGCATATCGACCCCGGCTTCGAAATCCGCGAACCGACGCTGACCGGTTATCCGCGCAAGGCCAGCTCGCGTGAAAAATATTTTGTGGCGACCTACATCGAGCCGGCCGATGCACGCGCCTACCTGGGCCTGGACTTCCTGTCCGAGGACCAGCGCCGCGCCACGCTGGAGCTGGCGATCCAGTCCGGCCAGCCCACGGCGGGCCCGCCTTTGCAGTTCGTACGCAACCTGCCCAGCGCCGGCCTGGTGCTGCTGCAAACCGTATATCCCGCCAGCGATCAGCGCAATGCCACCGGCGCCCTGCTGCTCACCATGCAGTTCGACACGCTGCTGGAACAGGCGCTCAAGCGCTCCGAGTTCGAGCACTTTCTGGTCCGCTTCATCGATGTGGGCGACACCAGTTCGAGCCGCATCCTGCGCGACACGCTGCCGGCAGGCGCCAGCACGAGCGGCAACGACTACCGCCGCCAGCTGAGCTTTGGCGGCCGCACCTACGAGCTGACCCTGGCGCCCACGCCGGCCTACCAGATGCTCCAGCGCGGCTGGCAAAGCTGGACCGTGCTGACCGGCGGCCTGCTGCTCACCGGCCTGTTGGGGGTGCTGATGCTGCTGATCAGCGGCGAACGCGCGCGCATCCAGGCGCAGGTGACCGACAGCACCGCGCGCCTGCGCGAACGCGAGGCGCGGCTGCAGGCGATTTTGAACAAGGCCGCCGACGCCATCCTCACGGTCGATGGCGACGGCTGGCTCAAGTCGGCCAATGCCGCCGCCGGCCGCCTGTTCGGCTACTCGCCCGAGCAGATGATGCGCCTGCGCCTGGAGCGCCTGGTGCCGGTCGGCGTGGGCGAGGCCGAGGGGCTCGATGCGGCGGGCCTGCTGCGCATGATCGCCTGCGGCGTCACCCACGAATACGAGCTGACGGGCTGGCGCAGCGACGGCAGCGAATTCCCGCTGGCCATTTCGGTGAGCGAGGTGGAGCTGCCCGACGAGCACCTGTTCGTGGCCATCCTGCACGATCTGACGGCCCAGCACCAGGCGCAGGAGCGCATCCACCGCCTGGCCCACAGCGACGCCCTCACGGGCCTCGACAACCGCCTGTCGCTCAACCTGCGGCTCGACCAGTTGCTGTCGCAAACGCGGCGCGGGCAAGGCACTGCTGCCGTGCTGTTCCTCGACCTCGACCACTTCAAGAAAATCAACGACACCCATGGTCACGCGGTGGGCGACCAGTTGCTGGTGGCGGCGGCCAACCGGCTGCGCGAACTGCTGCGCGAGGTGGACATCATCGCCCGCCTGGGCGGCGACGAATTCATCATCGTCACGTCCGGCGCGGTGAGCCCGGACGACGCTTCCAACATCGCCGTGCGGCTGGTGGAGTCGCTGAGCGCCCCCTACACCTTGCAGGGCAAGACCATCCACAGCGGCACCAGCGTGGGCGTGGCGATGTTCCCGTCCGACGGCATCGACGCCGGCACCCTGATGCGCCATGCCGACACCGCGATGTACGCGGCCAAGAACCAGGGACGCGGCAATTTCCAGTTCTTCTCGGCCGAAATGAACGCTGCCACCCACGAGCGGCTGCTGCTCGAAGGCCGGCTGTGGCAGGCGCTCGAACAGCACGAGTTCGAGCTGTATCTGCAACCGCAAGTGGACCTGGCCACCGCGCGCATCATCGGCGCCGAAGCGCTGCTGCGCTGGCACCATCCCGAGCTGGGCATGGTGGGGCCCGACCGCTTCATTCCGATCGCCGAGGAATCGGGATTGATCCTGCCGCTGGGCGAGTGGGTGCTGCACGAGGCCACGGCACGGCTGGCGGCATGGCGCGGCGGCGATCTGGCGCATTTGCGCCTGGCCGTCAACCTGTCGGCGCGCCAGTGCCACGGCCCCGGCCTGCTGCCCCTGCTCGACCGCCTGCTGGGCAGCCAGGGTATCGACCCGGCGCTGCTGGAACTGGAGATCACCGAATCGGCGGCGATGCAGGATCCGGAACGCAGCCGCGTGCTGCTCGAACAACTGCGCGCGCGCGGCATCAAGGTGGCAATCGACGACTTCGGCACCGGTTATTCGTCGCTCAGCTACCTGAAGCTGTTCGAGATCGACCGCATCAAGATCGACCGCGGCTTCGTGAAGGATATCGAAACAGATCCCGACGATGCGGTGATCGTGGCGGCCACCATCGCGCTGGCCCATTCGCTGGGCCTGGCCGTGGTAGCCGAGGGCGTGGAAACCGAAGCCCAGCGCGACTTCCTGCGCTCCAAGCAGTGCGAAGAGGCGCAGGGCTACCTGTTTGCGCGACCGATGCCGGCTTGCGAGTTCGAGGCGATGGTGCGCGCCGGCGCCAGTTCCGTCTAAGCCGGCGTGTGCCCGATCGACGGATCGCGCTCGATCAGGTCGGACAACGCCGCCACCACTTCAGGATCGAACTGCGTACCCGCCCGTTCGCGGATGTACGCCACCACCTCGCTGTGCGGCCACGGCTCCTTGTACGGGCGCTCGTGCAGCAGCGAGTCGAAGACATCGACCACCGCCACGATCCTGGCCGCGATCGGGATGGCGCGGCCCTTGAGGCCATGCGGGTAGCCGTTGCCGTCGAAGTGCTCGTGGTGGCCGCCGGCGATCTGGGCGCCGTAGGTAAGGTAGCTCACGCCATCGACCATGTTGGCCGCGCGTTCGAGGATGGCCTGCCCCACGCCTGCGTGTTCGCGCATGCGCACCCGTTCCTCGGGCGTGTGCGGGCCGGGCTTGAGCAGGATGGCGTCGGGCGTGGCCACCTTGCCCACGTCGTGCAGGATGCTGGCCAGGCCGATCATCTCCAGCAGCTGTGGGGTGATTTCATCGGCGTACGCGCCGCGCTCGGCCACACGTTCGGCCAGCGCCGTGGACAGATGCTGCACCCGCCGCACATGGCCGCCCGTGGTGTCGTCGCGGAACTCGGCCAGGTCGGCCAGCGCCACCACGGTGGCTTCCTGCGCCTTGCGCAGCTGGCCGAACATGTACAGATTGTCGAAGGCGGCCGCAATGCGCTGGCAGAACACCTCCAGCAGGTCGCGCTGGATCTGCGCCAGCGGCCAGGGCGGCGTGACGGAAATGGCGACTTCACGGTTTTCCAGCGTGTGGATGAACAGCACGTTGGCCGGGTGGTCGAACTGGCTTTTCTTTTCGGCGAAGGCCTTGGCGATGGTGGGCCATAGCGGGTGGTCGGCCGGCATGGCCTCGGCGTCGGCCAGCGTCGCATAGCCGCCGGTGGCGGCCACCACGCTGGTGGCGCCGGTGCCGCCCTGCATCAGGCACAGCACGCCGTCGGCGCCCACGTCGAGGATGGCGCTGACCTGGTTCAGTACCCCGGAGGCGAATTCGCGCAGCGAGTGGATCTGGTACAGGTTGGTGGCGCCGGAGAGGATTTTGCCCAGCCCGGCGCGGCTGCGTTCAAGCATATTGAGACTCTCGTACGCGCGCAGCGACGAGATCACCGTGGTGAACAGCTTTTGCGTGGTCAGCTCGGTCTTGGCCTTGTAATCGTTGATGTCGTATTCGATGATCACGCGCTGCTCGGGCGCCTGGCCCGGCTGGCCCGTGCGCAGCACCACGCGCACGATCTGGTTGTCGAGCTCTTCGCGGATGCGGCGCGCCAGGATCAGGCCCGCATCGTCGGTTTCCATCACCACGTCGAGCAGCACCAGCGCGATGTCGGGCGTATCGCGCAGGATGGCGAAGCCTTCGCGGCCGCTGTAGGCCGAAAACAGTTCCAGCTCGCGCCCCTTGAAGCTCACATTGCGCAGCGCCAGCCGCGTGACCGCATGCACATCGACATCGTCATCGACAATCAGCACGCGCCATTGGCGCTGTTCCGGGCCGCCGCAGGCTGGCGGGGGAAGCTCCTCGTCTTCCTCGATCAGCCAGTCTTCCTCGGTGGCGTGGGAATCGGTCATGCGGACTATCTCCTGTTGAGTCTCGTGCGGCTGATATTGCCCTAGCATAATCAGATTCCCACACGGTGACAAGCCCAATGGAAGTCGGCCCACCAGCGCGCAACAACCCGCCGGGCGGCGCTGCCGGCACGGTTGAAACTTGCCTTATGAAAGTATCAGAGCAGCGAGGACGGGCGCGGGTTGGCGTCGGCCGCGCGGCTTGGCGCGGGCACCGTGGACGCCGGGCAGGACGCGCTGCTGTCGAGGTTCTGGTAACGGATTTCGTACTTGCCATTGGCCAACTGATCGACCATGTACTTGTCGTGCGCCTGCACGTACGCGTAGCGCACATTGGCGCGGCGATCGACGTCATAGACCTTGATGAACACGGCCGAGGCATTGTTGGCGTTGTCGAGCATCAGCTGCATGTCGTCGCCCCGGTTGCCGACCGAAAAGCCGTCGAGATAGCCGGACTGGCGCGGCCACGGTTCGCCGTTGGGGGCGAGCAGCGGCAGCGCGTGGTTGCCGGTGTCGTTGTTGTCGCAGTCGCCGCTGGGCAGCACCACCTGCGACATAGCCACGACCTTGATGCCGGCCGGGCGGTCGGACAGGCCGGCGCGGTCGGCGGCGGCCAGGGCGTCGTGCGGTTCGGGCAGCGGATCTGGCGCGGCGGCGCGTGCCTGGGAAATGCCGGGCGGCGTGCGGCCGCCCCAGGCCTTGTCGAGCCAGTGCGGCTCGGCCGTGACGGCGCCGCCCACCCAGCCCACCACCAGGCAGCCGAACAGCGCGGCGCCCCACTTCCAGCGTCCCAGCGCTTTACGCTTGCGGGGCGTACGGTCCACCGTCTCTGGCTGCCAGTGCTCGGCATCGGGGCGCCCCTTGTCGCCGCGATGGTCTTCGTGGCGCGTGCTTTCGACCCAGTCGACTTCCCATTCCTCGGCCGCGATCCACTCGTCGTGCTCCTTGCGGCGCTGGGGGTCGGACAAGGTGGTATACGCGCCATTGACGATGGCCATGATGCGCGCGGCTTTTTCATCGCCCGGGTTCTTGTCCGGATGATATTTCTGGCTGAGTGCCTTGTAGGCCGCACGGATGACCTCCTGCGGCGCCATGCGCGACACTTTCAGGTTGTCATAGTGAGTATGTACTTTGCCCATCTGTGCAATGCTGGCCGAGGCGGTGGAAGGAGGTTGACGTCAATGATGCAGCCAAATCGACGCTGAATCATTCATGATAGCCGATCTTGCGCCGCGCGCAGCAGCAATCCGGCACGCAGAGTCGATGCACGCCATTGCTTTATCAATCATCGTGCCTTTTTAGCTACAGATTCGCTCATAGCCGGTGGCTGCGGTCCTGCGCCAGGATCGTTTCCGGCAGCGCTACATTCTTGCCGATCGCCAAAACTTTGAACAATTCCCCCATCTCGGCCGGCGACACCAGCTTGTGCACGGCTTTTGACTGCGGGATGTAGGCAATCACGTTGTCCGGGTCGGTACGCAGCAGCAACTCGCCGATGCCGGCGCCCAGCAGGAAGCCGGCCTGGTTGAAGTAGCCGAGGATGTCGATGCCGGCGTCCTGCGCGGCCAGCGCCATGGCCGTGAAATCGACGTGGGCGGTGATGTCCTGCAGACCAGGGTGGAAGAACGGTTCGGCGTGGGCATGGTGGCGGTAGTGGCACATCAGGGTGCCGGTGGCGCGCAGGTCGAGGTAAAACTCGTGCGCCGGGAAACCGTAGTCGAACAGGAAGGCGGCGTTGGCGCGGCCGGCCAGCAGCATGCGGCTCACACTGGCCATGAAGCCGCAGGCCACGCCGTGCACCTCGGTCACATAACCGACCGGGAGCGCGTCGTGGTGGGCGATCTGGCGCTGCACCTGCGCCAGCAGGTCGGCGCCGATCGGCGCTTCCAGGTAGTCGAAGCGGCCGTTGGCCACCGTCACTTGCAGTTCGCGCCAGCCGTCCGGATGTCTGGTGACCAGGTGCACCGGCATGGCATCGAGCACCTCGTTGCCGAACACCACGCCGTCAAACGACTCGGGCATGGCATCGAGCCATTGCACTTGCGGGAAATCGCGCAGCGTGTGCTGCTGGCGCGCGCGCAGTTCGCCCGACAGTTCGACGATGCTGTAGCGTTCGACGCGGATGCCGGCAGCGGCCAGTTCGGTCAGGATATCGAAGGCCAGCTTGCCGGTGCCGGCGCCGAATTCGAGGATGTACGGCGCGCTTTGGGCGATAATAGCGGCTGCCACCCGCGCCAGGGTCGCGCCGAACAGCGGCGTGAGTTCGGGCGCAGTGGTGAAATCGCCATCTTTTCCCAGCTTGGCGGAGCCGCCGCTGTAGTAGCCCAGACCGGGCGCGTACAGGGCCAGCTCCATGTAGCGGGCAAAGGAAATGGCGCCTGCGTTGCGTTCGATGTCGGCGGCGATCAGGTGCTGCAGGGCGTGGGACGCGGCCAGCGCGTCGCTAGAAGGTTCGGGTAGGGACATCCCGATATTGTAGCGAATCGGCACGCCCTGCCTCTTTTTAAACGATCAGACCATCATGACAACCTTGGAATCGCCTATTGCTCCCGCAGCTCCCGTAGCTCTTGCAGCGCCCGTCGCGCTCGTGACCGGCGCCGCCCGCCGCCTGGGCCGCGCCATTGCGCTCGGCCTGGCGCGCGCCGGCTGGGACGTGGCCGTGCACTACCGCGACTCCGCGACCGAAGCGCAGCAGGTGGCGGCCGACATCGCGGCGCTGGGCCGGCGCGCGGTTACGCTGCGCTGCGACCTGGCCATCGAGGCCGACGTGCGCACGCTGCTGGCGCAGGCGATTGCCGCCCTGGGCCCGGTGCGCTGCGTGGTCAACAACGCCTCGCTGTTCGACTACGACAGCGCGACTGACTTCACGGTGGCCCGGCTCGACGCCCACATGCACGCCAACGTCGCCGCACCGATCCTGCTGGCGCAGGCGCTGCACGCGGCCACGCCGGCGACTGCGCCGGCCGGCCAGGCCGTGGTGATCAACCTGCTGGACCAGAAACTGTACAATCTCAACCCCGACTTTTTGTCGTACACCCTGTCCAAGGCTGCGCTGCACACGGCCACCACCATGCTGGCGCAGCAACTGGCGCCCACGGTGCGGGTGGTGGGCGTGGCGCCCGGCATCACCATGGTGTCCGGCGACCAGACCGCAGACGGCTTTGCCAACGCCCACCGGCAAACGCCGCTCGGGCGTTCGAGCACGCCCGACGATATCGCCGACAGCGTGGTCTATGCGGCATCGGCGCGCGCGCTCACCGGCACCACGCTGGTTGTCGATGGCGGCCAGCACCTGGTGCCGCTGCCGCGCGACGTGATGTTCGTGGCCAAATAATGTTAGTAGCACCCCATTCAACCGAAAGAAGGTAACGCCCATGTTGTCCTCCCTGATGCACCCCAGTCTGACCGACTGCCGTCGCCTGTTCCTGCGCAATTACGAAGTGATGATCAACATCGGCGTGTACGAGTTCGAGAAAAAGGGCGAGCAGCGCCTCCTGATCAACGTCGACCTGTACATCCCGCTGGCGGAATCGACCCCGATCAACGACCAGCTCGAGGAAGTGGTGGACTACGATTTCATCCGCGACACCATCGCCAAGCTGATGGCGCGCGGCCACGTGCAGCTGCAGGAAAGCCTGTGCGACGACATCGTGCGCGCCATGCTGGCCCACCCGCGCGTGCGCGCGGCCAATGTGTCCACCATGAAGCCGGACGTCTATCCGGACTGCGAAGGCGTGGGCGTGGAAGTCTTCAAGACCAAGGAGTCGGTATGAATGCCGCAGTGATGGAAACCGTGGAAACCCTGAACGCGCCGCTGGGCAAATCGGCCGAGAAGATCGCCCACGAAAACAACAAGCTGCACAAGCGCCTGTGCCGGCTGGTGGGCCAGGCCATCGGCGACTTCAACATGATCGAAGAAGGCGACAAGGTGATGGTATGCCTGTCCGGCGGCAAGGACAGCTACGCCCTGCTCGACATCCTGATGACGCTGCGCGAGCGCGCGCCGATCAACTTCGAGATCGTGGCCGTCAACCTGGACCAGAAGCAGCCCAACTTCCCCGACCACATCCTGCCGGCGTACCTGGAAAAGCTGGGCATCCCGTACCACATCGAAAACCAGGACACCTACAGCATCGTCAAGCGCCTGATCCCCGAAGGTAAAACCACGTGCTCGCTGTGCTCGCGCCTGCGCCGGGGCATCCTGTACCGCGTGGCCGACGAACTGGGCGCCACCAAGATCGCGCTGGGCCACCACCGCGACGACATCCTCGAGACCTTCTTCCTGAATATGTTCTTCGGCGGGAAACTGAAAGGCATGCCGGCCAAGCTGATGTCCGACGACGGCAAGCACATGGTGATCCGCCCGCTGGCGTACGTGAAGGAAGAAGACACCGAACGCTATGCCGAAGTCAAAGGCTTCCCGATCATCCCGTGCGACCTGTGCGGCTCGCAGGAAAACCTGCAGCGCAAGCAGATCAAGGCCATGATGCGCGACTGGGAAAAGAAATTCCCGGGCCGCGTGGAGAGCATCTTCTCGTCGCTCTCCACGGTGGTGCCGTCGCACCTGATGGACCGCGACCTGTTCGGCTTTGCCGACCTGAAGGCGGACGGCCAGGCCAATCCGCTCGGCGATATCGCGTTCGACGAAGAGCCGTGTTCGACGCCCACCACGGGGCTGGGCGTCATTTCGCTGCAGCGGGAAGACTAGTACTTCATCGCCGTGCGCATCACCGGGTAGAGGTTGTAGCGCTCATCCCACGACGAATGGCGGCGCGCGAAGAATTCCAGCCGTGCCTGCGGACTCTTGTTGAAGTCCGCATCGGTGTCGAGCTTCTTGCGGAATTCTTCGCGCAGCGCGGGGCTGGTTTCCAGCTGTTCGCGCGCCACGTCCTCCGCCACGTAGTCCTCCATGTACTCCTTGCGCTCGAACCAGTTGTTGAACGCGCCCCAGGCCAGCAGCGAGTCCGGGCCACGCGGCTCGAGCATGGTCATCACCAGGCGCGCCTTCGGCTGCGCGATCGGCACGAACAGCGCGCCCTTGGACAAGGCGCGGCGCTCGCGCGCCCACTCGCCTTCCACCGCCAGCGCCTGGTGGCCTTCGAACGACTTGGCGCCGAACGTGGTCTTGGTGGCGCGGAAGGTTTCCACCTCGGCCGACATCTCGTCGGCGCCCAGCAGCTTGTAGGTGATGCCGTGCTGTTTGAGCTTGGCGGCCACGCGCGCCGCTTCGGCCAGCGGCACCAGGTAGCCGCCCTGCGGCGCCGCCACTTTCAGCTCCGGCACGATTTCATCGCGCAGCGGCACGGTCCACACCTGCGGTTTGGTTTCATCGTACTGCGTCATCAGGGCGCCGGAGATCTCCGAGTGGCCACGCGTGTAGGCGTAGCCGGGGAAATCGATGGTCTTGGCGTTGAAGGTGGTGCGGTACGTGAGCGTAAAGTCGGCGCCGCCCATGGCGGCGGCGCGGGCGTCAGCTTCCTGCGCGGTCTTGGCCCATTCCTTGCCATGCTGTCCCACCTGCGACAGCAGCGAGACGATGGTGTTGCGGGTGATGCGCACGCGGGTCGGGTAGTCCTTCCACGAGTGGGTTTCCACCAGTACGCCGAAACGGTTGCGCATGACGAAGTAGCCGTGCGAGAAGCGCGGCGTGGGCATGCTGTCCACGAAGCCCGACATCGGGTCGTCTTCCTTGGCAAACGAGATGTAATACGGTTTGGGATCGGAACCCTGGGCCTTCAGATCGGCCAGCACCCCTTGTTGCAGCGCGCTGCCGGCCTCGCGCAGCGGCGCGTCGCCGCCGTGCACCGGCTCCACCTGGATCGAGATATCGGGCTGGAACTTGGCGCCGTCGGTCACGTGCAGATCGACGTACGCCAGCGGATCCCAGGCGTTGACCAGCGCCAGCATGGCCTGCATCTCGGTGGTGTCAGCTTTGACGTAATCGCGATTGAGGTTGTAGTTCTGCGCCGTGGTGCGCCAGCCCATCTCCACCGGGCCGCGCTGGTTGGGGCGGTTGTAGCGGCCGAAGCGCTCGTGGCCATCGACGTTGAACACGGGGACGAACAGCAGCACCTGTTTTTCCAGCGCACCGGGGGCGGCGCGGTTTTCCAGCACCTCGCGCAGGGCCAGGAAGCCGGCGTCCTTGCCGTCGATTTCACCGGCGTGGATGCCGCCCTGGATCAGCAGCACCGGCACGCCTTTTTTCTTCGCCTGGTCGGCGGTCAGGGCGCCGGTGCGGGTGACGGCCAGCGCCAGCATCGGCCGGTTTTCCGGCGTGCGGCCGAACTCGAAGCAACGCACCTGCTTCGGGTACGCTTTTTGAAAGCGCGTGCACAGGTCCACCACCTCCGCATAACGGCCGGTGTTCTGGAAGCCCGAGCGTTCGGAGACGGTGGTCAGTGGCGATGCGGCAGGCGCTGCGCTGGCACTGGCGGCCAGCGTGGCAAGGGCGAGCGATACGGCGAAACGGATCATGAAGAAGTTTCCAGGTGGGCCGACGCCGGGACGGCGTCGCAACCTGGAAAATTATAATCCGCTTCGGCGCTTGAAACTACCTGAGGATGGCGGCTTCCTTGGCCAGCGGGCGCACCAGTTTCAGCGGCGTGGCGGCGCCGGCGGCAAAGCGCGAGGCCGTGGCAGGACAGATGCCGTTGGCGCGGTAGCTGAGCGCCGCCGACAGCATGCCTTCGCTGGTATCGCCCACCGGGCGGGTCAGGTCGTCGCTGACGCGGCAGGTCGGCTGGAAGCCGTTGGCGTAGTCACCGAAGCCCTTGTTGTTCACACCCTGGAACTGCACCGCGAAATACGTGGTGCCGCAGTTGTCCTCGGGGTAGAAACCATAGGGCTTGCCGCAGGTTTCGCCGCCGACCAGGTTCACCTCCACATCGACGCCGCGCAAGCCGTTGATCACCGACTCGCTGGCCGAGCAGGTGCCGGGCGTGGTCAGCATCGTTACCCGGCGCAGGCCGAGGTAAGGCAGCGCGGTGCCGGCCGCAGTCGGCGCCGGCGAGCTGATACCCGCCGCGCTGGCGAGGAAGTTCATCGGCGCGATCGGTGTAGTCTTGTCGTTGAACTGCAGGCGCGAGAACACTTTGCCGGTAGTCGGGGTGGGACCGGCGATCATGTAGGCCAGTTCGTTGGCAATGGCCAGGTAGCCGCCGCCGTTGTAACGCATGTCGAGCACCACGTCGGTGACGTTGGCCGCTTTCAGGGTGTTGATGGCGGCGATCAGCTGGGTTTCGGCGACCGCATTATGGTCGTTGAACAGCAGGTAGCCGACCTTGCCGGTCGGGGTGTCGATGACCTTGACGTTGGCGACCGGCTGCAGCGACAGCCGGGCGGCGGCCAGCTGCACATTGACGGTGACGCCGTTGCGGTCCAGCGCAAAGCGGTGCAGGCTGCCCGCCGACTGCGGGAACAGCGCGGCATTGATCACGTTGATGCCGGACTGCGTGGTGTCGGAAATCGATACGCCATCGACCAGTTGCAGGGTATCGCCGCGCTGCACGCCGGCGAGGGCGGCCGGTGAACCCGGCTCCACCAGGGTGACCCGCCACAGGCGCGGCAACACGTTGGCCGCGCTGGAAGCCCAGGTCACGCCGTAACCCAGTTCGATGCCGCTGGTGGACGACGCTTCCCACTCGTCGGTGGCATAGGTGAAGTGGAACTGGTCCTTGGCACGGCCCGAGGACGTGACCGCCGTCGTCTTGAGGTCGGCGAAGTAATCGATCGGGTTGCTGTAGTTTTCCTGGCGCAGGGTGGTTGGCACTTCGCGGTACCACAGGTAGGTCTCGTCGATGAACGAACGCACCCATTTGAGCTCGTCGCTCAGGCTGCCCTGGCGGTCGGGGAAACGCACGCCGGCGGCCGAGGTGCCGCTGCGCGGACGCTGGCACGAGGCGGCCAGCTTGACATAGTCGCTGCGCGTGTCTGTTGAGCCCGTGGCTCCGCTGCCGGAATTTGTACCGTTGCCGGCGGTCGTGCCGGAGGAGCCACCACCACCGCCGCAGCCGGACAACATGGCTGCGGCAGCGAGCGCGGCCATGAATGCAGGAGATAATTTAATGTTCATGTGCAACATTATAGCTGGCGACATACGAGAAAAGTGCAAATTAAGCTACTTATTTTCGCAATCGACGGGCTCTATGCCTGCAAGTCGGGGTCGCTGCGCAACAGCTCCGCCAGCCATGCCGCGAACACGCCCAGGCGCGGCGACGCCATGCGGCCTTGCGGGTACAGCAGCGAGATCGGCATCGGCGCCGGTGGCGTGGCCGCCAGCACCTCCACCAGCGCGCCGCTGGCCAGGTGGTCGCGCACCTGGTAGCGTGCGGCCTGGATCAGGCCCATGCCCTGCAACGCGCAGCTGATATAGGCATCCGGTTCGTTGACCGCGATCGCCCCGCGTATGGGGATGATCACGGCGCGGCCATCGACCATGAAGTCCCAGTCGAACACACGCCCCGTGCGGCCGGAAAAATGCAGCACGCCGCGATGGCCGGGCAAATCGTCGAGCGTGTGCGGCGCCCCGTGCTGCGCCAGGTACCACGGCGAGGCGCAGGTGAGAAAGCCCATATTGCCCAGGCGCCGCCCCACCAGCGACGAGTCCTGCAATTCGCCCACGCGCAGCGCGCAGTCGAGGCCCTCCTGCGTCAGGTCCACCACGCGCTCGGTCATGCTGACCATCAGTTCGATCTCGGGATAGGCGCGGGTGAAGTCGGCAATGCGCGGAATGACCAGGTGGCGGCCCACCGCGCCGGGCAGGTCCACCCGCAATTTGCCGCGCGGGCGCTGCAAATTCTGTCCCCGAAAAGTACTTTCGGCGTCTTCCACCGCCTCCAATATGTCCAGGCACTTCTTGAAGTAGTCGGCGCCGTCGGGCGTGAGCGACAACCGGCGCGTGGTCCGGTGCAGCAGCCGGGTGCCGAGGAACGCTTCGAGCTTGTTGATGGTGGCGGTGAGCGCGGCGCGCGGCAGGTCGAGCGTTTCGGCAGCCTTGGTATAGCTGTTGGCTTCGACGATGCGCACAAAGGTCTGCATGGCCTTCAATCTGTCCATGATTGTTCACATTAAATGAATGGTATGTGACCATTATGCCCTGATTATCTTAGTCCGCAATCGGCCTACACTGGGTTCATCGTTATCTCCACCGGAGTTCATCATGAATCACACAGAAGACAAAGACATCAAGGAACAAGATATTAGCCCGGGCATGGTCATGCTGCTGGCCGTCGCCACCGGCCTGATCGTCGCCAACCTGTACTACGCCCAGACCCTGGTCGGTCCGATCAGCGCTGCCACCGGGCTGTCGGCCGAAGCGGCCGGCCTGATCGTCACGCTCACCCAGATCGGCTACACCATCGGCCTGCTGTTCATCGTGCCGCTGGGCGACCTGCTGGAAAACCGCCGCCTGATCTTTACCGGCCTGCTGTTTACCTCGGCGATGCTGGTCATCGCCGCGTTTTCCACCAGCGCCTGGCTGTTCCTGGTGGCCGCACTCGGCATCGGCCTCGGTTCGGTGGCGGCGCAGATCATCGTGCCGTTTGCCGCCCACCTCTCGAAAGAGGCCACGCGCGGCCACACGGTCGGTAAGGTGGTCAGCGGCCTGCTGCTGGGGATCATGCTGGCGCGCCCGGTCGCCAGCCTGGTGGCCGACGCCACCAACTGGCACGTGGTGTTCGGCGGCGCCGCACTGATCGTGCTGGTCGTGGCGTTGATCCTGCGCGCCAGGCTGCCCGAACGCGTACCGGTATCGAGCATCACCTACCCTGCCCTGCTGGCATCGCTGTGGCATCTGTTTGCGACCACGCCGGTGCTGCGCCGCCGCGCCGCCTACCACGCCGGCCTGTTCGGTTCGTTCAGCCTGTTCTGGACCGTGACGCCGTTAATGCTCGCTGACCCGCAGTTCCACCTGTCGCAAACCGGCATCGCCATCTTTGCCCTGGTGGGCATGGCTGGCGCCGTAGCATCGCCGATCGCCGGCCGCCTGGCCGATGCGGGCCACACCTTGACAGCCACGGCGGCGGCCCTGGCGCTGGGCGTGATCGCGTTCGCCCTGCCGATGCTGGCGCCCGAATCGGCGGCCATGCGCAACGTCTCGCTGGGAATATTGGTGGTGGCGTCCATCGTGCTGGACATGGGCGTGGCGGCCAACCTGGTGCTGGGCCAGCGCGCGATCTTCTCGCTGGGCGCCCATGTGCGCAGCCGTTTGAATGGCGTGTACTTCGCGCTGTTCTTCGCCGGTGGCGCGCTCGGTTCCGCCCTGGGCGGCTGGATGTACGCCGCACATGGCTGGCATGCGGCGCTGCTGACCGGGATGGCGTTCCCCGGCCTGGCATTGATGTACTGGATGACCGAGTATGCCGCCCACACCTCGGCACAGCGCAAACCGGTATAACATAGCCTTCATGGCGGCGTTGCAGCGCCTCACCGTACTATCGTACTGTCTTCGTCGCTGCGCCTTGCTCTGAAGGCTATGTCAATTTTAGAAGTGGTAGTTCACTTCCACCCAGCCCTGTCGTCCGACCGGACTGTAGTTCCCTACCGGGTAGTACGGCCAGCCACCGCTCACATCGCTCTTGACCTTGTTGAACAGGTTGTTGACCGAGACCGACACCGTGGCGCGCTCGTTGAGGCGGTACACCACGCTGGCGTTGACCAGGGTGGTCGGCGTCAGGTAGGCGTCACCGGCGCCGTTGGGCACCTTGCCATAGCGTTGCAGGAACACTGTGTTGGACCAGGCCCCCTGGTTCCAGGTCAGGCTGGCATTGAGCTTGTCGCGCCAGTCATAGTTGCCCAGGTCCGCCAGATCGTCGTTGAGCGGATCGCCGGCGAACTGGCGCGAATGCTTGTTGAGCGTTTTCGAGTAATTGAACTTGGTGGTGAACACGCCGTAGCCGGTGGTGCGCAGCGCATAGCGGCCGCTCACATCGATGCCATCGACGCTGGTGGAGGCGGCGTTGATCGGGTTGACCAGGATTTCGCGGATTTCGCCGGGGCGGTTAATCGCCGTGAGCGGATAGCGTGAAATGCGGCCGATGGTGTCGGCGCAGGTGGGCGACGTCAGGTCGCCGGCGATGCGGCACTGGGCTTCGTCGCGCAGCAGCTGGTCGGCACTGAGGTTGGTCACCAGGTCGTCGATCTTGATGTTCCAGTAGTCGAGCGTGACGTCGAAGTCGGCGCTGGGCGACCAGACGATGCCGAGGCCACTCGAGCGGCCCTTTTCGGAACGCAGGTCGCGGCTGCCGGTCTGCACGTAGTTCGACCCCGGCGAGACGTTGGCGAAATCGCAGTCGGCCACCTGCTGGCCGGCCTGCGCGCAGCGGTAGTAATCGGTGGTTTGCGAGTAGTAGCCGGTGCCGCGCGCCTTGTAGATGTAGTTCATGTCCGGCGCGCGGAAGCTGGTGCCGTAGGTGCCGCGCACCAGCAACTGCTTGAGCGGACGCCATTCGATGCCGCCGTTGTAGGTGGCCTTGCCATCGTGGCGATCGGCAAAGCTGTAGCGGTCGTAGCGGCCGGCCAGCGTGGCCGACAGCGTGGACAGGATCGGCACATTCGCTTCCAGGCCCAGCGCGTAGCGCTCGCGGGTGCCCGCCGTGACGTCGGACGTGCCGGCCAGATTGAAATAGCCTTCGTTGATGCGCCCGTCCGGGCGGTTGGAAAAGCCCTGCTTGCCCACTTCGGCCACCGTGGCCAGCCGCAGCGGACCGGCCGGCAGCGCGAACGCTTCGCCATTGGCCGTCAGGCTCAGGGTATTGGTCCAGGACTTATCGTCGCTCACGGTGCGGCCGGTGATGCTGTCGAATTCCGCCGGCGTCAGGCGCTGCGCCAGGCGCGCCGGATCGGGCGCATAAATCGCCACGCCGTTGGCGTCCACGCCCTGCTGCGGGCCGAGGAAGAAGCTGTCGATATTGGCCAGCGCGCGCGGGGTGGTGCCCTGGCTCTTGTACAGCGAGGCGGTGTAGCCGGCCTCGTACTGCCAGCCGGTGCCGGGAATATCGCCCCTGGCGCCCAGCGACAACGAGCTGGCCTGGTCGTCCCAGCGCCGGTTATAGCGTTCCACGCCGCCCATTTCCTCGGGCGAGATATAGCGGCTCCAGGCCTCGTAGGCACTGGTGTTGCGGTTCCAGAAGTAGGCGTCGCTCACCGAGCGCGACGTCCACGACGGGCCGCGCGTGTTGTTGGTGGTGCGGTTCTGGCCGAACAGCGCTTCCGCATACAGCGTGGTGGTCGGCGACAGCGCGTAGTTGGCGCCGCCGAACACGTTCTGGCTGCTGTTCCTGGTCTGGGTGGTCCAGTAGGTGGGGCCCACCTTGGGGCTGGCGCAGTAGCTGCCGTTACGCGCCGTGTACTTGACGGTGCTGCCGCCGAACAGGTCGCCCAGTGCGGCGCAGGTATCGCCCGGATCGATGTAGCGGTTGGCGGTGACGTCGCGCCGTCCCAGCAGCGACGTGGGCGCCACGCCGGTACGCGTGGCCATGAAATCGCGGTCGGCGCTGGACAGCGGGTCGCGCTCAAGCAGCTCCACGCTGAACAGGGTATTGAGCTTGCCGAAGCTCTGGCCGCCGGAAAACTGCAAGCGCTGGTTGGCTGCGCCGCCGCGCGACGTGCCGCCGGCCTTGAGGTTGATGTCGTAGCCGCTGTACTGCTTTTTCAGGATGATGTTGACCACGCCGGCAATCGCGTCCGAGCCATAAATGGCGGACGCACCGCCGCTGAGAATCTCGATGCGCTCCACCACGCTCGACGGAATATTGGCCAGGTTGGTGAAGTTGACCGTGCCTTCGTAGGCGATCGGGAAGTCCGCCATGCGGCGGCCGTTGAGCAGCACCAGCGTGTGATTCGGCCCGAGGCCGCGCAGACTGATGGCGTTGGCCGACGGCGTAAACGTGTTGCCGTAATCGGCGCCCTGGGTAAAGCCGCTGTTCTGCGACTGGTTCGACAGCGCATCGAACACATTGGTAAAACCTTGCTTGGTCAGATCGGCAGCGGTGATGATGGTGACGGGGGATGGTCCTTCCAGGCTGGCGCGCGGGATGCGCGAGCCGGTGATGACGACCTCGGTGGCCGCAGGGGTGGCGGCGGGAGCGGCAACTCCCGTTTGTGCCAGGGTAACTGGGCTCGCCACGCTGCACAGCAGCGCGATAGCGCCCGCCGCCAGCGGTTTCAATTCGAATTGTGTTGTCATTGAAATGGTTCTATAAAGTAAAGGCTGCCACCTTAGCAACGATCACTTCAGTCGTGAACGAACGTTTTCGCGCATGCTTATGCATTATTTTGGTGCACTCGTTTGCGCTACCTCCTGCCCTGCCCTGGCGGCGCTGCTAACTTGGATCCTCGTCCGTCCACTTTCTCTGTCCATCATGGCAACCTCGCTGCGCAACGATTTACTACAAATGGGCATCGCTCCCGGCGACGTGGTGCTGGCGCGCGCTGCATACCGCGCCGTCGGCCGGGCGGGTGCAGGCGGCGGCGATTTTCTGGCCGAGCTGCTCGACCTGCTGGGCGACCAGGGCACGGTGGCCTGCCTGGCGTTCACCCGGGGCGGCTGGTGGTGGCAGGCCAGGCGCCTGGCGCCGTTCACGCCCGCCACACCCTCGTATGCGGGCGCCCTGCCCAACGCCATGCTGGCCCACCCCGATGCCTGCCGCAGCACCCATCCGCAATGCTCGATCGTCGCCATCGGCCGCCATGCGCGGGCGCTCACCGAAGGGCACGGCCCCGCCGATGGCGCCTACGAACCGATGCGCAAGCTGATCGCGCTCGACGCGAAAATGCTGGTGGCCGGCTGCGTGGCCGTCAACCCGGGCTTTACCACCACCCACCTGGCGGAAGTGGACCTGGGGCTGCACCAGCGCCGCATCTTCCCCTGGCTGTCGGTGAGCCGCTACCGCGACGACCAGGGCCAGGTGCGCGTATTCCACCGGCGCGATCCCGGCTGCTGCTCCAACTCGTACTGGAAGTTTTATGGCGCCTATGTGCGGCACGGCATCCTCAACACCGGCCGCGTCGGCAACGCCTATGCCATCTGCGCGCCGGCCGCGCAGTGCTACGCCATCGAGCATGAGATCCTGGCGCGCGACCGCCGCTTCAACCTGTGCGATTCGCCCGACTGCCTGACCTGCAATGCACTGCGCTGGGACCGGGTTCATCGCTGGCCCCTGTGGCTGTGGCGGCGGGTGCGCCGCCAGTCATTCACCTGATGCAGGAGGCCTTTTATGAATGACGCTCTCGAGATGGTGGTGCCAGCGGCCTGCCGCCAGCCTGCCCACTGGGTGCTGCGGTGGATCTTCGACGAGGTGCTGGGCGTACCGGCGCGCTTCGTGGAGCACACCGAACAGCAGATCGGCGGAAAGCAGGCTGGCGGCAATGCGGGCGACCAGTTTGCATTGCGCTGGCGCGGCCGGGCGCTGACGCTGGAGAACGATTTCTTCCGCCGGCACCATGACCTGTGGCAGCAACCGGCGGCATTGCTGCTCGATCCGCCGCGCCAGTGGATCAATGTGCGCGCCATGCTGGACGTGCAGCTGGAAGATGCGGCGATCCCGGTGCTGTGGGGCGCGCCGGGCCTGGTCCAAACGCCCCACGGCGCACACCTGAAGCTCGACGTGATCGGCGCGATTTTCTTCCTGCTGTCGCGCTACGAGGAAGTGCTCAGCCCCGCGCGCGACCAGTACGACCGCTTTCCCGCTGCCGCTTCGCTGGCAGTGCAGCGCGGCTTCCTGCAACGACCGCTGGTGGACGAATACATCGAGATCCTGTGGGCGGCGCTGCGCAGCGTCTGGCCCGGCCTCACCCGCAGCAAGGCCGGTGGCGCCATGCGCGTAAGCTGCGATGTCGATGAACCGTACGAGCGCTGGGTCCGCAATCCGTGGCTGCTGGCGCAGGGTGTGGCCGGCGCGCTGCTGCGCAAACGGTCGGTCGCGGGCGCGACGGCGCGGCTGAAAAACGCGTGGCAAAGCCGCCGGGGCGACTATCGCCACGACCCGCACTGGACCTTCGACTGGTACATGACCCAGCTCGAAGCGTGCGGCAGCAGGGGCGCGTTCTACTTCATCGCCACGCCGGGGCGCACCCGCTACGACTGCGCCTACGCGCTGGAGGAACCGAGGATGCAGGCGCTGCTGGCGCAGATCGCCGCGCGCGGCCACGAAATCGGCCTGCACGGCAGTTTTCACACCTACCGCAACGGCGCGCAACTGGCCCGTGAACGCCAGCGCCTGATGGCCGCCTGCGCACGCGCCGGTGCAAGTGCCAGTGGCGGCGCAGGAGCCAGTGCTGGTGCTGGTGCTGGTGCTGGTGCTGGTGCTGGTGGCGGTGCAGCTGCGGCCGCAACTGCGGGGAACGGGCGCGCTACCGGGACCGGCGGCGACACCCAGGTACGCGGCAACCGCCAGCACTACCTGCGCTGGGATGCGGGCATCACGCCGGACCTGCTGGAGCAGGCCGGCTTCGACTACGATGCGACGGGAGGCTTTCCATACGATCCGGGCTTCCGCCATGGCACGGCACGCGAATTTCCGATGTGGAGCTGGAAAAAGCAAGGGCCGCTACGTTTGCGGCAGAGGCCCCTGATGCTGATGGAAAGCGCAGTGCTTGGCGACTCGGCCCGGGCGGACCCCGAGTCGGCGCTGGCCGCCATGGCGCGGCTCAAGCACACCGCGCTGCGCTACGGCGACTTCAACCTGCTATGGCATAACTCGCGCTTCACGGAACCGGGCGACCGCGAGCTGTTTCGCCAAATCCTCCGGGCCTAGCCAGGCCGGGAAAAACCGCCGCGCCAAACAAGCGCGCAGCAGGTTGATCCAGTCACCGCACCTCAGGCCACGTGCACCTTTCGCACCAGCTCAATCACCTTTTCAGCCGGCTGATCAAAAGCGGCAATCAAGCCCGCTTCCTTCTGCCTGGCCGCCTTCAGGTGGCGTTCCTTGACGTGGCCATAACCGCGGATATCTTCAGGAATGCTGGCAATCGCCACCGCCTGCGCCAGGTTCGCTGCGGTCAGCTTGGGCAGCAGCGTACGCACGGTCTCGCGGTACTGGCCGATCAGGGCGCGCTCGGTCTTGCGCTCTTCGGTGTAGCCGAAGATATCGAACGCCGTGCCGCGCAAGCCCTTGAACTTGGCCAGCACGCCAAACGCCTTCATCATCCAGGGGCCGAACTCCTTTTTCACCAGCTGACCCTGGGCATCGTGCCTGGCCATGATCGGCGGCGCCAGGTGGAACTTGAGCGTGATATCGCCCTCGAACATGGCGGCGATCTTTTTCTGGAACGCGCCGTCCGTGTACAGGCGCGCCACCTCGTACTCGTCCTTGTAGGCCATCAGCTTGTAGTAATAGCGCGCCACGGCTTCGGCCAGGCGCGTGCCCTTGCCCAGTTTCGCTTCGGCGGCGCGCACGTCGTCCACCAGTGCCAGGTACTGCTGCGCGTACGCCGCATTCTGGTACGCGGTGAGCAGTTCCACCCGTTTGGCGATCACGTCGTCAAGCGTCTGGATGCGCTTGAACTCGATCACCTTTGCTGGCGCGGTCAATCGCGTGACCGAACCGAGGTCGTGCGCGGCCGTGCGGCCCCAGGTAAACGCGGCCTGGTTGAACGCCACCGACACGCCATTGAGTTCGATCGCGCGCACGATCGACGATTCCGACAGCGGCACATGGCCCTTCTGGAACGCGTAGCCGAGCATGAACATATTGGTGGCGATCGAGTCGCCCATCAGCGCGGTAGCGATCTGGCCGGCATCGACGAAGTCGGCCATGTTTTCGCCGCAGGCGCGCACGATTTCGCTGCGCGAGCTGGCGTCCGGGAACTGCCAGTCCGGGTTCTTGACGAATGCCGCCGTCGATGAGCCGGTGGAGTTGATCATGGCGTGCGTGCGGTTTTCTCCCATGCGCGACAGGGCGTCGCGGCTGGCCGTGACGATCAGGTCGCAGCCGATCACCAAGTCGGCGCTGCCGGTGCCCACGCGGGTGGAGTGCAGGTCGGCTTGACTGTCGGCCAGGCGCACGTGCGACATCACCGGGCCGCCCTTCTGCGCCAGGCCGCTCATGTCGAGCACGATGGCGCCCTTGCCTTCCACGTGCGCGGCCACGGCCAGGATCTGGCCGACCGTCACCACGCCGGTGCCGCCGATGCCGGTGATCAGGATGCCGTACGGTTGCGCGGTGGACGGCAGTACCGGCGTTGGCAGCACCGCAGGCGGCGCAGCGTCCTTGCCGGCAGCAGCCTTTTTCGGCTTTTTCAGCGCGCCGCCTTCCACCGTCACAAAGCTCGGGCAGAAACCGGTGGTGCACGAAAAGTCCTTGTTGCACGACGACTGGTTGATTTGCCGCTTGCGTCCCAGTTCCGTCTCCAGTGGTTCGACCGACAGGCAGTTCGACTGCACCGAACAGTCGCCGCAGCCTTCGCACACGGCTTCATTGATCACGGCGCGCTTGGCCGGATCCGGGTACTCGTTGCGTTTCCGGCGGCGGCGCTTTTCCGACGCACAGGTCTGGTCGTAGATCATGGCCGACACGCCCGGCTGGTCGCGCAGTTCGCGCTGCACGTCCATCAGTTCCGAGCGGTGGCGCACGGTCACGCCTTCGGCCCACTTGTAATCGGACGGGTATTTATCGGGTTCGTCGGTGACGACGATGATCGGCGTGACGCCTTCGGCGGCGATCTGGCGCGAGATCATGCCGGGATCGAGCGGACCGTCGAACGACTGGCCGCCGGTCATGGCCACCGCGTCGTTGAACAGGATTTTATAGGTGATGTTGACCTTGGCCGCGACGGCGGCGCGGATCGCCAGGATGCCGGAATGGAAATACGTGCCGTCACCGAGGTTGGTAAAGACGTGCTTTTCGTTGGTGAACGGCGCCTGCCCTACCCAGGTCACGCCTTCAGCGCCCATGTGGGTAAACGTGGACGTCTCGCGGTCCATCCACAACACCATGTAATGGCAGCCGATGCCGGCCAGCGCGCGCGAGCCTTCCGGCACCTTGGTCGAACTGTTGTGCGGGCAGCCGGAGCAGAAGAACGGCGTGCGGTCGGTTTGCGGATTCGGTTTTGCCGGCAGCGTGGTCAGCGCCAGCTCTTTCGCCTCCAAAAAGGCGATACGCTGCTTGACGCGTTCGGCCACCGGGTGGCCGTCGCAGTAGTGGGCGATGCGGCTAGCAATCGCGCGGGCGATCTGCGCCGGATTGAGTTCGTAGGTGGCTGGCAGCAGCCAGTCGCCGTGGCCGGTCTTGCCCTTGTTGCTCCATTCGCCCGTGTCGTCGAACTTGCCCACCACGCGCGGACGTTCGCCGTCGGGCAGGTTGTACAGTTCTTCCTTCAACGCGTATTCGAGGATTTGCCGTTTTTCTTCAACCACCAGGATTTCGTCGAGGCCCTTGGCGAATTCGTGCACGCCGTCCGCTTCGAGCGGCCAGGTCATGCCGATTTTATACAGGCGGATGCCGATGTCGGCGGCGGCCTGCTCGTCGATGCCGAGGTCGGCCAGCGCCTGGCGCGTGTCGAGGTACGACTTGCCGGCGGTGATGATGCCGATCTTCGGCTTCGGGCTGTCCCAGATGATTTTATTGAGTTTGTTGGCGCGGCAGTACGCGAGCGCCGCGTACCACTTGTAGGTGTTCATCCGCACTTCCATATCGAGCACGGTGTCGGGCCAGCGGATGTTCAAGCCGCCGGCCGGCAGCTCGAAGTCCGTCGGCAGCTCGATCTTGACGCGGTCCGGGTCGAAATCGACCACCGCGCCCGACTCGATGATGTCGGTGACGCATTTCATCGACACCCACAGGCCGGTGTAGCGGCTCATGGCCCACGCGTGCAGGCCGTAGTCGATGTATTCCTGCACCGAGGCCGGGTACAGCACCGGGATGCCGCAGGCATTGAGGATGTGATCCGACTGGTGCGCCGTGGACGACGACTTGGCGGCATGGTCGTCGCCGGCCAGTACCAGCACGCCGCCGTGCTGCGCGGAACCGGCGTTGTTGGCGTGCTTGAAGACGTCGCCGCAGCGATCGACACCAGGGCCTTTGCCGTACCACATGCTGAACACGCCGTCGTACTTGGCGTCCTTGAACAGGTTGGTCTGCTGGGTGCCCCAGACGGCGGTGGCGGCCAGGTCTTCGTTCATGCCGGGATGGAACTTGACGTGGTGGGCGTCCAGGTATTTCTTGGCCTTCATGGCCGTCATATCGACGCTGGTGACGGGGGAGCCGCGATAGCCGGTGATATAGCCGGCGGTATTGAGGCCGGCCTGCAAGTCGCGTTCGCGCTGCATCATCGGCAGGCGGATCAGGGCCTGGGTGCCGGTCATGAAGGCGCGGCCGCGTTCGAGCGTCCACTTGTCGTCGAGCGAGAATTCAGGTACATCCGTCGGGATGGCCGGATCCAGTAGCAAACCCTTTTGAGGTGCGTTCATTGTGTTTGTCTCCACTATTCTTGCAGTGCGCGCCTCGTGAGCGCGCACGGAATGTGTTTCAGTGCCGGCGCGCCAATCTGTGAGGCGCTGCCGGCGAAAATAACGATTATGCGGTCAACACCCCGCGCTTGATTTGATCGAGTTCGATCGATTCGAACAGGGCGCGGAAATTACCCTCGCCGAAGCCCTGGTCGCCCTTGCGCTGGATGATCTCGAAGAAGATCGGGCCGATCACGTTTTGCGTGAAAATCTGCAGCAGCAGTTCGCGCTCAGTTTCGTTACTCTGGCCATCGATCAGGATGCGCAGGCGGCGCAGGTCCTCGAGCCGCTCGCCGTGGTTCGGCAGGCGGCGGTTGACCAATTCGTAATACGTTTCGATGGTGTCCTGGAAGGCGATGCCGGCAGTCTTCATGCCCTCGATCGACGTGTAAATGTCGTCGGTGCCGAGCGCGATGTGCTGGATGCCTTCGCCGTGGTACTGGTCCAGGTATTCGGCGATCTGCGACTTGTCGTCCGACGATTCGTTGATCGGGATGCGCACCTTGCCGCATGGCGAGGTCATGGCCTTCGATTTCAGGCCGGTGTGCTTGCCCTCGATATCGAAGTAGCGCACTTCGCGGAAGTTGAACATCTTCTCGTAGAAGTCGGCCCATTCCTTCATGCGGCCGCGATGGACGTTGTTGGTCAGGTGGTCGATGTACGTGAGGCCATGGCCGACCGGGTTGGCCTCGGCGCCGGGTATGGCGACGAAATCGACGTCATAGATGCTGATGTCGCCGATGGCGCCCTGCTCACCGCCGTTCTTGCCGCGCCAGCGATCGACCAGGTAGATCAGCGAATCGCCCACGCCCTTGATGGCGGGGATATTGAGTTCCATCGGACCGTTCTTGTTGTCGAATCCCCAGGCGCCCTGCTCGAGCGCGCGCCGGTACGCAAACGCGGCGTCCTTGACGCGGATCGCGATCGCGCACACGGACGGGCCGTGGTGGCGCGCGAAGCGCTGGGCGAACGAATCCTGTTCGGCGTTGATGAGGAAATTTATGTCGCCCTGGCGGTACAAGGTGACGTTTTTATGGCGATGGCGGGCGATGGCGGTAAAGCCCATGCTCTCGAACAGGGCGCCAAGCGCTTGCGGGTCCGGGGCCGCGTATTCGACGAACTCGAAGCCGTCGGTGCCCATCGGGTTGTCCCATGGCTGGAATTGCATTGCTGTCTCCTCCTGGTTTTGTTTTGCAAATTTATCGCCCAGTATAGACCCGCCAACCCGGCATTTAATTGCAAACAATTCCCCGACATGGCGAATGTGCGCAATAATATTGCCTTAACGCTGATTTATTGAGGTATTTATGACCAAAGTTGCATTGGACAAAACCGATCGCAAAATTCTGTCCATTTTGCAAGCCGACGGCCGGCTATCCAACCAGGATGTTGCCGAGATGGTGGCGCTGTCGCCATCGCCGTGCCTGCGCCGCATCAAGCGGCTTGAAGAGGCTGGCGTGATCCGCCAGTACGTGGCGCTGCTCGACCCCGACAAGATCGGCCTGGGCCTGCTGGCCTATGTGAACGTGCGGCTCGAAAAGCACAGCGACGCCGGCGCCCACAGCAACGCGCGGGCGCTGGGCGCCCCCAACGCGCCGCCCTCGCCGCGCGCCGACTTTGCCGACTCGGTGGGACAGTGGCCAGAAGTGGTGGCCTGCTATGCGATGACGGGGGAGATGGACTACCTGCTGCGCGTCCACGTGGAAGACATGGAGCACTTCTCGCGCTTCATGATGGCCACCCTGCTGCGCCACCCGGCGGTGCTCGACGTGAAATCGAGCTTCGCCCTGCAGCGCATCAAGGATACGACCGCGCTGCCGCTGACCAGCCAGCCGTAACCGCCGTTATGGGAAGTGACGGTTCAGATGATTTAAAAACGGCTCGGCTTTCATGAAGCCGATCACGCGGCTGCCAGGCACTTCCTGGCCATCCTTGAACAGGATCATGCCGGGGGGGCCGAACAGGCCGAAGCGTTTCATCAGCGCCTTGTCGTCGGCGTTATTGGCCGTCACGTCCACTTGCAGCACGCGGATCTTGGCCATCTTGTCTTTCACCGCCTGCTGCGAGAACGTGAAGCGCTCCATCTCCTTGCACGACACGCACCAGTCGGCGTAGAAGTCCAGCATCACCGGGGTCTTGGTGGTGGCCAGGACCTGGTCCAGCTCCGCCACGGTTTTGATGCGCGGGAAGTGCGCGTCGGCCGCCGCCGGCGCGGCGCCTGCGTCACCACCGCGTGCCGCCAGGTGGCCGAGCGGCTGCAGCACATCGCGGCCACCGCTGGCGGCGCCCGTCAGTTCCAGCACACCGACCAGCAGCAGCGCCATGCCCAGCGCCTTGCCCACGTACGTGCCCAGTCCCGCGCCCTTGGCGGCCGATTCGAACACGTTGAGGAACGCAGCGCACAGCAGCGCGAACACGCCCCACAGCACCATGCCGGTCGTGGCCGAAAACACCGGCGTGATCATCCAGATCGCGGTGGCGATCAACAGCAGGCCAAACAGCTTTTTCACGCCATTCATCCAGCCGCCGGCGCGCGGCAGCAGGCTGCCGGCCGAGATCCCGGTCAGCAGCAGCGGCACGCTCATGCCCACGGCCATCGAGAACAGCGCCCAGCCGCCGGTCCACACGTTGCGGGTCTGGCTGATGTACAGCAGCGCACCGGCCAGCGGACCGGCCACGCACGGCCCCACGATCAGGGCCGACAGCGCGCCCATGACAAACACGCCGGCGAACTTGCCGCCGCCCATATTGCCGCTGGCGGAACTGAGCCGGCTTTGCAGGCTGCTGGGCAGCTGCAACTGGTACACGTCGAACATCGACAGCGACAGCACGAACAGCAGTGCGCCAAAGGTCAGCAGCACGGCCGGCTTTTGCAGCGCTGCCGCCAGGCCTTCGCCGGCCAGCCCCGCCGCCACGCCTAGCGACGTATACACCAGCGCCATGCCCAGGCTGTACGCCAGCGCCAGCGCAAAGCCGCGACCGCGCGACGGATTGCCTTCACCGACGATGATCGACGACAGGATCGGCACCATCGGCAGCACGCAGGGCGTAAACGACAGCAGCAGGCCGAAGACCAGGAAGGCGAGGCCGATGCGCCAGGCGCTGCCGCTCTCCAGCGTGCGCTGGGCGATCGAGCTGTCGTCTTCATGCACGGCCGGCGCCGCTGCCGGTGCACCCGCCGCCGCTGGCGGCACGGCTGGTGCAGCACTTGCGGATACCGCCAAAGCAGCTTCGCCATCGGCCGTCAGCGCCGTCAGCACGCCGGTTTTGGCCGGGTCGATGGCATAGCTGGCACTGGCCGGCGCGTAGCACAGGCCCGCGTCGGCGCAGCCCTGGTAATTCACCGTGAGCTTCATCGGCTTGCCAGACGCCAGCGGCAGATCGACCACCAGCTGATCCTGGTACGTCTCCATCTCCTTGTTGAAGTTGGTGTCGAACTTGCGGATGCCGTCCGGCAGGCGCGGCGTGGCCAGCGCCACACCGTCGGCCTCAAAGCTCAGGCGCTCGCGGTACAGGTGGTAGTCGGGGGCGATCTTCCACGCCAGGCGCACGGTGCGGGCGTCGGTCTGGGTGGCGGTGAGCTTGAACGCCTGCTCGGGTTCGAGGAAGTCGGCGGCGCGCGCCGGGTTGGTCATGCCAACGATCAGTGCCAGCAGCATGGCCAGGGCGGCCACCATCATGGCAGCCGGCATTTGCATGCGGCGCCACAGCCATTGTTGTGTTTTCATGTCAGAGATTCCTGTAAAGCGTCTGTCCGTGCTCGTCGATGGCCAGGTAGCCCATGTCGGAGGTCTTGAGAAAAGTGTGTCCTTCGTGTTGCTTGAGCATGGCGATGGTGGAGCAGCTGCCCGCCGCCACCGCCATCGGCGCCATCACGCTGACCGAGCGCCAGTACCGCACCGGCATGCCGGTGCGCGGATCGAGGATGTGGCAGTAACGCACGCCATCGAGCTCGAAAAACCGCTCGTAGTCGCCGCTGGTAGTCAAGGCACCGGAGTTGATCGGGATGCTGGCGATCGTGGCGCCGGGGTCGCGCGGGTCCTGGATGCCGATGCTCCACGGCCGCCCGTCCAGGCGCGGGCCGATAAAGCGCATGTCGCCGCCCAGGTTCACGTATCCGTGCCGCACGCCGGCCTCGATCAGCACCGCCGCTGCGCGGTCGGCCGCGTATTCCTTGCCGAAGCCGCCGAAGTCGATCTCCATGCCCGGTTGCAGCAGGTACACCTGCTGCCGTTCGCAATGGACATGGCGCCAGCCCACCAGCGCCAGCAACGGCCCCAGGGTATCGGCATCGGGCACGCGCGGCTTGCCGAAGTCCCAGGCCCGGCGCAGCACGCCCGACGTGATGTCGAACAGGCCGCCGCTGGCCGCGAACAGCGCGGCCGCGTAATCGATCAGCGCCATGGTCTCGCTGTCGCACGCCACCGGCGCGCGGCCGGCAGCGGCGTTGATGCGCGAGACGATGCTGTCGGGCCGGTAGCGCGAGTACTTGGTCTCGATGCGCCGCACCTCGGCGATCGCGCGCGCCGCCAGGTCTGCAGCCGCCGCCGCGTTCGGCGCCGACAGGCGCAGCTCGCAGCGGCTGCCCATGGCGTCGAACTGCTGGCGGTGGATGGCCGCTACCATGTGCGGTTGACCGCCAGCTGGATGGTGCGCGCGCGCAGCGGTTCGAGGCCCGGGCTGCCCGAGCCGAACGCGCGCCAGCTGCCGCGCTGCTGGTAGGCCGAGACCTTGGCATCGACCGACCAGTCCTTGTCGATCTGCTTGCTCACCTTGAGGCCCAGCGTCACCGCGCCGAAGCCCGAGAGCCGGTAGTCGGCCGACGCGAAGTTGCTCGGACTGTACCCCGGCGGGAACGGCTGGCCCAGCGCCTGGTCGTACACGGGATCGAAATAAAAGTCGGCCGCGCGCTGGGTGTACAGCCGTACTTCCGGCGTGACGGTCCAGCCATCGGCCAGCGGCTGCACGAACTCCTGGCCCAGCGTGTGACCGCGCACGCCGAAGCTGTCGCGGTAGTAGCGGTACGACGTGCGGCTGGTGCCGCCGGTCGCTTCCACGTAATGGTTCCAGCGCAGCAGCAGCGTGCTCTCGTCGCGGCTGCGCGGGCGGTTATCGGGAAACTTGTACGGATCGTTGAAGTATCCCTTGCCGATATCGTGGGCCAGCGTAACCTGCACCACGTCGGCCTTGCCCAGCACCTGCGTGACGCCGAGCAGCAGGTTGGTGCTGTGTTTGCGCTCGTCCCGGACGATCTGGTTGGTGGGGTTGATTTCATCGTTGGCGCGGCCGATGCCAGCCGACCAGGTGGTGTTGCGGTCTTCGCTCTCGAAGGTACCCGACAACGACAGCGCGCGCGACAGGTAATCGTCCTCGGACGAATACGCCGCCCCCACGGTCAGGCTGCCGCGGTCGAAGTAGCGCTTGACGGCAACGTCGCCGGCCGTGCGATGGTCGCTCATGCGCGAGGCGCCAGATACCGCGCTGTGGTAGCGCGGGGTAGCGCCCGAGACGTCGTCATTCACGGCCGACGCGCTGATGCTCCACACGCCGGCCACCGGCGCCATGACAGACACCGACGGCGCTTTCACGTGGATGCGGTCAAGGCCTGACTGGCTGTCCTTGTAATCGAGGTAGCCGATGCTGATCACGCCATTGGTGGGCGGCGCCTCGGCCTGCGCCTGCACGCCGGGCAGCAGCAGCGCGGCGGCCAGGATGGCGGAGGCCGCGAAGGGAGACGTAGCGGACGGGGCCGCCCCGGAAGGGGTTTCGGTCTTGATAGGTTCCATGTGCTCTTCCTAGTTGCAGCCGCAGCCGCCGCCACCAACGCCGGCGCCGCCCGAAGACGATTCGCGGCTGGTGTAGATATGGTCGTCATAGCGGTTGAACACCCCGCTGTCGTTGAAGGTCATTTCGGGCTTGGCCAGGTTGCCCTTTTCCCACGGCTGCACCTGGCCGAAGCCTGCGCAACCGGTCAGCCCTGCGGCCAGCATGAGCGCGAACACGAGCTTCATTTGGCCGCTCCCAGGGCGGCGACGATCTGCGCCTCCAGCGCGGCGCGGTCGCTGTCGCGGAAGCCCGAGTGCTCGGCGATCACCTTGCCGTCGGCGCCCACCAGCACGCTGCTGGGCATGCCCTTGATGCCGTACTGGCGCGGGGTGGCGCCCTTGGGATCGAAAGCGATGGTGAACCTGGCCGGCGTGGTGGCGAGGAATTTGCGCGCCTCGTCGCTGGTGGCGTCCACGTTCACGCCCACGATCTGCAAACCGCGTGCGCCGTACTTGGCCTGCATCTCGTTCATCCACGGGAACGACTGGCGGCACGGACCGCACCACGATGCCCAGAAGTCCACGTACACCACCTTGCCCTGCAGGCTGGCCAGCTTGACCTCGCCGTCGGCGCCCGGCAGCGTGAACTGCGGTGCGGGCGCCCCCTTGTCTAGCGCCAGCACCAGCGCGGGCGCTGCGGCCAGCGTGACAGCCAGGGTGGCCGCCGATACCATCGATAACATCTTCATTGCTTAGCTCCTCGGTTGGTGTTGGGCGGGCCGCCACGTGGACGGCCCGGTATGTCATGCCGGCGCGATCACGTGCTGCGCTTGCGGCGCCAGAAGATCACGCCGCCGGCCAGCAGGACCAGGAAGGCCAGCATCGGGTCGTTGACGTCTTGCGAGGCCGAGCAACCGCCGCCGCCCGTGTTCTGCGGCGTGGCGTTGGCTGCCGGTGCGGCAGTGGCCTGGCCGGTCAAGGCGATGGTCGAGCTGCCGCCGGCCACGTTCGCATTGAGCACGATGGAACCGCTATTGCTGCCCGGGTTGACCGGGGTATAGCGCACCACCAGGTCGCACGTGGTGCCGGGATTGAGCGTGAGCGGGAACGCGGCGCAGCCGGTGCTGTCGGTGACCTGGGCGAACGGACCACTGAAGGTGGCGCCGGACAGCGTGAGCGCAGCCGAACCGCTGTTGGTCAGGGTGAAGCGGCGCGTTGGCGTGGCGCCGATGGTGACAGCGCCGAAGTCGAAGCTTTGCGGATTGACGCCAAGCGCCGGCGCACCGGCTGCCACAGCCACGCCATTGCCGCCCAGCGCCAGCGAGAACTGCGAACCGCCGTCGGTGACGACCATCAGCGTGGCGCTGCGGGCGCCGGCTGCCGTCGGACGCAGCGCCGTGGTCAGGGTGCAGCTGGCGCCGGCACCCACCTGGGCGTTGGCCACGCAGGTGCCGCCGAGGACGAAGTCGCCGGGATTGGCGCCGCCCAGCGTGAGCGTGGCGATGCGCAGCGCAGCGGTACCGGCGTTATTGAAGGTGGTCGTGTGCACGGCGGCCGTGGCGCCCACCTGGGTGTCGGCAAACGCGATCGGACCGGCTTCGGACAAGACCGGCACGCCAACCGCCTGGGCGCTGCCGGTGCCGGTGACCGCCACTTGCAGCGGCGCAGCGTTCGACGTGACGGCCAGGGTGGCGGCAATGGCGCCAGCGGTGGTCGGTGCGAAGCGCAGCGGCACCGAGCAGCGCGCGCCCACGGCCAGCGTGCTGCTGCAATCGCTGCCCGCGATGGTGACGCTGGCGGCGCCGGTGACGCCGATGCTGGCGATGTTCAGGACCACGTTGCCGGTATTGGCCAGTACCACGGTCTGCGCAACGGCAGGCGTGTTGACGGTCTGCGCGCCAAAGGCGATGGCCGATGGCGTGGCGGTCACCGCCGGGGCGGCGGCGCTGGCGGTGCCGCTCAAGCCCACGCCGGCGCTGCCATTGGCAGCGTTCGACGCCAGCGTCAGCGTGCCGGCAAAGGCGCCGGCGGCGGTTGGCGTGGCGGTAACGGTCACGGTGCAGCTGGCGCCGGCGGCCACCGCAGTGGCGGTGGCGCAGGTGCCGCCAACCGTGAAGATACCGGCGTTGGCGCCGCCCACGACGATGCTGCTGAACGTGAGCGCGGCCTGGCCGCTGTTGGTGACGGTGACGGTAGATGGCGCGGACGCGGCGCCAGTCAGCTGGGCGCCAAAGTTGATGGTGGCAGCCGACAGGCCGATGGTGGCTTGCGGCGTGCTGTTGCCGGTGCCGGAGAGGGCCACGCTGCTGCTGCCGCCGGTGGCGTTATGGGTGATGGTGAACGTGGCAGCGCGGCTGCCGGCGGCAGTCGGACGGAAACTGGTTTGCACGGTGCAGCTGGCGCCGGCGGCAATGGCCGCGCCGTTGGCGCAGGTGCCGCCGCCGATGCTGTAATCGCCGGCAGCGGCGCCGCCCAGCGCGATGGTGCCGATGTTGAGCGCGGCGCTGCCGGTGTTGCTGAGCGTAGTGGACAGCGGGCCGCTGGTCTGGCCGATGGCGGTGCCGGTAAACGTCAGGCTGGCCGGCGCCAGCGAGGCTGCCGGCGCGGCGGTCACATTCGGGTTGCCGATGAACGCGGCCAGGTCTTCCAGCTCGGTGGACGAGAACCGGCCCGTGAACAGGCTGCCCATGCCGCCGCGATTATTGGCAATCGCATTGGCGATCACGGACGGCTGGTTGGCCGCGCGCGTGATGCCGTTGACATTGGCCGCCGGCGAGGCGCCGTGGCACGACGCGCAACTGGCGCCGCCGGTCACCGGGCCGTTGAGATACAAATTTCTGCCGTTGAGCGCATCGGCGGCGCCTGCATGCGGCGCAGCTGCTGCCGCCCCGATGATCAATACCGCCCCGGCCATACGTCCCGCCAATCCCGTCCCCATTGTCCCGCCCATGCCTGTTCTCCTGAAGTGAATTTAGATACTGCAAACGGAGATCGCAAAGGCATTCATGCCGCTGTGCGCCAGCGCGCACCAGCGCCAGCTGCGGGTGCGCGCATACAGCATCGCCAGCACCAGTCCCGGCCCCAGCACCGCCAGCGCCACGTGCCAGCCGCTGCCCAGGTGCAGCAGGCTGAAGGCGCCGGCCGACACCAGCACCGGCCACGCCGAAGCCGGCCAGCGCCGCATCAGCCACTCCTGCAGACCGGCACGCACCACGAGTTCTTCGAGCACGGGCGAGAGCAGCAGCAGGCGCAGGAAGTCCCACGCCGACGCGGCGTACAGGTGCGCGCCGCACGCGGCGTCCCAGGTCCAGGGCAGGATCGATGAAATCAGCGACACGGTAAGTGAGAGCCTCGCTGCCAGTTGCGTATCTTGTCGGACCGTTCATTCCGGTCCGGGCAGCAAAGGTTCTAGAAAGGCACTACTTTTTTTTCGGCTTGCGGAACGTGAGGCGCTCCAGCCATTTCAACGCGGCGCGTTTGTTGGCCTTGAAGGTGTAGTCGAGAGTGGCGAATTGTTCGTCGAGCGCTTCCTGCATCACGCTGGAAGGATCGGCCGGCAGCAGCTTGAGGTAGGCGTCGGCCTCGCCGTATTCGCGGTGGATTTCCATGCCCGCCTTTTTGGCGATGTGCATCATGGTCTTGTTGGACGACAGGCAGTGCATGTACAGCGTATCGACATCGTTGTTGCGGCAGTGGATGGCGGCGCGCTCGAACATCTTCGAGCCGACGCCGATGCCGCGCGCGCTGCGGCTGACCGACACGCCGAATTCGGCCACGCGCGCCTTGTCGGTCACTGCGTCCTGCGCGGCGTCGCGCGGGGCGAACGCCAGGTGGCCCACCGCCACCAGCCGGAACACGCGGTTGTACACGCCGAATACGATGTCGCGCGAAAAATCGATGGCGGCGACGTAGCGCTCGATCTGCTCGTCGGGCAGTTCGGTGCCGAAGCGCAGCAGGCGATCGGACGGTTCGAGGTCGAGGAAGTGACGGCGCATGCGGCGCCGGTCGCGCGGGTGCAGCTGCTTGACCGGCACGCGCGGGCGGTATTTGCCGTCGGGGGTTTTGCTGCGCGCGCGCAGCGGGTTCTGGAACAGGTCGATGGGGGCCATCGCTAACCCCGCACCCCGGCGCGGCCGTGCCGGTTACACGGCGGCGTCGTCATCGTCGGCATTGAGCGCGATGTTGACGGCCTTCACCCGCTCCCGATGCACGAATTCAGGGATGCGTTGCGGGTTGTCGAGGCACCTTTGCGCAATTTCGCCCGCGTTCACCGCGCGCGCGGCTGCCATTGCCGTTTCCAGGTACGCCCCTTGCGGGAAAGGCGCATCCTGGTAGCTGGCCGACGGTCCGATGCGCCCGCGCGAATCGCACTCGGTTGCCAGCAACATTTGCGAAAACCGCGCCGGCTTGCGGAACGCGTCGCAGCGTTCCAGCAACTTCACGATCGTGTTGGGCCGCAGTTGCAGTGCGCGGCCCACGTTGCCATGCTCGCGCGCGGTCATTACGGCCAGGTCGCGGCAGTCGGTGGGCACCCGCAGGCGCTTGCACACCTGCTCCACCAGTTTTACGCCGAGTTCCTCGTGGCCGTGGTGCGCCGGCCAGTTGTCGGGCGGCGTCACGCCCTTGCCCAGGTCGTGCATCAGGCAGGCCACGCGCGCAGGCAGCTCCAGGTTGGCGCGGGCGGCGCAGTCGATCACTTGCAGGATGTGGGCGCCGGTGTCGATCTCCGGGTGCCATTTTTCCGGCTGCGGCACGCCCCACAAGACGTCCAGTTCGGGCAGGATGCGCGCCAGTGCGCCGCAGTCGCGCAGCACCTCGAGCATGCGCGACGGCTGCTGCTCCATCAGACCGCGCGACAGTTCCTGCCACACGCGTTCAGCCACCAGCGCATCGACCTCGCCCTGCTCCACCATCTGCCGCATCAGCGCATTGGTTTCGGGCGCCACGCGAAAATCGGGATAGCGCGCGGCAAAGCGCGCCACGCGAAGGATGCGCACCGGGTCTTCGGCAAAGGCGTCGGACACGTGGCGGAAGATGCGCGCGGCGATATCACGCTGGCCGCCGAACGGATCGGTGAGCGTGCCGTCGTCGGCGCGGGCAATCGCATTGATGGTCAGGTCGCGCCGCACCAGGTCTTCTTCCAGCGTCACCTCGGTGGACGTGTGGAAGACAAAACCCTTGTAGCCGGGCGCGGTCTTGCGTTCGGTGCGCGCCAGCGCGTATTCCTCCTGCGTCTTCGGATGCAGGAACACCGGGAAATCCTTGCCCACCGGGCGGTAGCCCTGCGCCACCATGTCATCGGGCGTGGCGCCCACCACCACGTGGTCGTGGTCCTTGACCGGCAGGCCAAGCAACTCGTCGCGCACGGCGCCGCCTACGACATAAATCTTCATCATCAATCCGGCAGCTCGGCGTCGTGCTTGGGCGCCGTTTCGGTTTCAGCCAGCGCTTCGGTCACCCAGCGTGCGACAGCCGGATGGGCCAGCACACGCTGGCAGTAGGCGTCCAGCGCCGGCGCCAGCGAGACGCCATACGTGCGGAAGCGCGCCACCACGGGGGCGAAGTACGCGTCCGCAATCGAGAAGTCGCCAAACAAAAACTGGTGGTGGCCGAAGCGCGACAGGCATTCTTCCCAGATCTCGCTGATGCGGCCGATGTCGGCCTGCGAGCCATTGGTGCGGCCCTTGCCCGGCAGGCTGGCGCTGATATTCATCGGCATGGCGTTGCGCAGGTCGGTGAAACCGCAGTGCATCTCGGCGCAGATCGAGCGGGCCATGGCGCGCGCGGCCACGTCCTGCGGCCACAGGTGCAGTTCGGGGAACTGCTCGGCCAGGTATTCGACGATGGCCAGGCTGTCCCAGATGGTGATCTCGCCGGCCAGCAGCACCGGCACCCGGCCGCAGGCCGAGTAGCTGCAGATGCGGTTGGCGGTGTCAGGCTGGTCGAGCAGGATGCGCACTTCCTGGAACGGGATGCCGAACGCGGCCATCGCCACCCACGGCCGCATCGACCATGACGAATAATTCTTGTTGCCGATGACGAGGGTCAGGCCGGGCGAACGGGCGGCAGCCAAAGCGTTGGACAGGCTGGGATCGAGTTGGGTGGTCTGCATGATGGATTTAATGTATGAATAATCTGGTCGCCGCCGGTTCAGCGGGCGAAGGTCGTTTCCTGCTCTTCCTGCAGGGTGTAGCCCTTGGGCGTGACCACGCCGATGCGCGCCTTGAGCGACTGCGGCCGCCCCTCGAACAGCGCGGCGTAGTAGTTGGCGTTGGACATCACGTTCTTGACGTAGGTGCGCGTCTCGAAAAACGGAATCGACTCGATGAACACGGCCGACTCCATCGGCTTGTCCAGCGACGCGCGCCAGGTGCGCGAGCGTCCCGGGCCGGCGTTGTAGGCGGCGGTGGCCAGCACCTGCGAGCCGTCCATATTCCCGAGCACCATGTTCAGGTAGTTCGTGCCGAGCATGATGTTGGTCTTGACGTCGGAGAGCATGTCCTGCGCGAAGTCGGTCAGGCCCAGTTTTTTCGCCACCCAGCGGCCGGTGGACGGCATCACCTGCATCAGGCCCGACGCGCCCGCGTGCGACTGCGCGTCCATGATGAAGCGCGACTCTTGCCGGATCAGGCCATACACCCAGGCCTTGTCGAGGCCCAGGGTCTTGGTGGCCGGGTGCATGATGTCGTCGTGCGGCGACGGGAAGCGCTGGGTGTAATCGACCAGCACGCGGGTGCGGTCCGACGTGTTGACCATGCGGTCGAGGATGTGGTTCTGGCGCGCGTATTCGGCGGCGGCCAGGTGTTCGCGTTCGCTCAGGCCGCGCAGGCCCCAGTTCCATTCGCGCGTGCCTTCGAAGCGCAGCCGCATGCTGAAGAATTTCAGCGCGCGCTGGAAGTTGGGGTTGGCGGCAATCGGCGCGATTTCAGCGGCGGTGATCGGCGCGCCCGGCGGCGGGATCGACACCAGGCGGCCGGTTTCCTCGCGCGCCAGCTGGCCATAGAAATTGGGCTGGTCGGCAATGCTGTTGAACAGCCGCAGCGCCTCGCCCGACGGCGGGCTGGTATCGCTGCCGTCGGCCATCAGGGCGCGGCCCTTCCAGTAGATCCAGGTGGGATCTTCGCGCAGGATGGCCGGCATGGCATCGATATTCTTGTGCACCTGGCGCCAGTCGCCGTTGCGCAGCGCGATGCGGGTGCTCCACTGGGCCTGGTCGATCGACAGCGGCGCGCCGTCGGCCCGCTTCCAGTAACCGGTGGTGTCGTCCGACAGCGAGTACGACGATTGCAGCGCAATTGCCGCCCAGGCGGCGCGCTGCTCCTGCGCTGTCAGCCTGGACGCGGCCTTGTTGAGCGCCAGCGTGGCCAGCTTGATGCTGGTCTTGGCCAGGCGGCCCACGGCAACGATGAAGATTTCATGTTCGGTGCGCCCGTTACCCGGCCCCTTGGCCACGGCCACTGCGGGCAAATCGATCGCCTGCACGACTTTTTTATCGGGCCCGCCGAGCAGCGCGACGATGCGCCGCGCCTGGCCGGTGGAATTGAACTCGCCGGACAGGCGCAACTGCGTGTAAAGGTCGTCGGCGTCGAACTGGCGGGCCTGGTACAGGGTGCCGATCAGGCCCGCGCACGGCTCGCCGTAGCCGTTGGGGGAAATCAGCAGCGCGCGCGCCTCGCTGGCGACGTTCTGGCCCTTGATCGCGCGCGATTGCAGCGCGTAGCATTTGAGCTGGGTGTCGTCGTTGAGGACGAACAGCGGCAGTTGTTCGTCGAAGGTGGTCCAGTCGCGGGTGCGGCCCAGTTCGAGCAGCCAGTCGTTGCGCAGCCGATCGACGATGGCCTGGCCCTGGTAGCGCTGCATGAAGCCGCGAATTTCCGCCTGCGAAGCATCGCGCAGGCGCGCTTTGAGCCGATAATAGTCGACGTACGACGGAATCGAATAATTGGCCAGGCGCGCGGCGTAGAAATCGACCTTGGACGTCTCGTCCTTGCGCACGGCGTCGCGCATGAGCAGGAAGGCATCGTCCTCGCGCCGGGTTTCAGCGCCGATATCCTCGGATTGGGCAAAGGCGGTGACGGCCACCATGGCGCCCACTGCGCCGGCGATCCATTTCGAAACGGAAATCAATGTGCAACTCTCTATTAGTCTTGAACCTGTCTTGAACCTGAGTAGAACCAACCATGACCAGCGACCCTAGAATACCACGCAGCGAGAACGAAGCAATAGCCCCATCCGCACCGGGCAAGGGAGAATTAAGGCAGCAACTGCTGGCCGCGCGGCGCGCCTTCGATACGGAGTCGCGGGCGCAATGGGACCGGGACATCGGCCGCCAGGTAGTGGCGTGGTGGCACGCGGCGCAACCGGCCACATTGGGCGTGTACTGGCCGCTGCGCGGCGAGCCCGATCTGTCGGCTGCTTACGCGGAGCTGGAACGCCTCGGTGCGCGGCTGCTGCTGCCGGTGGTGGTCGCCCGCGACGCGGCCCTCGAATTTGCCGACTGGCGCATCGGCGAGGCGATGGTCAGGGATGGCATGGGGGTGGCGGTGCCGGCCGATTTGCGGCTGCAAGACTACCCGGCGGCGTTGCTGGTGCCGTGCCTGGGGTTCAATGCGGGGGGATACCGGCTTGGGTATGGCGGAGGGTTTTATGACCGGACGTTGGCAAGGACGCCACGGCCGGTGACGGTGGGAATTGCCTATTCGGCGTTGCAGGTGGGGTTTGACGCGGACTTGCACGATGTGGCGCTGGACCGGATGATCACCGAACCAACGCCACGCTGACAGTTATACCAGCCGCTGCCACAGCGCCGTGGTCGGTGCCGCCTGGTTCATGCTGTAAAAATGCAGCCCCGGTGCGCCGCCAGCCAGCAGGCGCTCGCCCAGCTGCGTCACCACGTCGAGCCCGAACGCCTTGATCGAGGCCGAGTCGTCGCCGAAGCTGGCCAGCTTGAGGCGTACCCAGCGCGGAATCTCGGCGCCGCACATGTCCGAAAAACGCATCAGCTGCGTGTAGTTCAGGATCGGCATGATGCCCGGCACGATCGGCACATCGATGCCCAGCTTGCGGGTTTGCTCGACAAACTGGAAGTACGCGTCCGCATTGTAAAAATACTGGGTGATCGCGGCGTTGGCGCCGGCCTTGATCTTGCGCTCGAACGCCAGCAGGTCGTCCTGCGGCGATTTCGCCTGCGGGTGCACCTCGGGATAGGCTGCCACTTCGATGCGGAACCAGTCGCCGGTTTCCTGGCGGATGAACTCGACCAGCTCGTTGGCGTAGCGGAATTCACCTGCCCCGCCGTAGCCGCTGGGCAGGTCGCCGCGCAACGCCACGATGCGGCGGATGTTATGCGACTTGAACTCGGCCAGGATGGCGCGGATCGACTCGCGCGAACCGCCCACGCACGACAGGTGCGGCGCGGCGTCTTCGCCGGCGGCCAGGATTTCCACCACCGTGTCGAGCGTGCCGCGCTGGGTGCTGCCGCCGGCGCCGAAGGTCACGGAAAAATACTTGGGTTTCAGTTCGGACAGCTTGGCGCGCGTGGCGCGCAGCTTGTCCGCTCCTTCTGCCGTCTTGGGCGGAAAGAATTCAATACTGAAATTATGATTAGCCATCTGCGTTCTTCAAAAGTAAGGTAGACAGGGCCCAGGAAATAATGCTGTACAACAGCGCGCCACCGACAGCCGACATGAAGCTGTCAACGCTAAAGCCGGGCACGAATTGCGCCGCCAGCCAGAACGAAAAGCCATTGATGATGAAGATAAACAGTCCCAGCGACACCACGGTCACGGGCAACGTCAGGATCAGCAGCACGGGGCGGATCAGCGTATTGACCAGGGCCAGTACGAGCGCGGCAAAGAGGGCGGCGCTAATGCTTGTGACATTAACGGAATGCATCAGGTAAGGGATTGCCAGCAGGGCAACCGCATTGATTAGCCAGGTAAGGACCAAACGCATAATATAGATTCTCGCTGCTAAAAGTCGATAAAAAACAGGGCCGGCAAACTCCGCCGACCCTATTCAACCAGCGCTAATTAATAGCGGTAGGTGTCAGGCTTGTAAGGGCCTTCGACGGACACGTTGATGTAGGCCGCTTGCTCCGGGGTCAGCTCGGACAGTTGGGCGTTGAGCTTTTTCAGCTGCAGGCGCGCGACTTTTTCGTCCAGGTGCTTCGGCAGCACGTACACGCCGACCGGGTAGTTGGCGGTGTTGGCAAACAGTTCGATCTGGGCGATGGTCTGGTTCGCAAACGACGAGCTCATCACGTACGACGGGTGGCCGGTACCGCAACCGAGGTTCACCAGGCGGCCTTCGGCCAGCAGGATGATGCGCTTGCCCGACGGGAAGATCACGTGATCGACCTGTGGCTTGATGTTTTCCCAGGTGTATTTCTTCAGCGCAGCAACGTCGATTTCGTTGTCGAAGTGGCCGATGTTGCAGACGATCGCCTGATCCTTCATCTTGAGCATGTGCTCTTCGGTCAAGATGTGATAGTTGCCGGTGCAGGTCACGAAGATGTCGCCGTGTTCGGCGGCATAATCCATGGTCACCACGCGGTAGCCTTCCATCGCGGCTTGCAGCGCGCAGATCGGATCGATCTCGGTCACCCACACTTGCGCCGACAGCGCGCGCATGGCCTGGGCCGAGCCCTTGCCCACGTCGCCGTAACCGGCGATGACAGCCACTTTACCGGCGATCATGACGTCGGTCGCGCGCTTGATGCCATCGACCAGCGATTCGCGGCAACCGTACAGGTTGTCGAACTTCGACTTGGTCACGGAGTCGTTGACGTTGATGGCCGGGAAGGCCAGCTTGCCTTCCTTGTGCATCTGGTACAGGCGGTGCACGCCGGTGGTGGTTTCTTCGGTCACGCCGAGGATTTGCGGCAGGCGTTTCGAGTACCAGGTCGGGTCGATCGCCAGCTTGGCCTTGATGGCATTGAACAGGCAGATTTCTTCTTCCGAGGTCGGGTTGCCGACCACCGAGATGTCCTGCTCGGCGCGCGCGCCAATGTGCAGCAGCAAGGTGGCGTCGCCGCCGTCATCGAGAATCATGTTCGAGTACACCGGGTTGCCGGCGGCATCCGCTGGCCACTCGAAGATGCGGTGGGTGTAATCCCAGTATTCGTCCAGGGTTTCGCCCTTGACGGCAAACACCGGGGTGCCGGCGGCAGCGATGGCGGCAGCGGCATGGTCCTGGGTCGAGTAGATGTTGCACGAAGCCCAACGCACGGTGGCGCCCAGCGCTTCCAGCGTCTGGATCAGCACGGCGGTCTGGATGGTCATGTGCAGCGAACCGGTGATGCGCGCGCCTTTCAACGGCTGGGCAGCGGCGAATTCGTCGCGGATGGCCATCAGGCCCGGCATTTCGGTTTCAGCGATCTTGATTTCCTTGTCGCCCCACGGGGACAGGGAGATATTGGCGACCAGGTAGTCTTGCAGAGGTTTGAGTACGGCGTTCATCACGCCCTCCTTTCAGTTAGAAAAAAGTAACGTGAGCGCGGTTGCAGATTCCGAGCCTGGCGAAAAGGATTCGTCGCAGCGCTCCTCGGAAGGGGCATTCTAGCATCGTTGCGCGCCGGTGACGACGTGCAACGTGCTAAAACATGCAGGGCAGCATCACCACCCTGGCAGAAACGACAAGCTTATTTCAGGCCGGCCGCATCGCGCAGGATCGCCGCCTTGTCGGTGTGCTCCCACGTGAATTCCGGCTCTTCGCGGCCGAAGTGGCCGTACGCGGCGGTCTTGGCGTAGATCGGACGCAGCAGGTCCAGCATCTGCACGATGCCTTTCGGACGCAGGTCGAAATGCTCCATCACCAGCTTGGCGATTTGCTCGTCAGGAATCACGCCCGTGCCTTCGGTGTACACGGTGATGTTGATCGGACGCGCCACGCCGATCGCGTACGACACCTGCACCTGGCACTGGCGCGCCAGGCCGGCAGCGACCACGTTCTTGGCCACGTAGCGGGCGGCATACGCTGCCGAACGGTCCACTTTCGTCGGATCTTTACCGGAGAATGCGCCGCCGCCGTGCGGGCTGGCGCCACCGTAGGTGTCCACGATGATCTTGCGGCCGGTCAGGCCGCAATCGCCTTGCGGACCGCCAATGACGAAGCGACCGGTCGGGTTGACCAGGTACTTGGTGTCAGTCAGCCATTCGCGCGGCAGCACTTGCTTGATGATCTCTTCGATCACCGCTTCTTCGATCTGTTTATGTTGCATTTCCGGCGCGTGCTGGGTGGACAGCACCACGGTGTCCACGGCCACCGGGCGGCCGTTGACGTAACGCAGCGTCACTTGCGACTTGGCGTCCGGGCGCAGCCATGGCAGGCGGCCGTCCTTGCGCAGCTGCGACTGGCGCTCGACCAGGCGGTGAGCGTAGTGGATGGCGGCTGGCATCAGTTCCGGGGTTTCGTCGCAGGCGTAGCCGAACATCAGGCCCTGGTCGCCGGCGCCCTGGTCGAGGTCGATACCTGCGCCTTCGTCCACGCCCTGGGCGATGTCGGGCGACTGCTTGTCATAGGCGACCAGCACGGCGCAACCACGGTAGTCGATACCGAAGTCGGTATTGTCGTAACCAATGCGCTTGATGGTTTCGCGGGCAACTTGAATATAATCCACATTGGCGTGGGTGGTGATTTCACCAGCCAGCACCACCAGACCGGTGTTGCACAGGGTTTCGGCGGCAACGCGCGCTTTCGGATCCTGGGTCAGGATGGCGTCCAGAATCGCATCGGAGATCTGGTCCGCAACTTTGTCGGGGTGGCCTTCCGAGACAGATTCGGAAGTGAAGAGGTAATCATTAGACATCGCAACTCCTGGAAATGGCGGTAAAAATGGTTGTCGCGCACCAACGGGGGTTGCGACGCTTTAGCGATATTTATATCCCGCATCGCAAGTTGTCATTAACTCAGCGGTTCCTACTAACGTGTTATTTTACGCTTTTTTAAAAAAACTTGCTTCTCGTCCAGCAACCAGGCAAGCATAAACACAGGCACACAACACTTTCATGCTCGTACCCATTTTTCGTTTCCTTTCCGTATTTCCCTTGTCCTTCCTGCATGCCGCCGGCAGTGCGCTGGGATGGGTGGTGTACCTGGCATCCCCGTCGTACCGGCGCCGCATGCGCGACAACATGACCCAGGCCGGCTACTCGCAGCACCTGTCGGCCGCCGTGGCCGAAGCCGGTAAAAGCATTATCGAATTGCCCTTCATCTGGTGCGCCGATCCGGCGCGCGTGTCGCGCCACGCCACGCTGGAAAACTGGCAACTCGTGCAAACCGAGCTCGACGCCGGGCGCGGCATCGTGTTCCTCACGCCCCACCTGGGCTGCTTTGAAATCGTGGCCCAGGAAATCGCCCTGCGCACCGAGCTGATGGTGATGTACCGGCCGCCGAAAAAAGAGGCCTTGAAGCCGCTGATCGAAGGCGCGCGCGCGCGCAAGAACCTGCTGCTGGCGCCGGCCAATATGAGCGGCGTGCGCATGCTGGCCAAGTTCCTCAAAAAAGGCCAGCCGATCGGCCTGCTGCCCGACCAGGTGCCGCAGGAAGGCGAAGGCGTATGGGCCACCTTTTTCGGCCGCGACGCCTACAGCATGACCCTGCCCGCCAAGCTGGCGCAGATGGGCAACGCCACCGTGATCGTCACGTACGCCGAGCGTCTGCCGGGTGGAAAGGGCTACGTGATCCACTTCGTGCCGTTTACCGAGTCGCTGGACGGCGACACCGCCAGCCAGGCACAGGCGATCAACACCGCGATGGAGCACCTGATCGCGCGTAATCCCACCCAGTACTACTGGAGCTACAACCGCTACAAGGTGCCCCACGGCATCGATGCGCCACAGACTGGAGAAGCAGCATGAAGTTAGTACTCGGATTGATGTGGCTGCTGCACTGGCTGCCCTTGCCCGTGCTGGGCCGTTTTGGCAAGTTCACCGGCAGCCTGCTGTTTATCTTCCTGCGCGCGCGGCGCGAGATCACGCTGACCAACTTGCGCCTGTGCATGCCTGAGCTGACCGAGGCCGAACGGGTAACGCTGGCGCGCCAGCATTTCCAAGCCTATGCGCGCAGCATCTGGGAGCGCGGCATCCTGTGGTGGGCGTCGGAAGCGCGCCTGAACCGCCTGATCAAAGTAGAACCGGGCCCGGTACCGGTGGCGGAAATGACAGCCAAGCCGACTATTTTGCTGTGCCCGCATTTCGTGTGCCTGGACGTGGCCGGCGCGTCGATCGCGATGGTGGCCAGCGCGTCGTCGATGTACGTGACGCAAAAGAATGCCGCGTTCGACCAGGTGCTGCGCGCCGGCCGCGCCCGGTTCAAGCCGGTGAAATTGTTCACGCGACAGGACGGCATCAAGCCGATCCTGCGCGCGCTGCGCGACAAGCTGCCGTACTTCATGCTGCCGGACATGGACTTCGGCGAGAAGGATGCCGAGTTCGTGCCGTTCTTCGGCATCGACGCGGCGACCCTGACCGCCACCGCGCGCATCGCCGCCACCACCGGCGCCCAGGTGATGCCGGTGATCGCCACGTTCCTGCCGAATTACCAGGGCTGGCGTGTGAAATTCTACCCGGTGTGGGACAATTACCCCGGCCCCGACATGGTGGCCGCCACCCGCCGCATGAACGAATTCATCGAGGAGCGCGTGCGCGAAGCCCCGGCTGAATATTTCTGGACGCACAAGCGCTTCAAGACCCGCCCGAATGGCGAACCATCGTTGTATCCACGTCGTAAATAAACTATGAAACTCAAATTCACCAAAATGCACGGCGCCGGCAACGACTTCGTGGTCATCGACGGCATCAACCAGCACATCGACTTCACCCCGGCGCAATGGCAACTGCTGGGCGACCGCCGCTTCGGCGTGGGCGCCGACCAGATCCTGCTGGTGGAAAAGCCGACGCAACCCGGCTGCGACTTCCGCTACCGCATCTTCAACGCCGACGGCGGCGAAGTCGAGCAATGCGGCAATGGTTCGCGCGCCTTCGTCAAATTCGTGGCGGAAAAAGGCCTGACCGACCAGCGCAGCATCACGGTGGAAACCAAGGCCGGCATCATCGCGCCGCGCCTCGAACTCGATGGCAGCATCACCGTGAACATGGGCGCACCGGTGCTGGAACCGGCCAGGGTACCGTTCGATGCCGAGGGCTTGCAGGGCGAAGCCCAGGCGCAGGACACGCTGTGGCCGCTGCTGCTGGAACTGGGCGGCGCGCGCGAAACCGTGCTGATCTCGGCGGTCTCGATGGGCAACCCGCACGCGGTGCAGATCGTCGATGACGTCGAGACGGCGCCGGTGGAACTGACCGGCCCGCTGATCGAACACCATGTGCGCTTCCCCAACCGCGTCAATGCCGGCTTCATGCAAGTGCTCGACCGCCAGCACGTCAAGCTGCGCGTGTTCGAGCGCGGCGTGGGCGAGACGCTCGCTTGCGGCACCGGCGCCTGCGCGGCCGCAGTGGCCGGTATCCGCCGTGGCGTGCTCGACAGCCCGGTACGGGTCGATGCGCGCGGCGGACAGTTGTCGATCAGCTGGGCTGGCGAGGGTGAGCCAGTGCTGTTGACGGGGCCGGCGGTGACGGTGTTCGAGGGCGAGATCGAGATTTAACTAGCCAGGCTGCCAGCGCTGCGCATGCCTTATGAGCTTCAAGCTGTTGGGCTTCAAGCCGGTGGGTTTCAAGCCAGCGGTTTCAAGTCGATGGGCTTGAAGCCAGCGGTTTCAAGTCGATGGGCTTGAAGCCAGCGGTTTTCAAGTCGATGGGCTTCAAGCCGGCGGGCCTCAAACCGGTGGGTTTCAAGCCGGCGGGTTTCAAGCCGGTGGGTTTCAAGCCGGCGAAGGTTCGTCCGCCAGCGCCGGCAAGCAGGTCTTGAGGCGGTACAAGCGCTGGCGGTAATTCCCTTCCAGGCAGCCATCAAACCGGTCGAACTGCGCCACCACCTGGTCCAGCAGTTGCCGGTCCTGCGCCGTGCGCAGCGCAATCAGGCGGCGCTTGCTGCGTCCGTAACTGGCGCGGATATCGACCACCAGGCAATGGCCGTGATCGGCCTCTTTCACATCAAGTAACAACGCTTCGGCCCGGTTCAAACCGAAGGCACGTGCCAGCATCAGCCGCGCCGCCAGCAACGGCTGGCGCATGGCCAGCGTGTGCAATGCTGCCGGCGCCAGGGCCAGCAGTGCCTGGCCCCACGCGGCCGCACGAGGCGCCGGGGCGATGCGCGCCAACTGCCGCTGCGCCTGCTCGCACCCCTGGGCCGCCGCTTGCTGCAACCAGTACACGGCGCGCACGTCGCTGCCCGCTTCTTGGCGGCGGTGACGCCACGCGTAGAGGCCGCACTCGAGCTGCGCGCCGCGATGGCCCAATTCGGCTGCACGCTCGAGGCAGACCTGCGCCTCGGCCACGCTGCGCTGCGAAAACTCCGGTTTCATGTAGATGCGCGAGAGCGCAAACCAGGCATTAGGATCGCCCTGTTCACCGGCCAGCGTGAGCCAGCGGATCGCGCGCTTGAAGTTGACGGTGGCGATGCCGTCCGGCTGCCGACTGCCATCGCGCTGCAGGCGCGCGAACCACAAACCAAGCGCCAGTTGCGCCGCACGGTCGCCGGCCTGCGCGGCCTGTTCGCGATTTTCTGCGGACGGTTCTCGCGGCGCGGCACCCGGCTCCCGACTCGCTGCACCCTGCTCTCGCTCCGCTGCACCCTGCTCTCGCTGCGCTGCGCTTGCGCCTCGATTCTCTGCACTTTTTTCTCGATTCTCTGCGCCCTGTTTGCAATGCTCCGGCACTGGCTGCCAACTGCCTGCGGCCTGCTCACTACTGCCTGCGACGCACTCACGACCATGCAGCGACGCCAGCCCCTGCAATGCAGACTCGACTGGCGGTGCTTCAAAGCGCGCCTTGTACCGAAAGGCCTCCTGCGTTGTCGCATCGCTCGGCGGCGCCAGTTGCGCCAGCACCAGTCCAGCCTGCTCGATCCCGGCCGCGAAGGCGCGCTCGTACCACGGCAACACTTCGTCCACGCAGTGCCGCGCATGCTCGAACGGCACGTGGCTGCCGATCAGCATCCACGCTTCAGCCTGCTGCTGGCGGGCCGCGCGGTTGAGCCAGTGCAGCGCGGTGGGCATGTTGCGCGGCAGGCTGGCGCCGCCGAACAGGTACAGCTTGCCCAGGGCCAGCTGGCAAGCGGGATCGCCGGCGCGCGCGCCACGGATGACGCCTAGTTCAGCTCGATTGACCATCGTTTAGGCGGGGAAAGATTGATCAGGAACAGAGGGTTGGGAAGTGCGGAGTTGTCGTCCAGTGTAGCGTGCGATCCACGCCACATCCTAGGAAAACCGCGCCACGGCTTGATCTCTCACAAATCGAGCACCCTGCCCGCGCTTGTAGGCTAGAGCTGTTTTAGTGCCCGATTGAAAGGAGTTAGCGTAACCCCTTGCAAAGAAAGCGTACCTGGCGGGCCCACACCCGCGTTTCAAAAAAACCACAAGCAGCTGTCGTTGCGGGGCTTTCAACCAAGACTGGCCTCTTCAATCGACCACTCCCGCGCAATTTTCCCGGCGAGCCTTTAAGGTTCCGAACCAAGGACCTACCAGTACCGATACAGCGGCGGACGCTTGTTCGATCTACTTAAAAAAGGAACCTATCAATGAAAAAATCTCTCGTGGCCCTGGCACTGACCGGCGCGCTCGCTGGCACCTCATGCGGCGTGCATGCGCAATCGTCGGTGTCCATCTACGGCACGCTCGATGCCGGCATTGCCAATCGCAGCGGCCCCAACACGCCCACCGTGGTGGGCAAGCGCGACAACAACAAGCTGGGCTTTCGCGGCGTCGAAGACCTGGGCAGCGGCCTGAAGGCCCTGTTCCAGCTCGAGATCCGCTACGAGCCCGATACTGGCACCATCGAAAGCAACTCCCGTCCACTGTTCCAGGGCCAGTCGCGGGTGGGCTTGCAAGGAGACTTCGGCACGGTGCGTCTCGGCCGTGGCCTGACCGCCTTCCAGGAAACCAGTACCGCGTACGAACCCTGGAGCGGCATGCCCGCCGTGGCCGGTTACCAGACCGACCTGCAAGTGGCCGGTTACACCAGCGATCCGCTCAGCCCGGCCGGCAACTCGCTCAACCGCTTCTCCAACGCCGTGTTCTACAACACGCCGCTGATCGCCGGCATCTTCCAGCTCAACGTCACGGTGGCGTCCAAGGAAGCCAACAACAACCCGGCCATCATCGGCCGGGGCACCGCGCTGGCGCCGCAGTTCCCGGCCAACAGCCAGGCAGCCGTGGTGCCGTACTCGGTCAGCGCCACGGCCACGCAAGGCAAGTTCTCCGCCTACGCCGCCTACGAGCGCAACGCGGTGGACACCACGCTGTGGTCGGTGGGCGGCTGGTTCAAGCCGATCGAGCCGCTCAAGCTGATGGCCACGTACCAGAAGCAGGACCAGCAAGAAAGCGTGTTCATCAATCCTGAAACCAAGGGCTGGGTGTTGGGCGCCAACTACACGCTCGGTGCGGGTCTGATCCGGGCCGGCTATGGCCAGAAACGCCCGGACAACCAGTTCAATGATCCGGGCATCGCCAAAACCCGCCAGTACTCGGTCGGTTACGACTACAACCTGTCGCCGCGTACCTACCTGTATGCGGATGCCACGCGCAAGAAAGCGGTCACCGCGTTCAACTTCGTCAGCGTCGGCATCCACCACAACTTCTGACGGCTGCAGGGGCAAGCACGGACAAGGGCAACCTTGTCCGTCTTTTCTGCCCGTGTCGGGTAGAATGGTCGGCTAGTTCCCACCCCGATTTCGATAGAGCAGCCATGACCGTCCCACTGGATTCCACACTAGTCGCGCAATACCTCACCGAGCATCCGAATTTCTTCGTCGAACACGCCGATTTGCTCGGTGAAATCAAGCTTGCCAGCCCCATGATGGGCCGCACCGTCTCGTTGCAGGAACGGCAAATGGAAGTGATGCGCGAGAAATACAAGACGCTGGAACTGCGCATGAGCAATCTGATGCGCCTGGCGTCGGAAAACGAAGCCATCGCCAACAAGTTCCACCGCTGGACCAAGGTGCTGCTGGAAGCGGAAGATGTGGGTTCCATGCCACACTCGGTGGTCAGCGGCCTGAAATCCGCGTTCGACGTGCCGCAAGTGACCGTGCGCCTGTGGAACACCGCGCCCGACTACGCCGACGAATGGTTCACCAAGGGCGTGACCGAAGATGTGCGCATTTTCGCCAACAGCCTGCTGTCCCCTTACTGCGGCAGCAACAAGGATTTTGAAGCCGTGCGCTGGCTCGATGACTCAGCCAGCGTGGTCTCCACCGTGATCATCCCGCTGCGCAAGACCGGCGACAAGCAGGCTTTCGGTTTGCTGGTGATGGGGTCGGCCGATGCCAACCGCTTTACCTCGCTGATGGCCACCGACTTCCTGGTCCACATGGGCGAAACCAGCAGCACCGCCCTGGCCTGGCTGCTGGCCTGACCATGGCTGGCGCGGGCGCCGGTGTGACCGATGCTGCAAGGGCGGCCAACGCTGCCGGCACGAAGGCAGAGCCCGCTCTTGGCTCACTTGCTGCGGTGCCTGCTGCTGTCGTGCCCGCTGCTAAATCTGCTGCTGGCCCGACAGCGGACCGCGACTGGATCGCCGACTACCTGGCGCACCTGCGCCACGGCCGGCAACTCTCCAACAACACTACCGCCGCCTATGGCCGCGACTTGGTCGAACTGCGTACGCTGGCCGAAGGCCGCGACTGGACCGATATCGATCATTTCCTGGTTCGCCGCCTGACGTCGAAGCTGCATGCGCTCGAGCTCGATCCGCGTTCGATCGCCCGCAAGCTCTCGAGCTGGCGTGGCTTTTTCGACTGGCTCGGTACCCAGACCACCCTCGCCGCCAACCCGGTGCAAGGCGTGCGTGCCCCCAAGCGCGCCAAAACTTTGCCACGGGCGCTGTCGGTGGACGACGCGGTCCAGCTGGTGGCGCCGTCCCATATGCAACTGCGCGCCGCCGGCAGCGATGGCAAAGGCGGCGCAGAACCGGCCGAGCTCTGCAACCGCGCCATGTTCGAGTTGCTGTATTCCAGCGGCTTGCGGGTATCGGAACTGGCCGGCCTCGACGTCACACCCGGCAAGGATGCGCTCGGCTGGGTAGTGCTGGAAAACCGCGAAGTGGTCGTGACCGGCAAGGGCAACAAGCGCCGCGTGGTGCCGGTGGGCAGCGCGGCAATGACCGCGCTGGCGGCCTGGCTGGCGGTGCGCCCTACTCCCAATGACGACAGCGCTGCCTTGTTTTTAAGCACACGCGGCACCCGCGTGTCGCCGCGCGTGATCCAGCAGCGCTTGCAGGCGCACGGCGTGGCCAGCGGCGCGCCGGTGCATGTGCACCCGCACATGTTGCGCCACTCGTTTGCGTCGCACGTATTGCAATCGTCGGGAGACCTGCGGGCGGTGCAGGACATGCTGGGGCATGCCAGCATCAGTTCCACCCAGGTATACACGGCGCTCGACTTCCAGCACCTGGCCGACGTGTATGACAAAGCGCATCCGCGCGCCAAGATCAAATAAGCTGCTGGACGTACTGACGCGCCTCAATCGGACGAAACATGGTTCCGATTAATTTTCCGGCATAATCAGCGATTGCATTTTTGCACTTGATCCCCATCTAGGGGACCCACACAACAGACTGGCGCGCGAATATGATACCTACCACGATCCTGACCGGCTTTCTTGGCGCCGGCAAGACCACGCTGCTCAACCGCATCCTGCAGGAACCGCACGGCATGCGCATAGCCGTGATTGAAAACGAGTTCGGCCAGGAAAACATCGACAACGAAATCCTGGTCCAGGACAGCGGCGAGCAAATCGTCGAAATGAACAACGGCTGCATCTGCTGCACCGTGCGCGGCGACCTGATCGTGGCGCTGTCCAGCCTGGCGCAAAAGCGCGAAGCCGGCGAGCTCACGTTTGATCGCGTGGTGATTGAAACCACCGGCCTGGCCAACCCGGGCCCGGTGGCGCAAACCTTCTTCGTGGACGAAGAAGTAGGCGCTCACTTCATGCTTGACGCCGTGGTGACGGTGGTCGATGCGCGCCACGCGATGGACCAGCTGGACCAGCACGAGGAAGCCCAGCGCCAGGTGGGTTTTGCCGACAAGCTGCTGCTCTCGAAAACCGACCTGGTCACGCCGGAAGAACTGGCCACGCTGACCGCGCGCCTGAAACGCATCAACCCGCGCGCGCCGATCAGCACCGCCGACTTCGGCCGCGCGCCGCTGGCCGAGGTGATGGACCTGAAAGGCTTCAACCTCAACGACAAGCTCGAGCTTGACCCGGATTTCCTGGCCACCGACCAGACCCATGACGACGACCACGTCCATGACGAACATTGCGGCCACAATCATGGTCACCATGATCACGGGCACGAGCATAACCACCATCACGGCCACCACAGCGACGACATCGCCGCGTTTGTCTTCAAAAGTACACGTCCGTTCGACACCGCCAAGCTCGACGAATTCCTTGGCGGGCTGGTCAATGTCTATGGTCCTCGCATGCTGCGCTATAAAGGCGTATTGTTAATGCAGGATGCCGATCGCAAGGTGGTGTTCCAGGGCGTGCACCAGATCATGGGGAGCGACCTCGGCGCAAAATGGGGTGAAAACGAGGTCCGTGGCAGCAAAATGGTATTTATAGGTAAAAATCTGCCAAAAGATATCTTTATTAGCGGATTAGAACAATGTCTGGTATAAACTATCCGGGTTTTGTGGGGATAGCATAAACACCACACCATCTGCAAGCTGGCAAGCCCACTGGCGGATACCGGTGCAGCGCAACGGCCTGGGGCCCTTCTGCTGATCAATTTGAAAACTCTGTCGTATCGAAGGTAAGCGAAGTTATGACCACTAAAACTAATAAATCGACCGCAGCCGAACGCATCCTGACCGAAGAAGAAATTCTCAAAATGGATGAGAAGGACTACATGAACCCGGCGCAGATGGCGTTTTTCAAGGCGAAATTGCAACAGCTTGAAAAAGAGCTGCTCAAGAACGCCGGCGAAACCACCGAGCACCTGCGCGAAACCGTGCTGGTCCCCGATCCGGCCGACCGCGCCACCATCGAGGAAGAGCACGCGCTGGAACTGCGCACGCGCGACCGCGAGCGCAAGCTGCTCAAAAAAGTCCAGCAATCGATCGTGGCCATCGACGGCGGCGACTACGGCTGGTGCGAAGAGACCGGCGAGCCGATCGGCATCCCGCGCCTGATCGCCCGCCCGACCGCCACGCTGTCTCTGGAAGCGCAGCAGCGCCGCGAACTGAAGCAAAAGCTGTACGGCGATTAACCGCCAGGCAATACCTACCCAAGCACGCGCCTAATCCCCGCGTGCTTTTTTTTGCCCTGGCGCCGTGCAGGGCGCGGGGATTGCAATTGCGTTTTCCGTCCCCATTTCCCCCTTCAAGACGCAGTGCGGCATCAACCAACTGAATATTTGAGGTCAACATGGAACAATTTCACGGCACCACCATCTTGTGCGTGCGACGCGGCAAGGAAGTCGCGCTCGGCGGCGATGGCCAGGTCACGCTCGGCAACATCGTCATGAAGGGCACGGCCCGCAAGGTGCGCAAGGTGTATAACGGCAAGGTCCTGGTCGGCTTCGCCGGCGGCACCGCCGACGCCTTCACCCTGCTCGACCGCTTCGAAGGCAAACTGGAAAAACACCAGGGCAACCTGCTGCGCGCCTCGGTCGAACTGGCCAAGGACTGGCGCACCGACCGCGTGCTGCGCCGCCTCGAAGCGATGCTGCTGGTGGCCGACAGCGAATCGACCCTGGTGATCACCGGTAACGGCGACGTGCTTGAGCCCGAAGACGGCGTGGGCGCGATCGGCTCGGGCGGCACGTACGCCCAGTCGGCCGCCAAGGCGCTGGTAGAAAATACGGAACTCTCGCCTGCGGACGTGGTCAAAAAATCACTGACGATCGCCGGCCAGTTGTGCATCTACACCAACTTGAACCACATCATCGAAACACTGGAACCCGCATGAACATGACTCCCCAGGAAATCGTCGGCGAACTCGACAAACACGTGGTCGGCCAGGGCAAGGCCAAGAAGGCAGTGGCAATCGCCCTGCGCAACCGCTGGCGCCGCCAGCAGGTCGAAGAACCGCTGCGCCACGAAATCACGCCCAAGAACATCCTCATGATCGGGCCGACCGGCGTGGGTAAAACCGAGATCGCCCGTCGCCTGGCCAAGCTGGCCGATGCGCCGTTCATCAAGATCGAAGCCACCAAGTTTACCGAAGTCGGTTACGTGGGCCGCGACGTGGACACCATCATCCGCGACCTGATCGACATCGGCATCAAGCAAACCCGCCTGGCCGAAATGGCCAAGGTGCGCGCACGCGCCGAAGACGCAGCAGAAGACCGCGTGCTGGACATCCTGCTGCCGCCACCGCGCGACTTCGGCTTCCAGCCTGGCAATAGCACCGCGACCGACGCACCGAAGGAAGGCGACAGCACGCGCCAGACCTTCCGCAAGCGCCTGCGCCAGGGCGAGCTCGACGAAAAAGAAATCGAGATCGAAATCGCCGATGCCGGTCCGCAAATGGAAATCATGGCGCCGCCGGGCATGGAAGAAATGACCGAACAGATCAAATCGATGTTCTCGGGCATCGGCAACACGCGTAAAAAAGCGCGCAAGGTCAAGATCAAGGAAGCGATGAAGTTCCTGGTCGACGAGGAAGCTGCCAAGCTGATCAACGACGAGGAAATGAAGCAGAAGGCGATCCAGAACGTCGAACAGAACGGCATCGTGTTCCTCGACGAGATCGACAAGATCGCCACGCGTTCCGAAATCGGCGGTGGCGATGTCTCGCGCGCCGGCGTACAGCGCGACCTGCTGCCGCTGGTGGAAGGCACCACGGTCAACACCAAGTACGGCATGATTCGCACCGACCACATCCTGTTCATCGCGTCGGGCGCATTCCACCTGGCCAAGCCATCGGACCTGATACCCGAGCTGCAGGGCCGCTTCCCGATCCGCGTGGAACTGGAATCGCTGTCGATTGCCGATTTCGAACGCATTCTCACCAGCACCGATGCGTGCCTGACCAAGCAGTACGAGGCGCTGCTGGCCACCGAAGACGTTAGAGTCGAGTTTTCGCAGGAAGGCATCACGCGCCTGGCGGAAATCGCGTTCTCGGTCAACGAGCGCACCGAAAACATCGGCGCGCGCCGCCTGTACACGGTAATGGAAAAGCTCCTGGAAGAAGTATCGTTCTCCGCCAGCGAAACCAGCGGCAAGGTCGTCACGATCGACGCTGCCTATGTCAACGAGCGGCTCGACGCGCTGGCAGTCAACGAAGACCTGTCCCGCTACGTCCTGTAACATGGAAGCTCGCAAACCTACTGCGCGGCCCGCTATCGCCTCTCCGTTGCTCAGCGTACGTCCGTACGCTTCCGCTACTCAAGACGATAGCAAGCCGCTCGCTACGGTTTTCAAGCTTCCATAGGAGTTAAGTGATGGCAAACAAAGCACTGGCAACGCGGCAAAAGAAACAAGTGACGCCCACGCGGGTGCCGCCATCGCCGCCGCCGCGCAACCCGGTGGCGGTCGCTGCCAAGGCGCGCGCCGGTGGCGCCGGCCCCCATGCCAAGCCGCAGTCCACCGAGCGCCAGGCAGCCAAGCGCTTGCTGGCCAAAATCGATCCCAAGGCCGACCCCGACCAGTCATAAAAAAGGCCTCAAACACGTTGCCGTGTTCGAGGCCCTTGCTGGAATTTGTCTGGATCTGCGGCGGACGCCGGTGCTGGCGTCGGCTCGCTATCCATGCAAGCAGTGTCCTCCCATTTCCCGCCCAGTCCTAGCGGATTGTCCCAGGCATCACTTTTCACTACGCCTGGTATCGTGCTACGATACCTTATCACACCGACCAGGCGGACCATGAGCTCTCCCGAATTGCTGTTGCAGGTGCTGCGCACGCAAATGCGCACCGCTGGCGTCACCTACAAAATGCTGGCCGAGCGCATCGGCATGAGCGAATCGAGCGTCAAGCGCATGTTCGGCCAGCAAGATATGGCGCTCTCGCGCCTGGCCCAGATCTGCAAAGCTGCCGGCGTGCCGATGGAAGACGTGCTGCGCGGCGCCGCCGATGCCACCCCGCAAACCGACGCCCTCACCCTCACCCAGGAAAAAGCGCTGCTGGCGCACCCGCATCTGCTGTTAATGGCGATCTGCTGCCTTGGCCACTGGACCGTGGAGCAGGTGCTGGAAACCTACACCCTCACCGAACCCGAATGCATCATGCTGCTGGCCGAGCTCGACCGCTTGGGCGTGATCGAATTGAAACCGCTGAACCGTTACCGGCTGCGCGTCTCGAACGCCTTCCGCTGGCTACCGGACGGCCCGGTGCAGCAATTTTTCCGCGACCACGCGGTCAGCGACTACTTCAGCGGCAGCTTCGACGGCGCCGGCGAAACCCTGCTATGCCTGCCGGCCCGGCTGTCGCTGCCAAGCGCCCAGGAACTGGTGGGCCGCATCCAGCAACTGGCCGGCGAACTGGCCCGCCTGCACCAGGGCGACCGCAAACTGGCGCCAGGCGACCGCGATGGCTTCACCTTGCTGGTCGGCTTCCGGTCGTGGGAGTTCGCGGCGTTTACCGCGCTCAGGCGCGCGCAGTCGCCGGCGCAATAGGCTCGCCGGCAGTTTATCCGATACACATCACCAAACCGGCCCCAGGAACAAATACCCGCTGGTACTGCCATCGCGGGTCTTGCCGGCACCGAAGTACAGCGGGCCGAACCGAGTATCGACCGAGATGAAGGCGCTGGCCGCCTGGCGCAGGGTGTTGCGGTGCAGGGATGCGCTGTCGCTGTAGGCGCCGCCGGTTTCCAGTGAGAAACCTACCCGCACGTCGCCGCCCAGGGCGGCCGGCATGCTGCCGATGCTGCGCGCCGTCACCACCCGCGCCAGCACGGTGCGCGCGCCGGCCACCGATTCGGGCATGGTGCCCGACAGCCGCAGGAAGCCGCCCAGGCTCGACGTGGACGAAGCGCCCCGGTTGCGCGACCATTCGCCATAGACGTGGCCGGCCCAGCGGTCGAGGTGGAATGCTTCGAGCCATTGCACCCGCTGCTGGGTGGCGACGGCAGCGTTGGCGTCGCCGTTTTCGCGGCCCTGCCACTCGATGTTGAACAGCCGGCCCCGGGTGGGGAAGGCGATGGTGTCGAGGCTGTCCACGCTGTACGACAGTGCGCGCACGGTCTCGCGGTCGCTGGTGCTCTGCGACTGGTAGGGGATGGTTTGCTGGTAGTTGGCGCGCTGGCGCGACACGCTGTAGCGCAGGTCGCCCCAGCGGCCCAGCTGGCGGCCGATCGCAAAGGTGGCGCTGTGGGCGTTGTAGCCGTAGCGCGCCTGGCGGAAGCCACTGCTGTCGAAGATGTCGCGCGCGACGATGCCGTGCTGCAGCGACGGCGCCACGTACCATTGCGAACCCGCGCCCAGCGGTTGCCAGAACTGCGTGCCGAACGCGCGCTGGGTGCCGAGGTTGACCACCGTGCGCAGCTCGGCGCCCCAGTCGTTGACCGACGATAGCACGTGCATGAACTTGAACTGGAAGGTGTTGTTGTCATGCGAGTCGCTGCTGAACTCGAGCCCCACGCGCAGGCGGCTGCGGGCCCAGTCGGCCTCGGTCGGCTTGATCAGCACGCTGCGGCCATCACCATCGTCGCGCACCTCGGTTTCTACCCGCGCCAGGTCGCCGCGCCCGAACAGCGAATTGCCAGCGCGCTGGGCCTGCTCGCCGGTGACCATTTGCCCCACTTTGAGGCCCGACTGCGCGGCCAGTTCGTTGGGATTGATGTGGCCGCTCGGCGCGACCTCGAGCTTGGCCAGGCGCATCGGCTGGTCGATCGGCACCGGCGCCGACAGCCGGCTCAATTCATACGCTGCGTACTGCCCCTCGGGCAGCGCCAGGCCGACCAGCTTGTCGCTCATGGCGCGCACCGCCGCTTCCCCCGCCCGCATGGCGCGGTCGTGGCGGGTAAAGTCGAGGAAGCCGATGCCCCCCAGGTCCGGTGCCAGCAGGATGTCGTCGGGCCGCAGTTCCTTGAGCGAGCGCTGCACGTTCTGCTCGGTAAGGATTTGCAGCATCTGCTGCGCCACGCTCACTGCACTGACCAGTTCCTTCTCCTGCGCCAGCGGCGTGCCGACATTGACGGCAATGATGATGTCGGCGCCCATCTCGCGCGCCACGTCCACCGGCAGGTTGCGCACCAGGCCGCCATCGACCAGCAGCCGGTCCTTGATGCGCACCGGCGCAAACACGCCCGGCACCGCCAGCGACGCGCGCATGGCCAGGAACAGCGGCGTGTCGGACAGCTCGACCAATTCGCCCGTCACCAGGTCCGACGCCACCGAGCGAAACGGCAGTTGCAGCAGGTTGACCGGCTTGTCGCGCGCGCCGTGCGGCAGCACCCGCGTCAAGGCCAGCTCCAGCGCCTCGTTGCCGGCGGCGGCCGGCGGCAGGGTCACGCCGTCCCACTTGGCGCCCAGCTCGATGCGCGAGGGCAGCAATAAATCTTCCTCTCGGCGGCGGAACACCAGCTCGTCGCGCGGCGGGCGGTCGGCCACCACCGCTGCCCAGTCGGTGCGGCGCACCAGCAGCTCCAGTTGCTCGACCGAGCTGCCAGCCGCATAAGCGCCACCGACCACGCTACCCATGCTGGTCCCCACCACGATATCGACCGGCACCCGCAATTCCTGCAGAGCCCTGAGCACGCCAATGTGGGCGAAGCCACGCGCACCGCCACCGGAGAGCACAAGCGCCACCTTGGGACGGGTAGCTGGTGCCGCCGGCGTGGCAGGCAACGCTGGACCGGTAACTACGGGCGCGTCGGCGCTGGCAGCGTCAGCAACCGTCACGGACAAGAAAAAGCCGCAGCACAAAGCTGCGGCCAGGAGGCGAAAACCTGTCATGGGTTGAACCCGGTTCATTGTTGGCGGCCGAAGCCGGGGACCGGGCCGATCGCGTTAGGGTTGTTGGGCGTGTTGGGGTTATTGGTATCGCTGGGAGCGCCGGGGTTGTTCTGGGGCCGGGGATTTTGCTGGCCGGCGGCCGGCGGCACCGTGCCGGGCGGCTGCATGGCCGGTGCCGGCTGCATTTGCACCTGCGGCGCCGGCATGGCCGGTGGCGGGGTCTGCACCGGCTGGATCGCCGGCAGTGCTGGCGCGGTACTGGTGGCGCCGGCATCGCTGGGCAGGTCCACCCGCTTGATGGCGCCGCCTTCGGACAGCAGCACGAACCTCGGATGGATTTCCTTGACCGTCACGCCGGGCGACACTTCGCGGCCCAGGCCGTAGGCTTGGGCCGGCTGGTTGTCCATCGCCAGGATGGCGGCGCTGTCGCGGCCGTTGCCGCTGCCAACCGCCGCTACCACGCCCTTGAGCTGGTAGTTGCTGGCGGTGGCCACCGTGATCTGGCCGCCAAACAGGCCCTTGGCGGCATCGAGGTTGAGGGCGGCAGGCGGGGCCGGTGGCGGCGCGGCAATCGCGCGCTGGCGGGGCTGGTTAAACTGCAGCACCCAATAGGCCAGCGACGCGGACAATAGCGCCACGGCCAGGACGGTAACAAACAGGGGCAAACGCTTCATAACGGTCTTTCCGGGTCAGCGCACAAGCTGGTTGATTTCGATAATAGGCATCAGCACCGCCAGCACGATCAAGAGCACGACCACGCCCATGGCGAGGATCAGCGCGGGTTCGAGCAGGCCGGCGATGGTGAGCGTGCGACGCTCGAGGTCGGCTTCCTGGGCGGCAGCGGCACGGTCCAGCATGGCCGGCAGCTCGCCGGTGATTTCGCCGGCGCGGATCATGTGCACCAGCATGGGCGGGAAGTGGCGCTGGGCTGACAGCGACCGCGCCAGGCTCACGCCTTCGCGCACGGCGTCGCTGGCCTCTTCCACCAGTTCGCGCATGGCAACGTTGGACAGGGTGTCGCGGCTGGTTTCCAGCGCGCGCAGGATCGGCACGCCGGAGCCGGTAGTGATCGCCAGCGTGCTGGCAAAGCGCGCCGTGTTGAGGCTGCGCTCGAACTTGCCGTACAACGGCGCAGTCAGCAGCCAGGTGTGCCAGCGCCGCTTGAGCGACGGATTTTCCAGCGCCCGGCGCCAGGCGAACCAGGCGCCGATCAGCGCGATCGCCACCACGATGCCGTAGTTGCGCACGAAGTCGGAAATGGCCAGCATGACGACGGTGAGCAGCGGCAGCTTTTGCTTGGTATTGGCAAACACCGAAACGATCTGCGGCACCACGTAGGTGAGCAGGAAGATCACGATGGCAAACGCCACCACGGTCACGATCGCCGGATACGTGAACGCCAGGCGCACCTTTTGCACCAGCGCGTTGCGGCGCTCGATGTAATCGGCCAGGCGCGACAGCACGCGCGAGAGCTGGCCGATCTGTTCGCCCGAGGCGACCAGCGCCCGATAAATTTCGGCGAAGTCGCGCGGATGGCGGCTCAGGGCATCGGACAGCGCGGCGCCGCCGATCACCTCGGCGCGGATCGAGGCGATCAGGTCGCGCAGGTACGCGCGTTCGGCCTGCTCCAGCAGCGCGGTGAATGCCTGTTCGAGCGGCAGCCCGGCTTCGAGCAGGCTGGCCATCTGGCGCGTAAACAGCGCCAGCTCGGTGGTGGACAGGCGCTCGCCAAAGCCGCGGCGCTTGGCCACGCCGGCGGCATCGACCTGGGCGGCAATCGCATCCACCTTGAGCGGCACCAGGCCCAGCGTGCGCAGCTCGGCGCGCGCCGAACGGGCGCTGTCGGAGTTGAGCACGCCTTTCTTGGTGGCGCCGCCGGCATCGACGGCTTCGTAACGGAATGCTGGCATCTTAGTCTTTCGTCACGCGCAGCAGCTCGGCCTGGGTGGTCACACCGGTAGCGAGCCAGCGCTCGCCGTCCTCGCGCATGGTGATCATGCCGCTGGCAACCGCAGCCGCCTTGACCTCCGCTTCCGACGCGCGGTTGTGGATTTGCGCGCGGATCTGCTCGGTCGTCTCGAGGAATTCGTACACGCCCACCCGGCCGGTATAGCCGGTATGGCCGCAATGCTCGCAGCCGACCGGCTGCCACAGCTGGCCGTCAAAGCTCTTGCAGTGACCGCAGAGTTTACGCACCAGGCGCTGGGCCAGTACCCCCAGCAGCGACGACGACAGCAGGAACGGTTCGATCCCCATGTCCAACAAGCGGGTGACGGCAGCGGCGGCGTCGTTGGTGTGCAAGGTGGCCAGCACCAGGTGGCCGGTAAGCGACGCCTGCACCGCGATCTGCGCGGTTTCCAGGTCACGGATCTCGCCGATCATGATCACGTCCGGGTCTTGCCGCAGGATCGCGCGCAGGGCCTTGGCAAAGGTCATGTCGATGCGGGCGTTCACCTGGGTCTGGCCGACGCCATTGAGGTCGTACTCGATCGGGTCTTCCACCGTCATGATGTTGGTGGTGCTGGCGTTCAGGAGCGACAGCGCCGCGTACAGCGTGGTGGTCTTGCCGGAGCCGGTCGGACCGGTCACCAGCACGATGCCGTGCGGCTGGTTGATCAGCGCGTCGAACTTGGGCAGCATGGTCGCGCTCATGCCCAAATGGTTCAGATCGAGGCGCCCTGCCTCCTTGTCCAGCAGACGCAGCACGGCGCGCTCGCCGTGGCCGGTCGGCAAGGTGGAGACGCGCACATCGACCGGTTTGCCGCCAATGCGCAAGGTGATGCGGCCGTCCTGCGGCAGGCGCTTCTCGGCGATGTCGAGCTGGGCCATGATCTTGATACGCGAAATCAAGGAACCATGGATCGCCTTGCGCGGGCGCACCACGTCGCGCAGCGCGCCATCGACGCGGAAGCGCACGACCGAGGTCTGCTCGAACGGTTCGATGTGGATGTCGGACGCGCTGTCGCGCAGCGCTTGCGTCAGCAGCGCGTTGATCATGCGGATCACCGGGGCATCGTCGGACGATTCGAGCAAGTCCTCGATGGCCGGCACGTCCTGCAGCAGCTTGGTCAGATCGAGGTTGGCGTCGAACTCGTCGGCCACCATCGAGGCATTACCGCCGGCGCCCGCGTACGCGGTGGCAATCGCGATCTCGAGGTCGGCGCGGGTGAGGTTCTTGAGCTGGATGCGGCCGAACCGGCGCGACACCTCGGCAATGGCGGCCGGCGCGGTGGCGCCGCACACCAGCACGTCCACCGTGTTCTCGGCGGTATCGCTCGGCTGCGCCAGCACCACGTAATCGCGGGCAAAGGCGAAGGGCAAAAGGTTGTTCATTGCAGGCGTTCCATCATTGTTGCGGCTGCGGTTGATAGAGCGGCTGCGGCAGCTGCGGTTGTTGCTGCCCCGACGGCTGCGGCACGAGATTCTCGGCACGGCCCGGCACAACTTGCGACGGCACGGTCTGGATCGGCCGCGCCAGCGTACCGCTGGCAGTCGGCTGGCCGCTCTGCATATTCGGCAGCATCGGCTGGCCCAGGTCCTTGACCAGGATGCTGTCCGGCGGTTTGATCGCCTCCTGGGCGCCGCGCATGTAGTCGTAGCGGTCGGTAGCCAGGCTGGTGCTCTGCTCCTTGCTGCGGATCACGACCGGGCGCAGGAACACCATCAAATTGGTTTTCTTGCGCGACCGTTTCTGGTACTTGAACAGGTTGCCCAGGATCGGAATGTCGCCGAGGCCACGGGTTTTATCAACGCTGTCGCCCTCGGTGTCTTCGATCAGGCCACCCAGCACGATGATCTGGCCGTCGTCGGCCACCACGTTGTTTTCGATCACGCGCTTGTTGATGGTGATGCCGGCGGCGGCGGACAAGGTGGACTGGTCCACGCTCGACGTCTCGTGGTAAATCGCCAGCTTGATGGTGCCGCCTTCGGAAATTTGCGGCCGCACCTTGAGCGTCAGGCCCACTTCCTTGCGGTCGATGGTCTGGAACGGGTTGGTGTTGGTGCCCGAGGTGGTGGTGAACTGGCCGGTCAGGATCGGCACGTTCTGGCCGACCGAGATGGTGGCCAGTTCGTTGTCGAGCGTGATCATGTTTGGCGTGGACAGCACGTTGGCATTGCCATCCGATTCGAGCGAGCGGGCCAGCACGCCCAGGCCCAGGCCGCCGGCGACCTGCTTGAAGATACCCACGGTCAGGCCCGCGCCGGGCAGGCTGGCGGCGGTGGCGGTGGACGTGTTGCTGAGCGCCTGCGCCACGCCGAGGATGTTGTTGTTGGCGCCGGCCACGCCGGACGACTGTACCCCGCCCAGCCGGTACTTGCTGTTGGCGTCGCCGGTGGCGCCCAGCCATTGCACGCCGAATTCGGACGCCTTGTCGGACGATACTTCCACGATCAGCGACTCGATGTACACCTGGGCGCGGCGCACGTCGAGCTGGTCGATCACCGCGCGCAGGTTGCGGTAGATCGATTCAGGCGCAGTAATGATCAGGGTGTTGGTGGTGGCGTCGGCCTGGATGAAGCCGGCCTGGCCGCCGCCACCCTGTTGCTGCTGGTTGTTATTGCCGGTCAGCAGAGGGTTGGTGGGACCGTTGGTGCCGCCGGTGTTGCTGCCCGAGCCGGAATTCATGCCGGTATTGCTGCTTTGGCCGCCGAACGAGTTGTTGTTCATGCCCTGGTTGTTATTGCTGGTGCCGCCGCTGTTCTGGTTGGGATTGGACGTGTCGCCCGATACCAGCGAACGCAGGGTTTGCGCCAGCTTGACGGCCTCGGCGTTTTTCAGATACACCACGTGGACATTGCCCAGCTCCTGGGTAGGCTGGTCGAGCTTGGCGATCAGCGACTTGGCCAGGTTGGCGCGCGCCAGCGACGGCGCCCGCAGCACCAGCGAATTGGTGCGCGGATCAGCCAGCACATTGACGCGGCCGGCATCGCCGCCACCGCCAGCGGCAGCCCCGCCGCCACTGGCATCCATCAGCTTGTTGATCATGGCAGCCAGGTCGCTGGCGATCGCGTAGCGCACCGGGATCACGTCGAGGTCGGCCGTGGCGGGCGCATCGAGCGCGGCGATGATTTTCGCCAGGCGCTTGAGGTTGTCCGCGTAGTCGGTGATCACCACCGTGTTGTTGCCGGGGTTGGCGTTGATGGTGTTGTTGGGCGAAATCAGCGGGCGCAACACGGTGACCACGTTGTTGGCCGACTCGTAGTTGAGCTGGAAGATCTGGCTGACGATCTGGTCGCCCTTGATCTGGGTGGGCGCCGAGCCCACTTGCGTGGGCGACGATTGCAGCTTGGCGTCCGCCTCCGGCACCACCTTGGCGTAGCCGTCGCCGCTCACCACCGCAAAGCCCTGCAGGCGCAGCGCCGAGGTCAGCAGGCTGAACGCCTGCGACTTGGTGATCGATTTTTCCGATACCAGCGTCAACGTGCCCTTGACGCGCGGGTCGATCACGAAGGTAATGTTGGTGTAGTGGCCCACGGCCTTGATCACCGATTCGATGTCGGCGCCGACGAAATTGAGCGCGGCGGCGTCATCGTTACCGCTGCCTGTGGCGGCCTTGGCGGCGTGCGCGACGCCCGGCAGCAGCGCCGTGGCGGCGGGCGCCACCAGCGCACAGCACAGCATCGCAGCGGCGTTCAGGCGACGCAGCGCGGGAAGTTGGGTTGGGCTCTGTTTTTTCATGGGGCTGAACTTTTAAGAATGGAACTCTAAAGCGATGATGGTGCGGTCACTACCGGGGCGGCGCTGGCCTAGCAAACTCAACAGATTGGCCAGCACGTCGTCGTATCCTTGTGCTGCTTCGGCCTGCCCGGAAAAATTCAGGCGGCCACGGTTCAGGTTACCGCTGCCGCTGAGCAGCAGGGGGCCTTTGACGGAGCTCAGCGTGAGCGCCGCCTGCTGGCCGCGCCAGTCGAGCGCCAGCGCATAACTGCCGAGCGGGCGCACCGGCGCCAGCCGCGACGACATGTCCGTCATTTCCAGCGTGGTGCGGCCGTTGACGGCGATCTGCTGTTTGTCCAGCACCAGCTCGAGCCCGGTCCACGACAGGCGCATGCTGCCGCTCGGCGCCAGCGTATTGAGCGGCGCGCCGAGCCCGGACAGGCCTTCGGCCGGCAGCAGCAGCGCCGATGCGCTCAGTTGCCACTGCGACCAGCTGCCTTTGAAGGTGATCGGCTGCGCCAGCGCCTCCGGGTTCTCCAGCCGCAGATCGACCATGCCGATCAGCGCCAGCGGCGAGACGGTCCACGTAAACCGTCCCGGCAGCAGCGGCGTGACCGGGCCATTGCCGCCAGCCGCGCCGCCAATGAAGGCGGAACCGCGCCACAGCGTACCCTGCGCGTCACCCAGGGTCAAACGCCCGCCCGTGCGCTGTTCGACCAGCGAACCGAGCCAGGCGGCGGGAAAGAAAATGGCGAGCGTCAACAGCACGCTGAGCACGCAGGTGGCCACCCACAGCAGGGCGCGCTTCACGGACGGGCTTTCGGGAAGATCGTCATTGCAGGCTCTGGCGCAAGGTGATATTGCCGTTGACCATGCCGGCCACGTCCTGCGCGACAAAATTGGCGTCCTGCACGGCGATGCGGCCGTCCATCCGCGCCGCTTCCAGCCAGGTCACCACGGCCGCGAACGGCACGTTGGTGAGCTGGACCTTGGCGTACTCGCCGGTGATGTTCACCGTGGGCGAGCCGAGGCCCTGCGCCGCCATGCTGGCCGCCAGGCTTTCGCGCGTCATCGCTGGCGGGGCGATACTGGTCTGGCCGCGCAGCGCTACCGCTTCGCGCGCAAGCGATTGCATTTCCGCTGCCTGCTGGCGTTTGAGCGGCAATTCCGTCGCCAGCCGGGCGCGCCCGGTCAGCGCCGGGTCGAGCAGCACGCCGTAGAACAGGCCGACGCCCAGCACCACGCCGCCCACCGCCAGGAACTTGCGTTCCTGCTCGGTACGCGCCATCCAGAAAGTGGCGGCGCGGCCGCGTGCGTCTTGCAGTTTCTGTTGCAACTTGCTTATGTTACTCATGCTGCTCATGCCTTCGCCGATGGTTTGGGGGTGGCCTTGCGGCGGATCTGCCAGGTGCCCGGCGTGGTTTCCGACAGTTCCAGCTGGCGTGCCTCCAGCGCGGCTCGCACCTGCGCCATGGCGGCGCCATCGACCGTATTGGGTTTGACCTTGACCTGCAAGGCGCGTTCCCGGTAATCGATGCTGGCCACCACGTCGCGCCTGGGCAGCGTGGCCAGCACTTCGCCCACGTCCACCGACAGCGCCACGAAGCTGTCGTTCGGCGCCTGGCCGTCGCCGCCCTTGGCGCGTTCCACGTTCTGGCGCATTTGCCGGATCGGATCGACACTGAGCGGCTGGTTCGGATACGCCGACTGGAACGCCTGCGCCATCGATTGCTCGACGGCGGCCATGTCACGCTTCTGGCCCAGGTAGTCGATATTGAGGCCCACCACGTTGACCAGCAGCGCCAGCGCGGCCAGCCGCAGCGGCCAGCGCCAGCGGCGCCATTCCCGCGCGGCGGCGCCTGAAGCACCCAGCGCCGGCGCCAGGTCGAGGCCGGCGGCGCGGGCCGACGCCACCCAGTGCTCCCAGCGGTCTTCTTCCAGCGTCAGGCTGTCGCCATTCTGGTTGACGTCCACCAGCAGCGGCGCGAAGCGCTGGATCTCGTCGGCCGGCAGGTACAGCGTGACCGGCTCGGCGCCGGCCAGCGCGCGCACCGTGTGCAGCGCGGCCGATGGCTGCGCCGGCAGGGTCAGGCCCAGGCCGTCGAACTGATCGCGGCGCATGGTCAATTCAAAACCGGCGTCGTTGGTCTGCAGGCTGGCGGACACAGAGCCGGGCTGGAACGGCAGGCACAGTTGCGCCGGCACCGCAGACACGCTGTGCGCACCCTGAGCGATCAGTGCCTTGACCAGCACCTCGAGCCAGGCACGCTGCACCACGGACACCGTGCGCAAGCCGTCGGGACCGTTGCCGGACGCGGCCAGCACGCAGTCGGCGACATCGCCCAGCACGTGTTCTTCCACCAGCGCCGGCAGCGCCGCCTTCAGGCGCGCGGGCGCCAGCGGCGGGGTTTTCACACGCAGCAGCGTGACGTCGGACGCGGCCAGCAGCAAGGTCACGCGGCGCGCGGACGCCACCATGGCGCCCAGGTTGCCCAGCGGTGCGTTGCCCTGCTGTTGCACGGCGCCACCGTCGGCCACCAGCGCGAATGCGCAGGTCTGCGCGGCGCCGCTGTCGACGCTGGCCTTGGCCGGGTAGCGGATAAATAAAGTAGTCAAAATTCTCGCTTTCGTTGATCGCCGTTCTCGTTTTCCCGTATCCACAACACCGTGCTCTGCCCGGAGGTACCATTGCGCTGCAACAGCGACACCGCATCAAGCGCCGCCCGGTCCAGCCGCACCCGGCTATAGACCAGGAAGAAATTGCTCTTCACACCGAAAAGCAACCCTTGCACAGGCTTGCGATTGGCCGGCCCGAGTTGCGGCAGGTTCGTATAGTCTGCGGTATCACGGTAAAACCCGCCGCGCTTGCGCGCGTTCACCATCACGTTGGCATCGGCCAACGGCAGGTTGGGCGACAGCGCAGCAAGTAATTCCGGCGGCGCCGTGTTGACGTTGAGCTCGGTGCGCTGCGGCAGGATGATCAGAAAGTCCCGCAGCCGCTCCATCGCCTGCGGCGTGAACCCGCTGACCGACAGTAAATCATCGACCCGCACCAACCCCATCGGCTCCGTGCCACCACTCGCCCCTTGCTGCGCCGGCGTCGTGCTGCCGGGGCCGGTTTCAGTACTGGTGCCAGCACCCGCGCCGGTCGCCGGCGTGGGCACTGGCTGGGAACTCGCCACCTGCCTGGCCAGCGGCAGCGCCAGGCTGGGGTTGAGCTGCAACTGGGTCAGCAGGCGCTCGAACATCGCCACATCGGTCGGGCTGATCGCGCGGCCATTGGACAGATTGGTCAGATTGTAACGCGACTGCGCATCGACAATCTGGCCGGACAGCGTGGCATTGAAATTCTCGCTCTCGCGCTGTTCGCGTTCGATGTAGTCGTCGATCCTGGTTTCTTCAAGCGGCTGGGCCCAGATGCCGTTTTCGATGGTCAAGCCGCCCTTGCTGAAGAAGTCCACCTGCAGGATCAGCCTGCTCAAGCTGAGCGCGCCGCGCACGATCCAGCGCGTCTGGAATTGCAGGCGCTGGTTTTCCATCGAACGCACCTGCACCTGCTGCTGCCAGAACAGGCTGGCCACGATGGTCACCGCCAGCGTGGTCAAGAGCAGCGCGGTGACCACGGCGACGCCGCGCTGGCGCAGGAGTTGGCGTGGGCGGGCGGCCATCACAGTTCCCCCAGCAGGTAGGATTTCACCAGCGGCACTTCCTGTCCGCGCACCGTCAGCGTCACTTCCAGCCCGGTCGGCACGCCGGTGCCGCTGACGGGCGCGGTGCCGCTGGCCGGCAGCCACTGGTTGTCGGCCCAGTAGCGCATGGTCATCGCCTGCACGCCCGACTGCAAGGCCACGCTGGCGGACGTGCCGGTATCGCTGAGCGCAGCCTGCCACAGGGTGTCGAGCTCGCGCAGGTCGCGGGTGGCGTTCGACTCAAGGCGCACCAGCACGCCATCTTCGCGTACCCGGTATGAGACCACCAGCAGCCGCGTAGGTTCATTTTCCAGCATCGCCATGCGCACCAGCGTGATGCGGTTGTTTTCGGCCGCGATCATCGGACGGCGATTCAGATAGCTCGAGTTGGCCAGGCTGGACAAGTCGCTTTGCAGCTGGGCAAACGCCAGTTGCAGGCCACGCGTGTAGGCCATTTCCGTGGTCAGCGCATCGCGCGAGCGGATGATGCCGTCGAGCCCGCGCCAGCCGAGCACCGCCACAAACGCCAGGATGGTGATTGCGACAAGTAATTCGATCAGGGTGAAGCCGCGCGGGCGCGGCCGGTGCTTCGGCATCGACTGCGGCATCATGGACTGAGCACCTGTGCCAGCTTGATGATGCGGCGCTCCGGGTTGGCCTGGTCATACACGCTTACCTCCACCCGGCGAAAGCGCGGATTGGCCGTGGCGATCACGGCCTCCTCGCACATCAGCTTGAGGTCGCCCTGCGGGCATTCGAAGGTTTGCTTGCCGATGGCCGGATAGGTGCGGGCCAGGCTCAGTTGCACCAGCCGGTTCTCGGCCGACCACGTGGCCATCATCGACGCGCGCAGGCCGGCGCTGTTCTGGGTGAGGCTGCCCACAGCGCGCAGCGAGGCGCCCAGCGCGGTGCCCACGATCACCAGGGCGACCAGCACTTCGAGCAGGGTAAAGCCGGAGGAATAAGCTGAAGAGCGGCGCATGGTCAATCCACCATGAAGTGACCGACGCCATCGGCGCGGATGGCCACGCTGCTGCCGTCATTGCTGGCCATGGTCAGCACGAACGGCTTGTCCACCGGCTCGCGGCCGAACACGATGCGCATGACGCCTTGCTGAAAGTTGGGTTGCGGATCGAGCATCAGGGTGTAGGGGCCGCGCTTGAATTCGCGCGCGCGCAGCAGGTCGTCCTGCACCGCCACGTCCCACTGGCGGCCGTTGCGGATCAAGAAGCGGTAGCCGTCGCTGCTGGCCTCGAACGCCACCTGGCGGTTGCGCACGATGGCTTCGTCGCGCGCCATTTGCAGCAGCAGCGCGATGCGCTGGGCTTCCTGGTGCACGGTCTGGCGCTGGTCGGGCATGGCGTTGAGCGAGACGATCCCCAGGGTAATGCCCAGGATGACCATCACCACCAGCAGTTCAATCAGCGTGAAACCACGCGCGCGGCCCGCAACCATGGGCGTGTCCTTAAAATAATACCGGGGGCTTACTCGTCCCAGGAACCGATGTCGGCATCGTCACCGGTGCCGCCCGGCTGACCGTCGGCGCCCAGCGAGTACACATCGACCTCGCCCTTGACGCCCGGCGACAGGTACTGGTACGGCGCGCCCCATGGATCTTTCGGGGTTTTCTCGATGTAGCCGCCCGCTTTCCAGCCATTGGCGGCCGGGCCGCTGGTCGGTTTTTCGCGCAGCGCCTGCAGGCCCTGCTCGGTGGTTGGGTAGCGCTGGTTGTCCAGCTTGTACAGTTTGAGCGCCTGCATGATGGTGGCGATGTCCACCTTGGCGGCGGCGACTTTCGATTCGCCGGTGCGGCTGAGCAGCTTGGGCACGACCAGCGCGGCCAGCACACCCATGATGACCACGACCACCATGATCTCGATCAGGGTGAAGCCACGGGCAGCGCGTCGGGATAGGGATAACTTTTTCATAATCTGGTGCAATAATTAGTGAGTGCAGAGTATAAGGCCGAAACACGGTCATCGACCGGATCGCGACCACGATTTTTGCGCGCCGGGGCTTAGAAAACTCTTAACCGGCGCCGGTATTTACCCTGTTTTACCGGTTTCCGGTACCTGGTAATACTGCTGTAACACCGCGGTCATGGAGCTGTCACGATATTGTCATGCAAGCATCGCAGGCCATCAATCGTGCTTGCGGGCGCTGCCCTCGATGCGTTGCAGCGCGCCGTCGTTGCCGCCGCCGCCCACTGCCTGCCCCGAGCTGGCAGCCAGCGCCGATTGCTGCACCACCGGCGGCGCCGTCTCGACAAACGACTTGATGCCCAGCGCGGCGTCGATCTGGTTCGGGTAAATGATGAAGCCACGCGTGATCACCGCCGACACCTTGCGCACGTCACGGATATCCTTGGTCGGATCGCCATCGACCAGCACCAGGTCGGCCAGCTTGCCCGGCACGATGCTGCCGCGGTCGTTGCTGGTGCGGGTGTAGCGGGCGCCGTTGCGGGTGGCCACTTGCAGCGCCTGCGCCGGCGTCAAGCCCGCCTTGACCAGCAGCGCCAGCTCCGAGTGCAAGGTAAAGCCCGGCACATCGTCGGTACCGGCCACGATCGGTACGCCGGCGCGGTACATGACGCCGACGAAATCAACCATCCTGGCATACGATTTTTCGTAGCGCTGCACCTTGTCGGCCGCGATCTTCATGGTGCCGACCGAGAAACTACGCTTGACGTCGGGCGGCATGTAGTCGGCAAAATCGGCATATGGCTCGTTGACGTCGCCATCGCGCTGCTTGAGGAAAGCGAACGCCGACAGGGTCGGGTCGATCGAGATCTGTTTTTTGGCCAGTTGCGCCACGAAATCCTTGACCGGCTTCGAGTTGAGGTCGAGGTCGGCCACTTTTTCGGCCGGCAGCACGAAGCGGTTCAGGTTGCGGGTTTCGGTGTCGGGCTTGACGAAGAAATTAAGCATCACCTGGTTGATGTGCTGGATCTCGTCGTAGCCGGCGTCAAGCGCCTGCTGGGCGCGCAGCCCGGCCGGCACATGGCCGGACACGCGCATGCCACGGCTGTGCGCATACGCCACCGTGTCCTTCAGGATGTCTTTCGGGAACGAGTTATAGATCTTCAGTTGCGGGTAGCCGCGCTGGGCATACCAGTCGATGGCGTTTTTGGCGCCCTCGAGGTCCTTGACCAGGAAGCCGCCGCTGGCGCTGTACGGGCTTTCGCCCTCTAAAAAGCCGGTGGGCACCACTTGCGGCGCCAGCAGCTTGCCGGCGGCGGTTTCATCGAGCATCGCCTGCAGCTGGGCATTGTCGTTGCCCATGTCGCGCACGCTGGTCACGCCGGTGGAGATATTCAGGGCACCCGACCAGCGATCGACATGGCCATGCATGTCGAACAGGCCCGGCAGCACGATGCGGCCACCGGCGTCGATGATGTTTTTTGCTGCGCGCGTGGGCGAGCCGGCCGGCAGCACGGCGGTAATGCGTCCGCGCAGCAGGTAGATATCGGACGGCTGGCCCACGGTGGCCTTCTCGCTGTCGAACACGCGGGCATTGCGCACCACGGTCAAGCCGTCGAGCGGGTGTTGCAGCCTGGTCGCGACATCGGTGAGCATCTGCGCCTCGGCCGCTTTCTGGCGGCGGGCCAGGTCGGGGATGGCATCCTGCCAGCCCTGCTCGAGCATGGACAGGAAGCCGGGAATGACCACCGCGAACAGGCGCGGCTGGTCGCCCGTGGTGGCCCAGTAGAACGACGGCGACAGACCGATGCCGGTCAGCGCCAGCAACTGCACGGTCTGCTTTTCGCCCTTGGCATTGGTCACTTGCGCCGTTTCCAGCTTGGTTTGCGACAGCGTGCCGGTAGGCAGCAGCGCAATCTTGCCGTCTTTGGACGCGGCCAGCGCGGTAATCGCGGCAGACACCACCTCGAACGAACTGTTGAGCGGCACATAGCTGGCCGGCGCAGCCAGCGTGGCGCTGCCCTTGTCCGAGGTGGTGGTCCATTCGGCCACATTGCCCTGGCGCGTAAAGCGCTCGTCCACCACGGCGCCAAACGTGGAATTGCCCTTGACCTGGTATTCGGTCATCAACAGGTCGGGGCCGAGGCGGAATTGTTCGGTCAGCTCGGGACCGCGGCCGTTGTTCTTGTAGGTGAAGCGCACGGTGGTGCGGCCGTCGTCCTGGCGCTCGACCACCTGCTCGCCCATCTGCTTGTTGCTCTCGTTGAGGATGAGGAAAGTCGTGGTCGTGGCGGCATGGGCGCCGTGGGCCAGCAGGGCGGCAGCCAGGGCCAATGGTAGTGCGCGTTTCAGCATGACGGTTTTCTCCGGTGAGTATCAGGGGTGCCCGCACACGGGGCAATGCTCGTTGCGGGCCACGGCAATGCTGGTCCACTCCATGTACAGGCCGTCGAGCATCAGCAGCCGGCCGGCCAGCGACTGGCCCACGTGCATCAGCAGCTTCAAAGCCTCGGCCGCCTGCATGGCACCGACCACGCCGACGAGCGGCGCGAACACGCCCATGGCAGCGCACGCCACGTCTTCGAATTGCTGGTCTTGCGGGAACAGGCACGAATAGCACGGCTGGTCGCCGCCGCGCGGATCGAACACGCTGACCTGGCCATCGAAGCGGATCGCTGCGCCCGACACCAGCGGCTTGCGCTGCGCCGCGCAGGCGCGGTTGACCGCGTGGCGGGTGGCAAAGTTGTCGGTGCAGTCGAGCACCACGTCGGCCGCCGCAACCAGCTGCGCCAGGCGCGCCTCGTCCACCCGCTCGGCCAGCGCGGTGATGCGAATGTCGGGATTGATCTGCGCCATGGTGGTGCGGGCAGAGAGCGCCTTGGACTGGCCCACGCGTTCGGTGGTGTGGGCGATTTGCCGTTGCAGGTTGGTCAGATCGACCACGTCGTCATCGACGATGGTGATGTGGCCCACGCCGGCCGACGCCAGGTACATGGCCGCTGGCGAACCGAGGCCGCCGGCGCCGATCACCAGCGCGTGCGACGCCAGCAGGCGCTGCTGGCCCTCGATGCCGATCTGGTCCAGCAGTATGTGGCGCGAGTAGCGCAGCAGTTGCTCGTCGTTCATGTTCGGCCGCCAGCCGTTTATTGCGCGGCCGGCTGGGTTGGTGATGGTTGCGGGGCGGCGGCTTCCGGCTTGGGCTTGGGCAGTTGCAACGGTTTGTCGCTCGGCTTGTTGGCTGGCTTGTCGGTGGACTTGTCGCCCGGCTTGGCCGGCTTGTCACCCGCTTTGGCGTCCGGCTTGCTGTCCAGCTTGCTGTCCGACTTGGTTTCACCGCTGGCCGCGCCCGGCGCCTCTTTCGGTTCCGCCTTGGACAGTTGGACCGGCAAACCTTTGAAATGGTTCAATGCCTGGGTCAACTGGAAGTCGTCCTTGGTGCCGAATTCGACCGGCTTGATTTTCCTGGACAGTGCGATCAGGCGCTGTTCTTCTTCCAGGCTGTCGCGGCGGGCGTTCAGCGCCTTTTGTTCGGCGGCTTCGGCGGCCGGATCCTTGTCGTTGCCCAGGTGTTTTTGCAGGTCCGACTCGCGCATGCGCAGGCTGTTCAAGCCATCGCCCTCGGCGGTTTCATCGACCATCAGGTCGGGCACGATACCGCGCGCCTGGATCGAACGGTTTTTCGGCGTGTAGTAGCGCGCGGTGGTGATCTTGACGGCGGTATCGGCGGTGAGCTGGCGCAGGGTTTGCACCGAGCCCTTGCCGAAGGTCTGCGTGCCCATGATGGTGGCGCGCTGGTAATCCTGCAGCGCGCCGGCGACGATTTCGGACGCCGACGCCGACCCGGCATTGACCAGTACCACGATCGGCACATCCTTGACGCCGGCCGGCAATTTGGCCAGCGGATCGCCCTTGCCGCCCGGGGCATAAAACTCGGGGCGGGCATAGAAGGTTTCCTTGGCGCTGGCCAGCTGGCCGTTGGTGGACACCACCGCCGCATCGCGCGGCAGGAAGGCGGCCGAAACGCCGATGGCGCCCGGTACCACGCCACCGGGGTCGTTGCGCAAGTCCAGAACCAGGCCCTTGAGCTTGGGTTCCTTGGCGTACAGTTCGTTGATCTTCTTGACCATGTCGTCCAGCGTGGGTTCCTGGAACTGCGAAATGCGCAGCCAGGCGTAACCGGGCTCGATGATCTTGCCCTTGACGCTCTGGACGCGGATTTCCTGGCGCGTGATGGTCATGGTGAGCGGCTTGTCCTCGTCCTTGCGGCTCAAGGTGAGCGTGACCTTGGAGCCGGGCTCGCCGCGCATCTTTTTCACGCTCTCGTCGAGGTTCATGCCCTTGATCGGCGTGCCGTCGATGCGGGTGATCAGGTCGCCGGCCTTGATGCCGGCCTTGAATGCAGGCGTGTCCTCGATCGGCGAGACCACCTTGATGTAGCCGTCCTCGGCGCTCACCTCGACGCCGATGCCGACGAACTTGCCGGCCACGGTGTCGCGCATTTCGCGGAAAGCGCGTTTATCAAGGTACACCGAGTGCGGATCGAGCGAGGACACCATGCCGGCGATGGCGTCGGTGACGAGCTTCTTGTCGTCGACGCTTTCCACGTAGTCGGTCTTGATCAGCCCGAACACATCGGACAACTGGCGCAATTCGGCCAGCGGCAATGGCGCGCCGGTGACTTTTTGTGCAATGGCGGAAAATTGCAGGGAAGCGGCAACGCCCGCCACCATGCCGATACCGATCAGACTGATACTCTTGAACTTGTTTGCCATGGTTTCCTTAGAACTTCACCCAACCCGACGGATCGAAAGCCGCGCCGCGCAGGCGAAGCTCAAAGTATAGCCCCGATTCCTCGTTGCCACCGCTGTTGCCCACGCTGGCAATCGCATCGCCGGCCTTGACCACGTCGCCGGGACGCTTGAGCAGCGACTGGTTGTTGCCGTAAATGCTCATGTACTGGCCGCCATGATCGACAATGATCAGGTTGCCGAAGCCGCGCAGCCACTCGGCAAACACCACCCGCCCGCCGGCCACCGTGTGGATCTCGGCGCCTTCGGCCGCCTTGATGAACACGCCCTTCCAGGCCGGACCGTCGCCGCGCTTGCTGCCATATTTGGCAGCGACGCGGCCGTTGACGGGCGCGCGCATCTGCCCCTTGAGGCTGGCAAAGGCGCCGGCCGGCGCCGCCGGTGCCAGTGCGATATCGGCCGCCTTGGCCGGCGGCTCCTTCGGTTCCGGCGGTACCGGCGTGGCAGCGACTTTCGGTTCGTCGGCGTCGATCGGATCGAGCTTGACCGGCGGCGGCGGCGTGACCGGGGTCGCCGGTTGCTGCGGCTTGATGGTGCCCGATTTGCCGGCGTTGGCCATGGCGGCAGCCTTGGCTGCGGCCTCCCTGGCGGCAGCGGCGCGCGCCAGGCGCTGGCGCTCGGCTTCGGCCGCCCTGGCTTTGGCCAGCGCGCGTTGCTCGGCTTCGGCCTTGGCCTTGGCGGCGGCGCGCGCGGCGGCCAGTTGTTCCTGGCGGCGTTTTTCGGCGGCGGCAGCGGCCGCCTGTTCCTCGATCAGCTTGTTCAGGCGCGTGACCAGGCCGCCGAGGCGCTGCTCGTCGCGCTCGACATTGCCGACTTCCTTGCGCTGGGCCACCAGCTTGCTCGACAGCTGGGCCAGCAGCGCCGCGCGGCGCGCCTTTTCCTGCTCCAGCTTGTTTTTTTGCTGCAATTGTTCCTGGGCGATCTCGCCCAGTTCATCCTTGGCGTTCTGGGTATCGGCCTGGTTGTCCTCGACCGCCTTGAGGCTGGTGCGCAAACTTTCCAGCAATTTCGCCTGCGCTTGCGACACGTACGACAGCATTTGCAGGTCGCGGTTGATGCGGTTCGGGTTGTCGCCGGAGAGCAGCAGCTTGATACGGTCCTCGTTGCCGGCCACGTAGTGCTGGCGCAGCATTTGCGCCAGTTGCTGCTGCTGGTCCTTGACGGTGGCGCTCAGGCGCTCGCGCTCGGCGCCAAGCGCGGTCAGCTTGCTGTTGGTATCGTTCTGCTCTTGCTGCAGGTCGCGCAGGGCGCGGTTGGCGTCCGAAATCGCCGCTTCCGATTCGGCCAGCGTATCGGCCGCGTCTTCCTTGGCGCTCTCGGTCTTGCCGATATCTTTCTTGAGGGCGGTGAGTTTTTGCTGCAAGCCGGCGCGTTCGGCTTCGGCCAGCGCCTTTTGCTTGCTGCGCTCGGTCGGCTTGCCCGGCGCGGCGTGCGCCACCGGGACCGCCATCGAAGTTGCCAACGAGGCGGTGACCAGCAGCGCGGCACAGACGCCGCGCCAGTTATTACTAAGCTTGGAAGAAGACAAATTACTTGGCCTTGCCCTGGTTGGCCACTGCCGCTTGCGCTGCCGCGATGGCATCGGCGTCGCCGAGGTAGTAGTGGCGGATCGGTTTCAGGTCGGCGTCCAGTTCATACACCAGCGGCTGGCCGTTCGGGATGTTGAGGCCGACGATGTCGTTGTCGCTGATGCCGTCAAGCATCTTGATCAGCGCGCGCAGGCTGTTGCCGTGGGCCGAAATAATGATTTTCTTGCCGGCGCGGATGGCAGGGGCGATTTCCTCGTCCCACACCGGCACTACACGGGCCACGGTGTCTTTCAGGCATTCGGTCAGCGGAATCTGTTCTTTCGACAGGCCGGCGTAGCGCGGGTCGTTGAACGATACACGGTCGTCGGACGCTTCCAGCGCCGGCGGCGGCGTGTCGTAGCTGCGGCGCCATACCAGCACTTGCTCGTCGCCGTACTTGGCGGCGGTTTCACCCTTGTCCAGGCCTTGCAGGGCGCCGTAGTGGCGCTCGTTCAGGCGCCAGTCGTTCTTGATCGGCAGATACATCATGTCCATTTCGTCCAGCGCCAGCCACAGCGTGCGCACGGCGCGCTTCAGTACCGAGGTGTACGCCAGGTCGAAGGTGAAGCCCGACTCCTTGAGCACCTGGCCGGCGGCCTTGGCTTCGTTGATGCCTTTTTCGGTCAGATCGACGTCGGTCCAGCCGGTGAAGCGGTTCGACAAGTTCCAGGTGGATTCGCCATGGCGCATGAATACGATTTTGTACATGTGAATAATCTTCAAAAAAAGTGGGTAGTAAGTGAGTAAGAACGATCGCTGCTTCTATTTTATAATGCGCGGATTCATTTAAACCATTGGAACCCTGTGAAATTCTTCATTGACAATATTTTCCTGATCGCCGTGGTGCTCGTTTCCGGCGGCGCCCTGCTGTTCCCGATGCTGACCCAGCGCGGCAAGCGCGCCAACCCGGCCGACGTCACGCTCTTGATTAATCGCAGCAAGGCCACCATTGTAGATGTACGCGAGGCGAAAGACTTCGCGCTCGGCCACCTGCCGGACGCGAAGAACATCCCGTTTGCCGAATTCGACCAGCGCATCGGCGAACTGGACAAGTTCAAGAGCAAAACCATGGTGGTTGTGTGCCAGACTGGCGGCATGCGCGCCTCCACCGCCGCCAGCAAGCTCACCAAGGCCGGTTTCACCGACGTGGTGACCCTCGATGGTGGTATTGCCGCTTGGAAAAAAGCCAACCTGCCGCTGGCAAAGCCTGCACAGGCCAAGCCGTCGCTGGCGAAAACGCCGGCGAAACCGCAAGCCAAATAACTGGAAGGAAGCATGATGACTGCCGAAGTGACGATGTACACCACCGCCGTATGCCCCTATTGCATCCGCGCCGAGCGGCTGCTGGAAGCGAAGGGCGTGACCGACCTGAAAAAAGTCCGTGTGGACCTCGATCCGCAGCAACGCATGCTGATGATGGAAAAAACCGGCCGCCGCACCGTGCCGCAGATTTACATCGGCGACACCCACGTCGGCGGCTTCGACGACCTGTATGCACTGGACCAGGCCGGCAAACTGACGCCCATGCTCAACGGCTGATTGAACTTTTCAGTCAACTGCGAGACCAAATACAACGCCAGGCCAGAAAGTCTTGGTTGCGATGATGGTTTTGATACAATTGCCTTCGCGTTGATTTGAGCTGTAGCATTGCCCATACCAAGCACAACTTATATTGAACGGCTACGGCCGTTCTTGTTCACCATAACGAAAGCGCTCCATGTCTGAAGAAAATCTGCAACCAGTATTCCAAATCCAACGCGTCTACCTGAAAGACATGTCGCTGGAACAACCGAACTCGCCAGCTATCTTCCTGGAACAGGAAGCGCCAAGCATCGAAGTCGCCCTGGACGTTGGCGCCGAGCCACTGGCCGAAGGCATCTTCGAATCGACCGTGACCATCACCGTGACCGCCAAAGTCAACGACAAGGTCGCTTTCCTGGTCGAAGGCAAGCAAGCCGGTATCTTCGAAGCCCGTAACATTCCAGCCGACCAACTGGACCCGCTGCTGGGCATCGGCTGCCCGAACATCGTGTATCCATACCTGCGCGCCAACATCGCCGACGTGATCACCCGTGCCGGCTTCCCGCCAGTGCACCTGGCCGAGATCAACTTCGAAGTGTTCTACCAGCAGCGCCTGCAAGCCGTGGCTGACGCCGCTGCTGCCGCGCCAGCTGCCGATGGCACCACCACGCACTAAGCAATTCGTAGCATCCGCCGCCGGCGACTCTGCCGGCGGCTGTTTCACCAGACAAGGTTTGCAATGACATTTCCCCGTTTGATCGCCGCCCTGGCCATGACGCTGGCCGCTGCCGCCAGCCAGGCATACGACTTCAAAACGGTGGGCGCCGCGCCTGCGGTGCTGTACGACGCGCCTTCCACCAAGGGTGGCAAACTGTTCGTGGTGCCGCGTGGAGCCCCGCTCGAAGTCGTGCTCACCTATGGCGAATGGATCAAGGTCCGCGATATCAACGGCGACATGGCCTGGACCGAAGCGCGCAGCCTCACCGGCAAGCGCAACGTCATCGTGCGCGCCGCCAATCTCAAAGTACGCAGCACCCCGGACGATGCCGCCACTGCGGCCTTTATCGCCGACAAGGGCGTGCTGCTCGAAGTGCTGGACACCGCCGCCGGCGGCTGGCTCAAGGTCCGCCATAAAGACGGCGTGACCGGCTACGTCAAGAACGCCGATATCTGGGGCGTATGATTCCCGCTCAACAAACAGCAGTGGCCGGCACCCGCAAGGTTACCGTGCTGGGCGCTGGCGCCTGGGGCACGGCTGTGGCCATGGCACTGGCCCAGCGCCACGACGTGCTGCTGTGGGGCCGCAATGCCGCCGCCCTGCACGCCATGGGCGAAGCCCGCGAAAACACCGATTACCTGCCCGGCCACCCGTTTCCCGAGCGCCTGCACGTGGCGGCCGATTTCGACGCGGCACTGGCCCATGCGGCAGGCCCCGACGGCCTGCTGATCGCGGCCTGCCCAGTCGCCGGCTTGCGGCCGTTATTGAAACAACTAAAACCCCACAACATCGCCCACGTCGTGTGGCTATGCAAGGGGTTCGAATACGACACCGGCCTGCTGCCGCACCAGATCGTGCGCGAAGAACTCGGCGACAGCGTCGCCGGCGGCGCGCTGTCCGGCCCGTCGTTCGCGCAGGAAGTGGCGCGCGGCCTGCCGTGCGCGCTGACCATCGCGTCCACCTCGAGCCAGTTGCGCGACAGCGTGGTGGCAGCCGTCCACGGCGGCAACGTGCGCGTGTATTCGAGCGCAGACCTGGTCGGCGTGGAAGTGGGTGGCGCAGTAAAAAATGTGCTGGCAATTGCCACCGGCGTGGCCGACGGCCTGGGCCTGGGCCTGAATGCCCGCGCCGCGCTGATCACGCGCGGCCTGGCCGAAATTACGCGCCTGGGCACCGCGCTGGGCGGCCAGGCCGAAACCTTCATGGGCCTGACCGGCATGGGCGACCTGATTCTGACCTGCACCGGCGACCTGTCGCGCAACCGCCGCGTCGGCTTGGCGCTGGCGCAGGGCAAGGCCCTGGACACCATCGTCCAGGAACTGGGTCACGTGGCGGAAGGCGTGCCATGTGCCAAAGCCGTGCGCGAACTGGCAGCGCGCATCGGCGTCGAGATGCCGATCACCAACGCGGTAGCCGGCGTGCTGTTCGACGGCGACCTGCCGCAGGCGATGGTGCTGCGCCTGCTGGCGCGCGATCCGCGCGACGAAAAGGTGCTGCGCTAGGCTTCGTTGAAGCCTGGCGGTATCACTCCTCGACGATCTCTTCCTTCGCACCCCGCATCCATTCCACCAGCGGGAACGCATCCTTCAAGCCGCTGGCGATGATCGGCACCAGCAACTCCGGCTGGTTGAGCGGCAAATCGATCTCGGTCCAGATGAAGAAACTTTTCAGCTTGATGTACTCGATATGCTCGTGCGCCGGATCGAAACCCTTGGGCGGACGCATCAACTTGCCTTCGTCGCGGATATCGCCGAAGGTCAGCTTCAGTTTTTTATTCTTCAACACCTTCTTGAAGCCGGCTGCGTCATCGACCATGTGCTGGCGCAGCGCCTTCAAACGCCCGGCCGGCGGCATGTACTCGCCGGCGCCGAACAGCATGCGGCCCGAGCCGTCGATCTGCATGTAGTAGGTGGGGCCACCGGCCTTGCTGGGGCGGCGCATGTCGTTGGGCGCTACCGCTGCCGAAAAGCGCGTTTTATACGGGCTTTTATCGTGCGCAAAACGCACGTCGCGGTTGATGCGGAACATCGCCTTCTTTGGGCTGCTGAACTTGACCGCCGGATCGAACTTGCCGAGTTCGGCAATCATCTCGGTGACCACTTGCAGGAATTCTTCGCGCAGGATGTCGTAGCGCGGCTTGTTCATGACGAACCAGGGACGGTTGTTATTGTCCGCCAGTTCGCGCAAAAATTGCGTCAGATCGCGTAAATGCATGGGTGTGACTGAACCTTATTTGGGGGGCGGGCGCTTGCCGACGGTAACGTCGAGCGTGGTCTCGCGGCTCTTGCGCAGGACCTTCATTTTAGCTTTTTCCCCCGGAACCAGTTGGGCGATCTGGTTGAGCATGCCGGTGGTGTCGCTGACCGGCTTGTCGTCCACCGACAGCAGGATGTCGCCGGGCCGCACGCCGCCCTTGTAGGCGGGACCGTTGCGCACCACGCCGGCAATCATGGCGCCGTTCTGGCGCGGCAGGCTGAAGCTGCGCGCCAGTTCCGGCGTGATGTCCTGGGTTTCCACGCCGATCCAGCCGCGCACGACGTGGCCCGACTTGATGATCGCTTCCATCACGGTTTTTGCCGTACTCATCGGGATGGCAAAACCGATACCGACCGAGCCGCCCGACTGCGAATAGATGGCCGAATTAATCCCCAGCAGGTTGCCGTGGGTATCGACCAGCGCCCCGCCCGAGTTGCCGAAATTGATCGCGGCATCGGTCTGGATGAAATTCTCGAAATGGTTGATGTGCAGATTGTTGCGACCGAGCGCGGAAATGATGCCCATGGTCACGGTCTGGCCCACGCCGAACGGGTTGCCGATGGCCAGCACCACGTCGCCCACCTGAGCCTGCTCGGCCTGGCCCAGCACGATCACCGGCAACTTTTCCAGCTCGATCTTGATTACGGCCAGGTCGGTCTCGGGATCGGTGCCCACCACCTTGGCGGCAGCCTTGCGGCCGTCGGCCAGCATCACCTCGATCTCGTCGGCCGCTTCCACCACGTGGTTGTTGGTCAGGATATAGCCTTCGGCGGAGACGATCACGCCGGAACCGAGCGACGAATCTTCCTCGTCGCCTTCATCGCCGAAGAAGCGCTTGAAGAACGGGTCTTTCATCAACGGATGCTTGCTGCGCTTGGGCCGCTTGCTGGTGACGATGTTGACCACGGCAGGCATGGCGCGCGCGGCGGCGTTGCGGTACGAGCCCCCGGCCAGCGCCGGCGGCTTCGACGGGCCGGCCTCGAGCATCGGCGCGGGCCGCTCGGCGCTGCCCATTTGCTGCAGGCGCACGGGCGCGGCGCGGTCGGTGACGAGCGCCGTGTAGACAAAATACAGTGCCAGCGCGACGGTGACCGTTTGCGCAAACAACAACCAGAGTCGTCGCATAATTCAACCCGCCACAGCAGGCGTCCTCGTTAATTCTTCGGTGAAGCGTTGCTGTTTTTCAGCGAATCGCGGATCTCGCGCAGCAGCACGATATCTTCCGGCGTGGCTGCCGGTGCAGCGGGCGCGGCCGGCTTTTCCAGGCGTTGGCGCGCACGGTTCATCAGGCGTACCATCTGGAAGATGATAAAGGCCAGGATGATAAAGTTGAGCAAGATGGTGATGAAGTTACCATAGGCGAACACGGCGCCCAGTTTCTTGGCTTCCTCGAGCGGCAGGCTGCTGGCCTGGCCGTTGAGGGGAATGTAGTAGCTGGCGAAGTCCAGGCCGCCGAACAGGATACCGATCGGTGGCATGATGATGTCTTTCACCAACGAATCGACGATCTTGCCGAAGGCGCCACCGATGATCACACCGACCGCGAGATCGACCACGTTGCCCTTCATCGCGAATTCTTTGAATTCTTTCATCATTGCCATATTCTTACCCCTCGACGTGTGGTCTTTTGTTTACAAAACTGCCCAAGGATCATACTATTTTTTCAATTGGATTCCAAACACCCTTGCCGTTTGCACACATCGACAAGGAATTAGTTTAAGTTTGACCTATATCAATAAAATAAAAAACAGGGGACGATTCAATAGCGCACCGTTCGCGGAAAACTGGCGCAAATCGGCGGAAGGCGCTCGAAAGTTACTTTTGAGAAAGCTTTTCCCGCCTTGTGGAACTCCCCTTCCCTTATAATTTTTGAGGTTGCAAGAAGCACACATCGAGTGCTCGGGACTTGGTCGGTTCTCCGGAGCATAGGCGCTGCACGGCAGGCAGATTTTTGTTGGCACTTTAAGAAAAAGATTGGGGTAAGAATGGGTAACGAAAAACAGATCGATTCCGGTCGCCGCAACCTGATCGTCGCGACAGGCGCGGCGGGGGGCGTGGTGGGGTTGGCGACGGCGGGGGCGCTGGTCTCCACCTTCCAGCCATCCGAACGGGCCAAGGCGGCGGGTGCGCCGGTCGAGGTCGATATTGCCGCCCTCAATCCGGGCGAAATGGTCACTGTCGAGTGGCGCGGCAAGCCGGTCTGGGTTCTCAAGCGCACGCCGGAAATGGTGGCCTCGCTCAAGAAAACCGACGGCAAGGTGGCCGATGCCGAATCGAAACGCAATCCCGACGAATACACGCCCGAGTACGCCCGCAACGAATGGCGCTCGCGCAAGCCCGAAATCCTGGTCGCGGTCGGCATCTGTACCCACCTCGGCTGTTCACCGTCGTCCAAGTTCCAGCCCGGTCCGCAGCCCTCGCTGCCCGACGACTGGGAAGGCGGCTTCCTGTGTCCCTGCCATGGCTCCACTTTCGACATGGCCGGCCGCGTCTTCAAGAACAAGCCGGCGCCGGACAACCTGCAAGTGCCGCGCTATATGTTCCTCTCCGACACCAAGCTGGTGATCGGCAAAGACGAGAAAGGCGAGGCATAAACCATGGCGGCGTTCAAAGAGACCAAGCTTCCGGCCGATGCTCCGGCCGCACAAAAAGCCCTCGGCTGGGTGGATGACCGTTTTCCGCTGACCAAGCTGTGGAACGACCAGTGGGGCAAGTACTACGCCCCGAAAAACTTCAATTTCTGGTACATCTTCGGCTCGCTGGCGATGCTGGTGCTGGTGCTGCAGATCGTCACCGGCATCTTCCTGACCATGCACTACAAGCCGGACGCCACCCTCGCGTTCGCCTCGGTCGAGTACATCATGCGCGAAGTGCCGTGGGGCTGGCTGGTACGCTATATGCACTCGACCGGCGCCTCCGCCTTCTTCATCATCATCTACCTGCACATGACGCGCGCGCTCCTGTACGGTTCGTACCGCAAGCCGCGCGAGCTGATCTGGCTGTTCGGCTTTGCCATATTCCTGTGCCTGATGGCCGAGGCGTTCTTCGGCTACCTGCTGCCATGGGGGCAAATGTCGTACTGGGGCGCGCAGGTGATCGTCAACCTGTTCGGCGCCATTCCCGTGATCGGTCCCGACCTGTCGCTGTGGATCCGTGGCGACTACGTGGTGTCCGACGCCACCTTGAACCGCTTCTTCGCCTTCCACGTGATCGCCATTCCGCTGGTATTGCTGGGCCTGGTAGCAGCCCACCTGATCGCCCTGCACGAAGTGGGCTCGAGCAACCCGGACGGCATCGAAGTGAAGGAAAACCTGGGCCCGGACGGCCACCCGCTCGATTCCATCCCGTCGCACCCGTATTACACGGTGCACGACCTGTTTGGCGTGTCGGTATTCCTGTTGATCTTCAGCTGCGTGGTGTTCTTCGCGCCGGAAATGGGCGGCTACTTCCTCGAGTACAACAACTTCCTGCCCGGCGACTCGCTGAAAACGCCGCTGCACATCGCCCCGACCTGGTACTTCACGCCGTTCTACTCGGTGCTGCGCGCCACCACGGCCGACTTCATGTGGGTGCTGATGTGCTTTGTGGCCGCCTACACCGTGTTCATCTGGCTCAAATCGCGCCTGTCGCGCATCACCAAGATCATCATTGCCGTGGTGGCCCTGCTGGCCATTATCGGCATGCTGCCGCAAGTGCTCGACGCCAAGTTCTGGGGCGTGGTGTTCTTCGGCGGCTCGGTGGTGATCCTGGCCTTCATGCCGTGGCTCGACCATTCGCCGGTGAAGTCGATCCGCTACCGTCCAAGCTGGCACAAGTATGTGTACGCGGTGTTCTTCATCTCGTTCATCATCCTGGGCATTCTCGGCACGCTGGCGCCGACCGACCTGTTCACCATCATTTCGCAAGTGTGCACCCTGTTGTACTTCAGCTTTTTCCTGTTCATGCCGTGGTGGAGCACGATGGGCACGTTCAAGAAAGTGCCCGACCGCGTGGTTTTCCATCCGCACTGAGCCGCTGAATCTCCGTACATAAAGGACTAGACATGAATTTTGCGAAGAAACTGCTGGCCGCGCTGGCCCTGGTGCCGGCGCTGGTACTGGCAAATGAAGCCGGTTTCCCTTACGATAAGGCCCCTGACCGTTCGAATAACATGGCCGCACTGCAACATGGTGCAAAATTATTCGTCAATTACTGCCTTAACTGTCACAATGCGTCCTCGATGCGGTACAACCGCCTCAAGGACCTGGGACTGACCGACGCACAAATCCGCGATAACCTGTTGTTTACCGCGGATAAAGTGGGCGCCATGATGACCACGAGCATGAATCCGAAGGATGCCAAGACCTGGTTTGGCGCGGTACCGCCGGATTTGTCGGTGATCGCACGGGCCAAGGCGTCGGGTTCGGGCAGCGGATCGGATTATCTGTACACGTACCTGCGCACGTTCTACAAGGACGATACCCGCCCGAACGGCTGGAACAACCGGGTACTGGAAAACGCCGCGATGCCGCATGTGTTATGGGAATTGCAAGGCGTACAGAAGATCAAGACGAAGGATGTGCCTGACCCGCACGAGCATGGCAAGACGATCCACCAGTTCGACGGATTCGAACAAGTCGCGCCGGGCACCATGAGTAAGTTAGAATTCGATAACGCGGTGGCCGACCTGGTTGGCTACATGCAATGGATGGCGGAACCTGCGGCGCAGACCCGCAAGAAACTGGGCGTGGTGGTGGTCTTGTTCCTGTCCCTGTTTGTCTTGCTGGCCTGGCGTTTGAACGCGTCGTACTGGAAAGAAGTGAAATAATCGAGAGCGCCGAAACAGATTTTCGGCGCTTGTTTTTGCGATGCCCGCCTGAGCGGGCAATCGGTTCTGGGGTGATCCGTTCGACGGCTCGCCCCCTTTGTTTCTAAGGAACTATAACAAATGATGGTTCTCTACTCGGGCACTACCTGCCCATTCTCGCAACGTTGCCGCCTGGTGCTGTTTGAAAAAGGCATGGACTTCGAAGTACGCGACGTCGACCTGTTCAACAAGCCGGAAGACATTTCGACCATGAACCCGTACGGCCAGGTGCCGATCCTGGTCGAACGCGAACTGATCCTGTACGAATCGAACATCATCAACGAATACATCGACGAGCGCTTCCCGCACCCGCAGCTGATGCCGGCCGATCCGCTGATGCGCGCACGTGCCCGCCTGATGCTGTTCAACTTCGAGAAAGAACTGTTCGTCCACGTGCACGTGCTCGAGAGCGAACGCGCCAAGGGCAACGACAAGAGCCACGACAAGGCCCGCGCCGAAATCCGCGACCGCCTGACCACGCTCGCGCCGCTGTTCCTGAAGAACAAGTATATGCTTGGCGACGAATTCTCGATGCTGGACGTGGCCGTGGCTCCCCTGCTGTGGCGCCTCGACCACTACGGCATCGAACTGTCGAAGACCGCAGCGCCGCTGATGAAATACGCCGAGCGTATCTTCTCGCGCCCGGCCTACATCGAAGCGCTGACCCCGTCCGAAAAAGTGATGCGTCGTTGATGCAGGGGCGCTGTGCGCCCTGGTATGAATGGTTGCAATAGTTGATCGATCGGCGCGCCCTGTTGTTCTGCCAGCGGGGCGCGCCAAGTTTCACCGTAGTCTGGAAGACCATGTCCGAAATCTCAACCAAGCCTTACATGCTGCGCGCCATCTACGAATGGTGCACCGATAGCGGCTATACGCCCTACCTGGCCGTCAAGGTCGACGCTTCGACCACGGTCCCGATGGAATACGTGAAAAAAGGGGAAATCGTCCTCAACATCAGCTTCGGCGCCACGTCCGGCCTGAAAATGGACAACGACGCCATCCGCTTCCACGCCCGCTTCGGCGGTGTCTCGCGCGAAATCTACGTGCCGGTCAACAACGTGATGGCGATCTACGCCAACGAAAACGGCCAGGGCATGGCGTTCGAGCCGCAACTCGGTGGCAGCGATGCTTCCGCCGGACAATCGTCGCCCGTGGTGGAAGAACCAAGCGCACCGGCACTCGCCTCCGTCCCGTCGATCGCCCCCGCGCCAGCACCGGTGTCGACCGCCAAGCCGGACGACGGCGCATCGCCCGACGACGACAACGAACCACCACGCAAGGGCGGCCGCCCGACCCTGACGCGGATTAAATAGCGTATAATCTGCCCCGTACAAGTTTCGCCGACTTAGCTCATTTGGTAGAGCAGTTGATTTGTAATCATCAGGTGGCCAGTTCGAAACCGGCAGTCGGCACCACATAGCGTTTCAGACAACGCGCGAAAAACCCGGAAATCACCGTCTTCATAGGGGATCTCCGGGTTTTTTTACGTCTATTCTTGCGGCAAACTCAGGTGTAAAACGGCTTTTTGGCGGATGCTTTTGCCAACGCGTGGCAAACTTTTACCAATGCTGCCAGTCCAATCCTACTTTGAACAGTTGGAGGTTGATATGTCTGCTCCAGTCAAGGATGGACAACGTTGGCGTCATCGCATCATGGTAAAAGGGGTCCGCGCCTCGGGCACCTTCGATACCAAAGCAGCCGCCCTCAAGTGGGAAACGCAGCAACGCATCAGGCTCAGCTCGGATATCCAGGCTTCTGCCAATCTGACATGCGCCGACGCCTTCAGGCGTTATGAGACTCAGGTGTCTCGTAAGAAACGCGGCTTCAAGTGGGAAGCAGGCCGCTTGGCGGCCATGGCTGCATCTTCGCTGGGATCGGTCACAATGCGCGATATATCTGCGTCACACATCGCTGCCTGGCGCGACGAGCGCCTGCGTAGTGTCCAAGGCGGCACGGTGACGCGCGAGATGAACCTGCTCTCGCACGTATTTTCTGTGGCCCGCAAGGAATGGAAGTGGCTAACAACAAGCCCAACCACGGACGTCGCCCGTCCCAAGGCCAAGCCGCACCGCGACCGCCGTATTTCCCAGGACGAGATCGACCGCATCTGCATCGCTCTGAACTGGCCCACCGACGGCAGCCTGTTTGTTCCGGAAAACAAGAAGCAGCGTATCGCGCTGGTGTTTTTGTTTGCCATAGAAACAGCCATGCGGGCCGGGGAGATCTGCGGACTGAAGGCCGACGACGTCAAGGGGCGTGTGGCGAGGTTGAGGATGACGAAGAACGGTCTGCCCCGCAACGTGCCATTGACGCAGCGCGCCGCCGATATCTGGTCTATGGTCCCGGACGGCTTTGGGGTTACCACTGCCTCGCTCGATTCCATGTTTCGCACCGCGCGTGACCGGGCATGCATCGAGGGGCTGACTTTCCACGACTCGCGCCATGAGGCGATCACCCGGCTTGCCGGCAAGCTCAACATGCTGGACCTGGCGCGGATGGTTGGGCACCACGACATCAAGCAGTTGCAGACTTACTACAACGCCAGTGCGGAGGACATAGCCCAAAAGCTGTGACCTCGATGGGCGCCGAAAAAGTGCCGCTGCGACGGGCGCTGCCGGGCGCCCGTCCCGGCAATGTCTTTCACCGCCAAGCCGACGTGCGGACCTGGCACTTCGCCGACCCAGGACAACGGTAAACCATCCGGCGGCGCCGAGCCGATGCGAAAAGTATGAGCGCCCCCCCCTGTGAACGGCGCCACCGCCGTGCTCCCGTCCCTCATTCCGTCGCCCGCCATGGGCAGCCCCGCCGCCGACCTCCCTCGCAAACGGCCACTGGCACCGATGGTGCCGGGCATGGGTGGCTGCGTCCGCAGTGCCTCGCGGGAAGATTCCGGACACGGCGCTGCCACGATAATAAGAATAATATTATTATTCTTATTACTGAGGTGACGGTCTCGGTTACGCCCATAACCATAGATAGCGGCGCCGGCACGGCTGCGTACACTTGAATTTAGCCGCTAAAGCACCAGCGATGGGCGTGTAGACATTTCGCTGCGGCTCGACTCTCGTCCTGAACAGGATAAGAATAAGAAGAATAATATTCTTATTATCGCGACGCGAACGCAGCACCGCTGCCAAGATTGCGGGCGGCAAGGTGGGTCGGCGTGGTTAGTTAGTTACAGGAGCGGGCCATGATGGTCGGCGCCGTGCCGCGCAGACCATCCATGAGGAGGGGCCGCCTGTTCAGGTAGGTTGCAGCGCGGATGCAGGTCGAATTCCATTAGACGCCGGGGACAGTCTACAGGTAACGTTTGATGGGATTGATCAACGCCCCACAAGTCCGTTCAGGCTTTCCATCTCAGTCGCCCACTAAAATCAATTATTGCGCATGAAAACAAATTTTCATGCGCAATAACGTGCTATTATGATTTCCAGTTAATGAGAAGGAATTTATGGCTTTTCGATCAGATGAAACTGCCCGTTTGGGCCTTGAGGAAGTATTAGGTTATCTAGTGCCCAAGATCAGGGATGTCGAACCGACGGAGCGCATACGCAGCAAAGGAACGCTACTCGACATTGCTGAACAATTCGGTCCAGTAGTTGACGGATACCCTAGCTGGCATCCGTTAGTTACACATCATGAGTCACGCAGTCCATCCACCCGCCCGAGCCAAGAATGTGGATACCAGGGACTGGATCATTCCAGATTCTTCGCCAATGGATTTATTACATGCCCATATGGTGATGGGCAGGAGGTTCTAGACTCGGTAGCGAACTTGCCTTTTCAGCACGCTGCGCGCATCACAGCCGAGAGGCTTGATGTTCAGCTCTACAATCCGAACGCCACGCCGATATTTGTAAAATGCGAGTGGGCAATGCCGCTTGAGGATGATGGAATGATTCCGATGAATATTGCGATACCTCTGATCTTGCAAAAAGAGGTGCCATGCTGGGAATGGTCGCAGGTTGCAGAAACATGGGAGTCGATGCGACCTTATTTACTGGGAAGCCCTCATGGAAGCCGCTCATCCCTGTTTGTAAGTGCGGAAACAGGGCTGGCAATCAAGAAGATGTGGATCTCGCTCATCTCCAGTGGAATGTTCGGCCCTATCAGGGCCTAATCAATGCACCCATGGGTGGGCACACAAAAGAAAAGCCCCGCAAAAGCAGGGCTTTTATTCACATAACCGGGGGAGCGAGCCAGTTGGAATCATCAGTCAGACTGCTTCATCCGGTCGGGTCGGTCCCCACTTAGAGGGTGTACTGGCAAGTTTTAGACAAACCTATCAGCCGAACCTATAAAATACACTGTATGACTACCTCTGTCAATCCCCAGGAAAACTTCGCCGTCGTGCGCATGTTGGAGTTTTTATCTGATCGCAGCCCCTGGAATCGCTCTCTGTGGGGTATCGGCATGGTGTTGGCGTTAGAAGAAATCTACGAAGCGTATCAGGTCATGGCGCAAGGTCATCTAAGCGAAGGTTCTATCAAGCAGGTCATTTCCTCGCTGAACAAACGTGTGGGGCAACATCCTGTCTTTACTTTAGACGAAAGGCGATTGCTCAACACGCACCTTCAGCAAGTACTACAACCGGGCAGCGTCGCTCACTACACCATCCGGCAGATCTCAGCCGTCGTAGCATCCGACTACCTGGCAAGGTGGGGCCGGGTTGTCAATTCCGGGAAGTTCAACGTTGAGCTTCTAGCGCGCAGCGTTGCCGCTCATCTGCTTGACGCAGGCTTTTCAGCGCAATATCTGCGCGACTTCATCAACGAAAAAATCAAGAAGGCTCATCCTTTTTCGCTTGCGGAGCTTTGCAACGATCTACAACAGGAAATGGCGGACAGCCCCCTGCGCGACATCGACGTCCTGCTTGCATTTAGCGCGGCCCCGAAAATGGTCAACGGTATCCCGCCCTCCTGGCTGCAAGGTGCGAAGGTCATCAGTTGGCTGAAAAAGCATCGCTTCGATACGTCTGGTGTGCGAGCGCCGGCGGCATTCGTCCTCAAGGTGCGCGCGCGCGACACGATAGGGGCGGCGCAGGCGGCGCGCAGCGAATCTGATCGATACGCCGCGCGTACGCTTTTGGCGACCGGTCGTCCATTGAATCGCTTGCCTTGGTTATGGGTGGTGGGCAGTGCCGCCGCGTTCGATCTGAACCATGATCGCCGAGGCGTGGAGGTAGAGGAGCTTTACAGAGAGGACCGCATATTTTCCGCCGATGCCAACAAAAGCGTCGATGCGGCATTGGAGCTGCTGGCCCACCTGGACGGCAGCTCGCCAGTGGCGGCGGTGGCCGGCGGCTGGGGTGCCATCGAAGGTTTGCTCGCGCCGTCCAATGATCGCTCGGCAGCTGCCGATAACCTGGCCGGCCTCGTGACCTGTTCTTTCCCTCGGTCTGAGTTGACGCGCCTGGCGCATTTGGTAAGGCAGGATTTTCCCGGCGCGTACCCCGCTCTTGAATCGGCTCCAAGCAACCGCGAGCGTTCGCGCGTGATCGCCGGGATGATCATTGACGGCACCATGCCCACACTCCAAGGTTTGAGCGATCAGGCAGCGATAACGAGAATGGGGAAATTATTTCAGAATCCTAAAACTGAGCTGAAAATTATTCGAGAGACAATCTCGGATTCTTTCCACAGGTTGTACCGACAGCGAAACATGATTTTGCATGCAGGCAAACTCGATAGTGTCGCACTGACGCCTGGGTTGCGCACTGTGGCAAAGCTTGCCGGCGCCGGGATTGATCGCGTCACGCATGGGCACTATGTGCAGCAACTGCAACCGCTCGATTTGGTCGCTAGAGCGAACGTCGCACTGGAGTTGGTGGACAAGTCCAATCCGCTCGCTTGCGTTGAGTTGCTTGAAACCACCAGTTAGATTCATGTGCGCCGTGAATACGTCGTACTTCAGTGTTGCGAGCTATCTGGCTACATGCCGCTCGGCCCAGGCGATCACGTCACGCGCCTTGTAGAGCGCCTGCGCGCGCACGGCGCCACGCATGGGCAGGCGTATCGGGCGCGGGAACGTGGGCAGCGTGATGATGTCGTCGCGCACCGTATCGACCGACCGCTTGAGGTAGGCGGCAATGTGCCGCGTATCCCATAAATCGATCGCCACCGGCAGCTGTACTGGCGGTGGTTTGGTCAAATGGTCCAGCAGCTTTTCCAGCAGTTCATCGGTGTTCATCATGGCCTCCATCACGTCGCTCCGGCCGACCGCCATCGGCATCCTTGGCATGAGGATTCCTGCACTGCACAGGGCAAGAATCCTCGCGGAAAGTGCCACTGTTCGCTGAGAAAAATTCACCAACCGTCGCACCGTCAACCATGGTGTGCTACTGCGATGAGGCCGGTTGATCCTTGATCAAGGCTTTGCTGTTTCGGGTTGTAGCGCGGTAAAACCCCGCAGACAATCCCACACTTAGCGGGATCTGCCGCGACCGTGATCGCGGCTAGGTTCTTCCGGCCGCGCTTCGAGGCGTTGCCATTGGTTCCAGTATTTTTTGAGTTCCTCGCCCTGGCGCTGGCCGTCAGCGCCGAACGCGTATGCCGCCGTGCGTTGGGCGTAATTGTCCCAGTCGCGCACCGCAACTTTCGGATGCATCATCGGTGCGCAAAGCCGCAGTGCCGATTCGACCTGCTGCTGCGTGTGGCCGGTGGCGCGCATGCGCACGGCAATCATGGCATCCACCCGCGACAGATCGGTGACCTTGCCTGCCTGGCGCTGCATGACGTCGCGATAGTGGCGAGAATAGGCCCTGGCACTAAGCTCATCGGACTGCGGCAGCGGTGTGGCCGGCGCCTCGGTGCGGCTCTGGCTCGGTGGCGTTGGCGATGTCCCGGCCGTGCGCGGCATGACGCGCGCTTCCAGTTGCCGCTGTCTCTCCTGGGCGATCTGCGCTTGCAACTCGGGGTTGTTGATCTTGAAGCCGTGTTCGACGGCCAGCTCGACGCAGAGCGCCTTGAACTGCGCCCGGCCCGACACATCGAAGCTGTCCCATTTTTGCTCGGCCAGCTGCAGCGCGGCCAGTACGCTGGCGCGTTCGCGCCAGGTGTGGATGTCGATCTCACGGCCCTTATCGACAAACGCTGCTTCCGTTCCCCTGCCCTTCTGGTCGCGCGCGGTGTACCGCACCTGGTCCCCGTCGATCTGCGACGTGTAATCGCGGATGTCGCGCGGCTTTGCCGTGTCGGCAGTGCCGCGAAGGTGCGCGACCTGGTTCGCACGGTAGCGCCATTCCTCGGCCAGCTCCGGCTGTTCCTGCTGCCGCAGCCACTGCTTCAGGTCGGGATATGGCCGATACTGTTCTCGCAGTGCTGCCCGATCCTTGCGCTGCTGCTCGCGCATCTCCGCCTGTTCGCCGGCCCGCTTCGCCGCCAGGATGCTCTCCAGCGCGTTGCGCAGTTCTCCCCTGCCCTTCCAGCGCCCCTGCAAGACCTCCGCGCGCTCCTTCCTGTGGCGTCGCACCTGTGCGGCGCGTTCGGCCTCCTGGCGCTGTTTTAACGCTTTCCAGGCGCCTTGCTTTGCTTCGGTGTGAGCGCGCCGGCCGTGGATGTACTGCGCCCACCCCGGCACGTCGTGCTGCACCGGCTCGGGCGCGCGCTCGGCCATGTGTGGCTGCTGCGATGGTTCGAATGCTCCCAGTCGCTTTTCCAGTTTGCCCAGGCTGGCCTCGCGGTCGGCGCGGCTGGCTTTGACGCCCACCTCGTTGACGAACAATACCGCCCCGCTGCCCACGCGTTCATAGCGCATGCCTTCTTCGGCCAAAGACTGGTGCAGCTTCTGCCAGCTGGTGGCGGCCTTGATGATCGGCGCGCCAATTTCGATGGCGATGCGCTCTGCGGATTTTTCGCCGGTGCGCTGCTCCATGTCGCACTTGGCCTGCTCCGGTGGTCGCGGTCCGCTGCGGCCATGCGCCGCGCGTTCGATGTCGCCGTCATCCTTGACCTGGTACCGGCCATGCCGTTCCCGCTGCCAGCCCTGCCGGTCCTCGATGCGGGCCACCGCCTTGTGTGCGGCCTCGATGTCGAAGCCGCGATTGGGCTTGATCACCTTGAGCGTCTGGGGATGTACGCGGTTGACGGCAATGTGCAGGTGGGTGTTATCTGTGTCCACGTGCAGGCCATATATCGCCTGGTGTTCTTCGAGGCCCAGCTCCTGGAGAAAAATATCGACGGCCTCCTCGACCTGGCGCGGATTCGGCTGTTCGCCCTCCTGCCAGCTCAAGACGTAGTGGTTGATGGTGTCGGCGCTGCGTACTGCTTCCTGCGCCAGTGCGAGCATTTCCGCCTTCTGCGCTGCATGGTCGTCGGACAGGAAGCCGCGCGCGCCGGCGTACAGGCACTTCTCCTTGGCGTTCTCCTGTTCCGGTGCGCGGATGTAGTCCATCAGCCGCTTCACGCGCGTGCCTTTGGTGGCGGACTTCTTCGGGTTCTTAATTTTTTTGACGATCATGGGAGAGCATCTCGATGTAGGCCTTGATCGCTGCCAGTGCAGCGGCGGTATCGCGGTGCAGGACGCCACCCGACTCGTTGTGGATGTGCTTGAGCAGGCCGCCGAGTCGGCGTAGCTCCCGGATCATCGCCTGGTCGGCGCTGGCGAGAATCGGGCGGCCGAAGTAGCGGCGGCGGACCAGCTCCGACATGCTCAGGGCGGCCAGGTCGGCGTCTTCCAGCAGGCGGGCTTTTTCTGCTTTGGTGACGCGGATGTTGATGACTGCGTCGAGGGCGTCTTGGCCTTGTTTTTCGAAGGGCATGGTGGCTCCGTCGGTGGCTGCGGTTGCAGGTGCCGCGCCGCGCGCAGCGTGTCTGGGGTCAAGGGGCTTGCCCCTTGCAGGATGAGCCATGCCGTGAGAAGCGTAGCGCCGAATGGCATGGCGTCCCTTGGCTCCACATGCGCAGCGTGTGTGAGACAAGGGCCATCCTGTATCTCTTTCGCGCACCACCACAGTCTACGATCCACGAGCCGCCACGAACTGATCTGCCACAAAGCCGGCCACAACTGCGGTGCTACCGTGACTGCAGACATACGGAGCGGGATCATGAAATATACGAGCGAGCAACTCGATGCGATCGCTGCCAAGCTGCGCGACATGCCGGCAGTGGAAAAGCGTCGGCAGGAGTACAGCAAGCAGGCCGCAGTCGCGGTGCTGATCAAGGAAATTACCGCGCTGCAAAAGCGCGGGTACGCCCTCGCGGAAATTGCGGAGGCCTTGCGCGGCGAGGGACTGGACATCGCAACGCCAACGCTGAAGAACTATCTTCTGCGCACAAAACCGGCACGCAAAAAACCCTCAGCAGCGACCGCCGTTCCGAAACCGGTGCCACAGAAGCCGCCGCCAGCGACCAAGCCCGCGTCGTTCCCGGTACCTTCCGACACCGACGAAATTTAGGAGAAGCACCATGGCAAACAACATTTATCTGATTGGCGGCGGCAAAGGTGGCGTCGGTAAATCCATGGTTTCCATGGCCACCATCGACTACCTGCTCCAGAAAGAAGCAGACCTGCTGCTGATCGACGCGGACACCAGCAACCCCGATGTCTGGAAGGCCTACAAGGACACCATCCGCAGCGACCTGCTCGACCTGGACAATGCCGATGGCTGGATCGAACTGATTAACCTCTGCGACAGCAATGCGGACAGCACCATCGTCATCAACACTGCCGCACGCAGCAACAAGGCCGTGAACGCATACGGCACCATCCTGAGCAACACCCTCCCCGAGCTGAAACGCAAACTGATCACGCTGTGGGTGATCAACCGCCAGCGCGACAGCCTGGAGCTGCTCAAGGAATACATGGATGCCATTCCCGACACGGTGGTCCACGTCATCCGCAATGGCTACTTTGGCGAGGAGCGCAAGTTCGAGCTCTACAACGGCTCCAAGCGGCGCACCGTGGTCGAGGAGCGCGGGGGCTTGTCGCTGACCTTCCCCGACTTGGCCGACCGGGTGAGCGACGACATCTACAGCAAGCGCCTCAACATCGCGCAGGCGGCCACAGAGCTTCCGATGGGAAACCGCGCCGAACTGCAACGGTGGCGCGGTGCAGTCAAAACCATGATGGATCGATTACCCCATGAATGATCTCGATGACGCCTTCGCCAGGCTGCTGGCGCGGCAACCTACCGACGCCGAACGTCAGCGTCTGTACCAAGTGCGCGATGCGCTGGACCTGAAGAACAATGATGCGTTGTGGCTGGTGCTGATCGCGTTGCAGCATTACGACAACATGTACTCGCGCTTTCCAGAGTTGATCAAGCAGGCTGCCGCGCAAACACTGCTAGAGTTTCAGAGGACAGCTACTTCAACGCTGGATGCGACCAAGGCTGTGGCGGAGGCCGATCTTGCGAAGGCGGTTGCCGCCACGGCGCGGGATGTAGCTAGGCTTACGGTCGTCAAGCAGGCGGCGATTTGGATTGCAACCTGCCTCGCCGTATGCGTGATGGCTTTCAGCGCTTTTGGCTGGTCGGTACACAACCGAGCCTTTAAGTCAGGATATGACAAGGGATACGCAGCTGCCTACGTTGAAGCAAAAGACGAGAAGGCAGCGGCATCATGGGCGAATACTCCCCAAGGAAAATCAGCTTATCGTCTGGCACAGTATGGAGCTATCGATAGCCTGACCGAATGCAATTTACCAGGGTGGAAAATTCAAGCAGAAGTGTGCTATGTCCGTCCGGCAAACGATGGTTTTGTCTATGGGTGGAGGGTCCGCTAAGATCGACAAGCAAATTAAAAATCCTTGTGTCGGTGGTTCGATTCTGCCCCGGGCCGCCAAGAACATAACTCACCAAACGCCGATCCATGAAGATCGGCGTTTTGCATTGGAGGGCTCGCAGTTCTCGGCTCCGGTCCCTTTTCCGGACCACCTTCTCTTAGTTCCTTGAAACCAAGCTTCAGGTGACGGTGTCGGGGCCACCCAACGAGACCGCGAGGCGATATTTCAGAAGCCTGCCAGCGGTGACAATTCGTGAATTTTAATTTTCGTAAGAGTGATATCCTTGGTGCAACAGAGAGGCCTATGGAATAGATAGCTATCTCGATTGTCAGTTGAGTGCAAATTTTATAAACAATGTCGTTTGACTTGCCAAAGGATCAAAGCAAAGCCCCGGCCCACTTGCATCGGGACACCTTCGGAAATATAGATTAATAATTGATTTCCCGAATTCAATAATATTATCGCCATATTTAGGAAAGTTTTCGCTACGCAGAAGCTTGAGAAAAATATCGATTTGAATACGAATTTTTTAGTATGGGATTCTGCTACAGAAAATTCTAAGCTAACCTACAGGTAGTTTAGCCTAAATTCCCAAAGAACTGTAAGTTTCATAGAAAAACGCTGGTTAAGCAAAAGAATTTTCGTAGTAATGGCGTTCACATTTATAGGCGATTAGACAATGGCAAGAGTACAAAACCCTATTTTATTTTCGAGTTACTTTGGTCTGAAACCTGGTGTATTAGAAGCGTCAGGATTAATAGACCCTTTTTTAAATGTCGATACTCAACTATTTATTGATCCAACGCTACTAGAAAAATCATCAAATGAGATAATCAAGGAAAAAGCGTTATCCGCATTTAGAAAGCATTTCAGCGACTTTTTACGATTATTAGAAATCTCGGAGCGAGAAGGTGATGCCGCATGGAAAGCAGCCCGGCGCCTTCTCGATCTGAGTGAGCCTGCTGATAATGGACTTGGATATGGTGGAAGTGGTAGATCAGGAAGTTCGAGGCCAGAAGCAATTCGCGAAACTATACTTCGAACGTCAAAGGAAATTGTAACTCTCGGAAGCAAAGATCCTGAAATGTTGGGGTTAATGGGCTTCTTCGAAGAAAACGTTGGTCCCGATACCATAAGCGATTTCACTACAAGAGTAATTGTAGAGCAACTATCTGAGATAACTGAAAATTTTTGCTTAACCAATGGAATTCCCACAAGTGATAAAGATGGTCAAAGCAAATTTAGTCTCCCGTCATTTGCTTTCGGTCGAGGAAAAAAGAAATATGTTCTTCTTGTTCCAAGTGACATTGTCCGAGAATTGCCAATTTCAAATGATCCCTCTGAAATATATCAAGCAATCTCTTTTAATCAGAAATTTCGTGAAAAAGTAAACTCTTTTTTGGCTGGGCATGAAAAAATCACTACAATTGAGCGAAAAGAAGCAGTGCGAAAAGCCGCATTAGAATCAGTTGATTTATTCAGCTCTTTCCTAAAATCAATTAAAGATTACAACCAAGCTTATAGCCAAGATGATGACCCACTTGGCTATAGAAGATTAAAAGAAGTTCTTCAATCCGATATAAAAACTTTCAAGGTAGATAAAAAATTTGATCTATCAGGTGGGCCAGAGAAAATTCTTGAGGTTGTGCACGAGACAATAAATGCATTTAGACAACATGTGGAAAATGGAAATCTTTGGGAAGCACTTTGGGCAAATGGCATTCCAAAAAAAGAAAGAGCTTCTCAGTTGATATATTTCGCGATTGCTGACTGCTTTTGCAAGGCAAATGACATTGATATTTCGCCTGAAGCTAACATGGGTGGCGGGCCTATCGATTTCAAATTCAGCAAAGGGTATGAGGCTCGCGTATTAGTGGAAATGAAACGTTCTAACGGTACAGTCAAGCATGGTTATGAAAAGCAACTCGAATTTTATAAAGAAGCAGCAAAAACCTCATTTGGAATATTTGTCATAATTGATTATGGAGACTTGGGTAATAAGCTTCTTACAATCCAAAAAATACGTTCAGAGCGCTTGGAAGCAGGCGAAGTCGCTTCTGATATAGTAGTTATTGATGCCACCCAAAAACAGTCCGCCAGTAAAAGAGCTTGATTTTCGGATAAATTATTTAGAAATAATTAGATAAAATGGAGAGGTGCTTGGATAACCCTCGATTGCAAATTCGATAGCCAAAATCGAGACACTACCAAAATTTGTCAAAACAATGCCCTAACTAGCTGAACCGTAACGACACACGAGTCCGGCAGTCGGCACCAGAAATTGGCAGTAAAAATAAAGGGGTACAGGTTTTGGCTTGTGACCCTTTTTTCTTCGCCTTGCTTTTCATAGCAATCGGCACGCGACTATCTGTGCTAGCTTCCAGCGCCCAGCATCAGAAAAATACCAGCCCGCGTTACGCTGGCTGCCGAGAACTTCCTTAACTCTCAGAACCGACAAGCTCCCCACCACCACAAATTCTTGTATGGACCAAACTTGCGTGCCTCACTGAGCGCTATCCTGATGTGTTTACGTCGCATGCGCTAACGACTTGGCCATTATCGAATGCCTACAGCCGAAGCCATTTTATCCGTTACTCAGCTATATTGACTTTATCTGAAAACCAGCTAAAGTGAACTTATCTGAGTAACGGATATTCGACATGTCATCTGCCCATCTTCTGCTCACCGCTGCACAGCTCGGCCAGCTACTCGTATCGGCACGCAAAGGGCGCAAACTCACCCAAGCTGCGGTGGCGATTCGCATCGGTTTGAGCCAGAATCGCATCTCTTACCTTGAGAGCCATGCCGACGAAATCAGCATCAAGCAGCTGCTCAGTTGGTGCTCGGCGCTCGAGCTGGAGCTGCACCTGGGAGAGCGCGACACTGCCAGCAGCCCGGCGGAGTGGTAGCGATGGGTCGCCGCTCGCACAGCCAAACACTACACCTGTGGGCCAACGGCGATTACGTCGGCCGGTGGACGGTCAACGCCAACGGGAGCTCCGAACTGGCGTACGACGCCGGCTGGCGCGGCTCCAAGGTTGGCCGCCCGATCTCCCTGTCGTTACCGTTCAATATGCGCAATGAGCCGCTAAAGGGCGTGAATGTCTCCAACTACTTCGAGGGCCTGCTACCGGATAGCGACATCATTCGCAAACGTATCGCGACCCGGTTCAAGACCGGCTCGCTCGAGCCTTTCGACCTGTTAGCCGCAGTCGGCCGGGATTGTGCCGGGGCTTTGCAGTTGCTGCCTGAAGGCGGAAAACCCCACGGACTTGGGCAAGTCGATGGCGTCGCCGTCGACGAGGAAGCCATCGAGCGGCACCTGCTCGAAGTGGTGAATCTGGAGCGCCACGGTGCACCGGAAGACTCCGACGACGACTTCCGGATTTCACTGGCCGGCGCGCAAGAGAAGGACGCATTCCTCTGGTGGGATGGTAAATGGCTCAAGCCGCGCGGCGCCACGCCGACTACGCACATCTTCAAGCTCCCCATCGGCATGGTCGGCGGAAAGCGGGCAGACTTCTCCACCTCGGTCGATAATGAATGGCTGTGCCTGCGCTTGTTCAAGGAATACGGGCTGCCTGCGGCGAATGCGGAAATTGCCACGTTCGGCACGCAACGGGTGCTGGTGGTCGAACGATTCGACCGCAAGCGTTCGTCCGACGGGAGTCAGCTGTTCCGGCTCGTCCAGGAGGATTTTTGCCAGGCGACGGGAACATCCCCGCTGTTGAAATACGAAAATGACGGTGGGCCGGGGTTAAAACAGATGTTTACTCTTCTGCAGCAATCGCGGGAGAGTGCCGCCGACATGCACACGCTCATGGCATCGCAACTGCTGTTCTGGATGCTGCGCGCGCCAGACGGCCACGCCAAAAATTTCAGTATCCAGCTACTTGCCGGGGCGGGCAGGTTCAAATTGACGCCTATGTATGATGTGATGTCGGGGTATCCCGTTATCGGTCCCGGTCCAAACCAGTGGGCAGAGCGCAAACTCAAAATGGCGATGGCACTCTTGGGCAGCAATCGCCATTATCTGGCGCACAACATCCAGCGGCGGCACTTCAACAGCACTGCAAAAGAGGTCGGCTACGGCGCAAACGCAGAGCCGCTGCTGCAGGATTTCATTGCCCGCACGCCCGCAATTGTAGAGAAGGTCCGCAGCGACCTTCCTGTGGGTTTTTCCGAAAAGGTTGCAGACAAAATTTTGGGCGGCCTGCTTGCCGCTGCGCGTGCACTTGAAAAGATGCCGCCAGCCTGACCGGTGCAGAATGGGTGCGTACGCGCTGCATGATCCTCGATTCTTCGTTCAGTGTGCTGGCAAGTTGCGATGGCGAGGGTGTGCCAGCGCGCGGAGACGCGCAGTTAATCCGATCGTGTCGTGACCATTGGATAGTTTTCCTATCGTCAACTTTTCATATAATGCCCACGACCTCGGCAATTGTGCTGATTAATGGATTTCTACATGAAAAACAAACTGGCCATCGCCCTGGTATGCACATTGGTTACCGCTTGCGGCGGAGGTGGCGGCGACAGTGCTTCCACGCCGGCGCCAACCCCGGCAACGTCGGCTTTAGCCGCCTATGCCGGCGTTTGGGAGGCGCCGTGCGATGGCAGGGAGCGCGAGACGGCAACGTTCACCATCGATGCATCTGGCGCACTTGCCATTTCAAGCAAGACTGAATACTTCGCCCTCGTCGGCTGTACGGGACCGGTCCTTGCGACAGAAACGTTGAGCGCGAATTTCACGGTCGTATTCACCGGTTCGGTCGATGCATCGGTCCAATTGACACAGGGCGCAGCACCCACTCCCATCAAGGTTGATTCCGTGAGTTCGTCGGTACCGTCGTATTCGATGCAAATTACCGGATCGGGTGTGGTTCGCTCAACCCTCAATGGACAGGCGCAATGGTGTATCGATTTCGGCGGCGGCTCGCGCACCTGCGTGCGTGACGAAGGGGTGCAACTGGCAGCGACAGCGCGCGGTGGGCTCTATCTGAAAGGGAATCAACTTTTCTCGCTTGATACGAGCGGCTCGACGTTTGTGGTCGGCGGCATCTACACAAAAAAATAGCGCAATTTATTCCAGCAGATCAGTGCTGGTTCACGCCTCACTCTCACAAAATCACGCAACGCTTGACGCGATGTGACATATGTCACATCATTGCCATACCCGTCACAAGAAAGCTTGCCATGTCCATCCCCTCCATCACCGAACTGACTCTGCTCAAAGCCCTGTGGCGCCACCAGCCGCTGAGCGCACGCGAACTGCATGAGCGTGTCGAGGAAGAACTGGGCTGGTCGTACTCGTCCACCCGCAAGACGCTCGAGCGCATGCTGGAAAAGCGCATGGTCGCGCAGCAAATAAGCCATGGCGTGCAGGTCTATGAAGCGGTGCTGGAAAAAGTCGATACGCTGGCCGCGTTCGCCCGCGACTTCGGCAAGCGCGTGATGGAAATCGATACGCCGTTGCCGGTGATGATGTTCACCGGCAGCAAGCTGGTGGACGAGCAGGAACTCGATCAGCTCGAACAACTGCTGCAACACTGGCCCGATGATGCGGACGGCGCGCCATGATGCCGATCGATCTCGATATCGTCCTGGCGCGCCTGCTGCTGGCCGCCGCCGGCTCATTGGCGGCCGGCGGCGCGGTGTGGGCAGTGGCCGTGTTGTGCCGGCGCACTCTGCCGGCGCTGGCGCAACAGCGCTCACTGTGGCTGTGCGGGCAGGTGGCGGTGGCTGCGGTGTTCTTGGCAATGCTGTGGCCGCCCGCCGAAAGCTTGCGCGTGATGCCGATCATCGAGATCGTCGAACCGGCAGCAGCGCCGATGACTGCCGCGCCGGCATCTCCCGAAACCCATGCTGCGGTGGCGGCTACGCCCGCGCCAGGCCTGGGGCTGACATCCAGCGCTACCGGCAGGCCGCTGTCAGCCTGGGTGCGCGATGCCGGGCGCGCGTGGCTGGTGTTGTATCTGCTGGGCCTGATACACGCGCTGTGGCGCTGGCAGCGCGCCCAGCGTTTGCTTGATGCGCTGGCTGCCAGTGGTCGTGCGCTGGCGGCGTCGGAACATGCCGGCTTTGCGCAGCACATGACGGCGCAGGCGTCGCCGCTGGCCGTGGTCGAAGTGGATGTGCCGATGTCGCCGATGCTGCTGGGCTTGTTCCGGCCGCGCCTGCTGCTGCCGCGCCATTTACGGGGTTTCGATACGCTCCAGCAGCAGCTGATCGTCGAGCACGAATTGACGCACTGGCGCCGCCGCGACCTGCATTGGAGCGCTGCGGCGCTCTTGCTGCAAAGCCTGTTCTGGTTCAATCCCTTCATGCGGCTGCTGGGTGCACGCCTGGGCTGGGCGCAGGAATTCGGCTGCGATCGCGATGTGCTGCGCGGGCGGCCAGCAGCCGAACGCAAGGCATATGCGGCGGCGCTGGTGGCGCAACTCAAGCTCCAGTACCGCCCGGCCGGCATGGCGCTGGCCTTCGGCGCCAGCGATGCCAATGGTGGCCACGCCCCCACGCTGGCCGCCCGCATCGGCCTGATCCGTACACCCGCCACGGCGCGTGGCGCCTGGTCGCGCTGGGTGGCGCTGGGCAGCCTGGCGGCGGTGGCCATCGCCAACTTCGCGCTGCAACCGGCGCTGGCCTGGCAGGCGGCCGAGCCCGCCATCGAACCGGTGCGCTTGCTGGCGCGCCACAGCCCGGATATCGCCGCCGCACAGCCCATCGCGACGGCGTCGGCAACGCTCGACTGCACCATGATGGTCGATGCCGCCAGCGGTGCGGCGCTGGTGCGCGAGGGTACCTGCGACGCCAGCGTCACGCCCGCTTCGACGTTCAAGATCGCCATCAGCCTGATGGGCTTTGACAGCGGCGTGCTGCGCGACGACCATGCACCGTACCTGCCGTACAAGGCCAGCTATGCGTCGCCCAATCCGTCCTGGCGTCATGGCACCGATCCGGCCGGCTGGCTGCGTGAATCGATCGTCTGGTACTCGCAGCAAGTGACCAAGCGCCTTGGTCCGGCCAGCGTGCGCGGCTATGTGCAAGCCTTCGACTACGGCAATCGCAACCTGGCCAGCGTCGCCGGCGTGGACGATGCCATCGCGGTCTCCGAACTGTCCCCCACGTTGCGCATTACCCCGCTACAGCAGACCGAGTTCCTGCGCAAGGTGGTCAACCGCGAACTGGCGGTGTCGCAGCAGGCGTATGACGTGACCGCGCGCCTGCTCAAGGTCGACGCGGCGCCGAACGGCTGGGAAGTCCACGGCAAGACCGGCACCGCACCCGTGCGGCTGGCGAACGGCCGCGCGGACCGGGACAACAATATCGGCTGGTTTGTCGGCTGGACCGTCAAGGACGGTCGCAAGCTCGTGTTCGCCCGGCTGATGCAGCATCCGGTCACATCGGAGAGCTATGCCGGACTGAAGACGCGCGAAGCATTCCTGGGCGAACTGGCGCAACGCTCGCTCTGATGAACCCCTCAGTGCTGGCGTGGCTGGGCGTGGCAGCGCTGCCGCTGTTTGCCTCTGCGCAGGATGATGGCACGCCGAGCGTGACCATCACCGCCAACAAGGACGCCGTTGTCCGCAAGGTGGACAAGACCGTGGTGGACGTCTCCACCATGGCCAGGGCGCAGAACGGCACGGCGCAGGATGTGTTGCAATCAACGCCGGAATTGTCGGTCGCCGCCGACGGCACGATCTCGGTCAGGGGCAATGCCAACGTCACGGTGCTGGTCGATGGCAAGCCCAGCGCGATGCTGGCTGGTGACGAGCGGGCCGTGGCGCTGCAAACCATGAGCGGCGCCGACATCGCCAGCGTGGAGGTGATCACCAATCCGTCGGCCGCCTATCACGCCAATGGCGGCGCCATCGTCAATCTCGTCCTGAAACGCCAGCGCCAGCCTGGTGCGCACGCGCAGTGGCGCGCCAGCGCGGCCGACCAGGGGCTGTGGAATGCCGGCGCCTCGGGCGATGTCACCACCGGCAAACTCAGCGTGAACGGCAGTCTGGCTTACCGGCGCGACGGCACGCAAAAGTTCCGCCAGTCCACCGTTGACTGGAACAACCCGCAAGACGGCGCAACCGGGCAGACCAAGCAGACATCGTCGGTGTTCGTGCGCCGCATCGTGCACAGCGCCGGCCTGGGCATAGCCTACGCGCTCAGCGCTACCGACAGCCTGAGCCTGTCCGCTCACCACAACCAGCGCCGTTCGCGGCCGTGGTTCGACGTACTCAACGAGAACACCACCGGTGCCGCACAAACGATTTTTCACCGCATCTCCACCGGTCCCAACCAGCAGGCCGACCACGACGCCAGCCTCGCCTATACCCGCCAGGGAACAGGCTCGGTGCTCAAGGCAGTGCTGGCGCGTAGCAGCACGCGCAGCCTGGTCGATAAATCGTACAGCGATGTGTACCTGGAACCGCTGCGCGCCAGCAGCGACAGTCGCGGCGCCACCGGGGCGGCGCGCCGGCTCAACCAGGCCACGCTGGACTGGACCCGAATATCGGCACTTGGCCAGTGGGGCATGGGTGTCGATGTGCAGGACGAAATCAACGAACTCGCCAATTATCAAGCCGTGGTCGACCGCGCGGCAGGCACCGAAACGCCCGACCCCGCCACCACCAACGGCTACGCGGTAGCGACCACGCTCACGGCCGCCTATCTTACCGACAAGATCAAGCGCGGCCGGTGGGAAGTGCTGCTCGGTGGCCGCCTCGAGCACATGGCGCTGCGCATCACGCCGGCACAAGCTTCACGACAAACCGGGCGCTGGCACGCCTTCAATCCCAGCCTGCACGGCATCTACGCGCTGAGCGACAAGATCGACCTCACGCTCGGTTACCGCCGCAGCTTGCAACGGCCCGATCCGCGCGACCTTAATCCGTTTTCCACGTACATCGATGCCCAAAACCTCAGTCGCGGCAATCCGGGGCTGCAACCGCAACGGCTGACCTCATGGGAACTGGGCGCCAATCTCCAGGCCGGCCGGGTAAGCGCCAGCATGAGCACGTTCTACCGAGTCAGCCGCGACACGGTCATCGACGCCCGCAGTTTCAGCGCCAACAACGTGCTGGTCACGTCGCGCCTGAACGGCGGCCGAGCCCGCTCCACCGGCGTGAGCGGCTCGCTCGACTGGACACCATCCCCCGCGTGGCGCCTGGGACTGGACGGCGGCGCCTATGCCGTGCTGCTCGAGTCGCCCGATTTGTACGACCACGTCCGTCAGCATGACGTGGCCGGCTACCTGAAACTGCGCGCCGGCTACCACGCGGGACAAGACGACCTGTCGCTCGACGCCCAGTGGCAGTCGGCCGGCATCACACCGCTGGGCGGTTATGGCGCTACCAGCAGCGTCAACGCGACCTGGAAGCGCGAACTGACCGGCACGCTGAGCCTGACCGTCAATGCCAACGATATGTTCGACGGCAGCCGGCGCCGCTATCGCACCGAAGCGAGCACCTTGCGCCAGCGCGGCGCCGATCATTTCGTGGCGCGGAGGTGGTATGTTGGGTTGGTGAAAAAGTTCGGGTGATTTCGGTTCAATTTCCAGTTGGTATCCTGCGTCTCACCTTTTAGTCCCTCTGTATCGTATCCACGAACGTCAACTTGATCTTGGTTCGTATATATACGAAAATGAACTACGATATCCAATACTATTTGAATTCGAATGCGGTGAATGTTGCTGGGAAATGGCTGCGTTCGCTGCGCGACCCTATCGCTAAAGCCAAGATTACAAAGCGGATTTCGCGTTTTGAGCACGGTAACTTTGGCGACCACAAGCCTTGTCGGGAAGGGGTCTGGGAAATGCGCGTTGATGAAGGGCCTGGGTATCGCGTCTACTATGCATTTTCAGGTAGGCAAATAATTCTGCTGTTATGCGGCGGTGATAAAACAACGCAAGACGCCGATATCAACACGGCAGTTTCATACGGGAAGATTGGAAAGAAAGGCAACAAGATGACCACAAAAAACCGTAGTAGCCAGCCACACGATGAAGTCGTCGCCGACATGCTGCAAGCGGATCCTGCATTCCGGGCTGCCTTGATTAACGAGGTGATGAATGATGGCGAGTACGGCGATATGCTGATCCTGTTGCGTCAGCTTACCCTCGCCGAGGGCGGGATGAAAATCATCGCACAGCGAACCGGCTTGAACGAAACTGCTTTGTACCGTTTGATGTCGGCAGAAGGCAATCCCAGCCTGAAGAATTTTTCGAAAGTACTCAGCGCGCTGAACCTGCAGCTTGCTGTCACGGCCAAGCACGGGGGTGTTGCTGCCTGAATTAGCTTTACTCGACTAAGGCACCACCACCTTTCCATACTGCCGCACCAACTCCGCCAGCCTGCGTGTGGAATTGTCGCTCCACCACGTCCAGACCGCCTCCACTTGCTCGCGGTGCTGCTGGTGGTAAGCGGTGCTGGCCGACAGCCAGGCGGTCGAGGTGCGCAGCGGGATCGGCAGGCGGGCCAGGTTGGCGCCCTGGCGTGCGGTCACCGCCGCATCGGCGGCATCGGGGTTGGAGACGGCGATGGTAAAGCCGTCCACGCGGCGCAACATCAGCTTTTCCATATTGCTGGAGGCGTCGGCCGAACCATCGTCAACCTTGTAGCCATCGGCGCGCAGCTGGTCACCCAGCGACGAGGACTGGTTCGAGGCCAGAATACGGTTGCGGAAATAATCGCCTGGAACAGTACTTGCCGGCAGGCCATCAACAGCGCGGACGTACACCACGGCAGTCAGGCGCATGCCGCGCCGCGTGTCGGGCAGGCCGGCGGCGGTGCGCGGCAGGGCCGAATACGGTGTTTCGTTATCGCGCAAATCGACCAGGGCGAAATCGATGCTGCCGTTGGTGAGCGCAAGCTTGATGCGGGCTGGCGGCAGGCGCACCAGCGCGGGCGTGCAACCGGTGGCGTGCACCGCCTGCCGCAGCAGTTCGGCGCCGGCCCCCGGTACGTCCGGTATGGCGGGGCCGTTGCCGAGGTAATACGGCGGCCGGTCACGGTCGGGATACGCCACGCGCACCACGCAATCGCTGGCGCACACTTGGCCGCACAATGCCAACAAGGCGGCTGATGCCAGGACTTTCATACTCACACTCCAATTGAAGGGGGCGAGTATAAAGGCAGGTGCAGAGAATGGCAAAACTGTAGGCAGGCGCGCTACCTCGACGGCGGAGGCTGCCTGAGCAGCTCGCCGAGCCGGCGCGCCGCGTTATTGCCCCACCAGTTCCACAGTTGCTCCATCTGTTCGCGATGGGCCTGGTGATACGTGCTGTTCGACGACAGCCACAGCGTGGAAGCACGGATGGGCGTGGCCAGACGGACCACGCGGTTGCCGTAGCGCTCTGCGACCGAACGGTCGAGCGCATCGGCATTGGCCAGCGACATGGCAAAGCCGTCCACGCGCCGGAAGATCAGTTTATCGAGGTTGTTGAAGGAGTCGCCGGTACCGCTATCGACAGTGTAGCCCTCGTCGCGCAGTTGCTCGCCCAGTGGCGAGCCCTGGTTGGTGGCCAGCTTACGCTGTCTGAAATAGACGCGCGGATTGGTAGCGGCAGCGATGCGGTCGTCGGTGCGCACATACACCACGGCCGCCACGCGGATGCCGCGCTGCGTGTCGGGCATGCCGCCAGCGGTCAGCGGCAAGGCCGAATAGCGCTGTTCGCCGTCGCGCAGATCGACCGGCGCCAGGTCCACGCTGCCATCGATAAGCGCGTAGCGCAAGCGCGCGGTCGGCAGCCGCACCAGTTGCGCGGTGCACCCGACGCTGCGCACCGCTTCCCGCAACAGTTCCACACCTGGGCCGGCCGGCTCGGGCACCACCGCGCCATTGCCTATGTAGTACGGCAAACGCTCGCGGTCCGGATAAGCCACCCGCATCACGCAATCGCGCGCGGCCACCTGGTCGCACAGCAGCAAGGTCATGACGAGCGTCAGCATTTTCATATCGCAGCTCCGGTTGGTTGTCGGTAGTGTAACGGCAAACGGCGGGCGGCGATTGCTCGCTGCCGGCCGTGGCGTGCTACCCGATCATGCGATCAGCTGTTACGACTTGGCAAAAGCCAGGAAGTCGGCATTGAATTTTTCCTTGTGCGTATCGGTCAGGCCGTGCGGCGCGCCCGGGTACACGATCAGCTTGGAACCCTTGATCAGCGCGGCCGAGGCTTTGCCGGCGGCGTCGATCGGCACGATCTGGTCGTCGTCGCCGTGGATTACCAGGGTCGGCTTGTCGAATTTCTTCAGGTCGTCGCGGAAGTCGGTTTCCGAGAATGCCTTGATCGAGTCATAGGTATTCTTGTGGCCGGCCTGCATGCCTTGGGCGTACCACGAGTTGATCAGGCCTTGCGACGGTTTGGCGCCGGCACGGTTGAAGCCGTAAAACGGGCCCGATGCCAGGTCCAGGTACAGCTGCGCCCGGTTAGCAACCGACGCGGCGCGGATGCCGTCGAACACTTCGATCGGCAGGCCGCCAGGGTTGGTGGCGGTTTTGAGCATCAGCGGTGGTACGGCCGAAATCAAGCCGAGCTTGGCAACGCGCTTGGTACCGTGGCGGCCGACGTAACGGGCCACTTCGCCGCCGCCGGTGGAAAAGCCGGCCAGGATGATGTTTTTCAGGTCCAGCGTCTCGATCAGTTGCGCCAGGTCGTCGGCATAGTGATCCATGTCGTTGCCGTCCCATGGCTGGCTCGAACGGCCGTGGCCGCGACGGTCATGGGTAATCACGCGGAAGCCGTTATTGGCCAGGTGGAAAGCGGCCGACTCCCAGCTGTCGGCGTTCAGCGGCCAGCCGTGGCTGAGCACGACCGGTTGGCCGGTGCGCGGACCCCAGTCCTTGTAATAAATCTCGACGCCGTCGCGGGTGGTGATGGTGCTGACGGTGTGGGCGACCGGACCGGCGTTTTTTACGGAGGCAGCTTCGGCGCTGCCAGCCATGGCGGTGAGTGGGATGGCCACGGCGGCAGCGGCGGCACCAACGCTGTTGAACAAGGCCGAACGACGGGAAAGGCTGACTTCCTGGGTTTGATGAACGTTGCTCATGATCTGCTCCTGAAATTTAATAGTAAACGATTTGGTAGTGCGCTATGTTTTCCCTTGCTACAGTCACAAGTGCGGCGCCGATGTGTGCAATATATATTGCGCGCTATTTGATAGCAAGCTATTTTATTAAAATATTTCGCCGTGAACCCGGGACGCTGGCGAGCCTCCCGGGTTCATCGAGCCCTTACGACTTGGCAAAGGCCAGGAAGTCGGCGTTGAATTTTTCCTTGTGCGTATCGGTCAGGCCGTGCGGCGCGCCCGGATACACGATCAGCTTGGAACCCTTGATCAGCGCGGCCGAGGCCTTGCCGGCGGCGTCGATCGGCACGATCTGGTCGTCGTCGCCGTGGATTACCAGGGTCGGCTTGTCGAATTTCTTCAGGTCGTCGCGGAAGTCGGTTTCCGAGAATGCCTTGATCGAGTCATAGGTATTCTTGTGGCCGGCCTGCATGCCTTGGGCGTACCACGAGTTGATCAGGCCTTGCGACGGCTTGGCGCCGGCACGGTTGAAACCGTAGAACGGGCCCGACGCCAGGTCCAGGTACAGCTGCGCCCGGTTAGCAACCGACGCGGCGCGGATGCCGTCGAACACCTCGATCGGCAGACCGCCCGGGTTGGTGGCGGTTTTGAGCATCAGCGGTGGTACGGCCGAAATCAAGCCGAGCTTGGCGACGCGCTTGGTACCGTGGCGGCCGACGTAACGGGCCACTTCGCCGCCGCCGGTGGAAAAGCCGGCCAGGATGATGTTTTTCAAATCCAGCGTCTCGATCAGTTGCGCCAGGTCGTCGGCGTAATGGTCCATGTCGTTGCCGTCCCATGGCTGGCTCGAACGACCGTGGCCGCGACGGTCATGGGTAATCACGCGGAAGCCGTTATTGGCCAGGTGGAAAGCGGCCGACTCCCAGCTGTCGGCGTTCAGCGGCCAGCCGTGGCTGAGCACGACCGGTTGGCCGGTGCGCGGACCCCAGTCCTTGTAATAAATCTCGACGCCGTCGCGGGTGGTGATGGTGCTGACAGTGTGGGCAACAGGACCGGCGTTTTTCACGGAGGCAGCTTCGGCGCTGCCAGCAGCCATGGCGGTCAGCGGAATAGCCGCGGCAGCAGCGGCGGCACCGACACTGTTGAAGAAGGCGCTGCGGCGGGCGAGGTTGATGTTGGCGTTGTTCATGATCTTCATCCTTTTAGTCGATTTTTTGTGGGTGACCGCTGTGCTAGAGTCTCTGGCCGGCGGCGTTGCGATGGAGTGAATCTTAGGCCTGCCGCCGGTTTTGTGGAACAGACAAGCCTGCAAGGTCACTTTGCAAGAATGCAGCCCCTTCTCCCCTGGAACCCAAGATGCCGACGAGCACCGACTTCGACTGGAACGACATTCCCCTGATTCTTGCCCTGTCCCGCAGCGGCAATATGAGCGCGGCCGGCCGGCAGTTGGGCGTCGATGCCTCCACCATCAGCCGCCGCATCGCTGCCGCCGAAAAATCCTTGCAGCTGCGCCTGTTTATCCGCGACAACACCGGCTACCGCCTGACCGATGCCGGCCAGGTGTTCGTGCGTCACGCCGACGGCGTGTTCGGCAATGTGCAAAGCATGTTGCAAGCGGCCAACCAGGAGGCGGACGCCACCGCCGGCCCTGTCAACATCACCTCGATCGACTTCCTGTTCGACTACTGGCTGCTCGACCATGTGCCGGCGCTGCACGCAGCCCATCCGCACATCGCGCTGACCTTGCAGGCCGAAAACCAGAACCTGTCGTTCACGCGACGCGAAGCCGACTTTGCGCTGCGCCTCGGCAAGCCGGGCGACGATGCGGCGCTGGTAATGCGCAAACTCGGTGACCTCGGCTTTGCCGTCTATGGCCACCCGCGTTTTGCCGGCATTGCCCGCGACGCCTGGGGCGAACAGCCGTGGATCGCCTACGACGACGCGCTGGCCGCCACCGGCGAAATGCAGTGGCTGGCGACGCTGTCGCCGGCGCCGCGCCGGGTGCTCAAGGTCAATAGCCTGAGCACGATGGTGCGCGGTTGCCGCGCCGGCGTCGGCCTGGCGCTGCTGCCTTGCATCATGGGCGAGCAGGAAGGCTTGCTGCGCCTGGGAGAACAAGTGGAAGTGCTGCGCGACATCTGGCTGCTCAGCCACCGCGATGCCGGTTCGATCGCCCGCTTCAAAACGGTATCCGCCTGGATCACCACGCTGTATGCCGGCAGCCAAAACCGCCTGTGCGGTGCGGCATAGCACCGCTTACGCCCCCTTTATCCGCAGCCTGCCCCCCGTTTTTTGCACTTCGTCACATCCCGGTGGATGTCCCGAGGGCCCTTGTCTATAGTTCACTCATCGCAACGAACTAACCACCCCAAGGAGCTCAAAATGAACATCGCAAAAAACATGGAAGCCATCTTCATCGCCACCGCCATCATCGCTGGCGCCACCTCGCTGGCCACCGCCAGCACCCCTGCCCCACGCATCTTCATCGCCGCCGACGCCGTGACGACGCAGGCTGCGAAAGCAGCGCCGATGCAGGTGGTGACCATCACCGCCAAGCGCTTGACCGCTGCTGAAAAAGCCGCACTGTAATCCCCTAGCTGACCACGACGGAGCGCATGATGAAAACCACCCTGAAGGCCGCCATGCTGGCTGCGGTTCTGTGCAGCGGCACCCCTGCCGCGCTGGCCGCGGAGCTGACCAGCGAGAGCCGCAGCGTCGATGCGCGCACTGTCAATCTCAACCTCGATGGCGTCATCAGCGTCAAGGTCAAACAAGGGCCGGTGGCATCGCTGACCTTGTACGGCAAGCCGGAAGCATTGAAGAAGGTGACGGTACTGCAAAGCGGCGACCAGCTGCGCATCGACACCGGCAAGACAAGTAACAGCATCAGCTTTGGCAACAAGCAGGACCTGCGCGCGGAACTGACGTTACCGAACCTGCGCGAAGTAATCTCGGGGGGCGTGGGCGCCACCGAAGTGAACGGCTTTAGCGGCGACACGCTGCGCCTCACGCTGCAAGGCGCGGGAGCGGTGAAGGTCAACGCACAATATCGCAACGTCGATGTCCACCTGGGCGGGATAGGCGGCATGACCGTCAACGCCGGCAACAGCGACAACGTCGACTTGCATCTGAACGGTGCTGGCCGCATAGAGATGATCGGCCAGACCAAGCAACTGAACGCCTCCCTCGGTGGCGTGGGCAGCCTCGATGCGCAGCAGCTGCGGGCGGAATCGGTCGATGTGCAACTGACGGGACTGGGCAGCGCCAGCGTGTATGCCAGGACTCGCGCCAACCTGAGCTTGAGCGGACTCGGCTCGGCCACCGTCTACGGCAAGCCGGCCAACCGCCAGTCCAGTGCACAGGGGCTGGGCAGCGTGAGCTGGCAGTAAAGAATGCGCCGGCAGGGACGATCCCGGGCCGGCAGCAGCAGGTAAACACATGGGTGTGTTTTTTTCGCCGTCCGGGGGATGATCTCCATCCGGACGGTTTTTTTATTTCGGCCGGCCGCTGTCGTGGCCCAGCACGATGCGCAGGTCGCGCGGCGCCGTATCGCGGCGCACCTTGAGCGGTATGTCCAGCTGGTGTGACAGTGCCTCGGCCAGCGCGCGCTGCGCATGCGGGTATTCGATGCGGGTGCGCGGCACGGTGAACGGCCGGGAGTTGGTGAGGCGCATCGTGGTCAAGCCATCGAGGTCCAGCGTGCGCGCCACCCGCGCCAGGCTGGCAGCCGCGCCGGTGACGCCGTTGCCGTTGCTGATTTCCAGCCGTACCGGGTCTGGCGGCGCTGCGGACGATGCTGTTGCTGGCGTTGCCGTTGCCGTTGCTGCTACTACTGCTACCGCCGGCGACGATGCCACGGCCGGCGCCACGCGTGCAGCCAAAGCCGGCGCCTCTACGCGTACCACCTGCACCATCGCTGCGCCGATCTGCCGCACCTGCGTGCGCGGCATATCCGGGTAAGCGTCGGCGGCGGCCTGCACGGAAGCCGGCAGCGCAGCCGGTACGGTGGTGCCGGCAGCAGCGCCGGCCAGCAAGGCATAATCGCGCCGCGCATCGTGGGCACTGAGCGTGGCGGCCTGCTGGTAGAAGCGGGTGGCGCGTTCGCGCTGGCCGTCCGCTTCCAGCGCGGTGGCCAGGCGCGCCCAGTTGGCCGCATTCATGGGATCGAGCAGGCAGGCGCGTTCCAGCGTCGTGATCACATCCTGTGTGGCGTCCTGCTGCGTCGGCGTCGGCGTTGCCACACTGGCGGCGGGCAGGCCGCCGCAGGCTGCCAGCAGCAAGCCGGCCAGCGCAGCAGCGGCAGTTGCCGTGGCGATCGGGTTGGTCTTCATCGTGCACTCCTTTTCATTGACCCGGGGGTACCATCGAACGGTAGATCGAAATGCCGGCTGGCCCGATCAGCACCAGCATCAGCGTGGGAAAAATGCAGAAGATCAGCGGGAACAGCAGCTTGAGCGCGATCTTGGCGGCCGCCTCCTCGGCCTGCACGCTGCGCTTGCTGCGCAGGTTGTCGGAGTGGACCCGCAGCGAATCGCCCATGCTGGTGCCGAAGCGTTCGGACTGGATCAGCATGGCCACCAGCGTATCGACGTCCTCCACGCCGCTGCGCAAGGCCAGGTTGCGCAGCGCCTTTTCCTTGGAAAAACCCGCGCGCATTTCCATCAGCACCAGTTGCAGCTCCTGCGCCAGCGTCACGCTCTTGATGTGGATTTCACCGGCCACCTTGGCCAGCGCGCGCTCCAGGCTCAGGCCCGCCTCCACGCACACGGTGAGCAGGTCCAGCGCGTCGGGAAAGGTCTCGAAGATTTCGCGGCAACGGCGCGTGGCCCGGCGCGCCAGCACCAGGTTGGGCAGGTAATAGCCGATGCTCGCGGCGATCAGCAGCAGCGCCATGTGCCCTTGCTGCGGCGCGCGGCCGCTGAACGCCGCCACCAGCAGCGTTGCCAGCGCGGGCAGCGCCAGCGCCAGCACGGTCTTGGCGGCGAAGTACAGCGACGGCGCCGAGGCGCTGCGCCAGCCGGCATTCATGAAGCGGGTGCGCAGCGGCGAGCGTTCCCACCCCTCCTCCGGCACCGACAGGCGCGAGAACGGCTGCGCCGCGTGCGCCACCTTTTCCACCCAGCCCTGCTGCAGCGTGTCCACTTGCGTTTCGGGGGCGACCACGCCCCCCAGGCGCTCGCGCACCTGCACCGGCGCGAACAAGCGCACGCCCATGAACACCAGGCCTGCCACCACCAGGAAAACCAGCGCCAGGAAGATCAAATGCTGTGCATCCATGCCATGCTCCCTCATCAGATGCGGATGCGTATCAGTTTTCGCATCCATAACACGCCGCCGACCGCGATCGCCCCCGCGTACCACATCAGGGAGACGCCGATCGGATCGGTCCACAGCACGCTGATGTATTCCGGGTTCGTCAGCGACATCAGGAACATCACCACCAGCGGCAGCACGCCCAGGATCCACGCCGACATGCGCCCTTCGGCCGACATCACCCGCACTTGCGCCAGCAGTTTCAGGCGGGCGCGGATCAGACGGCTGATGTTGCCGAGTGCCTCGGCCAGGTTGCCGCCCGATTCGCGCTGGATCAGCACCGCGATGACCAGGTAGCGCAGGTCGGTGAGCGGCACGCGGTGGGCCAGGTTGTGCAACGCCTCGCTCATCGACACGCCGTAGTTGATCTCCTCGTAGGCGGTGCGAAATTCGCCGGCGATCGGCTCGGGCAATTCGTCGGCCACCATTTGCATGACGTTGGCGAACGAGTGGCCGGCGCGCAGCGCGCGGCCGAAAAAATCGGCGGCCTCCGGCAGTTGCTGTTCCAGCCTGGCCAGCCGTTCGCGGCGCGTGCGCAGCAGCACCATCCACGGCAGCGCCAGGGCCAGGCCCAGCGCCAGCAACGCGCCCACGCCCGGCAGGCCCACGATCCGGGGCGTCAACAGGCCGGCTACGCCCAGCAGCAGCATCGTGCCGAGAAACTGCGCCACCGACCAGCGCACCCCGGCCTGCAGCAACAGGCAGTCGAGCGCGGCCAGCCGGCACCAGGGGCCGATGCGGCGCAGCAGGCGTTCGATCGCCGGGCGGCGGCTCCAGGTGCGGCGCTTGACGATGTCCACCCGCTCGGCGCCGCCCGGCCCGCGTTCTGCCATCAGGCGCAGGCGCCGCGAGATGCGGCGCGCGCCGCCACCATGTGCCGCCGACCACCACAGCCACGCCCCTTCTACCAGCAGGATCACGGCAGCGAACAGCAGCACCGCAAACGCGGAAAAGACGGCGTCCATGAGCTACTCGAACACCCGGTCGGGATCGAACACCGACTCGGACACCGGCACGCCGAACATGCGCAGGCGGTCGGCAAACCGGGGCCGTACGCCGGTGGCGGAAAACGTGCCCTGCACGCGGCCGTTGGCATCGACCCCGCGCTGCTCGAAGCGGAAGATCTCGTGCATGGCAATCACGTCGCCTTCCATGCCGGTTACCTCCTGCAGGCTGACCAGCTTGCGGGTGCCGTCGGTCAGGCGCGAGACCTGCATCACCACCGTGACGGCCGAGCAGATCTGCTGGCGCGTGGCGCGCGGGGTCAGGTTCACCCCGGCCATGCCCACCATGTTCTCCAGCCGCGACAGCGCATCGCGCGGGGTGTTGGAGTGCACCGTGGCCAGCGAGCCTTCGTGGCCGGTGTTCATCGCCTGCAGCATGTCGAGCGCCTCCGGCCCGCGCACCTCGCCCAGGATGATGCGGTCGGGCCGCATGCGCAGCGCGTTGCGCACCAGCGAGCGCTGATTGACTTCGCCCTTGCCCTCGATATTGGGCGGCCGGGTTTCCAGCCGCACCACGTGCGGCTGGCGCATTTGCAGCTCGGCCGCATCCTCGATGGTGACGATGCGCTCGGCGGCGGGAATAAAACCCGAGAGCACGTTGAGCAGCGTGGTCTTGCCGCTGCCGGTGCCGCCCGAGATCAGGATGTTGACCTTGGCGTGGCCCAGCGCCTGCAGCACCTCCACCATCGGCGGCGTCAGGCTGCGGTTGGCCAGCAGGTTATCGATGGTGAGCGGGTTGACGGCAAAGCGGCGGATCGACAGGATCGGGCCGTCGATCGCCAGCGGCGGAATGATGGCGTTCACGCGCGAGCCGTCGGGCAGGCGCGCGTCCACCATCGGGCTCGATTCATCGACGCGCCGGCCCACCCGCGAGACGATCTTCTCGATGATCTTCATCAGGTGGGCATTGTCGTTGAAGGTGACGTCGGTCAGCTCCAGGCGGCCGGCGCGCTCCACGTACACCATGGCGGCGGTGTTGACCAGGATGTCGGAGACGCCGGGATCGGCCAGCAGCGGTTCGAGCGGGCCGAAGCCGAGCATCTCGTGCTGGATGTCGAGCACCAGGCTATGGCGCTCGTGCTGATTGAGCACGATGCGCTCTTCTTCGATGATGCGCTGGACCAGCAGCGCCAGCTCGTGCTTGAACTGCTCGGGCGTAAGCCGTTGCAGGCGCTCGAGGTCGATGCGCTCCATGATCATGTGGTGCATGCTTTTTTTCAGATCCTGGTAGGCGGCGGCAGCCAGCGAGGGCGTGCCGGGCGCACCGCCGATGCCAATCGTGCCACCCGTGCCAGCCATGCCGGGCACGCCGTGGCGGCCATCGCCGGCTACCGCCAGGCGTTCACGCAAGCTCATATCGTTCTCCTAGTCGTTGTCGTTGCGGCCGAACAGGCGGTCGAACAGGCCCCGGCTTTCCGCCACGCGGCGCGCCGTCACCAGCTCCACCATGTCGGCCAGGCTGCGCGCCACCGCGCTGCTGCGCGACAGTTGCAGCACCGGGATGCCCTGGTTGACCGAATCGGTGGCCGACAGGTAATCGTTGGGCACCGTGTGCATCACTTCCGCGCCCAGCGCCTGCTCCAGGTCCACCAGGCGCAGCTTGCCGCCCTTTTCGTAGCGGTTGACGATCAGGCGCATGCGCTCTCCCGGATAGCCGAGCGAACGGAAGATGTCGAGCAGGCGGCGGCCATCGCGGATGTCGGGCAGCGCCAGTTGCAGCACCGGGAAAATCGAATCGGCCTGGTCGAGCGCGCGCAGCGAGATGGCGTCGATCTGGCGGCCCACGTCGAGCACGATGTAGTCGTAGTGCTGGCGCGCCACGCGCAGGATGGTGTCCATGTGCTCGGGCTTCATCTCCACCAGGTGCTGCGGGTCGTCGGCCGCCGCCAGCACGCCGAAGTTGGACGCCACGTGCACCAGGCACGAATCGAGAAACGCGCCGTCCATGCGGCCGATCTGGCCGCAGATGTCGGACAGCGTCATGGCCGGTTTCTGGTCCGAGACGTACAGCGTGGCGTCGCCGAACTGGCCGTGCAAATCGATCAGCAGCACTTTTTTATCGGCCAGCGCGGCCAGCGCATAACCGAAATTGGTGGACAAGAAGGTGGCGCCGCTGCCGCCCTTGCAGGAGATAAAAGCCAGCACGCGGCCGTCGCGCATGCGACTGACGCCGGCGGCCACCTCGATGCGGTCCATCGCCTCGTGGAAGGCGCGGTGCACCAGCGGCAGCTGCAGCACCTCGCGCATGCCGGCGCGCATGGCGCGAATCAGGAGGTCGTGCTGCGGCGCGCGCGTGAGCAGCATGAACGACGCCGCCGGGTACTGCTTCGACAGCCGCTCCACCAGTTCGCCCTCGGCCGGCTCGACGTCGCTGGCGTCGAAAATCACCAGGTCCGGCGCTTCCGGCAACTGGCGCTCGATGGCGTCGCGCAGGCCGTGGCGCGTGGCCACCAGTTGCACCGCCGGCAGGCGCGCCGATCCCTGCGCCGCCACTTCGGCGTGCAGCAGGCTGTCATTGCTGATCATCAGTGCTCTCATGGGATTTCCTTATTTGGCGTCGATGACGAAGGTGGGCTGCGCCGGCGGGTCGCTGAACGATTTTTGATAGCGCACATAACCCTGCTGTGCAGCCTTGCCGTCGATGCCGGCCACGGGATCGGGATTGCGGCCGGCGTTGGCATCGAGTACCTGCTGCGCCAGCGCCAGGCGGGCGATGGCGCCGAAGTGGGTGTCCCAGTACGGGGTGGTGGGCGCGGGAGAAAAAACCGCGCAACCGGCCAGCGTGCATGCCGCCAGCATCACGAAAAGAAGTCGCATAGAGGTTCCTGAAGTTTATCGAGGTGGTGCGCCTTCCAGCTTGCCGCCCAAAAACAGCTCGGTGCGGGTGGGTGCGGTCACGCTGTCGGTCGGCAGCTGGTAATCGACCGGCAGTGGCCGCACCAGGCGCGGGGTGACCACGAACAGCAGTTCGGTGCGGTCGTGCTGGAAATCGGTGCTGCGAAACAGCGCTCCCAGGATCGGCAATTCACCGAGGATCGGCAGGCCGTTGATGTTGGTGGTGCGGTTGTTCTTGATCAGGCCACCGATGGCGAAGCTCTGGCCGTCCTGCAGCTCCACCGTGGTGGCGGCGCGCCGGGTGGTGATCAACGGCAGGATCGCGGCGCCGGTAAAGCCGGAGGCCGAGATGCCCACGCCCTCGCGCGACAGTTCCGATACTTCCGGCGCCACCCGCAGGTTGATGCGCCCGCCCGCCAGCACGGTGGGCGTGAAGCGCACGCCCACGCCAAACTCCTTCTCTTCCAGCGTGACCTTGTTGTTATCGTGCGCCACCGGGATCAGGATCTTGCCGCCGGCAAGAAAACTGCCTTCCTGGCCGCTGATCGCCATCACCGTCGGTTCGGCCAGGATGCGCACCAGGCCTTCCTGTTTTTCCGCCTGGACCCCGAAGCGGTCGCCGGTGGCGCGGCCCACAGCCAGGCCGCCGCGCAGGGTGCCACTGAGGAAGTTCGACGCCAGCACGCTGGCCCAGCTGCCACCGCCCACGCCGAGCGCGACGCCGCTTTCGAGCTTGTCGAGCAGGGTCTTCGATACTTCGGCGATTTTCACTTCCAGCATCACCTGCTGCGGCGCACCGACGTTGAGGAAGTTGATCACCCGGGCCTGCGCGGCGCCGGTGCCCGCTCCCGCGCCGGCACCAGTGGTGGGATTGGTGGGAGTTGCGCCCTCCTTCTCGCCCCCGGCGGACAAGGCGCGCGCTGGCCGCCGCACGAAGGCCTGGGCCAGTTCCAGCGCGCGCCCGGCCGCCTGGGTGTCGCTGGCGGTGCCGCTCAATACCAGCGTGTCGCCGGCGCCGGTGACGACGATGTGTTTTTGCTCCGGCATCAACGCCGCCAGCGAGGCCTGCAAGGCGCCGGGATCGATGCCCACCACCACCTCGACCACGTTGCAGACGCCGCTCCTGCCCTGCACGATCATGTTGCTGGTGCCGATGTCGATACCGGCCACGTACAACGTGTCCGGCGCCACCAGCATCGCCTCGAGCACGGCCGGGTTGCCCACGCTGCGCGCGGCCACCGCTTCGGGCATGCGCATCAACGTCGATTTGCCCAGTTGCAGAGCCAGGTGGCCGGGCGCGGCGGCCTGGCCGGCGCAGCGCAGGCTCGTGTTGGCGCGATCGGGCTGCGCAAACGCGGTGGCCGGCACGGCCAGGACCGCCGCCAGGACCAGTTGCCAGGCACTGGCGCGAAGAGAGAATGATGACCGGATCATCATGGCGTCCTCACAGGCATTCCTGCTTGCGTTGTACACCGGCGATCACGCCCACGCAGTGGCGCGCCGGTCCGGCGGCAGCCAGCCGGGCGCGCGGCGCGGCTGGCGCGGTGGCCCCGCCGGTCGGCGCAGGCGCAGCTACTGCAACAACCGCCGGCGCCGCCATCCCCAGCAGCGAGGCCTTGGTGGCGCCGTCAGTGGTGCCGGGGCGCGGATCGACCTGGTTGCGCAGCACCAGCGACAGCGTGCCCACGCTGCGCGCCAGGTCGAGGTTTTCGGCCTGGCCGGGCGTCACTTCCAGCGTGACGGCGTTGACCACGCGCGGCTTGGTTTCGTCGCGCCCCACTTCCTGCGCCACGGCCAACACCAGTATCCGTTCGAGCACGATCTTGGAAATCGCATTGTCGCCACCGCGCGCCGACTGCGTGTTGACCAGGATATCGACAAAATTGCCCGGCAGCGCGAAGCCGGCCACGCCCACCACGTCGTTGACGCGCACGGTGATGGCGCGGTTGCCCTCGGTGATCAGCGCGGAAAGGCCGCCGACGGTGCCGGCCGGCGCCAGCTTCGCTTCGCTGAGCGGCTCGTCGCGCAGCACGCTCGATTTGAGCACCCGCCCCGCCAGCTTGGCCGGATCGCGCAGCGCGCCGTGCGGCAGGTTGTCGGCCGGCCAGTCGAGCGTCTTCATCATCTCGGGCGTCAGGCGCTGGCCCAGGCTGATGTCGGTGGCGGCCACCACGATGCGGTTGGCGGCGGTGGGGGCCTGGCCCAGCAGCCAGCGCGAGGCCAGCGCCACCGCCGCCAGCCCGAACACGACGGCCAGCGCCATCATCCACAGTGCGCGGCGGTTTTTCATACGATGTGCTGGGCCAGTTGGTCGATCAGTGGCGCCAGGTCGCTGGCGGACGGCGCGGGTACCGACATTGAGCCGGCGAACATGCTGGTCCAGGCCTGGTCCAGCGCGCCGATGGTGAGCCGGGGCGGCGCGCCATTGAAGCCGGCAAAATCGACAATGCGGCCCACGATCTCGTGCGGATACGCGGCCAGCAGCGGCAGGCCGCTGCCCGCGTGCAGCTCATCGACCAGGTAGCGCAGCGCGGCCTCGTCGTACAGCACGCCGGCGGCCAGGCACTGCTGGCGGAACAGCGCGCGATATGCCGCCTCCCCCAGCGCTCCCACCGGAATCTTGTAGCCCACGCGGCGCAGCGCTGCCGCGTCGAGCAGCGCTTCCGGCGCCAGGCTGGTGGCAAACACCAGCCGCATGCGGCATGGCGCCTCGAAGTGGTAGCCGCCGGCCAGCGACAACTGGCTGCGGCGCAGCTCCTGGGCCTGGGTGAAACGGTTGAGCAGCTCGGTGGCGGCCATGCGCTGACGCCCCAGGTCGTCGACGATCAGGAGGCCGTTGTTGGCCTTGAGCTGCGGCGCGGCGCGGTAGCAGCCGTTGGGCGTGTCCGCCTGCAGGTCGAGCATGTCGGCGGTGACATCGGCGTCGAGCGCCACCACCGGCCGCTGGCACAGCACCCAGCGCGCATCGACGCCGCGCCGATCGGCCGCCACGCGGCTGTGGCGCGCATTGGGCCCGTGCGGCGGCAGGTGCACTTGCGGATCATGGACCTGCACCACGTCCTGCCCCACCAGCAGCGCATGCGGCACCGTGATCACGCCTTGTTGCAGCGCCCCCAGCTTGCGCGCCAGCGTGGACTTGCCGCTGCCCGACGGCCCGTACAACAGCATGGTGCGGCCGGCGTACATGGCCGCGCCCAGCATTTGCAGCACGCCGGGCGCCAGCAACTGGTCGGCCAGTTCGACGCCGAGCTCGCCGGGGTCCAGCATCGACACCGGCAGCGACTGCCGCTCGACCATGGCGCGGTAAGCTTCCAGCGTGACAGGCGCCGGGCCGGCGTAGCGGCAGCGCTCCATCCAGCCGCCCGCGCGCTGCTTGCCGCCCGCCGTCAGCTGGTACTGGATATCGATATCGGATTCGCCGCGCCACGCCACTTCGGCCACGTGCTCGGCCACCATGAAGTCGAGCGCCTCGCGCAGCACCGTGATCGGCAGGTGCAGCCGGGTAGTCAGCACCGGCAGATGGGTCTTGCCGGCCAGGTACAAGGCCTTGGCCACCAGCTCCACCACGAACTGCTGCGGCAGGCCGGTGTCGCGCAGCGAACGCGGTGGCGGCGGCAGCACGCTGGCCGCTTCGGTGTCGGCCAGGTGGGCGGTGGCAGGGGCAGAATAAGGTAAGGAATCGAGGCTGAGCATGACTGTTCTCCGCGCTGCTGTAGGGACGACTGAAAATATTTCACTGAGGAATCGAGTCTAGCGAGGCTTGCCTGGCGGATATTGACCGGCAGCAAGAAGGCGCCAACGGGTGGCCTAACGATGCGGCCACGCCACAACCGCTGCCGTGGCCAGCGCGATTGCCACGCCGTACGGCATGCCGCCCACGCTGGCAATCGCCTCGCGCGGCAGCGGCGCCAATGGCAGGCCCGCCAGGCGCCCCAGCCACGGCTGCACCAGGCGCCACAGGTTGCGGCCCAGCCGGCGCGCGGTGGCCAGACCATCGCCCTGGCGCCAGCCGTGCCACAGCAGCGTGGCCAGCGCCAGCGGTGCGCCAAACAGATAGGTCAGCAGCGCCACGTGCAGCGCCGCCTGCGGGCCGAGGAACGCGCCCACCATGGCCATCAGCTTGACGTCGCCGGCGGCCATGCCGCGCAACAGGTACAGCGGCAGCAACAGGAAAAAACCGGCCAGCAGGCCGGTGAACCAGTGGGTGAGCGCGGTCAGCCAGGGGTTAGCCAGCCACTGCAACACCAGCGCGAGCGCCAGGCCGCCGAGCACGAGGACATTGGGAATTTTGCGCAGCGCCAGGTCGGTCACTGCTGCCTGCGCGACCAGCCAGAGCACGAGGATGTCGATGGCGGTCCACATGGGCACGCTCCGAAAATAAAAAGGCTTTCCAGCCCGGACTGCGACTGGAAAGCCAAGCCGTCAAGCGTTATGAGCGGCGATCTCATCCGAGATCTTTTCGAAAGCGTCTTTCAACGCCGGCGAGAGGAACGAGAACGCCGCAATGACCGCAGCGACCATAGTGGCGGCAATCAGGCCATACTCGATGGCGGTGATGCCCTCCTCGTCGGATGCAAACACTTTTGCTGCTGCAAGAAGCGATGTCATGATGAACTCCCGTAAAGGTGGAAAGGATGACCCTGGCGCGGTAGCAGCACGGCGGCGGTGGTTTGCCGTCGCTGCGCCATTGCAATCAACTATACGGAGCGGGCTTTTGGGAGAGTTGACTTGAGACAAGTTTTCCATGTGGAACTATTTTTCAAGCGCAAGGAACCACACGATTGTGCTGGTATAGTTTTTTTTCGCACACATGAATTGCCTAGATTGCAAAAAGCTATTATCCTGCTTAGCTTGCCCATTTGCGCAGGACAGCATTTTTCTCCAGAGAAGAAAATGGATTCCCTACTGAAACACATGGTGGACATGACCGGCCACCGCGATCATACGATGCTCGACATCTCCGTGATCTCGGCGGTGCAGGAACTCGCCAATGCCAGCTGTACCCGGGTACTGACTCTTGCCGTTGTGCGCGGCAAGATGTTCGTACGCCCGCGCGCGCAGATTGTCGCCGGCGAGGCGGCCACCATGGTCGGGATGTCGGACCTCCAGCAACCGGGCGAGCCGATCGAACACTACCCGGCGCTGGCGGCTTGCCTGGCCCGCCACGACGCCAGCGCGGAAGTGACCAACGACAGCGGCGGCCACACGCTGTGGCTGCCGATCTGGCTCGGCGACAAGGCCGACACCTGCCTCGAAATCGTCAATCCCACGCCCTACACCAGCGCCACCATCCAGGTGATCGGCGGCGTGGTCAGCGTGTACCGCAATTTCCAGAACCTGCTCGACTACAGCGAACGCGATTCGCTCACCGGCCTGCTCAACCGCAAAACCTTCGATGACCAGCTGGCCAAGATGCTCGCTGCCAGCGCCGACCAGGAGTCGCTGACCCTGCCCGGCGAACTGGAACGGCGCCAGCACGGCGAGGAAGAGCGGCAATGGCTGGCGGTGGTCGATGTCGACCATTTCAAGCACGTCAACGACCGCTTCGGCCACCTGTACGGCGACGAAGTGCTGATCCTGATCGCCAACCTGCTCAATACGTCTTTCCGCGCGCAGGACCGGGTGTTCCGTTTCGGCGGCGAAGAGTTCGTGGTGCTGCTGCGCGGCACCACCCAGGACAATGCCTGGAAAATCATCGAACGCTTCCGCCAGAACGTGGCGTCGCACGATTTTCCGCAGGTGGGCAAGGTGACGGTGAGCGTGGGCTTTGTCAGCATCACCGCGTTCGAGCCGCCGGTGATCGTGCTGGGCCGCGCCGACCAGGCGCTGTACTACGCCAAGAGCCACGGCCGCAACCTGGTGTGCCACTACGACGAGCTGCTCAGCGAGGGACTGCTGCAGAGCACCGAATCGAACGACACGGCGGAATTCTTCTAGGCCAGGGTTAAAAACCGCATCGGGTCCACATTCCACTTGGCGGCCGATTCATGGCCGACGATCTTGTCGGCGCCGCCAAAACCGAGACCGCGCGACAGATCGACCGTTTCCGGCTTGATGTACACGTTCTGCTTGGTATTGAAAAACACGTTGACCTTGGGCGCCAGCAGGTTCGTCTCGTGCGGCTCGATCACCACGCCCAGGCGGCCCGATTCCAGCATCACCATGGTCCCCACCGGATAAATACCGATGCAGCGCATGAATTCCTGCGCGTACTGCGGGTTGAAATGGTGTTTGCTCCACTCGTAAATCTTGCGCAGCGCAGCAGCCGCCGGCATGGCCTTGTGGTAGCAGCGGTCCGACGTCAGGGCGTCGTACACATCGACAATCGCCGCCATTTGCGCCATGTCGCTGATCTGGCGTTCGGCCAGGCGGTTCGGATAGCCGCTGCCGTCGCGCCGCTCGTGGTGGTGCAAGGTAATGTCGAGCGGAATCGGGCCGATCTCGGGCGACTGCCGCAGCAGGTCGTAGCCGTCCTGCGGATGGCGGCGGATGATCTCGTATTCCTCGTCGGTGAGCGGCCCCGGCTTGTTGAGGATGGCGTCCGGCACCAGCGCCTTGCCGGTGTCGTGCAGCAGCCCGCCCAGGCCGGCCTGGTGGGTGGTCTCGGCATCAAGATTGCGCGAACGGCAAAAGGCCACCAGCAAGGTGCACACGCTGACCGAATGCAGGAAGGTGTAGTCGTCGGCGTTCTTGATGCGCAGCAAGCCGGTGAGCGCGCCGGGATTGCGCAGGATCGATTCGGTAATGGTTTGCACCACCGGCGCCACCTGGTCGAGCTCGATAGCCTTGCCGAGGCGCGCGTCCTGCATCACCGAGCGCACCAGGGTCGAGGCCTGGTGGCGGATGTGCGCCGCGCGCCGCATTTCCTCGCCCAGCGCCACCCGCGTGACCACCGGCGACTTGGCGATCAGATCGATAATTTCGCGCTCGGTGGCTGCCTGCGCCTCGGCCAGCGTGGGCGCCTCCACGTCCAGGCCCTTGTCACTGTCGATCACCACGTCGTGGATGCCGGCGTTGATGATCTTGCGGATCTCGGCATCGCTGGTGATCAGGAACCGGTTGCGCACGAACGGGTGGGCCATCCAGTCGCAACTGAGGTCCTGGATGAACATGCCCACCTTGAGCTGCGACGCGTCGACTTTCTTGAACATACGGGCACCCGTTATCAAGGCTGGAAGAAATGCGGAAAACCTGAATCGAGTATAACAAATAGTTTCTCGTCAGGATCATCAGGAGCCGGTGCTACACTGTGCGGCACGATCCTTTCACCGCGCTTGTCGGACTACTGCAACAAACATGGAACTGCGCCAACTTCGCTATTTTGTTGCTATCGTCGATCACGGCTCGCTGTCGCGCGCGGCGCTGGCACTGCACGTGGCGCAGCCGGCACTGACCCAGCAACTGCGCCAGCTCGAAGAAGAACTGGGCGTGCAACTGCTGCACCGCTCCGCTCAGGGCATGCTCAGCAACGATGCCGGCAAAATTTTCTACGAACACGCGCAGGCGATACTCAAGCAGGTGGCCGACGCCCGCTCGGCCGTAGTGCAATCGGCCGAGCGTCCCAGCGGCAGCGTTACCCTGGGGCTGCCGCATAGCATTTCCGGCGCGCTGGCCTTGCCGCTGCTCACCGCTGCGCGCGCCCGCTATCCCGAAATCACGCTGCAACTGACCGAGGAGCTGACCGGCAACCTCAACGAGCAACTGCGCTCGGGCCGGGTCAACCTGGCGGTGCTGTTCGACGACGGCCAGCTGGGCCAGTTCGCCACCACGCCGCTGGTCGAGGAAGAGCTGCGCTTCATCTGCCGTGCCGACGCCCCGTACGCCTTGGGCCAGCGCGCGCTCACCTTGCGCGAAGCGGTGGCCACGCCGTTGATCCTGCCCGGCTTGCAGCACGGCGTGCGGCCGCGCATCGAAAGCGTACTGCGCAGCGCCGGCCTGGCGCTGTCGTCGGTGATCGAAATCAATTCGATTGCGATTTTAAAATCGGCGCTGCTGGCCGATCTGGGCGCGACCATTTTGCCGTCGGCGCCGGTGTTGGATGAATTACAGCGCGGCACCTTGCGCGCGCAGGCGATCGGCGAGCCGGCGATCGCGCGCACGGTGGTGCTGTGCGCGTCGAAAAACATTCCGCTGACCAATGCTGCGCAGGCAGTAGGTGCGCTGGTGCGCAGCGTGTGCGGCGAGCTGTGCGCCAACGGCGCCTGGCCCGGCGCCGCCGTGATCGACGGCTGAGCACCAGTCACGAACCGCCAGCCCAAGATCCGTCATTCCCGCGCAGCAGCACCGCGCCCACCCCATCACTTTTCCTTATACCCCCATCCGCAAACGGTATTTCCACGCCGGAGCCAACGCGCCCATACTGCGCTACAAAGCAGGTAATTTAAGCCTAAACTATCTGCCAGTGCCGCCACCATGCGGCCCATAGCCCGATCCTGGCGCGCCTACCCGGTGCTCGCAGGGCCGGGCAAGAACGGCACATAACGGAGACACCGCCATGCCAGACGACACCACGGGCCTTGCGCTCGCCGCAGGGGCCCCTGACAGCAACGTCAACCTCGACGTCGGCCTCGACGACAAGTACACCGCCACCAGCGGCCCCATTTTCCTGTCCGGCATCCAGGCGCTGGTGCGCCTGCCGTTGATGCAGCGCGTGCGCGACCAGGCTGCGGGCCTCAACACCGCCGGCTTCATTTCCGGCTACCGCGGCTCGCCGCTCGGGGGCCTCGACGAAAACCTGTGGAAGGCGCAGCCGCACCTGGCCGCGCACCACGTGCAGTTCGTGCCCGGCGTGAACGAAGACCTGGCCGCCACCGCCGTATGGGGTTCGCAGCAGGTGGACCTGATCGGGGAGGCCAAGTACGACGGCGTGTTCGCCATGTGGTACGGCAAGGGCCCCGGCGTGGACCGCTGCGGCGACGTCTTCAAGCACATGAACCATGCCGGCACTTCGCAGCACGGCGGCGTGCTGCTGGTGGCCGGCGACGACCATGGCGCGTATTCGTCCACCCTGCCCCACCAGTCCGACCACCTGTTTTCGGCGTCGATGATCCCCGTGCTGTACCCGTGCAATGTGCAGGAATACCTGGACCTCGGTGTGCACGGCTGGGCCATGTCGCGCTTTTCCGGCTGCGTGGTGGCGTTCAAGGCGCTGGCCGACACGGTGGAATCGTCAAGCTCGGTCGATGCCGATCCGTTCCGCGTGCAGGTCAACATCCCGCACGACTTCGTCATGCCCGAAGGCGGCCTGAACGCGCGGCTGTCGAGCATTCCGCTGGGGCGCCAGGCGCGCAACCAGGAAGCGCTGATGCAGGACTATAAAATCTATGCGGCGCTGGCTTACGCGCGCGAAAATCGCCTCAATCACACCACCATCACCAGCCCCGATGCCAAGCTGGGCATCATCGCCTCCGGTAAATCGTACCTCGACGTGCTCGAAGCACTGGAAGAACTGGGCATCGACGAGGCCATGGCCGCCAGGGTGGGTCTGCGCCTGTTCAAGGTGGCCATGCCGTGGCCGCTGGAACCGGACAGCGTGCGCGAGTTCGCGCAAGGCCTGGACGAAATCCTGGTAGTCGAAGAAAAACGCCAGATCGTCGAATACCAGCTCAAGGAACAGCTGTACAACTGGCGCGACGACGTGCGCCCGCGCGTGATCGGCAAGTTCGACGAAAAAGGCGAATGGGTGGCGCCGCGCGGCGAATGGCTGCTCACCTCGAAGGCCGATTTTTCGGTGTCGCAGGTGGCCCGCGTGATCGCCAGCAGGATCAAGCGGTTCGACCTCGACGCGGCCACGTGCGAACAGATCGCCGCGCGGCTCGACTTCCTCGACGCCAAGGATGCCGTGTTGACGCGCGCCGTCAACACGCCGTTCCGGCCCGCCTTCTACTGCTCCGGCTGCCCGCACAACACGTCCACCAAGGTGCCGGAAGGCAGCCTGGCGCTGGCCGGCATCGGCTGCCACGTCATGGCCACCTCGATTTACCCCGAGTTCAACAAGCTCACCACCCACATGGGCGGCGAAGGCGCACCGTGGATCGGCCAGGCGGCGTTCTCCACCATTCCCCACGTGTTCCAGAACCTGGGCGACGGCACCTATTTCCACTCGGGCTACCTGGCGATCCGCGCCGCGCTGGCGGCCAAGGTCAACATCACGTATAAAATCTTGTACAACGATGCGGTGGCCATGACCGGCGGCCAGCCGGTGGACGGCATCACGTCGGTGCCGCTGATCGCGCGGCAAATGGCGGCCGAAGGCGTGCAGCGCATCGCGCTCGTCACCGAAGATTTGTCGCGCTACCACGATCGCAGTGCCCTACCGGCCCACATCACGCTGCACGACCGCAAGGATATGGACGCGGTGCAGCGCGAGCTGCGCGAGGTAGCCGGCGTGTCGGTGCTGATCTACGACCAGACCTGCGCCGCCGAAAAGCGCCGTCGCCGCAAAAAGGGAGACTATCCGGACGTGGCCAGGCGCATGGTCATCAATGAAGCCGTGTGCGAAGGCTGCGGCGACTGCGGCGTGCAGTCGAACTGTGTGTCCATCCTGCCCAAGGAAACCGAGTTTGGCCGCAAGCGCACCATCGACCAGTCGTCGTGCAACAAGGACTATTCGTGCGCCAAGGGCTTCTGTCCCAGCTTCGTGACGGTGGAAGGCGGCACGCTCAAGAAGAGCCGCGCCGGAGCAGCCCGGATCGACGACTTCGGCCCGCTGCCAGCGCCGGTCTTGCCGTCGTGCGACCAGCCGTACAACATCCTGATCAACGGCATCGGCGGCACCGGCGTGATCACCGTCGGCGCCCTCATCGGCATGGCCGCGCACCTGGAAGGCAAAGGCGCGTCGGTGCTGGACATGACCGGCATGTCGCAAAAAAACGGCTCCGTCACGTCGCACGTCAAAATCGCCCGTACCCCGGCGCACCTGCGCGCCCAGCGTATCGCCACCGGCGAGGCCGACCTGGTGCTCGGCTGCGACATGCTCACCGCCGGCGCCGCCGACGCCATCTCGAAGATGCGTGCCGGCCGCACGCTCGCTGTCGTCAACCTGCACCAGCAGCCGCCGGGCACCTTCGCGCAGGACGCCGACTGGCAGTACCCGGCCGAGGAAGTGCAGGCGCTGATCGCGCAATCGGTGGGGAACGGCGCGGCCGACTTCATCGACGCGACCAGGCTGGCCACCGCGCTGATGGGCGACTCGATCGCGGCCAACCTGTTCATGCTCGGCTATGCCTGGCAACGGGGCCGCATTCCCCTGTCCGAAGCGGCGCTGCTGCGCGCGATCGAATTGAACGGCGTGGGCGTGGCATCGAACCAGCAAAGCTTCCTGTGGGGCCGGCGCGCGGCGTTTGACCTGGCGCGGGTGGAACGCGTGGCCACGCCGGCGCAGGCAGTGGTGCTGCACATGCCGCAAAGCCTCGATACCGTCATCGACAAGCGCGTGGCGTTTCTGACCGCCTACCAGGACGCCGCCTATGCGGCGCGGTACAGCGACCTGGTGACCACCGTGCGCGCACGCGAAACCGCGCTCGGACTCGGCAACAAGCTGTCCACGGCTGTGGCGAAATACTATTTCAAGCTGATGGCGTACAAGGACGAATACGAGGTGGCGCGGCTGTATACCGACGGCCGCTTTGTCGAACAACTGAAGCAGCAGTTCGACGGCGATTTTTCGGTGAAATTCAACCTGGCGCCGCCGCTGCTGGCAAGGAAGGACGCCAAGGGCCACCTGGTAAAAGCGGAATTCGGCTCGTGGATGTGGAAGGCGTTCCAGTTGCTGGCCAAATTCAAGGGCTTGCGCGGTGGTGCGCTCGACCTCTTCGGCTATACGGCCGAGCGCAAGATGGAGCGCGCGCTGATCACCGAATATCGCGAGATGGTCGGCGCCGTGCTGGCCCAGCTCACACCGGACAACCACGCGCTGGCCGTGGAACTGGCCACGCTGCCGGAAAAAGTACGGGGCTTCGGCCATGTGAAGGAGCAAGCTGTTGCCACCTTCCGCACCGATAAAGCACGCCTGCTGGCGCAATTGGCGCAGCAGCGCGCAGCATAGAAAGGATACCCATGAACGACCTCTCCACGCCACGTCTGGCCGCCGCTGCAGAGCAGCAACAGCAAGCCAACAAAATCCGTTTTGTCACCGCCGCCTCGCTGTTCGACGGCCACGACGCCTCGATCAACATCATGCGCCGCATCCTGCAATCGAACGGCGTCGAAGTGGTCCACCTGGGCCACAACCGTTCAGTGGACGAAGTGGTGACTGCCGCCCTGGCCGAGGACGTGCAGGGCATCGCGATCTCCAGCTACCAGGGCGGCCACGTCGAATATTTTAAATACATGATCGACCTGCTGCGCCAGCGCGGCGGCGCCCACATCAAGGTGTTTGGTGGCGGCGGCGGCGTGATCGTGCCCGAGGAAATCGCCGAACTGCATGCCTACGGCGTCACCCGCATCTTCAGCCCCGAGGACGGCCAGCGCATGGGTCTCGTGGGCATGATCGAATGGATGGTGGCGCAGTGCGATATCGACCTGTCGCAGTATTCGCCCACGTCGCTCGCGCCGCTCACGGATGGCGACGTGGCCGGCCGCCACCGGCCATTGGCGCAGCTGATCACCGCACTGGAGAACGACCGCGCCGTGCCAGCGCTGCGCACCGAACTGCTCGCTGCTGCTGCCGGCCTGGCGGTGCCCGTGCTGGGCATCACGGGCACCGGCGGCGCCGGCAAATCGTCGCTGACCGATGAACTGATACGCCGCATCCGCCTCGACCAGGGCGACGCCTTGCACATCGCCGTGATCTCGATCGACCCGTCGCGCCGCAAGTCCGGCGGCGCGCTGCTCGGTGACCGTATCCGCATGAACGCCATCAATCCCTGGAATGGCCAAGCACGTGTATTCATGCGTTCGCTGGCCACGCGCGATGCCGGCTCCGAGATTTCGCAGGCGCTGCCCGACGTGATTGCCGCCTGCAAGGTGGCCGGCTTCAATTTGGTGATCGTGGAGACGTCCGGCATCGGTCAGGGCGATGCTGCCATCGTGCCGCACGTCGACGTGTCGATGTACGTGATGACGCCGGAGTTCGGCGCCGCGTCGCAGCTGGAAAAAATCGACATGCTCGAATTTGCCGACATCATTGCGATCAACAAGTTCGACCGCAAGGGCGCGTTAGACGCCTTGCGCGACGTCGCCAAGCAATACCAGCGCAACCGGGAATTGTGGAGCACACCGTCGCACGAGATGCCCGTGTACGGCACCCAGGCCTCGCGCTTCAACGACGACGGCGTCACGGCCCTGTACCAGGGCCTGCTGCCGCTCCTGGCCCGCTTCGGCTTGCACACGACCGCCGGCAGGCTGGCCCCGGAAACCGCGCGCCACTCGAGCGGCAAGAACGTGATCGTGCCACCAGCGCGCGCGCGCTACCTGGCCGAAATCGCCGACACCGTGCGCGGCTATCACCGCCACACGCGCAAACAGGTCACCCTGGCCCGCGAGCGCCAGCAACTGACCGAGTCGAAACGCATGCTGGCCGCCGCCGGCAAATCCATCAGCCTTGCCGACTTCGACGACGTGATCCTGGAACGCGACAGCGCCATGGATGCCGGCGCCAAAAAACTGCTGGCGCAGTGGCCGGCGTTGCAAGCTGCGTACGCCGGCGACGATTACGTCACCACCATCCGCGACAAGGAACTGCGCACCAAACTGGTCCAGCACACCTTGTCCGGCACGCGCATCCGCAAGGTGGCGCTGCCGCGCTACGAAGATCACGGCGAGGTGCTGCGCTTTTTGATGCTGGAAAACGTGCCGGGCGCGTTCCCGTTCACGGCCGGCGTGTTCCCGTTCAAGCGCGAGGGCGAAGACCCCACCCGCATGTTTGCTGGCGAGGGCGACGCCTTCCGCACCAACCGCCGCTTCAAGCTGGTCTCCACCGGCATGGATGCCAAGCGCCTGTCCACCGCGTTCGATTCGGTCACGCTGTACGGCGCCGACCCGGCGCTGCGCCCCGACATCTACGGCAAGGTGGGCAACTCGGGCGTATCGATCGCCACGCTCGACGACATGAAGGTGCTGTACGACGGCTTTAACCTGTGCAGCCCTTCGACGTCGGTATCGATGACCATCAACGGCCCGGCGCCCACCATTCTCGCCATGTTCATGAACACGGCGATCGACCAGCAGCTCGACAAGTTCGTGGCCGAACACCAGCGCCAGCCCGACGCCGGCGAGGCAGCCAGCATCCGCGCGTGGGTGCTGCAAAACGTGCGCGGCACGGTGCAGGCGGACATCCTCAAGGAAGACCAGGGCCAGAACACCTGCATCTTCTCCACCGAGTTTTCGCTCAAAGTCATGGGCGACATCCAGCAGTATTTCGTCGACCACCAGGTGCGTAATTTCTACTCGGTGTCGATTTCCGGGTACCACATCGCCGAGGCGGGCGCCAACCCGGTCTCGCAGCTGGCGTTCACGCTATCGAACGGCCTCACGTTCGTGGAGGCATACCTGGCGCGCGGCATGCACATCGACGACTTCGCGCCGAACCTGTCGTTCTTCTTCTCCAACGGCATGGACCCCGAATACACGGTGCTGGGTCGCGTGGCGCGGCGTATCTGGGCCGTGGCCATGCGCGACAAGTACGGCGCCAACGACCGCTCGCAAAAGCTCAAGTACCACGTGCAGACGTCGGGCCGGTCGCTGCATGCGCAGGAGATCGACTTCAACGACATCCGCACCACCTTGCAGGCGCTGATCGCCATTTACGACAACTGCAATTCGCTGCACACCAACGCCTACGACGAAGCGATCACCACGCCCACCGACGAATCGGTGCGCCGTGCGCTGGCGATCCAGCTGATCATCAACCGCGAATGGGGCCTGGCCAAGAACGAAAATCCCAACCAGGGCGCGTACATCCTCGACGAACTGACCGACCTGGTGGAAGAAGCGGTGCTGCAGGAATTCGAGCGTATTGCCGAACGCGGCGGCGTACTGGGCGCGATGGAAACCGGCTACCAGCGCGGCAAGATCCAGGAGGAATCGATGCTGTACGAGCACCAGAAGCACGACGGCACCCTGCCCATCGTCGGCGTGAACACCTTCCGCAATCCGAAGGGCAGCGAAGCGCCGCAAAAAATCGAACTGGCGCGCTCCACCGACGACGAAAAACAGTCGCAACTCACCCGCCTGGCCGACTTCCACGCCCGCCATGCCAACGAAGCGCCGCAAGCGCTGGCAGCGTTGCAGCAGGCCGCGATTGCCAACGCCAACGTGTTCGAAAAGCTGATGGACGCGGTGCGGGTCTGTTCGCTCGGCCAGATCACCACGGCGCTGTTCGAGGTGGGAGGCCAGTACCGGCGCAATATGTAGGGGCTTGACCTCAAGTTATATTGAGGTTCTAGACTGGCGGGATTGCTCACCAAGGAGGCTTTCCATGCAATTCATCAATCCCGCAACCCTGTACGACCCGCGCCCGAACGGCTACACCCATGTCGTCATCGCCGAGGCCCCGGCACGGCTGGTCTACATCGCCGGCCAGGGCGGCGAAGACGTCAACGGTGTGCTGTCGGAGGATTTTGCGACGCAGGTAGAGCAAGCGCTGGCCAACCTGCGCGCCGCACTGCAAGCGGCCGACGCCACCCTGGCGCAGGTGGCCAAGGTCACCGCGCTGATCGTCGACCACGACGAAGCCAGGCTCGCCATCTTCAGCACCGCGCTGCGCGCTGCCTGGGCCGACGCCCCGCCGCCGGCTTGCACCCTGATCCCGGTACCGCGCCTGGCGCTCGACGGCATGTTGTTCGAGCTCGAGGCAACGGCGATTGCCAGTCTTCTTGCCGACAAAATCTAAGCTGAAATGCTATTCACTTTGCCATTCAAAAACGCATGATGCTACTATGAGAAATCGCTAAAATTTGCTATTCACGGATTGCTGAATAAGTGTCCAAAATTCAAAACATCGAGCGGGTTCGGCAGCTTCTGCAAAACGGTCCGGCCAAGGCTGCCGCGCTGCTGGAAGCGTTGAACATCAGCCAGCCAACCTTTTCACGGCTGTGGTCCGGCGTGCCGGACGGCGTAGTGCTGGGCGCGAGCAAGGCGCGGCAGTATGCGCTGCGACGGCAGGTTGCTGGGGTCGATGCGCCGATACCGGTATTTCGTGTTGCCACGAACGGCCTGATCATGCCAATCGGCCACCTCGATGTGCTGCAAGGCGGTTTCTACGCCATGACACCGTTGGCAGGCACGCGCTACGAGCTGCACCAGGGCATGCCCTTTTTCGTCAGCGACTTGCGCCCGCAAGGCTTCCTGGGCCGATTGGAGCCGGGCAAGCACCGCGACCTGGAGCTGCCTGCCGATATCCTGACCTGGACCGATGAAAACGTGCTCAAGTACATCGCGCGGCGCAGCGATAACGCCGCAGGCGATCTTATCCTTGGCAATGATTCGTACGCGCGCTACCTGGCGTCATTGGCAGCGCAGGAGGCTGCGGTGCTGACCGAGCAGGAGCGCATGCAGCGCTATCCGCAGATGGCCGACGACGCCATGCAGGGCGATGCGCCAGGTTCGTCTGCCGGCGGCGAACAACCGAAGTTCACCGCCGCCGTCCGGCGCGCTCATACTCCCCGCCGGGTCGAACCGGTCATCGTCAAGTTCTCGCCGCAGACAGGCACGGCGGCGGGGCGGCGCTGGGGTGACTTGCTGGTCTGCGAACACCTGGCTTTGCAAACGCTGTTACGCAACGGCATCGCCGCGGCGACTTCCTCGATTTTGGAATACGAGGGCCGGGTGTTTCTGGAAGTGGTGAGAGTCGATCGCGTGGGCCTGACGGGCCGGCGCCCGATGGCGACCTTCTCTGCCCTCGATGGCGATCTCGGCATGATGGACCGGAACTGGACCGCCGTCGCCCAGGAGCTCGGCCGCCTCGGCGTGCTGCCGCAGGACGACGTCATCACGGTCGAACTGCTCGACCTGTTCGGTGCACTGATCGGCAACACCGACAAGCACCACGGCAATATTGCCGTGCGCTGGACGCTGGAACGCCAGCACCGCCTTCTTGAAGCATATGACATGCTGCCCATGCTGTATCGCCCGAACGCCCACGGCGAGATTGTCGAGCGCGCATGGAAGCCTGACTACCTGGGGAACGTGGCATTACGCCATTTGTCGCGCGGCCACGGCATGGCGCTGGAGTTCTGGCACGATGTATTGCAAGACACGCGCATCTCGGCGGATTTCAAGACCGTGGCAAACAACCACCTGCGCGCCATACAGCCGCTGGCGACTGCTTAATTCTCGCTACACACCCCGATAGTCCCCCCCGGCAACAACACCGGCTGCCACATCTCCTGCAAGTCGGCCGCCGGCGTGCCGTTCACCAGCGCCAGCAGCATTTCGATCATGCGCGCGCCGGCCTTGCGTGGTTCGGGCTGGTCGATGGTGGCGACGTTGCCGCCAGCCAGGGAATCGGCCATGCTGCCCCACACCACCACCGACATGTCCTTGCCCATCTCGATGCCGGCGTCGCGCATGGCGCGCACCACGCCGGCGCCGGACATGTGGTTGTCGACGATGACGGCGCTCGGTCGCGGCGAGCAGGCCAGCAACTGCTGCATGGCGTGATGGCCGCTGCGGCGGTCGATGCAGTCGGCGATCAGGTAGCGCGGATCGACCGCCAGGCCGGCGGCCGCCATCGACGCCATGAAGCTGTCGCGCCGCTCGCGGGCAAAATTCATGTCCAGCGAAGCGCTCACCAGCGCCACGCGGCGGTGGCCCAGCGCCAGCAGGCGTTCGAGCGCCAGTTCCACGCCGGCGGCATGGTCATAGTCGAACCACGCGTACGGCGCATCCTGCTGGGTGCGGCCGTGAGCGATGAAGGGGAACTTGGCTTGCGTCAGGAAAGCGATGCGCTCGTCGTGCACCAGCGTGCGCGAGACGACCAGGCCATCGACGCGGCGCCCGCGCACGATCTGCTGGTAGGCGCGCTGCTCGGTGCCGGGCGAGACGGGGGCAAGGATCAGGTTCTTGTTGAAGGTTTCGAGCGCGCCGGACATGCCGGCAACCACGTCGAGAAACATCGGGTCGGCCAGGTCGGCAGTGAGCAGGGGGAAGATCAGACCATAGACATTGCTGCGTCCAAGCGCCAGGCTGCGCGCCATGGGATTGGGTTGGTAGCCGGCATCCTGGGCCGCTTTGAGCACGCGTTCCCGGGTTTTGACGTTGACTTCGGGATACCCGTTCAAGGCCCGGCTCACGGTCGTTTTCGACATCCCGAGAAAATTAGCGAGGCGCTGCAAGTTCATAGGGTAACATTCAATGTTGATCATTGATTATAGCGGGGTGGCCAACGCTGCCGCCATGACAACAGATGTTAATCGCAATAAATACAACAAAAATCGGCAAAAAACCTGCTAGCGATGCGGCTAACGCCACGTCCGCCATATTTCATGTTGCCTCCTTGCCTTTTTCGTTTTTCTGGCCTAATCTTTCCTTGAGTGATGTCAAATCTGCACTGCCATGCCCGAGGTTCTTGATTGAAGGGAATAAGTCGTGGTTACCGTAACTTCTATTAACGCATTGCAATCCGCAGTTGTCCGGGCCGAGCGCCAGGTACAGCAGGGAGAAACACGCGTGAACCAGGATGCGGCCCGCCTGGACCAGAGCGAGAATCAGCTGAGCCGGGACCGCGAATCGCTGGCGCAAAACCAGCGCGAAAGCACCCAGGCCGCGCGTCCTGCGCTCGAGCCCGCGCCTGCGTTCAATCTCAACCGCGCCATCGAAAATCCCTCGCGCGCCGAGCAGGCCCTGCCGGGATTATTTGCCGCCAGCCGGCCCCAGGTCAATTCCCTGGGCCAGACCATCGGCAAGTTCATCAACGTCACTGCCTGACGTTTTTTACGCTGCCCGGTCTCACGCCACTGCTGCGCGGGCCGCAGCTTCCTGCGCCACCAGCGGCGCCCACCACTGCTGCTGTGCCACCGTCTCCAACGGCGCCATGATGGACATCGGCATGCCGATTTCCGGCGTGGCCAGTGGCAGCCTGCGTTCGGCCGCCAGCCCGGCAATGCGGCTGAACGGATCGTGCCACGGGTGCAGCGACAAATCGAACGTGCCGTTATGGATCGGCAGCATCACCTTGCCGCGCAAGTCGATATGGGCTTGCAGCGATTCCTCCGGCTGCATGTGGACATCGGGCCATTGCGGATCGTAAGCGCCGGTCTCCACCATGGTCAGATCGAACGGGCCATAGCGGCGGCCGATTTCCTTGAAGCCGTCGAAATAGCCGCTGTCGCCGGAAAAGAAGATGCGCGCCTCGCGGTCCTCGATCACGAACGACGCCCACAGCGTCTTGTTGCGGTCGGTCAGGCTGCGGCCCGAGAAATGCTGGGTAGGCGTGGCCAGCAGGCGAATGCCATCGACCTGTGTGCTTTGCCACCAGCCCAGCTGGCGCACCTTGTTGGCCGGAATACCCCAGGCAATCAGGCGGTCGCCCACGCCCAGGGGGGTGATGAACACCTCGGTTTTGGGCGCCAGCGCCATGACCGCCGCATGATCGAGGTGGTCGTAATGGTCGTGCGACAGGATGATGCCCTTAAGCAGCGGCAAGTCCTGCATGCTGATCGGCGGCTGGTGGAAACGCTTGGGACCGGCCCACTGCATCGGCGAGGCGCGCTCCGAGAACACCGGGTCGGTGAGCCAGAAGCCGCCGTCGAGCTTGAGCAACACGGTCGAATGGCCGAGGCGGTAAAGAGTGCGATCCGGAGCAGCCAATAATTGCTGCTGCGTCATCGCATGAACGGGAATGGCGGCGCGCGGCACGGTGTCGGCCGGCTTGTCGAACAACATGCGCACCATGATGCTGAGTCCCTTGAGCAACCCCATCTTGTGCATCCGCGCCGGATTGCGGAACTGGCCGTCGCGCGTACGCGGCGCCCCGGGTGCGGTCAGCGCGTCAAGGTTGTTGGTCGCAGCTTCTGCAATGACGGATGGATAAGCCATGGGAATCCTCAAGGTGGAAAATACACTACACAGTGTAGTTCCGATTTTTGAGAAAGTAAACTGGTGGGTGTAAAATAGCTGCATGAATGCTCCCATCAAGCTTACCGACCGCAAGCGCCAGGCCATCGTCGATGCCGCCATTGCCGAGTTCCGCGTCAGCGGTTTCGAATCGACCAGCATGGACAAGATCGCCGCCACGGCAGGTGTGTCCAAGCGCACCGTGTACAACCACTTCCCCAGCAAGGACGAGCTGTTCGCGCACATCCTGCAGCAGCTGTGGTGCAGTACCTCGTCGCTGGAAGACACGCCGTACGACAGCGCCCTGCCCCTGCGCGGGCAACTGCTGGACATGCTGTGGAAAAAAATGGAAATGCTCAAGGATGCCTATTTCCTCGACCTGGCGCGGGTGGCGATTGCCGAGGCGATCCACTCGCCCGAGCGCGCCCACGAAATGGTGGCGCGCCTGAGCGCCAAGGAAGAAGGGATTACGCGCTGGCTGCGCGCCGCGCAAGCCGATGGCAAACTGCGCGCGGCCGATCCGCTGCTGGCCTCGCACATGTTGCACGGCCAGCTCAAGACCTTCGCCTTCTGGCCGCAGGTCACGCTCAACCAGCCGCCGCTCGATACGGCCACCCAGACCACGGTGGTGGAGGCGACCGTGGACATGTTCCTGGCCTATTACGGCGCCTGATCCCTGAGCAAACTGCCGGGTCAGACCGTTGCCAGGTATTTCGGCGACTGCACCCGCGCCACCGCGTACAGCACGCACGGCAGCGCCCAGGCCAGGTTGACCAGCCAGGTCAGCGCATACTGGCCGGGCGGCACCACGGCGCCGGACGCCAGTTGCGACATCAGGTACTGGTTGCTGATCAGCGGTAGCAGCTGGGCCCAGGCGCTGCTGTTTTGCGCCATGCCGAACGCCACCGACACGACCATCGGCAGCAGCGACAACATCCCCACCGTGGTCTGGGCTTCCTTGTAGGACCGGGCATTGAGCGCCAGCGCCAGCTCGGCGGCGGCGGCAAACAGCGGCAGCGACAGCGTCGCCACGATCAGCCCGGCGATCTGCGGCAGCGTGACACTCCACGACAGGCCGATCTGCGCCAGCGGCAACGTGCTCATCACGATGTGCACCAGCGCCAGTTCCAGCGTCAGCCCGACCATGCCGACTAGTGCTGCGGCCAGCCACTTGCCGATGATCAGGAACAGCGCCCTGACCGGCTGGGCCAGCAGCACTTCCATGGTCTTGCGCTCGCGCTCGCCGGCCGAGTTGTCGATGACCGTGCTCATGCACAGGAAGAAGGCGGGAATGAAGAACAGGCCGATGAAGCCGCCGATCTGCCGGCCGGCGCGTTGCGCACTGGAGCTGACATCGTGCTCGGCCACCGTGGCCAGCGTACCGGCGTCGGCCTCAGCCTGGCCGGGCGGCAGCAGGCGCCGGTACGCCTCGACATTGAACTGCTGGACCAGGCCGACCAGCTTGACATAGGCCGAGGCCGGTACGCCGGTGCTGTCGTAGTACAGCGCGGCCTGGAGGATGCGCGCCGGCATGCCGGTCTGCTCCAGCACGATGCCGACGCGTTCCGGGTTTCCGCTATGCGCGGTTTGCGCAGCATTGCTGTCATTGACCACGGCGGCATCGGCGCCGCTGCGCCGCAGGAATGCGACCAGCGCGGGCGCGTCGGGCGAAGATGCCACCGCCACCTGCACGAAGTGCCCGCGCGCCGCACCGCCCTCCTCGATCCGGTTATTGAGCAGCATGCCGAGCATGGCCGGATAGACGAACACGAACAGCAGCAGCATCATCAGGGTACGGCGGTCGCGCAGCGATTCGCGCACCTCTTTTTGCATCACTACCAGCAGCTTGTTCATGCGGCCTCCGCCGTTTTGGTATCGACCAGGCTGACGAAAGCTTCTTCCAGGTCTTCCGCTGCCGTCAGTTCGCGCAGCATCTGCTGCGACCCTGCCGCAATGGCGCTGCCGCGCGCCATCACCACGATGTGGTCGCTGAGCTGGGCCACCTCCTGCATGATGTGGGTGGACAGCACGATGCAGCAGCCGGCGTCGCGCAGGGACAACAGCGCGCGGCGCAAGCTGCGCGCGCTCATGACATCGAGGCCGCGCGTGGGTTCGTCGAGGATCAGGTTGCGCGGATTGGCCAGCGTGGCGCGCGCCACCGAGACCTTCATGCGCTGGCCCTGCGAAAAGCCGACAATACGGCGGTCGATGATGTCGTCGAGCTCGAAGATGCGCGTCACTTCCGCGATGCGTGACTGCGCCGGCGCCGTGCCCATGCCGTTCAGGCGGGCGAAATAGAGCAGGTATTCGCGCGTGGTCAGCCTGTCGTACAGGCCGGCCTGGTCGGGCAGGAAGCCGATCGAGGCACGTACGGCTTCCGAAGCGATAGCTGGGTCGAGGCCGTCGACGCGGATCTCGCCGCCATCGCGCGGCATCAGGCCCAGCAGCATGCGCAGCAGCGTGGTCTTGCCGGCGCCGTTGGGCCCCAGCAGACAGGTGATTTTTCCATTGCCCGCTTTGAACGATACCTTGTTCAAGGCGCGGAGATGTCCAAAAGACTTGCTCGCTTTCATAACTTCTATCATGATTGGGCTCTTGATCTGATGTAAAAAAGGCGTCGCCGCCGGCTGCAACCGGTACGACGGGTACGGCGTTCGATCGACCTGCGATCGCGCGTTAAAATGATATTATGTCGTCCACCGATACATCGTCAAGCGATATGTCGTCTGGCGACCTAATGTCTGGAAAAATATGGATGCAAACAAATACCTGCCGTTGACCGAGTCCACCTTTTACATCCTGCTCAGCCTCGATGAGCCGCGCCATGGCTACGGCATCATGCAACGGGTGGCCGACATGAGCGACGGCGAGGTCCGTATCGGGCCGGGCACCTTGTACGGCGCCTTCAACATGCTGGAAAAGCAGAAGCTGATTGCGATGGTGCGCGAGGAGGACCGGCGCAAGATTTATGCGCTGACGGCAGAGGGCCGCGCCGTGTTGCAGGCACAGCTGGCGCGCACCCGGCGCCTGCTGGGCAATGCCGGCTGGCTGGCGCAGAACGGGTAAGGAAGCGCAATGGACGTTGTACGCAAATTCAAATTCTGGTGGCCATGGCAGGACCTGGCCGAGCAGGCATGGCTGGCCGAGCAGGCGCAGCGCGGCCTGCACCTAGCCTCGGTCGGCATGCTGGGCGCCTACCGTTTTACCAGGGGTGAGCCCGGCAACATGGTTTACCGGATGGATGTCGAGTTCGGCCCGCGCCGCGACCATTACCGCCAGCTCTACACGGACGCCGGCTGGGAGCACGTGGCCAGCTACTTCGGCTGGCAATACTGGCGCACACCGCGCGGCACCGATGGCGCCGAGGCCGAGATCTTCACCGACAGCGCCTCCAAGCGCGCCAAGTTCAAGCGCATACTCTGGTATCTCGGCATCTCCACGCTGCCGGCCGTGGTGGTCGCGCTCAGTCCCGGCACCAGCGCATTGCTGCGCCAGGAGCCATTGCTGATCTCGGTCGGCGTGCGCGGCCTGCTCTACGGACTGATCGGCCTGAACCTGTTTGCCGCCTTCGGCGTGCTGTCGCGCATGCGCCGGCTGCGCGACCTGTAGTACGACCTATAGTACGACCAGCAGCACGACCGGTGGCACACCGTCGCGCTACCGGTAGCCGGCGCTGCTGCCCAGGCTGATGAACGCGACCCGGCCATCGAGCGCGATGGCGGGCGTGGCAGTCGCGTCCACGTCGTCCAGCGGCACCAGCGCACAGCCGCTGTCACGGCTGGCATAGTGCTTGCCGCCCAGCGCCACGCTGCCAGCGCCGTCGAAGCAGACTTTCAGCAGGTCCGGGCTGTCATATTTCTCGGTGCGCAGTCCCAGCACATACCACGGAATATTGGCCTGGGTCGCGCGCAGCTCGCGCAGCGCCGCGCGCACGGCCTGCGCATCGAGCCGGGGCCAGACCTCGGGCGGAATCGACCACGCAACCGACAGGAAACGCGCCCTGGTCTTGGCATTGAACAGGATGCTGGCCTGCTCGCCCTGCGCCAGCGCCACCGGCGGCAGCAGGAAGTAGCCACCGCGCAGCGTTGACACGGGCTGCTCCACGCTGTCGCCCACCACCGTCACCGCCCAGTCCGCCGGCTCGTAGCGATCCTGCTCATCGGCCGTAAGATCGGTAAACGACAGCCGCAGCAGCGGCTGCAGGTAGGCGCGGTCGGGCGGCATGTAGCCGAGCAGCTTGCTCTGCAGGCCGTAGTAGGAAGCGTAGTTGAGCGTGCCGGGATTCTTCACCGCCGTTATCGCTACCGGCGCCTCGGGCGGCAGCGCATCGGCACGGTCGGCGGCACGGGCGGCGGTGGCTGCCAGCGCGCAGCTCAGCAGCATGGTCAGAACCAGACGGTTCATCAGCGCGCCGTCCAGCCGCCGTCGATCATCAGGTTGTGCCCGGTGATCATGCGCGCCGCCGGCGACGCCAGGTATACCACGGCCGCAGCGACGTCCTCGGGCGTGGCTGCCGTACCGAGCGGAATATCACGGGCAATCTCGTCGGCAAACGGCGCCTGCGCCAGCAAGGCCCGGTTGTCGTCGGTGACCACGAAGGTAGGACTGACCGCATTGACGCGGATGTCCAGCGGCGCCCACTCCACGGCCAGCGCGCGGGTCAGGTTGATCAGGCCGCCCTTGCTGGCGCAATATGGCGCCCGATTGATATTGCCTACTACCCCATGCTGGGACGCGATGTTGATGATACAGCCGCCGCCGTGCTCCTTCATCTCCAGCGCGGCCGCCTGGGCGCTGAAGAAAGCGCCTTTCAGATTGATCGCCAGTACCTCGTCGTACTCCTCTTCCTCCAGTTCCAGCGCGCTCTTGAACAGCTGGGTGCCGGCATTGTTGACCAAAATGTCGAGCTGCCCGAACTGCTTGCGGACCAGCGCGATCACGGCCGGAATGGTGATGGTCGAGCGCAGATCGAGCGTCAGGTCCATGGCCCGGTGGCCGGCACGCTGCAATTCGGCCACCACGTCCCGCGCCGCCCCCGCCCTGGGCGCCACCTCCGTGATCGCCACTGCCGCGCCCGCGTGGCACAGGGCCAAGGCGGTGGCCCGGCCGATGCCCGTGCCGCCGCCCGTCACCAGCGCGACCTTGCCCTGCAGGCCAAAGGCGCTCATGGATGCGCTCCCATCATCTGCACTTTCAGCAGCACCAGCTGGAACAAGCCCCACAGCAGCGCGGCGGCAGCATACGCGCCCACGCGCCGGCTCTTGACGGTCCACGCGAAGCCGACGACGATCAGGCCGTACGTCCACAGGTCGAACAGGTCGATATAGCTCCACACCCGCAGCCAGCCGGTTGCCGGGTCCAGGTGCAGCAGCGCGGCAAACGACAGCGGGTTGGACTTGCCGTCGCCGCCCTGCACCACGCCCAGCAGCGCACGCAGGGCGCTGGCCAGCAACACCGGCGCGCTGGCCAGCGCCGTCATGCTCAGCAGCGGCCGGTACATGATGTTGCCGCCCAGCGCCGCCGCCAGGAAAAAGATCGCGCTCATGAACAGGATCAGCAACATCGGCATCAGCGCCGACATCGCCAGCGCCGCGCCCACCACGAACCACTTGTTCGGCGCAATGCCGACGGGCAGCTGGCTCAGCGCCTGCTCGGTGCCGCTGGTAAACAACGGTATATTCACCAGCGAGATCAGCAGCTGCACTGCAAGCATGGTGGCCAGCAGCTTGCCGGTCTGTACCCGCTCGATCTGGCGGAACACGGCCGCGGGCGTCAGCAGCACGCGGGCCAGGGGAGAAATTTGCATGAGAGTGCCTCGGGATAAAGGTGGTCAGAAGAGCCGACACAGGACGGTGTCCAGCAGGTCGAGCATGTCGTCGATCTCGTGGTCGCTGATGGTGAGCGCAGGAAACAAGCTGATGCCGCCATCGAAGTGGTACACCAGCAAACCATTTTCCTTGAGCTCGGCACGCACGCGCTGCGACTCGGCGACGGTGAAGCGCTGTCCGCCCAGGTGCTGCAGTTCGATGCCGATCATCAGGCCCAGGCCACGGACAGCGGCCACGCATGCGTAGGCGCGCTCGGCCAGCGCGCAGCGGATCGCCTCGCCCTTGCGCAGCACGCCGGCCAGCACATCGTGCTGATCGATGAACTGCTGGGTGGCCAGCGCGGCGCTGCAGCCGAGCGGATTGCCGTCCTGGGTGGAGCCCATCGCCACCGCCGGCACGGCGCCGCGAAATACTGCGGCCAGCGGCGCTGCCAGCACGGTTGCGCCCAGCGGCAGGTAGCCGGCATTGAGTCCCTTGGACAGCGCGACAATGTCGGGCCGCAGGCCCAGCGCCTGCGCGGCCAGGAAGGTGCCGCAGCGGCCCGCGCCGGTTGCCACCTCGTCGGCGATCAACACCACGTCGTGCTTGCGGCACAGCAGCTGCAGCTGTGCCCAGTAGGCCTGGCCGGGCACGATCACACCCGCCGATCCCAGCACCGGCTCGACGATCAGGGCGCCCACTGCCGCACCCTCGGCGTCGAGCAGCGCGGCCAGTGCAGCCAGCGAGGCCGCTTCGTCGCGCGGCCCGGGAATGCGGCGAAACAGCGCCGGCGCCAGCTGCTCCGTCGGCGCCAGTTCCGCCTGCAGCAGGCCGCCGGCCAGGGCCGCCAGCCAGCTGCCGCCGTGATAGCTGTCGTCGAAGCTGACGACAGCGCGCTTGCCGGGGCGCCCCGCCCGCTCCTGGTACACGCATGCCAGGCGCAGCGCGGTCTCCACCGCAGAAGACCCGGTGGTGGACAGGTACACGGCGCCGCCGGGTAGCGCACACTTGTCTAGCAACAACTGCGCCAGCTGCTCGGCGTAATCGTGCGACGTATCGAACAGGGTGGCGTAGCCGAGCTGCCCCAGGGTGCGCGCAATGGCGCCGGTGACTGCGTCGTGGGCGCCGCCCAGCGCCATATTCCACAAGCCGCTGGCGCAATCGAGGTACTCGATGTTGCGGTCATCGGTCACCACCAGGCCGGTGCTGGCGCGCAGGCGCAGCGACGCAGGTGCGCCGGGCGCCGAAAACGGCCGCCACAAGTTATCCATGTGCTTATCCATGCACGGCCCCTTTGCGTAACTGGTGAACGTGGACTGCTGCATGGCGCACGCCACGGTAGAGCAGCAGCGCGACCGCCGCCGCGGCCAGTGCGGCAGCCCCCGCCGGCGAGAATGGCGCCAGCCAGCGGTAGATGTTGAGCAAGCCCATTATCCAGAATGCGGGAATCGCCAGCGTGGCGCCCAGTCCGAACCACAACAGCCAGGCCGGATCCCTGGCAGGCGCTGCCGAGGCCTGGCCAGCCAGGCGCGCTGCCCGGCGCCAGACGGCGGTCACTGCGCGCTCGTGCAGATTGGGCAGGCCCGACAGGTGCACCGCGATCCAGTAGCCGTCGAGCTTGACGAACGGGAACAGGTTCAGCAACGCGATCACGCTGTTCACGATGACCAGCGTCATCAGCAGGTCGATGCCGCACACTATCCAGGCGCTCAGCAGCAAACACGACAGCAGCAATTGGAACACCACGCCGGCCAGCGCCACTGCCACCTTCGCGCCCGTGGACGTCAGGCGCCAGGTAGCGCTGACGTCGCAATACGCGATGGGGGCGAGATACATGAAACTGACGCCCACGGCTTCGACGGCGCCGCCGAAATATTTGCACACCACGGCGTGGCTCATTTCGTGGCCGGCAACGACGAGCAGCATGATGGCGACCACCAGCGCCGCCTGCGTGACGTCGAGCTGGTACAGGTACGCCGGCAACGGCTGGTCCAGCGCCCGCGGCGCCAGCACGAACAGCAGCATCGGCAGCAGGCACACAACCAGGCATGCCGCCCGCGCGGGCAGGCCGAACAGGTGCGCGATGCGCTGCCGGTGCCGGTCGAGGAAGGCGTCCGGATTCCACAGCACCAGCTTGGCGCTGGTCAGCGCGGCCAGCCGTTCCAGCAGCGGCCTGGGGGGCGCCGCCTGATCGGGATCGTGCAGCATGCCGTTGCTGGAAAACCAGTCCAGCAAGGTCCGCACCTGGGCGCCAGTGAAGTCGCCCGCCGCCAGGCATAACTGCTCGGCGGACCGCTCGCCATCGAGGCTGCGCAGGAAGCCCGCTTCGCGCTCGCCCAGGCGGAAATATTTTTTGTGGCGGCGGTCGAACACCACGCATTTGCCGTCGACCACGGCCTCAAATTCGAGCTCGGCGTTAACGCGGGGAGCGCCCGCAGCTGGCGCGTTCATGGCGTAGCCCCCCGGTGCGCGAGCACGTAGAACCGCAGGTCCGCCAGCGTGAATTCCGTCTCGACCGCCAGCGCCGACGCCGCGATCTCCGCGTGCAGCATGGCGCGCGGCAGCCACGCCTTGCTGCTGCAGCCCAGGCTGCGGCGGGTGGCGCCGGCCCAGTCGAGCTGCTCGCGGTACACATTGAATTGCAGGGTGCCGCCGTCGGCGCTCAGTTGCTGGCCGATCAAGGCGAAATCGATACCTTCGTCGTCCTCGCGCGACCACATGTCGGTCATGGTGGTGTAGAGGCCGGCGTTCGAACCGTCGGGGTCGATGGTATCGAACACAAAGCGCCCGCCCGGCGCCAGGTGGCGGGCGACACAGGCGAACAGGCCGGCGCGCAGTTCCGGGGTGCGCAGCAAACTGATGCTGGTAATGCCGAGAATGACGAGATCGTATTCGCGGTCGAGCGCGAAGCGTGACATGTCACCTTGCACGAAGCGCACCCGGTCGGCCACGTCGGCCTGGTCCTGGGCGCCATGCAGCGCTGCCAGCGCCAGCATGTCGGCCGACAGCTCGAGGCCGTCGACACTGGCGCCCAGGCGCGCCAGCGGGAAACTCAGGCGGCCGGCGCCGCAGGCCAGGTCGAGCACGCGCATGCCGGGCCGCAGATAGCGTTCAAAGGCGGGCAGGTCTTCGACGTAGGTGCCCAGGAAGCGGTCGTAAAAGCCGGCGAAGTGCGGGCCATACAGGTCGCCTGTGCTTTCGGCGGCCACGCCCAGCTGGTGCAACTTGTTAAAAATCCCGAAATAATTACCGTCATCCGGCAGGGCAAGATTAGTCACCGATCACTCCTTGTTGCTGTAAGTTGGTGCGGGCTGTGGCCAGGCTGGCGCCAGCGTCGTCGGCTGTCACGCCGAATTGCCCGCTCAGGCTGGCGCACAGGTCGGCATCGGCGGCGCCGGTCCACCAGGCCTCGGCGATGACGGCCATGGCGTGACTGATGCGCAGCAGGCGCCGCTGGTGGCGCCACCAGACGATGTACTGGCCGCCGATGGCAATGATTTGCGGCCGCTCGCCGGCGCGCGCGGTGCCGCAAGCGCCGCCATAAAAGCGGTTGGCCATGCCGGCGCTCGACACCTGCATGCGGGACGCATCGCTGCCTGAGCCCAGCAGGGACGCCAGCGCAGCCGGCAGCGCCAGCAGGTCGAAGAACAGCGCCAGGTTCGGATAGGCGCGGCGGATCTCGCAATACTGGCCGGCAAACGCCGCCGGCATCTGGCTGCACTGGCTGCACTGGCTGCGCACCGGGCAGGTTGCGCAATCGCGCCTGACCGACGCCAGCTGCTGCTGCTTGCGCGCCTCGAGCACCAGCGCATCGTAGCTCTGCGCGATGCTGCCGAGGGCGGGCGTATCGCGACAAGTGCGGACTTCGCCCTGCGGCCCCACCTGGATGCGGCGCATCAGGTGGACGCGGCAACTGCCGCTGCCGCCCCAGCGGCAGCGGTTGTCCACGGCCAGCGTGACGGCCGGCGCGGCGCCCTGCACCAGGCCGCTGCGCTCGAACAGGTCGAGCCGCGCGCGCAAGGCTGCGACATCGGCGGCGTCACGTATCTGGAGAAAATATTGCACGCCCGCGCGCAGCGTCGGGCCAGCCGCGTCCAGTTGCGCCAGGGGCAGGTCTTCCGAGGGGAACGTCACGGACTTGCCGTCGAGCGCGAGCCGCGCCTGCGCAGCCTGCGGCGCCGCCACCTGCACGTAAGCGTGCTTGGGCCAGCCATCGGTTTCGGCCAGGGCCGGCGTGCGCAGATCGGGCAGCAGCGCGTTATAGCGGCTGTCGCTGGCGCGCAGCACCACGGCGCTGCGCAGATCGAGGTCGGCTGCCGCCCACGCGTAGGCGGCGCGCCGCGCCGCAGCCGGCAGGTCGGCATCGAGTTCCAGGTGGTTCAGCGACGCCAGTTGCTTGGCGTCGAAATAACTGCCGGTGCGCAAGGCAAGGTGGCCATTGGTGCCGTACAGCTGGCTGCGCGCACTGCGGTGGGCGCCGCTGTCGATGGTGCAGCGCGGGTCCGATGCCAGCTGCACCTGCAAGTCGGGGGCCAGGTCGGCGCCGGCCAGCTCGATCGCCGCCACCAGCGCCGGCGCGCACAGCGCATGCGCGGCGGCGGTAAACGCGCCGCTGTCGGCGTGCAGCTGGTAACGGCGGGCCCCGCCGTGCGCCAGCAAGGTCTCCAGCGTGGCCAGCAAGGCTGGCTCGGCCAGCGAAAGCGCCCACACCGGCACCGGGCCGGCGTCGGCGCCGGCCTGTTCGGCCAGCCATTGCAGCTCAGCAGCGAACAGCGGCCCGGCCGCCAGCCCGGCCGGCACGACGTCATGCGCCGTCAACAGGCCGCCGAGATAAGGCGATGGCAACGCCGCCGGCGCACTGCCGGCATGACGGCACAGCCATGCCGCAACGGCCTCGGGTTCCGTCGCGGGCTGCCACGCGCCGCGCTCGCGCAGTTCGGCGGCAACCTTGTGGTTGGCGCCGTCGAGAGGGCCGGACAGGAAAAATTCTGCCTGCGGTTGCAGGGCATGGATGCCGCGCAGCAGTTGCAGCGTTGGCGCGGCAGTGTACGGAGTGATGGAAAAGTGGTAAGACTCGGTGCGCTGCCGCAGCAGCTGCCTGACCAGGTCGGACGCCCGGCCCTCGGGCCGGCCACGGTACAGTTTTGCGCTCAGTCCTTGCGCAGCCATCACGGCCGCGACCCGCGCATCGTCGATATCGAAACCCACACCGCTCACGTGTTCTACGTCAAGTTTTACTCTGGCAAAGCTTATGGTTTTCACAGTGTCCCCGCATCGGTCATGACGAGCGGCTCCCGCAGGAACCGCTCAGGGTCTTTCTGCTACGGCTTAGGGCATTGCCTTAGGTCGCAACAGCAACGCCGATGGCAATGCCGATGGCAACGCCTTCCCAGAAAGCGTCCGACATCGGCGACTTAACGGCAGGTAAAGTTTCGATTTGCAGTTCCATGATTTATCCCTTTATATTTGAATGAAAGATTAGGTTGCGACGATCACGATGCCGATGCCGACGAGAATACCCCATTCCATGTCGGTCATAGGGGCCTTGATTTCCGGCAGCGCTTCGGTGTGCAATTCCATAGCAGTTCCTTAAATTATAAAATTTAGAATAAAGAGCCCCCAATCCGGCTGAATATTCAATTCAGCAAGCCGAGTTTTCAATAGTCCCTATTAATTCCCCGTTGCCAGGGCCTGGTCCCGGCACATCGGCAAACCGCTGCTGTCTGTACCGGGAAGAGTGCGATTGCAGCTCTTGGCAACCATCCTAGCATGTGATTTTTTTTGAACGCAAGACACAAATTTCGCCATTTTTCATGCTTTTAACACATCATTTTCATGTTTTTGTGACAATTCGTGAGTATTTAAAGCAAATATCAAACAGTTAAATCACTTCGGGCAAAAAAATTTTAAATAAAAAATTTTCAACTATTTTTAAAAATTAATTGTGTGTTTTCATGCCGTTGTTTTTTGTACGTTCCCATTGACCTCTTTTTACCGCATCGATTAAATTGCACGCCTAGAGGTAATTTAAACGACGACGTTTTTCAGGGAGAATCGGCAATGAGCGCAAAAATGGCGGCACTAAATATATTCACCGACCCCAGCCGGGCATTCGTGTCGGAACAGACCGAAAACAAGGCGTGGCTGCCATTAACGGTCGTGTTGCTGGCCTCGGTTGCTGCCTTCCTCGTGTATTACCAGGCAGTCGACTTTGCCTGGCTGCAGGACAACCTGGTGGCGTCGATGGAACCGGCGCAGCGCGCAGCCGGTAAACGCATCCTGACCATGAAGGCGCTCGTGATCGGCAGCCTGATCAGCGTCATCATCCTGACGCCGCTGACCCAGTTGCTCCTGGCAGGGTATTTGCACCTGGCCGCCAAGATCACCCACTCGGGCCGCAGCTTCGGCGCATGGTTTGCGCTGGTGGCATGGACGGCGCTGCCGTCGGCCCTGTTTCTGCCGCTGACGCTGGCCCAACTGTTGCTGAGTTTGAATTATCAGCTGAGCCCGGAGCAGCTCAATCCGTTTACCGTCAACCAGCTGCTGCTGCATTTGCCCAGCGGCGCGCCGTGGCAATCGCTGACCGACAGCATCAACCTGCTGAGCCTGTGGAGCCTGGGCCTGCTGATCATGGGCGTGCGCAAATGGACCCAGCGCAGCACCGCCGGCGCCGCCGTGATCGTGCTGCTGCCCTATGGCGTCATTTATGGGCTGTGGGCCCTGAGCACCGCTCTGAGCGCGCGATGATGAAAAAACCGCTTACCATCGGCGCAATCGTGCTGGTGATGGCGGCGCCGTTTGCCGTCCAGGCGCTCAAGCCGGCCAAGGGCAAGCAGGTCGAGTCCGCTGCTGTCACGTGGCGCAAGCTCAGCACATCGGTGCTGGCGTCCGGAACGCTGGCGTTCCAGGAACAGGTGCAGCTGTCGCCCGAGGTGATCGGCAAGGTCACCCGCATCCTGGTCAAGGAAGGCGACCGCGTGGTGCCGGGGCAGGAGCTGCTGCTGATCGATGAAAAAGCGTATCGCGCCGAGGTCGAGCAGCAAGAGGCGGCCGTGCGGCAGCAACGCCTGAACATCGAGCAGCAGAACATCGCGCTCGCCAACCAGAAGGACCAGCTCGACCGTAAAAGGGACTTGAACCAGCGCGGCTATATCACCAGGCCGCAACTCGACGATGCACAGTTCGCCTACGACCGCGCCCGGCTGGACTTGCGCATCTCGCAGGAAAATCTGGCCCAGGCCGACGCCATCCTGCGGCAAACCCGCGAGCGGCTGGCAAAAACCGTGATCCGCGCACCGCTGTCGGGCACGGTGACAGCCGTGGACATCAAGCTCGGCGAGACTGCGGTGGCCAGCCAGATCGGCATTCCGGGCGCCAGCATGATGACCATCGCCAACACCGATAGCTTAATGGCCGAAGTGAATGTCGACGAAGCGGACATGAGCTCGTTCAATCTGGACAGCAAGGTAGCACTGTACGTCTCGGCCTATCCGGACGCGCCGCTGCAAGGCAAGGTGCGCAGCATTTCCATGCAGCCGAGGAAGCCCGGCGAGGCGGGCGCGAGTGCACAGGGCAAGACTTACAGCGTGAAGGTCGCGCTGCAGCAAGCGGACGGCATCCTCCTGCGCCCGGGCATGACGTTCAGGGCGGAGATCTACGCGGAGCAGGCGGGCCAGCTGCTTACCGTGCCGGTCCAGGCTGTGCTGAGCAATAACGATGAAAACGCCGGCGGCCAGGAAGGCAAGCGGCGCGCCCCCGAAGTGCTCAATTATGTCTTCGTGAGCAACCACGGCATCGCGGAAAAGCGGTTGGTGAAACTCGGCGTGTCCAACGACCAGTACCAGGCCATTGCCGACGGCTTGCGCCAGGGCGAGACCGTGGTAGTAGGCCCGTACCGCGAATTGCGCCACCTGGTCGATGGCGACAGCCTCGACCATCCGCCGGCTGTGCCGGCCGCGTCAGCGAGCCAGGCGGCGGCTGCAACGGGCAGCTACCGATGAACGTCATCGAACTGGACAAGGTCAGCAAGCATTACCGGCTGGGCCAGGAGGATATCCCGGTGCTGCAGGAGCTGTCGCTGTCGATCGCCGCCGGCGATTACGTGGCCTTCGTCGGCAGCTCGGGCTCGGGCAAATCAACGCTGATGAATATCCTCGGCTGCCTCGACGTGCCCAGCAGCGGACGGTTCACCCTGAAAGGGCGTTGCGTGACCGAGATGAGTGTCGGTGCGCTGGCGCAGGTGCGCAACCGCGAAATCGGCTTCATCTTCCAAAGTTTCAACCTGCTGTCGAAGTCTTCCGCGCTCGAGAACGTGGCGCAGCCGCTGATCTATCGCGGCATGCGTCCGGCCGAACGGCGCGCGCGCGCCCAGGCCATGCTCGAGCAGGTCGGGCTGGGCCACCGCATGCACCATTTGCCGAACCAGCTGTCGGGCGGCCAGCGCCAGCGCGTGGCGATCGCCCGCGCGCTGTGCGGCGAGCCGGCCATCCTGCTTGCCGACGAGCCCACCGGCAACCTCGACTCGGCCACCACGGCCGAGATCATGCAACTGTTCGACCAGCTGCATGCGCAGGGGCACACGGTGGTGGTGGTGACCCACGAGGTGGACGTGGCGCAGCGCTGCAAGCGGGTCATCCGGCTTGCCGACGGCAAGATCGTTTCAGATTCGAGAAACTAGGGAGTGGCGATGGCTTTCCGCATGCTGTGTGACTGTTTCGCGTCGGCCCTGGCCAGTATCCACGCGCACCGCTTGCGTAGCTTTCTGACCTCGCTGGGCATCATCATCGGCGTGGCGTCGGTGATTGCCGTGGTCGCCACGGTGCAGGGGCTGACGTCGACCATCGCGGCCAGCTTCAAGGGCCTGGGCAGCAACAGCCTGACGCTGCGCTCGGACACCTCGTTCGAAGAACAGCTGCAGGGCAAGCAGAACCGCCTGACACTGTCCGACCTCGACAAGGTGCGGCGCAGCATCGACGGCATTTCCAGCATTACACCGTCGTTTTCTCCAGTGGGAAAATTCGGCACTACGGTCAAGGCCGGCAACAAGACCAGCTACAGCCGCGTGATTGCCAGCACGCCCAGCTACCAGGACGCCTACGAGGCTTACACCGAGGCCGGCCGCTTTCTCAATGCGACGGACGAGGAATCGGGGCGCAATGTCTGCGTGATCGGCGAGACGCTGCGCGAAAATCTGCTGCTGCCCAAAAACCCGGTCGGACAATACGTGCAGGTCAACGGCAACTGGTTCAAGGTGGTGGGGCTGGCCGAGCCGCGCGGCGAAATCCTCGGCATCAGCCAGGACGACTACATGATCATTCCGTTCTCGGTCGGCCTGGGACTGGCAGGCAATCTTGCCAGCCAGGACGTCGGCATCACCTTCAACGTCGACCGCATCGAACAGCTCGAAGAAATCCAGAGCCGGGTGACGGCGTTGCTGCGCAGCGCGCACAAGCTCAAGCCCGGGCAAAAAAACGACTTCAAGGTACAGACTTCGCAGCAGCTGACGGACTCGTTTACCCAGATCCTGTCCAGCCTGACAGTGGTGCTGGTCGGCATCGTCAGCATTTCGCTGCTGGTGGGTGGCGTGGGCATCATGAACATCATGCTCGTCTCGGTCACCGAGCGCACCAGGGAAATCGGCATTTGCAAGGCGCTGGGCGCGCCGCGTTCGCATATCCTGACCCAGTTCCTGATCGAAGCGGTGGCGATCTCCTCGATCGGCGGGGTGCTGGGGCTGATACTGGGCTATGGCCTGGCGTTCGTGATCGGCGCCCTGATTCCGGGCTTTCCCGCGCCCGATATTCCGCTCTGGGCCATCGTGCTGTCGCTCACGTTCTCGTCGGCAGTCGGCGTGTTGTTCGGCATCCTGCCGGCCGCCAAGGCGGCCGATCTCAACGTCATCGACGCACTGCGGTACGAGTAGGCCGCAGCCGGTGCGCAGCTGGCGCGGCGACGCGGCCGATTCGCTACAATGAGATCGCGTCAACCACCATCGGAGCCCCGCATGTCGATTACGCCACAAGAGCTGGAACTGCTGATGCAGGAAGTGGAGCAGGAAGATCCGATCGATTTCGCCGAATTGCCGTTCGAGGAGCAGGAACTGCGCGGCCTGATCGCCAACCACCTGTGCGAGATGGCCGAGGCCATGGACAACTTCAGCGAGGAAGACAAACAGCTCACCTTGCTGGCGGTGGCGGCCAAGCTGGTGCTGGAAAACCTGGTGCTGCACATCCAGCTGCTGCGCCGCCACGGCGTGCCGCTCAGCGCTTCCACCGACGCCCTGCTCGACCGCCTGAGGAAAGGCAGCGGTCCGCAGGGCGGGTAGCGATTAGTCGGCAGCCGGGAAGTCCAGCGTAGTCGCGTTGACCCGGTTGAACAGATTGGTAAAAGTGATCGACGTCACCGCCAGCAGCGTATCGACAATCTGCGCATCGGTGTAGCCGGCCGCTTGCACTGCCGCCACCACGGGCGCCGGCACCTCGCCGCGCGTGGCCACCACGCTGTGCACAAAGCTGGTCAGCGCATCGAGGCGGGCGTCGCCGGTCGGTTGATTGCGGCGCACCTGGACGATGGTCTCCCGGGCCAGCCCCAGCTTGCCGGCGAACAGCGTGTGCGCGGCCAGGCAGTAGTCGCAACCGGCAATTTCGCTCACGGCCAGCTTGACCACTTCCAGTTCACGTGCCGACAGGCTGCCCTTGCGCAGCGCTCCGTCGAGACCTAGCGCCGCTTCCAGCGCAACCGGGCTGTTGTTGCCGATGGCAGCGTAGGCATTCGGGACCATGCCTACCGCACCGCGAATGGCGGTAAACAGTTGGGCGGCTTTGCCGGTGGCGGCATCGACTGGCTGGTTGAACAGGCGTTCCATGATGGCTTCCTTGAATGAGTTGGTATGAGACACAGTGTAGGCGTGTGTGGCGAGCTAATGAATGCCCATCCGGCACTATAATTTGCTCATTCGTCTCAACCGCGATCGATATGGATACTCTCAGCCGTCTGCTCTCGCTCTATCCCGTGCGCACCACGCTCGATGTGCGCTGCCACTTCGGCGCGCCGTGGCTGCTCGACCATCCGCCGGCCGCGCGCGGCGTGGCGCCCTACCACCTGGTCACGTGCGGCGCCGCCCACCTGGAAGGCGTCAATGGCCTGGTGCTGGGCGCTGGCGACCTGGTGGTATTCCCGCACGGCGCCGCGCACCGCCTTCACGTTGGCGACCCATCGCTGGCCACGCCGCTGCACGGCGACGGCAACGGCTTGCTGCGCTACAAGGGCAACGACGGCGACGGCGCTCCCACCGACATCCTGTGCGGGGAATTCCGCTTCGACAGCGACAGCCCGGACGGCGGCCTGTTGGCGGCGCTGCCGCCGGTGCTGGTGGTACGTGGCGCAGGCTCTGGAGCGCGCGGCCTGCGCCAGGTGATGGACCTGTTGCAGGCCGAGGCCGAGGCGCCCGGCGACGGCTCGGACGCCATTGTGCGGCAACTGGCATCGGCCCTGTTCGCGCTCCTGATCCGCGCCTGGCTGGCGCAGTCGCCCGACGTGCCCGGGGTGTTTGCGGTGCTGGCCGAGCGACGCGTGCAGCCGGCCTTGCACGCCATGCTGGAAACGCCGCAGCAGCCGTGGACGCTGGCCACGCTGGCCGCCCTGTGCCACATGTCGCGCGCCACCTTCGCGCGCGTGTTCGGCAGGGCTGCCGGTGCCGCACCACTGGAGGTATTGACGCAGTTGCGCATGGCGCAGGCGGCACGCTTACTGGAGTCGGGGCGGCACGCTGCAGGCGCAGTAGCGGAGATGGTTGGTTACCAGTCGGAGGCGGCGTTCCACCGCGCCTTCAAGCGTCGCTACGGGGCAGGACCGGGCGCGTGGCGGCGGGTGCAGCGATGACCAGATCGGTATCGGCAACGGCCACGCAGGGAAGGATGTAGCCCTCGCGCTTTTCGTCCACGCTCACGCCGGGCCAGTCGATCCTGTAATGGATGGCGCCACGCTCGAGCCGGCACAGGCAGGTGCGGCAGGTGCCGTTGCGGCACGAGCTGGGCAAGCGGATGCCAGCCCGCTGCGCCGCCTCCAGCACGGTGGCGCCAGGGTCAGCCTCGAAGGTCCAGCCCTGCCCCGCCAGAGTGATGATAATAGTGCCGTGCATGCAATAGCCCGCCGGTCAAAACCATCATGATACGGCACGCTTCAGCCGCAAGGGGCCTGATTCCCGCCACTAGCCATGCGCCACCAGCTTGGGTTTGGTTTTTACGGCCGCTGGCCGCGCGGCCGGTGTGGCAGACCGAGGGCCGGGACGCGGCGCATGCTGGAGCTTGAACACGGCCATCGCCTGCGAGACATTGCGCGCCTGCTCGACCAGGTTGCCGGCGGCAGCGGCGGCCTGCTCCACCAGCGCGGCGTTTTGCTGGGTGATGTCGTCGATCTGGATCACGGCCTGGTTGACCTGGCCGATGCCGTTGCTCTGCTCGCGCGTGGAGTGCGAGATTTCGCCCATCACGCGCGACACCTTGCTCACCGATTCGATCACCTGGCCCATGGTCACGCCGGCGCTATTGGTCAGCGCAGTGCCGGCCTGCACCTTGGAAATCGACATGTCGATCAGGGTCTTGATTTCCTTGGCGGCCGTGGCCGAGCGCTGCGCCAGACCGCGCACTTCCGACGCCACCACTGCAAAGCCGCGCCCCTGCTCGCCGGCGCGCGCCGCCTCCACCGCCGCATTGAGCGCGAGGATGTTGGTCTGGAAGGCGATACCGTCGATCAGGCCGATGATGTCGAGGATCTTGGTGGACGAAGTACTGATGTCACCCATGGTGGTCACCACCTGCGAGACGATGTCACCGCCGTGCGCGGCCACCTGCTTGGCTTCCTCGGCCAGCTGGTTGGCGCTGGCAACGTTGTTGGCGCTCTGCTGCACGGTGGACGTCAGCTGCTCCATGCTCGAAGCCGTCTGCTGCAGGCTCGACGCCTGCGACTCGGTGCGGCCCGACAGGTCCATATTGCCGTTGGCAATTTCGGTAGTAGCGGTCGTGATCTCGGCAAAATTGGCGCGCACGTCGCCGATGATGCTGTGCAGGTTGATATTGGTCTGGCGCAGCGCGGCCAGCAGGCGGCCCATCTCGTCGTCGCGGTGCACGTCGATGGTGGCAGTCAGATCGCCGCCGGCCATCATGCGCGCCGCCTTGGTGGCGTGCTTGAGCGGCAGCGCCACGTTGACGTACAGGCTGCGACCGAACAGCGCCATGCCGGCAATCGTCGCCAGCGCAATGCCCCCGAGCCAGCCGCGCGACTGCTGCAGCGTGGCCTCGCCCAGCGTGAACAGGCACAACGCCAGCAACAGCATGAGGGCAGCGCCCACTGCCGTGGCCAGCGCGATCTGCTGGTTGAGCGACATTGCCAGCGATTCCTTCAGGCGCGCGAACACGCCGCCGGAGACGGCGCGGCCGTTCTGGATGCGCAGGCCGCGCGGATTGCCGGCCTTGATGTCACGGTACAGCGCATCGGCCGCGCGCACCTGTTCGCGCGACGGCTTGGTGCGCACCGACAGGTAACCCACCTGCTTGCCCTGCTCGATCACCGGCGTGACATTGGCCAGCACCCAGTAGTAATCGCCGTTCTTGCAGCGATTCTTTACCAGCCCGGTCCACGGCATGCCGGCCTTGATGGTGGCCCACAGGTCGGCAAATGCTTCGACCGGCATGTCGGGGTGACGCACGATGTTTTGCGGTGCGCCCATCACTTCCGCTTCGGTAAAGCCGCTCACTTCAAGAAAATACGGGTTGGCGTAATTGATATTGCCCTGCAAATCGGTGCTGGAGACGATGGTTTTACCATCCTCCATGATGTATTCGTTCTGGGTAATGGGGGTGTTCATGCGCATGGCGGCTCCTTGTGTACCAGGGATGTTGTACTTGGCGGGAGGCGGACCGGGGGCTGGGGCGCGCCACAGGCGGACTTAACCTGTGGACGGAGAATAAGAGGTTTAGGTATTGCGAAATCTCACCAATTGTCGCAATACCGTGTTTTTTTGCACCGATACAACAATGTTCAGTCCGCTTTGAAGTTCTGGCCCAGCGACATTGGCTTATTGAGCAAGATTGTCTGCGGATTGCGGCAGATCAGCACCAGTACCACGATGGTCGCGACATACGGCAGCATCGACAGGAATTCCGACGGAATCGCCAGCCCCATTCCCTGGCCGTGGAATTGCAGCACCGTCACCCCGCCGAACAGGTAAGCGCCCACCAGCACGCCGCGCGGCTTCCAGGTCGCGAACACCACCTGCGCCAGCGCGATCCAGCCACGTCCGGCCGTCATGCCCTCCACCCACATCGGCGTCAGGGCCAGCGACAGGTAAGCGCCCCCCAGGCCGGCCATGGCGCCGCCGAACAGCACCGTGCCATAGCGCAGCGCGATGACGTTGAAGCCGATCGCGTGGGCGCTGTGCGGCGACTCGCCCACCGCGCGGATCACCAATCCGAGCCGGGTGCGCGCCAGCATCGCCCCGATCACCACCACCAGCGCCACCGACGCATACGTCATGGCGTCAAAGCGGAACAGCAGCGGCCCGATGAACGGCAAATCCGACAGCAGCGGGATGTCGAGGTTGGGCATGCGCTCCACGGTCTGACCGACAAAACTGCGACCGAGGAACGCCGAGACGCCGATGCCGAACAGCGTCAGCGCCAGCCCGGTAGCCACCTGGTTGGTTTGCAGGGTGAGCACCAGGAAGCCGAACACCAGCGCCATCAGCATGCCGGCCGCCATCGCCGCCAGCAGGCCCAGCACCATGCTGCCGGTGCCCAGCGTGACGCCGAAGCCCACCACGGCGCCAACCAGCATCATGCCCTCCATGCCGAGGTTGAGCACGCCGGAACGCTCGGTCACCAGCTCGCCCATCGAGGCGACGACCAGCGGCGTGGCGGCGCCGGCGGTGCTGGCCAAAAAGGCGATCAACAGTTCGGTGGTCATCATGCTGGTACTCCTGAAATCCGCTTATGCGGTTTGATGCGATAGTGGATGAACAAATCGGCCGCCAGCAGGTAGAACAGCAGCAGCCCCTGGAACACGCCGGTGATTGCCGACGGCGCGCCCAGCTCGATCTGCGCGGTCTCGCCGCCGATGTACAGCAGCGACATCAACAGCGCCGACAGCACCACGCCCAGCGGATGCAGCCGGCCCACGTACGCGACGATGATGGCGGCAAAGCCGTAGCCGGGCGACACCGACGGCTGCAACTGGCCCAGCGGCCCGGCCACCTCGCCCACGCCGGCCACGCCGGCCAGCGCACCGCTGACCATGAACGCGAGCCACACGTTGCGCGGTTCGCTAAACCCCGCGTACAGCGCGGCGGCCGGCGCCATGCCGCTCACCTGCATGCGGTAGCCGGCAAAGGTATGGCGGCAAAAGAACCACGCCGCACCGGCGGCGATCAGCGACAGGATGAACGCCGCATTCAGCCGCAAGCCTTCCACCAGCAATGGCAACGTCGCCGACTCGCTGAACATTTTCGATTGTGGAAAGTTAAACCCGTCCGGGTCGCGCATCGGCCCGTGCACCAGGTAGCTGAGCAGGTGGTACGCCACGTACACCAGCATCAGGCTCACCAGGATTTCGCTCGTGTTGAACCGCGTGCGCAGCAAGGCGGGGATTGCCGCCCACAGCATGCCGCCCACGGCGCCGGCCAGGATCATCAGCGGCAGCACCCACCACGCCTCCACCTCGTGAAATTGCAGCGCCACGGCGCCGGCCGCGATCGCGCCCACCGTCAACTGGCCGTCGGCGCCGATGTTGTTGACGTTGGCGCGAAAGCCGATGGCCAGGCCCACGCCGCACAGGATCAGCGGCGTCGCTTTCAGCAGCAGCTCGCCCACGCCGTACAGGGTGGTCCACGGCTTGATGAAGTACACGTAGAACGCGTGCAGCGGCTCCTGGCCGAGGAACAGGAACAAGAGCGAGCCGGTGGCCAGCATGGCCGCCGCCGCGATCAGGGGCGAGGCCAGCATCATGCGCCGGGACGGTTCGGGACGTTTTTCAAGCCGGGACATTCGAATCTCCTTTGACTGCGCCTTGATAGTTGAAATCGCCGCTCATCCACACGCCGACTTCGTTGATGCTGGTGTCCACCGTGGGCACCGCGCGCGACAGGCGGCCATCGGCCAGCACCGCGATGCGGTCGCTGAGCATGAACAGCTCCTCGATTTCCTCCGACAGCACCAGCACCGCCACGCCGGCGTTGCGCATGTCGATGATGGCCTGGCGGATCAGCATGGCCGCGCCGATATCGACACCCCAGGTGGGCTGGGCGAACACCATCACGGTCGGCGCCAGCATGATCTCGCGCCCGACGATGAATTTTTGCAGGTTGCCGCCCGAGAGGCTGGCAGCGGCCGACCGCTCGCCGCCGCACTTGACCTTGAAGCGCTCGATGACATCGCGTGCGAACGCGCCCACGGCGCCGCGTTTGACCAGGCCACGTTTGACCATGCCGGTGGCCGGCGGCACATAGCCGGTCAACAGCGCGTTATCGGCCAGCGACAGGTCGGGCACGGCGCCACGGCCCAGCCGTTCCTCGGGCACGAAGCCCAGGCCGCGCTGGCGCCGCTGCGCCGCGTTGAGCGCTCCCACGTCCTGACCGAACAACTGGATCGCCCCCTGGCGCCGGCCCAGCGGCCGCTCACCCGAGATGGCCTTGAGCAGCTCCTGCTGGCCGTTGCCGGAAATGCCCGCAATGCCCACGATCTCGCCTGCGCGCAGCGCCAGGCTGATATCTTTCAAACGCGTGCCGAACGGGTCGTCGCTCTCGATGTTGAGGGCGTCGAGGTGCAGCACCACGTCGCCCGGCTGCTGCGGCGTACTGACGCACACGGGCAGCTCGCGGCCGATCATCAACTCGGCCAGCGACCGCGCGCTTTCCTGCTTCGGCAACGCGGTGCCGGACACGCGCCCGCCGCGCAGCACGGTGGCCTTGTCGCACAGCGTCTGGATTTCGTCGAGCTTGTGGCTGATGTAGACAATGCTCACGCCTTCCGCCGCCAGCCGGCGCAGCGACTCGAACAGTTTCAGTACCGCGTCGGGCGTGAGCACCGACGTCGGCTCGTCCATGATCAGCAGTTTCGGCGACTGCAGCAGGCAGCGCACGATCTCCACGCGCTGGCGCTCGCCCACCGACATGCTGTGCACCAGCCGCGCCGGATCGAGCGGCAAGCCATATTGTTCCGAGACGGCGCGGATGCGCGGCGCCAGTGCCGCCGGCGACGTTTTCTCGTCGAGCGCCAGCGCGATGTTCTCGGCCACGGTCAGCGTTTCGAACAGCGCGAAGTGCTGGAACACCATGCCGATGCCGAGCTTGCGCGCATCGTGCGGCGAGTTGATATGCACTTGCCGGCCTTCCCACATGATCTGGCCGTCGTCGGGTTTCACCACGCCGTAGATGATCTTCATCAGCGTGCTCTTGCCGGCGCCGTTCTCGCCCAGCACGGCGTGGATTTCACCGGGCATGACAGTCAGGTTGACATCGGCGTTGGCTACCACCGAGGGATAGATCTTGGAGATGCCCAGCATCTGCAAGCGTGGTTCAGTCATCTGCCGGTCCTTTATCGTATACAAAGTGAAGTCACGTCGAATACGCCAACAGACGCAAGTAACATGCCACCGGAGCCTGTGGGTACGCATGCCGCCTCGCTGTGCGCGCCGCACTAAAGCAGGATGCACGGCTCCCCAAAAGGGTGCGAGTGGATGCAAAAACAAAGTGATTTCGTACACAATCGTGCGGCGATTCTGTTGCTTCTGCTAGCACGCTTCCTGCTTTGTACGGGCAGTACTACTGATATGGAGCCCAACCATGCCCGACCCGCGCAAAGCCGATCCAGCTGCCGTCAAACGCGGTACCACCGCCATCGACATGCGTATCTATAAGGCGGTCGTTACCGCCGTGATGAGCCACCGCCTGCCGCCCGGCACCCACCTGGGCGAAGCCGATTTCTGCGAGCTTTACCAGGTGAGCCGCACCACCGTGCGCAAGGCGCTGCAACGCCTGGCGCACGACCACATCATCGAGCTGCGGCCCAACCGTGGCGCAGTAATCGCCTCGCCCACGCCGCAGGAGGCGCGCGAGATTTTCGCCGCCCGCCGCGCGCTCGAACGCGAGATCGTGCCGCTGGTAATCCGCCACGCCACGCCGGAATCGCTCAAGCAAATCCGCGCCGCGCTGGCAGCGGAAGACGCGGCCCGGCGCAGCGGCGACCGCGCCGCGTGGATACGCCTGGGCGGCGAATTCCACCTGCTGCTGGCGCAACTGGCCGGCAACCACGTGCTGCTGCGCTTCATGGGAGAGCTGGTGTCGCGCTGCTCGCTGATCATCGCGCTGTATGAAACCCCGGGCAGCGCCATGTGCGAAAACGACGAACACCAGGACCTGGCCACGCTGATCGAGCAGGGCAAAGTGAAGGAAGCGATCCACCTGATCGAACATCACCTGCTGGCGATCGAAGCGCGCCTGCACCTGGCGGGACAGGACCGCAAGGTGAACCTGGCGCAGGCGCTCAGCGGCCTGTAAATGAATTAAAAACGCTGGCCTGATCCTTGCTAAAGGGATAGGCAGGAATGCATTGACCATCAACTTACCGGAGCCCGCACATGCCACGTCGTTCACGTCTGATCCGCTGCACCGCAGTTCTCGCACTTCTTGCCGCCAGCACCGTCGGCACCAGCCAGGCGGCCGACTGGAGCGACACGTCGCTCAGCTACCGTTACGGCACCAAGTTCGCCGAGCCGTTCAACGACAACGACATCACCAAGAACATCGTCAACTTCAGCCACGTCTCCGGCTACAAGTACGGCAAGAACTTTTTCAGCGTCGATCTGCTGATGTCGTCCAATCTCGACCCGTCGTCGGCCGGCTCCAACAGCGGCGCCCACGAGGCGTACGCGGTGTACCGCCACACGCTGGACTTCGGCAAGATCGCCGGCAAGAGCTACGCCTTCGGCCCCGTGCGCGGCGTGGGCGCCACCCTGGGCTTCGACTACAACAGCAAGACCGACGCCGGCTACAACTCCAAGAAGCGCATGGTCGTCGCCGGCCCGACCTTGATGTTCGACGTACCCGGCTTTCTCGACGTGAGCGTGCTGGCGATCTGGGAATCGAACGCGCCGTACAGCACCTTCACCAACCAGGCCACGCCGCGCTACTCGTACAAGACCCACGCCATGCTGACCGGCGCCTGGGGCATCCCGTTCGACATCGGCATTCCGCTCAGCTTCGAGGGCTATGCCAACTTCATCACCGCCAAGGGCACCAATGAATTCGGCGGCGGCACCGCGCCGGAAACCAATATCGACATGCAGATCATGTACGACATGAGCGGCGCCATCGGCGCGGGGAAGAACACGTTCAAGGTCGGCGTCGAGTACCAGTACTGGAAGAACAAGTTCGGCAACCCGGACCGCAACAACAACGGCGCCACCGCCCGCACGCCGATGGTCCGCGCCGAATATCACTTCTGATCACTTTTAATTCACCCTTCAAGGAAAACGCATGATGAATCGCCGCACCGCATTGACCGCCATCGCCGCCGCCTGCACCCTGGCCGCCGCCATCCCGTCGTTCGCCGCCGAGCCGTTGAAGGTGGGTTTTGTGTACGTGGGCCCCGTCGGCGACGCCGGCTGGACCTACGCCCACGACCAGGGTCGCCTGGCGCTGGAAAAAGCCCTGGGCGCCCAGGTGAAAACCACCTTCGTTGAAAACGTGCCCGAAGGCGCCGACTCCGAACGCGTGATCCGCAAGCTGGTCGCCGAAGGGAATAAACTGATTTTCACCACGTCGTTCGGCTATATGAACGCCACCGAAAAAGTCGCCAAGTCGGCGCCCGGTGTCACCTTTGTCCATGCCACCGGTTTCAAAAGCGCCAAGAACCTGGCCACGTACGAATCGCGCCTGTACGAAGGCTCGTACCTGAACGGCATCCTGGCCGGCAAGATGACCAAGTCGAACACGCTCGGTTTCATCGCCTCGTTCCCGGTACCCGAGGTGATCCGCAACATCAACGCGTTTACGCTCGGCGCCCAAAGCGTCAATCCGAAAATCAAGACCAAGGTGATCTGGGTGAACTCGTGGTACGACCCGGCCAAGGAACGCCAGGCAGCGGAAACCCTGGTGGCGCAAGGCGCGGACGTGATGGCGCAAAACACCGACTCGCCGGCCACGCTGCAAGTGGCGCAGGAAAAAGGCGTGTACGCATTCGGATGGGATTCCGACATGTCGCGCTTCGCACCGAAGGCCCACCTGACGGCCGCCACCAACGACTGGTCGGGCTACTACATCGACACCGCCAAGGCAGTCATCGCCGGTACCTGGAAGACCAGCGACTATCGCGGCGGCCTGAAGGAAGGCATGGTCAAGATGTCGAAACTGAACGCGGTGGTGCCGGCCGATGCGGCCAAGATTTACGAGGAGAAGAAGGCTGCGCTGACCGCCGGCACGTTTGCCCCGTTCACCGGTCCGATCAAGGATCAGACGGGCGCCGTCAAGTACGCCGCTGGTGTGCGCGCGCCGGAAAAAGACCTGCTGCAGATGAATTTCTACGTGCAGGGCGTCGATGGCAAGATTCCAAAATAAGGAGCGCACAATGACCGCCACCGCGCAGGATCACGCATTCATCACCGAAGTGCTGGCGCTGGCGCAGCGCTCGCGCGACGAGGGCCACCATCCGTTTGCCGCCATGGTCGTGGCGGCAAACGGCACGGTGATTTCGTCGGCGATGAATGCGTCATCGAGCGACCGCACCGCGCACGCCGAGATGAACGCGCTGCGCCTGGCCTCGCAGCAGTACGGCCCGGCCGAACTGGCCACGGCCACGTTGTACGCCAACGCCGAACCATGCGCCATGTGCAGTGGCGGCACCTACTGGAGCGGCGTGGGCAGGGTCGTGTATGCGCTGTCGGAAGCAAGCCTGTTGCAACTGACCGGTAGCGATCCCGAAAATCCGACCCTGGCGCTGCCATGCCGCACCGTCTTCGCAGCCGGCCAGCGCCCGACTGAAGTGATCGGGCCGCTGCGCGAGGACGAGGCCCGGCTGGCGCATGCGGGGTTTTGGGATGGCGGTGGAAATAGCTGATCGAACAAGGTTGTTGCCCGCAAGTGATGCTTCCGGGCCACAACCGGGGCTGGCATGCGGGCGCGTGGGCTGGCTGCAATCGACAGCGATTGCTAATTTTTCGTAATCGGATCACAGTATCACCCTGAACCAGGCATCACGCGATGCGGGGGAGATAACTATGACGAGATTACAATTATTAGCCGCCGCAGCGGCAACGGTCGGCAGCCTGTCCATGGCGCCGACGCCGGCCCAGGCCCAGACACCACCTGCCGACCTGACCGCGAATATGACGGCCAAGGCAGCCGTGTCCACGCCGTATTCCGATGCCTATGTGCCGCGCTCGATGCGCCAGCCAAAGCGCGATGTCGCCCCTGCTCCTGCAACCGGTCCGGGGCCGATACTGCTGCGCCTGCAACCGATGCAGAACCTGAAAAAGCGGTTCAATGATGCCGACCTCGACAACAGCGGCACGCTCAACCGCGAGGAAGCGCACCAGGCCGGCCTGTCGGTGGTCGAGAAAAATTTCGACAATATCGACACCGCCCAGCGCGGCCACGTCACCATCGACGACGTCAACGCCTACCTGATCCGCCGCCGCGAAGAAGCCAATTCCAGATAGGGAGCATAGGGCCTCGAAAACCGTCGCGGGACGCGCAGCAGGTTTGCGCCCTATACCGGCGGCGCGTCCGAGCGGGGCAGCGCCAGCGTAAAGATTGCGCCCTCGCCCGGCACGCTGCGCACGGTCAGACTGCCCTGGTGCACCTCGGCCAGTTCGCGCGAGATGTACAGGCCCAGGCCCAGGCCGGACGGCACTTCGTTGCCCACGCCGCGCTCGTACGGTTCGAAAATTTTCTGTTGCAGCTCGGGCGCGATGCCGGGGCCCTGGTCGCGCACTTCCACCAGCACTTGTTCCTCCTGCACGGTAAGCACCACCGCCACCGGCCGCTGGGCGCCGTAGCGCATGGCGTTGGTCAGCAGGTTGACGACGATCTGCTCGATGCGGAACTCGTCCCACCAGCCGGACACCGGCGTGCCGGCGTCGAGGCCGATGCTGCAACCGGCAGTCGATGCCTGCGGCGTCAGGTCGTGCACCACGCGCCGCAGCAGGCCAGACATTTCCACCCAGCCCGGCCGCAACGACAGCTTGCCGGAACGGATGCGCGAGACGTCGAGCATGTCGTCGATCAGGCGGATGATGCTCTGGATCTGGCGGTCGTCGCGCGCGACCATGCGCTGCAGCTGCTCGGCGCCGAAGGCCGCCATGTTGCCGCGTTCGAGCTGCATCTTGCGCAATTGCGTTTCCAGGTACAGCGTGTTGAGCGGCGTGCGCATTTCGTGCGAGACCATCGACATGAATTCGTCGCGCATGGCCAGCGCGCGCTGCAACTGCGCTTGCGCCACGTTCAGTTCGGCCAGCATGGCTTCCTGCGCCTGCCGTGCTTCCTCGAGGGCCTGCACCTGGCGCCGCATCGCTTCGCGCTGTTCCCACAGCGCCACGAACACTTCGACCTTGCCACGCACGGCGCGCGAATCGAGCGGCTTGTACAGCACATCGACGGCGCCGGCCTCGTAGCCCTTGAACGAGTAATTGAGTTCCTTGCCGGCGGCAGTGACGAACACGATCGGGATTTGCCGGGTTTTCTCGGTGCCGCGCATCAGTTCGGCCAGTTCGAAACCGTCCATGCCCGGCATCTGCACGTCGAGGAAGGCCATGGCGAAGTCGTGCTGGAGCAGCAGCGCCAGCGCTTCGTCGCCCGAACCGGCCTGGAAGATCTCGCGGCCCGGGCCCCGGATCACGGCGTTCAGGGCTTGCAGGTTTTCCGGCAGATCGTCAACGATCAGCAGTTTGGTCGGTTGCTCGGCTTGCATCAGTTCTTCTCCAGCTTCAACAGCAATGTATGGATCGCGTCCAGCGGCAGCACCAGGTCGGGGTGGCGCACGCGGATCGCTTCCTGCGGCATGGTCGCCACTTCGGCATCTTGCGGGTCTTGCACCACGGTGAGGCCGCCGGCGCGGCCGATGGCCGCCATGCCTGCGGCGCCGTCATGGTTGGCCCCGGTCAGTAATATGCCCATCAGGGCCGGCCCGTAGGCATCGGCCGCCGACTCCATCAGGATGTCGATCGATGGCCGGGCAAAATTACGCGGCGCTTCGCAGCTTAACGAAAAGCAGTAATCCGACTCGACAGACAAATGGTAGCCGGAACCGGCAAAGTAGAGCGTCCCGGACGTCAAGGTTTCCTTGTCGGCCGCTTCGCGCACCGGCAGCGCCATGCGCTGGGCGAACACGTCGGCCAGCTGGCTTTGCCGGTTTTCCGGCACGTGCAGCACCGCCACCACGGCCGGCGCATACTGCTTGGGCAAGCCCGGCAGCAGCTTGAGCAGCGCCCCGACGCCACCGGCCGAGGCGCCGATGATGACCGCCTCGATGCGGGTGCGGTGGCTGGCCAGGACGGCGTCGATCGCGGCAAGCGCGGTGGCGGCATCGAGCATGGCTAGCGCTTGCGAAACAGCCGTTCGCGTTTGACGATCGGCTCGAACGCGGGTCCGTAGGCGGAAAAGTCGATGCTCTCCTTGCTGCCCAGTCCCAGGAAGCCGCGATGGCACAGCGACTCGTGGAACAGGCCGAACGCGCGCTCCTGCAGTTTCTTTTTAAAGTAGATCATCACGTTGCGGCAGCTGATCAAATGGGTTTCGGCAAACACGGCGTCGGTGGCCAGGCTGTGGTCGGCAAAGGTGACGTTTTCGCACAGCGCGCCGTCGAACAGGGCGGCGTTGTAGGCAGCCGTGTAGTAATCGGAAAAGCTGCGGGTGCCGCCGGCAGCCTGGTAGTTGGCCGTGTATTCGCGCATGGCGTCGAGCGGAAATACACCCTTGCGGGCTTTTTCCAGCGACTGCGGGTTGATGTCGGTGGCGTAGATCATGCTGCGCTCCAGCAGGCCCTCTTCCTTGAGCAGGATCGCCATCGAATACACTTCTTCGCCGGTACTGCTGCCGGCGATCCAGATTTTCAGCGACGGATACGTGCGCAGCACCGGCATCACCTGTTCGCGCAGCGCCAGCCAGTAGCTGGGGTCACGGAACATCGACGTCACCGGGATGGTCAGATATTGCAGCAGCTGGCTGAACGCGGCCGGCTCGTGCATGATGCGCGCCTGCAGCGCCGAGATGGTTTCGCACTCCATGTCGCGCATGGCATGCAGCACGCGGCGCTTTTGCGAGGCGCCCGTGTAATCGCGGAAATCATAGCTGTACTTCATGTAGATGGCTTCCATCAACACTTTGATTTCAATGTCGGTATCGCTGTGCATTATGCGCCCCGTTCACCGTTGGGCATCCACACGCGCAGCAGCGAGTACAGGCGCGACAAATCGATCGGCTTGGCCAGGTAGTCGCTGGCGCCGGCGGCCAGGCATTGCTCCTGGTCGTCCTTCATGGCCTTGGCGGTAATGGCGATGATCGGCAGGCGTTCGAAGCGGGCGTCGGCGCGGATGCGGCGGGTTGCTTCCAGGCCGTCCATGCCCGGCATCATCACGTCCATCAGCACCAGGTCGATGTCCGGGTTGGCGTCCATTTTCTCGATTGCCTCGAAACCATTGCGGCCCACTTCCACCAGCACGCCTTTTTGTTCGAGCGCGCTGGTCAGTGCGAAGATGTTGCGCACGTCGTCATCGACCAGCAGGATGCGCCGGCCCTCGAACACGCGGTCGCGCGAGCGCACCGTGCGCAGCATGGTCTGGCGCTCGGACGACAGGTCCGCTTCCACCTTGTGCAGGAACAGCGTCACTTCATCGAGCAGGCGTTCCGGCGAACGGGCGCCCTTGATGATGATAGAGCGCGAATACTTGTGCAGGTCCGCCTCTTCGGCGCGCGACAGGTTGCGGCCCGTGTACACGATCACCGGCGGGAATGCCGCCAGCTGTTCGGCCGCCATTTTTTGCAGCAGCTCGTTGCCCTGCATGTCGGGCAATTTCAAATCGATGATCATGCAATCGTAGATGTTGGTGCGCAGCAGCGCCAGCGCTTCTTCGCCGGTACCGACCGCCACGATTTCCACGTCGTCGTCGGAAATCAGCTGCACCACGCTGTCGCGCTGGCGGTCATCGTCTTCCACCAGCAACACGCGCTTGATCTTTTGCGTGAGCTTGGTTTCGATCAGGCGGAACACGTCCATCAACTGGTCGCGCGTGGCCGGTTTCAAGGCGTAGCCGATGGCGCCCAGGTGCAGCGCGGCTTCGCCGTTCTCGCTGCCGGACACCACGTGCACCGGGATGTGGCGGGTGGTGGCGTCGTCTTTCAGCAATTGCAGCACCGACAGGCCGGAGCGGTCGGGCAGGCGGATGTCGAGCAATACCGCATCCGGCCGGTATTTGCGCGCCAGTTCCAGGCCCTCGTCGGCGTGGAACGCCACCAGGCAGCGGTACTGCTTTTCATGGGCCAGGTCGTACAGGATGCGGGCGAAATTGGGGTCGTCCTCGATTACCAGCACGGTGCGCTGGTTGACGCCATGATCGGCCAGCAGGTCGCGGTCATCGGCAAACGCGCGCACGCGCGGTGGTGGCGGTTCGGTGGGCGCGGCAGCCGGCTTGGGCGCCATCGCCTTCCACGGCGCGGCGGCCGGTAGCGCGACCGGTGGCAGGGTTACCGGGGCATGTGTACGGCCGGTGTCATCGAGCTCGGCCGGCGCGCTGGCGCTGCCCAGGCGGGGACCGGCTTCGGGCGCGGTAAAGGCGAGCGGCATGGTCAGCGTGAAGCAGCTGCCCTGTCCCACTTCGGAGGCCAGGCTGATGCTGCCGCCCAGCAAGTGCGCCAGGTCGCGCGAAATCGACAGGCCCAGGCCGGTGCCGCCGTACTTGCGGCTGGTGGTGCCGTCGGCCTGCTGGAATGCATTGAAGATACCCTGCTGGTCTTCGGGGCGGATGCCGATGCCGGTATCGTGCACCGAGAACGCCACCGCATCGTCGCCCACGCGCTCGAGGCTGAGCGTGATCTGGCCGGTGCTGGTGAACTTGAGCGCGTTCGACAGCAGGTTTTTCAGGATCTGCTCCAAGCGCTGGCGGTCGGAAACCATGTGCGGCGGCACATCGTCGGCCACCTGCACCTGGAATGCCAGTTTCTTTTGCTGGGCCAGCGGCTCGAACACCATCGCCATGCCTTCGACCACGTGGCGCAGCGACAGCTGCTCGGGCACCAGTTCCAGCTTGCCCGCTTCCACCTTGGAGATGTCGAGGATGTCGTTGATCAGGTTAAGCAGGTCGTTGCCGGCCGAATAGATGGTGTTGGCGAAACGTACCTGCTCGTCGTTGAGGTTGCCGAGCGAGTTTTCCGAAAGCAGCTTGGCCAGGATCAGCGAGCTGTTCAGCGGCGTGCGCAGCTCGTGCGACATATTGGCCAGGAACTGCGATTTATACTGGCTGGCGCGTTCGAGTTCGGCAGCGCGGTCTTCCAGGTCCTGTTGCGCCTGCGTCAGCGCGGCGTTCTTGTGGTCGAGCGCCTGGCCTTGTTCGGCCAGCTGTTCGTTGGTTTGTTCCAGCTCGGCTTTCTGGTTTTCCAGGCTGGCCTGCGACTCTTCCAGCACGCGCGACTGTTCTTCCAGTTCCTCGTTGGCGGTGCGCAGTTCTTCCTGCTGCACTTGCAGTTCTTCGTTCAGTTGCTGGGTTTCGGCCAGCACTTCCTGCAGGCGCTGGCGCGAATGGCTCGCCTCGATGGCGTTGCCGATATTGCCTTTTACCAAGTTGAGGAATTCGACGTCGCGCGTGGTGATGGCGCGCAACAGGCCGACCTCGATCACCCCGTTGATCACGCCGTCATTATCGAGCGGCGCCAGCATGACGCTGGCGGCCGGGCCGGTACCCAGGCCCGAGCTGACCTGGATATAATCGGCAGGCACCTGGTCCAGGCGGATCAGGCGGCGCTCCAGTGCGGCTTGCGCCACCAGCGTCTCGGACGGATGCATTTTCTGCTCGCGCGCATCCCATTCGGACGAGAAGCCGTACGACGCCACCCGGTGGAAGCTGCCGTCCGGTGCGCGCAGGTACAGCGCGCCAACCACCACGTCCATGTAGCGCGCCAGGAACTGCAGCAGTGCCGACGACAATTGCGGCAACGCCATCTGGCCGATGCCCTGTTGCGCCAGTTCGCTCTGGCCGGTGCGCAGCCACGCCTGCTGTTGCAGCAGGTCCGCATGTTCGGTATGTTGCTTGAGAACGTCGTTATACACCCTGGACAGGCCCAGCAGCTCACGGCGGCCGAACCAGGCCAGCGCGCCGCCCACGCCCAATGTGAGCAGCAGGTACACGGCAGCCACCACGATGGTGACAGTACGGGCGGTATCGTTGCGCTCCTGGCGCATGCGCGCCTCGGTGCTGATAAAGGCGTCGAGCAGGCGGCGGATCTCGTCGAACTGGGTTTTGCCGCGCGCGGTCTTGACCGGGCCGGTCACGTCGCCGTTGGCAGCCCGCAATGCGATCATTTCCTGTGCGTACTTGTCCCAGCCCAGGTGCTGGGCCTGGATATTGCGCAGGCGATCGACCTGGGCCGGATTGTCTTCCACCAGCTTGAGCAGGTTGTCGATGCTGGCAGTGACCTTGGGCTTGGACAGCACATACGGTTGCAGGAACGCTTCGTCGCCGGCCAACAGGTAGCCGCGCATGCCGGTTTCCATGTCCACCATCTGCTTGCTGATCTCGTTGGCGCTGCCGATCACCCGTTCGCTGTGCTCAACCCAGTTCATGGTCGTGATCAGGTAGATCAGCAAAATCACGAAAACGCCGGCGCTGACGACGCCGGACGCCAGCGGCAAGGTGATGTTGCGGGCAAGGATGCGGCGGAATGACTGGTCGTCCATCGACGATTTATTGGGCATGATGCGGACCAAGATATCTTGTGAAGCGAGAAGTTTATCGCATTTACAAGGTTGTTCGCCTGCTTGGGCAATCGTGCGCGCAAGAAATAGTCACCTCGTGACGTGCGCAAGTCTCGATGCCTTTGTGATAACGTTTGGTGATGGATCGATCACAACCACTCCACAAGGCTAACATGTCCCGTTCCTCAAGCTCATTGCCAGCCCTGCTGCTGGCAATAACATGGTTCAGTATTTCGGCCCCTGCGAGGGCCGATGCCGCTCCGCCCTCTGTGCTTATCGAACAAGCGCTGCGCTGCGAGTTACCCACAGGAAAATCCGGCGGTGTGCAAAAGTCGCTCGCGCGCTTTGGCGCCAAGCCGACTGCCGACGGCGTTGCCGACAGTTTTCAACTGCCCAAGCCGGTACGGCCTTTCAACCTCGACGTGACCCGTGTCAGCGCGAGCGGCGCCGAGGTCGATACCTATATCGCCGTGCTGCCCGGGGCCCGCCTGGAAGACGTTGCCGAGGCGGCCAATCTCAAAAAAGGGGCCGCCGGTTACAGCCGCGACACCAAGTTCGGTACCCTGCAGGCTGACGTGCGCGAGCACGGCGACATCTGGCTGATGTGTACCGTGCTGCGGTAAGCGCCGGCCCCTACTGCCAGATCACCCCGTCAGCCCGCACCGTGGTGCGGTTGAGGATGCGCCGGCTGTCCGCCGTCAGCGGCGTGGCCTTGTGGGCGACCCGTAAATTGTCGGCCACTACCACGTCGCCGGGCAGCCAGTGATGGCGGTAGCTGCACGACCGTGTACCAGAAGCTGACCGGGGTCGGGTCGTCGCGGAACGACCCGTCCGAGTGCCAGTAACGGCCCACCTGGCATCTGCGCAGCGATGCGGAAACAGTCGAGGTGGAAGTGATGGGATCGCTCACGGTCAATAACAGCGAAGTACTGCGCCCTGGTGGCCGTATTGCCCGGTTACGAAGCCAACCCGGGCCAGATGGACATCGGCATCTACGCCGTATACCCGGCCAGCCGGCGCGGCGCGGCCAAGATCCGGCTGCTGATCGACTTGTTGCAGGTGGCGTTGTCGGGTGCCGGTTAGTTTTCCGGCGCAGTATCCGTCATTTCAAAACTGTTGATCTTCACCGCGCCTTCCGGAAACCGGGCAGTAATTTCCAGCACGCCGCCCATTGCCTCGATGTGTGAGCGCAGGGTGGAAATATACATATCGGTGCGGCGTTCCATTTTGGCGATTGCCGGCTGCTCCACCTTGAGGATCACTGCCAACGCCTTTTGCGACAAGCCACGCGCTTGCCGCAATTCGTTCAACGGCATGGCATCACGCATTTCCTGAGTAGCTTTCTTCGCCCGCTGAACAGCATCGGGCGACATGGTCGCAGCCATTAGTTCGGAAAATTTCTTAGCCATCGCTCAGTCCTTCATCTTTCAGTGTTTTCAGGTGGATATCGTACAGCCCATCCGCAATCGGAACATGTTGTTCGTACCAGCGATCTTTGCCAGTTTTGTCGCCTCCAATCAAGAGGATAGCGCTGCGCCGAGGGTCGAACGCGAACAGGATGCGATAGGGACGTCCATGGTGCTGTATCCGCAATTCCCGCATGTGCCGGTGGCGCGATCCGTTGACACCGCTTGTGTGCGGAAAGCGCAAGTTCGGGCCCACGGTTTCAAGCAAGCCGACTGCCGCAGCGATCGACTCGTGCTCCGCTGCAGTGAGCGTTCCCCACCAATCACCAAACTCATCAGTATATTCAACGTCCCAACGCATAGAATATTCCTTCAAAAGCATATGCCTTTGAAGGAATAATATACGCCGATTCGACTAATTCAAGGATTTTCTGGTGCACGTAAAAAAGCCCGCTGCCGTGATCGCCACGGCAGCAGGCCCGGTTACGCCAGTGTTTAGTGCGCTGCGGTAGCGCCTCCGGCTTCGGCCTTGACCTGCTTGCGCAGCTTGGCTACTTCGCCGGCACTTACTGCCGGCGCCTGGTTACCCCAGCTCTGGCGCACGAAGGTGACCAGTTGCGCCGTCTCTTCGTCCGACAGGCGCCAGGCGAAGCCGGGCATGCCAAGGTCCGATGGCGCCGCCTTGGTCGATGGCAGCTTGCTGCCTTCGAGGATCAGGCGGATCAACGAGGTCGCATCGTCGGACAGCACGCTCGGGTTGCCGGCCAGCGCAGGGAACACCTTGCCGTTGGACTTGGCGTCGGTACGGTGGCAGGCGGCGCAGTTGTCGAGGTACAGCTGCGCGCCGCGACCGTCTTCACGCCCGGATTTCAAGGCCAGCGCAGTGGCATTGCTCTCCTTGTAGGTCGCTTTTTCGGCCAGGCCCGGCGACAGCGACTTCAGATAGGCGGCCATGGCCGTCAAATCCTCTTTCGTCATGTGCTGGGTGCTGTGCGACACCACTTCCGCCATAGGCGTACCCACCACGGCCGAGTGATCGTTGCGCGCTTTCGACAGCGTATCGACGATGTCCTGCTCGGTCCAGCGCCCCAGACCGCCAGCCGGATTGCCGCGCAGGTTGACCGCCAGCCAGCCGTCGATCACGGGACCGCCGGACAGGTAGGCCGGGCTCGACTCGTCCTGCGCCAGCTCCTGCATGGTCGATGCACGCGGCGTATGGCAGGCGCCGCAGTGACCGAGGCCCTGCACCAGGTAGGCGCCGCGCGCCAGCATCGCACTCTCGTACTTGTTGAGCACCAGCGGTTCAACCGGCGGCGCATACATCTTACGCCAGATCGCCAGCGGGAAATTCAGCGACAGCGGCCAGCTGATCTCGCTGGACCGGTTGGCGTTCGAGACCGGTTCCACGCCATGCATGAAGTACGCGTACAGCGCGCGCAGGTCGTCGTCACTGATCTTGGCGTACGACGGATACGGCATGGCCGGATACAGCGTAGTACCGTGCGGCGTGATGCCGTGGCGCACCGCGCGGTCGAAATCGTCGAGGCTGTAGTTACCGATGCCGGTCGCCTTGTCGGGCGTGATGTTGGTGCTGTACAGCGCGCCAATCGGCGTCGCCATCGACAGGCCGCCGGCAAACTGCTTGCCATTCGGCGCCGTGTGGCAGGCGATACAGTCGCCGGCGGTGGCGATGTACTTGCCCTGCTCGATCAGTTGCGCGCTTGGCGCCGCCAGGTTGACGGTGCCGGGACCGATGTCCTTGGTCGTGGTCGCCTGGCTGGCGTACAAATATGCACCGCCCACGCCGATCACGCCCAGGCCCAAGGCGGTCAACAATAATTTTTTCACAGTGTTCATGCGCACTCCTTAAGCCTGGACCAGCGGGCCGGGGTTTTTCAGATACAGCTCGCGGATGGCCGTGGCGGCCCAGTACGTCAACGCGCCGACCATGCCGGTCGGGTTGTAGCCGTTGTTTTGCGGGAAGGCGTTGGCGCCCGGCGCAAACACGTTCGACACGTCCCACGACTGCAAATAGCGGTTCAGCGCCGAGGTCTTCGGATCGCTGCCCATGATGGCGCCGCCGCAGGTATGGGTCGATTGGTACTGGGTGATGTTGTAGTGCGTGCCGTCTTTCTTGGCGTCGCCCTTCATCGCTTTCGGGCCCAGCACCTTGCACATGTCGGTGGCTTTTTCCACCAGGTATTGCGACGCCTTGATTTCGTTGTCGTGCCAGTCGAAGGTCATGCGCAGCAGCGGGCGACCGAACGCATCCTTGTAAGTCGGGTCGAGATCGAGGTAGGCATCGTCGTACGACATGCACGAACCCTGCACCTCGTAGTAGAACGAGTGCAGGAACGAATCCTTGACGCCCTTCTTCCAGGCGCTGCCCCAGTTCGGTACACCAGGCTCGGTCTGGATGCCGCGCACGGGGCCGGCGCCGGGCTGGCGCGCCCAGATGATGCCGCCGCCGATGTAACCGGTCTGGGCGCTGTCGTTGCGGTTGCCGTTCAAGTCGTCGAACGTGGCGCCGCCACCGCCGATGCCGATAAAACCGTTGGCGTGCACGGTTTTATCGTAGAACATCACCACGCGATTCAGGTTTTGATACGAATAGTTGCGGCCGACGGTGCCGGTTTTGGTAGCCGGATCGTACGGCTTGCCGATGCCCGAGACCAGCATCATGTGGACGTTGAACAGCGAGAACGCACACAGCAGGACCAGGTCCGCCGGTTGCTCGGTCTCGCGGCCCTGGGCATCGAGGTACGTGACGCCGGTGGCTTTTTTCTTGTCGCCGGTCAGGTTCACTTTCAGCACCTGCGCCAGCGTGCGCATCTCGAAATTCTTGCGGCCTTTCAGGACCGGGAAGATGCAAGCGTTGGGGCTGGCTTTCGAGTAGTTGAGGCAGCCGTAATCGGAGCAGAAGCCGCACGCGTTGCACGGACCCATCTGGCAGCCATACGGGTTGGTGTACACGCCCGAGGCATTCGATGCGGGAATCGGAAACGCGTGGTAGCCCTTTTCCTTGGCGGCCTTGTAAAACCATTCCGCACCGAGGTAGTTGGGGTTGGGGCCCAGCGGATATTCTTTTTTGCGCGAACCTTCGAACGGGTTGCCGCCTTCGCTCAGTTGGCCGTTGATGACGCCGGCCTTGCCGGACGTGCCGCACACGTATTCGAAGTGCTCGAAGTGCGGTTCCAGTTCGTCGTACGTGACCGGAAAATCCTGCACCGTCATATTGGCGGGGATGAATTTCTTGCCGTAGCGCTGCTCGAGGTTGGAGCGCACTTTGAAATCTTCGGGCAAGGCGCGGAAGTGCGCGCCCGACCAGTGCGAGCCGGCGCCACCGACGCCGGTACCGGGCTTGAACGAACCCATCTGGCGATACGGCACGGCGATGTCGTTCACGCTGTGGCGCGCAGTAACGGTTTCCTTGGCCAGCGATTGCAGGTACTTGCGGTGGACCGAGCCTTCGAGCTCATCGACCACGCGCGGGTAGGCGAAATCCGGTTGCGTGTCGCGGTCCGGGCCGCGTTCGAGGATGACGACGGACAAGCCCGCATCCGTGAGTTCCTTGGCCATGATGGCGCCGGTCCAGCCGGCGCCGACGATGACGGCGTCTACTTTATTTTTTACGATGCTCATATTCTTCCTTGTTTATCCGCGACGGCCAGCCAAATCCACCGGTCCAATTGGGTAAGGCTTATCACGGACTTCGACCCAGTCGAGGTAATCCGCGCGCATGCCGGGATAGCCGATCATTTTCCAGGCGCCCATGTTCTTGTTACCGCCATGCTTGGGGTCGGCAAAGTAACCGTTGCGGGTTTCATTGAGCAGGTTGGAGAAGAACAGTTTCGACGACATGTCTTCCCACTTCAGCTCGCCCTTTTCGGCCGCTTTGAGCAGGTCTTCCTGCGCCTTCTTGTCGAGGTCGGCAAATACCTTGCCCGGGTTCTGGCTGGTGACATAGCCATCAAAGGCCTTGATGCCCACGCGCAGGATGTCGCGCAGCGCCAGCTTGCCCTGGTAGCCGAACTCCGGTGCGGCCTTCAGGTACGGGCCCTGCATGTACCAGATGTCGCCGGCCGCGTACGGGGTTTGCATGTGGCGGTCGAGAAATTCGAGCACGCCCGATTCGATGCCGCCGGGGCCGTGTTCGTCGTGCGGAATCAGGCGATCGACCGCCGCACCGAGGAAGCGCCATTCGTTGGCGTTGAAGAACGACGGCTTGTAGTCGTTCGGTTTGCCTTCCGGCGCGATGGCGTCGGCCGCGTGGGCCGGTTGCAGGGCGCGTACGGCGCCGGCAGCACCGGCCACACCCATCGGTATGAACACCATGCTCTTGATCAGACTACGCCGCGACCGCGACTGGTTGTCGTCAGACATTTGCTTTCTCCTTGTGAAATTTCAGGATGCACGCGCGCTGCGCGCTTCCCATCGATAACCGACCCCATAGACGGCTGAAATCGCTTCAGCCAGGCCGGCCTCCTCCAGCTTGCGGCGCAGGTTTTTGACATGCGTATCGATCGTGCGGTCATGCACGATGCGCCGGTCTTCGTACACACCGCCGCGCAAGTCATCGCGTGACAAGGCTTGCCCGGGCGCGTCGCGCAACATTTTCAGCAGGCGGAACTCCACCGGCGTCAGAGGCAGCTCGGTACCATGCAAAAAGGCGCGCACGCCCTGCTCGTCGATCTGCAAGCCTGGCTTGGGACTGCCGGCCGGGCGGCGGCGCAGCACCGCGCGCACGCGGGCCACCACTTCGCGCGGACTGAAAGGCTTGCAGATGTAATCGTCGGCGCCGCCGTCGAGGCCGTCGAGACGGTCCTCCTCCTGCGCGCGCGCGGTCATCATGATGATGGGAATGTCGCTGGACGCGCGCAGCGCGCGGCACAGGGTCAGGCCGTCGATGCCGGGCAACATCCAGTCGAGCAGGATCAAATCGACGTCGCCAGCGGCCACCGTGGCTTGCACCGCCAGGCCGTCGTGCCGGGCCGTCACGCGATAGCCGGCCGCCTGCAAATAGCTGACCAGCAGCCGCGCCAGGCGCAACTCGTCTTCGACCACCAGGATGTGCTGGGCGCTCATGATGCTTGCTCTGCCAACGGCAGCGTGATGGTGATGCACAGGCCGGTCGGTGCGGCATGGCTGGCGCCGATGTCGCCGCCGTGGGCACTGACGATGCTGCGGCAGATCGACAGCCCCAGGCCGCTGCCGCCGGTGGCGCGGGTACGGGCGCTGTCGCCGCGCCAGAAACGCTCGAACAGCATGGTCAGCGCGGCCTCGGAGACGCCGTGGCCGTTGTCGGTGATGGTAAGCACCGCTTGCTGGCGATGGACGTGCAACGCGACGCGCAGTTCGGTAGCTCCCTCGGCATGGCGCAGCGCGTTATTGAACAGGTTGCGCAGCAGTTGGCGCAGGCGGATCGTGTCACCCTCCACGGTCAGGTGCGGCAGCATCCCTGCCTGGACGGTCATGCCGGCGTGCGCCAGCGGCTCGCGCCACTTGTTCAGCTCACTCTCCAACAGGGCGCCGAGGTCGAGCGGCTCGCGCTGGTAGCCGAAGGCACCCACTTCGGAGAGCGTGATCTGGCGCATGTCTTCCACCAGCCGGGTGAGCGTGGCCACCTCGTCTTGCAGCAGCGCCAGGCTGGTGGCGTCGGTCGGTTCCAGGCCGTCTTCCATCGCTTCCAGCTGGGCCTGCAACACGGACAAGGGCGTGCGCAGCTCGTGCGACAGGTCGGCCATGAAGTGGCGGCGCAGCGCCTCGTTGCTCTCGAGGGTGGCAGCCATGATGTTGAAGTTGTGCGCCAGCGTACCGAGCTCGTCGCGCTGGCCGCGCGGTACCCGCACCGCGTAATCGCCGGCCGCCACCTTGGCGGCGGCATGGATCAGGCGCCGCGTGGGCGCCACAAAGCTGCGCGCCAGCAGCAAGGCGGCTAACGCCGCCAGCACCAGCGTGGCAATCCCGATCAGCACGCTGTCGCGCTGCTGCTGCAGCAAAAAGCCCTGCTCCGCCTCTTCCTGCAAGCCGCGCAGCGGCGCGCCGACCAGGGTGGCGACCGGCCTGCCCTCGACCAGCACCGGCTGGTAGCGCAGCGACGGCCCGGTTTGCAGGTTGCCGGCCAGGTGGTTGCCGTCCATGTCGAACAGGCCGAGCCGGCGCGGCGCCTTGTCCGGCACCGCGTAATAGATGGAGCTGCCGCCGGCATCGGCATTGACGCTGGTACGCGGCGCGGTGGCGCGTTCGCGGCCGATGGCGCCGGTGGTGCGCTCCCACGCGGCGCGGTTGCCGCGCATGAACTGCCAGTTGCCGCCGTGTTCCTGGTACGCCTGCGCCAGCTCTTCCGCCATCGCCTCCATGCGCCGCGATTCGACCTCGTTCAGGTAGCCCTGGAAACCGCGTTGGAAACTCCAGCGCGTGCCGAAGCCGACGCCAACTGCCGTCAGCAGGCTGACGATCAACAGCGACAGGAACAGACGAGCGGTGATACCGATTTTAACCATCGGTACATTTAGCCACGCGCAGCAGTGCACAACAAGAGTGCACGGTTGCAGGCTAATGATTCTTCACAGAAACTTCACAATTGTGTGGCAGTTCTTCTACTACGCGATATTTCAAGCTATTTTGATTGACATCAAAAAGGACAATAAATTTTTAGGTAACTGCGGGGATAAAAGCACGCGATTAGCATCGATATACCTCCACGGGCAACCGATATCCGTGCGAGTGGGTACGATTTGGCGTGACAGGAGGAAGAAAGCGAACGGCGGAGGAAGGACGCCGTGGGACGATAAAACCCTGCCATGACTGCCGCTAGACAACTGGCGTCACAACATAAGCAATTGATTTAAAGGGAATTTCTGGTGCGGCTGGCTGGAATCGAACCAGCGACCCTTGGCTTCGGAGGCCAATACTCTATCCACTGAGCTACAGCCGCGCGGGGGGAACCTTGAAGGTGTGCCGTAGGATACCGGTTTTATTGGTCCGCGTCCATCGGCGCGTGTCGTTTTAACCATGTTGAAGTTTCCATGCGCCGATTTTTGAGCCTATAATCGGCCGTTTGATAAAGGTTTTGCAAGGCAGCTCGATCGGTAATTCGGCACGCAACCCGGCACAGACTTCAAGGACATCATGAGCGACGCACACAACGAATCCATCATTAAAACGCCCAAACAACTGGTGGGAGCCGTGGTCGGCTTCTTCCTGGTCACGGTGATCGGCATCATCCTGCTGGTCCAGTATGTCACCACGGACAAGCTCACCGGCGCCGGCTCCAACAGCCAGGCGCCCGAGGAAATCGCCACCCGCATCGCGCCGGTGGCCGACACCGGCTTTACCTTCAAGGATGTGAACGCGCCCAAGGTGCTGCAAGCGGGCGACGCCATCTACAACTCCACCTGCGCGGCCTGCCACGGCGCCGGCGTGGCAGGCGCGCCCAAGGTGGGCGATGCCGGCAGCTGGTCGGCGCGTATCGCGCAAGGCTACGACACCGTCCTCAAGCACGCCATCGAAGGCTTGCGCGCCATGCCCGCCAAGGGTGGCAATCCCGACCTCGACGACGTCGAAGTCGCGCGCGCCGTGGTCTTCATGGCCAACCAGTCAGGCGCCAAGTTCAAGGAGCCGGAAGTGCCAGCCGCCCCGGCGCCGGCTGCAGAAACCCCGGCCGAACCTGCCAAATAAACCTGCCAACGCATAAAAAAACCGGTCCATCGCGACCGGTTTTTTTGCGCCCCGCTTCAACCTCCCACGTCAGGGTCAGTGCCGACATGTAGACACAAGCCCAGCAGCGACAAGGCTCAGTTCGTGTCCGAATGTCGGCACCGACCCCGAAGTTGAAGTTAGCGGCAGAGGCCGTAGGCTTTGCGCTCGGGGAAGTAGCGGTAGGTGAACGTGCGCATCGGGTATTCGGTCAGGGCGATTTCAAACGCTGGCGGCACCACGTCGAAGCGTTCGGGCAGCTTGTCTTTCACGCGCAGGCGCACGCGCCAGATGGTTTCGTCGGCGGTGGCGCCGGCCACCAGCATGTCCGGTACCTTGGGAATGACGTCAACGATCTCGGCGCGCGAGTTGATGGCGCGCTGGTAGAAAGTCACCAGCTCGGCCTTGGCGATCACCGCGCCGCGCGGCGCCGTGACGTTGTAGTCGCGCGAGAGGAAACGGGCGCGCTGGCCGCGCGGTACGAAATAAACGAAAGTGAACTCGGCGCCGCCGCCTTCGAGCGTGACCGGCGGCGTGGTCGCGACGCTGATGCCGCGCGGCAGGTCGAAGCGCGAGCCTTCCTGCCAGTCCTTGCACTCGGGCGTGGCAGCCATGTAGACGTCAACCGGCTTGTAGGAGTCGCCGCAGGCGCTCAGGGCGAGCATGGCGGTCAGGGGGAGTAAGGCACGCATACGCATGGGTTCGGCTTCCGGGGTTGGGACGATGCGGTAGTTTACACGGGACCGTATCGGCGCGCATAAAAAAAGCGGCGTTGTCGCCAACGCCGCTTCGTTCATCGCTTGCTACCGGCTTACCACATGATCACGCGGTCTTTCGGCGCCAGGTACATCTTGTCGCCCGGTTTGACGCCAAAGGCGTCGTAGAAGCCTGGCTGGTTGCGCATCGGGCCGTTGGCGCGGAACTGGCCTGGCGAGTGCGGATCGGTCTTGATCTGCTGGATCTGCGCCGCTTCACGCATCTTCATGCGCCACACTTGCGCAAAGCCCATGTAGAAGCGCTGGTCGCCGGTCAGGCCGTCGATCACCGGGGCTTCCTTGCCGTTCAGCGACAATTTATACGCCTTGTAGGCAATCGCGATGCCGCTGTTGTCGGCGATGTTTTCGCCCAGGGTCAGTTCGCCGTTGACATGGTAGCCGGGCAGCGGGCTGAACTGGTTGTACTGCTCGACCAGCATCTTGGTCTTGGTGGCGAAGTTCTTGTGGTCGGCCTTGGTCCACCAGTCGCGCAGGTTGCCGTCGCCGTCGTACTGGGCGCCCTGGTCGTCGAAGCCGTGGCTGATTTCGTGGCCGATCACGCCGCCGATGGCTCCGTAGTTGACCGCGTCGTCGGCAGCCGCGTCAAAGAACGGCGCTTGCAGGATGGCGGCCGGGAACACGATCTCGTTCATTTCCGGGTTGTAGTAGGCGTTCACGGTTTGCGGCGTCATGCCCCACTCGTCGCGGTCGATCGGCTTGCCCAGCTTGTTGATTTCCTTGTTGTAGTCGAACTCGTGCGAACGGATCACGTTGCCCACCAGGTCGTCTTTCGACACGGTCAGCGCCGAATAGTCGCGCCACTTGTTCGGGTAGCCGATCTTGGTGGTGAACTTGGCCAGCTTGGCTTGCGCCTGCTTCTTGGTGACCGGGCTCATCCAATCGAGGGTGTCGATGCTGGTCTTGTACGACGCCAGCAGGTTGTTGACCAGCGCTTCCATGCGCGCCTTGCGGTCGGCCGGGAATTGCTCGGCCACGTACAGCTTGCCCACTGCTTCGCCCAGCGCGCCCTCGGCGACCGAAACGCCGCGTTTCCAGCGTGGACGCTGCTCGGTCACGCCGCTCAGCACGGTGCCGTAGAAGGCGAAGTTTTCATCGACGAACGACTTGTTCAGGTACGGTGCGAACGCGCGCACGGTCTGCCACTGGAAGTACGCTTTCAGGGTCTCGACCGGGGTCTTGTTCAGCAGCGCGGTCATGCCCTTGAGGTAGCTCGGCTGGCTGACGATCACGTAGTTCACCTTACCGCCGATGCCGGCGTCGGCCAGGTAGGCTTTCCAGTCGTAACCTGGCGCCAGCGTGTTCAGCTTGGCGACTTCGACCTTGTTATAAGCCTTGATCGGATCGCGCAGTTCAACCTTGGTCCATTGCAGCTTGGCCAGTTGTTTTTCGAATTCCACCACGGCGCGTGCGCTTGCTGGTCCGTTGTTGTCGCCGGCCAGAGTCAGCATCTTGGCCATGTGCTGTTCGTACTTGGCCAGGGTGTCGGCCAGCTTTTTGTCGTCCGCTTTCAGGTAGTAGTCGCGGTCCGGCAGGCCCAGGCCATCCTGGTACAGGTCGGCCACGTACTTGGTCGAATCCTTGTTGTCCTGGTGGATGGCGAAGCCGTACGGGGTGCTCACGCCGATCTTGTTGAAGTGCGCGATCAGCGCTGGCAATTGCTTCTTGTCTTTCAGCGCGGCGATGCGGGCGAACTCGCCTTTCAACGGCGCCACGCCCAGCTGCTCGAGCCTGGCTTCATCCATGAAGCTGGCGTAGAAATCGCCAATGCGTTGCGTGTCGCTGCCGGCCGCCTTGTCCTTGGCGTTGGCGGCGTTTTCGATGATGGTGCGCAGTTGCGGCTGGATGTCGTCGCGCAGCTTGGCAAAGCTGCCCCAGCTGGCTTTGTCGGCCGGAATCTCGGTCGTCGCGAGCCACTTGCCGTTCATGTGGGTAAACAGGTCGTCCTGGACGCGCACGGCCGGATCGATGTATTCGACGGCGATGCCGGAGGTCGGCGCTTTGGCTTGCTGGGTGCTGGCAGGAGTCACACTGGTGGTGTTGTCCGCAGCGCCTGCCAGGCCTGCGATCAGGCTCAGCATCAGTGCACTTACGAGATGACGTTTCACGAAAAATCCTTTGAATGAGGAATACAAAAAGGCCAAGAAAGTACTCTTGGCCAGCCATGAAGTTATATATAAAAACACCAACGGTCGCAAGCGGTTTGCGACAGACGGCATCGCCGCAGGGCCAGGCGGCGTATTTCCGGCTTTTTTACCAGATAATCACGCGCTCTTCCGGCGCCACGTACAGCTTGTCGCCAGGCTTGACGCCGAACGCTTCGTAGAAGCCGGGCTGGTTGACCACCGTGCCATTGGCGCGGAATTCGCCGGGCGAATGCGAGTCGGTCTTGATCATCAGGATCTGCTGCGCCTCGCGCGCCTTGGCACGCCAGATCTGCGCCCAGCCCTGGTAGAAGCGCTGCTCGCCCGTAAAGCCGTCGATCACCGGCGCTGGCTTGCCGCCCAGCGACAATTTATACGCCTTATAGGCGATCGCCATGCCGCTGTTGTCGGCGATGTTCTCGCCCAGGGTCAGCGCGCCGTTGACGTGGTAGCCCGGCAGCGGGCTGTAGCCGTTGTACTGCTTGACCAGCGCGTCGGCCTTGGCCTTGAAGTTGGCGCGGTCGGTGGCGGTCCACCAGTCGCGCAGGTTGCCGTCGCCGTCGGCCTGGCTGCCGCCGTCGTCGAAGCCGTGGCTGATTTCATGGCCGATCACGGCGCCAATGGCGCCGTAATTGACGGCATCGTCGGCGTTCACGTCGAAGAACGGCGGCTGCAGGATGGCAGCCGGGAACACGATCTCGTTCATCGTCGAGCTGTAGTAGGCGTTGATGGTTTGCGGCGTCATGCTCCATTCTTCGCGGTCGATCGGCTTGCCGAGCTTATTGACCATGCGCTGGTGACTGAAGCTTGATGCGCGCAACACGTTGCCCACCAGGTCGCCCTTGACGATCACCAGCGACGCGTAGTCGCGCCACTTGCTCGGGTAGCCGATCTTGGGGCGGAACTTGGACAGTTTATCTTGCGCTTCGCGCTTGGTTTCCGGGCCCATCCAGTCGAGGCCGTCGATGCTGGTTTTATACGCGGCCATCAGGTTTTGCACCAGCGCATCCATGCGCGCCTTGCGCTCGGGCGGGAAGTGCTGCGCCACATAGGCCTGGCCCAGTGCCTCGCCCAGCGCGCGTTCGACCAGGCCCACGCCGCGTTTCCAGCGGTCCTGCTTGACGGTCACGCCGGTCAGCGCAGTGCTGTAGAAATCGAAGTCGGCATCGGCAAACGGCTTCGACAGGTAAGGCGATGCACTGCGCAGCAGCTGCCATTCAAAATAGGCTTTCCAGGTCGCCAGGTCGGTTTTTTCCAGGACGGCGGTATAGCCGGTCAGGAAGCTCGGCTGGTTGACGATGGCGTAGTCGGTCTTGCTGCCCACGCCGGCGGACGCCAGCGCGTGGTTCCAGTCGTAGCCTGGCGCCAGCTCGCCCAGCTTGGCAAACGGCACCTTGTTGTAGCGCTTGACCGGGTCGCGGTTTTGCACCTTGGTCCATTGTGCTTCGGCCAGCGCGGTTTCCAGCGCAACGATGGCCTTGGCGCTGGCCTGCGGGCTTTGCGCGCCGGCCAGCTCGAGGATTTTCGCCACGTGGGCTTCGTATTTGACCAGGATGGCGGCCAGCTTGGCGTCGTCCTTTTTCAGGTAGTAGTCGCGGTCCGGCAAGCCCAGGCCGCTTTGCGAAATGCCGACCGCGTACTTGGTCGATTCGCGCGCATCCTGGCGCACATAGACGTTGTACGGCACGGTCACGCCGATCTGGTCCAGGTGGGCGATCAGCATCGGGAAGGCCTTCTTGTCCTTGACGCCGCGAATGCGGTTGAGTTCGCCAGCGAGCGGTTTGACGCCCAGCGTGTCGAGCCTGGCTTCGTCCAAGTAGCTGGCGTAAAGGTCGCCAAGTTTCTGCGCATTGCTGCCAGCCTTGCGGGCCTTGTCATTCTCGGCCGCTTCGATGATGGCGCGCAGCTGCGGCAAGGTGTTTTCCTGCAGCTGGATGAACGAGCCCCAGCGAGCGCGGTCGCCCGGGATCTCGGTATTCCTGACCCAGCCGCCATTCTGGTAGGCATAGAAATCGTCTTGCGGACGCACGCTGGTGTCCATGTTCTTGAGTTCAATACCAGAAGACGTGGCGGCAGGCGCCGGGGTATCGGCAGCGCCGGCAAAGGCGGTGGCCAGGCTCAGTGCCAGAGTGGTCAGCAAATATTTTTTCACTACGTGTCCTTTTAGGTCAAAACGTCCGAAAGCGAACCCGGCAGTTGCATGGTTCATGCAGCGCCGGGTTGCCGCGCGAATATTCTAACGCCACAGGACACGTGTTACCGCTCAGTTACTTTACGATACACAGCGAGCGGGTCAGCCGCCGGGCAGGCTCATGCTGGCGCCGCCGGCACCCACGCCGATGCCCATGCCGCCCTGGCCACCGCCCTTGCGGCCGCCGCCGCGATGTTCGCCGCCGTCGTCGCGGCGCTCGCCACGGCCGGGGCCGGGGCCGCCGCTGTCCTGTACCCGCAGCAGGTGTTCATTGAGTTGCTGGGCGACGATGCCGCGCTGGGTTTCGTCCAGCGCGTCGTTGACGATCAGCCACCATTCGCGCAACTGCTTTTCCTCGCCGGCGGCCGTGATGCTTTCCGCTTCCACGGTGCGGGCGACGTCGCGCAGTTCCACGCCGGGCGTTTGCGCAGCGGTCAGCGCTGCCGCCTGCAGGCGTTCGCGCCGCGACTTGCGCTCGCGCAGCAGGTTGCGGGTGCGGCTCTCGGTTTGCTGCCACAGCGTTTGCTGGTTGGCGTTGAGCTTGAGTTGCTGCTTGAGGTCGGCGGCCAGCGGCAGGAAATCTTCGGCGCGCATGTCCATCACGGGCACGGCAAACGCCGGCGACAACATGGCGCCAAGCGCCAGCGCGGCGGCCAGGCGGCGCAGGGAAAACGGCAAGATAGAACGCATATGGGTAGCTCCAGGGTAAGACATGCGCAGGGCAAAAAAAAGCCTGCGCTTTTTGGGGCGCAGGCAAAAACCACTTCAGGGTAGAGAGAAATACGAGTTCAGTGTAGGCCGCGAAAATCGCGATCCACAAAATTCTTACAAATGCTTACTGCCGTGAACGTATGGGATACACCCAATACAAACCGTCACAATTGCCGTTTCACCAGTTGGGAATTGGGCTACTTTAAATGTCAACGCGACGCGTTGTAAATCGCCGTAAAGTTATAAATGATTTCGGGAGGGCTACTACGTTTGCTGGGAATCAGGTTTATACTCGTTTCAATGCAGGCGCACGCTACTCTCTTTTTTGGGTGAAACATGGGCAAGAAACTAAAGAATTCCGGGTTGATCGGCTTGGGCGTGGTTGCCGGCGTGGCCATGTCGCTGCAGTTCTCTGCGATGGCGCAGAAGCCGGCGGTGCCAGCGCTGCCGCTGGCGGAATTGCGCCAGCTGGCCGATGTCTTCGGCCTGATCAAATCGGACTACGTGGAACCGGTGGAAGACAAGAAGCTGCTGACCGAAGCCATCTCCGGCATGGTGGCCTCGCTCGATCCGCACTCGGCCTACCTGGACAAGAAGGCGTATGCCGAACTGCGCGAAGGCTCGCAAGGCAAGTTCGTCGGCCTGGGCATCGAGATCGGCCCCAGCGAGGACGGCTACATCAAGATCGTCGCGCCGATCGAAGACTCGCCGGCCTGGCGCGCCGGCATCAAGCCGGGCGACCTGATCAGCCGCCTCGACAATACGCCGTTGAAGGGCATGCCGCTCGATGACTCGGTCAAGCTGATGCGTGGCGAGCCGCACTCGAAAGTGGCGCTGACCGTGCTGCGCAAGGGCGAGCAGGAACCGCTGGTGTTCAACCTCACGCGCGAGGAAATCATCCAGAAAAGCGTGAAGGGAAAATTGATCGAACCGGGCTACGCCTGGCTGCGCATTTCGCAGTTCCAGGAGCCGACGGTCGATGACATGGCCGAAAAAATAGCCGAGCTCTACAAGCAAGATCCGCACATCAAGGGCCTGGTGCTGGACTTGCGCAACGACCCCGGCGGCGTACTGCAAGGCGCGATCGGTGTGGCGGCCGCCTTCCTGCCAAAAAACGAGGCGATCGTCTCGACCAACGGCCAACTGGCCGAGCAAAAAACCGTGTATTACGGCCGCCCCGAGTATTACCAGTTGCACGCCGAGACCGATGCACTGGCCAAGCTGCCCGAAGCGCTCAAGCAGGTACCGATGGTGGTGCTGGTTAATACTGGTTCGGCGTCGGCCTCCGAAATCGTCGCGGGCGCCTTGCAGGACTACAAGCGTGCCGAAATCATGGGCACGCAAACCTTCGGCAAGGGCTCGGTGCAAACCATCCGCCAGCTCACTGCCGACACCGCCGTCAAGCTGACCACTGCGCGCTACTATACGCCCAAGGGCCGCTCGATCCAGGCCAAGGGCATTACGCCCGACCTGCTGGTCGATGAATATGCCGACGGCGACGGCGTCAACGCACTGCGCACGCGCGAGGCCGACCTGGCCAAGCACCTGTCCAACGACCGCGAGCAGGAAGGCGCGCAAAGCAAGCGCGACGAACTGGAAGAACAACTGCGCATCATTGCAATGGAAAAGCAGCGCAAGCCGCTCGAATACGGCAGCAGCGACGACTTCCAGCTGGCGCAGGCGCTCAACCGCCTCAAGGGCAAGCCGGTGCAGTTCGCCAAGCCGGAGACCACGGTGGTGCAGGCCAATCTCGGCAAGTAAGGCGCGACATCACTATTTTAGAGCGGCGCTTCGAGCGCCGCTTTTATTTGCGCGTAACGTGCAGCCATTGTGTAGAATTTGCTCCACTATTGGCACTCGCCATTGCCCCATTTGAAAGCTTAATCATGAAACAAGCCGTCATCAGCGGTACCGGTCTTTTTACGCCATTGCAGTCGATTTCCAACGAGGAACTGGTCGAGAGTTTTAATGCCTACGTGGCGCAGTTCAACGCCGACAATGCCGCCGCCATCGAGGCCGGCACCGTCACCGCGCTCGAACCGTCGAGCGTGGCGTTCATCGAAAAGGCATCCGGCATCAAGTCGCGCTTCGTGATGGAAAAGGCCGGCATTCTCGATCCGCAACGCATGGTCTCGCACATTCCCGAACGCGGCGACGACGAACTGTCGTTGCAGGCCGAAATCTGCGTGGCGGCAGCCCACCAGGCGCTCGACCGTGCCGGCCGCACCCCGGCCGACATCGATATGGTGCTGGTCGCCTGCTCCAATATGCAGCGCGGCTACCCGGCCATGGCGGTGGAAGTGCAGGCCGCGCTTGGTATCGACGGCTACGGCTTCGACATGAACGTGGCCTGCTCGTCGGCTACTTTCGGCATCCAGCAGGCGGTGGCGGCCGTGCAAAGCGGCCAGGCCCGCGCGGTGCTGGTCCTGAACCCGGAAATCACCAGCGGCCACCTGAACTGGCGCGACCGCGACAGCCATTTCATCTTTGGCGATGCCTGCACCGCCGTGGTAGTGGAACTGGCCGAGAACGCCAAGGGCGCACACCGCTGGGAAATCCTCGATACCAAGCTGAAAACCAGCTTCTCCAACAATATCCGCAACAACTTCGGTTTCCTCAACCGTTTTGACGAAGCGGGCGTGGGCCAGCCGGACAAGCTGTTCCGCCAGCAAGGCCGCAAGGTATTCAAGGACGTGTGCCCGATGGCCGCCGAAATGATCAAGGACACCATCGCCCATGCCGGCCTGCAGGTATCCGACGTCAGCCGCTACTGGCTGCACCAGGCCAACCTCAACATGAACCTGTTAATCAGCCGCATGGTGCTGGGCCGCGATGCCGAGCCGGGCGAAGCGCCGGTCATCCTCGACAGCTACGCCAATACCTCGTCGGCCGGATCGGTAATTGCCTTCCATAAACATTCGGACGACATGGCCGCGGGACAGTTGGGCGTGCTGTGCTCGTTTGGCGCCGGGTATTCGATCGGTTGCGTGGTGTTGCGAAAAATTTAATGAACCGACAGCCGTGCTATTCCCTGTTGTCCGGGGATGGCAGAAGTTCCAACTAATTGGCTGGTGGTTTGCATTTTTTGACAGCAATTGCCGTGTGATGTGCTACTCTTGGGTTGTTTTCTAACAATCTTCCAGAGGAGTCCCCCCCGCATGCCCCACAACATCAGTCTGATTACCACCATTGCCGCCGCACTTGGATTCGGTCTTGTCCTTGGTTATATAGCAACGCGCTTGCGATTACCGGCGCTGGTGGGGTATCTCGCTGCGGGCATCATGTTGGGACCGGCAACACCTGGTTTTGTCGCCGATGCCGCGCTGGCTGCCCAGTTGGCCGAGATTGGCGTGATGCTGATGATGTTCGGCGTGGGTCTGCACTTCTCGCTTGACGACTTGTGGGCGGTACGCAAGGTGGCGCTGCCCGGCGCCGTGCTGCAAATCGCGGTGGCTACCGGCATGGGCATGGGGCTGGCGCACTGGTGGGGCTGGAGCATCGGTGGCGGCCTGGTCTTCGGGCTGGCATTGTCGGTGGCCAGTACCGTGGTGCTGCTGCGCGCGCTCGAGGAGCGCGGCATCCTCGACAGTTTCAACGGCCGCATCGCGGTCGGCTGGCTGGTGGTCGAAGACCTGGTGACCGTCATGGTGCTGGTGCTGCTGCCGGCCGTGGCCGGCTCCCTCGGCGGCACCACCATGGACGCCCACGGCGTGGCGATTCCCGCCGGCGAAGTCGATCTGTGGAGCACGCTCACCATCACCCTGGGCAAGGTTGCCGCGTTTATCGCACTGATGCTGGTCGTCGGCCGCAAGCTGTTCCCCTGGATCCTGTGGCAAGTGGCGCGCACCGGTTCGCGCGAGCTGTTCACGCTGTGCGTGATCGCCGCTGCCGTCGGTATCGCCTACGGTTCCACCCATTTCTTCGGCGTGTCGTTCGCACTGGGCGCGTTCTTCGCCGGCATGGTGCTGCGCGAATCGGAACTGGCGCACCGCGCCGCGCAAGAGTCGCTGCCGCTGCGCGACGCGTTTGCCGTGCTGTTCTTCGTCTCGGTGGGCATGCTGTTCGAGCCGGCCATCGTCACCGAACAGCCGCTCAAGTTGCTGGCGGTCGTGGCGATTATCGTGTTCGGCAAGTCGGTGGCAGCGTTCCTGCTGGTGGTGCTGCTGCGTTACCCGGCCAAGACGGCGCTGATGGTCTCGGCCAGCCTGGCGCAGATCGGCGAATTCTCGTTCATCCTGGCCGCGCTGGGCATGTCGCTGGGCCTGATGCCGGCCGAGGGCCAGAGCCTGATCCTGGCAGGCGCCATCATCTCGATCGCGCTGAACCCGGTCGTCTTCAGCGTGACAAAACCGCTGGAGCGCTGGCTCACCCGCGACGGTTCGGTGATTTCCAACTTCGAGCGCGCAGCCGATCCGCTGGCCGAACTGCCGATGTCGGTGCCGCACGAACATCTCGACGGCCAGGTGGTGCTGGTCGGTTACGGCCGCGTGGGCCGCCGCATTGCCGAGGTGCTGCTCAAGCACAGCATCCCGTTCGTGGTGGCCGAGCAAAACCGCGAAGTGGTCGATCAACTGCGCCGCAAGGGCATCCACGCGGTGGCCGGCAATGCCGGCGAGCCGGCGGTGCTGATCCAGGCCCACGTGGCCCGCGCCAGCATGCTGGTGATCGCCACGCCCGACACCTTCCACGTGCGCGCCATGGTGGAAACCGCGCGCCTGCTCAACCCGAACATCAAGACCGTGGTGCGCACGCACAGCGACGAGGAAGCGGAATTGCTGCGCAGCGAGTTGCCGGCCAAGATCTTCATGGGCGAGGAAGAGCTGGCCAACGGCATGACCGATTTCGTGATCAAGAATTTCGAGCGCAAGGAAGGTGGCGGGCACTAACAGTGCCAGCTAAGAACCTATCCCGGTAGGGAGGGGGCAGCGGATTGCGATGCCTCGGTAGCGGGGGCAAGGCGCGAGGAAGAAGCATGGCGGGCCATGCGATGACGAGCAACGCTGGCCCCGCTGCAGAGGCGCGCAAGCAGCGCCTCATTCTCTACCGGGATAGGTTCTAAAGCCGCGCGGCCAGCTCGGCTCCTTCCCTGATGGCCCGCTTGGCGTCGAGTTCCGACGCCAGCGCGGCGCCGCCGATCCGGTGGAAGCGCGGGTCCGCTTCTGCCGGCATCAACTCCGCCAGGCTCTCCTGCCCGGCGCAAATCACCACGTTATCGACTGCCAGCAGCCGCTGCTCGCCACCGACCGTAATATGCAAGCCGTGGTCGTCGATGCGGTCGTATTGCACGCCCGCCAGCATCACCACGCCATGTCTCGCCAGCACCGCGCGGTGCACCCAGCCCGAGGTCTTGCCCAGTCCCGCGCCCGGCTTCGACAGCTTGCGCTGCAGCAGGTATAACTGGCGGAGCGGCTGCGGCTGCGCCGGCGCTACCAGGCCGCCGCGGGCGTCGCCATGCAGGTCCACGCCCCATTCGCCGGCCCAGGCGTCCACCGGCTGCGGCAGCGGGTGGGCAGGATCGTGCAGCAGAAATTCGCCCATGTCGAAGCCGATGCCGCCCGCGCCGATGATCGCCACCCGCTTGCCCACTGGCGCCTTGTCGCGCAGCACGTCCAGGTACGACAGCACCTTCGGGTGATCGATACCGGCGATGGCCGGCAGCCGTACTTTGACGCCTGTCGCCACCACTATGTCGTCGTAGCCGTCGGCCAGCAATTGCTCGCGCGTGGCGCGCACACCGAGTTTCACCGTCACACCCTGCAGCGCCAACTGGCGCCCGAAATAACGGATGGTTTCCGAAAATTCTTCCTTGCCCGGGATCTGCATGGCAATGCGGAACTGGCCGCCGATGGCATTGCCCGCCTCGAACAGGGTCACATGGTGGCCGCGCTGCGCCGCCACTGTTGCGGCCGACAAACCGGCCGGGCCCGCCCCCACCACGGCGATGCGGCGCGCGTGCGCAGCCGGTGCATACACCAGTTCGGTCTCGTGACACGCGCGCGGGTTGACCAGGCAACTGGCGCGCTGGTTGGCGAACGTATGGTCGAGACACGCCTGGTTGCAGCCGATGCAGGTATTGATGTCGTCGGCGCGGCCCGAAGCCGCCTTGTTGACGAAGTCGGCATCGGCCAGGAACGGCCGCGCCATCGAGACCAGGTCGGCGTCGCCGCGCGCCAGGATGCTTTCTGCTTCGGCCGGCATATTGATGCGGTTCGACGCCACCACCGGAATGGTGACAGCCTGGCGCAGCCGCCCGGCCAGGCCGGCAAACGCGGCGCGCGGCACCGACGTCACGATGGTGGGCACGCGCGCCTCATGCCAGCCGTAGCCGCTGTTGAGGATATTCACGCCCGCACCCTGCAATGCCTGGGCAACTGTCACCACCTCGTCCCAGGTATTGCCCCCTTCCACCAGATCGAGCAGCGAGTGGCGGTACATGATGATGAAGTCCGTGCCGACAGTGGCGCGCACCCGGCGCACGATCTCCACCGGCAGGCGCATGCGGTGTTCAATGGGGCCGCCCCAGCGGTCGGTGCGCAGGTTGGCGCGCGCGCACAGGAACTGGTTGAGCAAATAACCTTCGCTGCCCATGATTTCCACGCCGTCGTAGCCGGCAGCCTTCGCCAGCCGGGCACAGCGCGCATAGTCGCGGATGGTGGCTTCAATGCCGGCCTCGGTCAGCGCGCGCGGCTTGAACGGCGAGATCGGCGATTTTTTGGCCGATGCCGACACCACCAGCGGCTGGTAGCCATAACGGCCGGCATGCAGGATCTGCAACAGGATCTTGCCGCCCTCTTCGTGCACGGCGCTGGTGACCTTGCGGTGGTTGAAGATGTCGCCGCGCCAGTTCAGGGTCCCTCCAAAGGGCAGCAGCCAGCCTGCGCGGTTGGGAGAGATGCCACCGGTAACGATCAAACCGACTCCGCCGCGCGCACGTTCGCGATAGAATGCGGCAAGTTTGCCGTAGTGATAAAAGCGGTCTTCGAGCCCGGTATGCATCGAGCCCATGATCACGCGGTTCTTCAGGGTCGTAAAACCGAGGTCGAGTGGCGCGAGCAAATGCGGGTGGTGGAGGGATGCCATGCCGTGTGTGAGCGCCCTGTGATAAATACTGGAGGGTTACGGTTAGGTAACGGGAGAGTGTTGCCCTTGTATTCTGCCACCCTTTCCCGTAGGCTGGAAAAATGATGCGATTCCTTCTGTTACTGTTGTTAGGTGTCACCGCCCCGCTGGCCATGGCGCAAACACCGAAGCCGGACACGTCCCGGCTGGAGGTGTCGGTCAACCGGGCGGAGGTGGACGGCCAGCATATGTACGAACTTGACGCCAGCGGCGTCGTGGCCGCGCCGTTGCCGCGCGTGTGGCGCATCCTCACCAACTACGAACGCATGACCGAATTCGTGCCCGACCTGGAGTCGTGCAAGGTGCTATCGCGCAATGGCAATGAGGTCATGATCGAGCAATTCGGCGTGGCCCGGCTGCTGTTCATGACGCGGCCGATCCACCTGATCGTGCGCGCCACCGAGCAGCCGATGTCGGCCATCGACATTGCCCTGGTGTCGGGCGACATGAAACACTACGAGGCGCGCTGGGAACTGATCCCCGTGCCCGAGACCGGCGGCACCAAGGTGGTGTACAAGGGCCGCATGATGCCCAATTTCTATGTGCCCAGCCTGTTCGGCTCGAAGATGATACGGTCGGACGTCGAGCACATGATGCGCGCCGTGCTCACCCGCCTGGACCGCCGCGAGGACCGCCAGCCGAGCGTCAATTCCATCCTGATCCCGCCGGCGGCCCCGGCCAGATAATCAGGACAGGCGGGTATCGCGGTCGCGCAGCTCGGCAAAGTTTTCCAGGCTGCCCAGCTTGATCATTACCGGGTTCAGGCTGGCGTGCTGCATGGCGCGCCAGGCGAACAGCCACTCCTGTTCCTGCGCCTCGGCTGCCGTCTTGGTGAAGGCGGCGCCCAGCGCGGCGCGCACGCCGTATTCCACCACGCCATCGATGCCGGCCCAGTTGGGCAAGGTGCGCTGTACCGCGCGATGCAGGCGCTCGCCGAATTCTTCGCTGTTGTGGATCACCAGGCAGCTGTCGGCGGAAAACAGGTCGAACAGCTTGCGGTCCCACACTTGCGAAAAGCTCAGGGCCAGGCACGGCGGCGCCGCGCGCAGGATGAACTGGCCCTGGGTCAGCGCCAGTTCCAGGTCTTCGCGCACGCCGTAGCGGTACAAGGTCGGAGGGCGTTGGTAGTCATGCATACAAAACTCGATTCTAATCAGGTTGTTTGGTTGGCGGACGGCGCACGTGACGCAGCGCGCGCATCGCGGCCGAGGCGATAAAGATTTCGCGCAGCAGGTAGCAGAAACTGCCGATCAGGCAGAACACGGAAAACACGAACATGCCGGCAATGTATTTTTCCAGCGCGATGTCGGTGATATCGCTGAAGAACAGCATGGCAATCACCAGGCAGACCATCAGGCCGCAGGCGGTTGACAGGGCAATCGAATAATTGATCAGGTGCGAGCGCCGGTACATCACGTCGAGCTCGTTGATATACATGTCGCTGTAAGCGATATCGAGACGGTCCTCGAGCACGCGCGAGCGGTCGATGATGCGCGCCAGGCGGTTGGTGAGCACGATCAGGTTGGTGCACACGCCGGACAACAGGAACACCGGCGCAATGGCCAGCTGGATGAGGTGGCCGATATCGCCGAGCTGAATATTCATAAATGACGGTACGCTGAAAATAATACTGGGCCTCTTCGGGCGGTCCTTGCTGGGAGTTGCTAGTGTAGCAGCCCGGCACCGCGCCGGGCCAACTTTAGCGCGCTAATCAAAAGCCCGCAGGCGCCAGAACTGCTCGGTTGCGGCCACCAGCGCGCGCGAGATGCCTTGCTCCATGGCGCCATGGCCGGCATCCGGGATCATGCGCATCACCGATCCCGGCCACGCCTGCTGCAAGCGCCACGCCGACAGCGGCGGGCAGATCACGTCGTAGCGGCCCTGCACGATCACGGCCGGCAAATGGGCAATGCGGTCGATATTGCGCACCAGCTGGTCGTCGCTGAAAAAGCCGAGATGGGCCATGTAATGCGATTCGAGCCGGCCCACGCCCAGGTCGAGCGCGTCGCACGGCGCGTCCTCGGGCTGCGGCAGCAGGAACACGCGACGGCCCTCGAAGCGGCTCCAGGCGCGCACGGCCGGCCAATGCACGGCCGGATCGTCGCTCATGATGCGGCGCACGTAGGCGCCCAGCAGGTCGCCACGCTCGGCTTGCGGGATCGGCGCCACGAATTCTTCGTACAGCTCCGGGTAAAACCATTGCACGCCGTGCAGGAACCAGTCGATTTCGGGCTGGGTGCACAGGAAAATTCCGCGCAAGACAAACCCGAGGCAGCGCTCGGGATGGGCTTCGCCGTAAGCGAGCGCCAGCGTGGAACCCCACGAGCCGCCGAACACCAGCCACTGGTCGATCTCGAACTGGCGGCGCAGCCGCTCGATGTCGTCGATCAGCAATTGCGTGGTGTTGTTGCGGCATTCGCCGACCGGCAGCGACTTGCCGGCGCCGCGCTGGTCGAACAGGATCACGCGGTAGCGCTCGGGGTCGAAAAAGCGCCGGTGCTGCGGCGACAGGCCGGCGCCGGGGCCGCCGTGCAGGAAGATCACCGGGATGCCGCTCGGGTTGCCGACTTCTTCCCAATAAATGGTGTGGATCTCGTCCACGGCCAGCATGCCGTGGCGGGTGGGTTCGATGGGCGGGAACAGCGGGGAATGGGGGTCGAACATGGCAATCCTTCAGGCGACGATAGCGGATTGTACGTAAAAAAAGCCGGGATCGCGAACGATCCCGGCTCGTCTTGTCGTCACGCCGGCAGGCGATCAGGACATGTGCTGGCCGCCGTTGATGGCGATGTTGGCGCCGGTAACGAAAGCAGCTTCATCGGACGACAGGTAGGCTACCAGGCCTGCCACTTCTTCCGGTTTGCCCAAGCGGCCCATCGGGATTTGCGGGACGATCTTGGTTTCCAGGACTTCGGTCGGGATTTCCATGACCATCTTGGTGCCGATATAGCCTGGCGAGATGGTGTTGACGGTGACGCCCTTGCGCGCCACTTCCAACGCCAGCGCCTTGGTAAAGCCATGCATGCCGGCCTTGGCAGCCGAATAGTTGGTCTGGCCGAAGGCGCCCTTCTGGCCGTTGACCGACGAGATATTGATGATGCGGCCCCAGCCGCGTTCCACCATGCCGTCGCACACCGGCTTGGTCATATTGAACACGGAGTCCAGGTTGGTGGCCATGACGGCGTCCCAGTTCGGCTTGTCCATCTTCTTGAAGGTCATGTCGCGGGTGATGCCGGCGTTGTTGACCAGCACGTCGATCGGACCGATTTCCTTCTCGATGGCGGCGATGCATGCCTGGGCCGAATCGTAGTCGGCCACATCGCATGGATAGGCGCGGAAGTTGAAGCCCTGGTCGCGGGTGGTCGCCAGCCATTGCTCGACCTTGGCGTTACCGGGCGAATACGTGGTGACCACGCAATAACCAAGCGCCGACAACTTGAAACACACCGCTTCGCCCAAACCGCCCATACCGCCAGTAACCAATGCAACTCGTGCCATGTTTTGTCCCCTCGTTAAGTGACTTGAAAAACAGACCGCCGCGCACGGCGGACGGTCCGGGTCTATCGTTTTATTGTCGTTACGCGCGTTCGATGGCCAGCGCCACGCCCATGCCGCCGCCGATGCACAGCGACGCCAGGCCCTTCTTGGCATCGCGACGGATCATTTCGTGGATCAGGGTGACCAGGATGCGCGCGCCGGACGCGCCGATCGGGTGGCCGATGGCGATGGCGCCGCCATTGACGTTGATCTTGCTGGTATCCCAGCCCATTTCCTTGTTGACGGCCACGGCCTGGGCAGCAAACGCTTCGTTAATTTCCAGCAGGTCGAGGTCGTCCGGGGTCCAGCCGGCCTTTTTCAGGCACAGGCGGGTGGCGCTAACCGGGCCCATGCCCATGAAGGCCGGATCCAGGCCAGACGAGGCATAAGCCTTGATCTTGGCCAGCACCGGCAAGCCCAGTTCTTTCGCTTGCGTGGCGGACATCATGATCACGGCGGCGGCGCCGTCGTTCAGGCCAGAGGCGTTGCCGGCGGTAACAGTGCCTTCCTTGTTGAAGGCGGGACGCAGGCCGGCCAGGCCTTCCAGCGTCGAACCTGGCTTGATGTATTCGTCGGTGTCGAAGACGATGCTGCCTTTTTTCTGGACGATTTCCAGCGGCAGGATTTCATCCTTGAATTTGCCTTCTTTTTGAGCAGCTTCGGCTTTCAGCTGCGATTGCAGCGCGAACTCGTCCTGCTCGGCGCGCGAAATCTCGTATTTCTTGGCGACGTTTTCGGCAGTAACGCCCATGTGGTACTGGTTGTACACGTCCCACAGGCCATCGACGATCATGGTGTCGACCATCTTGATGTCGCCCATGCGGAAGCCGTCGCGCGAACCCGGCATGGCATGCGGCGAGGCGCTCATGTTTTCCTGGCCGCCGGCGATGACGATTTGTGCGTCGCCGCATTTAATGGCCTGGGCTGCCAGGTGGGTGGCTTTCAAACCGCTGCCGCACACGTGGTTGATGGTAAAACCCGGGATGGTGTTGGGCAGGCCCGACTTGATGACGGCCTGGCGCGCCGGGTTCTGGCCGACGCCGGCGGTGAGTACCTGGCCCAGGATCGCTTCGCTGACCAGGTTGGGATCGATGCCGGTCTTGGCCAGCAAACCCTTGATGACGTGTGCGCCCAGTTCGGACGCCGGAGTCTTGGCGAGCGCGCCGCCGAATTTGCCCACACCAGTACGGCCAGCGGCCACGATTACTACATCATCCATGTGATTCTCCAAAGCGCCGGCACAAAGCCGGCATGGTTAGCAAAAGCGAACTTCGATCAACTTGATCATACGCCTGCCACGCCCGGGGCGTGGCGGCTTTCGATGGTGCGTTGCCGCGAAAACTCCTGTGCAGAAACTCGCGCCTGCGCAAGGTCTGCCATGTCAACCGTCATCATCAATCGGGAACTTATCGTAAGCGCGGCAATTCTCCGTGCCTTTGATCTGCCTCAATCCCCCACCATACATTTTGAATAAGACATATCTATTTGTCACGACAATAATTTGATACCGTCCAGCGTGGCCGCGCATTGCTCGCGTATCACTTTGACGAAGTCGAGCACGTAAGCCTTGTGCTGCTGCGCCGGCGGCACCGACACGAACAGGTCGCTCCACAAGCCCTGCTCGCCCACCGGCCTGGCGATCACGTAGTCGTAATCGACGTAGTTCTTGATGGCCCAGTTGGGCAGCGCGGCGATGCCGCGCCGGCTGGCCACCAGTTGCAGCACCGCCACCGTCAGTTCGGCAGTGCGGCGCTCGAACTGGATATTTTCCGGCAGCAGTACTTCGCGGATCAGGTCGATACGGGTTTCCGGCACCGGGTACGTGATCAGGGTTTCGCCGGTAAAATCAAGCGCGTGCAGGCGGCGCTGGGCAGCAAGCCGGTGCTTTTGCGCCATCACCACCAGGATCTCGAAGCGGAACAGGGGAAACGTCGCAAAGTCCGGGCCGTACGGCGAACCGATCACCAGGTCGGCGGCGCCGGTGCGCAGCAACTCCGCCGGTTCGCTGTGGAAACCCGAGACCAGGTCGATCTCGACGTCGGGCCAGCGCTTGCGGAACTCGTCCATGACGGGCATCAGCCAGTCGAAGCAGGTATGGCATTCGAGCACCACGCGCAGCTGGCCGGTATCACCCTGCGTCAGGCGCGCCACTTCGCGCTCGGCGGTTTCGATTTCGGGCAGCAGCAGGTCGGCCAGTTTGAGCAGCCGGGCGCCGGTGGCGGTAAACCCGATCGGCACCGATTTGCGTTCAAACAGCGGGCCGCCGTAGCGATCCTCCAGCAACTTGACTTGATGGGACAGCGCCGACTGGGTCAGGTTGAGCAACTGGGCGGCCCGCACCAGGCTGCCGGCCGAGCGCAAGGCGCTCAGCGTACGAAGGTGGCGTATCTCTAACATGCATTAATCTTTTTCATGTAAATCCGGGAAATCTTTCATTTGGATTGTAGATCGAATGCCGCAAACTGTACCGCATCGATATGAAATCCTTATGACAAACCCCAAGACCACCGGAAAAACATTCATCCAGCACCGCAGCGCGCGGCACCGCATTTTTGCACGCGTTCAGTCGTGCGCGCCTCCCCATTGCGGGTTTTCCACAGTAGAATGCCAGCACCTGCGCATGCGCGCGCGGTTGCAACCCTCTCATACTGTCGCCCATGTCCAAGAGCCTGTTTCAAAAGCCGATCGAAATCAAGATTTCCACTGTTGTTGCGGTCTCCGCCATCCTCACTACGGCAGACGTCTCCGCGCTCGACGCGGCGCTGGCCAAGATGACCGGCGGCAGCGCCGACTTTTTCGAAGACGACCTGACCATGATCGACATTGCCGCCTTGCCAGCCAGCACGGCCATCGACTGGAAGGCCATCATCGCGGTGCTGACCAGGTATCGTTTGAAGCCGGTGGCCGTGCGCAATGCGCCCGCCGCCATGGCCGCCGAGATTGCCGCGCATGGCCTGAGCCTGGAAACGGCCAGCAAGCCGCGCGAAGAAGTAGCTGTTGTCGCACCCCGAGCCGAGCCGAAGCCGGCGCCCGCACCAGCCCGGCCATCGCCCACTATTTCCAGTACCGTCGAACCGCTGCCCAACGGCCAGCAAGTGATGATCATCGACACCCCGGTGCGCGCCGGCCAGCGCATTTATGCGCGCGGCTGCGACCTGATCGTGACCGCCGTGGTCAACAACGGCGCCGAGATCATTGCCGACGGCAGCATTCACGTCTACAACACGCTCAACGGCCGCGCGCTGGCCGGTGCGTCCGGCAATGCCGACGCCCGTATCTTTGCTTTGAACATGTCGCCGGAACTGGTGTCCATCGCCGGCGTCTACCGTACTTTTGAAGACGGCTTCCCGGCTGAATTTGCACGCTCCCCCGCGCAAATACGCTTGATGGGCGACCGAATCGATATACTATCTGTCAATTCTGCAACCCGCGCCTGAGTGGCCGCCGTCCCTCTTTTTGAAAAGGATTATCTGTGGCAAGAATCATAGTTGTAACGTCCGGTAAGGGCGGCGTCGGTAAGACGACCACGAGCGCCAGTTTTTCCACTGGCCTGGCCATGCGCGGCCACAAAACGGCAGTGATCGACTTCGACGTCGGCCTGCGCAATCTCGACCTGATCATGGGTTGCGAACGCCGCGTGGTGTACGACCTGATCAATGTGATCAACAAGGAAGCCACGCTGAACCAGGCCCTGATCAAGGACAAGCACTGCGAGAACCTGTTCATCCTGCCCGCTTCGCAAACGCGCGACAAGGATGCGCTGTCGGAAGAAGGCGTGGAAACGGTATTGAACGAGCTGGTCAACATGGGCTTCGAATACATCATCTGCGATTCGCCGGCCGGTATCGAGCATGGCGCGCTGATGGCGCTCACCTTTGCCGATGAAGCGATCATCGTCACCAACCCGGAAGTGTCGTCTGTGCGCGATTCGGACCGCATCCTCGGCATCCTGCAAGCCAAGTCGCGCCGTGCCCAAAGTGGCGGCGAACCGGTCAAGGAACACCTGTTGATCACCCGCTACTCGCCGAAACGCGTGGAAGCGGACGAAATGCTGTCGCACGAAGATGTGAAGGAAATCCTGCGCATCTCGCTGATCGGCATCATTCCCGAATCGGAGTCGGTACTGCATGCATCGAACCAGGGCAACCCGGCGATTCATTTCAAAGGTACCGATGTGGCGCAAGCCTACGAGGACGTGGTCGCGCGCTTCCTCGGCGAAGAACGTCCCCTGCGCTTCGTCAACTACGAAAAACCGGGCTTCCTGCAGCGACTTTTCGGGAGTAAGTGACCATGGCTCTGCTTTCTTTCCTGTTCCCGCAAAAGCAGAAAACTGCGACGGCGGCCAAGGAGCGGCTGCAAATCATCATCGCGCGCGAGCGCAACGGCCGCACCGGGCCGGACTTCCTGCCCGCGCTGCATAAAGAGCTGATCGACGTGATTTCGAAGTACACCAAGGTCAACGCCGACGACATCAAGATTTCGCTCGACCGCCAGGGCAACCTGGAAGTGCTCGACGTCAACGTGGTGTTGCCGGACGCTTAAACCGCAGGCTCTGCCTGCACTTGGGCCTGCCCTTCGGGGTGGGCCGGGTAGGCCGAGTTTACCGGGTTGGCTATCCCTGCCAGTTGCAGTTCCCGCGCCACAGCCACGCACGCTTCCACGTGCTGGTAGCCGATCTGGCGAAACGCAAAAAACCCGATTCCCGCCGACGCCAGCTGGCCCGCCAGCGGCACCAGCTTGCCGGCCTGCTTGGCAGCGGTTTTGACGCCGATGCGGCGCAGCACGTGCATGACCACCTCGCGCGTGACTACCTTGCCCACCAACATGCTGCCGATGCCCACCGCCGCCTGATACGCGATCATGCGGAAGCGCGGGTGCATGCGCTCGATCTGCTCTTCGGACAGGCCGAAGTGGCGGTTGATGTCTTCGATCAGGTTGGCGAACAGGCGCATGTCCGAGATGATGTCGAGCCCCGGAATGGGCACCGCCGCCACGCCGGCCGAGACCATGGCACGGCGTCGCACCAGTTGCCGGCAACGGTCGCGCACGGCGTCGAGATCGCGCGCCGTGCCGGGTACCAATGTCCAATTTGTGTCTTTTTTCAAACCCATTCTGGCCCCCGGAAGAGAAACTGAAGATTCTTTCCAAAATTCAACTTCGTCATTGAATTCACAGTTTTTAAAGTGTACCGTGTATTGAACAGCCAGCTGTACACGATAGGAGCATGTCACTTTCTAGGCAATAGTTGTTGTTCCATGGAAAATAATCTCTGCTAATTTAGGGAGCAATTGTAAATCTCTGGTATATTGCCTGGTGTCAACTCTTTAACAATTATTTCCCACGGGCAGCAGTATGAGAATCGCTGTACTTGATAACGACCGCAGCCAGGCCGACCTGATATGCCAGGTGCTGACCTCCGCCGGTCACATTTGCCATAGCTTCCAGACCGGCAAGGATGTCCTGGCGCAGGTCCGCAAGGACAGTTACGACATGCTCATTCTCGACTGGCAAGTGGTCGACATGACCGGTGCCGAAGTCATGCGTCGCGTGCGTGAAAAACTGCCCGACACCGCGCCGGTGCTGTTCCTGACCACCAGTTCCGGCGAGGACGATATCGTTGCCGGCCTGGGGGCAGGCGCCGACGACTACATGATCAAGCCGCTGCGCCGCAGTGAAATGGTGGCGCGCGTGCAGGCGCTGCTGCGCCGCGCCTACCCGGCCCAGAATGGCGCCGAGCAGTTGCAATTCGGTCAATATGTATTCGAGACCCGCCCCGGTCGCTTGCTGATGGATGGCATCGTGCTCGATGTCACCCACAAGGAGTTCTACCTGGCACTGTTATTTTTCCGCAACATCGGCCGTCCGCTGTCGCGCGCCTACATCCACGAAGCGGTATGGATACGCGAGACCGCCGTGCCGTCGCGCACCATGGACACCCACGTCTCGCGGGTACGCAACAAGTTGCAATTGAAGCCAGAAAACGGCTTCCGGCTGGTGCCGGTGTATAGCTACGGTTACCGCCTGGAAAAGCTGGGCGCCTGAAATGTGGCCGGCCAGCTGCCCTCCCTTTAGGCAGTCACCCCGGCAGCAGTAGGGACATCGCGCTATAATGTCCGCTAATTCATGACACTGGCCCCGCCCGGAACCGAAATGCAGCTGCTTGCCGTCGGCCTCAACCACCATACCGCCCCTGTCTCGCTGCGCGAGCAGCTGGCGTTCGCCCCCGAGCAACTGGGCCAGGCGGTGGTGGCGGCGCGCTCGTGGTTCGAACGCATCGACCATCGCGGCGCCGACGAAGCGGCCATCCTGTCCACCTGCAACCGCACCGAGCTTTACGCGGCCAGCCAGGTACCCGATCCGCTCGACGCCGGCGCCCATTTCCTCGCCGATTTCCACAAGCTCAACTACGCCGACCTGCGCCCGCACCTGTACATGCTGCCGCAGCACGACGCCGTGCGCCACACGTTCCGCGTGGCGTCCGGGCTCGATTCGATGGTGCTGGGCGAAACGCAAATCCTCGGCCAGATCAAGGACGCGATCCGCACCGCCGACGAAGCCGGCGGCCTCGGCACCTACCTGCACCAGCTGTTCCAGCGCAGTTTTTCGGTCGCCAAGGAAGTGCGCAGCACCACCGAGATCGGCGCCCACAGCGTGTCCATGGCGGCCGCTGCCGTACGCCTGTCGCAGCGCATCTTCGACAAGATCTCCGAGCAGAACGTGCTGTTCATCGGCGCCGGCGAAATGATCGAATTGTGCGCCACCCATTTTGCCGCGCAAAACCCGCGCAGCATCACCATCGCCAACCGCACGCTGGAGCGCGGCGAGGCACTGGCCCACCGCTTTGGCGGCCGCGCCATGCGCCTGGCCGAGTTGCAGGACAAGCTGCACCAGTTCGACATCGTCATCTCGTGCACCGCCTCGTCGCTGCCGCTAATCGGCCTCGGCATGGTCGAGCGCGCCATCAAGGCGCGTCGCCACAAGCCGATGTTCATGGTCGATCTGGCCGTGCCGCGCGATATCGAACCGGAAGTGGCGCGCCTGAACGACGCGTTTTTGTACACCGTGGACGACCTCGGCAAGGTGGTGCAGGCCGGCATGGAAAACCGCCAGGCTGCTGTTGCCCAAGCCGAAGCCATCATCGAAACCCGGGTGCAGTCGTTCATGCACTGGATCGACGACCGCGCCGTGGTGCCGGTCATCCAGAGCCTGCACGAGAACGGCGAGGCGCTGCGCCAGCTCGAACTCGACCGCGCGCGCAAGATGCTGGCCCGGGGCGACGATATCGATGCGGTGCTGGAAGCGCTGTCGCGCGGCCTCACCGCCAAGTTCATGCACGGCCCGCAGCAGGCGCTGCACCGCGCCCAGGGTGAAGAACGCGCCCACCTGGCACAGTTGCTGCCACAGCTATTCCGCGGCCGTCGTTAGCGCCCCTCCGCTGCCATGCTGCCGCGTCGATCGATGCGGCCTCCGTTATACCTCTCACAGAAATACGCTATGAAACCATCCATGCTGGCCAAGCTCGACCAACTGGCGAACCGCCTGGTCGAACTCGATGAATTGCTGATGTCCGAAGGCGCCACCGCCAATATGGACGCCTACCGCAAGATGACGCGCGAACACGCCGAGCTCGGCCCGCTGGTCGCGCTGTATAAATCGTACCAGGACGCGCAAGGCGACCTGGTGGCGGCGCAAGACATGCTGTCGGACCCGGAAATGAAGGAGTTCGCCCAGGACGAGATCGAAGCGGCCAAAGAGCGCCTGGCCGAGCTGGAGCTGGAACTGCAAAAAATGCTGCTGCCGAAGGATGCCAACGACGAGCGCAATATCTTCCTGGAAATTCGCGCCGGTACCGGCGGCGACGAGTCGGCGCTGTTTGCCGGCGACCTGCTGCGCATGTACACGCGCTTTGCCGAGCGCAACCGCTGGCAAGTCGAGGTGGTGTCGGAATCGGCGTCGGACCTGGGCGGCTACCGCGAAGTGATCGTGCGCCTGGTGGGCAACAGCGTGTACTCGAAACTGAAATTCGAGTCGGGCGGCCACCGCGTGCAACGGGTGCCTGCCACGGAAACCCAGGGCCGCATCCACACCTCGGCCTGCACGGTGGCAGTGATGCCCGAGGCCGACGAGGTCGAGGACGTCCACATCAACCCGGCCGACCTGCGCATCGACACCTTCCGCGCGTCGGGCGCTGGCGGCCAGCACATCAACAAGACCGATTCGGCCGTGCGCCTGACCCACCTGCCCACCGGCATCGTGGTCGAGTGCCAGGACGACCGCTCGCAGCACAAGAACAAGGCGCAGGCGATGAAGGTGCTCGCGGCCCGCATCAAGGACGTGCAGTTGCGCGAACAGCAGTCGAAGGAAGCGGCCACCCGCAAGAGCCTGATCGGCTCGGGCGACCGCAGCGAGCGGATCCGCACGTATAACTATCCGCAAGGCCGCATGACCGACCACCGCATCAACCTGACCTTGTACAAGCTCGACTTCATCATGGATGGCGACCTGACGGAGCTGACCAATGCGCTGGCGGCCGAGCACCAGGCCGAGTTGCTGGCGGCGCTGGGCGACTAAGCTTAAGAAGCCGCTAAGGGCAAACCGGCAACTTTGTGCGAAAATCCACGATTGTCGCCCATCGTCCATTGTCCAACCTGACCGGAACCACCATGCACCAATCACGCTCCCTGCTGTTGTCCATCGCCGTCGCCAGCTTCGGCCTGATCGGCGTTGCCCTGTATTTGCAGCATGGGCTCGACCTGCTGCCCTGCCCGCTGTGCGTGATCCAGCGCTACCTGTTCCTGGCGATCGGTATCGCTGCCCTGGTCGGTGCGTACATCCCGAAGCCGAAGCTTGGCGCCGGCGTGGCCTTGCTGGCCGCGCTCGGTGGCCTGTACACCGCCGGCAAGCATTTGTACGTGCTGGCCAACCCGGGCCTGTCGTGCGGCATCGACCCGGTGGAAACTTTTCTGAACAAAATCCCTACCGCCACGTATCTGCCATTCCTGTTCAAGGCTGACGGCCTGTGCGAGGACGCGACCGCGCCGTGGTTCGGCCTGTCGATTCCGCAGTGGGCGTTCCTGTGGTTCGCACTGTTTACCATTGCACTGGCCTGGGCGCTGATCCGCCGCAGCCGCGCATGATCGCAGCAGTCACCGACATCGTTGCCGGCGTGACCGTCGGCGCACTGCAACGGCAGGCGCTGCTCGATGCGCTGGACTGGCGCGTGCTGCTGTGCCATGCACTCAACACCACGCGCGTCGGTTTGATCACCGGCTCCGAGCGCGCCTTGACGCCTGACCAAGCGCAGCGCTTCGGCGACCTGGTGCAGCGACGCCTGGCCGGCGAACCGGTGGCCTACCTGGTGGGCCAGCGCGAATTCTTCGGCCTGCCGTTCGAGGTCAGTGGCGCGGTGCTGATTCCGCGCCCCGACACCGAGCTGCTGGTGGAATTGACGCTCGACCGTTTGCCGCAAGGCGGCCGGGTGCTCGACATGGGTACCGGCAGCGGGGCGATTGCGGTATCGCTGGCGCACACGCGGCGCGATGCCGACGTCACCGCGCTCGATGTCAGCGCCGACGCGCTGGCGGTCGCGCGCCGCAATGCCGAGACCAACGGCGCGCGCGTGACGTTCCTGCACAGCGACTGGTTCGCGGCTCTGGCCGATACACCGCCGTTCGACGTCATCGCCTCCAACCCGCCGTACATCGCCAGCGGGGACCGCCACCTGTCCGAAGGCGACTTGCGCTACGAACCGGTCGGCGCGCTGACCGATCACGCGGACGGTCTCTCGGCCCTGCGCATCCTGGTCGCCGGCGCCCCGGCGCACCTGGCGCAGCAAGGCTGGCTGCTGATGGAACACGGTTACGATCAGGCCGAGGCCGTGCGTGCATTGCTGGCCAGCGCCGGCTATACCGACGTCCAGAGCTGGCGCGACATCGCCGATATCGAACGGGTCAGCGGCGGCCGCCGGCCGCTGTAGTTGCGTTCAGGGAACCTCGAAAAACCGTAGCGAGCGGTTCGTTATCGTCGGGAGTAGCGGAAGCGTACGGAGGTACGCTGAGCAACGGAGTGGCGATAGCGGACTGCGCAGTAGGTTTTTCGAGGTTCCCTTTACTTCCCCAGCAGGCGGCGCGCTGCAGCGAGCAACTGCTGCGCCGGCGCCGGCTTGAACAATACCACCTCGAAATCTTCTGCCCGCGCGGGCGGGCGCAGCGCGTGCAGCAGGCGCGGCGCGGTTTGATACCTATGCACACGGGCACCGTCTGCTGCGGCTGCTGCGGCTGCTGGGGCGGCGGCGGCAAAGGCCGCAGCTGTGCCTGTGCCTGTGCCTGTGCCTGTGCCTGTGCTGGTGCTGGCGTTGGCATCGGCATCGGCGCACACGACCAGCGCCGGTGGAATACCTTCCAGTTCCTGGGCGTGGTAGCACAGCGTAAAGCCGGCGCTGTCGAACACCTCGGTCAGGTAATCGCGCATGGCGTCGTGCGGCTCGAGCACCAGCACGGTGAGGCCGTCGCCGAACGGCGCAGGCAATTCGTCGCGCGCCGTAAAGGGACTTGGCGGCATGGCCTGGTCTTCGTCTGCCGGCGCAGCGGTCAAGGTGAAGCGCAGCGCGGCACCGGCCTGCTGCAAGCGCCCGCCCATGGCGCGTACCAGGTGCGCCGCCAGCACCAGGCCCGGCGCAAGATCATCGCGCTCCAGCGTGGCACGCACGTCGGTCCACGCGACGCCCATCCCGGCCCCGTCCCCAATGCCTGTGCCGACGTTACTACGACTCCAGTTGCCGCTACCGTGGCTGCTACCGCTGCCGTTGTCGTTGTCGTTGTCGTTGTCGTTGTCGTTGTCGTTGTCGTTGTCGTTGTCGTTGTCGTTGTCGTTGTCGCCAGCGTCGCCGTTTCCATCACCGGTGTGGAAAGCCAGCGCCAGCATGCCATCTGCCGCTGCGGCAATGTCCAGCGCCAGCGGCGCACCGGAGTGCCCCGCCATGCGTTCCAGCACCTGCGCCAGCAGGCGCGCATCGAGCATGGCCAGCCCCGGCAGCGACTGCGGTTGGTAGCGCACACCGTGAGCCTGCATCAGCGCGTGCAGATACGTCGGCGCCGGCGCCAGTTCGGGGGCTGCCACTTCGTACCGGGCGCACGCGTGCAGGTCGCCGAGCCAGGCCAGCTGGCGGCGCGCGAGGCCGGCGATATCGTCCAGGCCGGCGCCGTGGGCGCGCGCGGCGATCTGCGCCAGTGGCGCGCGCAGGTCATGGTTCAGGCGTGCCAGCAGGCGTAACCGTTCCTGCGCCAGCAGCAGCGCGGTCGCGGTCGCGGCCGCATCAGCGTCAGCGTCAGCACTAGCATTGGCACTGGCACTGGCACTGGCATCGGCATCGGCATCGGCATCGGCATCGGCATCGACAGCAGAGCCCCGCATCATGAATGGCCGATGGTCTGTCGCACCGACTGCCGGTAGGCGGTGGGCGTGGCGTCAGCGTGTTCGCGGAAGGCGGTGGCGAAATTGGCGGCACTGCGAAAGCCGATCTGCTCGGCGATCTGCTGCACGCTCATGTCGGTATCGACCAGCAGTTGGCGCCCGCGCATCATGCGCGCTTCGGCCAGGTAGGCGAACACGGTGATGCCGGCCTGCTGGCGGAACGCCTGCGACAGCCGCTTCTCGTAGGTACCCAGCGCGCGCGCGATGCCGGCCAGCGTGAGCGGCGCGGCCAGGTTGTCGTCGATCAGGCGCATGGCGGCATCGGTCATGACGGCGTCGGGATGCGGATGAAAATGGATGTCGGGATGAACCGGGGTTGCCTGGGGCGTTGGCGCCGGCGCCGGTCCCGCGATAACGGCAGCAGCGGCCACCACGGCAGCGGCGGCGGCGGCGCGCACGCCGGCCAGCTCGAGGTGGATGCGCACGCGCGCAAACACCTCGGCCGGGTGATAGGGCTTGGTGATGAAATCGACGCCGCCCATGGCCAGACCGGCCACCCGTTCGTCGGGGTCGTCGAGGGCGCTCAGGAACAGCACCGGGATGTCGCGCGTGACCGGGTCGGCCTTGAGCAGGCGGCACGCAGCAAAGCCGTCCACCACCGGCATGCGCACGTCGAGCAGGATCAGGTCGGGCGGTTGGGCCAGCGCGCTCTGGTAGCCGGCGGCGCCGTCGGCCGCGCTGCGCACGTGGTAGAACTGGCGCCGCAGCAGGTCGGTGAGTACACGCAGTTCCTCCCGTTCGTCATCGACGATCAGGATACTCGGCCGTACTTTTTCAGAGCTGTTGACGGATAAGATGGCGCGCTCCCTGTGGGGAATACGCGCCGATTATACACAGCCGACCCGGCGATTTTCACCACCTTTTACCTACTTTAGGTATCTGTCTCCTCCAGCAAAAGTCCTGTCTCCTCATTCAGAATATCAAGTTACCAGTAACCGACCAGGGCTAGTCCGTTGGCGCCGCTCTGGATGCCGACCAGGGTCGCATCGACCACCAGTTGCGCCACCATTTCGTCGCGGCTGTGGTTGTCCAGGTAAGTGTCCCAGCGCGCCAGCGTGGCCGTATCGGGCGCCGCGTCGGTGATGTTGCGGTACAACTGAGTCACGAAGGCGGCGTCGTCGAGCGTGCCGTACAAGCGCTGGAACTCGGCCGACTGCGTGAAGCCATGGGCCAGCGTGGCGCCGGTGGTGTTCTGCGCCAGCCAGTACTGGAAGCCCTCGAGGTCGCCAGCGCGGTCGAGCGTGAGCTGGTACAACATGCCGATTTCGCGCAGCGTGGACGTGGCGGCCTGGGTGAAGGACAGGTCGAACACCTTGCCGTCGAATTCGCCGAGCTCGATCTGGCGCACGGTATTCATGCTGCCCACGCCCTGGCCCACCATCAGGTCGGCGCCGTTGTCGCCATAGACGGTTTCGTTGGCCAGCACTACCTGGTAGCTGGCAGCCGCGCCGGTAAACACGGCGGTGTCGGTGCCGTCGCCGCCGACCAGCAGGTTGGACCCGCTACCGACCACCAGCCGGTCGTCGCCGGAGCCGGCCAGCCAGCCATGCTCCTGGTCCAGCGTGCGGCCACCGAGGTCCATGCCGTCGGCGGTCCACCACAGGGCCTTGTGGGCGTCGCTGTTGGCGATATCGGTCAGCACGGCAGCGCGCACGCCGACGTCGCCGGGCGCCGCGTCCAGCCGCGCCACGAAGCCGGACAGTTCGCCGGAAGTCGGTTCGCGATCGAGCGTGTTGCGCAGCAGGGCCGAGACGAAGTCGGCGTTACCGAGCTTCATCAGGCCATCGCGCGCCTCGACCTGGCCCAGGAAGGCGCCAGCGTACTGCTGGGCCGTCATGGCCTGGTTGGTCCAGTACGTCAGGCCCATCAGGTCGGGCGCGCGGTCGAACGCCGCGTGGTACAGCAGCGACAGCGTTTCCAGGCGCACGGCATCGGCAGCCACAAAGCCCAGCTGCTGGATGCTCATGTTGAGCTCGGACGTGGCGATGGTTTGCGTGACGCCAAGCAGGGTCGATTCGTGCGTGCCTAGCACTGTGCCATCGGCCTTGAGCGTGAAGCGCCACTGGCCGCTGTCGGTGCGGCCACCCTGCAGCACGTCGTTGCCGGCGCCCGCCACCAGCACGTCATTGCCGGCGCCAGCGAACAGGATATCGTCGCCATCGCCGCCGTCGAGATAGTCGTTGCCGCCGGCGGTGCCCAGGATGTCGTCGCCGCCGTTGCCGTACAGCGTGTCGTTGTCGAAGCCCACGGTGAGGGTGATGTGCTGGGCGGCGTCGTCGCCGATCAGGAAGTTGCTGCCTGCCCCGCCCTGCACGCGCGCCGCGCCGACGATGGCGCCAAAGTCGAGATTGTCGATCTGCAGGCCCACGCCGGACAGGCCGCGCGCATCGATCACCAGCGCGATCTCGGTGTTGGGGTCGATCACGGCAGCGGCAGCAGCCAGGGCGCCGGCGCGCGGTCCCGGCGCGGCGGCCAGGGTGCCGGCCTGCACCGAGGTGTCGCCGGCGATCAGCAGCCAGGTGTCGTTGATGGTGCTGTTACCGGAGATGCGCAAGGTGCCGTTCTGTTGCAGTTCATTGGCATCCTGGCTGGCCAGGAACAGGCGCGCCTGGTCTTCCATCGCGGTGCGGGTGCTGCTGACGACCGTATGGTCGTCGATGCGGCCGATCAGGTCGGTCGCCGCCATGGCGCCGGCCAGCAGGACCGACGGCCCGGTGGACTCGAAGCCCACGCCCACCGGCACGCTGATGGTCAGGGTGCTGCCCACGCCGTCGGCATTGGGGGCGATGCCGAGCGGGATGTCGGCCAGCGTGGCGTGCGGCGTGCCGGTATCTTCGTTGCGGACGGTGCTGACCACCGGCACCGTCACGGTGCGCGAGATCAGGCCGGTGCGATCATCGACACCGGTCTGGGTGCGTACATCGACACCATCGACCGTGGCCACCGTACCGCTGTTGACCGGCAACACCAGCGGCACGGTAGCGCTGTTGGTGTTGCCTGCCGCATCAGTAAACAGCTGGCCCGGCACGCCGATCGAGACCGGCGCCGTGCCGGTCGGAGTGAGCGTGGCGGTGTAGGTGGTGCCGCTGCCGGTGAAGTTGGTCAGCGTACCGCCGGTGACGATGATGTTGGACACGTTGAGTACGCCAGCGTCGCTGAGGGTGAAGGTCAGCGTGGCGCCCTGCCCTTCGACCAGTGCGGCGGCGCTGCTGGTGATGGTGACGGTCGGGGCGATCGTGTCCACCAGGTAAGGCACGCTCTGGGCGGCGCTGACGTTGCCGGCAGCGTCGGCCACCCGCACCACCAGGGTGCCGCTGACGTTCTCGGGCAGGGTCAGGCCGTCCAGGGTCCAGGCCTGGCCGATGGCAATCGCCGTGACCCAGGTGCGGCCATCGTCGATCGAGACTTGCACCACGTCGCCCTCGGCCAGCGGCGCCGACAGCGCGCCGCTCAGCGATTGCCGTGGATTGTTGGTGACCAGGTCGCCAGGCGTGCCACTGTCGGTGGAGAAGCCGATGGCGCCGGTTGCCGCTGCCACCGGCGGCACGGTATCGATTTGCAGCGATGGCAGCGTGGCATTGGTGCCGCTGTTGCCGGCGGCATCGCTAAAGCCCGACACGGCAATGGTGGCGGTACCGGCCGGCACGCCGGCAGGCGCCGTGAAGGTGGCGGTGTACACCAGCGGGTCGGCGGTGGCGGTGAGCGGCCCCAGGGTTCCACTGGTGACCGCCACGTTGGCGGCAGTGAAGTCCACCGGCGCGGCCGAGAAGGTGAAGGTGATGATGGCTGGCTCAACGCCGTTGGCCACCGGCACGTTGCTGGTGATGACAACGGTGGGCGCTGCCTGCGCCAGCACGTAGGCGTTGACGGTGGCGGCGCTGGTGTTGCCGGCAGCGTCGATCACGCGCACCTGCAGCACGCCGTTACCGGTCAGCGTGTGGTCGAGCGACCAGCCGGTGCCAGCGACCGTGGCGACCTGCCAGGTGGCGCCGTCGTCGAACGATACCTGCACCGCTTCGCCGGCTGCCAGCGGCAGCGACAAGTCGCCGCTGACAGTCTGCTGCGCCACCGACGTGATCAGATCGGTACTGCTGACACCGGTATCGGCCGAGAAGCGCGGGCTGCCGCTGGCCACTGCGAGCGGGGCCAGCGTGTCGATGGCGATTTGCGGGCCGGTGGCGGCAATGCCGCCATTGCCGGCCAGGTCGGTGTAGGCGGCAGCGGCCACCGTGATGGCGGCAGTGCCGCTGGCCACGCCGGCGGTGGGCGTAAACACCGCCGTGTACACCAGCGGGTCGGTGGTGGCCGTCAAGCCCGACAGCGCGCCATTGGTGACCGCGATGGCAGCGCTGTCGAAGCCCAGCGGCGCTTCGCTGAAGGTAAAGGTGATCAGCGCGGTGCCGGCGCTGTTGACGGCGTCGGTGCTGCTGGTGATGACCAGGGTCGGTGCAATGGTGTCCACCACCAGGCCCGTCAACGCACCGCCCACGCCGGGGTTGCCGGCCACGTCGGTGTAGCTGCCGGCGGCCAGCGCCACGCCGACCGCGCCGTTGTAACCGGCTTCGGCCGTGAAGACGGCGGTGTACACGGTGGGGTCGGCAGTGGCGACCAGGGCGCCGATGGTGCCGCCGGTGGTGCTCAAGCTGGCGGCGGTGACGCCGGCCGGGGCTTCGGAGAAGGTCAGCGTGATGACGGCCGTGCCGGCGGCGCCGATGGCGGCGACATCGCTGCTGAGCGTGACCAGCGGCGCGCTCTGGTCGAGCACGTAGTCGGTGGCGCTTTCGAGACCGGTATTGCCGAAGGCGTCGGCCACGCGCACCCGCAGCACGCCGCTGCCAGCCAGCGTGTGGTCGATGGTCCAGGCGGCGCCGGTGGTGTCCACCGTGGCGGTTTGCCAGTTGGCGCCGTTGTCGAACGACACTTCCACGCGCTCGCCGGCCTCCAGCGGCGCCGACAGGTTGCCGCGCACGGTCTGGGCAGCCACCGACGTGACCAGGTCGGTATTGCTGGCGCCGGTGTCGGCCGAGAAGCCGGGCACGCCGATGGCGACGGTCAGCGGCGCCAGGGTGTCGATGGCGATCTGCGGTCCGACCGCGCCCAGGCCGCCATTGCCGGCCAGGTCGGTATACACGGCGGCCGCCACGCTGATGGCGGCGTTGCCGCTGGCCAGGCCGGCGTCCGGCGTGAACCGCGCGGTGTACACCAGCGGATTATCGGTAGCCGTCAAGCCGGACAGCACACCGTTGGCCACCACGATATCTTCGGCGGTAAAGCCCTGTGGCGCCTCGCTGAAGGTGAAGGTGATCAGCGCGGTGTCGCCCGCCTTGAGCGCCGTCACGTCGCTGGTAATGGCAAGCGTCGGCGCAATGCCATCGACGACCAGTCCCGGCAACGCGCCGCTGGTGCCGGCGTTGCCGGCCGTGTCGCTGTAGCTGCCAGCGGCCACGGTGACGCCGACAGCGCCGGTATAGCCCGGGTCGGACGTGAAGACGGCGGTGTACACGGCCGGGTTGGCGGTGACGGCAAAGCCGCTCACGGTGCCGCCGGTGACCGTCAGGGCGGCGGCCGTCAAGCCTTGCGGCACCTCGCTGAAGGTAAAGGTGAGCGTGGTGCTCTGGCCCGGTAACAGCACTGCGCTGCTGCTGGCAATGGCCACGGTTGGAGCCACCGTATCGACCGTGTACGGCGTGCTGACAGCGGCGCTGAAATTACCGGCAGCATCGGCCACGCGCACCACCAGGGTGCCGCTGGCGGCCAGCGTCTGGCCGGCCAGGGTCCAGCCGGTGCCGGTGACGGTGGCGGCGGTAAAGGTCTGGCCGCCATCGACCGACACTTGCACGACATCGCCGGCAGCGAGCGGCGCCGACAGCGTGCCGCTCAGCGTCTGCTGCGGATCATTGGTGATCAGGTCGCCCGGGGTGCCGGTATCGTTCGACAACTGCACGCCGCCGGTAACGGTGGCAACCGGCGCCACGGTATCGATCTGCAGCGACGGAATACTGCCCGGCGCACCGCTGTTGCCGGCGGTGTCCGCGTAGCCGCCGGTGACGGCAATGCTGGCGGTGCCGGCCGCCACGCCGGCCTGCGGCGTGAAGACGGCGGTGTACACCAGCGGATCGGCGGTGGCGGTAACCGCCCCCAGCGCGCCACCGGTCACTGCCACGCTGGCAGCCGAGAAGCCGGCCGGCGGCTCCGAGAACGTGAAGGTGATGACCGCGCCATCGACGCCGTTGGCCACCGCCAAGTTGCTGGTGATGGTGACGGTGGGCGCGCTCTGGTCGAGCGTGTAGTTGTTGAAGGTTTCGGGGCTGAGGTTGCCGAAGGTGTCGGCCACCCGCACCCGCAGCACGCCGCTGCCGGTCAGGATATGTACCAGCGACCAGGTGGTGTCGGCGCCATTGGTGGCCACCGTGGCGGTCTGCCAGGTGACGCCGTTGTCGAACGAGACCTGCACGCTCTCGCCGGCCGCCAGCGGCAGCGACAGCCGGCCGCTGACGGTCTGTTCTGCCACCGAGGTCACCAGGTCGGCGTTGCTCACGCCCGTATCGGCGGAGAAGCGCGGGAAGCCGATCGCGGATGCCGCCGGCGCCAGCGTATCGACCGGGATCTGCACGCCGGCGGCGGCGGTGCCGGGATTGCCGGCCAGGTCGGTGTAACCACCAGCTGCCACGCCGATGGCGGCGCTGGCGCCGGATACGCCGGCGCTCGGGGTAAACAGCGCCGTGTACACCAGCGGATTGGCGGTGGCGGTCAGGCCCGACAGCACGCCGTTGGACACGTTGACATCATCGGGCCCGAAGCCCACCGGCGCTTCGGTGAAGGTAAAGGTGATCACCGCCGTGTCGCCGGCCTTGAGCTGGGCGCTGCTGCTGGTGATGACCAGGCTTGGCGCCACCGCATCGACCAGCATGGTCGGCGCGGCGGCACCGAGGCCGGCGTTGCCGGCGGTGTCGATAAAGCCGCCCGGCGCCAGCGATACGTTGGCGGCGCCGTTGTAACCGGCAGCGGGCGTGAACACCGCGCTGTACACGTTCGGGTTGGCGGTAACCGCCAGGCCGCTGACGGTGCCGCCTTCCACGGTCAGGCTGGCGGCGGTGAAGAACTGCGGCGCTTCGCTGAAGGTAAAGGTGAGATTGGCGCTCTGGCCGGCCGACAACGTAGTCAGATCGCTGGTGATGACCACGGTCGGCGCGGTGGTGTCGATCACGTAGGCCGACGACCAGACCGGGCCATGGTTGCCGGCAGCGTCGTTGACGCGGACGTATACCTGCCCTGCGCCGGCCAGCAGCACCGGCGCCGGCAGCGCCCAGGCGTTGCCGCCGGCCGGCGTGACGGCGGCGCTCCAGCTGGCGCCGCCGTCGAGCGAGACTTCGACCGTTTCACCGGCGGCCAGGTTGGCGCTCAGGGTGCCGGCGATCGATTGCAGCGGATTGTTGGTAATCAGGTCGCTGCCGCTGATGCCGGTGTCGCTCGAGAATGCCACCGAGGCACCGATGGTGGTGGGCGCCAGCGTGCTGTAGCTGATCGGCGTCATCGACGCCAGGCCGCCCGGATTGCCGGCCACGTCGGTGTAACCGCCGGCCACGGTGATGCTGGCGGTGCCGTTGGCCACGCCCTGGTCGGGCGTGAGAATCACCGTATACACCAGCGGATTGGCAGTCTGGGCGAAGCCGCTGATGGTGCCGCCGGTGACCACGATATCGCCGATATCGAAGCCGACCGGCAGTTCGTTGAAGCTGAAATTGATCACGGCCTGCTGGCCCAGCGCCAGGATGCCGGCGTTGCTGGTAATTTGCAGCACGGGCGGGGCGCTGTCGACCGCGATCGGCGCCGACGTGAAGCCCGCGCCAAGATTGCCGGCAGCGTCGGTGTACTGCCCGACCACCAGGCTGACGTAAGCGCCGGCGCCGGCCAGGCCTGCGTCAGGCGTCAGTTGTACCGTGTACACGCGCGGATCGGCGGTGACGGTAAAGCTGGTCAGGGTGCCGTTGATGGCCACCAGGTCGGTGACATCGAAGCCGACCGGCGCTTCGCTGAAGGTCAACGTAAACGAGGCCACTTCGCCGTCGCGCAGCACGGTGGTGCTGCTGGCAATCGTCATGGTGGGCGCCACCAGGTCCAGCAGATAGCTGGCCGAGAACACCGGGCCGGTGTTGCCGGCCACGTCGGCCACGCGTACCTGCACCGTGCCGCCGGCGCCGCCATTATCGGGCAGCACTTGCAGCGCCAGCGCCCATTGCGTGGCGGAGGTGGCGACGGCCGTGAGCCAGCTGGCGCCATTGTCGAGCGAGACTTGCACCCGTTCGCCGGTGTCCAGCGCGCCGTTGAGGGTGCCGCTGATGACCTGGGCGGCAGTGTCGGTAATCAAATCGGTGTTGCTGACGCCATTGTCGGCCGAGAAGGCGACCGACGCGCCGGTGATGCCGGGGGCCAGCGTGTCGATGGCGATCGGCGCGCTGCTGGCGCCGGTGCCGATATTGCCGGCGGCGTCCACCACCACATTCGGCGCCACGCTGATGAAGACGTTGGCGCCTGCCAGCCCCGGCTGCGGCGTGAAGGTCGCGGTGTACACCAGCAGGTCGGCGCTCGCGTTGAAGTTGGTGAGCGTGCCGTTGGCGGCGCTGATATCACCGAGCGTGAAGCTCACCGGCGCTTCGGTAAAGGTAAACGTGATGGTGGCGGTCTCGCCCGCCTTGAGGCTGCTGGTGCTGGTATCGATGGTCAGCGATGGCGCCACGGTATCGACCGTGATCGATGGCAGGGCGCCGCCCGTGCCCAGGTTGCCGGCAGCATCGGTGTACAGGCCGTTGGCCAGGCTGACGCTGGCGCCAACGGTCGAGCCTGCCGTTGGCGTGAGCAGCACGGTGTACACCAGCGGGTTGGCGGTGGCCGTGAAGTTGCTCAGGGTGCCGCCGGTCGGAATCAGGTCGGCCTGGACAAAGCCGGTGGGCGCCTCGCTGAAGGTGAACGTGATCAGCGCCGACTGGCCGTCGCGCAGGCTGGTGGCAGCGCTGGTAATGGCCACCGTGGGCGCCGTGGTGTCGATGGTATAGGCGTACGCGGTCACCGGGCCGTGGTTGCCGGCGGCATCGCTCACGCGTACCTGCACTGCACTGCTGCCGGCGTTCAATGTCTGTCCGGCCAGCAGCCAGGTGTTGGTACCCGGCGCGGCAACCGCGCCCTGCCAGGTGATGCCGTTATCGAGCGACACTTCCACCAACTCGTCTGCCCCCAGCGCGCCGGACAGGGTGCCGGAGATATCCTGCAGCGCGGTATCGGTCACCAGGTCGGTGCCGCTGGCGCCGTGGTCGGCCGAGAACGTCACGCTGGCGCCGGTGGTCAGCGGCACGACGGTATCGATGGTAATCGCGGGCGGGGTATTGACGGTGCCGATATTACCGGCCAGGTCGGTGAACTGCGCCACGGTGATCTGGGCGCTGCCTGCCGCCACGCTGGCAAACGGCGTCAGCACCGCCGTGTACACCAGCGGGTTGGCGGTTTGCACCAGGTTGCTGAATGCGCCGTCGGTGGCGCCCAGGCTGGCCAGCGTCAAGCCGACCGGCGCCTCGCTGAAGGTGAACGTGATCAGCGCGGTGGCGCCGGCCTTGAGCACGGCGGTGTCGGAGGTGATTGCCAGGGTGGGGACCACGTTGTCGATGACGATCGGCGCCAGGCTGGCGCCCAGGCCGCTGGTCGCGCCATCGGTATAAGCACCGTCGGCGATGGTGATCGTACCCAGCACCTCGCCGGCCCCAGGCGTAAATATGGCGGTGTACACCAGCGGATTGCCGGCGTCGATGCTAATCGCGCTCAAGGTTCCGCCCATGACCACCACATCGCCATCGGTGAAGTCAGTGGGCACGGTGCTGAAGCGGAACGTGATGGTGGCCGTAGTGCTGCCGTTGAGCGTGGTGACATCGCTGCTGATCGCCACGCCGGGCGCTTGCGTGTTGTAGTTGATGGTGGGCGTACTGGCGCCCACGCCGTTGTTACCGGCAGCATCCGTGTAGCCGCCGGTCGCCACGGCAACCGTCGCCGTGCCAGCCGCCTGGCCAGGGGTGGGCGTGAACACGGCCGTGTACACCAGTGGATTGGCGGTGGCGGTCACAGTGCCGAGCACCCCGCCGCTGACGGCCAGGCTGGCGTTGGTGAAGCTTACCGGCGCTTCGCTGAAGGTAAACGTGATCAGCGGCGTATCGGCGCTGTTGAGCGCGGTCAGGCTGCTGGTGACCTGTACCGTCGGCGCGGTATTGTCCAACGTGTAGCCGAAGCCGGTCGCAACGCCATGGTTGCCGCCGGCGTCGGACACGCGCACCTGCACCTGCTGGCCGAAGCCGGCCGACAGGGTCTGGCCGGCCAGGGTCCAGCCGCTGGCGCCAGCAGTGGCAGTCGCTGCCACCCAGGTCACGCCATTGTCGAGCGAGACTTCCACCGTTTCGCCGGTGGCCAGGTTGGCGTTCAGGGTACCGCTGATCGTTTGCGCGGCGACGCTGGTCACCAGGTCGCCAGCGGCGCCGGTGTCGCTCGAGAAGCTGACGGCGCCACCGATGGTGGTCGGCGCCAGGGTGTCGATGGCAATCGTCGGGATCGCGGCACCGAGGCCGGCATTGCCGGCGCTGTCGGTGTAGCTGCCGGGGATCACCTGCACCGTGCCGCTGCCGTTGTTGACGCCGGCCGTCGGCGTGAACACCACGGTATAAACCAGCGGGTCACTGGTGGCGGTCAAGGTGCCGAGGGTGCCGCCGGTGACAGCCAGGCTGGCGTTGGTGAAGCCCACCGGCACCTCGTTGAAGCTGATGGTGATGGTGGCCGTTTCGCCGACCTTGAGCGCGGTGGTGCTGGCGCCGATGGTCGCGGTAGGCGCGACCGTATCGAGCACATACGAGCGCGCATAGACGGCGCCGTGGTTGCCGGCGGCATCAGTCACGCGCACTTGCAGCACATTGCTGCCAGCGAGCGTCTGGCCGGCCAGGGTCCAGGCCGTGCCGCTGGTGATGGCGGCAGTCCAGGAGGCGCCGTTGTCGAGCGAGACTTCCACTGTCTCGCCCGTGCCCAGGATCTGGCCCAGCGTGCCGCTGATGGTTTGCGCAGCGACATTGGTGAGCAGATCGGTGGCGCTGATGCCGTTATCGGCAGAGAACACCGCGCTGCTGGCCACGGCGAGGGGCGCCTGGGTATCGATGGCCAGGGTTGGCTGCACAGGGGTACCGACGGCATTGCCGGCGGCATCGGTGACAGCGCCAGGCGCCAGCGCGAAGCTGGCGTTGACGCCCTGGATGCCGGCGGTCGGCGTGAACAGCGCGGTGTACACCAGCGGGTTGGCAGTGGCGACCAGGCCGCTCAAGGTGCCGCCGCTGGCGGTGATCGTGGTGGCGTCGAAGCCGACCGGCGCTTCGCTGAAGGTAAACGTCACCTGCGTGGTCTGGCCAACACCCAGCGCGGCGCTGCCGCTGCTAATGGTGAGCGTGGGCGCCAGAGTATCGATGGCCATCGGCAGCGAGGCGGCGGCGCTGCCGCTGTTGCCGAACGCGTCGCTGTAAGCGCCGCCAGCCACCACCACCGAAGCGGTGGCTGCTGCCAGGCCGGCCGTCGGCGTGAACTGGGCGGTGTACACCAGCGGATTGGCGGTGGCGGTGAAACCGGTCAAGGTGCCATTGCCGGCGGCAATGCTGGCAGCCGTAAAGCCGGTCGGTGCGTTGCTGAAGGTAAACGTGATCTGCGCGGTGTCACCGATCGCCAGGGCGCTGTCGTTGCTGGTGATGGTCAGCGTGGGCACGCTGGTATTGACGGCGAAGCTCGCCGGGGCGCCGGCCTGGCCCGCATTGCCGGCGTTGTCGATGTAACCGCCGGCATTGACCGACACGCTGGCGGTGGCGCCGGACTGGCCGGCCGTCGGCGTAAACACGGCCGTGTACACCAGCGGATTGGCAGTGGAGGTGAAGCTGCCGACCACGCCGCCGGTCACGGCCAGCGAGGCAGTCGTGAAATTGAATGGCGCCTCGGTGAAGGTGAACGTGAGCACCGCGCTCTGGCCCACGCCGAGGACGGCGGTATTGCTGGTCACCACCACGGCAGGCGCCGTGGTATCGAGCACATAAGCGGTGCTCGAGACGGGACCGAGGTTGCCGGCCGCATCGGCCACGCGCACCTGCAAGGTGTTGCTGCCGGCCAGATTGACGCCGGCCAGGCTCCAGCCGTTGCTGCCGGCCGTGCCGGTGGCATTGATCCAGGTGGCGCCGTTATCGAGCGACACCTGCACGGTTTCGCCGGACACCAGCGCGGCATTGAGCGTGCCGCTGACGGTTTGCGCAGCGACATTGGTGACCAGGTCGGTGCTGCTGGGGCCATTGTCGGCCGAGAAGGTCACGCTGGCGCCGGTGGTGACCGGCGCCACGGTGTCGATGGCAATCGGCGCCGACACGGCAGCCGTACCGCCGTTACCGGCGGCGTCGGTGTACGTGCCCGAGTTCACCGTCAAGGTGACCGCGCCCGAGGCCACGCCGCTGTTGGGCGTCAGTTGCGCCGTGTAGATCAGCGGATTGGCAGTGACCGCGAAGTTACTGAGCACGCCATTGGCGACCTGCACGTCGCCCACCACGAAGCCGAGCGGCGCTTCGCTGAAGGTAAACACCACGGTGGTGGTGTCGCCCAGCTTGAGGGACGTGGCCGGGCTGGTGATGGCCAGGGTGGGCGCCACGGTATCGACCGCGATCACCGGAGAAATGCCGCTGCCGCCCGACAGGCCGAGCAGGTCGGTATAGCTGCCGCCGATAACGGTGACCGAGGCCGGGCCCGTGATATTGGCGCCCGGGGTAAACAGCGCCGTGTACACGCCGCCGCCCTGGTTGACCAGGTTGCTGATGGTGCCGCCGGTGGCGACGATGTCGGTCGCGTCAAAGCCGAACGGTACGGCGCTGAAGGTAAAGGTCAGGTTGGCCGTCTGGCTGGCGTTCAGCGCGGCCTTGTCGCTGGTGATGACCACCGTCGGTCCCAGCGTGATCGAGATGCCCAGTGCCGACCCCGCCCCGCCGGCATTGCCGGCAATGTCGGTATAAGTGCCGGCCACCAGTTGCACGCCACCGAGTAATCCACCGAGGCCGCCGTTGGGAGAGTAGTCCACGGTAAACACGCGCGGATCGGCCGTGGCCTGCAGGTTCGACACGGTACCGTTGACGCCGGTAAAGCTGGCCAGCGACAGGCCGTACGGCGCCTCCGAGAACGACACCGTGATCGCGCTGCTCTGGCCCGCGCCCATCACGTTGACGCTGGTGCTCAGGGTGGCCGTGGGTCCGGTGACGTCAAGCACATAGGCGGTGCCATGGGCAGTGCCCGCGTTGCCGGCGGCATCGACGACCCGCACCTGCATGGTGTTGCTGCCGGTAAGCGTGACGCCGGCCAGGCTCCAGGCGGTGCTGCCCGCGCTGGAACTGGCGGTGGTCCAGCTGGTGCCGTTGTTGAACGAGACTTCCACGCGTTCATCGACGGCCAGGCCGGCGGTGAGCGTACCGCTGACGGTCTGCTGGGCGGTGCGGGTAATCAGGTCGGTGCTGCTGGCGCCGCTGTCTGACGAGAAACTCACGGCGCCGCCGGTGGTAGTGGGCGCGGTGGTGTCGAGCTTGTAGTTGACGCTGTATGGCGTATTGCTGCCGCCGGGATTGGTTACCCGCACTTGCAGCACGCCGGCGCCGGTCAGGGTCTGGCCGGCCAGGGTGAAGGCGGTGTTACCCACGCTGGCAGTGGCATTGGCCCAGGTGGCACCGTTGTCGAGCGAGATTTGCACCTGCTCGCCGCTTTGCAGGGCCGCGGACAGGGTGCCGCTGATGGTTTGCGCGGCCACATTGGTGACCAGGTCGGTATTGCTGATGCCGCTGTCGTTTGAAAACGCCACCGCCAGCGCGGTGGTGGCGCTGGGCACGCTGGACTGCACCGTGGTAACGCTGTTGCTGACGATGACATGGCCGTCGTTGACGCCGATGGCCAGCGTGGCGGTGCCGGCCTGGCCGGGCGCCGCCTGGTACACCAGCGCCTGCAACGCCGCCTGGGCGGCACCGGGAGCGGTCGACGTGTGGGTGTAGGTCAGGCCGCCATCGGTGGTAACAAAGCCGGCAGCAGCGGCCGACGCGGCGGTAAAGGTACCGAGATTGCTGTTGGTGTTGGTGACGGTGATGGTGAGGATCACCGAGCTGCCCGTGTCGGGATCGGCAATGACGACATTGGCAAACGGCCGCACGGTGCCGCCCGCAGCCACCGCCTGGCCACTTACCGTACCGGTAACGACCGGGGCGTCGTTGACCGACAGCGCACTGACCACGGTGCCGGTGTTGACCGCACTGGACAAGCCGTTGGCATCAACGGCGGTGAGCGAGAACGTGGTGTTGACGGTGGCGCCCACCACGGCCTGGTTGTCGGTCGGGGTGAAGGTCAAGGCTTTGAGCTGCGCGCTGAGCGCTGCCGGCGAGGTGGCACTGAGCGTGTAGTTGCCGGCGCTGCCGGTCAGGCCCGCGCCCGACAGCACGCCGTTGGCGGCGGTGTAGTTGATCGTCAGGCTGACGTTGTCGCCGTCGATGTCGGCGACATTGACGTTGGCGAACGGGTTGATGGTGGCATTGTCGTTGACATTGCCGATCGAAACGCCGGTGATCGTCGGCGGGCTGTTGGCAACGTTGGACACCGCGATGCCCACCCCGGTCACACCGATATCGCCGCCGGTGACCACGCTGTTCCAGTCGTCGCCGGCCGTCAGCTGGTACGTGGCGCCGCCGCTGGCCGCGGTGCCGTTGCGGTTGAGCAGCGCGGCAATTGCCGCCACGTCGGCGCCGGTCAGGGTGACCGAAAACGACGTGGCGCTGGTCACTTCCACGTTGCCGGTAGTGTTGAGGGTATAGGCAACGCCGCCTTCGCCGCGCAGCGAGAGCTTGCTGACGGTGATGTCGTTGGCCGCGCCCAGCGTGCCGACCAGGTTGCTGCCGGTAACGGTCAGCACATGGGTGGTGGCGTCGTAGGTGGCGCCGGTGATGGTGGGCGCCGCCACGTTGCTCACGGTGACCGGGTTGCCGGTAGGATCCTGGCCGCTGGGGCGGCTGACGTCCCAGTTCAGCCCGGCCGACAGGTTGAAGCCGACGCCGCTGACGGCGGTGCCACCGTTGTTGTTGAGCACGCCACCGAGGGCCAGCTTGTCGGCAGCGTTGAGCGTGATTGCAAACGACGTGCCGCTGGCGGCCGTCACCAGCGGCGACGTCAGCGTGTAGCTGCCGCCCTGGCCGGTCAGGCTGAGCTTGGACGGATCGATGCTGTCACCGGCGTTGATGCCGGCAGCAGTCACGGTCAGCACGCCGGTGCTGGCGTTGTACCCGGCCGACGTGATCGACGGCGCCACGCGGGCGTTGGCTACGGTCACATCGTCGATACTGACTTCAAAGCCGAGCGGGTTGACGATGCGTACGCCAAAGATGCCCTTGAAATTGGCGGCCGCGCCCAGATTAAGCAAGCCGTCTTCGTTGATGATCAAGCCGGTGACCGACTGGCCGCCGCCGGTGGGCTGGAAGTTGGCGTCGAGCGCATAGACGGTAAACACCACGTTACCGAGCAAATTGCCGACCGCATTGCCGCTGCCGATCTTGATGCTGGTCAGGTCGAACACGCCGCTGTTGGCGCGCAGGTCCACGTAGCTGACCGGCGAGAGCAGCGAGCCGTTGATGGTCAGGCGGTCGTCGGTCAGCCCCAGCACGCCATTGGCATTGACGACGGTGACACTGCTGTTGCTGAGGCCGCCGCTCTGGGCATACAAGTCGAGGCCGGTATTCAGGATGTTGGTGACATTGACCACGGTGCCGGCAGCCAGGCCGGTGGCATTGAGCAGCGTAACGTTGCTGTTGGTGTTGAAGGTCAGGGTGCCGGGGTTGCCGTTGTTGACCAGCGCCAGCGTGTGGGCGTAGTCCTGTTGCGCCTGCACCGAGACGGCGCTGGCCGCTTCGATGCTGCCGGTTGCCGCTTCCAGCACCCAGTTGGCGCCCAGCACGTCGCTGCCGGTCACATCGGTAGAGGCGGCCACGTCGGCGCCGGTGAGGCTGGCCAGCGCGTCGATGAAGGCGGCGCCGGTGTCGCCCTGGGCCACGTCGCAACCGTACAACAGCAGGTCGCCGCCTGCGCGCAGCGCGCCGCCCCACTCGGCCAGCGCGGCCGCATGGGTTGCCAGGCTGGTGGCGTCGAGCACGGTGTCGCCGATCTGCAACTGGCCGCTGGCGCCGTGCGAGACAATCTGGATGCTATCGAGCCCTTCCAGGCCGGCCAGCGCGGCAGCGATCTGCTGCACGCCGTCGCTTTCCGGCGCCAATTGCACCACCAGCACCCCCGCGCTTGCAGAGGTCAGGAACACCCCGGCGTCGGCAACGCGGGCATCGATAAACAGGACCGAGTGGTATTGACGCTGGCTCATTTTGCTACTCCAAAAAGTTACGCTACAGGAACGATTATGGGTAGCTTCAAAGCGATCACGAAATTTTCCTGTCTGCCAAACACTTTGTCCGGTGCGGCAAATGCCGGCGTCCGTTGGCGCACATAATTTCTGTTACGCATTTTGTTAAAATGCTCTTCTTTTCCCGGCGTTTTCGATGGGTTTCGGCGGGGTTGGCCAATTTCGGTTACTCTCAGCACCAAAATAGCTCTTACTGCATTTGCTTAAAAGGATTACAAATTGCCAACTCTTTTGACACGACGCCTGGCCTTGCTGGCCGATGAAAAACACCGCGCCGTGCTGGCAGGCGGTTTGCGCGGCATCGAACGGGAAACCTTGCGCGTGGACGGCGCCGGCCAGCTGGCCCGCACCCGTCACCCGGTCGCTCTCGGCGCCGCCCTGACGCACCCGCAAATCACCACCGATTACGCTGAAACCCTGCTGGAATTCATCACCCCCGCCCAGTCCGACATCGCCACCACCATCGCCAGCCTCGACAGCATCCACCGCTACGCGTACAGCAAGCTCGGCGACGAACTGCTGTGGAGCCAGTCGATGCCGTGCGCGCTGCCGGCCGAGGAAGATATCGAGATCGCCTGGTATGGCACGTCCAACCTGGGCACGCTCAAGCACGTATACCGGCGCGGCCTGGCGCTGCGCTATGGCAAGGCCATGCAATGCATCGCCGGCATCCATTACAACTACTCGCTCGACGAGCGGCTGTGGCGCGTGCTGGCCGAGAACGAACCGAATCCGAAGCAGCTGGGCGCCAAGGCCTATCAATCGGAAGCCTACCTGGCCACGATCCGCAACTTCCGCCGCTACAGCTGGCTGCTGATGTATTTGTTCGGCGCTTCGCCGGCACTGTCGGCCGGCTTCCTGCGCGGCCGCCCGCACCAGCTTGAACAACTGTCGGACGACACCCTGTACCTGCCGTACGCCACCAGCCTGCGCATGAGCGACCTCGGCTATCAGAACGATGCCCAGTCCGGCCTGCGCCCGCACGAGAACTGCCTCGACAGCTACGTGGCGGCGCTGACGCGCGCGGTCAACCAGCCGTATGCGCCCTATGCCGAACTCGGCACCAAGCGCGACGGCGAGTGGATACAGCTCAGCACCAACGTGCTGCAAATCGAAAACGAGTACTACGCCACCATCCGCCCCAAGCGCGTGATCCAGACCGGCGAGCGGCCGATCCAGGCGCTGTGCGCGCGCGGCGTGCAATACATCGAAGTGCGCTGCATGGACGTCGATCCGTTCGAACCGGTCGGCATCAGTGTGGCAGCGGGCCGCCTGCTCGACGCCTTCCTGCTGTTCTGCGCACTGGAAGAAAGCCCGGCCATCACGCCCGAAGAAGGCGCGCGCCACACCGCCAACTTTGCGCGCACGGTCAAGGAAGGCCGCCGCCCGGGCTTGCTGCTCGACGGCGACCACGGCCCGGTCGCGCTGGCGCAATGGGGCGAAGAACTGCTCGAACGCATCCGCCCGGCCGCCGAGCTGCTCGACAGCCTGCGCGGCGACACCGCCCACGCGGACAGCCTGCGCGCGCAAGCGGCCAAGCTGGCCGACCCGTCGCTCACGCCGTCGGCGCAAGTGCTGGTCGCCCTGCGCGAACACGGCAACTCGTTTGCCGCCTTCGGCCTGGCCCAGAGCGAAAAGCACGCCGCGTACTTCCGCAGCGCGGCCCCGGGCGCAGCGGAAGCCGCCGCGCTGGACGCCATGGCGGCCGAATCGCTGGCCGAGCAGGCCGCCATGGAAGCGGCGCCACGCATCGCTTTCGACGACTACGTGGCCGCCTACCGCAACAGCAACCTGTGCCACTCCACTCCCGGCTGCGACTGAACACCGAGGCCCGAGCGTGCTAACTTTCTACAACGAGCTGCACGCCCAACACCGGGGCCGCCACGAATTTTTCCGGGGCGCCCTGGTGCCGTGCTTTGAAAAGCCGGAACGGGCCGACTCGGTGCTGGCCGAACTGGGCCGTCGCGGCCTGGGCCGCATCGTCACGCCGCAGGGCGTGCCGCTGATGTCGCTCGAACGGATCCACACACCGCGCTACCTGCACTTCCTGCGCACCGCCTGGAGCGAGTGGCTGGCACTCGACCCGGCCAATGCCGGACACGACGCCTTCCCCTCGGTCTGGCCGGTGCGCTCGCTGCGCCACGACATCGAACCGGACAATTTTACGGCCCGCATGGGCCTGTACTCGATGGACAGTGGCACGCCACTGACGGCCGGCACCTGGACCGCCGCCAAGACCGGCGCCGACTGCGCGGTCAACGCCGCCCACGCGCTGCGCCTGGGCGAACGCGGCGCCTTCGTGCTGAGCCGCCCGCCCGGCCACCATGCCGGCAAGGATTTTTTCGGCGGCTACTGCTTCCTCAACAACGCCGCCCTGGCGGCGCAGCACATGCTCGATGATGGCGCCCGCAAGGTGGCCATCCTCGACATCGACTACCACCACGGCAACGGCACCCAGAGCATTTTCTACGACCGCAGCGACGTGCTGTTCGTCTCGATCCACGCCGACCCGCGCAGCGAATACCCGTTTTACCTCGGCCACGCCGACGAGCGCGGCGACGGCGCGGGCCACGGCTTCAACATGAATTTACCGCTCCCGCAGGGCAGCTCGGCCAAGGCGTGGTTTGCGGCGCTGGAGACGGCCTGCATCCGCCTGGGCAGCTTCGGCGCGGACGCGCTGGTGGTGTCGCTGGGGGTCGATACGTTCGCGGGCGATCCGCTGTCGCGGTTTGCCTTGCAAAGCGCCGATTACCTGAAGATTGGCGAGCGGCTGGCATACCTGAATCTGCCCACCGCGTTCATCTTCGAAGGCGGCTATGCGGTCAAAGAGCTGGGCGTGAACGTGGTGAACGTGCTCGAAGGGTTCGAGACGGCGCTGTAACCGCGCCGTCCCGTTTTTACTTTTTACTTAATAGACGTCGCGGCGGTAACGACCGGTCTCGATCAGGTCGTCGAGCGCGGCGCGGCCGATCATCTCTTCCAGCGCCGCATCCACGCCGCCCGCCATGCCCTGCAAGCTGCCGCACACGTACAGCACTGCGCCCTCGGCGATCCAGTCGCGCAGCACGTCGGCGCGCACGTGCATACGGTCCTGCACATACTCGCCGCCGGTCACGTCACGCGAAAACACCAGGTCGAGTTCCGGCAGCATGCCTGCCGCGCGCCAGCCGGCGATCTCCTGCGCGCAGATGCTGTCGAACTCGCGCTGGCGCTCGCCGAAGATCAGCCAGTTGCGCTGCTGCCCGGCCTGCACCCGCGCCCGCAGGTGCGAACGCAAACCGGCCATGCCGGAGCCGTTGCCGATGTAGATCGCCGGCCGCGCCTCGGCGTGCATGTCGAACGCCGGATTGGCAATCAACCGCACCCGTACTTCGTCGCCCACCTGGGCGCCGTCGGTGAGCCAGCCCGAGGCCAGGCCCAGCGCGGGACCGGACGCGCCTTCATAACGCACCTGGCGCACCAGCAACTGCAGCACGCCATCACTTGGCAGCGAGGCCAGCGAATAGCGGCGCGGCGCTACCGGCGTCGATGCGGCTGCCTGCGTTGCCTGTGCCGCTGGCGATGCGGCCTGCATCTCTGGCGACACTGCCGCTACCGGTGCACCGGCCGGCGTGTAATGGCCAGGCCAGATATCGGCCAGCGCGCCGGGACGCCAGTCGGCCGCAGGGTCGCCGGACAAGGTGATCTCGTACAGGCCATCGCCCACGCTGCCCGGGTTGAGCAGCTTGCGGCCGACGATGCGCCAGCTGGCGTAATCGGTATCGGCCACGGCTGCGGACAAGGCCAGTTCCGGCGCATCCGAAGCCGAGCCGCCGATCAGCGCATGCAAGGTGCCCGACCAGCGCGCCAGCGCGCCGGCGTCGCCATTATCGACCTCGATGGTCGGATGCAGCGCTTGCGCGCCCATGGTGCGCAGGCGCGCGTCGAGCGCGTGGCCGAAGCCGCAGAACTGCGCGTAGTTGCGGTCGCCCAGCGCCAGCACCGCGTACTGCATGTGCTGCAACTCCTCGGCGGCCGTGTGCAGCAGGCGGTTGAAACGGCGCGCGGCGTCGGGTGGCTCGCCCTCGCCGAAACTGCTGGCGACGAACAGCGCGCGCTTGTACTTGACCAGCTGCGGCGGCGTCAGTTTTTCCAGCGAATGCACGTGCACCGCCACGCCGGCCGCCTGCAGGGCCGCCGCGCTTTGCAGCGCCAGGCGCTCGGCCGCACCGGTCTGGCTGGCGTAGGCCAGCAAAACGGCGTCCGCACCCGCAGCGACCGTACCGGCGCCGCCGGCGGCAAATTTCTTGCGTTCGGCGGCGGCGCTGCGTTTTTGCTTGCGCCGGTTCAGGTACAACATCCAGCCGGTGATGGCAAAGCCGGGCAAGGCCAGGCTGATGAGGAACATCACGATCCTGCCCGGCATGCCGAAGAAGCTGCCCACGTGCAGCGCATAGATCGACGCCTGCGCCTGGCCGCCCACCGTCATCTCCGCGTACGGCTCGTTCTTGATCATGGCGCCGGTCTGCTGGTTGAGCGCCATGCGCCCGCGCGCGCGCACGTGCGGCGCATCCTTGGCAGTCCAGACGATTTGCAGCGGCGCGGTGGCGCGTTCCGGTATGCGCAGGAACGCCATGCGCCAGTTGGGCGCGGCGCCTTCGAACGTGGCCCAGCTGGCGGCCAGGTCCACCGGCGGCGGCTTGACACCCTTGGCCGGCTTGGGACCGGGTACTTCGCGCGCCACGCGCGTCACACCGAGCCAGCCATCGACCGTGCTGCGCACCACGTCGAAACTCCAGTACACGCCGGTCAGTGTGAAGATCACGTAACCGAGCATCATCCAGGTGCCCACCACCGAGTGCAGGCCCCACAGGAACGAGCGGCCTTTCAGGCGCAGATCGAGCTTGAGCCAGGCGCGCCAGTCGCCCGCGCGGCGCGGCCAGCGCAAATACAGGCCGCTCAGCGACAGTCCCAGCAGGCATAGCGCCAGGATGCCAAGTGCGATGCGGCCGGCGTCGCGCGGCAGCAGCAGGTGGCGGTGCAGCGAATCGACCCACTCGAACACTTCGTCGTAATGCAGCGGCGGCAGCAGCGCCCCGGTGTACGGGTTCAGGAAGATCGCCTCGCCGCGCTGTTCGCCCTTGGCGGGCGCCAGGCCCACGCGCGCGGTGCTGCCCGGCTCCGAATAGATGATGATGCTGGCGATGCGCGCATCCGGGTGCAGGGCCTTGGCGGCAGCGGCGATCTGCGGTGGCGTCAGCACCGGCGCATTCTGCACCGCGATATTGCGCACGCCGGGATTGAGGAAGTCGAGCAGCTCTTCGCGGAACGACAGGATCGAACCGGTCAGCCCGATCAGGATCAGGATGGTGCCGGCGGTGATGCCGACAAACCAGTGCAGCTGGAACCAGAGCTTTTTCACAGGGCCACCTTCCCGGCAGCAAAAACAACGGAAATGGCGAGGATCGGATGGATCGGCTGGTGCATGGCGGGCAGACAATAGGGGGAATGTCGACATTCTATAGGTAATAGGAATCATTATCAATTACACCGAGATAATGTCACCCGTGCGACTGTAAAAAAAATATACTGTTGGTTATGACAACGACGCTCCCACTCCCCATCACTGCCGAGGCTGAACAGTTCAAGCTGTTCATCTCCAGCGTCAGCGATTACGCCATCTACATGCTCTCGCCCGATGGCATCGTCTGCAGCTGGAATGCCGGCGCCCAGCGCTTCAAGGGGTATTCGGAGACGGAAATCGTCGGCCGCCATTTTTCGTGTTTTTACACGGAAGAAGACCGCGCCGCCGGGCGCCCGGCGCAGGTGCTGCACCAGGCCGCGCAGGCGCGTTTCGAGGACGAGGGCTGGCGCGTGCGCAAGGACGGCACGCGCTTCTGGGCCAGCGTGGTGATCGATCCGGTGCGCGCCAGCGACGGCGCCCTGATCGGCTTTGCCAAGATCACGCGCGACGTCACCGAGCGCCGGCGTGCCGACGAAAGCCTGGCGCAGGCCAAGGAGGCGCTGTTCCAGTCGCAAAAGCTGGAAGCCATCGGCAAGCTCACGGGCGGCATCGCCCACGACTTCAACAACCTGCTCAACGTGATCACCAATGGCCTTGACCTGCTGCGCGTGGTCAACGACCGGCAGGCGCAGAACAAGACCATCGACAGCATGGAGCGCGCCGCCAAGCGCGGCGCCAGCCTCACCCAGCAACTGCTGGCGTTCGCGCGCCAGCAGCCGTTGAAACCGGAACGGGTCAATCTCAACCGCGCCATCAGCAGCTTCGAGGCGGTGCTGCGGCGCGCGATCCGCAGCTCGATCCGGCTCGAGATGCAGCTCGCCGCCGTCCTGCCCGACGTGATGACCGACCTGACGCAGTTCGAATCGGCGCTCTTGAACCTGGTGGTCAACGCGCGCGACGCCATCGATGCGAACGGCACGATCACGCTCACCACCGCAGTCGATGGGGCCAGCGTGGTGGTGTCCGTGCGCGACACCGGCGCCGGCATGACCGAGGCCGTGGCGCAGCGCGCGGTGGAGCCGTTCTTCACCACCAAGGAAGTGGGCAAAGGTTCCGGCCTGGGCCTGTCGCAGGTGTACGGGTTGATGCAGCAGGCCGGCGGCAACCTGGCGATTACCTCCACCCCGGGCGCGGGCGCCTGCATCACGCTGCGCTTCCCGGCGCTTGCCTATGCGCCGCAGGAGGCGGACAGCGACGAAGCGGTGGAAAAAGTGCTGATCGTGGACGACCAGCCCGACGTGCTGGACATGGCCAGCCATTTGTTCTCCAGCCTGGGCTACCAGGTGCTGGCGGCCAACAACGGCCAGGAGGCGCTCGATACCTTGCGCCGCCATCCCGACGTTTCGATCCTGTTCAGCGACGTGGTCATGCCCGGCATGAGCGGCATCGAGCTGGCCAAGAGCGCGGTGAGCTACCTGCCATCGCTCAAGGTGATCCTGGCCTCGGGCTATGTCACTTCGGCGCTGCAACAGGACCACCCCGACCTCGGACAGTTCCAGCTGATCGGCAAACCATACCGGCTGTCGGACGTGATCCGCAAACTCAAGCTGGTCAGCGCTTAGCGACTTCCCTTCCCCGGGTCCAGCCACGCGACGATGGTGGCGATCATCTCGTCGGCATCGACCGGCTTTGAAATGAAACCATCCATGCCGGCCGCCAGGCATTCGCCGCGCTCGGCCTGGGTGACGCCCGCGCTCATGGCCAGGATCGGCGTGCGCACGCCGCGTTCGCGCAGCAGGCGCGTGGCCTCGTAGCCGTCCATCACCGGCATTTGCACGTCCATCAGGATGATATCGAACGGCGCCTGCGCCATGGCCAGCAGTTCCAGCGCATCGCGGCCGTTTTCCGCCACCGTCGGTGTGGCGCCGGCCAGTTCCAGCAGGCGCGAAGCGACCAGCTGGTTGATCGGGTTGTCCTCCACCAGCAGCAGGCGCCGGCCCGCCAGCGGCCTGGCCTGCTGCTGCGCGGTGCCGGCCGCCGGGTCGCTGAGGCCATCATGCTGGCCGGGATTGGCCAGTTGCGCCAGCAGCCGTTGCAAGGCGCGGCGTGTGACCGGCTTGGCCACCGCGCCGTCGAACAGGGCATCGTCGAACGCCGGCCCCCCTGCCGCATGCATCAGCACCAGCTGCATGCCGGCCGCGCGCGCGGCGCCCCGCAGTCGCTCGGGGGCTGTCGCGTACAGGCCCGCGCTCACCAGCGCCACGCCGCTGTGCGCACCGTCACCGGCCTGCTGGTGCAGCCAGGCGATGGCTGCATCGACGGTGTTGGCGCTGTGCGCCGGCAGCGCGTAAAACGCGGCGTTCTGCAGCAGTGCCTTGAGCGATGCCAGGTGGGCGTCGATGAACAGCAGCGGGCCGGCGGCCACCGCTGGCAGCAGCGGTTCGGTCTCCGGCCCCGGACTGGGCGCCAGAGCCACCGGCAGCGTGACCGTAAACTCGGCGCCGGCGCCGGTCGCGCTGGTGACCGCGATATTGCCCTTCATCAGCGCCACCAGCTTGCGCGAGATGGCCAGCCCCAGGCCGGTGCCACCGTACTTGCGCGAGGTGGACATGTCGGCCTGCTCGAACGGCTGGAACAGGCGCTGTTGCTGGTCCGCCGACATGCCGATGCCGGTGTCGCGCACGGTGATGGCCAGCTCGCCGCCGTGTAGCGCCAGGCGCACCACCACCTCGCCGGCAGCGGTGAATTTCAGGGCGTTGTTGACCAGGTTGGTGATGATCTGGCGCATGCGCATGGCGTCGCCGACGAGCCGTTCCGGGAAGTCGGCCGGCACCACGATGGCCAGCTCCACCCCGGGCTTGCGGCCCGAGGACAGCATGGCCGCTTCGGCGGCCTCGACCAGGCCGTGGGTGTCGAACGCTTCGTGCTCGATCTGGATCTTGCCCGCTTCGATCTTGGAAAAGTCGAGGATGTCGTTGATGATGTGCAGCAGCGAACGGCCGCACGACTCGATCAGTTCCAGGTAGCCGCGCTGCTCGCCGGTCAGGCGGGTATTGCCGAGCAAATGCGAGGCGCCCAGCACCGCGTTCATCGGCGTGCGGATCTCGTGGCTCATGTTGGCGACAAATTCGCTCTTGGCGCGGTTGGCCGCTTCGGCCAGTTTTTCGTTGGCTGCCTGGGCGATCTCGATCTGCTTGCGCGCGGTGATGTCGGTGACCAGGATGTGGAAGCCGCGCACCGGGCCGTCGCCATCGGCGTCGGGAATGTAATCGGTCATGAAGTGCTGCGGCCAGCCGGGGCGGTCGAACGCTTCCTCGAAATGCACGGTGGCGCCGTCGAGCACGCGCGCGATGCGGCCGCGCAGCACGCCGTATACATCGTCGCCCAGCACCTCGGCCATGTGATGCCCGATCATGGCGTCCGGAGCAATGCCCAGGATGCGCTGGTGGGCGTGGTTGGCAAAACGGTAGACGTGGTCGCGATCGACATACGCGATCAGCGCCGGACTGTTGTTGGCGATGGTGCGCAGGAATTTTTCGCTGTCGTGGGCCTTGCGCTGCGCTGCGCGCTCCTGCTCCTCGCTGCGCGACTTGGCGGCCAGCGATGCTTCGAGCGCCTCCGTGCGCTGCGCCACCTTGTGTTCGAGCGCGGCGTTGAGGGTATTGAGTTCGTCGCGCTTTTGCGCGAGGCGCGCCAGCAGCGCGTCGAACGCGCCGGTGAGGGTGTGCACTTCGTAAAAGCCGCCGCGCACCGACAGCGTGGCGCCGTTGGTGTCATCATGGTCGGTACTGGCGCCGATGGCCGCTGCCGCCTCGGCTGCGGCCAGGAGTGGCGCGGTCAGTTTGCGCGCCAGCAGCCAGCCGCCCACCGAAAACAGCAGCGTGAGCACGATGCCGCTCTGGTAGATGCGGCGCTGCATATTGACCACGTGGGCATACGCGGTATCGGCCTGCTGGCGCGCCAGCACGGTCCAGCCCAGGCCCGGGTAATCGCCCTTGCCGTGGGTGGCGTAGCGCGCCGTGATATAGCGTTTGCCATCGACCCATTGCAGCTCGGTGGCCACCGGCGACGCCGCCGGCGCGCCGGGCGCCAGCCGTTCGAGCCGGTTGCCGACGGCGTCGTCGGGTCCCATCAGCACGGTGCCGTCGGCCGCCAGCACCATGATCTCCACCGGACGGTCGGCCACCGGCGCATTGAACATGCGTCCCAGCTGGCCGATCCAGCCCCAGCTCAGGTGCGCGCCCAGCACGCCGGGGGCTACGCCATCGGGCGTGGCCAGGCGCACCGGAAAGGCCAGATCGACAAAGCGCTGCGGGTTGCCGCGGTCGAGCGGCAAATGCTTGGCCAGCAGCTTGGCGTCGTGGACATCGTGGACGAAGATGCCCTTGACGGCGTCGCTGAACCACGGCCGCGCCGACACATCCACGTCCTCGAGCAGGCCGCCGGTGCTGGCCACAACCTTGCCATCGGCGCCGGCCAGGCCGATCCAGGCGTATTGCGGGGCCGAGGTTTGCACTTGTTCGAGCAGCGCGCGGCGGGCGGCAGTGGCGCGACCGGCATAGGCGGGGTCGCGGTCGATGCGCTCGGCCAGCTGGCGCACTTCGAGGTAGCGCGTGGCCATGTTGTCGTCGATCATATCGGCTGCCGTGCGGGCCCGTTCGGCCAGGATCTCGCCTACGGTGCGTTTGATGTCGGTGGTGGCGATGCCGCCCACGATCCACACCATCAGGCCCGTGACCAGCAGCGTGGCAGCCGCGATCACGATCGTCAGCAGGGTGCTGAGGCCTGGCAGGCGGCGGCTGTCGCGCAAACTCATGGGGGCACCGGTGTGAATATCTTGGGAGAAAAGTCTAACACACGGCCTGTGGCGCACATGGCACGGGCGACATGCAAAAAACAGATAACCACGGCAAAAATCATTCGTTCCTTCTGCCCAGCTTGCACCTTTATAGTGCGCAAATTATCGACTTGCCATGATTGCTGCCCATGTTCTCTTCCCGCCTCCCCCTGACTCCGCTGCGCCTGACCCTGGCGATGGCTGCCGCCCTGCCGCTGCTGGCCAGCGCCCAGACCGATGCCCCCTCTGACATGGCCCGCGTGACCGTCACCGGTTCCAACCTGCGCGTGACGCAGAAGGAAGGCGCCAGCGCGGTCCAGGTGCTCACCGCCAAGGACCTGGCGGCCACCGGCAAGACCGCCGTGGCCGACGTGCTGCGCGCGATCTCCGCCAACAGCGGCAACAGCTATAACGAGCAGTACACGGGCAGCTTCTCGGCCGGCACGGCCGGCCTGTCGCTGCGCGGCCTGGGCCAGAAGAACACGCTGATCCTGGTGAACGGCAAGCGCGTGGCCAGTTTCGCCACCGCGCAAAACCTGCAGGAGACCTTTGTCGATCTCAACAGCCTGCCGATGGAGGCGGTGCAGCGCATCGAGATCCTCAAGGACGGCGCCTCGTCGGTGTACGGCTCGGACGCGGTGGCGGGCGTGGTCAACATCATCCTGTACCAGCAGTTCACCGGCACCGAGATCAAGGCACAGGCGGGCAGATCCACCGAAGGCACGGGCCAGACCGAAAAAAGCGTGGCGCTGAAAACCGGTTTCGGCGACCTCGATCGCGATGGCTACAGCGTGGTGCTGTCGGCCGACGCGATGGAACGCGACAAGCTGCAGCAAAGCGATGTGGCCTGGATGGCCGGCAGCGACTTCCGCAGCTACAAGAATGGCACGCTGGCGTGGGTGCCGACCAATTACTACGGTACCGACCCTACCCGGCTGCTCGGCGGCGTCCAGGGCCCGCTGCAACTGGTGCCTTACGACGCCATCACCCCGGGCAAGGCCGGCACCGTGCTGGCGTATAACCCGGCCCAATATAAAACCCTGATCCCGGGCGTGAAACGCGTGCACACGGCGCTGCTGGGCACCGTGCGGCTCGATGCCGACACCGACGCCTACGCCGACCTGCTGTACGGTTATTCGAGCGCCGCGCAAACCTTCAGCGCGCCGCTCACGGTGGGCACCGGCCTGCGCGCATGGAACAACGCCACCCAGTCGCTCGACGACATCGCCGTCACGCTGCCGGTGGGTCACCCGAACAATCAGGGCGCCACGCCGGTGGCCATCAACGCCACGCTGTTCGACCTCGGTCCGCGCATGAAGGTGGGCCGGGTGGACTTTTACCGCGCGCTCACCGGCATCAAAGGCACGGCGGCCGGCTGGACCTACGATGCATCGATCGGCCGCTCGGGCAGCAAGCTCAAGGAGACGGTGGATAACTTCGTCAATCGCTACGTGTTCCAGGACGTGCTGGCCAACGGCAGCTACAACTTCGCCAACCAGTCGGCCAACGGCGAAGCGGTGCGCCAGGCCCTGCGCCTGTCCACCCTGCGCCCGGCGGAATCGACGTTGACCACGGTGGACTTCTCGGCCTCGCGCGATCTGTTCGCGCTGCCGGCCGGCACGGTGGGCTTCGCATTCGGCGCCCAGTGGCGGCGCGAGGAAATGGATTCCAACACGTCCACCTTTGTCTTGAGCGGCACCGAGCTGCGCCCGGCGATCAATATCATCAAGGGCCAACGCGACGTCTCGGCGCTGTTTGCCGAGTTTAACGTGCCGCTGCGTCAGGACCTGAACCTGAACCTGGCCGGCCGTGCCGACCGCTACGACGATTTCGGCAGTTCGTTCTCGCCCAAGGTGAGCCTGCGCTACGAGCCGTTCAACTGGCTGCTGCTGCGCGGCACGGCCTCGCGTGGCTTCCGCGCGCCGTCGCTGCCGGAAAGCACCAACAGTACGGCGGTCAGTTACGCCAACGTGCTCGATCCGCGCGATCCGGTCTCGCCCACCCAGGCACGCGGCATCACCAACATCACGCGCGCCAATACCAATCTGAGCCCGGAGCGGTCGAACAACCTGAACCTGGGCGTGGTGATCGCGCCGACCAAGAACAGCAGCATCGGCCTCGATTACTACCGGATCCGCCAGAAAGACGTGATCGGCACCGAAACCGCCGACACCATCATCGCCAACGAAGCCACCGCGCCACAGAACATCGTGCGCGGCGTCGATGGCCGCATCCTGACCTTGTACCGCCAGTATGCGAACCAGGGCGAACGTCACGTGTCGGGCCTCGACCTCGACGCCCGTTATAAATTCATTGGTGGTGGCTGGGGCAATCTCACCATCAACGGCCAGCTGAGCCGGGTATTGAAATTCGAAGCGCCGCTGTCCACCGGCGCCAGGCTGACCGACGGCGCCGGCACCAACTACTTCGGCTCGATACCGAAATGGCGCGGCGTGACGGCGGCTACCTGGGACATCGGCCAGTGGTCGAACACCGTGACCTGGAACTACACCGACGGCTACGAACAAACCACGCGCAAGGGCGACACCGTGGCGCCGATCGGCACGCTGGACCTGAACCTGGCGTGGCGGGTGACGCCGCAAACGTCGGTGGGACTGGTGGTGTCGAACCTGACCGACAAGCGGCCGTCGTGGGATTCGTCCACGGCATTCTTCGACTACACCCAGGCCGACCCGCGCGGGCGCTTTGCTTCACTCAAGCTGTCGCACAAGTTCTGATAGTTTGACTGGCGACCAGGCCCGCTGCGGCGGGTCTTAGTTTTTTACGGCTTCAGCTGCCAGCGTTTGGTCCAGCCGTTGCTGGCCCTTGGCCGCGTAGTCGCGGCAGGCCTGGCGGTCGATGAAGGCGGTATTGCCTTCGGCCGGCTGGCGCGCCTTGCGCTGCCACAGGTTGCTGGCCTCCGGGTGGGCGGACACCAGGAAGTCGCAATCGAATCCATTTTCTGCAACTCGGCGATACCGCCCGCGTGGTCGAAATGCTCGTGCGAGTTGAGGATGATTTTAATGTCCTCGAGCTTGAAACCCAGCTGACGAATGTGCCAGGCAGCCACTGTCACAACTTCTTACAAATATAGCTTGCGATTAGATCGCACACTATGTATAGTGATGTTCATGGGCGCTACGCAAATATAAAGACGCAGCGCCAACGTGAAACAACGCATTAAAATTGAAAAGTTGTTCCCTCATTCACCGTAGTCTCTGAAAGGAATACATCATGTCGATCGAAAAAGTTCTCTACCGCGCAACCGCCACCGCTACCGGCGGCCGTGAAGGCAAAGCCGTCTCGTCGGACAACGTGCTGGACGTCAAACTGACCACCCCGAAAGAACTGGGCGGCGCAGGTGCAGCCGGTACCAACCCTGAGCAACTGTTCGCAGCCGGCTACTCGGCCTGCTTCCTGGGCGCGATGAAATTCGTCGGCGGCCGCGACAAGATCGCCGTGCCAAGCGACGTGTCGATCGAAGGCACCGTGGGCATCGGCGCCATTCCGACCGGCTTCGGCATCGAAGTGGAACTGAAAATCTCGCTGCCAGGCCTGGACCGCGACACCGCGCAGAAACTGGTGGACGCTGCCCACATCGTGTGCCCGTACTCGAACGCCACCCGTGGCAACATCGACGTCACGCTGACCATCGTTTAAGCTCAGCCGCAGTACCGGAAAAGCCGGCATTCGCAAGGATGCCGGCTTTTTTCACATACAATTATCGTTTCGCATACTTCCGGAACGCACATGATTGAGTGGCAATGGTTACCCTTTGACGACATCCCCGCACGCGACTGGTACGAGGTGCTGCGCCAGCGCCAGCAGGTGTTCATCCTCGAACAAACCTGCCTGTATCCCGACATCGACGGTCTCGATCCGCACTGCCACCACCTGATGGCGTGGCGCACGGTCGATGGCCAGCGCGTGTTGCAGGCGAGCTTGCGGGTGCTGCCCCCGGGTCTCAAGTACGACGAGATGTCGATCGGCCGCGTGCTCACCACGCAGGCTGCGCGCGGTACCGGCATCGGCCGCGCCCTGCTCGATTACGCCATGCCGCTGGTCGATGCGCTGTACCCGCGCGACGCCTGCCGCATCGGCGCCCAGGCGCACCTGGAAAAATTCTATGGCGGCTATGGTTTTGTCACCGTGACCGACCCGTACGACGAGGACGGCATCATGCACATCGACATGCTGCGCCCTGCTTCCCTCACTTCCTAAAACGTCAGCATGAAACGCGCGCCGGCGCCGACCGGCCGCGCATAGCGCACCGTGCCGCCGTTGGCGTGCACCAGGTGCCGCACCATGGCCAGGCCGATGCCGCGGCCCTGCTTTTTGGTCGAGAAAAACGGCGTGAAGATGTGCGCGGCCAGCGCTGCCGGCACGCCGGGGCCATTGTCGGCCACCTCGATGCGCAGCCGCCCGCCCCGGCTCAGGCGCGCGGTGACGGTGGCCTGCGGCTGCGCCACGCCCGCTGCGGCTGCCGCCTCGGCCGAATTTTTCAGCAGGTTGATCAGCGCCTGTTCCAGCTGGCCCGCATCGATCACCGCTTCCAGCGACGCCGGCTCCACCGCAAACACCACCTGCCCGCCCATGGCCTGCCAGCCAGGCGTCACCAGCGCCGCCAGCCGCGCGAACTCCGCTGCCAGCGCCACCCGTTGCGGTTGCGCCGCCGGCACCGTGGACAGGCTGCGGTAGCTGGCCACGAAATCGACCAGGCTGGCGGCGCGGCGCGCAATCGCATCGAGCGCGGTATCGAGGTCGGCGTGGATATCGGCGGGCAGCGTGGCTGCCGCGTCGTCGAGCAAGCCGCACGCGGTGCGCGACAGCGAGGCCACCGGCGTCAGCGAATTCATGATTTCGTGGGTGAGCACCTGTACCAGTTCGCGCCAGGCGTTCAGCGCTTCCGCTTCCAGTTCGCTTTCCACCGGCATCAGCGCCACCAGCCGCTGCGGCGCGCCGTGCAGCGCCAGCGCGGAGACAGCCACCAGCGCCCGCTCGGCGCCGCGCTCGGTGTCGAAGCTAACCAGTCGGCGTTGTCCCACCGGCTGCGCCGCCAGCAGCTCGCGCAGCGCCGCTGGTGCGCTGGCGCGGCCCGGCGCCAGCAGTCGGCGCGCACTGCCGTTGAGCGGCGCCAGCGCGCCGGCGCCGCTGGCGTGGTCGAGGCGGAACAGCGCGATTGGCGCATGTTCGAGGCGCGCTTCCAGCGCCAGCAGCGCTGCCAGCTTGTCGTCGCAGTCCCTGGGGGACGCAGCACCACCGCCGGTCGCCTCCATGCGCGGCGGGCGGCGGCCCAGCGCTTGCAGGCAGCGCCATAGCAGTGCGGCCGGCATCAGGCCGAGCAGCGCACACAGCACGATGCGGCGCGGCTCGGGTGTGAGCGCGTCGGCCGCCACGGCCAGCGCCAGCAAGGCCGCCACGGCGGCGGCCACGCCGACCTGCAGCCGGCGTTCAGATGCCATGCTTGCCCAGCTTGCGGTACAACGCGGCGCGGCTGATGCCCAGCGTCTTGGCGGCGTGACTGATATTGCCATTGAACCGGGCCAGCGTGCTGGCAATGGCGTGGCGTTCAAGCGCGTCCAGCGTGCCATCATGATCTGTGCAGGATGGGGCGAACACGGGCGCTAATGTGCTGGCGTTGGTACCGCCGCTGCCGTCGATGGCGGCTGGCGTCATGGTGGCGGCCGGCAGCGCCGGGCCGCCCAGCGCGAAATCGGCCAGCCCATATTGCGCGCCCTGCCCCAGGATCACCGCCCGTTCGCACGCATGGCGCAGCGCGCGCACATTGCCGGGCCAGTCGTAGCGCACCAGGCTGTCGAGCGCCGCGCCGGCCACCGTGCGCACAGGACGTTCGTACTGCGCCTCGTACATCTTCAGGTAATGCGCCAGCAGCAGCGCGATATCGTCGCGCCGCGCGCGCAGCGGCGGCACGCGCAGCACGATGGTATTGAGGCGGAACAGCAGGTCGGGCCGGAACACGGCCGGGTCGAACAGCCGCGTCTCATCGAGGTTGGTGGCACTGATGATGCGCACGTCGATCGCCTCGGGCTTGTCGGCGCCGATCGGCGTGACTTCGCGCCGTTCCAGCGCCGTCAACAGCTTCGCCTGGGCGGCCAACGGCATGTTGCCGATCTCGTCGAGAAACAGCGAGCCGCCGCGCGCGGCCTGGAAGCGACCGGCACGGTCGGCGCGCGCGTCGGTGAAAGCGCCCTTGCGGTGGCCGAACAACTCGCTCTCGAACGTCGATTCGGGCAACGCGCCCATGTCCACCGCCAGCAGCGTGCCGGCAGCGCGGCGCGACTGCGCGTGGATCGCGCGCGCCACCAGTTCCTTGCCCACGCCGTTTTCACCGAGCACCATCACGTTCGCTTCGGTGGGCGCCACGCTGGCGATCAGCGCGTTCAGTTCGCGCATCGCGTTCGATTCGCCCATCAGCTCCGAGGAAGCGGCAGGTGTGCGCACGGCAGCGCGGCGGGCCAGTGCCTGGTCCACCGTGGCGACCAGGCGCTCGTTGTCCCATGGCTTGGTGATGAAATCCACCGCGCCGCGCTGCAGCGCTGCTACCGCCAGCGGCACGCCGGCATAGGCGGTCATGGCAATGACCGCCGGCGGTTTCGGCTGCGCGCGCAGCAGGTCGAGCAGCGCCAGCCCTTCGGCGCCGTCGATGCAGCCGGGCGTAAAATTCAAATCGAGCAGCACCACGTCCGGTACGCCCTGGGCCAGCAGCGCCGGCAGCCCGGAAGGATCGCCGAGCGTGGCCACGGCGCCATGGCGGCGGCGCAGCAGCAGGCGGGCGGCAGTGGCGACATCGGGGTCGTCGTCGAGGATCAGGATGTGGGCGGACATGTGGTCATTCTAGCAGCGCGCCAGCGGTGCGGGGACGGCCCCGGCGCCGGTTGGCGGATGCCGCCGCCACCACTGTCCATCTGCGAACAGCGGGCGGTGTTCGATACCGGACACCTGCTCCCGCCACACCCGCGCAACCCGCATGATTGCTGGCTTGCTGTGCATGGCACACGCTTTGCTGTACGTCCGCCATGCACAGCAAAAAAAATTCACCGGCCCCCACCACCTTGCCCGCCAGCGGTGCGGCCATGGACACCATCGTCCCGCGCCGGCGCGGACGCCGCCTTGCCATCGGTGCCGCCATCGCGCTGACCTTGCTGATCGCTGGATATGCGCTGTGGTCGATACTGCCGCGCGGCCTGCGTGTCGATGGGACCGACTTGCGCATCGGCCAGGTAACGCGCGGCGTGTTCATCGACGACATCGTCGTGCGCGCCAGCGCCGAGCCGCTGCATTCGGTGATCCTCGACGCGGTGGAATCGGGCCGCGTGGAAGAAGTGCTGGCGGTTGACGGCGCGCTGGTCAAACAGGGCGAGCTGCTGTTCCGCATCTCGAATCCGCAGCGCCACCTGGAGCTGCTGGCGCGCCAGTCCGAGCACGCGGTGAGCATCTTCAACCTGTCCAATTTGCGCGTCGCGCAGGAAGCCAGCGCCAGCGACCACCGGCGCCGCCTCGACGACCTGCGCTTCAACCTGGAACAGGCGCAAAAACGCCACGACCGCAACGTGCGCCTGGCTGCGCAGGGGTTTATTTCGTCGGTGGCGCTCGAGGAATCGAAGGACCAACTGGCGCAGCAGCAGCACCTGCTGGCACAGCAGGAACTGGCCGCCACCACCGAAGCGCAGGTACGCAACGCCGCCGCCCAGCAACTGGAAAGCGCCATCGACGGGCTGGACTCGGGTTTGAAGCTGGTGGCGGGCACAGTGGATGCGCTGGCCGTGCGCGCGCCGGTGGCCGGACGGCTCACCAATTTCCGCTTGCAGGTGGGCGAATCGGTCGCCACCGGCAAGAACATCGGCCGCATCGACGATCCGGCGCGCTTCAAGCTTGCCGCCAGCGTGGACGAGTACTACCTCAATCGCATGGCCGTGGGCCGCCACGGCGCCGTGACCCAGGACGGCCGCGACTACCCGGCCGATATCCGCGCCATCTACCCGCAAATCAAGGACGGCCGCTTCATCGTCGACCTGGTGTTCACCAGGGAGCAGCCGCCGGTGCTCAACCCGGGCCAGAGCCTCGATGCGCGCATCACGCTGGGCGAGCCGGCGCCGGCGCTGCTGTTGCCCAACGGCGCCTTCATCAACGACAGCGGCGGCGCCTGGGTGTATGTGCTGGACGCCGCTGGCGGTGGCGCCGAGCGGCGCGCCGTGCGCGTAGGCCGCCGCAACAACGCCCAGCTCGAAGTGCTGGCGGGGCTGCAAGCCGGAGACCGCGTGATCCTGTCCAGCTACGCCGCTTACGGAAATTCACCACGGCTGCAACTCGCGCGCTGAAAACTGCAGTAAATTCCCTCATCAACCAGAAAGGCAATCGCTATGCTCAAACTCGTCGGCGTCAGCAAGATCCACCAGGCAGGAGAAGTGCAAACCACGGCGCTCGATCGCATCGACCTGCATATCGAGGCCGGCGAATACGTGGCCATCACCGGGCCATCGGGCTGCGGCAAATCAACCATGCTCGGCATCCTCGGCCTGCTTGATGTGCCCACCCAGGGCGAGTACTGGTTCGAAGGCCGTAACATCGCTGGCTGGAGCGAATCGCAGCTCAATACGCTGCGGCGCGGGCGCATCGGCTTCATCTTCCAGAGTTTTAACCTGATCGAAGAACTGACCGTGTTCGAGAACGTGGAACTGGCGCTCGAATACAACGGCACGCCGGCACGCGAACGGCGCACGCGCGTCACTGCCATGCTCGACAAACTGGGCGTGGGCCACCGCGCCGCGCACCGGCCGTCACAGCTGTCGGGCGGCCAGCAGCAGCGGGTGGCGATCGCGCGCGCATTGGTCGCCGGCCCCGCCGTGCTGCTGGCCGATGAACCGACCGGCAACCTCGATTCCGCCCACGGCGACGAAGTCATGCGCCTGCTACGCCAGATCAACGCCGAAGGCACCACGGTGGTGATGGTCACCCACTCCCCCGACCATGCGGCGCAGGCGTCGCGCACGCTCAATTTGCTCGATGGCCGGGTAGTGGTCGACGCGCTGCAGGCGGCATAAGCCCATGAACCTGCGCGACTTTCGCATCGGCTGGCGCCTGCTGGTGCAGCAACCGGTTTATTCGCTGGTGGTGATCGGCGGCCTGGCCGTGGGCTTTGCGGCCTGCTTCCTGTTGTTCGGCTACGTCGCCTACTGCCTCAACTACAACAGTGCGGTGCCTGATCACGACCGCGTCGTGGTGGTCAAGCAGCGTATCAACGGGTTTCCCCGCCCCGACTGGCAGCTGATTGCGTATGTGCCGCTGCGCGATCTGGCCATCACCAGCGGCCTGGCGCAAGCGGCCACCATCGCCCTGCCCCTCGATGTGCCGCTGCGCGCTGACGCCGACCTGCAGGCGCTGCCACTGGTGGTGGTCGATCCGGCGTTCGGCGCCATGTTCGGCGTGCGCGCGCTGGAAGGCGACCTGGCGGCGGCGCTGGGCCGGCCCGACGGCCTGGCGCTCACCCGCGCTGGCGCGGCCAGGCTGTTCGGCGCCGGCCCGGCGCTGGGACGCACCGTGCGCGCCGCCGACGCCGCACTGCTGGTGCGGGCCATCCTGCCCGACCCACCGGCCAACGCCAGCGTCACCTACGAGGCGCTGGTGGGCAGCGGCAGCAGCGCCTGGGCCGAGCGTACCACCGCCGTCAGCGATTGGGGCCGCGCGCCGCTGTACCTGAAGCTGGCGCCCGGCGTATCAAGCGCACAACTGGCTGCCATGCTGCAGCAAGCCACTGACGTGGCGCCGCCCACCGTGCGCATCCGGAACAGCACCGTGGGCAAAGCCCTCAATGGCATGAAGGTGAGCGATATCAGCGTGCTGCCGGTACGCGATATGTACTTCGATCCGGACCTGGCCGCCAGCCGCACCGGTGCGCGTTATGGCCAGCGCAGCACCGTGGCCGGCATGGCCGCTGGCGGCCTGCTGATTTTGCTGCTCGCTTCCATCAACTATGTCAACCTGGCCACCGTGCGCACCCTGCGCCGCCAGCGCGAAATCGGCATCCGCAAACTGCTCGGTGCCAGGACGCCGCAATTGATCCGCCAGTTCCTCAGCGAAGCGGTGCTGACCGCCTTGCTGGCCGCCAGCGCCGGTCTGCTGCTGGCGTGGCTGCTGCTGCCCATGTTTTCCGACCTGGTCAACCGCCGCCTGGAAGGCGTGTTCACGCCCGCGAACTGCCTGCTCGCGCTGGCCGGCGGCGCGGTCGTTGGCGTGCTGGCTGGCGCCTATCCGGCGTGGCTGGCGCAGGCGGCATTGCCCGGTCCCGCGCTGGCAGGACGCGGCAACAGCGAAACCATCGGCGGCCTGTGGGTGCGGCGCCTGCTCACGGTACTGCAATTTGCCAGCGCCATGGCCATTGGCGCCACCGCGCTGGCGGTGGGCTGGCAAACCTGGTATGCCAGCCGCGCCCTGCCCGGCTTCGATCCGCGCCAGTTGCTGGTACTGGCGCTGCCGGAAAACTCCGATACGCCGGCGGCCAAGAGCCTGATTGAACAACTGGCACGCGTGCCGGGCATCGACGGCGTGGCCACGATTTCCGAGGCGGTGGGGCGCGACCGCATGAAGCTGGTCACCATGATGGTCGCGCCGGATGGTCGCGACATCCGCGTGGAAGGCAAATTCATCAGTCCGAACTGGTTTGCGTTGCACGGACTGGCAGCGCTGCACGGCCAGCTGTTCGATCCGCAGCGGGCGGCATCAAGCACCCCCTCCCCGTCGGACGATGTCGTACTCAATGCCGCAGCTGCCCTGGCGCTGGGCTATGCCACGCCCGAACAGGCCGTGGGCAAGAACCTGCCGCGCGGTGAGCATATTCTCGGCATCAGCCCCGAGGTGCGCTTCCAGGACTTGCGGGCGCCAGCGGGCGCCATCATTTACCGCCTGCGCCCGGGCCGTACGCTGGCCATCCGCAGCAGCGACAGCTTTGCTGTCGCCTACGACCAGGTGGCATTGCTGTGGCAGCGCCATTTTCCAAACCAGATCATGGACCTGCAGCGCCAGGAGACCGTGCTGGCCGACCGCTATGCCGACGACGCCCGCGTGGCGCGGCTGCTCGGCTACACCAGCGCGGTGGCGCTGATACTGGCCGCTTTCGGCATCTATGTGCTGTCGGCCTACAGCGTGCAGCGGCACCGGCGCCAGATCGTGCTGCGCAAGCTGTATGGCGCTCGCCGCCGCCATATCGCCGTGATGCTGGGCCGAGAATTTTCGCTGCTGGTCGGCGCCGGCGCGCTGGTGGGACTGCCACTGGCAGCACTGGCGATACAGCGTTACCTGGCCGCCTACACCGAGCGGGCGCCGATCGGCGCCTGGACGCTGGCCGCCGCGCTGGCGCTGGCCCTGCTGGTGGCGCTGCTGGCCACCAGCCGTCACACCCTGGCCGCACTGCGCATGGCGCCCGTGGCGGCGCTGCGCGATTGAACCCATCGAGGAGAGACGATGAACTTCTTCAATCTGGCGCGCCATTGGCGCATCGGTCTGCGCCTGCTGGCGCGCCAGCCACTGCAATCGGCCATCGAGTTGCTGGGCCTGGCCGCCGGCTTTGCCGTGTGCTTCCTGCTGCTCGGCTATGCGCGCTACGCGTTCACTTACGACCGCGACGTGCCCGCCCGCGAGCAGGTGTACCTGGTCAAGCACCGGCTCAATTTTATTCCGCAGCCACAGTGGATGGAGTACACGCCGTTCGCGCTGCGCGAAGTGGCGTTACGCAGCGGCTTGCCGCTCGATGTCAGCGCCTGGTGGCCGCGCCAGGCCACCGCGCGCCTGCAAGGGCTGCCGCGCGCGGTGGAGGTCACGCTGGTCGATCCCGCATTCGAGCGCATTGCCGGTCTGCGCGCGCTGGAAGGCGACTTGCAGCAGGCGCTCACGCGGCCCGACGGCCTGGCCGTCACGCGCCAGGCGGCGCGCCAGTTGTTCGGTGATGGCAGCACCACCGCGCTGGGCCGCACGGTCGAGATCAACGGCCAGACGGTGCAGGTGCGCGCGGTACTGGCCGACCGCCCCGCCAACAGCACCATCCAGTTCGGCATCCTGGCCGGGGTGAACACCGCGCTGTGGCCCGAGCCCGAGCGGCGCCAGGCGCTGGCCAACTGGATGGGTATCGGCGGCCGCATCTACGTCAGGACCGGTCCCGGGGTGCAGCCGGGCGCGCTGCAACAGGTGCTGCAGGATGTGATCGACCGGGCGCCCTGGGGCGACATCGCTACGCCCGAGATGAAGGCGGCGCTGGGACAGCGCAAGATGGTCGATATCGCCCTGGGGCCTTTGAGCGAGGCGTATTTCGACCGCAGCGTGGCCGGCACCATGGGCACCGGCCCGCGCGGTGATCGCCGCCTGGTGCTGGCGATGGCCGGCGCCGGCGTGGTGATTTTGCTGCTCGCCGCGCTCAACTACGTCAACCTGGCCGCCATGCGCGTGGTGCGCCGCCAGCGCGAGATCGCCATGCGGCGCGTGCTGGGCGCTGGCACTGACCAGCTGCTTACGCAGTTCATGATCGAGTCGGTGCTGCTGTCCACCGCTGCCGCTGCTGCCGGGGTGTTGCTGGCCTGGTTGCTTGCGCCGGTGGCGTCCGACCTGCTGGCGTGGCCGCTGGCGGGCCTGTTCACGCCGGCCAGCGTGGCGCTGGCGCTGGCCGGCGGCGCAGTGCTGGGCGCGGCGGCAGGCGTGTATCCGGGCTGGCTGGCGCGCGGCGTCGATCTCGGGCGGGTGCTGTCGCATCGCAGCGGCGAGACGGCCGGTGGCGCGTGGCTGCGGCGCGTGCTGGCGGCGTTGCAGTTCGGCGCGGCCATGGCCATGGGCGCGGTGGCGCTGGCGATCCTGTGGCAAACCCGCTTTGCAGCGACCGCGCCGGCCGGCTTCGATGCGGCGCCGCTGCTGGTGGTCGAGCTGCCGCGCGGCGATGATACGGTCCCGGTAGCGGCGCTGCGCGACGCGCTGGCCCGGCTGCCCGGCGTGGCAGGCGTGGCCGACAGCCGCTCCGTGCCGGGACGCGACGACGGCACCGGCACCCTGGGCAGCGTGGCGGTGCAGAGGCTCGATGGCAGCAGCGCCTCGCTCACCGTGTACGCCGTCGGCGCCGATTTCTTCGATGTGTATGGCCTGACGCCGGTGGCGGGCCGCCTGTTCGATCCGCGCCTGGAGCGCACCGGCGGCCCGGGCGCCGGAAAGCCAGCCGAGCACGCGCCCAAGCACGCCGCCGGTCAACCGGACGGGCAGAATGGCGGGCAAGGTACCGAGCAAACTATCGGGCAAGGTATTGGACAAAGTATCGAACAAGACCGGCCGGTAGTGCTCAATGGCGCCGCAGTGCGTGCACTGGGCTGGCAGTCTGCCGCCCAGGCCACCGGCCAGCGGATTGTCGGAACCTCGTACCGCATCGTCGGCGTGGCGCCCGATATCCGCTGGGAGTCCTTGCGCGCGCCGGCGCGGGCTATCCTGTACGAGCTGGCGCGCGACAGCAATCTGCTGACGGTGCGCCTGGCAGGCCGAAGCGACCAGGCCGCAGTGGCCGCAGCAGCAGCGGCGATTGCCGCCACAGTCGCCCGCTACGTGCCCACCGCGCCGCCGGTGGTGCGGCGCGCCGCCAGCTACCCGGCCGAAGCCTATGCCGCCGATGAACGGGTGGCGCGCATGCTGGGCTGGGCAACCGCAATGGTGCTGGCGCTGGCGGCGTTCGGGGTGTATGCGATGGCGGCCGCCAGCGTGCAGCGGCGCGGGCGCGAGATCGTGCTGCGCAAGCTGCATGGCGCCGGCCGGGCCGCGATTGCGGCGCTGGTCGCCAGGGAATTCGTGCTGCTCACCGGCGCCGCCGCGCTGCTCGGGCTGCCGCTGGCGGTGCTGGGCGTGGAGCGCTACCTGGCGCCGTTCGTGGCGCATGCGCCTTGGGGCCGCTGGGCGCCGCTGGCGGCCCTGGCGCTGGCGCTGCTGGTGGTGGCGCTGGCCGCCGCCCGCCATACGCTGGCGGCGATGCGCACGTCGCCGGTGCAGGCGCTGCGCGATTGATACCGGACTGCACGAAAAAAAACGGCGGCATCGCTGCCGCCGTTCTTGCCTGGGGGATGTCGATTACGCCGCTGGCGCGGTATCCGTTACACCCACCAGTTCGAGTTCGTATATCAGCGAGGTGTTGGGCGGAATGCCGGTAGTACCAGTGATGCCGTAGGCAAATTTCCCCGGAATAATGATCGTGCGCTTGCCGCCCACTTTCATGCCCAGGATCGCATTGTTAAAGCCTACGATGGTCTGCATCTTTGTAACGTCTGTGGTGAGAAGGAACGAGAAGGGCTTCACTGACGTATCGGTAGAGACGTTGGTTTGAATCTGCGTGCCGATCAGGTTGGCACGAGTTCCGTCGTAGAAATACAAGGTATAGCGCACCTGAGGATACTTGCCTGCCACGGCCTCAAGACCTGATCCCACGGTGGGAGGCACCAGATCGGTCACCACGGCAGGCGGCGTTACAGGAATGATATTGGGCAGCATGGAAACGGACACCAGCGTGATGTCGTACACCAGCGGCGAATTGGCCGGCACTGCGGGGAATGTCTTTGTGGCGTCATTCTTTGCCGTCCTCGCTGCAATGGCGGTCGGGCCATACGCCAGGATGGCCGGCAGCACGACAGTGCGCTTGCCGCCCACCTTCATGCCCACTACTGCCTGATCGAAGCCGATCAGCGCAGTGGTACCAGCAAGAGGCTTGCCCGCGCCCAGCGTAAACGGCTGCATCGGGAATTCGGGGAACATCGATTCGCCCGGCACCGACGTTTCCACGACCGCGCCCTTGCCATCCGCCTTGGAGCTGTCATACAGGTAACCGGTGTAGGTGACGGTCACCAGCTGCGAGTCCTTCGTATATTTGTTCAGGATATTCTTGTTCTGGGGAAGAATCGTACTATCGGCGGCATCGACGGGATCGTAGATCGTCACCACGGTGCCGGCCTTGGCTTCGGTACCCGTGCCTACCAGCGTATCGGTCTGCTTGTACTCCGGCTGCACCACCACCACGGCTTCCGGCGCCTTGTAATGGCCGCCGCACGCGGTCAGCGCGGCTGCGCCGATAACAGCCGCAGCGATCAGTTTCAACATCGATTTCATGATTACCTTTGAGGATAAGTTCGTATTCCTTGGCAGCTTTGCAGCTTTTCAGGAGCAGAAGTGTAGCAGACCGGGCACCCAGTGCCCGGGCCACAACATTCGGTTACATATTTTTGCGGGCGCGCCTGCCTAGATTTCCACCTGCGTACCCAGTTCGATCACCCGGTTGGGCGGAATCTGGTAGTAGTCGGCCGCGCCGCGCGCGTTGCGCGACATGGTCACGAACAGGTGTTCGCGCCACGGCGCCATGCCCTTGTCCGGCGCCGAGATCACGGTCTGGCGGGCGATGAAGAACGAGGTTTCCATCATTTCGAACGGCAGGCCCAGGCATTCGCACTGCTGCAGCACTTTCGGCACGTCCGGTTCGTCCTTGAAGCCGTAATACACGTTGACCTGGTAGCACTGGTGGCCCAGGTCGGTCACTTTCACCTGCTCGGCCACCGGCACATAGGGTTCCTCGACAATGTGGACCGTGAAGAACACCACCCGCTCGTGCAGCACCTTGTTGTGCGACAGGTTGTGCAGCAGCGCGTGCGGCACGCCGTCGCTCTCGCCGCGCAGGAAGATCGCGGTGCCGTACACCCGGGTGGGCGGCGCCACGAACAGCGAGTCCATGAATTCTTCGAGCGGAATCGCATGCTTTTGCAGGTTGGAGAACACCAGTTCGCGCCCGCGCTTCCAGGTCATCATCACGGTAAACAGCACGATGGCCAGCAGCAACGGGAACCAGCCACCGTGGAACAGCTTGAGCGTGGTGGCCGAGAACAGCACGATGTCGATAGTGATGAAGAAACCGGTGGCCAGCAGGCATACCCACAGCGGCAATTTCCAGCGGTAGCGGATCACGAAGAACGTCAGCAGCGTGGTGGCCAGCATGGTGGCGGTGACCGCGATGCCGTACGCGCCTGCCAGCTTATCGGACGAACCGAAGCCGACCACGGCCATCAGCACCACCACCAGCTGCAGCCAGTTCACGGCTGGAATATAGATCTGGCCGATCTCGGTGGCCGACGTGTGGTTGATGCGCATGCGCGGCAGCAGGCCCAGCGCGATGGCCTGCTTGGTCATCGAGAAGGTGCCGGAAATAGTGGCTTGCGAGGCGATCACCGCCGCCGCCGTGGACAGCACCACCAGCGGGTACACGCTCCACGCGCCCAGCTGCTGGAAGAACGGGTTCGAGACCGCTTCCGGATGGGTGAGCAGCAGCGCGCCCTGGCCCAGGTAATTGATGGCCAGCGCCGGGAACACGATCAGGAACCAGGCGGCGCGGATCGGTTTCTTGCCGAAGTGGCCCATGTCGGCGTACAGCGCTTCGGCGCCGGTAAACGCCAGCACCACGGCGCCCAGCGCCACCAGCGCGATCATGCGGTTTTCCAGCATGAAGTGGAACGCGTGCATCGGGTTCAGTGCAGCGACGATCTCGGGGGCGGCAACGATGTTGATCACGCCCATCACCGCCAGCGCGGCAAACCACAGCAGCATGATGGGGCCGAACCAGCGGCCGATGCCGGCCGTACCCTGGTGCTGCACTGCGTACAGCGACACCAGCACAATGATGGTCAGCGGCACGATGTATTGTTCCAGCCCGGGCGCGGCCACTTCCAGGCCTTCGATCGCGGACAGCACCGAGATGGCCGGCGTGATCACGCTGTCGCCGTAGAACATGGTGGCGCCGAATACACCGAGCACCAGCAGCGGATAGTGCCAGCGCGGCGCAGCCTTGTTGACCGAATTGAGCGCCAGCGCCATCAGCGCCATGATGCCGCCCTCGCCGCGATTGTCGGCGCGCAGCACCAGGCTGACGTACTTGAGCGAGACGATCATCGTCAGGCCCCAGAAAATCAGGGAAATGATGCCCAGCAGGTTGGCTTCGTTGAGCGCCAGGCCGTGGTCGGGATCGAAAATGGTCTTGAGGGTGTAGAGGGGACTGGTACCGATGTCGCCGTAGACGATGCCGATGGCGGCCATGGTCAGCGCGGCAACGCTGCTTTTCTTGTGTTGCTCGGTCAAGATTGCACCTGTTGTTGTTTTGGTGCATTGCACAGTAGGACAAGGTCCGTCAAAACGCAAGGAGATTTTGGCATGGAGGATGGCATCGGATTCGTTCCAATTCGTCAATATCGCCAGTGTACGCCGCTGTGCGCCGCGTGGGCGTCCGCCTTGCAGTGTGCGAGCAAGTTGAGGCCAGCAAGCAACGCCCGGATAGGTCATAATGTCAGACCGACCACAAGTTTCGCCGCCTTGCACCATGAACCCAGGAATTCTCTACGCCGCCTCCGCCTTTATTCTCTGGGGAATTTTTCCACTGTATTTCCACGCCATCCGCGAAGTGCCGCCGCTGGAAATCCTCGGTCACCGCATGCTGTGGTCGCTGCTATTCCTGGCCATCGTGCTGACCGTACGCCAGCAATGGAAATGGTTGCCGCAAGTGGCGCGCCAGCCGCGCGTGCTGGGCGCCTTCATTGCCAGCGCATTGCTGCTGTCGTCGAACTGGTTCGTGTATATCTGGTCGGTCAACAACGGCCACGTGCTCGACGCCAGCCTCGGCTACTTCATCAATCCGCTGATCAATGTGATGCTGGGCATGCTGGTATTGAAAGAAACCCTGCGCCGGGGCCAGTGGCTGGCCATCGGCCTGGCCGCGTGCGGCGTGGCCTGGCTCACGTGGTCGGCCGGCGAATTGCCGTGGATTGCCTTAATTTTGGGCATCTCGTTTGCCTGCTACGGCCTGCTGCGCAAGACTGCCGCGCTGGCTGCGCTCGAAGGGCTGTCGCTCGAGACCATGCTGCTGTTCCCGCTGGCGCTAGGCTACGTGGTCTGGCTGACCGTACACGGCCAAAACACCTTTGTGAACACCGACACCGGCGCCACGCGCTGGCTGCTGGCGGCGGCCGGTCCGATTACCGCGATCCCGCTGCTGCTGTTCGCGGCCGGCGCGCGCAAGATTTCCATGTCGGCGCTGGGTCTGCTGCAATACCTGTCGCCGAGCTTGCAGGCGCTGCTTGGCGTGTGGGTCTTTCACGAAGCGTTCCCGCAGGAGCGGCTGATCGGCTTTGCGATTATCTGGACCGCGCTGGCGCTGTACGTGGCCGAAGGGCTGTGGGTCAGCCGGCGTAACAGCCCTAAATAGTGGACGCAAGAGTGGGCGTAACAGGGGATTTGTCGTATCCTGTCGTCCTTCCCCGGATTTTCACCGCGATTTTTACCGCGCTTTTTTACCGCGCTTTTTACCGATTCATTTCACCGAGACACTGAATGGCAAATTACGTCTATACCATGAACCGCGTGGGCAAAATTGTCCCGCCGAAACGCCAGATCCTCAAGGACATTTCGCTCTCCTTCTTCCCGGGCGCAAAAATCGGCGTACTGGGCCTGAATGGCTCCGGTAAATCGACCTTGCTCAAAATTATGGCAGGCATCGATACCGACATCCAGGGCGAAGCGCGCCCGATGCCGGGCCTGAACATCGGCTACCTGCCGCAGGAACCGCAACTGGACCCGGAAAAAACCGTGCGCCAGGAAGTGGAATCGGGCCTCGGCGAAGTGTTCGAAGCGCAAGCCAAGCTCGACGCCGTGTACGCAGCCTATGCCGAGGAAGACGCCGACTTCGACGCCCTCGCAGCCGAACAGGGCCGCCTGGAAGCGATCATCGCCTCGTCCGACGGCGGCAACCTGAACCTGCAACTGGAAATGGCCGCCGACGCGCTGCGCCTGCCGCCATGGGATGCCAAGATCGGCGTGCTGTCCGGTGGTGAAAAGCGCCGCGTGGCGCTGTGCAAGCTGCTGCTGTCCAAGCCCGACATGTTGCTGCTCGACGAGCCAACCAATCACCTGGATGCCGAATCGGTCGAATGGCTCGAGCAATTCCTGCTGCGCTTCCCGGGCACCGTGGTCGGCATCACCCACGATCGCTACTTCCTCGACAACGCCGCCGAATGGATCCTGGAACTCGATCGTGGCCATGGCATCCCGTGGAAAGGCAACTACTCGTCGTGGCTGGACCAGAAACAGGCGCGCCTGAAGCAGGAAGAATCGACCGAATCGGCCCGCCAGAAAGCGCTGCAGAAAGAACTCGAATGGTCGCGCCAGAATCCGAAGGCACGCCAAGCCAAGTCGAAAGCCCGCCTGGCCCGCTTCAACGAGTTGAGCGAGCACGAATACCAGAAGCGCAACGAGACACAGGAGATCTTCATCCCGGTGGCCGAGCGCCTCGGTAACGAAGTGATCGAATTCAAGAACGTCTCGAAGGCGTTTGGTGACCGCCTGCTGATCGACAACCTGTCGTTCACCGTGCCGCCGGGTGCCATCGTCGGCATTATCGGCCCCAACGGCGCCGGTAAATCGACCCTGTTCAAGATGATCGCCGGCATCGACACGCCGGACAGCGGCGAAGTGGCGATCGGCCAGACCGCGCGTATTTCGCTGGTGGACCAGAGCCGTGACGAGCTGGGCAACAGCAAGACCGTGTTTGACGACGTGTCCGGCGGCGCCGACATCCTCAGCGTGGGCCGCTTCGAAATGCCGTCGCGCGCCTACCTGGGCCGTTTCAACTTCAAGGGCGGCGACCAGCAAAAAATCGTCGGCAACCTGTCCGGTGGTGAACGCGGCCGCCTGCACCTGGCCAAGACCCTGCTCAAGGGCGGCAACGTGCTGCTGCTCGATGAACCGTCGAACGACCTGGACGTGGAAACCTTGCGCGCGCTGGAAGATGCGCTGCTCGAATTCGCCGGCTCCGTGCTGGTGATCTCGCACGATCGCTGGTTCCTCGACCGTATCGCCACCCACATCCTGGCCTTCGAAGGCAACTCGCAAGTGACCTTCTTCGACGGTAACTACCAGGAATACGAAGCGGACAAGAAAAAGCGCCTCGGCGAAGAAGGCGCCAAGCCGAAACGTATCCGCTACAAGCCGCTCACGGCCTAAGCAGCAGGGCCGGCATCACGCCGGCCTCTCGATCTGCCCGCAAAACGCAAAAAAGCCACCGGATCGACCGGTGGCTTTTTCTATGAGGAGCTAAGCGACGTTCGGCTTAGAAAGCGTAACGCACGCCGGCAGTAACAGCACCGCTTTTACGACCGGTGTCGATGTCGTTCTTGCCGTAGTGTTCGTATTCCAGCGACACTTTGACGTTGTTGGTCACAGCGTACTCGGCACCGACCGATGCGTACAGCGCGGTCTTGTTCTTGTCGCCATTGACCGACGAGATACCGGAGGTGCTCACTTCGTTGGTGTTGCGAGCCACGCCGAGCTTGCCGGTCAGCGCGATTTGCTGGTTCACAGGCCACGTGCCTTTACCGGCCAGGTAGTACGAGTGGGCATCGGTACGCACGCCGCCTGGCAAGCCGCCAGCGGTGTAGTTATACGATTTTTTGCCGAAATCGGTGTAACCGCCTTCAACTGCCCAGGTCTGGTCGATATTGTAACCACCGTAGATCTTGCCGCCAGCCTTGTAGCCGCTGTGGTTTTCGCCACTTACCGCGTTAGGAGCATTGAATTCGTATTTGCTGCCGACGGCGCCAACACCGACGTAACCGGTGCCTGCGTCATCGGCGTAGGCGGAGGTACCAGCCAGGGCGGCTGCGGAAGCAATAACTGCCAGAATAATTTTTTTCATGATCTCGATCTTTCAGCAAAAGTGGTTATGGACTTGCTTGGGATCGCAATTCTCTCTGTGTTGAATCGCGATGTGTTCAAGATACCACCAGATGTCGAAGGCGTCACGACCGAATTAGTAATAAGTGTAACGAGATGTGAGCCAAACGAATGACTGCAAATTCGTGTAACGACAAAACTTAAGCGAGGCTTAAGAGATTGCGTCAAAACCCCTGGCAAAAGGATAGCTGGGTGCGCCAACACTCACAAGATCAGCCGGAAAGTGAGGTTGATGCGCGGGCCGCGCGTGGCGCGTTCCTTGTTGATACCGTGGGTCCAGTGTTGCTGGAGTGTGCCAGCCATCAATAGCAGGCAGCCGTCGCCCAGCGCCAGCTTGATGGTCTGCGGTCGGGTACGGTGCTTGAGGATGAAGGTGCGCGGCGCGCCGAAGCTGACCGAGGCGATGGCCGGCTCGGGGCCCAGCTCACGCTCGTCGTCGGCGTGGAAACCCATGCTGTCGCGCTCGTCGCGGTAGTAATTGAGCAGCACGCTGTTGAAACGGCAGCCGGTGGCCTGCTCGACTGCCTGTTTAATGTGCAGTTGCAGCGGCGTAAATGGCTGGGGATCGAAGGTCTTGCCGGAATAGCGATACCGCGCTTCGCCATGCCAGGCCGACAGGCGCGGTTGCCAGTGCAGTTTGCCCCACACCTGGATTTGTTCAGCACGCCAGTCGGTCTCGTCGCGCAGGCGGCAAAAGATTTCTTCCGGCGACAAGTCCAATAGGAGGCGTTGCTGAAAGGCGAGCCGGCCATCCTCGATCGGGATGGCAGTCAGGGCAGTGGCGGCAGCGTCTTCAAAAAGGTCCATGCGCGCATGATACCTCCATGGACCCCGAGATGAACTTAAGCGTACGCCTCTGCCAGCGACATCACGCGCGGGGTGATGGCAACGCCGATGCTGGAGAACAAGGCAGTAATGGCAGCCATATTGCCTTCCAGTTCTTCGGCTTTCCAGCCCTGGAACAGGTCGGTGCCGTCTTTCTGGAAATGCAGGTCCAGCACCTTGCCGCGATCCTTGTGGGTATAGCCGCCGCTATAAGTATTCTTGAAGCCCAACTCGGCCAGCTTTTCCAGCACGGCGGTCGGCGGATGGTCGGGGTCGGTGGCAATGAATACGCCGAAAGTCTTGCCTGGCGGCTTGGCGGCGATATCGACGTCGTAAATGCCCGGCGCTTTCGTCACGGTGGTGCTTTTCAAAAATAACATTCTTTACCCCTATACAATTGACGCCAGCGCGGCACTTTGTGAACTGTTAATTTCTCAGAAAAAACATTCTGAGAATCAAGCTTATTGCTTATCAGGGCGTTTGTCGATGTATCAACGGAGTTATTTGTCAATTCGTGGCATTTCAACTGCAACGCCGCAGTGTTTGGCCGTCATCGAGATTTTCGACGCGCCAGTGCCGTGGTCGGTGCGACCAGGTCGCGGTACAGGTCGCCGGTGGGTGCGTCCCATTGCGATACCGCCTGCTGCTGGCGCGCTACGGTGGCCAGGTCGCCGCGTGCGATCGGCCCGCTGAGCGCGGTGGCAGCACCGAGCCGAAACACGTTGGCCATCGATTCGAACGCCAGCGGCTGCGCCATGCGCCGCGCCACGTCCTCGGGCACGCCGGCCGCCTGGTAGGCGCGCAGCGCGGCATCGAGCACGGTCACCAGGTAGTTGCTGGCAAACACGGCCGCTGCGTGATACACGGTCTTGGCGCCAGCGTCGATCGGCACCGGCTGCGCGCCGATCGCTTCGAGCGCCGGTATCAGCACTGCCAGCGCGGCAGCGTCGCCCTCCACGCCGCAATAGGTGCCGTCGAAGTGGTCGGCCACCGCCGCCGAGTCGGCAAAGCTGCGGATCGGGTGCACGCTGGCCACCAGCGCACCGGCATCGCGCGCGGCCTGCAAGTGGGTGGAAGCCAGGGCGCCGCTGCAATGGAACACGATGCTGCCGGCCAGCGGCACGGCAGCGGCCAGCGCCGCGCAGGCCGCTTCAACCTGGTCGTCGCCCACGGCCAGCACGTGCACCTGCGCCGCTTTTAGTTGGTCGTAGCGTTCGACCGGCTGGCCGGCGCCAATAAAATCCACCGCCTGGCGCGCCGAGGCGGCGGACCGCGTGAGCACCTGGCCGATGTCAACGCCGCCCTGGCGCGCCAGCAAGCGGCCCAGCACCCGGCCCACGTGGCCCGCTCCCACCAGGTTGAGCGTTACTGCCATCAGAAACCCGCGCCCGGCTGGCTCAGGTATTCCTGTTCTTCCGGCGTAGACGGACGGTCGAGAATCTCGTTGCGATGGGGGAAGCGGCCGAAGCGAGCAATCACTTCGTGGTGCTTGTGGGCGTAATCGAGCATGCCGGCGATGCCCTTGGCCAGCTCGGCCGAGGCGGCCACCGTGGGGTCGCCAGCCAGGCGCGTGTACAGCGCCACCGCCAGGTCTTGCTGCGCCAGGTCTTCCGCGTGCTCGTACGGCAAGTACACAAAACTGCGTTGCAGCGGCGGCAGAGACAAGTCCTGGCCCGATGCAACCAGGGCCTGCGCGGCAGCGAGCGCCTGCGCGTCGCCGGCAAATGCCTGCGGTGTACCGCGATAAACATTGCGGGTAAACTGGTCGAGCAGCAGGATGCGCGCCAGCGTGCCGACCGGGCCCTGCTGGTCCCATTCCTGCAAGCCGCCCGCTACCGCCTGGTCGATCAGCGCGCCGAAGCGGCGGCCAATCTCGGCGTCGAACCCGTCATCTTTCTTGAACCAGGCGGTGCGCATGGCGTCCGCCGGTTGGCCCGGGTCGGGGGTGAACCAGAAATCGAGCACGTCCTGGGCTAATATGGTCATCTTAATTCCTTGCGTGGGAGAGTTGGAAACTGTGGATGCCGTCGAAATCGGCCAGTTCGGCCGACAGCACCGACATCGGCGCCCCGCTGCGTTTACTGAAGGCGATGGCGACAAAACGCCACTCCTGCATGCCGCCGTCACTGCCGATCATCAGCGAGCCGCCGGCAATTTCATAGCCGCGCTGCAGCGCCATCTCGCGTAGTGCCTGTTCCTGCGGCCGGTACCCGGCCTTGAAGCGCATGGTGATCGCAATCGCATGGCGCGACGGCAGCCACGCCTCCACCCGCGTGAGCAGCACCATGGAGCCGGCGCACAAAATGGCCAGCCCGATCGCGCCCAGGTAAAAGCCCACGCCCACCATCACGCCGATCACCGCCGAGGCCCAGATCGACGCGGCCGTGGTCAGGCCGCTGATATTGAACCCCTCGCGCATGATCACCCCGGCGCCGAGGAAGCCGATGCCGGTGACGATGCCCTGCACAATGCGGGTGGGGTCGGAGTTGATCAGGTACTGCGACACGTGGCCGCCGAACCAGTGCCCCGGATAACCGCCGATGACGGTGAGCGCGGCCGATGCCATGCACACCAGGCCATAGGTGCGCATGCCGGCCGCGCGGCCGTGGTACGAGCGCTCGTAGCCAACCACCAGGCCCAGCGCCAGCGCCCCCAGCAAATTAAGCAGGATCACCAGGTTGGTGGCCACTTCCGACTGCGACCAGTACGCGCCGAGGAATTCGATTGCCGGCATGAGGCGCCCTTGGTTTATGTTGGCTTTTTCTGCAACTGTTTTTCGAAGGCGATATCGAGCTTGCTCACCCGCTTGGGTGCCAATGGCGAAATGCCGTTGACGAACGCGACAAAGTCGTCGAGTTCGAGCGGTGGGCACAGCGGCGGCTCGCCGGCGCCGTCGCTAAGGGTAAAGTGGCCGGCGCCGGTGCGCGCCATCGAGTAGCGCGGGTTGCCGGTGCGGGCTTTCAATCGGTCGAGCGCCGAGGTGGCGCGGGTGGCGCGTCCGCTCATACTGCCTCCGTACGTTGGGTGAGCCAGGCCAGCGCGGCCCCCGTCACCAGCGGTGACAGGCGTTCGCGCACCATGGCGTGATAGTCGTTGAGCCAGCGCCGTTCGTCGTCGCGCAGCAGCGCTGCGTCCAGGCAGCGGGTGTCGATCGGGCACAGGGTGAGCGTTTCGAACTGCAGGAAGTCGCCGAAATCGGTCTGGCCGGCTGCGCGGTTGAGCACCAGGTTCTCGATGCGGATGCCCCACTGGCCGGGCCGGTACAGGCCCGGTTCGATCGACGTGATCATGCCAGCTTCCATCGCCGTTTGCGGCTCGGGCATGGCCGACGGCGAAATCGACTGCGGTCCTTCGTGCACATTAAGGAAGTAACCGACGCCGTGGCCGGTGCCGTGGCCGTAATCCATGCCGGCCGCCCACAGCGGGGCGCGGGCGATGGCGTCAAGCATCGGCGACCTGGTGCTACGCGGGAAATGGGCCGACGACAGCGCGATCAGCCCCTTGAGCACCAGCGTGAAATCGCGTTTGTGCTCGGCCGAGATGGCGCCCACGCCCACCACCCGGGTGATGTCGGTGGTGCCGCCCAGGTACTGCCCTCCCGAATCGATCAGCAGCAGGCCGTCGCCGTCGATGACGGCGTGGCTCGCCTCGGTGGCGCGGTAGTGCATGATCGCGCCGTTCGCCTGGTACCCGGCGATGGTGGCGAAACTGGGACTGACAAAACCGGGACGGCGGGCGCGGGCGGCCGTGATCTGCTCGTCGATGGTCAGTTCGGTCAGCGGAGCGCGCTGCGGGTCGGCCAGGGTGGCATCGAGCCAGCTGAAAAACTCGCACAGGGCGGCGCCGTCGTGTTCCATGACCACGCGCACGTGGCCCGCGTCGGCCTCGCTCTTGCGCGACTTGGCCAGCGTGGTGGGATTGGTCGCCTCCACCACTCTGACTTTGGCGGCAATCGCCTGGCGCGTGCCGTGGGTGATGCGGCGCGGGTCGATCAGCAGGGTGGACTCCGGTCCCAGCGCAGCCAGGGCGGCAGCAAAGCCGTCGTAGCGGGCGACGTCGATATCTTCCTGGGCCAGCTGTTCGCGCAGCTCGGGCGAGATTTTGCCGTCGGCCACGAACAGGGTGGCGCGGGTGGGCGTGACCACCGCGTGGGCCAGGAAGATCGGGTTGAACGACACATCCGCGCCGCGCAAATTGAATAAATAAGCAATATCGTCAAGCGTGGAGATGACGTGGCGGTTGGCGCCGTGCTGTTGCATGGCGCCGAGCAAATCGGCCAGTTTGCCGCTGCGGCTTTTTGACGCATACGGTGGCAGGTGTTCATACACGGGCGCGGCGGGCAGGCCGGGACGATCGGGCCAGACGTCGTCGAGCAGGTCGAGGTCGAAGCGCAGCGCGACATCTTTGGCGGCCAGCGCCTGCTGCAACAGGCGGGCGATCGATAATCCCAATACCGCGCCATCGACTGCCACGGTTTGCCCGGCTTTTAAATGCGCGGCCAGCCAGTCGATATATAGCACGCTGGCGCCGGACGTTATTTTCATTAATTGAATACCGCTGCCGGCCAATTGCTGTTCGGCCTGGGTCCAATAGCGGGCATCGGTCCAGATACCGGAAAACTCCTGGGTAATAATGAAGGTACCGACCGAGCCGGTGAAATTACTGAGCCATTCACGGCCCTGCCAGCGCGGCGGCAGGTATTCCGATAAATGGGGATCGGCGGATGGCACCATCAGGGCATCGATGCCGCGCTGGCGCATCGCGGCGCGCAATTGCAGCAGGCGCTCGGCGGTGTGGTGGGTAGTGGTCATATGCATGGGTCCGTTGCGCCGCAAGCGCGGCATGATCAGTTATCCCTATGATACCGCGATTGCCCGGGCACTGGTTCCCGGCTGGAATCGCGGTCCCCAAGCATTGGATGACGTTTACAAGGCGGTTTCTGCCCTTTTTATGCCAGTTATTGGCGCGTGTTTGCCAGATTCCGGCATAAGCAGCCCGCCCGGTATAATCGGCGGACAATGCAGACTGCGAGGACCACCGTGAAGCTCGAACAAGCCAAGGCGCTGTGCCGCTCCCTGCCGGGCGCGACCGAAGACGTAAAATGGGAATCGACGCTGGTGTTTTCGGTGGGCGGCAAAATGTTTGCAGCCACCGATACCGGCCATAAAGTTACGCGTTTGAGTTTGAAAGTGGATGACGATTTGTTTCTCGGATTAACCGACCGCGACGGTATTATTCCCGCGCCCTACCTAGCGCGCGCCAAATGGATACGCATCGAGGATATTCAAAGCCTGAGCGATGCGGAATTAACCGGCTTGATTACCAGGGCCCATGAATTAATATTGAATAAGCTGACCAAAAAACTGCAACGCGAGATACTGGGCGGCGCCAACGTTTAATCCGGTCGAGTTGCAAATAGCCAACTTTGCCGCAGGAATTCGCCAGATGAAGGATAATGGCGAGTATCGTTTCTACCGAGAAAATCATGCAAGATTTCCACCATAATCGCGCCCGCGCGCTGCTGCAAAACGCGGAAGAGCTGTTCACTAAGCAAGACGTGGACACCGCTGTTACGGCCATGGCCGACAACCTCAACGCCCGCTACAACCACCCCGAGGCCGAAGCGTTTCCGCTGGTGCTCGGCGTGATGGGCGGCGCGGTGGTGTTTACCGGCAACCTGCTGCCGCAGCTGACTTTCCCGCTCGAGTTCGACTATATCCACGTGAGCCGCTACGGCGACGAAGACAAGGGTGGCGAAGTTGTGTGGAAAGTGGTACCGCGCTCCAACGTGGCGGGCCGCACCGTGATCGTGCTCGACGATATCCTCGACGAAGGCGAAACCCTGGCCCACGTTAAGCAGCGCCTGCTGGACATGGGCGCGGCGGAAGTGATCCTGGCCGTGTTCGCGGACAAGGCCATCGGCAAGACCAAACCGGTCAATGCCGACATTGTCGGTTTGACCATTCCGAACCGTTTCGTGGTCGGCTTCGGCATGGATGCCTACGGCTACTGGCGCAACCTGCCGGGCCTGTGGGCGATCCGCCCCGAAGAACTGCAGCAGACGTAATCAGGGCCGCAGCGCGTATTTATCGACGAACTTGCGGATGCCGTTCGGATTGTCGCGCTTCCAGGCTTCGAGCTCGGGGCGCCATGCTTCGCGGTAGTCAAGCAGCAGCAATGCTGTCTCGAGTTCGCCATCCTTGTCGAGCATCTGCAAGGTCTTGAGTGCCGGGTCTTGCAGCTCGGGCGCCCCCTTGGCCGTGACTTCATTCACCACCTGGAATCCTGCACGCCACCTGGCCGTTTCTGCGGCCAGCGTCGTGGCGTTGGCCTTGCCATCTTTTTGTGCAATCAGATCGGTGCTTTGCTGGATGCCCAGCGACAGCCACAGGGCGCCATCGGTGGCCTTGGGGTTGGCGCCGGAGAATTCCGGGTCGAGGGTGACCACGGGCTTGCCGTCCGCTCCCAGGCTGGCCGACGATTTGCGCACCAGCTTGAGCGGCGTGACCGGGTAGCCGGCCGCATCGCGCAACTGCGCCAGCTTGATCCAGTTCGGTACCTGGCTCGGCTGGGCGGCGATGCCTTCGAACAACGCATCCTCGGCTGCGCCGCGCTTGCCCTGGAATGCCAGCGCATCGGACAGGTAGCGCCAGCCCTGGGAATTGAGCGGCTCGATCTCCACGCCCTTGCGGTAACGGGTTTCCGCTTCTGCATATTTTTTCTGCGCATAGTAGCTGTCGCCCGCATACACCCAGGCCATGGAATAACCGGGATCGATGGCAGCGGCGCGCTCGTAATGGGCCAGCGCAACATCCATCTTGTTTTGGGCAAAGGCGGTTTCGCCCAGGTCCATTTCCGCCTGCGCGGCCGCGCTGGCCTTGTGCAGCGGCGGTGGCGTATTGTCCCTGAGCTTGCGCTGCACCTCGTGGGCCAGCGGCTCGTCGGGAAACTTTTGCAGGATCTGGGACACCAGCGATTCCGCCTGCTGGCGCAGCTTGACCTGGCGCTCGCCCTGGGCCTGCTCGGACGCCTGGCGGAACAACTCGGCGATTTGGGACAGCGGCACCGACGACGACGGATCGGCCTTGGCGGCCGCCGAGTACTTGGCCAGGGCTTCCTGCATCTTGCCCTGGCTCGACAGCACCTGGGCCTCGTCGAACAGGGGCTGGGCTGCCGCGTTCATTTTCATATTCACCTGCGCGGCGCACACGGTGGACACAGTGGACAGCAACGCCAGAGTGATGGCGGCAACGGCGTGGGAGATCTTCAAGATGGTTTCCCCGTGATTGGATGAAACCATCTTAGCTTAACGGCAACCGAAAAAGATTACCGTTGAGATAATTTACCTGGTGTTACAGCGCCAGGCGGGCGCGGGCGGCGTCGTACTCCTGCTTCAGGCGCGCCACCATCTCGGCCGTCGTCGGGATATCGTTCATCAGGCCCACGCCCTGGCCGGCACCCCAAATGTCGCGCCAGGCCTTGGCGCTGCCCGAGCCGAAATTCATGCTGGTCTTGTCCGACTGCGGCAGCGCGTCCGGGTCCAGGCCGGCCGCAACAATCGATTTTTTCAGGTAGTTGCCGTGCACGCCCGTAAACAGGTTGGAGTAGATGACGTCGGCAGCCGTTGATTCCACGATCGCGTCGCGATAGTCAGCGCTCACATTCGACTCCTGCGTGGCCAGCCAGCGCGAGCCGATGTAGGCAAAGTCGGCGCCCATCGCTTGCGCGGCCAGGATGGCGTCGCCGGTGGCAATCGCGCCGGACAGGGCGATCGGGCCGCTGAAAAACTTGCGCACTTCGCCCACCAGCGCAAACGGCGACAGCGTGCCGGCATGGCCGCCGGCGCCGGCCGCCACCAGGATCAGGCCATCGACGCCGGCTTCCAGCGCTTTCTCCGCATGGCGGATCGAAACGATATCGTGCAGCACGATGCCGCCGTAGCTGTGGATGGCGTCGAGCATCTCTTTCGGCGGCGCGCGCAGCGACGAGATGATGATCGGCACCTGGTGCTTGACGCACACTTCCACATCGTGGGCCAGGCGGTCGTTGGACTGGTGGACGATCTGGTTGACCGCGATCGGGCCCACTTTTTTATCGGGATTGGCGGCCTGGTAGTCGGCCAGTTCCTTTTTCAGGTCGGTCAGCCACACGTCGAGCAGTTCGGCAGGACGGGCATTGAGCGCCGGGAACGAGCCGACGATGCCGGCCTTGCATTGCGCCGCCACCAGCGCCGGACCGCTGGCGATGAACATCGGTGAAGCGATGACGGGAAGTGAGAGGTTTTGCAACACTGCAGGCAGGGCCATGGCGAACTCGCTGAGAAGGTTGATCGGATCGAAAAATCGGTCGGGCGATTATAGATCGAAAAAAGTACGATCGTGCCAAAAATAGGGGCCATGCTCTATTTCAGCGCAGGAAACCATCCTCATCAAACGAGACCGTGTCCCTGCGGCGGGCGATTTCCACCCACACCGCCTGTTTGTAGGCGTCGTCGGCCTTGGACCAGGCCATGATTTCGTCGATGGTGCGCAGGCAGCCCATGCAGTACTGGCGTTCGACGTCCATCTTGCACAGGCTCACGCAAGGAGAAGGGATAGGGTTAGGTGGCGCACTCATGACCCACATTATGCACGTGCGCTGCTTGATTTGCCGCAGATCGTCCTTATACTACCATCCAGGTAGATGGTAAATGGATGGAGACATATGGCCAAGCAAGAATTAAAACTGAAGACCGCCGACTCGGAAAAGATCACGATCAACCTCGGCCCGATCGACCTGGGCCAGATCGACCTCTTGGTGCAAGAGGGGTTTTATTCGAACCGGACGGACTTGATCCGCACCGCGATCCGCAACCAGTTGAACCAGCACGCCGACGTCGTCAAGCAGACGGTGGCGCGCAAAAGCCTGGTGCTCGGCATGCAGCATTACACGCGTGCCGACCTCGAAGCCATTCGAGAAGCCGGCGAACGGCTGCACATCCAGGTACTGGGATTGGCCAGCATTGCCAGCGACGTCACGGTCGAACTGGCGCTGGCAACAATCGACTCGATTTTCGTTTTAGGTTCGCTGCATGCCAGCGCGGTACTGAAAACCGCCCTGGCGCCACGCATCCACCACTAAGGGAACACCATGAAACTTCCATTCATGTCGCATATGCGACAGGCAGCACAAAAGCTCGTCCGCAAGGGCGCCACCGCGATGCTGCACAAGGCTGTCGAAAGCATGATGCAACAACAGCAAAAACTTCAGGAACAACGGATGAACACCCCAAAACCGTCGCCCAAGGCGCCACCGGGCGGCATGCGCGACCTCAATCCCGCGCCTGATTACACGTCGGCCAAAACCGCCACGCCGCCACCGGCAGCAGCTACTGTGAAAGCGGCCGCCGTGGATACGGCCACCGTGGATACGGCCGCCGTGGATACGGCCACCGTGGATACGGCCGCCGTGGAAGCGGCCGCCGTGGCAGCACCTGCCGACGAAACACGTCATAACTTCCAACCGGCGCCGGAGCCCAAATCCAGGCCCGCACCGGAAGCGGCACCGCAGCAGGCAGCGCAAGCCGCGCCCGCAGTCGACGCTGCACCGGCGGCCGCCCCCAACCCCGCCATCAATCCCGCCGCCTACGCGCAGGACATGCTGGAAAAAATGGGCATCAAGATCGATCTGACGGCCAGCTTCGAGCGCGGCATCGACCTCGGCACCTTGCGCCACCCGGGCGTGCACACGCCGCAGGTGCCGCTGCCCGCCGGTGCGCGCTTCGAAACCGGCAGCTATGCCAACCACGCGGGCAGCCGCAACTACAAGCTGTTCATCCCGTCGACCTACAGCGGCCAGCCGATGCCGCTGCTGGTGATGCTGCACGGCTGCACCCAGAACCCCGACGATTTCGCCGCCGGCACCCAGATGAACCAGGTCGCCGAGGAAGCAGGCTGCCTGGTGGTCTATCCGGAACAGACCTCCGGCGCCAACCAGTCGAAATGCTGGAACTGGTTCAATTCGATCGACCAGCAGCGTGGCCAGGGCGAGCCGTCGATCATCGCCGGCATCGCTGAAAAAATCAGCGACGACTATGCGGTCAATCCGCAGCAGGTGTACGTGGCCGGGCTGTCGGCCGGCGGCGCCATGGCGGTCATCGTCGGCACCTTGTACCCGGAGCTGTTTGCGGCGGTGGGCGTGCATTCGGGCTTGCCATTCGCGTCGGCCACGGATTTGCCGTCGGCACTGTCGGCCATGAAGCGCGGCGCCAGCAACGCCAACGTGCCCAAGGCCGGCAACGGTTCGCAACCGATCATCGTGTTCCACGGCGACAGCGACACCACCGTCAACCCGCGCAACGGCGAGCAGGTGATGGCCCAGCATTTGCACAGCATTGACACCGATCCGGCGGTGCAATCGGGCGCGGTACCGAACGGCTACCGCTACACGCAAACCACGCACACCAGGGCCGACGGCTCGCCGCTCGGCGAACACTGGGTGGTGCACGGCGCCGGCCATGCCTGGTCGGGCGGCAGCGAACATGGCACGTACACCGACTCGCGCGGCCCCGATGCCAGCCGCGAGATGCTGCGTTTCTTCCGAACCGTCAGTTAAAGGACCTCGCAAAACTGCGCGATCCGCTCGCTACGGTTTATCGAGTCCCTTTCAGCAATTGGATGCGCGCCGCCAGACATGCCGGGCACCAGCAGCCGATGGTTTCGGCAGTGGCGGCGCTGTCCGGCACCGGCACTGCCGGCGGCAGGTACGTGCACCAGCACGGCGGCGCCGGGATGGCGGTTGCCGGGCCGGTATCGGCCATCGCGCAGGAGAAGGTGGCGCCGCAGCGCGCGCAGTTGCTCATAGGTCAGTCTTGATCGGTGTGGCGGCCAGACTAGCCGATGAACGCTGAAAATACAACCAGATGGCCCTATAATGCGTGCTTGACCGCAGCCGCAGGCTGTAAAATTGCTGCACTTTCTTTACCGGACTCGCCATGACCCAATTTTCTCACCTTAACTTAGGCATGAATGACGATTTGACCGCGGTGTCCCCGCAGATCAAGGCGCAGATCCTGGCTGAGGCACTTCCCTATATCCGCAATTACCACGGCAAGACCATCGTCATCAAATACGGCGGCAACGCGATGACCGACGAACGCCTGAAACACGGCTTCGCGCGCGACGTCATCCTGCTCAAGCTGGTCGGCATGAACCCGGTCGTGGTGCACGGCGGAGGTCCGCAAATCGACAACGCCCTGAAAAAAATCGGCAAGCAAGGCACCTTCGTGCAGGGCATGCGCATCACCGACGAAGAAACCATGGAAGTGGTGGAGTGGGTGCTGGGCGGCGAAGTCCAGCAGGACATCGTCATGCTGATCAACCACTACGGCGGCCAGGCGGTGGGCCTGACCGGCAAGGACGGTGGCCTGATCCGCGCCCGCAAGATGGCCATGCCCGACAAGGACAATCCGGGCCAGACACTGGACATCGGCTTCGTCGGCGAGATCGACGCCATCAACCCGGCAGTAGTAAAAGCGCTGCAGGACGACGCTTTCATTCCGATCATTTCGCCAATCGGTTTCGGCCAGGACGGCCAGGCGTATAACATCAACGCCGACGTCGTCGCCGGCAAGATCGCCGAGATCCTGAAAGCCGAAAAGCTGATCATGATGACCAATATCGCCGGTGTGCAGGACAAGCAGGGCAACCTGGTGACCGACCTGTCGGCGCGCGAGATTGACGAGATGTTCGCCGACGGCACGATCTCGGGCGGCATGCTGCCTAAAATTTCATCGGCGCTGGACGCAGCCAAGTCGGGCGTGAACACCGTGCACATCATCGACGGTCGCATCGAGCACTCTTTATTGCTCGAAGTATTGACCGAACAGGCATTTGGAACTATGATCCGGTCTCACTGAAAAAACGGCGACGCACTTCGCGCCGGTATTTGAAGTGATTCGCCACATTTGTTTGCCCTTTTAGCTCAGTGGTAGAGCACTCCCTTGGTAAGGGAGAGGCCACGTGTTCAATCCACGTAAAGGGCACCATCTTCCTGTAGTGCCCTCCCCGCCCTAGTAAATCCGCTCGACCTTCAGCCCGCGCTTGCGCAGCAGTTCCGGCACGCTTCCTTTGCCCACCAGGTGCAGCACGCCGATTGCGGCCAGGCTGTTGTTTTCGCGCGCCATCAGGCGCACCATGGCGTCGGCCAGTGCCGGGTTGCGCCCGTCGAGCAATACCTTCTGCACGAAGCGTCCCGAAAAACTGTCGTCGGTGGCCGATTTTTGCGCCAGCGCGTCGAGCGCTTTGACGTCGGCGTGGCGCCAGGCATCAGCAATTTCGCGCGACTGGTCGGCCTGCTCCTTGTCTTCGATGCCGGCAATCGCCTCCTGCAGGAACAGCACCTGGTCGGCGGTGGACAGCTTGCCGAACAAGGACATTTGCGCTTCGGGCGATTCGAGTTCGATCACTTTCTGGCCGTTGTCGTGGGCCTGGCGCGACAGGTAGCTGTCCACCGCCAGCGACGGATCGTAGCCTTGCGCCGCAAATTCGCTCACCGTGAGCATGCTGGCCAACATCCACGGCCGCATCATGGCTACCGACTCGGGCGCGATCTGGTACTGCTTGAGCAGGCGGTCGAGGCGCGCACGCCAGGCCGGCGACAGCGACGCCATCGAGGCGCCGCCCTTGAGCGCCAGGCCATATTTTTGCAGGGCACGGGCCAGGCGCTGCTGGTCGCCCAATGGATCGATCTCCAGCGCCAGCACCGGCGCCTGCTTGAGCACACCGGCCAGGCGCGGCTCGAGCGGATAGAAATCCCGGGTACCCACGTGGATGGTGCCAAACAGGTACAGCGTGCGCCCGCCCTGCTCCACCTTGAACAGCGCACCGCGATTGGGGGTAGTAGTGGCCGCCGGCGCGGCGACCGGCGCCAGTGCTTCGGCCCGGGCCGGCCCGGCCAGCAGGCAGATCAAACTGTAGAACATCACTATAATCAGGCGCATGGCTGTCTTGGCTCTCTTTGTAAATCGTCTCTCGTGAATACTACTCTTTCCTCGCCGGTATGGTTGTTTGATCTGGACAACACGCTGCACAACGCTTCGTACGCTATTTTTCCGGCCATCGTGGCCAATATGAACCTGTACATCGCCCGCGTGCTGGGCGACGGCATCACGCCCGCCAGCGACGCCGTGGTCGATGCCGCGCGCACCCAGTACTGGCGCCGCTACGGCGCCACCCTGCTCGGACTGGTCAAGCACCACAACGTGCAGGCCGCGCACTTTTTGCACGAAACCCACAGCATCGAGGATTTGACCTCGCTGATCCGCGCCGAGCGCGGGCTGCGCCAGCTGCTGCGCCGCCTGCCGGGCCGCAAGATCCTGCTGACCAACGCGCCGCACCGCTACTCCACCCAGGTGCTGCGCCACCTGGGCCTTCACCGTTCGTTCGGCCACCACATCGCGGTCGAAGCGATGACGGTCAACCGCCAGCTGCGGCCCAAGCCGTCGAAACTGCTGCTGCGCAAACTGATGCGCATGCACCGCCTGACGCCGGCGAACTGCATCCTGGTCGAGGACACGCTGGCCAATTTGCGCAGCGCCCATGCACTGGGTATCCGTACCGCGTGGGTCACGCAGTACCTGACGCTGCGCGACACGGCCGGTCTCGCCCATCCACAAAAAAGGCTGATCCGCCCCGCTTATGTCGATGTCAAAGTAAAATCTGTCCGGAACTTGCCGGCGCGGCTGCATCGCCTGCGCTGACCACCTTTACTTTTACTTTTTACCCGCGAGATCACATGGCAAGCACACCGCCCGGCCAGCGCCGCCTGGACATCCTCCAAGCGCTGGCGGAGATGCTGGAACAGCCCAAAGGCGACAAGATCACCACGGCCGCCCTGGCGCGCAAGCTGGGCTTTTCCGAGGCGGCGCTGTACCGCCATTTCGCCAGCAAGGCGCAAATGTTCGAGGGCCTGATCGAATTCATCGAGTCCAGCGTTTTTGGTTTGATCAACCAGATCGCCGAACGCCACGACGACGGCCTGACGCAGGCGCGCGACATCGTCGGCATGCTGCTGCACTTCGCCAGCCAGAACCCGGGCATGACGCGGGTGCTGATCGGCGAGGCGCTGGTCAACGAAGACGACCGCCTGCAACTGCGCATGAACCAGTTCTACGACCGCGTGGAACTGGCCCTCAAGCAGGCCTTGCGCGTGGCCGCCACCGAAGGCCACGGGCGCGAAGAAGAAGTGGCGCCGCGCGCGGCCATGCTGGCCAGCTTCGTCATCGGCCGCTGGCACCGCTACGCCAAGAGCGGCTTCAGGAACAACCCGACCCAGGACGCGCCGCTGCAGATCGCGCTGCTGCTCGGCTAACCACAACGATGTCCATGACCGCCGAATGCTTCGCCCTGCTCGATGACGCCAGCCCGCTGCTCGACGGCGTCACCGTCGCCGCGACCTCACGCCTGTACACCGACCACGTGGCTACGCTGCGCTGCGACGCCATCGGCGACTGGCGGCAAGTGCTGGACGCCATGCAGGCAGCGCTGGCGCGCGGCGAGTACGCGGTCACGCTGTGCAGCTACGAGCTCGGAGTAGCGTTGCTGGGCATCGCTGACGGGCGGCCCGGCACATCGCACCGCCGCCCTGCCGCGACCGGCAGCGAGACGCCCACCATCCCGGACGGCTCGTCCACTGCGGCCGCGTCGGTGCACGGGCCTGCTGCGGCTGCAATGACCGCCCCGGCGCCGCTGGCGCAGGTGCTGCTGTTTCGCCGGTGCGAACTGAAAACGGCGGCCGAAGTGGGCGACTGGCTGGCGGCGCGTTCATTCCCGATCGCGCGCCCGGCCGGTATCGCCAACGTGCGCGCCAATATCGACCAGCCGGCCTTCGACGCCGCGCTGGCGCGCATCCACGCGTACATCGAGGCTGGCGACACCTACCAGGTCAACTACACCATGCGGCTGCGCTTTGACGCGTTTGGCGGCATCCACGCGCTGTATGCGCGGCTGCGCGCGCGCCAGCCGGTGCCGTATGGCGCGCTGGTGCAGTGTGAGGACGGCTCGGCGGTGCTGTCGCTGTCGCCCGAACTGTTCGTGCGCCACGCGGGCGGCGTACTCACTGCGCGGCCGATGAAAGGCACGGCGCCAGCCGCACCGCCAACCCAGGCAGACACGCACGCGGATGACAACCTGGCACGCGCGCGCACGCTGGCGGCGGACCCGAAAAACCGCGCCGAAAACCTGATGATCGTCGACCTGCTGCGCAACGACATCGCGCGCGTGGCGCAAACCGGCAGCGTGCAGGTGCCGGCGCTGTTCGACGTGCAGCGCTACGGCAGCGTGCTGCAAATGACCTCCACCATCACCGCCAGTCTGCGTTCCGACGCCACGCTGGCGCAGGTGTTCGAGGCGCTGTACCCGTGCGGCTCGATCACCGGCGCGCCCAAGCGCCGCGCCATGGAAATCATCGGCGAACTCGAACCCGACCCGCGCGGCATCTACACCGGGGCCATCGGCTGGTTCGATCCGACGACTGACGCCAACCCAAGCACGGTGGGCGACTTCTGCCTGGCAGTACCGATCCGTACCCTGGCCCTGGACGCGCCCGATGCCGCCACCGGCGTGGCGCTAGGAGAAATGGGCGTGGGCGCCGGCATCGTGTACGACAGCGCCAGCGGCGACGAATACGACGAATGCCGCCTCAAGGCGCGCTTCTTGACGGGACTGCCCAACAGCTTCGAGATTTTCGAGACCATGCTGGTCACGCCGGAACAAGGCGTGCAGCACCGCGCGCGCCACCTGCGGCGCCTGGCGGCATCGGCCGCGTACTTCGGTTTCGCGTGGGACGACAAGGCAGCCAACGCCTACCTGGACGCAGCGTGCTCGATGCTGGCGGACGAAGCGCGTAACGGGCTGGCGGCCGTGGCGGCATTCCGCCTGCGGCTGGCGCTGGCGCAATCGGGTGCGTTCACGGTACAGCACGCGCCGCTGGCGCCGTTGCAGGAGCCGGTACGGGTACTGCTGGCGCCCGACACCACCGCTGCCGGCGACCTGTTCCTGCGCCACAAGACCAGCATCCGCACCCGCTACGACAACGCCTGGCGCGACGCCGAAGCGCAGGGCGCGTTCGATACGCTGTTTTTCAACGACCGCGGCGAGCTGACCGAAGGTGGGCGCAGCAGCGTGTTCGTCAAGGTCGATGGCCGCTGGCTGACACCGGCCCTGCACTGCGGCGTGCTGCCGGGCGTGATGCGCAGCGTGCTGCTCGACGACCCGGCGTGGCAGGCCAGCGAGGCGGTGATCACGCGCGAGATGCTGGAACGCGCGGAGGAACTGGTGGTGTGCAACGCCCTGCGCGGCGCGATGAAAGCCACGCTGTAGCAGCGAAGCGCCGTTGGTCTGCGACCGCCAGAGGGGCATCAACCCGAGCGGCGGGTGGCTTAGTCGGTAATCGCGCGCAACCTGGCCAGCGCGTCCTCCACCACATACTCCGGTACGGTCTCGACACGCTTTGCCTTTCTTGCCTCCAGGTCCAGCATGCGCACCTGGTTGACCAAAGCGACACCTTGTGTTTTGGTGCCGGCGCCGCTCAGGGAAGCGGCGAAGCCGGCATGGCGTGCGAAGTCGCCGCCTTGGGTGATGGGCGCGACCAGGACCACGCCCAGTGCGTTGAACGCGCTGGTGGAGAGCACCAAGGCTGGCCGCATGCCTCTTTGCTCGTGTCCTTCGGTGGGATCGAGGCTGACCATGACGATGTCGCCGCGTCCAAATTTACTACGGCTCACCACGCTTCACGCCCGACTGGCTTGATGTGGGACCAGGCTGCCATATCGGCCGGTTCCGCCGCAGAAAGGTCGCATTGCGCCACCAGGTCAGCCAGCGAATACGACGGGCGGGCGGCTTTCAGCAGCACCCCTTCGGGCAGCACATTGACACTGAGCTTATCGCCCAACGTTACCTTGAGCAGGCCCAGCAACTCGGTAGGCAAACGCACGGCTGCGCTATTGCCCCATTTCTGAATGGATAATTCCATAAGGCCTCCTGATGTAGATACATTGTAGATTCGTGTAATTGGCATTGTCAAAGATATTCTTGACGCCTCACCGATGCTGACCACCGAGCCCGAACCGCCGCCGATACGCCCCCGGCGTGGTCCCCGCCACCCGCCGGAAATGGTGCCGCAACGATTCCATCGAACCGAACCCGCTGCGCTCGGCCACCTGCGCCAGCGGCACTTCGGGGGCTTCCAGCAGTTCCTTCACCAGCGCGATGCGCTCACGGATCAGCCAGTCCACCGGTCCCAGCCCGGTCGCCTGCTGGAACTGGCGCTGCAAGGTGCGCGGGCTCATGGCCGCGCGTTCGGCCATGGCGGCCACCGTGTGCGGCAGCGCCAGGTTGCCGCGCAACCAGTCGAGCAAGCGCGACAGCCGGCCGCCTTCGTTGGACGCCACCGGGCGCGGCACGAACTGCGCCTGGCCGCCCTCGCGATGCGGCGCGATCACCAGCCGCTGCGCCACCATGTTGCCGACGCGCGCGCCGTAATCGCGCCGCACCAGGTGCAGCAGCATGTCCAGGCCCGCAGCCGACCCGGCCGCCGTGATCACCTGGCCGTTATCCACGTACAGCAGGTCGGGCTCGACGCGGATGCGCGGATGGCGCTGCGCCAGTCGCTCGGCGTAGCGCCAGTGGGTGGTGGCGCGCTGGCCGTCGAGCACGCCGGCGGCAGCGAGCACAAATACGCCCGAACAGATCGAACACAAGCGGGCGCCACGCGCGTGGGCCGCGCGCAGCAGGTCCAGCAGCGCGGGCGGCGGCGCCTCGTCGGCGTCGCGCCAGCCGGGGATGACGATGGTGTCGGCCAGCGCCAGCAGCTCGGGCGCGTACGGCGCCTGCACGGTGATGCCGCCAGCCGCGCGGATCGGTCCCGGTTCGATCGCGCAGACCGCAAAGTCGTACCAGTCCACGCCCAGTTCGGGACGCTCAAGCGCGAACAATTCGACCGTGCAGCCGAATTCGAAGGTGCACAGGCGGTCGTAGGCCAGTGCGACCACCAGGTGTTTTTTCATGGTGCGGTTTTTCATGGCGCTGTTTTCATGTCGCAATCTTACCGCAGCATGGCATAGACGCCACTGCCGGCCAACGCCGAGCGGCCGCACAATGGCGTCATCACCACACCAGGAGTTTGCCATGTCCCAGCCTTCCGTCGTTGCCGCCGTGCCAGCTGCCCCTAGCGCTGCCGCCCTTGTCCACTTCGAGGCCAGCTTTACCTTTGAAACCGATTGTTGGGATGTGCACGAGGCGCTGGCCGGCGGCGCGCCGGACTTCGTGCTGCTCGACGTGCGCGGCACGGAAAAATACGCGGCCGGCCATGTGCCGGGCGCGCGCGACCTGGCGCACCGCAAGATCGTCGCCGGCAAGCTGGCGCAATATCCGCCCGATACCTTGTTCGTGGTGTATTGCGCCGGTCCGCACTGCAATGGCGCGGCGCGCGCAGCCGTGCGGCTGGCCCGGCTGGGCCGCCCCGTCAAGCTGATGATCGGCGGCGTCACCGGCTGGCTCGACGAAGGGTTCGCGCTGGCGCAGCTGCCATAGCGGACACCTGCGCCGGTTCGTCGAGCCGCTAGAGGTCGACGATCATCTCGAAGCCGCCGTAAATCATGCGCTTGCCGTCGAACGGCATGTTTTCCGGCTGCATGAATTCGGCCAGCCTCGGGTCTTTCATGACCTTTTCGTTGATTTCATCGCGGGCGGCGCGCGAGGCATAGACGATCCAGGAAAACACCACCACTTCGTCGTCCTTCAATTGCACCGCCTGCGGGAACGACGTGTGCTCGCCCGGTTTGACGTCGTCCGCCACCGTCTCGCGAAATTGCAGCGCGCCGAATTCCTTCCAGATCGCGCCGCTTGCCGCCGCCATTTTCTTGTAGTCCTCCAGCTTGCTGTGGGGGACCGGAATCACAAATCCATCGACATACGCCATGACCGCCTCCATAAAATGGTTGAACGGTCAGGTTAGGCGACGCCCCTTTGCAATTCAAGCGGCGTGGGCTTTTATTCCTGGTGGAACTCGCTGGCGTTGGCGAACAAATCCCAGGCCGCGATGAACAGCGCGGCAACCACCGGGCCGATCACGAAACCGTTGAGGCCGAACAGCGCCATGCCGCCCACGGTGGACAGCAGCACCACGTAGTCGGGCATCTTGGTATCTTTACCGACCAGCAGCGGGCGCAGGATGTTATCGACCAGGCCGATCACCACCACGCCATAGATGGTCAGGCCCACGCCTTCCCACACCGAGCCGGTCGCCAGGAAGTAGATCGCCACCGGCGCCCACACCAGCGCCGCGCCGATGGCCGGCAGCAGCGACAGGAAGGCCATCAGCACGCCCCACAGCACCGGTGCGCTCACGTCCAGGTACCAGAAGGCCAGGCCGCCCAGCGCGCCCTGGGCGATCGCCACCAGGATGTTGCCCTTGACGGTCGCGCGGATCACGGTCGTAAAATTCTGGAACAGGCGCTGCTTGTACTTGCGGCTCAGCGGCACGGCTTCGCGAATGCGCTTGGCAAGCTTGTCGCCGTCGCGCAGCAGGAAGTACAGCAAATACATGGCAATACACAGGCTGGTCAGAAAATCCATCGTGTACAGGCTGAAGTTGATGGCGCGCTTGGCCACTTCCTGGCTCACTTGCGCCGCGCCTTCGGTCAGCTTGTCCTGCAAGTTGGTCAAACTGGTCAGATGGAAGCGGTCGAGCAGGTTGATCATCCAGTCCGGCAGCACGGCCATCACCTTGGCGAAGAACATGCCCACCGTGATCTGCCCCGATTGCATCATCTCGACCACCGCAGCGGCCTGGTTGACGATCGACACCGCGATCAGCGTCAGCGGCAGGATCACCATCACCAGGATCAGTAGCAAGGTCAGCAACGCTGCCAGGTTGGGCTTGTTGCGCGTGCGTTGCAGCAGCCAGCGGTACACGGGCGCAAAGATAATCGCCAGCACCACGCCCCAGAAGACCGCGCCGCCATAAGGAATCAGGATCCAGATGAAGGCAATGGTGATGATGCCCAGCAGGGCAAGAAAAACTTTTTGTTGGAAGGTAAATGGTTGCATGGTTCATCTCGTGGTGTAAGTCGCCACCGATTAAACCACGATTGACCAGTGGCAATAACAATCAGGCGCAGCGCCCGGTGCGCAGACGCACACAAAGCACTACGCGGACATGCTAGTTGGTGACGAGCAGCATGAAACCAGTTTTATGCGGCATGGTGACCGAACCGGCCCGTACCGCACCGGTCCGTCAGGAAGCCAGCGCTTTTTCGACGGCGCCAACCAGCTGCTTGTCTTCGGGCGTGACCTTGCTGCCGAAGTTGGTCAGCACCTTGCCGTCGCGGCCGATCAGGTATTTGTGGAAATTCCACGCCGGAGCCTTGCCGGTAGCCTTGATCAGGTCGGCGTACAGCGGGTTCGGATTTTTACCGGACACCACGGTTTTGGAAAACATCGGGAACTTGACGCCATAGGTGTTGTAGCAGAAGTCGGCGATTTCCTTGGCGCTGCCCGGTTCCTGCTGGCCGAAGTCGTTCGACGGGAAGCCCAGCACCACCAGGCCCTTGCTTCCGTACTTGGCGTACAGCGCTTCCAGGCCTTCGTACTGCTTGGTGAAACCGCAGTAGCTGGCGGTATTGACCACCAGGATCACCTTGCCCGCGTACTGGCACAGGTCCTGCGGCGCCTCGTCCTGCAGGCGCTTGAAGTTCTGCTTGAGGATGGCCGGGCAGCTGGCCGGCGCCACGGTGGCGGCAGGCGCAGCGGCGGCAGCGGCGGGCGCCTGGGCCAAGGCGGAGGTAGCCGCCAGCAGGGTCAGGGACGAGGCAGCGCACAATTGGGCAAGGATCTTGGACATGGTGGAGTGGGCAAGAATGAAAGAAAATTCATTCTATGCCAAATGCCCGCCCCTTGTCCGACTGCTGTGCAATTTACGCGATACCGCCGAGGCACAGGTATTTCACGACCAGGTAGTCGTCGATGCCGAGGTGCGAACCTTCGCGGCCCAGGCCCGATTGCTTGACGCCGCCGAACGGCGCGATTTCGTTCGAAATCAAACCGGTGTTGACGCCGACCATGCCGCTTTCCAGGCCCTCGGACACGCGCCAGATGCGGCCCACGTCACGCGCATAGAAATAACTGGCCAGGCCGAATTCGGTATCGTTGGCCAGCGCGATCGCCTCTTCCTCGGTTTTAAAGCGGAACAGCGGCGCCATCGGGCCGAAGGTTTCCTCGCGCGCGACCAGCATGTCGCTGGTGACATCGGCCAGCACGGTGGGTTCAAAAAAGCTGTGGCCCAGCGCATGGCGCTTGCCGCCGGTGAGCACGCGGGCGCCCTTGTCCAGCGCGTCGGTAATGTGCTGCTCGACTTTTTCCACGGCCTTGGCATCGATCAGCGGCCCTTGCGTCACGCCCTCCTCGACGCCATTGCCCACCTTGAGCTTCTTCACGGCCGCCACCAGCTTTTCGGCAAAGACGTCGTACACGCTGTCCTGCACATACAGGCGGTTGGCGCACACGCAGGTCTGGCCAGCGTTGCGGTACTTCGACGCAATCGCGCCCTCGACTGCCGCATCGAGGTCGGCGTCGTCGAACACGATGAACGGCGCATTGCCGCCCAGTTCCAGCGACAGCTTCTTGATGGTGGGCGCGCTCTGCTCCATCAGCAGGCGGCCGATGTCGGTGGAACCGGTAAACGTCAGCTTGCGCACGATGGGATTCGAGGTCATTTCGCCACCTACGTCGCCGGACTTGCCGGTGACCACGCTGAACACACCAGCCGGCACCCCGGCGCGCGCAGCGAGTTCGGCCAGCGCCAGCGCGGAAAACGGCGTGGCCTGCGCCGGTTTGAGCACCATCGGGCAGCCCGCCGCCAAGGCTGGTCCGGCCTTGCGGGTGATCATGGCGATCGGGAAGTTCCACGGCGTGATGGCGGCGCACACGCCGATCGGCTCGCGCGTGACCAGGATGCGCTGGCCGGCAGACGGCGACGCCAGCGTCTCGCCGGCCACGCGCTTGGCCTGCTCGCCAAACCACTCGATGAACGACGCGCCATAGGCCACCTCGCCGCGCGATTCCGTCAATGGTTTGCCCTGCTCGGCCGTCATCAACAGCGCCAGGTCGTCGGTGTTTGCCAGGATCAGGTCATTCCACTTGCGCAGGATGAGCGCGCGCTCGCGCGCGGTTTTCTTGCGCCAGGCGGGCCAGGCGGCGTTGGCGGCCTCGATGGCGCGCCGGGTTTCGGCTGCGCCCATGACCGGCACGGTGCCGATCTGTTCGCCGGTAGCGGGATTGGTCACTGCCACGGTGGCGCCGTTGTCGGCATCAACCCACTGGCCGTTGATGTACGCCTGCTGGCGCAGCAGCGATGGATCTTTCAGTTGCAGCATCGTGGTTCTCCTCAAAAAACCACTATGCCATAGCCGAAAAAATCGTGATTTACACGACGGTGAACGAGGACAGGTCCGGGTGCGGCGGCGGATACTGCAAGTCCATGCCTTCCAGGGTTTCCAGCAGCAGGCTGGCGATGGCCAGGTTGCGGTGCACCTTGGAGTCGGCCGGCACGATGTACCAAGGCGCGTAGTCGGTGTTGGTGGCGCGGATCGCGTGCTCGTACGCCTTGACGTAGTCGTCCCACTTCTTGCGCTGCTCGATATCGTTGGGATCGAACTTCCACTGCTTATCGGGATCGTCGAGCCGCTCCTGCAGGCGCTCGCGCTGCTCTTCGTGCGAGATGTGCAGGAATACCTTGATGATCACGGTGCCGGTTTCCGCCAGCATGCGCTCGAAGTCGCGGATGTGGGCGTAGCGGCGCTGGCATTCGTCGTCATCGATCATGCCCTGCACGCGGGTGATCAGCACGTCCTCGTAGTGGCTGCGGTTGAAAATCGCGATCTCGCCCTTGACCGGCACGTGCTGGTGCACGCGCCACAAATAATCGTGCGCCAGTTCGGCGTCGGTGGGCGCCTTGAAGGCCACCGCGCGCACGCCCATCGGATTGACGCCACTGAACAAGGCGCGCACCAGGCCGTCCTTGCCGGAGGTGTCCATGCCCTGCAATACCAGCAGCACTTTATGCTGGTGCACCGCGTACAGGCGGTCCTGCAAATCGGAAATACGCGAGATCAGGCCGGCCGTGCGTTCGTTGTCGAGCGCCTTGGCTTTCGACTTGCTCAAGTCGGGATTGGCGGCGCGGCTGGAGAACACGCTGTTGCCGGCGTCTTCGTCGCGCAGCTTGGGTTTCGCGGGTGCTAGAAAGCGCTTGCGGGCGTCGTGGGTCATGGCGTGTCTTATGTTTTTGTCGATGGGCCAGCTTATCACTTTGCCGCCAGTGTCGCCGCCCGATAACCCCACCACGCCGCTTCCTCGAATACCGAAAACCCCGACAAATCGGCATGCGCGAACAGGATGCTGCCATCGGCCTCGCGCAGCGCCTTCATGCCCGTATTGCTGCGGAAGTTCGGCCACGGCACGCTCATGGCGTGGCCGCGCAAGGTGATGTCCACCCGCTCCACGCATGATGCGAGCTGCGCGCCGTACGCGGTTTTCAGATCGGCGCTGGCCAGCGCCAGCAGTTCCTCCGGGCTGGCCGCCACCATCCAGCGCCGCGCGTTCACCGCCTGGCGATCCGACAGCGCCACGTAGGAACTGAACACGGTTTTTTCGGGCGGGCGCACACGGATATCCTGGTGGGTGGAGACGACAAAACCGAGTCCCGGCTCGCTATAAACCACGTTATCCCACGACAGCGGCTGGCCGGGCAGCTCGTCGGGAAAACGCTTGAGCAGGAAATTGGCCACCAGCCACGGCGCATATTCGGGAATGTGCCGGGCCGGATCGAAACCATAGCCGGCGATGTTTTCCACCACGCGCGCGGCCACGTAGGTCGGCATGGCGCAGATGGCCTTGCGGGCGCGCACCAGGTACGTGGCCGGCTTGCCGGCCTCTAACCGGAAGCACAGCGCCTCGACACCGGTAGCGGTTTTCCTGAGCGAGATGCAGGTGCCGGCATGGCGCTGGATACCTGACGACTGCTCCATGCCGCGCACCAACGGCTGCAAGCCGCCGGGCCAGGTCAGCCAGGTGCCGTCATTGGCATTGGCGGCCTTGCCCCAGCGGCTGCAATAGTAGTGCAGGCCGGCCCATGCCGACACCTGGTCGTAGCGGGTGCCGTAATCGTCGCGGCAGCAGTAGTTCAGGTACCAGTGCAAGGTGGGCGAGCGGTAGCCGTTCTGTTCCAGCCAGGCTTTGAGCGTGATGCGGTCGAGCGCCGTCCATACCGGATCTTCCGACGACATCACGGTCGGGAACACGAACACGCGGCGGCCGTCGGCGCCATGCAGTTGGCGCAGGCGCTCCACTTCCTTGAAAAAGCGCGCGTGTTCGTCGAGCTCCCACTGCGGCACGCCTTCGGTGGGCATGAAGCCTTCCTGCCAGTGGCCCTCGTGCAGCAGCCGCTCTTCGGGCGCGTGCAGGATGAAGCGCTCATCGTAATATGGCTGGTCGCCGAAGGCGTCCTTCTGAATGATGCCCAGGTCGGCCAGGATTTCGCGCACGTGCACCGACTCGGGCGACGGCAGCGGCAGGTAGTGGGCGCCGGTCGGGTATTCGAGGTCGCCGAAGGCGCCACCGGCGGCGTTGCCATACGCTTGCGGGCCGTCGATCATCAGCATGTCGGTCTTGCCGAGCTTATTGAGCTTCCAGGCGGCCGTGAGGCCTGCCACGCCGGAGCCGAGGATGGCGATGTCGGTGGTGATCACCTCCGATGGCGGCGGCAGCGCCTTGCGGTCGCGCAGAAAATGGCCCTCGTCGCGGCCCGGGTAGTGCAGCACCGGTGTGATCTCCTGCCAGCGCTGGAAACCGGCCACGCTGCCGGCAGCGGCCAGGCCGGCCATGCCGCCCCATACCAGAAAGGATCGGCGCAACATTAGCGGATCACCCGGCGCCAGTCTTGCTCGAACTCGTGTACCAGCGACTGCGTGTTGAGGCGATTGGGCGCCATCGGCAGCGGCTGCATATCGGGCGGGAAGATGAACATTTCGCGCGTGGTCGCTTCGTTCAGGTAGCGCATCGGCAGCCGGTAACTGGTCGGCGGCGTGTAGTCGGCCTGCGGGCTGGCCAGCACAAAACCCCATTCGCCGAACGATGGCACGTAGGCGTGATACGGCGAGGTTTTCATGCCCACTTCGCGCAGCGTGGCGTCGATGGTCCAGTAGGCGTGCGGCGCGAAGAACGGCGACGTCGATTGCACCGACATCAGGCCATTGGCGGCCAGGTGTTTTTTCAGGATGCCGTAGAACGGCACCGAGTACAGCTTGCCGAGCGCAAAGCTCGACGGATCGGGAAAGTCGACAATCACCGCGTCGAACATGTCGTCGTTTTGCTGGAGCCAGATCGCCGCATCGGCGTTGACCACGCGTACCCGCTTGTCGGTAAGCGAACCGTGATTGAGCTTGACCAGTTCCGCACGGGTGGCAAACGCGCCGGTCATGGCCGGGTCGAGATCGACCAGCGTGACGTGCTCGATATTTTTGTAGCGCAGGATCTCGCGCAGCGCCAGGCCGTCGCCGCCGCCCAGCACCAGCACGCGTTTCGCCCATGGCAGCGGTTCCAGTACCGGGTGCACCAGCGCCTCGTGGTAGCGGTATTCGTCGCGCGACGAGAATTGCAAATTGCCGTTGATGTAGAGACGCAGATCGTCCTTCCAGCGCGTGACCACCAGCCGCTGGTACGGCGTGGTTGTGGCAAACACGATTTCGTCACCGAACAGGCCATGCTCGCCCCAGTAGGTCAGGCGGTCAGCGGAGATAAAGCCACACACCAGCAGGAAGAACACGGCGCTGGCGCGCAGCATGCGGCCGGTAACGTTGGTGAGCTCTGTGCGAAACACCCGAATTGTCCACAGGGCCACGCCCACGTTGAGCATGCCGAAGACAAAACCGCTGCGCACCAGTCCCAGCTTGGGCGCCATCACCAGCGGGAACAGCAGCGACACGGCCAGCGCACCCAGGTAGTCGAACGTGAGCACGCGGCTGACCAGTTCACTGAAGTCGGTCTGGCGCGCGTTGAGCGCGCGCATCACCAGCGGCACTTCCATGCCCACGAACGCGCCGACCAGGAACACCATCGTGTAGAGCATGGCGCGAAACGGCGCGGCGCTCCACGAAAACGTCAGGAACAGCACCGCCGCCGACACGCCGCCCACCAGTCCCACCGCCAGTTCGATATCGACGAAGCGCGCCATCACGTCCTCGTCGCGCACGTACTTCGAAAAATGCGCGCCCACGCCCATGGCAAACAGGTAGCAACCGATAATGGTGGAAAATTGCAGCACCGAGTCGCCGAGCAGGTAGCTGGCCAGGGCGCCGGCGATCAGTTCATACGCCAGGCCGCACGACGCCACGACGAATACGGACAAGATCAGGATTTTTTTGTTCATTGCGCTTCTTTTGGCCTTTTTATGCACTACCATGCTGCTTCGTTAGCAATTTCGCCATCACTTTAACCTGCGAGAGCGCGCCGTGCCAGCTATCCTCAATTATCTGATCCATCTTTTACTGGCAGCCATGCTGCTGGCCGTGTTCTTTGCCGCGTACACGCGCATGACGCCGTACAACGAGGTGCTGCTGATCCGCCAGGGCAACCAGGCTGCCGCCTTGTCGCTGGGCGGCGCCTTGATCGGCTTTTCGATCACGGTCGGTTCGGCGCTGATGCACACGCTCGGCTACCAGGAGTTCTTCGCCTGGGCTTTTGGCGCGATGGTCGTGCAGATGCTGGCCTACGCCATCACCACGCGTGTGCTGAACATGGCCAAAGACCAGATCGAGGGCAACAACACGGCGTTCGGCGGCCTGCTGGGCGCGATCGCCATTTCCATCGGCGTCATCAACGGCGCCTGCATTTCCTGACATTTGAACGGAGGTCCACCATGGGCATCGGCAGCTTTATCAAGAAGCAGTTTATCGACGTACTGCAATGGAACGAGGAAGTGGACGGCGTGCTGGCCTGGCGCTTCCCGATGCAGGACCAGGAAATCCAGAACGGCGGCGTACTGGTCGTGCGCGAGTCGCAGATGGCGGTATTCGTCAACGAAGGACAAATCGCCGACGTCTTCGGCCCCGGCACCCATAAGCTCACCACGCAAACCCTGCCGCTGCTGACCAACCTGAAAAACTGGGACAAGCTGTTCGATTCGCCGTTCAAGTCGGACGTGTATTTTTTCAGCACCCGCGTGCAGACCGGCCGCAAATGGGGAACGCCGCAGCCGATCACGATCCGCGACAAGGACTTCGACATGATCCGCGTGCGCGCCTTTGGTATGTACTCGTACCGCGTCAGCGATCCGCGCCAGTTCTTCAAGGAGATCAGCGGCACGCGCGACACCTACACCCGCGACCAGGTCGAAGAGCAGTTGCGCGGCATCCTGATGGCGTCCATGGCCAGCTCGCTGGGCAGTTCCAACGTACCGTTCCTCGACATGGCCGCCAACCAGGCGCTGATGGCGCAGCAGGTCAAGGGTGATCTGCTCGAAGCGTTCGGCCGCTATGGCATCGGGCTCGATGAATTCAACGTCGCCAGCGTGAGCCTGCCCGAGGAACTGCAAACCGCGCTCGACGACCGCATCTCGGCCGGCATGAAGGGCGGCCTCTCGGCCGACAAGATGACCGGTTTTACCCGCTATCAGACCGCCACCGCGATTCCGCTGGCCGCGCAGAACGAAGGGGGGCTGGCCGGCATCGGTGCGGGCCTCGGCGCCGGCATGACGGTGGGCCAGGCCATGGGCACTGCGATGGGGGCGTCGATGGCGCCCGCCGCTGCTCCCGCTGCGGCGCCGGCTGCCGCAGCACCGGCCGACGACTCGATCGAGGCGCGCCTGCAAAAGCTCAAGGGCCTGCTCGACAAGGGCCTGATTTCGGCTGCCGACTACGACAGCACCAAGGCCGAGCTGCTGAAAAAACTGATCGGCTAACTACCTAGAACCACATGCAAATCGTCTCCTGTCCCAGCTGCGGCGCGGAAGTCACATTCCGCTCGCACGCGTCGGTGGTGGCCGTGTGCGAGTACTGCGCCACCACCGTGCTCAAAGACGCCGACACGGTCAAATACTTCGGCAAGATGTCGGCGGTGCTGGAAGACTATTCGCCGATCCAGATCGGCACCGCCGGCGTGCTGGCCGGTCGACCGTTCACGGTCATCGGCCGCATCCAGCTGCGCTATGCGGCCGGCATGTGGAACGAGTGGTATCTGCTGTTCGACGATGGCGCCACGGCGTGGCTCGGCGACTCCTCCGGCCTGTACACGATCACCGCCGAATTCAAGGGCGATGCCCGCCTGCCGGCGTTCGAACAGCTGCAACCGGGCCGCAACTACGACATCAACGGCGCGCCCTACACGGCCGCCGAAATCCGCGTGGCCGATTGCGTCGGGGGCCAAGGCGAGCTGCCGTTCCGCGTAGGCGACGGCTATCAATCCAAAGTGGCCGATTTCCGCCGTGGTAAAGAATTCATCACGCTCGATTATTCCGACGGCGCCCCGGTGGTGTACACCGGCGCGGCCGTCACCCTCGACAGCCTGCAACCGCAGTTGCTGCGCGACGAAGACACCATCCTGCGCGCGGCCGGCCGCTATCGCGGCAAGCTGGCCGCCCTCGATTGCCCGTCGTGCGGCAGCGCCATCAAGTACCTGCCCGGCGTGACCACCACCCTGGTCTGCGCCGCCTGCCAGGCGCAGATCGACGCCACCAGTCCCAAGGCGCAGGTGCTTGCCGCCGGCGAACAGGTAGCCAAGGTGGCGACCACCATTGAACTTGGCGCCACCGCCAACATCAACAGCCAGGATTTCACCATCATCGGCGTGATGCGCCGCGCCGATGACGAAGGCACCGAGTGGACCGAGTACCTGCTGTACGGCGCCCGCGCCGGCTTTTCGTGGCTGGTGGAGACCGACGAAGGCTGGTCCGGCGCCACCGTCATGGCCGAGTGGCCGCTGCAGTACCAGCCTGGCGCGGATAACGTGGTGATCGACCGCGTGCGCTACAAGAGCCTGTACGAATACGGTTCAACCGTCACCTGGGCTGCCGGCGCCTTCAATTGGCGCGTGGCCGTCGGCGATGTCACCCACGTCGAGGAATACGAATCCGGCCAGATCAAGCTGGCGCGCGAGACGACCGAACACGAAATGACGTGGTCGCGCTCCGCCCCGGTGCCGGCCGACCAGATGCGCGCATGGTTCGGCGCCCAGTTCCACGGCAAGGTCAACGCCACCGTCGGCGCCAAGCCGTTCGCGCGCAACCGCCACCGCGATGCGGCCAAGTACATCATCATGTTCATGCTGGTGGTGAATGCCTTGCCGATGTTGATGAATTTTTCATCGACCTGGTACCTGAGCGCCCTGGGCGCGCTGGCCATTTATTTGCCGGCCACCTTCCTCGATAACAACGACAAGTCATGAGCAAATTTTTCCTGTACGCCGTCATCGTCACCCTGGCCACGTCGGGCGCCTCGTGGGTGCGCGCCGTCTCGGGCGACCGCGACAAGTCCAATTATCGCGGCAGCACGTGGAGCTCGTTCGGTGGCGGCGGCGGCAGCTATGGCAATGGCTCCGGCGGCGGAGGCCACAAGTGAAGCGCGAGGTTTTACCGGCCAGCGTGCCAGACATCGCCATCGTGCCGGTACCAGCTGCGCACGCGGCGGCGACTGCGACTGCGACTGCGACTGCGACGCTCAAGCACCGCCCGACCGGCACCCATGTGCTGGCCGATCTCGGTGGCATCGCTGCTGAAAAACTGTGCAGCTGCGAATCGCTCGACGCCCTGCTGCGCGCGGCCGCCGAGGCGGCCAACGCGCGCGTGCTGCACAGCCACTTTCACGGTTTCGGCGACGGCCAGGGCGTGACCGGCGTGGTGCTGCTGGCCGAATCGCATATCTCGATCCACACCTGGCCCGAGTGCGGCTTTGCTGCTGCCGACATCTTCATGTGCGGCGATGCGCAGCCGGAGTTAGCGCTTGCTATCGTGGTGCAGGCCTTGCAACCGTCTGCACACAGCGTGCAGTCGATCTATCGGTCACCGCCCGCCGTCCGGTTGCCATAGCGGCGCAGCAACGCCGGCAAAAAGATGATGGTCGAGTCGATCAGCGCGTGCGTGATCATGCACGCGACCAGGTCGCGCGTGACGAGATAGAGACCGGTGAGCAGCACGCCGCCGAACAGCACACCCACCAGGTGGCCCGCCGACCAGCCACCCGGGTGCGCCAGCACGAACACCAATAACGGCATCGCTGCCGCCAGCCAGATGTTGCCGGTCAACTCTTGCAGTCGTTCGATCGGATAACCGCGAAACAGGATTTCCTCGGTGATGGCAGCCGTGATCACGGCCGCGTAGCGGAACCACAGCGGCATGTCGGTCAGGCGCTTGAGGCCCTGGGCCGAACTTTCCGGCATCGCGCTGCGCCCGCGCTGCAAAGCCAGGTGCAGCGATAGCACGGTAAAGGTGATCATGGTCAGGCCGATCAGGGCGCCGGCGGCCCAGGCGCCGTAGTGGCCGCCTTCGATGCCGATGCTGGTCAGAGACCTGCGTTCCCAGAACAGGACAATCGCCACCACCGCCAGCGCCAGGCCCCACATCGACGACAAATGAAACGCGGCCTTGATCGGCGCGAGCTTGTTGCGTGACTTGATGAGCGCTAACACCGACGTGCCGCCGAGCGCAACGAGCAAGCCGGCCAGGGTGGCAACGGGAACTGCGATCATCGACAACTTTCAGACTGGACGGGCGCCGATCATGGCATGAGCTACCGCAGAAATCAACGGCATCAATCAGGCTGGGCGGCAGCGAGTTCCTGGTCCTTCTGTTGCGCGGTTTGAATCGCCGGACGCGCCTTCACCCGCGCGACATAGTCGATGATTTCGTCGCGCTTGGGCAGCTTGGTCATCCAGGCCAGCGACGTCCCCCACAGCACGTCGAGCGCGGTGAACCGGTCGCCGAGCATCCACGGACCGCGCCCCAACTGCGCGACCAGGGTGTTAAACACATCGTCGAAGTCGCCATAGCCGTTCATGGCCTTGTCGACCGCCGCGCGCTGCATCCAGTTGTCGATCAGCGCCGGCTCGAAGCAGCTGCCATAGAACGCCATCCAGCGCAGGTAAGGGCCGCGCAGCGGATCGCCGATCGGCGGCGCCAGTTTGGCAGCCGGGAACAGGTCGGCCAGGTAGAGATAAATCGCCACCTGCTCGGTGACCAGGGCACCGTTGTGCTCGATGGCGGGCACCTTGCCCATCGGGTTGATCGCCAGGTAGGCCGGCGCGCGGTTTTCGCCGCGCTTCATGTTCATGACGTGCAGTTCGTACGGTGCGTGCAGCTCCTCGAGCAGCGCGAGCACGCCGGTCGAACGCGAGTTGGGGCAGTGATGAAAAATCAGTTGGTCCATGATGATCTCCTGGTGAAAACCTGACGATAGCTGCTGCTAAGATGGCAGTCTTGGAAAAACGCGCACAATCGGATAACCACGATGACAACGACACCGCTGACGCTGCAAGACCGCTACAAGGGCGTGGTCAACCCGGCTGCCGTGGGCCAGCGGTTCCGCCTCGAGCGCTACGCCGCCCCGCCCGACCTGGCGCCATATATCGAGTGGTACTGGATGGTCGCATGGGATTTGCCGCCTGGGGTGGTGCACGTACAACGCACCTTGCCCTCGCCATGCATCCAGGTCGTGTTTGACCGCGGCCGCAGCGCGACGTTCGGCGTGATGACGGGATCTTTTGAATATACCCTGACCGGCAAGGGCGCCGTGCTTGGCGCACGCTTTCGCCCGGGTGCATTTCGCGGCTTTTTAAAACGTGCCGTGCAAACCATCACCAACCTGCAAATGCCGGTCTCGGCAGTGTTTGGCGGCGCTGATGAAGAACATGAACGCAGCGTGCTCGATGCCGCCGACGCCGGCGATGACACAGCCATGGTGGCAGCCGCCAACGCGATTTTCCGCCGTGCGCTGCCGGCACAGCTGGACCCTGGCATTGAACGGGTTGCAAAGACCATGGAACTGATCAGGCAGCATCCCGAAATAACCCAGGTTGCGCAACTGGCCGAGCGCCTGGGCACCAGCGTGCGCGCCTTGCAGACGCTGTTTCGCGAGGTCGTGGGTGCCACACCCAAGTGGGTCATCCGCCGCAACCGCCTGCTCGACGCCGCCGACCAGCTGGGCAACGGCGACGACATCGACCTGGCCACGCTGGCGCAGAATCTTGGCTACTACGACCAGGCACATTTCACGTCGGATTTCGAAGAACTGGTGGGCAAGCCGCCAGCGCATTACCGTGAGAGCTGCAAATCCTGACGTTCAGGACGGGGGCTTTCTGGAAGAAGTCTTTTTTCGATCGGAAGCCGCCGAAGCTGGAGGTTCGGGTGAGCGAACATTGACGATACGCGTCAATGTTAATGTCTCAATTTCATATGGCACCCGAACGTTAGGGCCCTTGAAGTCTTTTGTATTCCGAGTAATAACGGTAAGGTTGTACACCTGTGCAGTTGCTTTGATAATTGCGTCCATCAAGGCGATTTTTGGCCCTTGCCGGATACCTTCTGTACGTATCTTGGCGGCGGCAGTCATAATGGCATCATCAATGCGGATGATTTCAAAATCACCGTCACTAAATAGCAGCTCAAACCTGTCTTCTTCATCCGGCTTGATATTGGCGCGAACCTCCATCCAGGACACGACACTAATAGCAGGCTCATCCCAATATGTCAGCTCGTCGCGCGCCTCTCCGATCCCGTTGAGGTAATCGATAATAATGTTGCTGTCGAAAAGGACTAGCGCCATTCTTCCCGCATCATCCGTTGGTATTCCAAACCGTCTTTAGGAATATCCGTGCGATCTTTCCAAATGCCCGCAGCTTTCGCCAACGCGGCAGCACGGCGTGCCCGTCGGCCTTCGGGGGTATCGGGATAGTTGGGTGCGCTCTTAACCGCTGTGGTCGGCGAGGTCTTACGCTGAGTGGTTGTCATGATGAGCCACCTGCTCAAATTTTGATCAATACGACCAGTGTAACGCAATCCATCGCGAATGTCGCCACCACCGTTATGCAATAAAAAAGGCAGCCGAAGCTGCCTTTTTGCTGTACTGCTGTTGCGTTGCCGCTGCTTAGTGCTTGGCGCGCAGTTTGGCGATGGCGGCCAGTTGGCCTACCGCTGCTGCCAGTTCGGCTTGCGCTTTCGCGTAGTCGATGCCGGCGCCGGTGTTGGCCAGCGCTTCTTCGGCACGCTTCTTGGCCGCTGCCGCTTTGGCTTCGTCCAGGTCGGCGCCGCGGATTGCGGTATCGGCCAGCACCGTCACGGCGTTCGGCTGCACTTCCAGCAGGCCGCCGGCGACGAAGACGAACTCTTCTTCAGCACGGCCAGGAACCTTGATGCGCACCGCGCCCGGGCGGATGCGGGTGATCAGCGGCGTGTGCTTCGGGTAGATACCCAGCTCGCCCTGTTCGCCCGGCAACGCGACGAATTCGGCTTCGCCCGAGTAGATCAACTCCTCGGCGGAAACCACGTCAACGTGAATAGTGTTTGCCATGTGTGTCCTATCGGATGGAACGGCCCCGGCAAACGCCAGGACCGCACTCAACAATTAGCTCAACGATTAGTTGAGTTTTTTGGCTTTTTCGATGGCTTCTTCGATCGTGCCTACCATGTAGAACGCTTGTTCCGGCAGGTGGTCGAGTTCGCCCGACGCGATCATTTTGAAGCCCTTGATCGTGTCTTTCAGCGAAACGTATTTACCAGGCGCGCCGGTGAATACTTCAGCAACGTGGAACGGCTGCGACAGGAAACGCTGCATCTTACGAGCGCGCGATACCAGCAGCTTGTCTTCAGGAGCCAGCTCGTCCATACCCAGAATCGCGATAATGTCGCGCAGTTCCTTGTAACGCTGCAGCGTGCCTTGAACGGCGCGTGCGGTGTCGTAGTGGTCCTGGCCAACGACCAGCGGGTCCAGCTGGCGCGAGGTCGAGTCCAGTGGATCGACCGCAGGGTAGATACCGAGCGAAGCGATGTCACGCGACAGAACCACGGTCGAATCCAGGTGACCGAAGGTGGTAGCAGGCGACGGGTCGGTCAAGTCATCCGCTGGCACATACACGGCCTGGATCGAGGTGATCGAACCGGTCTTGGTCGAAGTGATGCGCTCTTGCAGACGGCCCATTTCTTCGGCCAACGTAGGCTGGTAACCCACAGCCGATGGCATACGGCCCAGCAGTGCCGATACTTCGGTACCGGCCAGCGTGAAGCGGTAGATGTTGTCCACGAAGAACAGAACGTCTTTGCCTTCGTCACGGAATGCTTCCGCCATGGTCAGACCGGTCAGCGCAACGCGCAGACGGTTGCCTGGTGGTTCATTCATCTGACCGTACACCATCGCTACCTTGGAGTTCTCTGGATTTTCCAGATCGACCACTTTCGCGTCAGCCATCTCGTGGTAGAAGTCGTTACCTTCACGGGTACGCTCACCCACACCGGCGAACACGGACAGACCCGAGTGCGCTTTAGCGATGTTGTTGATCAGTTCCATCATGTTCACGGTCTTGCCGACACCTGCACCGCCGAACAGACCGACTTTACCGCCTTTGGCGAACGGGCACACCAGGTCAATAACTTTAATGCCGGTTTCCAGCAGATCTTGCGATGGCGACAGTTCGTCGTACGCAGGAGGAGCGCGGTGGATCGAAGCGATCTGGTCGTGAGCGACTGGGCCGCATTCGTCGATCGGGTTACCCAGCACGTCCATGATGCGACCCAGGGTTGCTTTACCGACTGGCACCATGATGGGTTTGCCGGTGTTCTGGATCATCATGCCGCGACGCAGGCCGTCGGAGGTACCCAGCGCAATGGTACGGACAATGCCGTCGCCCAGCTGCTGTTGTACTTCCAGGGTCAGCTCGGAGCCTTCCATTTTCAAGGCATCGAATACCTTGGGCATCGCGTTGCGTGGAAACTCAACGTCCACCACAGCGCCGATACACTGAACGATTTTGCCATCAGCCATGTTCGTTCCTTCAAATATAGTTAAATTCGTTTAAACCGCTGCCGCACCGGCGACGATTTCGGAGAGTTCTTTGGTAATCGCAGCCTGACGCGTCTTGTTATAGATCAGCTTCAGTTCACCGATGACGCTACCAGCGTTGTCGCTGGCCGCTTTCATCGCCACCATGCGCGCCGATTGCTCGGACGCCAGATTTTCCGCGACCGACTGGTACACCAGCGCTTCAACATAGCGCTCGAGCAGTTCGTCAATCACCGCAGCCGCGTCAGGTTCGTAGATGTAATCCCAATTGTGATTACCTGCGTCCGCCTGAGTCTTGGCAGCTGGCAGTGGCAGCAACTGCTCCACAACCGGCTCCTGCTTCATGGTGTTGATAAACTTGGTGTAGCAGATGTACACGGCGTCAACTTCACCGTTCTGGAACTTCTCGAGCATGACCTTGACGGGTCCGATCAATTTTTCCAGGTGCGGCGTGTCGCCGATCTGGGTCACTTGCGCGACCACAGGAACGCCTACGCGATTCAAAAACCCCAAACCTTTGTTACCGATGGCAACTGCCGCAATCTTGTTGCCAGCCGTTTCCAGCTCGCGGGATTTCTGCGTCACCATGCGCAAGATGTTGGTGTTCATACCGCCGCACAGACCTTTGTCGGTCGTGACCACGATGAAGCCAACTTTCTTGGCCGTGTCCTTTTGCTCTACAGCCAGGAACGGGTGCGTGTATTCCGGATTGGCGGCGGCCAGATTGGCGGCGATATTGCGAATCTTTTCACTGTAGGGACGGGCGGCGCGCATACGATCCTGCGCTTTGCGCATTTTCGATGCGGCAACCATTTCCATCGCCTTGGTGATCTTCTTCGTATTTTCTACGCTCTTGATCTTGCCACGTATCTCTTTGCCTACTGCCATGAGTCCTTACTCCTTCTGCGCTGAGGACGGCGCGGGGCGAACCCCGGCGCCGTCAAGCACCTTAAAATGCGCCGGATTTCTTGAAGTCGGCAATGGCGGCAGCCAGCGATGCTTCGCCGTCTTTGTCCAGTTGCTTCGACGATTCAATCTTCGACAGCAGGTCAGCTTGCTTGGTCTTCAGGTAAGCGTGCAGGCCGGCTTCGAATGGCAGTACTTTCTTCACTTCGACGTCGTCCAGGTAGCCTTTGTTCACAGCGAACAGCGAGGCAGCCATCAGCGAGATCGACAGTGGCGAGTACTGAGCTTGCTTGAGCAGCTCGGTCACGCGGGCACCGCGGTCCAGCTGTTTGCGGGTCGATTCGTCCAGGTCGGACGCGAACTGCGCGAACGCAGCCAGTTCACGGTACTGGGCCAAATCGGTACGGATACCGCCGGACAGGTTTTTGATGACCTTGGTCTGAGCAGCACCACCAACGCGCGACACCGAAATACCGGCGTTAATCGCAGGGCGGATACCCGAGTTGAACAGCGAAGTTTCCAGGAAGATCTGACCGTCGGTGATCGAAATCACGTTGGTTGGCACGAATGCCGAAACGTCGCCAGCCTGGGTTTCGATGATCGGCAGAGCGGTCAGCGAACCGGTTTTGCCGGTAACGGCGCCGTTGGTGAAGGCGGACACGTAGTCGGCGTTCACGCGGGCTGCGCGTTCCAGCAGGCGCGAGTGCAGGTAGAACACGTCGCCTGGATACGCTTCGCGGCCTGGTGGGCGGCGCAGCAGCAACGAGATCTGACGGTAGGCAACTGCTTGCTTCGACAGGTCATCGTACACGATCAGGGCGTCTTCACCGCGGTCGCGGAAGTATTCTCCCATGGTGCAACCCGAGTATGCCGAGATGTACTGCATGGCCGCCGATTCCGCCGCGGTAGCCGCGACGACGATCGTGTATTCCATGGCGCCGTGCTGTTCCAGCGAACGCACGATGTTCTTGATGGTCGAGGCTTTTTGGCCGATCGCCACGTAGATACAGGTCATGCCCTGACCTTTTTGGTTGATGATCGCATCAACCGCAACGGCGGACTTACCGGTTTGACGGTCGCCAATGATCAGCTCGCGCTGGCCACGGCCAATTGGTACCATCGCGTCGATCGATTTCAGGCCGGTTTGCATCGGCTGCGAAACGGATTCACGGGCGATAACGCCCGGTGCGATCTTTTCGATTGGCGAGGTCAGCTTGGCATCGACAGGACCTTTGCCGTCGATTGGCTGGCCCAGGGCGTTGACCACGCGGCCACGCAGTTCCGGACCGACTGGTACTTCCAGGATGCGGCCGGTGCACTTGACCGTGTCGCCTTCCGAGATGTGCTCGTAAGCACCCAGAATCACGGAACCGACGGAGTCGCGCTCCAGGTTCATTGCCAGGCCGAAGGTATTGCCTGGGAATTCCAGCATCTCGCCTTGCATTACGTCCGACAGACCGTGGATGCGGCAGATACCGTCGGCTACGGAAATCACCGTGCCTTGATTGCGCACTTCAGCGCCGCTGTCAATGCCTTGAATCCGGCTCTTGATCAGCTCGCTGATTTCAGATGGGTTGAGTTGCATGCTAACTCCTAATTTAGTTCTCTCCGCTTGCGCGAGGGTATGTTTGGTCTGCCGTAGCCAGCGGGTTCTTACTGAACCAGCGCGACGTGCATCTGTTGCAGCTTGGCGCGGACCGAAGTGTCGAGCACTTCGTCGCCAACCACCACGCGCACACCACCGATCAACGATGGGTCGACCGTGACAGTCGGGTTAAGCTTGCGGCTGAATTTCTTTTCCAGCGTGGCGACCAGATCGGACACCTGGGCGGCGCTCAGATCGAACGCGCTCGTGATCTCGGCGTCCGCTGCACCTTCTGCACTGTTTTTGAGCAGTTGGAACTGGGCACCGATTTCCGGCAGCAATTCGATACGGCCATTGGCGACCACCATGCCGAGGAAGTTATTCGCTTCTGCGGTCATCGGCGATTTCACCAGCGACGCGATGGTGGCGGCGATATCGCTCTCCGACACTTTCGGATTGCGGGCATAGTCCTGGACATCGGCGTTGCTGCCGATCTGGGCCATTTCGGACACCAGATCGGACCACTGCGCGAGGTTGCCGGCTTGGGCTACGCGGAAGAGGGCTTCCGCGTAAGGACGGGCGACGGTTGCGAGTTCAGCCATGATTACAGCTCAGTCGCGAGGCGGGCCAGCAGGTCGGCGTGGGCCGACGCGTTGACTTCGCGCTTCAGGATCTGCTCGGCGCCTTTAACGGCCAGGTCGGCTACTTGTGCGCGCAGTGCTTCGCGGGCTTGGGTAACTTGCTGATCGGCTTCAGCTTTGGCTTGCGCAATGATGCGGTCGGCTTCAGCTTTGGCGTTGGTCTTGATTTCTTCTGCGACCAGTTGCGCACGCTTTTCTGCGTCCGCGACGCGCTGGGCAGCTTCGTCACGGGCGGAGGTCAGGGCTTCTGCAGCGCGCTTTTCAGCGACTGCCATCGAAGCCTTGCCTTGGTCGGCAGCTGCCAGACCATCGGCGATACGCTTGGCACGCTCGTCCAGCGCGGTGTTCAGCGCCGGGAATACGAATTTCATCGAGAACCATACGAGCACCGCGAAGGTGATCATCTGGCCGATGAGCGACATATTAACGTTCATACCTTGCTCCTAATTAGTTTCCCCGGTTGGAGCAGTATTACTGGCCAGCAGCGGCGATAACAGCGGTCAGGAATGGGTTGTTGAACGTGAACAGCAGAGCAACACCAACGCCGATCATCGAGATCGCATCCAGCAGACCAGCGATAACGAACAGCTTGGTTTGCAGTTGTGGCATCAGTTCTGGTTGACGTGCCGACGCTTCCAGGAATTTGCCGCCCAGAATGGCGAAGCCCAGTGCGGTGCCGATAGCGGCCAGGCCAATGATGATAGCGACTGCCAGAACGGTCATGCCTTGTACTTGTGCGATCAGAGCTTGCATATATTTCTCCTAATTTAAAAAACGAAAGATACTAAAAAATAAAACTATAAAGTTGGTGATTAGTGCTTCTCAACCGCAAGGGCCAGATACACAACCGTCAACGCCATAAACACAAAAGCTTGCAAAGTTACAATCAAGATGTGGAAGATTGCCCATGGACCACCCAACAGCCACTGCGCCCACCAAGGCAACAACGCGATCAAGATGAAAATCAGTTCGCCGGCATACATATTGCCGAACAGTCGCAGTGCCAGCGAAACTGGCTTGGCGAACAATTCAACCATTTGCAGCAGGAAGTTGACCGGTGCCAGCAAGATGGCTGCGAAGCCGGTTGCATGGAATGGCGCCGTGAACAGCTCCTTGGCGTAACCGCCGAGGCCCTTGGCTTTGATCGAGAAACCGAAGATGCACAGCAGGACCGACAGCGACAGGGCGAAGGTCAGGTTGGCGTCGGCGGTTGGTACCACACGCAGGTTGTACACGCCGAAGAACTCCAGTGCCTTCGGCAACAGGTCCACCGGCAGGAAGTCCATGGCGTTCATCAGCCACACCCAGACGAAAATGGTGATGGCCAATGGTGCGATCACCGCGCTTTTGGCGTGGAACGCGCTATTAACAGTGTCGTTCACCAGTTCCATGACCAGTTCGACGAAGTTTTGCAGCTTGCCCGGCACGCCAGCGGTGGCGCGGCGCGAAGCCATGTAGAAGACACCGAGGAAAATCGCGCCCAGGATGGCCGAAACCCAGAACGTGTCCAGGTTAAACATGCCATCGCTGGTTTGCAGATGTTGCAAGTGGTGCTTGATGTATTCTGTGGCGTTAGCCGGGGCTGAGTGCCCCCCGTGTTCAGTGGTCATAATGTCGTCAGATTTTGTTAATTAAACTGCAAGCAGTGCAAACCAATACGCCATGGTTGCCACCGCGAAACCTAAGATCAGCCATAACCAAGCGGCCGATGAAAATAGCACCAGCGCGACAATAAACAGCGCTGCAGTGATGGAAAACTTGACCATTTCCGCGCGAAAATGCGTCCGGAAAGTCTTTTTTGGATCATTCGTTGCGCCCATGACAATCATCGCGTACACCAGGCTACCGATGACTGCGATTGCTCCGCCATAGGCGGCCGACCATGCTTTGAGTACTCCACCCAGGTTCCAGGCGAGCAAGGCGAATCCAGTTGCGATGGCCAACTGGAGGGCGACGACTTTAAACATCGGCCTCGAAACACTCGTCGTTTTAATCACTGCGAGGCTCCAAAAAATTGCCGATAAACTCAAAGACGCGTGATTATATGTGTCTTTCCTGTATCACGTCAAACATGCTGCACCGCACCAGAGCATATAGTGCGCGAAAGAGACGCTTTTACAAACATTTCCAATCGTGTTGCACCACTTTGGCGCCGGATGAGGTAAAAGGGAGAAAACAGCTTATTTGTGATTTGAAATCAACAATGCTGCGATCCGCTGTCATTTCCCATTTTTCCTCGTGCTGGCTCACGCACGCAGTCTTGCCAGCACGCCATCGAGGATATCGAGGTCGGCAAAGTCGATAATCATCTGGCCGCGTCCCTTGCTGCCCATCTTGAAGACCACCGGCGTGGCCAGCTTGTCCGACAGTTCTTCTTCCAGCCTGGTGATATCTCCGGACTTTTCCTTTTGCCGCGCCTCGGCCGGCGCCGCCTGTTGCTCTTCCAGCGTGCGCGTCACCAGTTTTTCCGTTTCGCGTACCGATAATCGTTTGGCAACTACCGTGTTGGCCAGGTTGATTTGCGTGGCCGCATCGACTGCCAGCAACGCGCGTGCGTGGCCCATGTCGATATCGCCGGCCATCAGCATGGTTTGCACGCTCGACGCCAGGTTCATCAGGCGCAGCAGGTTCGACACGGCGCTGCGTGAACGGCCCACCGCGTTGGCAGCCTGTTCATGGGTAAAACTGAAATCGGTGATCAGGCGGTGGATGCCTTGCGCTTCTTCCAGCGGATTGAGGTCCTCGCGCTGCATGTTCTCGATCAGCGCCATGGCAGCGGCAGCCTGGTCATCGACGTTGCGCACCAATACCGGCAGCACGTCCAGTCCGGCCAGTTGCGCTGCGCGGAAACGGCGTTCGCCAGCAATGATCTCGTACGTGACCGCGCCGGTCAGCGGATCGGTGCCGACCGGGCGCACCAGGATCGGCTGCATGATGCCCTGGGTTTTGATCGATGCCGCCAGTTCCTGCAGGCCGCCCTCGTCCATGCGCGTGCGCGGCTGGTATTTACCGGCCTGCATTTGCGTGACCGGCAATTCGGATGGCGTGTTGGCGTCCGCCGCCTTGTCGTCGCTGCCGCCAAGCAGCGCGTCTAGACCGCGGCCCAGGCCCTTGAGTTTTTTGGTTGCCATAAATAGGTGCCTTACATTTTCTTGATGCGTTCGACCATCTCGGCGCCAAAAGCGATATACGCCTGCGCGCCCTTGGACGATGGATCGAACGTGACGCCGGGCATGCCATACGACGGCGCTTCGGCCAGACGCACGTTGCGCGGGATGATGGTTTTGAAGACCTTGTCGCCGAAGTGCTGTTCGAGCTGGGCCGAGACCTGCTGCGACAGCGTCATGCGCGGATCGAACATCACGCGCAACAGGCCGATGATCTTCAGATCCTGGTTAAGGTTGGCGTGCACCTTCTTGATGGTGTTGACCAGGTCGGACAAGCCTTCGAGCGCGTAGTACTCGCACTGCATCGGGATGATCACGCCGTGCGCGGCGCACAGGCCGTTCAGGGTGAGCATCGACAATGCCGGCGGACAATCGATCAGGATGAAGTCGTAGTCCTTGTCCACCGCCGCTAGCGCGAGCTTGAGGCGTCGCTCGCGGTTATCGAGCGCCACCATCTCCACCTCGGCGCCGGCCAGCTCGCGATTCGATGGCAGCACGTCGAACCTGCCTGCCTCCGAGCGCAGGCGCGCGGTAGCCACGTCGGACTCGCCCAGCATCACCTCGTAGGTGGAGGCGGTCAGGCCGGCCTTGTTGATGCCGGCGCCCATGGTGGCGTTGCCCTGCGGGTCCAGGTCCACCAGCAGCACGCGCTGGTTCAGCTTTGCCAGTCCGGCCGCCAGGTTGACGGTGGTGGTAGTCTTGCCCACCCCGCCCTTCTGATTCGCTACGCAGAAAATTTTCGCCATGTATTTTTTATCGTCTTCCTACAGAATTTTCCAACAAATTATTTATACGGTTTAAATGATTTATACCGTTTATTTGATATAAACGATTTATACGATTTATACGATTTATACGATTTATACGATTTATACGATTTAAACCATTTATACTGTTTCTGCGTGTTCTGATTTTATGAACACCAGATGGCGCTCCGCCTCCAGCCCCGGCACCTGCAAAGGCTGCAGTTTCTGCACCTTCCATGGCTCCGGCAGCCGCTCTCGTTCCTCCGCTGGCGCCGTGCCTTTCAGGGCGATGAACTGGCCGCCCTGCTCCAGCAAATGGCCCGACCAGTTGACGAAGTCGGACAGGTCGGCAAAGGCGCGCGAGGTGATCACGTCGAACTTGGTTTTGACTTCCAGCTGCTCCACGCGCTTGGTGTACACCGTCACATTGGTCAGTTCCAGCTCCGCTTTGACCTGGTTCAGGAACGCGGTTTTCTTGTGCACGGTGTCGATCATCGACACCTTCATGTCCGGCCGGCTGATGGCCAGCACCATGCCGGGCAAGCCACCGCCGGCGCCCACGTCGAGCACGTTTTTGGCGTCTTTGAACGCGGCAACGGCGGCCAGCGAATCGAGCAAATGCAGTGTGACCATCTGCAGAGGATCGCGTACCGACGTCAGGTTGTACACCGCATTCCACTTGTTCAGCAGGGCCAGGTAGTCGAGCAATTTCTCGACCTGGGCCTCGCTCAGGTCCAGGTCAAGGCCGGCGATTCCGGTGCGCAACACGTCAGCAACCACGGCGCGATCAAAGACCTTCATTGCGCCACCTCGTCTTTCTGCTCCTTGTTCAAAAAGCCGCCAAAGCCCACTTTTTTCAGATGGACCAGCAGCAGCGAGATCGCCGCCGGCGTCACACCGGAGATGCGCGAGGCCTGGCCCAGGGTTTCGGGGCGCTGGGCATGCAGTTTCTGGCGTACTTCCACCGACAGCGCGGTGATGTCCAGGTAATTAAAACCTTCCGGCAGTTTGAGGTTTTCGTAGTGCTCGTGGCGTTCAACTTCCTTGGTCTGGCGGTCGATATAGCCCGAATACTTGAGCTGGATTTCGATCTGTTCGCGCACGGCGTCGTCGGTCACGCCCGGGCCGGCCAGGTCGCGGCCGTCGATGCTGGACAGGGTCATCAGCTTGTCGTAGCCCACGCCCGGGCGGCGCAGCAGGTCGGCCAATGAGTATTCGCGCTCGATAGCCTGGCCAATCACGCGTTCCGATTCGGCAGCTTCCACGATGCGGGGATTGACCCACGTGGAACGCAGGCGCTCGAGTTCACGGGCAACTGCCTCGCGCTTGCGGTCGAACGACTCCCACTGGGCGTCGCCCACGCAGCCCAATTTGCGGCCGATTTCGGTCAGGCGCATGTCGGCGTTGTCTTCGCGCAGGCTCAGGCGATACTCGGCGCGGCTGGTAAACATGCGGTACGGTTCCATCACGCCTTGCGTGACCAGGTCGTCGACCATCACGCCCAAGTATGCTTCCGAACGCGCCGGGGTCCACGCTTCGCGGCCCTGGGTTTGCAGCGCGGCGTTGATGCCGGCCAACATGCCCTGCGCTGCCGCTTCTTCGTAACCGGTGGTGCCATTGATCTGGCCGGCGAAATACAGGCCGCCCACGGCCTTGGTTTCCAGCGATGCTTTCAGGCCGCGCGGGTCGAAATAATCGTATTCGATGGCATAGCCGGGACGCAGGATGTGGGCGTTTTCCAGCCCCTTCATCGAACGCACCAAGGCGATTTGCACGTCGAACGGCAGGCTGGTCGAGATGCCGTTTGGATAGAATTCGTGGGTCGTGAGACCTTCCGGCTCCAGGAAAATCTGGTGCGATTCTTTCGAAGCAAAGCGGTGGATCTTGTCTTCGATCGACGGGCAATAGCGCGGACCCACGCCTTCGATCACGCCCGTGTACATCGGGCTGCGATCGAGGCCGGCACGAATGATGTCGTGGGTTTCGTTATTGGTGTGGGTAACCCAGCACGGCAGCTGCTGCGGATGCATGGCGGTGTTGCCCATGACCGAGAATACCGGCACCGGATCGAGGTCGCCCGGCTGCTCGGTCATTTGCGCGAAGTCGATCGAGCGGCCGTCGAGACGCGGTGGCGTGCCGGTTTTCAGACGACCTTGCGGCAGTTTCAGTTCTTTCAAACGGGCCGACAGCGAGATCGCTGGCGGATCGCCGGCACGGCCGGCCGAGTAGTTTTGCAGCCCGACGTGGATTTTCCCGTCGAGGAAAGTACCAGCGGTCAGCACCACGGCTGGCGCCAGGAACTTCAAGCCGATCTGGGTAACGGCGCCGACCACGCGGTCGCCCTCCACCATCAGGTCATCGACGGCCTGCTGGAACAGCCACAGGTTTGGCTGGTTTTCCAGGCGCGCACGGATCGCTGCCTTGTACAAGATGCGATCAGCCTGGGCGCGCGTGGCGCGTACTGCCGGGCCTTTCGAGGAATTCAGGATGCGGAACTGGATGCCCGATTCGTCGGTAGCGATCGCCATCGCGCCACCCATGGCATCGACTTCCTTGACCAGGTGGCCTTTGCCGATACCGCCGATGGAAGGATTGCACGACATCTGGCCCAGTGTCTCGATGTTGTGCGTCAAGAGCAAAGTCTTCTGGCCCATGCGGGCGGAAGCAAGTGCGGCCTCGGTGCCGGCGTGACCACCGCCGACAACGATGACGTCGAATGAAGTTGGAAATAACATGATGGAATTTTTAAAGCGGAGGGAGTAAGGTCAAATTATAGAGTCTTTTTGTAGCTGCGACTTTTTTAGGCAAAAATATTCTGCTTTGGTTCCACGTGAAACATTGAAAAAGGGCGCTCATCTTTCGACAAACGCCCTGCTCTTTGATCTGGTTTTGGTTCCACGTGAAACATCACGCCATCGTTACCACCTCAGGTAAGCGTCGTACCCAGTCTTGGCGATCAACACCGACACCACGATCAGGAACAGTTTACGGACAAATCCGCTGCCATGTTTCATCGCCAGGCCGGTGCCGATCACCGAGCCGGCAATCTGGCACACAGCCATCATCAGACCCAACTGCCACAGCAGGTGGCCGCTGTAGCCGAACCACACCAGCGCAGCAAAGTTACAGGCAACGTTGACAATTTTGCTGACCGCCGACGCGCTGAGGAAGTCGAAGCCGAAGACCCGCACGAACAGGAACACCAGGAAGCTGCCAGTGCCGGGACCGAAGAAGCCGTCGTAAAAGCCGATCGCCGAGCCGATGATCAGCGCCAGCGTTTGCTCCTTGCGCCCGGTGTGCAACGGCGCGTGCACCGAACCGAGGTCTTTCTTGGTAAACGTATAGATCGCCACCAGCAGCAATACCACCGGCAAGGCTGTGCGCAGAAAGTCGGGCGACACCTTGGTCACCGTGTAGGCACCGAGGAAGGAAAAGATCAGCGCGGCAAACGCCGCTGGTGCGGCGACGGTCCAGGCTACCGCCACGCGGCGCGCATAACTGACCGCCGCCACGCTGGTGCCGAAAATCGACGCCAGTTTATTGGTGCCGATCAAGGTGGCGGGCGCGGTGTTGGGGAACACCGAAAAAATCGCAGGCATCTGGATCAGCCCGCCGCCGCCCACCACCGCATCGACCAGTCCCGCGCCAAATGCGGCCACACCCAATATCAAGTAATCCACTGCTACCGCCGTCCGTCAATTTTTCAAGGCTGTATTGTACGGAAAAACCGGCCCCAGGCTTCATGCCGAGATGGCATGGCAATGGCAAGTGATACGAAGGAGCAACAGGCGGCAGCGTCTGCACTACCACGAACTCCGGCCCAAAGCGCGTGCAGATCATGCCGATTCGGCATAGCTCTGCAAATTGCATGGGCAACAGATTCCAGTAGCGAAGCACCTATGTGATGAGTCCCCAACTCGGTTGCTGTGTCGATACTGGTCAGTGCAGCGACGTGGCGATGTGGCTGTAGCTGCGAGTGGGTGCGGGTGCGGGTTAAGCTAAGTGGAACTTGCTCAGTGCGCAGTTGGTAGTACGGAATACAAACAAGCAGAAGGCGGCAGCGCATTACGCTGCCGCCGAATACCAAACTTACTGCGGCACGTCCACCGTCGTGCCGCTGACAGTGATCGCGTTGGCTGGCGCCGGGGCTGCTGCAATCGGCGGCAGGCTCGCTTCCGTCAACGGCACCGTGTTATCCGGCCGCGTGGTCGTGCGCACCACTTGAGATGGCGGCAATGCGGCATTGCTGCGCAGATGCGCCATCATCGCGTCGAGCGCACGGAACAGGTACACGTTCAGCGGGATCACGTACTGCGGCAGCGCATTGGTCAGCACATCGAAGTGGTTGCCATTGGTGACCTCGATATAGCGCAGCTTGCTTGACGAGCCTTCCGCTGCCGCGTTCAGTCCCAGGTACGCACGCGACGTAAAGTTCACCACCATCAGCGTGTCGCTGCGGCCATGGACGATGATCGCCGGTTTGCCGTTCAGCTTGCCATTTGCAACCACCTCGGCGGCCCCATCGCGTACCCGCTTGCTCTGTGCCGCAAGCGCGCCGGTCAGCGCGTTGCCGTTGACGGGATCGATGCCGGTGGCCAGCGCCCGCAGGCACAGGAAACCGTCAAGCGACTGGTCGGCCAGGTTGGTACTGGGCGAAACACCCGCTGCATACGACCGGGCGCCGCCGACCGAATCCTCGTAGATCGGCGTGCCGATGATGCCGTTCTGGGTGGCAAAGCTGGCCGCCTTTTGCGCCGCCGTGAACGTGGTGGGCAAGCCTGCCGCATCGACCGGGCCGAAGGTAAAGCCGCACACCTTGTCGGTGGGCGCGAAGCGGCCATAGGCAAACGTATAGGTGACAGCCACCAGCACATTGATTGGCGAATAAGTTGCCTGCAAGGGATCGGACTCCGCCAGCCAGCCATAGGCACGCAGCCGCGCCCTGGCGTCAAGCTGCTGCGCCGCCAGGTCGGCGCCCGCCAGCAAACCCTTGGCGACCAGCGACGTGCAGCGGCCGGACGTCGCTGCCGTGGCGGCAATGCACGGCTGGTACAGCGCTGCATACGTCGAGTAATCGATCAGCAGCTTGCCCTGCCCCGTCACCGGCGTGCCGTTCTGGCGCACCGAGTAGCTGGTGGCGTCCCTGGGCTGGATCTGCGGCTCGCTCACCGCCAGGCCGGTGATCAGGCCCTTGCGGTCCTGCTCGGCCGCCAGCAGCGCGGCAGCGCCGCCGTTGGAAACGCTCGAGCCGATGGTGATGGTGTTGCGCGGCGTAAAGCGCACGCGGTGGCCCTTGCCGTCCTTGCCCACTTCGCCATACTTTTCGTTGAGCGCGTAGTAAGCGAACTCCACCGATTGCAGCACGTGCGTGCCCCAGTCCTTTTCCGGGTTTTGCTGCGAATGCGCATGCTTCGATGCGATGCGGCCCGGGTACGCGGCAGCAAACGCGGCACGCTCGGCGTCCGTAATAGTCGGAGAGAAATTGGCGTTGTTGCCGGCCGTCGCACGTGGTGCGCGCACGCCGGTGCGCAGGTTCACGCTGTCATCCTCGAATGTGTACAGGCCGGTGCCGGTACCCTTGTCCGTATAAGCCACCGCGCACTTGTGCTTGAGACCCCACTCGCCTGCTGTGGCAATCGCCCCATACACGCCGCGCGAACCGCTCGAGGCGCCGGTGATGATGCACGGGTTGCTGACATCGAAACTGTCCGGTATCTGCACCATGACCGTCACATTCTGCTTGCCACTGCCGTCGTCGGCGTAGGCGATGTACTCGGTACCGGCGATCTTGCCCTCGCCGGTGGTGGGTACGCCGTTGATATCGACATTGGGACCGTACAGGCGGCCATAGCCGGAGTTGGGATTGACGTCGGCAATCGCCCGGTAATTGAAATAGATGGCGTTACGACGCAGCTCGGCCGGCGTGGGATTGAGTGGATCGGCATAGCCGGGAACCGGCGCGGCGGCAGTCAGTCCGGAAGCGCCGAGGCCGCCGGTCAGCAAATCATCCGATACGCCATCGTAGGTGGCGACGCTGATGTCGCGCAGGTAGCGTGGTGCTTCGTTCGGTTCGCCGTGGTGGCCATGGTGCGATCCGCAGGCGCTCAACGCCAGGGTGGCAATAGCGGCCGTAACGGCGGAGACAGGTGTCGTGGTTTTCATGCTCATCCTCCAGGTTGGTAAATGATGGACGGAAAGAGTCCCTCCAGACTGCTGCCAGAAATTTACCCCGTCCAAATGGAAAACGCCGGGCAGATCGCCCGGCGCATGTGCTACGTCATACTTGGTTTAGAAAAGTCTCAGGCCGGCCTGGCGACCGGCTTTTTGCGGCTCCAGGCCAGGAACTCGCCGATGATGCCGCGCCGGAATGCCAGCACGCAAATGATGAAGATCAGTCCCACCACCATGTTGACCGCCTCGCCGATGGTGGTGAACCATTCGATGCCGCTGACCGACGACAGGTAAATGCCCCAGTCGCCCAGCTTATTTTCAAGCATGATGATGATCACCGCACCGAGGATGGGACCGGCCAGCGTGCCCATGCCGCCAACCAGGGTCATCAGTACCACCAGGCCGGACATGGTCCAGTGGACGTCGGTCAGGGTTTCGAAGCCCTGCACCAGTACCTTGAGGCCGCCGGCCAGGCCGGCCAGCGCGGCCGACAATACGAACGCCAGCAGCTTGTACTTGTCCACGTCGTAACCGAGCGAAATCGCGCGCGGCTCGTTTTCCTTGATCGCCATCAGCACCTGGCCGAACGGCGAATGGACCGTGCGCACGATCAGCGCGAACGCGCCGACCGCCAGCGCCAGCACGAAGAAGTACAGCAGCAGGTCGTTGCCGAGGTCGATCATGCCGAGCACGCTGCCACGTGGAACACCCTGCAAACCATCTTCGCCACCGGTAAAGCCGCCGGCGCGCAGCGCGACAAAAAATACCATCTGCGCCAGCGCCAGCGTGATCATGGAAAAATAAATCCCCTGGCGGCGAATCGCCAGCCCGCCCATCACCAGGCCCAGGCCGGCGCCGCTGAGCAGTCCCATGAACAGGCTCAGCTCCACGGGCCAGCCCCATACTTTCAGGGCGTTGCCCACCACGTAGCCGGCGCCGCCAAAGAAGGCTGCGTGGCCGAACGACAGCAGGCCGGTAAAACCGATCAGCAAGTTGAAGGCGCAAGCGAACAGCGCAAAGCACAGCAGCTTGGCCAGGAACACGGGGTAGCCAATAAAGGGCGCCGCCAGCGCGACCGCCAGAGCCAGGGAATAACCAAGTGTCTTGTTCATGAAGAGCCTCTTATTTTTCTTTACCAAATAAACCGGCGGGACGCAGCAGCAGCACCACGATCATCACCAGGAATACCACGGTCGAGGAAAACTCCGGGTACAGCACCTTGGTCAGGCCCTCGATCACGCCAAGCCCGAGGCCGGTCAGGATCGAGCCCATGATCGAGCCCATGCCGCCGATCACCACAACGGCAAACACGACGATAATCAGGTTCTGGCCCATCAGCGGCTGGACCTGGATGATCGGCGCCGCCAGCACCCCGGCAAAGCCCGCCAAGGCGACGCCGAAGCCGTAGGTGAGCGTGACCATCAGCGGCACGTTGACGCCGAACGCTTCCACCAGCTTGGGATTTTCGGTACCGGCGCGCAGGTACGAACCCAGCTTGGTTTTTTCGATCACGTACCAGGTGGCCAGGCATACCACCACGGAGGCGACCACCACCCAGGCGCGGTAGTGCGGCATGACCATGAAGCCGAGGTCGGTGGCGCCGGCGAGCGCGTCGGGCGTCTGGAACGGCTGGCCCGACACACCGTAAAACGAGCGGAACACGCCTTCGACCAGCAAGGTGATGCCAAAGGTGAGCAGCAGCCCGTACAGGTGGTCGAGTTTATACAACCAGCGCAGCATGGTTTTTTCCACGAGCACGCCGAACGCGCCGACGGTCAACGGCGCGAGCAGCAACATCCACCAGTAGCTGAGGCCGAAATACGTCATGCCCATCCAGGCCACGAACGCGCCCATCATGTACAGGGCGCCATGGGAAAAGTTAATCACGTTGAGCAGGCCAAAAATCACTGCCAGGCCCAGCGACAACATCGCGTAGAAAGAACCGTTGACGAGTCCCAGCATTAGCTGGCTCAACCACACGGTCAAGGGACGGCCGAATATTTCCATGAGATCACTAACAAAAAAAGTCGCCTGCGTGAGGTGCGTTGCGCCAGGCGGGGGTCGGGAGGGCAAGGAACCGGGGCAAGCCGAATGGCCGCCCCGGGCAGGCATCACATCATTTCCATAAGCTGCACTTGGTTTCCGCCTTGGTGGCGTAAGCCTGGTCGCCGGGAATGGTGGCCACCACCTTGTAGTAATCCCACGGATATTTCGATTCCGATGGCTTTTTCACTTCCATCAAATACATATCGTGGACCATGCGTCCGTCCGGGCGGATCACGCCATTCCTGGCGAACATGTCGTTGACCTTGTTGGCCTTGAGCCAGGCCATGACCTTGTCGGCATCGTCGGTGCCGGTGGCCTTGACGGCTTTCAGGTACTGGGCGGCAGCGGAATAATCGGCCGCCTGCAACATCGATGGCTCTTTTTTCATCTTGGCAAAATAGCGCTTGGACCAGGCGCGGGTGTCGTCGTTCTGGTCCCAGTACCAGCCGTCGGTCAGGTACATGCCCTGCGTGAGGTTGAGTCCGAGCGAGTGGATATCGTTGATGAAAATGAGCAGCCCGGCCAGTTTCATTTTCTTGGTGATGCCAAACTCGTTGGCGGCCTTGATGGCATTGATGGCGTCGCCACCGGCATTGGCCAGGCCAAGGATTTGCGCGTCCGACGATTGCGCCTGCAGCAGGAACGATGAAAAATCCGATGCCGACAGCGGGTGCTTCACTGCCCCCAGCACCTTGCCGCCGGCCGATTTCACTACGTCGGCCGTGTCCTTTTCCAGCGACTGGCCGAACGCGTAATCGGCGGTGAGGAAGTACCAGTTCTTGCCGCCCTGCTTGACGATGGCGCCGCCGGTGCCGCGTGCCAGCGCGATGGTGTCGTAGGCATAGTGCACGGTGTACGGCGTGCACTCCTCGTTGGTGAGCCGGGCCGAACCGGCGCCGATCGAAATAAATACTTTTTTCTTTTCCGCAGCGACCTTGGCCATGGCCAGGCTGGCGCCGGAATTGGTGCCGCCGATCAGCATGTCCACCCCCTGCTGGTCGAACCATTCGCGCGCCTTGGACGCGGCAATGTCGGCCTTGTTTTGATGGTCGGCGGAGATGAATTCCACCTTCTTGCCGGCGATGGCGCCACCGGCATCGGCGATGGCCATCTTGATCGCTTCGGCGCCGCCGGCACCGTCGATATCGGTGTACAGGCCGGACATGTCGGTGATCATGCCGATCTTGATGGTGTCGCCTGAGATTTGCGCCTGCGCGCCATACGACAGGCACAGCGCGCAGGCGCTGACGAGTACTTTGCGTTTCATGGTGTCTCCCGAGGAATATTCGAATGAAAACCGCTACACGCCGAGAAGCTCCGTCAACACTGACATCTTGGCGCTGAGTTCGGATGCAACAAAGGTCTCGACGATCTGACCGTGTTCCATCACATAGAACCGGTCCGCCAGGGGCGCGGCAAACCGGAAATTCTGTTCCACCATGACGATGGTGTAACCGCTGGCCTTGAGGGTTTTGATCATGCGCGCCAGGCCTTGCACGATCACGGGCGCCAGCCCTTCCGAGATTTCATCGAGCAGCAGCAACCGCGCGCCGGTGCGCAGGATGCGCGCGACAGCCAGCATTTGCTGCTCGCCACCGGACAGCCGGGTGCCCTGGCTGTGCTTGCGCTCCTCGAGGTTGGGGAACATGGCGTAGATATCGGCTACCGGCATGCCCTGCTTGCCGCCGGCCAGTTGCGGTGGCAGCAGCAGGTTTTCCTCGGTGGACAGCGAGGCGAAAATGCCGCGCTCCTCGGGACAATAGCCAACGCCGAGGTGGGCGATCTGGTGTGTGGGCAGGCCGATCGCCTCGGCACCGTTGACCTTGATCGAACCCTTGCGGGCGCCGGTCAGGCCCATGATGGCGCGCAAGGTAGTGGTGCGGCCGGCGCCGTTACGACCGAGCAAAGTGACCACCTCGCCCGGTTGCACGCGCAAGTTGACGTTGTGCAGGATGTGCGATTCGCCGTACCAGGTTTGCAGGTTGCAGATGTCGAGCGCGGCGGTCATCAGTGCGCTCCTTCGAGTTCGCCGACTTCGGTGCCTGCTTCGGTTCCCATATACGCTTCCATCACCTGCGGGTTGCGCGACACCTCGGCGTACGTGCCTTCGGCCAGCATGGCGCCGCGCTGCAGCACCGAGATGCGGTCACAGATGCCGGCCACCACTTTCATATTGTGTTCGACCATCAGGATGGTGCGCCCGGCCGACACTTTTTTGATCAACTCGGTAACCCGGTGCACGTCTTCGTGACCCATGCCCTGGGTGGGTTCGTCGAGCAGCATCAGCGCCGGTTCCATTGCCAGGGTGGTGGCGATTTCGAGCGCGCGCTTGCGCCCGTAAGGCATATCGACCGTGACGGTGTCCGCGAAACCGGCCAGATCGACCTCGGCCAGCAAGGCCATGGCGCGATCGTTGAGGACGGCGAGCTTGCGTTCGCTTTGCCAGAAATGGAAGCTGGTGCCAAGCTGGCGCTGCAAGCCGATACGTACATTTTGCAGCACCGTCAGGTGCGGAAACACGGCGGAAATCTGGAACGAGCGGATCACGCCGAGCCGCGCGATGTGCGCCGGTTTGGCTGCCGTGATGTCCTTGTCGTTGAACAGGATGCGGCCGGACGTGGGCACCAAAAACTTGGTGAGCAAATTAAAACAGGTGGTTTTGCCCGCGCCGTTGGGGCCGATGAGGGCATGGATATGACCGCGCTGGACGCGAAGATTGACGTCGCTAACGGCGGTAAATCCGCGGAACTCCTTGGTCAAATGCTGTGTTTCCAAAATAAAGCCTGACATCCTGTCTCCTTGTTTTTATATGCAAGGTACCGCCTTTTTTTCAGATCATACACAGTAACAAATTGACCAACAATACGGTATAAATACGAGGATTGTTTGATCCAGATCTAGTCAGACACCCTTATGCTGATTGGGTTTCTTGATGAGCTCGGCTGCTTTTTCCGCAATCATGATGGTGGGAGAATTGGTGTTGCCGGCGGTGATCAGCGGCATGATGGAGGCGTCGGCGATGCGCAAGTTTTGCACGCCGATTACGCGCAATTGGCTGTCCACCACGGCATCCGGATCGTCGCTGCGACCCATCTTGCACGTGCCCACCGGGTGGAAGATGGTGGTGCCGATCGCCGCAGCGGCGTCGGCCAGTTCCGCGTCCGTGCGCAGGTGCGCGCCGGGCCGGAATTCTTCGGGAGCCAGGGCGGCCAGCGCCGGAGCGGCAACGATGCGGCGCGTCAACGCCAGCGCGGCGGCCGCCACCTGGCGGTCGTGCGCGGTGCTCAAATACAGCGGAGAAATTTTGGGCGGTACATGCGCATCGGCGCTGGCGATGCGCACATGACCGCGCGATGTCGGCCGCAAGTGGCACACGCTGGCGGTAAAAGCGGGAAACGCGTGCAGCGGGTCGCCGAATTTTTCCAGCGACAGCGGTTGCACGTGGTACTGCAAATCGGGCGTGGCCTGGCCCGGATCGGACCGGGCAAATGCCCCCAGTTGCGACGGCGCCATCGACATCGGACCGCTCTGGAACGCTGCGTACTGGGCGCCGATGCGCAGCTTGCCGAACCAGCTTGCCGCCAGCGTGTTGAGCGTGCGCGTGCCACGGCCGAGCTTGAAGATCATGCGCAGTTGCAGGTGGTCTTGCATGTTTTCGCCCACGCCGGGCCGATCGAGTACCGGCACAATACCGAGCGCGTGCAGGCGGTCGACCGCGCCGATGCCCGAACACTGCAAGATCTGCGGCGTGCCGATGGCGCCGGCGGCCAGTATGGTCTCGGCGCTGGCGCTGGCCGTATAGCGCGTGCCGCCACCGGTAAACACCACGCCGGTGCAGCGCGGACCGCCCACGCCAGAGCCGCCCTCCCCCGCAGCCGGCGCGAACAGCAACCGTTCCACGTGGCAGCCGGTCATGATGGTCAGGTTGGGCCGGCGTGCGGCCGGCCGCAAGAACGCCTTGACCGTGTTCCAGCGGATGCCGCGCTTCTGGTTGACGTCGAAATAGCCGCAGCCGTGGTTGTCGCCGCGGTTGAAATCGTCGGTTTTCGGGATGCCGCACTGCTCGGCGGCAGCGCGGAACGCTTCCAGCAGCGGCCACGACAAGCGCTGCTTTTCCACCCGCCACGGCCCGCCCACGCCATGGAAATCGGACGCGCCGCCGTGGTAATCCTCGCTCTTCCTGAACAACGGCAGCACTGACTGCCAGCGCCAGCTGTCGTCGCCGACGAGTTCGGCCCAGCGGTCGTAACCGGCGGCCTGGCCGCGCATATAGATCATGCCGTTGATCGACGAACAGCCGCCGAGCACCTTGCCGCGCGGGTAAATCAGGCTGCGTCCGCCAAGGCCGGCTTCGCTTTCGGTGCGGTACATCCAGTCGGTGCGCGGATTGTCGATGCAGTGCAAATAGCCGACCGGGACATGGATCCAGAAATAATCGTCGCGTCCGCCCGCTTCGATCAGCAGCACTTGTTTGGTGGAATCCGCACTGAGGCGGTTGGCCAGGACGCAACCGGCCGAGCCGGCGCCGATGATGATGTAGTCGTAGTCACCTGCTGATTCCAAGCTGCGGCTCCCCGGTCACGCCCCTGAAAAGAGGTGTTTACCCATGTGGATAACCTTATGGATATCCACAGGTGCGAAATGTGCGTAATCGAATTTTTTTTGGGGACACCATTTTTTATCCAAAAACAGTGCCTGTCCACATACACAGTTTACGCGCCCGGTTCTACAGCGCGTAAACGCCTGATTCTAATCCAAAATAGCGACTTATCCACAGAAAAGTGTCCACGTAAACAACTACTACTATTCTTTATATACATCTTTTAGAGTAAACCACAGCACGCGCCAACACGAACATCGCGCCAGCACAGGCTTTCCCCTATACTCGGCTTGTGCAAGACAACGCCTCACAACCGTGTCGGAGACCGATTGTCATCCATGCCTACCCAACCGCGATCGCCTGCCTACCTGCGCTTTCGCCGTCGCTTGCTCACTGGCCTGTTTCTGGCTGCAACGCTGGCCGTTACGGTCGTCATCACCCAGGTCCGCACATCCTACGTTGAACGCGAACAGGCATTGCAAAGCCAGACCGATCACTACGTGAAAGCGATGGAAGCCTACGTGGCCAACTCGCTGCAGTCGGTGGACCTGGCCATGATTGGTTTTGCCAATGCCATCAAGGTTCTGCCCAGCACGCAAAATCCTTCGCGCGCTGCCATTTCCGAGTTGTTATCGGCACGCGCGGCCAATTTCAATGTCGATTACTGGCTCACTTTTCTCGATACCCGGGGCAATGTCGTTGCCACTTCGCTCGATATCGATGTCACCGGCCAGAACTACGCGGAACGCGACTACTTCAAGATCCATCTCGACAACGCCAACGGCAACCGGCCGTATATCGGCGCACCGGTGCGTGGCAAATACACGGGTAAAAAACTGTTTTTCGTCAGCCGCCGGGTGGAAAACGCCAAGGGCGAGTTCATCGGCGTGCTGCTGGCGCCGCTCAATGTCGAGCGCTACGCCTCGGTGTTCGACAATTCGCGGTTTACCGCCGATATTTCGATCACCCTGTTCTACCGCGATGGCAAGATCATCGCCCGCGCGCCCCTGTTCGAACAATCGTTCGGACGCGACTTGTCCAACAGCGAGTTGTTCAGGCATCTACGCAACGGCAACACCGGCACCTACAAGGCGGTTGGCATCATCGACGGCTTGCATCGCACCTACAGTTACCGGGTTTTCGATCAATTTCCGCTGGTAATGCTGGTGGGCAGCAGCGATGCCGAGGCGGCGCGCCAGAAAAACCGCAGCTACCTGGTGGCTGGCGCTGGCCTGGTTTGCCTGTTGTGCCTGATAACGGCCGGCGGCATGTATTCGCTGCGCACTTATGCGCGCCAGGAAGAACGCGAGTTGCGCATCCGCGCACTGCTGGGCGAGAGCCGCGACATGGAGCAAAAGCTGCGCGCCAACGAGGAATCGATGAAATTGTCGGCGTTGCTGTTCCACAATATCGGCGAAGCGATGATGGTGACCGATGCCGCCGGCCGCATCCTGACCGTCAATCCCGCTTTTTCCCTGCTCAGCGGCTACGTGGAACAGGAAGTGATCGGCCGCCGCAGCTACGAATTGACCGCCGGGCGCGAAGGTGTCGAGTTTTTTGCGCGCATGACCAAAACCATCCGCGAGACGGGCCAGTGGGACGGCGAAGTGTGGCACCGCCACAAGGATGGCACCGAGTACCTGGCGGAAATCCGGTTCAACACTGTCCACGACGATTTCGGCAACCCGTTCCGCTACGTCGCGCTGCTCAGCGACGTGACGGAAAAGAAGGCATCGGAAGAACGGATCTGGCGCCAGGCCAACTTCGACACGCTGACCGGGTTACCGAATCGGCGCATGTTCCACGAACGGCTGCGCCAGGAAATGAAGAAATCGGACCGGGCCAAGTTGCCGATGGCGATATTGTTCGTCGATCTCGACCGCTTCAAGGAGGTCAACGACACCATGGGCCACGACAAGGGCGACCTGCTGCTCAAACAAGTGGCAGAACGGTTGACTGCCTCGATGCGCGGCACCGACGTGGTGGCCAGGCTCGGTGGCGACGAATTCATCGCCCTGCTTGGCGAGCTGCGCAACCCGGCCGACGTCACCCGCACCGCCAGGGAAATCCTCAAGCAGATGAGCACACCGTTCGACCTGGACGGCGACGGCGTCCATATCGCGGAGATTTCAAGCAGCATCGGCATCGCTTTGTACCCGCAAGACGGCAAAGATGTCGAAACACTCATGAAAAACGCCGATCAAGCCATGTATAGGGCCAAGGAAAGCGGCAGAAATCGCTTCCAGCACTATGCTTCTGTGGATAACGTTCTGGATATCCACAAGGATCGATGTGAGTAAGCGCTTGATGAAGCAAGGGCCGTAATTTTATGCAGAAATTGTTCTGCAACTGGTACAGCGCTTATGCGCCTGCTTGTAAAAGTTGTAAACAGCTGATTCGTAAACGTATACAGAACTTATCCACAGCTTTGACCGCGTTTACTACTACTATTATTTTATATAAATTCTTTGTAAACAAGTAAACAGCAACAGCCACGGCAAAACCCGAAAACCACTCAAAACAGCCCGAAAACACCGACAATCACAAGCCTGCTCGCAGTCCAAGTCCCGTTCTGAACGCAAGAAACGCCTTAAAATCGACCGTTTTGAAGGCTGCGCTGTGGACAAGGACATTGCTGTCCACATGCAAAACGTCGTCATTCATCCAAAAACAAGGGATAAAACATGCGTCTTGGCATCATCAGTGCGTTGGCCGAAGAACAGCAGGGGCTGCTGGAAGCCCTTCAGAGCTCCGCCACGCGCGTTCACGGCATGCGTGAGTACACGACAGGGAAACTGTGGGAAATCGACGCTGTGTGCGTTCTGTCGCGAATTGGCAAGGTTGCCGCTGCCATGACAGCCGCAATCCTTGTGGAAAAGTTCGGTGTTACCCACATCGTCTTCACCGGCGTTGCCGGCAGCGGGGATCCGCACGTCAATGTCGGCGATATCGTGGTGGCCGACTGCCTGGTCCAGCACGATATGGATGCGTCACCGCTGTTTCCCCGTTTCGAAGTGCCATTGACCGGCCTGTCGCGCTTTGCCACCGACCTGGCCTTGACCGAACGGCTGGCAACGGCTGCCGCCAAAACCACGCGCGTGCACCGTGGTCTGATTGCCAGCGGCGACCAGTTCATCGGCCGCCTGGAACAGCTCGTAGCATTAAAAACCGCTCTGCCCGACCTCCTGGCGGTGGAAATGGAAGGCGCGGCCGTGGCGCAAGTGTGCTTCGAGCTGGGCATACCGTTCGCGGTGATCCGCACCATTTCCGACAATGCCAATGACGATGCGGCCGTCGATTTCCTGCATTTCATCGAAACCGTGGCGTCGCGCTACGCGTTCGAGGTGATCGAGAACTTCTGCAAGGCATAAAAAAAGGCCGGCAAACGCCGGCCCAAAGGGTCTACAACAGGTTCTTGACTATACCGACAGCGTCATCAGGCTGGCATTGCCGCCTGCCGCGGTCGTATTCACGCACAGGGCCCGCTCAGCAAGCAAACGCCACAGGGGGATGGCATCCTCTGCATTGGTGTCGATCAGGCTTGCCAGGGCCCCTTCCCGGGCCGCCAAACGCGGGTGCAGGCTGGCCGCCAGCTGCGATTCCACCAACGCCACCTGGAACGGGCCGTCCACGCCGTCGCCAGCGCGGCCGATGCAGTCTTTTACCGCTGCCGGCAAGTCGGTCGGCAGCAGGCTGGCGGCTTCGTTCGCGACCAGCGCCGTGTTACCAGTGGCCAGCACCGCCGCCAACTGGTTCAGCAGCGCCGGCTGGGTGCCGGCTGCGCACAGCACGGCGCCGCGCGGCAGCAGCGCCAGGGTGTTGCGTTCGCCAGTAGGGCCCGGCAGCGTGGTCAGGTTGCCCAGCATGCTGGTGCGGCCGTATTGCTCGATCAGCGCGGCCAGGCGCTGCTGGCCGTGCAGGTTGGCCCAGGCAGTCAGCGCATCGAGCGCCGGGGCCGGCTGGCGCTGGTGGGCGCTGGCGGCTACCGCATTGCGTTGCAGGCGTTTCAGGTACAGCGGGCCGCCGGCCTTGGGACCGGTGCCCGATTTGCCCTCGCCGCCGAACGGTTGCACGCCGACCACGGCGCCAACGATGTTGCGGTTGACGTAAATATTGCCGACGTGGGCGTTGGCCGTGATGAAGTCGATGGTTTCATCGATGCGCGAATGCACGCCCAGGGTCAGGCCGAAGCCGGACGCGTTGATCTGCTCGACCAGCTTGGGCAGGTCGGCGCGGCGGTAGCGGATCACGTGCAGCACCGGGCCGAACACTTCGTGCGTGAGTTCGGCCAGCGAGCGGATTTCCAGCACCGTCGGCGGCACGAAGGTGCCGGCTGTAATCACGTGCGACGGCAGATCGAGCGAGAAGTAGTTGACCGCCGTGCCTTTCAGTTTATTGATGTGCGCCAGCAGGTTGGCTTGCGCCTCGGCATCGATCACCGGGCCGATATCGGTCACCAGGCGGTCGGGGCTGCCGACGTTCAGTTCCTGCATCGCGCCCTTGAGCATGTGGATGGTCTTGTCGGCGATATCTTCCTGCAGGAACAGCACGCGCAGCGCCGAGCAGCGCTGGCCGGCGCTGTCGAATGCCGACGAGATCACATCCTGCACCACCTGCTCGGGCAAGGCCGACGAATCGACGATCATGGCGTTCTGGCCACCGGTCTCGGCTATCAGCGGGATGTCGCAGTGTTCGAGCGCCGCACGCTTGGCCAGGGTGCGGTTGATCAGCTGCGCCACTTCGGTCGAACCGGTGAAGATCACACCTTTTACGCGCGCGTCGGCCGTGAGCGCGGCGCCTACCACTTCGCCGCGGCCTGGTAAAAATTGCAGCGCGGCGCGCGGGATGCCTGCTTCGTGCAGCAGCTCCACCGCGCGGAATGCGATCAGCGGGGTTTGCTCGGCCGGCTTGGCCAGCACCACGTTGCCGGCGGCCAGGGACGCTGCCACCTGACCGGTGAAAATCGCCAGCGGGAAGTTCCACGGGCTGATGCAGGTAACGGGACCGAGCGCCAGCGGATTGGTGGCGCCCGCCACTTCGGCCGCGTAGTAGCGCAGGAAATCGACCGCTTCGCGCAGTTCGGCAATCGCGTTGGGCAGCGATTTGCCGGCTTCGCGGATGGCCAGCGTCATCAGCTCCATGGCGTTGGCTTCGAACAGGTCGGCAGCGCGCTCGAGGGCGGCGGCGCGCAAGGCGGGTTCGGTGGTTTGCCAGTCCATGGCGTAGTGGTTGGCGGCGATCAGCGCCGACTCCACGTCGGCGGCAGTCGCTTCCACCAGCTGGCCCACCATGTCGGCGCGCTGAGCCGGGTTGGTGATCTGCTGGATCGGCTGGCCGGCCGAGACGCCGCCAGCGAGCAGCGGCAGCGCGTGCCAGCTGCGCGGCGTTGCCAGTGCGGCGGCGATGTCGCGCAGCACGTCTTCGTTGGCCAGGTCGAAACCGGCGGAGTTCTTGCGCTCGCTGCCGAACATGGCCAGCGGCAGTGCGATGGCCGGGTGCGGCAGGCCGCCCTGCTCACGCGCCTGCGCCACCGGGTCCTTGATCAGCGACTCGACGGGAATCGCTTCATCGACGATCTGGCTCACGAACGACGAGTTGGCGCCGTTTTCCAGCAGGCGGCGCACCAGGTAGGCCAGCAAGGTTTCGTGGGTGCCCACCGGGGCGTAGATGCGGCACGGCTTGTCGAGGTTGTCCTTGCCGACCACCTGGTCGTACAGCGACTCGCCCATGCCGTGCAGGCACTGGAATTCGTAATCGGTCACGCCGTCGCGCTTGGCCCAGGTGTAGATCGTGGCCAGCGTTTGCGCGTTGTGGGTGGCGAACTGCGGGTAGATGACGTTGGTGGCGGCCAGCAGGCGCTGGGCGCACGCCAGGTACGAGACGTCGGTGTACACCTTGCGCGTGTACACCGGGTAGCCGGGCATGCCGTCGACCTGGGCGCGCTTGATTTCCGCATCCCAGTACGCGCCTTTGACCAGCCGCACCATGAACTTGCGGCCGCTGCGGTGGGCCAGGTCCACCAGGTAGTCGATCACGAACGGGCAGCGTTTTTGATACGCCTGCACGACAAAGCCGATGCCGTCAAAGCCGGCCAGCGCCGGATCGTGGGCCAGCGCTTCCATCAGGTCCAGCGATAGCTCGAGGCGATCGGCCTCTTCCGCATCGATATTGAGGCCGATGTCGTATTGCTTGGCCAGCAGTACCAGCGCACGCACGCGCGGCAGCAGTTCGGCCATCACGCGCGCGCGCTGGGCGCGGCTGTAGCGCGGGTGCAATGCCGACAGTTTCACGGAGATGCCGGGGCCGTTACGGATGCCGCGGCCGTTCGAGGCCTTGCCGATCGCGTGGATCGCGGTTTCGTACGAGGCATAGTAATTTTTGGCGTCCGCTTCGGTCAGCGCCGCCTCGCCCAGCATGTCGTACGAGTAGCGGTAGCCGCGCGCCTCGTTGGCCTGGCCGTTCTTGATCGCCTCGCCGATGGTCTGGCCGGTAACGAACTGATTGCCCAGCATGCGCATGGCCAGGTCCACGCCTTTGCGGATCAACGGCTCGCCACCTTTCGAAATCAGCTTGGTCAGGGCCGAACCGAGGCCGGTTTCGCTGTTGGTGGAGACCAGCTTGCCGGTGATCAGCAAGCCCCAGGTAGCAGCGTTGACGAACAGCGATGGCGACTCGCCCAAGTGCTTGCGCCAGTCGCCCTTGCTGATTTTGTCGGCAATCAGGCGGTCGGCGGTGGCGTTGTCGGGAATACGCAACAGTGCTTCGGCCAGGCACATCAGCGCTACACCCTCTTCCGACGACAGCGAAAACTCGTGCATCAGCGCATCGACACCGGAGGCACGGGTACGCTGCTGGCGCACCGCGCTGACCAGTTTATGGGCCAGCTGGCGTGCCTGTTCGACACTGGCGCCGTCGTGGTTGGCAATCTGGCCGAGCAGCCACTGCACGGCGGTGATTTCATCGCGGCGGTAGGCTGCCGTCACTGCGGCGCGCAGCGGGATCGGGTCGCGCAGGATCTCCGCCTGGAGCGCTGCAAAAGGGGTGAAAACGGTGGGGTCTGCTGCGTGCATGAAAGGACTTTCAAGTTTGAATGAAGGCAGTCCACTTACAAAAACACGCGCTGCAAGCGGGTAGCTTGAGCGCGTGAAGATGGGTGATTCTGGGTCACGAATCGGTGAACTGCTGATGATTCGATTGTAAAGTGTATTCTTTCGGATTAATTCTGGTATTACAGGGGACTAGCAATAGATTGTTTTTAGTGCGACAATTTAACCAAATAATATTTATTTGGGAGTTCCCTGAAATGTTAGACAAGATCAGCAAAAAGATATTGATGGAGTTGCAGAGCGATGGCCGCATCAGCAATGTGGAGCTGGCTGCCCGGGTGAACCTGTCGCCGGCCGCTTGCCTGGAGCGTGTGCGCAAGCTGCACGAGTCGGGCTACATCATGGGCTATACCGCGCAACTCAATCCGCAGTTGCTCGACGTGTCCCTGCTCGTCTTCATCGAAGTGGTGCTTGATCGCACCACGCCCGAAGTCTTCGACGCCTTCAAGCACAGCGTGCAGGTAATCCCCGAAGTGCTCGAATGCCACATGGTTGCCGGCGGTTTCGACTACCTGGTCAAAGCGCGCGTCAAGGACATGGCCGCTTACCGCGAGTTCCTCGGAAAGACCCTGCTGCAAAAAGGCGTGCGCGAAACACACACCTATGCGGTCATGGAAGAAGTCAAGAATACCACCAAGTTGCCCATAAAATAGTACCAGCAATAAATTAAATCCGGACGCTGCCAGCGTTCAGCGCTGCAGCGCGCCCGGTGACAAGAACAACGCGGGGGAGACATGAGTCATTTGCAACACAAGTTGGTGCAGCGTGGATTGTGGATACTGGGTGCGACGGCGGGCGGTACGGCTCTCGCGTATTTGTTCAAGCTGGCTGCTGGCGATACGCCAGCGTTGGTCTACACGGCTGCGCCTGCCGCGTTGGCGGGCGCAGCCATTGCCTGGTTTGCCGCGCGCCGCGACAGCGACGACGGCGGCGTACGCCAGTTCGCCCACACCGTGGGCGAGGAAATCGACGCCATCATGATCGGCGCGGCGGAAACCTCGTATTTCGTCGATTCGGTGAAAAAGAAGATCGAGCTCGACGTCGGCACCGCCGGCGGCATCGCCCACAGCTCGGCGCAAAATGCCGCCACCACCGAGCGCATCGCCGCCAACGCCGAACGCGCCGCCAAGATTGCCACCCAGGTGCGCGGCGAAACCGTCACCGGCCGCGCCGAGGCCGATACCGGTCTGCAACGGATCCGCACCGCACGCCACGACGCCCAGGCGGCAGCAGCCGTGATGACCGATCTGCAAACCAACTCCCGCAAAATCTACGGTTTTACCGAGGCGATCAGCGAAATCTCGGCCCGCACCAACCTGCTGGCACTGAATGCCGCCATCGAGGCCGCGCGTGCCGGCGAACAGGGCCGTGGCTTTGCCGTGGTGGCCAGCGAGGTACGCCAGCTGGCGCTGCGCACCAAGGAAGCCACCGACGAGATCAGCATCATGGTGCGCGAGATCAACCAGCAAGCCGAACGCGCCGCCACCGGCATGAACGCGCTGGCCACCAAGGTCAGCGAGGCGGCCGGCAACGTGGAAACCGTGCACGGGCTGCTGGGCAATATCGAACGCTCATCGGGCGTGTCGGAAACGGAAATCGGCGAAATCGCCCGGTCGTCGCGCGAACACGTGGCCATCGCCGACGAGATCGCTGCCGCAATTGCCAGCATCCGCGACAGCCTGCTCTCGACCGAGAAAGAATTGCCGCGTGCGGCCAGCTCGGCCATGGCCCTGGCCGAACGCGCCGAACTGATCACCGGCGCCCTGGGCGAGTCGGCCATCGAAACTTCGCACGACGCCATCCGCACTGCCGCGCAAACTGCTGCCCACGAGGTGGGCAAGATCTTCGAGGCGGCCATCAAGTCGGGCAAGATCACACGCGAGGCGCTGTTCGACCGCACCTACACGGCCATTCCCAATACCGACCCGCCCAAGCACAAGACCCGCTTCGACGATTTTACCGACCGGGTATTGCCGACCTTGCAGGAAGCATTGTTGGCGGCCATGCCGCAGCTGGCCTACGCGGGCGCGGTCGATAACAATGGCTATTTTCCGACCCACAACCGGAAATTCTCGCAGCCGCTGACGGGGAATTACGACGTCGATATCGTCAACAACCGCACCAAGCGCATCTTCAGCGACCGCACCGGCAAGCGCTGCGGCTCGAACACAAAACCGTTCCTGTTACAGACCTATAAACGCGATACGGGGGAAGTGATGCACGACCTGTCGGCGCCGATTTACGTCGATGGCAAGCATTGGGGTGGCTTCAGGATCGGCTACCGGTCGAGCGTATAAAAAAATGGACCGCAGTTGCGGTCCGATTTTTTTTTAAGCAGCGTCTTTCTTGGCAGCGGTGGCAGCTCTTGCCGCCCCCTGGTTCATGCCTTCCAGGTGCAACCTCAGCCATTTGTGCGCGGGGCTGCGCGCATCGCGTTCGTGCCACAGCATGTCGAGGTGGACCGCCGGCAGCTGGAACGGCAACTCTTTCCAGATCAGTGCATCGGTCATGCCGGTGGACGCGATGAGGTGGCGCGGCAACACGGTAATCAGGTCCGAGTTGGCCACCACGCGACCGGCCGTGAAGAACTGGTTGACCGTCAGCAAAATACGGCGTTCGCGCTGCAACTGCGCCAGCGCTTCATCGACCAGGCCGTGGGCGCGGCCCGAGAAACTGACCAGCAGGTGATTGGCCTTGCAGTAGTTGTCGAGGTTGAGCTCGACCTTGGCCAGCGGATGCTCGCGCCGCATCACGCACACGTACTGGCCCGAATACAGGCGCTCGTGGCGGATCGGCGAGCCGGTCTCGTACGACAATTGCGCCGCCACGCCGGGGAAGAAGCCGACCGCCAGGTCGATATCGCCGCGCAGCAGCATCGGCCGTGGTTCGCGCGTGGTCAGCGGCATCATGCGCACGTTGACACCGGGCGCTTCGCGTTCGATCGATCGCATCAGCGACGGCAGCCACATGGCGGCGGTGGCGTCGGCCATGGCCAGGCGGAAGGTCGCGTGGGCGGCGGACACATCGAAGGTTTCGGGCGCCACGGCCGCTTCCAGGCTGGCCAGCGCGCTGCGCACGGACGGCCACAGCGCTTCGGCGCGCGGCGTGGGTTTCACGCCGTAGGCGGTGCGGATCAAGAGCTCGTCGCCGAGGCTTTCGCGCAGGCGCTTGATGGCGTTCGATACCGCAGGTTGGGTCATGGCCAGGTGGCCGGCCGCGCGTGTCAGATTTTGCTCTGTCATCACGGCGTCAAAGACGCGTAACAAATTCAAGTCCAGCGTCAGAAAGCTCATGTTGGCTCGGATATAGGAGGTGGAAGGGGGAGATGGTGTGCAGCCATCATACGCCAATCCATTCACCAATCGCATAATTGTTATCGGAGAACTAAATTGGCAGCTTATGTTGCGCTGCACTATATTGAGCCTGATTCTAAATGTCCGGCTCCATCATGTCCACTCTCATCGCAGTTCTGCAAGGCTTGTCGCTGATCGCCGTTATCCAGCTGGCGCTGGGGATGGGTGTGGCTGCGCTGCTGGCGCTGCTGTTCAAACCGCTGCTGACCGGCTGCGTGCGCGCTGCCGCGCTGGCCGTCAAACTGCATTTCGCGCCGAAGCGCGCCGAACTTTAAGCTTTCGGCGCCTGCAGCGCTTCAAACTTCGCCCGCAACTGCTCTTCCGTCTCGCGCCACTCGGGGTTGAACGGAATGCAGCTGACCGGGCACACCTGCTGGCACTGGGGCTCGTTGAAGTGGCCCACGCACTCGGTGCATTTGTCGGGATTGATTTCGTAAATTTCCGGACCCATGTAGATCGCATCGTTCGGGCACTCGGGCTCGCACACGTCGCAATTGATACAGTCGTCGGTAATCATTAAGGCCATGACAGAACTTCTTTCTTAGTCGGTCTTGGTGGCGGCAATTTTCTTTTGCAGCCAGCGGTCGACCGAGGGGAACACAAACTTGGAGACGTCGCCGCCGAGCACTGCGATCTCGCGCACGATGGTGCCGGAGATAAACTGGTACTGGTCGGACGGCGTCAGGAACAGGGTTTCGACGTCGGGCAGCAGGTAGCGGTTCATGCCCGCCATCTGGAATTCGTATTCGAAATCGGACACGGCGCGCAGGCCGCGCACGATCACGCGGGCGTCGTGCGCGCGCACGAAATCTTTCAACAGGCCGGAAAAACTCTCGACCTTGACGTTGGGGTAATGCCCCAGCACTTCGTTGGCAATGGCCAGGCGTTCGTCCAGTGAAAAGAACGGTTTCTTGTTCTTGCTGTCCGCCACGCCAACCACCAGCGTATCGAACAAACCCGAGGCGCGGCGCACCAGATCTTCGTGGCCACGGGTCAGCGGATCGAACGTTCCCGGATAAACAGCTACTACCATTGTGTCTCCCTGCACTGCACCATTATAGAACGTGCATTATGCCCCAAAACCGCGAGTGCCTTAAAATTTAGCAGTCACTACAGGGCAACTTCGGGTCAACTACACCACAGCCGACTTGGCTTGCAGCAGGTGGTAAAACACCATGCCCGCCTTGTCGGCGCGGATCACTTCCCAGCCTGCCATCCAGTCCGGCGTGTCGCCGTCGGGCCAGGCCAGCGCCGCGCCCGATTCCGCGTACACCAGGCCGCCCTCCTTGAGCAGGCGCACGCACAGCGGCAGGTTGCGCTCGAGGAATTCCTGCTGGTAAGGCGGGTCGAGGAAGATCAGGTCGTATTTCTGGCCACGGGCGGCGGCCGCTTGCGCCACCACCAGCGCGTCGCCGCGCAGGATCTGCACATTGTCTGCCTTCAGTTTGGCCTTGATGTCTTCGAGCTGGCGCACGACTGACGTGGCCATGTCCACCATGGTGACGGATTGCGCGCCACGGCTGGCCGCTTCAAAGCCGAGCGCGCCGCTGCCGGCGTACAGGTCGAGCACTTGGGCGTCGGCCCAGTTGGCGTCGCGCTGGTGGTTGATCCAGTTAAAGACCGTTTCGCGCACGCGGTCGGGAGTGGGACGCAGGCCTTGCGCGGCCAAGACCGGCAGCGGGGTGCGTTTCCACAGCCCGCCGATGATGCGCACCTGGTTGCTGTGCTGGGGACCGTGGACCGGGACTTTGGCCGGTTTGGCGGCAGATTTGGTGGGCTTTTTTGGCATGTGGCGCTGTTCTAAGTCTTTGATTCAACAGGCCACACTATATCACGCAGCCTATTTGGCCAGGCTCTGGAAGTCGCCGATCCAGCCCTGCATGCGCTGCTGGGCGTGGGCTTTTTGCTGCGGCGTGGCAATGCGGATCGCGGTCAGGATCAGCTCGGCCGTGCCTTTTTCGGAGGCATCAAAGAAGGCCTTGTGCTCGGAATTGTCGAGGCGGTTGAAGCTGTCTTTCACCAATGTATCGATCAGGGCCATCGTGGCTTCCTTGCTCAGCTTGTCCTTCTGCACCTTGCGCACCAGGGTCAGGATGGCGCCCTGGCGGCGCTGGCGTTCGGCCAGCCACAGTTCGTTGTCGAGCGGACGGGCGTCCGATGCCTTGCGCAGTTGCACTTCCTGTTCGGTCGTGAACTTGCCGAACCACAGCTCGAACTGCTCCATCGATTTTTTATAACGGAATTTCTGCTGGGCTTCGCGGTCGCCCTTCATGTTTTTCTTGCGGAAATCATCGAGGTTGGACGCGAATTTCTTCTCCAGCTTGTCGATCTGGTCCGGTTGCAGCGAACGCGCCAGCTCGGCCAGCTCCGGCTTGGCTTGCAGCAGCAGGCGCTGGGTGCGCTTCTTGATTTCATCGAAGTCGCCCAGCAGGTCGGCCGTGGTGGGGTTGCCCGCCAGCTGGCGCTGGCCCGTTTGCAGGATCTGAATGTAATCCTCGAGCTGGGTCTTGCGGTGCCACTGGAACAGCTTGTCGATATCCTTCTTGACCCAGTCCTTCTGGTCCGAGTTCAGATCGACGTAGCCGTCGAGCCACCAGTACAGCAAGGTGTCGCCATTGTTGTAGGCCAGGCGCAGCGAACTGCACGCGGCCAGCAGGCCGATGAGGGTGATCAGGAAAAGGCGGCGCAGCGTCTGGCTGGCGCTGGAGGGCATGTTAGACTTTTGCATTAACTTACTCTCTCTAAGTGATACTTATGAACGTTGTGATCCTGGCTGCCGGCATGGGCAAGCGCATGCAGTCGGCCTTGCCGAAAGTTTTGCATCCCCTGGCGGGAAAACCGCTGCTGGCCCACGTGCTCGATACGGCACGCAGGCTGGCTACGAATAGAGTATGCGTGATTTACGGACATGGCGGCGCAGCCGTGCTGGAGCTCCTCGGCAAGCAGCCGCAACCGGTCGCCACCGCCCGGCAGGAGCAGCAACTGGGCACCGGTCATGCCGTCATGCAGGCCTTGCCCGAGCTCGACGACAACGCCCCTACCCTGATCCTGTACGGCGACGTGCCGCTGACCACCGCCGCCTCGCTGCAGGCGCTGATCGACGCTGCCGGCACCGACAAGCTGGGTATCCTGACGGTGGTGCAGGACGACCCGACCGGCCTGGGCCGCATCGTGCGCGAGAACGGCCAGATTACCCGCATCGTCGAGCAAAAAGACGCCAACGAGGCTGAACGCGCGATCAAGGAAATCAACAGCGGCATCCTGGTCGTGCCGACCGTGCAACTGAAAAAATGGCTGGGCCAGCTGAAAAACGAGAATGCCCAGGGCGAGTACTACCTGACCGATATCGTCGCCATGGCCGTGGCCGATGGCGTGCCGGTGGTGTCGGCCCAGCCGTCGGCGCAGTGGGAGGTGGCGGGCGTAAACAGCAAGGTGCAACTGGCCGAACTGGAAGGCATCCACCAGCAAAATATCGCCAAGCGGCTGCTGGAACAGGGCGTCACCGTAATCGACCCGTTCCGCCTCGATGTGCGCGGCGAACTGGTGTGCGGGCGCGATGTGACCATCGATGTCGGCTGCGTGTTCGAGGGCAAGGTGGAACTTGGCGACGGTGTCCACGTCGGCCCATATAACGTGATCGTCAACAGCCGCATCCTGGCCGGCGCGAAGATCAAGCCGTTCTGCCATATCGAGGAAGCGGTGGTGGGCGAAGTCTCGCTCATCGGGCCGTACGCGCGGCTGCGTCCGGGCACGGTGCTGGCCGAAGACGTCCACGTCGGCAACTTCGTGGAAATCAAGAACGGCCAGGTGGCCGCGCACAGCAAGGCCAATCACCTGGCCTATATCGGCGACGCCACCATCGGTTCGCGCGTCAACATCGGCGCGGGCGTCATTACCTGCAACTACGACGGCGCCAACAAGTTCCGCACCGTGATCGAGGATGATGCCTTTGTCGGCAGCGACAGCCAGCTGGTCGCTCCTGTGACCGTGGGCCAGGGCGCCACCATCGGCGCCGGCACGACACTCACCAAGAATGCTCCGGCCGGCAAGCTGACCGTCTCACGCGCGCGCCAGGTCACCATCGAGAACTGGACCCGTCCGGTAAAAATCAAGAAGTAACTCTTCCCGCGCGCCTGGATCCAGGCGCGCTTCTTTTCCTGTGGATAAAGCTGTGAGCAGCTGGTGTGCAAGCAGTGCACAGCCAGTGGATATCTGCACGCGTTTCTTCCCTGAGGCACAAACGGTATTCGTCGTGCCGACTCCCACTCCGAATTTTGAGTGACTTCCGGTATTTGTGCATAACCCTGTGCGCAACCACCGGAACAACTGTTGGATAAGCGCGGGACAACCGGGAATAACTGGCTTCCCTGGTTTTATGCCTGAAAACGAGGTGTGCACAACTTTGTGGAAAAGCCCGGTACAGCCCGTGCGCAAGCACTGGATAACTGTCAAAAATTGTTGTTTCACCATGATATCGATGTTAGAATAAGAATCATTCTCATCGACTGTCACATGACTCTGCCGGCACTCCTGCCGGCTATGCAGCAAGCCCCCTTCCCGTTCGCGGAAGCCGCCAGCTATCCCTAGAAACCCAACGCCAGGCTCCACCCGAGCCAGGCCCGCGCACGCCTGTGCCCAACCGCAAGGAAGTTTTATGCAAGCAGCTTTACGCCCCGCCTCTTTCCGCCCCACCGCGCTCCACCTGGCAGTCCTGATGGTCATGACCGCAGCAGCGCAACCGTCGCTGGCCCAGTCCGGCGATAAAACCGCCGATCCTGTGCAACTGAACCAGGTCACCGTCAAGAGCGACACGCTCGGCAGCGTGACCGACGGCTCCGGTTCCTACACCACCGGCGCCATGCGCACGGCCACCCGCATGGAGATGTCGATCCGCGACACGCCGCAGTCGGTCAGCGTGGTCACGCGCGAAATGATCGACGACCTGGGCGCGGTGCGCCTCGACGAGGTGTTGACCCAGACGCCGGGCGTGACGGTCGGCCAGCAAGACAGCGAACGCACGAGCTTTTATGCGCGCGGCTTTTCCATCACCAATATCCAGGTCGATGGCATGACCATGGGCGGCAATGCGCCACTGCAGGACACCATTCTTTACGACCGCATCGAGGTGGTGCGCGGCGCCAGCGGCCTGATGGGCGGCACCGGTGACCCGTCGGCCACCATCAACCTGGTGCGCAAGCGCCCGGGCCGCACGCTGCAAGCCAGTGCCAGGGCGATACTGGGACGCTGGGACGATCGCCGCGCCGAAATCGATGTGAGCGCACCGCTGAGCGCCGACGGCAGCGTGCGCGGTCGCACCGCCATGGCCTACCAGGATCGCGATTCGTATTACGACATGTACCACGAGCGCAAGACCGTCGGCATGGCCATCGTGGAAGCGGACCTGGGCGCTGCGACCTTGCTGACCGCAGGCGTCACCTTCCAGCACAACAATCCCACCGGCGCCACCTGGGGCGCCGTGCCCTACTGGAATGCCGATGGCAGCCTGGCCCGGCTGCCGCGCAATTTTTCGCTGTCCACGCCGTGGAGCACCTGGCGCAACCGCGAACACAGCGCCTTTACCTCGCTCGAACACCGCTTCGACAACGGCTGGAAAGTGCACCTCGGCTACACCCGCACCGACAGCCGCAACAACACCACCGTCGCTTACGGCGGCGCCGGCTACCCCGATCCGGCCACCGGCACCGGCATGCGCCTGTGGACCGGCGTGTGGGGTGAAGGCAAAAACATCGACGACAACCTCGACCTGTACGCCACCGGCCCGTTCAGCCTGCTCGGCCGGCGCCACGTGCTGATCGCCGGCTGGAACGGTTCGCGGTCGGTCAGCCACAGCCAGGGCGGCGAGGCAACCATTGCGTATCAGCCCCAGATTGCCGACTACCGCACCTGGACCGGTAACATCCCCATGCCTACCTTTACGCCGGACGGCTCGCACACCGAAACCGAGGTGCGCCAGGGCGGCGCCTACCTGGCCGGACGCTTCAATGTGGCCGATCCGCTCACGCTGGTGCTGGGCGGCCGCCTGAGCAACTACCGCACCGAGGAAGGCGCCTGGGATACCTCGGGCCGGCTGATCGGCTACGACAACCTGCGCAAGACGAAAAATGAGTTCACGCCATATATGGGCGCGGTGCTCGATTTGACCGACGATATCTCGGCCTATGCCAGCTACACCTCGCTGTTCAGTCCGCAATCGGCCAGGGACCGCAACAACACCCTGCTCGACCCCGAGACCGGCACCAATAGCGAGCTGGGCGTCAAAGGCGAATTCTTCGACAAGCGCCTCAATGCATCGGCTGCCGTGTTCCGCACGCTCAAGAAGAACCTGGCGGTACTGGACCCGACCGTGCCGCCCGGCTTCAAGCTCCCCAACGGTAACAGCGCCTATGTCGCCAATGGCGACGGCATCACCGCCCGGGGCATCGAATTCGAGGTGGCGGGCCAGGTCAACCGGTCCTGGAACGTCAGCGCCGGCTATACCTTCCTGCGCGTGAAGGATGTCGATGGCGAGCGGGCCGAGCCCAACCAGCCGCGCCACCTGCTGCGCCTGTCCACGGCCTATCGGCTCGACGATGTATTGAAAGGGTTGAAGGTGGGCGGCGGCGTGACCGCGCAAAGCGGCACCTACGGCGTGACCTGGTACGGCCAGCCGGGTACCGGCGACCGCAATGCACGCATCAGCCAGGGCGGCTACGCGCTCATCAACGCCATGGCGTCGTACGAGATCAACCGCCAGTTGGGCGTGCAGCTGAATGTCTCCAACCTGGCGGACCGCAAGTATTACCGCAACGTGGGCTTTTACGACAGCGTGTTCTGGGGCGAACCGCGCAATGTGCGGCTCGCACTCACCGCGAGGTTCTGAAACTGCCTGTGGATATCCCTGTGGGCAAACCTGTCAACAAGCTGGTGAGAACCACCGGGATAACTACATGGATAAGCCGGTGCACAACCGGTGGAAAAGCCCGGTAAAACTTCTGTATAAACGGTGTGAAAGCTGTGGATTACACCGCCACCCGGGTCTCGAACTTGCTGCGGAACGTGGAGAAATACGCCTTCACATTGCGCACATTGGCGTGCGCGGCAAACAGACGGTGCGCCAGCGCGTGGTATGCCGGCATGTCACTGAGCTGCACGATCAGCACGAAATCCGGGCCCGGCGCCACCCGGTAGCATTGCAGCACCGCCGGTTCGGTTGCCACCAGCGCCTCGAACTCGGCCATGCGCTCGACCGCCTGCGCATCGAGCGAAATTTCCACGATCACCGTCAGGCTGGGGCCGATCTTTGCAGGATCGACCAGCGCCACCCGGCGCGTGATGACGCCGGTATCGGTCAGGTGCTTGACGCGCCGCAAACAGGTGGGAGGAGAGACGTGAACGGCCTGCGCCAGCTCACTATTGGTCTGCCCTGCATCAAGCTGCAAGGCAGTCAAAATGCGGCGATCGATGTCATCCATAAAATTATTGGCATTAAAATGAAATAATATTTCATGCTATCACAGTGCTGAAATAATATTTCACGGCTGCGAATAATTAGAAAACATATTTCATCGAGTCTCCACTAGGATGAACTCCTCAACTCATTGAAGAGGTTTCCCATGTGCGGCATTGTCGGCGCGGTAGCGCAACGTAATATCACCCCGATCCTGATCGAAGGCCTGAAGCGCCTCGAATACCGTGGCTACGACTCGTGCGGCGTGGCCCTGCACGTGGACGGCCAGTTGCAGCGCTCGCGCAGCACGTCGCGCGTGGCCGACCTGGAACAGCAGATCGAGCATACCCACCTGCACGGCTTCACCGGCATCGCCCACACCCGCTGGGCCACCCACGGCGCGCCGGCTACCCACAACGCCCACCCGCACTTCTCGCCGTCGACCGACGTGGCGCGCATTGCGCTGGTCCACAACGGCATCATCGAAAACCACGACGAGCTGCGCGCCGAACTGACCGCGCTCGGCTACGTGTTCCAGAGTCAGACCGACACCGAAGTCATCGCCCACCTGGTGGACCACCTGTACAACGGCGACCTGTTCGAAACCGTGCAGCAAGCGGTGAAACGCCTGACCGGCGCCTACGCCATTGCCGTGTTCGCCCGTGAAGAACCGCACCGCGTGGTGGCCGCCCGCCAGGGCTCGCCGCTGATCGTCGGCCTGGGCCAGGGCGAGAATTTTGTCGCGTCCGACGCCATGGCGCTGGCCGGCACCACCGACCAGATCATCTACCTCGAAGAGGGCGACGTGGTGGACTTGCAGCTGGGCCGCACCTGGATCGTCGATGTCAACGGCAAGCCGGTCCAGCGCGACGTCAAAACCGTGCACGCCCACACCGGCGCGGCCGACCTGGGACCGTATCGCCACTACATGCAGAAGGAAATCTTCGAGCAGCCGCGCGTGATCGGCGACACCCTGGAAGGCGTAATGGCCGTCATGCCCGAGCTGTTCGGCGACGGCGCCCATGCCGTCTTCAAGCAGATCGACCGCGTGCTGATCCTGGCCTGCGGCACCAGTTACTATTCGGGCCTGACCGCCAAGTACTGGATCGAATCGGTCGCAAAAATCCCTGTCAACGTCGAGATCGCCAGTGAATACCGCTACCGCGACAGCGTGCCGCATCCGAACACCCTGGTCGTGACCATCTCGCAAAGCGGCGAGACGGCCGACACCCTGGCCGCGCTCAAGCATGCGCGCAGCCTGGGCATGGAACACACGCTCACCATCTGCAACGTGGCCACCAGCGCCATGGTGCGCGAATGCAAACTGGCCTACATCACCCGCGCCGGCGTGGAAGTGGGCGTGGCCTCCACCAAGGCCTTCACCACCCAGCTGGCCGGCCTGTTCCTGCTCACGCTGACGCTGGCGCAAGTCAACGGCCGCCTCTCCGACGAGCAGGAAGCGCAGCACCTGAAAGCGATGCGCCACCTGCCGGTAGCGATCGCCTCGGTGCTGGCGCTGGAACCGCTGATCATGGCCTGGGCCGAAGATTTCGCCCGCAAGGAAAACGCCCTGTTCCTCGGGCGCGGCATGCACTACCCGATCGCGCTGGAAGGCGCGTTGAAACTGAAAGAGATTTCGTACATCCACGCCGAAGCCTATCCGGCCGGCGAACTGAAACACGGCCCGCTGGCGCTGGTGACCGAGGAAATGCCGGTGGTCACGGTGGCGCCGAACGACGCGCTGATCGAAAAACTGAAATCGAATATGCAGGAAGTACGCGCCCGCGGCGGCCAGTTGTACGTCTTCGCCGACGTCGATTCGCGCATCACGCCGGGCGAAGGCGTCCACGTCATCCGCCTGCCCGAGCACTACGGCTTGCTGTCACCGATCCTGCACGTGGTGTCGCTGCAATTGCTGGCGTATCACACGGCGCTGGCGCGGGGGACGGATGTGGATAAGCCGAGGAATTTGGCGAAGTCGGTGACGGTGGAGTAAGCGAGCCGGGGTGGTTTGCGGGGCCAGGGCAGACATGCTCACAGGAACTTCCGGTTTCGGAACCAAGACCGGTCATTCAAGGCACCTACACAGGAACGGTCAAACTCATGGCTGCTAAATTCGTATTGGATTCCCCCCGTGCCAGACTCTTGGTGGAGTTGCCTGCCGACCGCTATAAAATTCTCTCACCCGAAGGTCGAGTTCCGAGGATTGGTGACCGAGTGGTCCTAGACCAAGGGTTCACTAGTCCGGAGGGGCGTCCGATGGTCCTGGCATATTTTCCAACGCTCAGCGCCTGTTTGTACGAAGCCGAAATCTATGAGTCGGAATTAAAAACAGATTGATGCCGTGCTAACGCCAAGTGTGCGGTTAAAAGGGATGAACTTCCGCTTTGGGGCGACAAAGACGTGTCGGGCATAGCATGATGTTTTTTGCAACAACAGCATGCTATGCTGGCGCGACCGGCCGAAAACGGCCAAGAGCAGACAAGCAAATTAACGCTTCATTCAACCCGGGCGCACCTGCGTGCGCCTGCAAATCGACATATGAGCTTTAAATGGATGAGTCATTGCTACTTCCAGATGTAGACGTCTTTGTTTCCAATATTCAATCGATCGGTAAATGTCTTACCATCAGGTTGCTTTCGTACTGCCATCCAGATGCGGAGCAGCCGGTCTTTGTTTTGGTCGCCGAGGACGTGGTCAATGCTTCAGAGGCTTTTGGGTTTCTGGAGCGTTGCCGCGTTGAGCAGACCTACTTATACACCAGCCGGAAAGCTGAATCGATTTCGTTTGAGACGGAATCAGGCGAGAAACTCCTGCTTCATGCTGGGAGGTTTTCTTCGACGCCAACCGCGTTTAACGAAGAGGAACTGAATGAAGTTTTGAGGCGGGTCTGGGGGTGGTACGTTTCCGAAAATAGGTCATGTCAGGCAGCGTCCGCTCGAATTCAAGCGGCCCGCCAATTGCTTGCAGATGCGAAACAACGAATTGAACTCAAGGCATTGGGTCATCCAAGTGGGACTTCGGCAATACTTTATGCACAACAACTAAGATTGATCGGGCGAGTTCTCGATGCGCTTGAAAATTAAGCATTTGCTCAAAAAGAAGGCCTAGAAGGCTGTAAATGACCCGTGTCCGTGTTGCCTCTGTCGAGAGTCTGCAAAGGGGCGACAGCTACCGGTCGGACAGGTCCGGGACCTCGCAGGTTGTGTCAAACTTTATTGTTCGTCCAAATGTGCATCGCTGCCAGCCGACCAATCTTTACCATCAGGAAAAGCTCAGCTCCATCCCCATCATCCTGATCATCAGGAACGTCGCCAGCCCCACCCCAAGCAGCCCCAGCACAAAGATCACCACCACCTTGCCCCCCGCACGCAGCACCGCGCGCCGCTCGTTCACCGACACCTTCTTGCCTTGGTCGTAATGCCACTTGATGGCGTAGTACATCCCCGTGCCCAGCACGAGAAACTTGAATATTACGAAAACTATCGGGATCCAATCCATCATTTTTCCAGGTGATTACGTGACGCTGTCGATTTGAAGCATACTACTGAAAAACAATTTCCATACATCGAGACAAAATGTCCCAGGCGAAAACCATACAAGATGGACATTTGACTGGCTGGCTGCCGCGCCTGGTCGCGAACCAGGGGCCACGGTTTTTGCAGATTGCCGATGCGTTGCAGGCGGCGGTGGCAGACGGATCGTTGACGCCCGGTGACCGGTTACCTCCACAGCGCCAGCTTGCAGCCCAGCTCGACGTGGACCTGACGACGGTCACGCGCGCCTACGACGAAGCCAGGCGCCGCAACCTGCTGGAAGGGCGCGGTGCGCGCGGCACGTATGTCGCAGCGCCGAAAGTCGAATTGACGTCGATTCTCGACCTCAGCATGAACACCCCGCCACCGCCCGCTGGCGTGGACTTCGACGACCTGTTGAAACAAGGTTTGTCGCAAGTGCTGATGCGGGCCGATAGCGAATTGCTGATGACCTACCACCTGGCCGGCGGCAGCGACTCCGACCGCAAGGCAGGCGCCACCTGGCTCGCACCGATGTTCGGACACCTGGATGCCCGGCAAGTGATTGTCTGCCCGGGCGCGCAGGCGGCGATCGCCGCATCGATCCTGACGCTGACGGCGCCTGGCGATATCATCCTGGCCGAGCCGGCGAGCTATCCCGGCTTGCTTGCCGCAGCCACCCAGTTCGGCCGGAGAGTCATCGCGGTGGCAGCGGACCAGCACGGGATGGTGCCCGGGATGCTCGAGCAAGCATGCCGCCAGCATCAGCCCGCGCTGGTGTACCTCAACCCCACCTTGCAGAACCCCACCGCCATCACCATGCCCAAGCACCGGCGCCAGGAGCTTGCCGGCATCGCCAGGCGCTGCAATGTACGCATCGTCGAGGACGATCCCTACTGGCTGCTTGCCGATGCCCCGCCGCCACCGGTTGCCACGTTTGCGCCGGAACAGGTGGTGTACATCTCGACCCTGTCGAAATGTTTGACGCCCGGCTTGCGCGTCGCATTTGTGCTCATACGCAATCCGCAGGAACGCGAGCGTTTTTTGGACGCACTCCGATCGTTTGCGCTGATGACCGCTCCGCTGACGGCCGCACTGGCTACGCAGTGGATCCTCGACGGCTCGGCCAGCAGATTGATGGAAGGCGTGCGCAACGAGGCGCGCCTGCGCCACCGCATGGCTCGCACTATCCTGGCGGGACGGTACGGCGGCACCGGCGACGGTCTGCACGTCTGGCTCGAGTTGCCGGCGTATTGGAACTCCGCGCAGCTGGCGCGCGCAGCCCGCAGCGAGGGGATCGCCGTCACGCCCGCAGAGGCATTTGCAACCAGCACCGAATCCGTGAATGCCATCCGGATTTCGCTGGGCAGCATCAAGGACCGGGGCCGCTTGCAGGCAGGCCTGCAACGGCTGTCTCACCTGCTGGCGCAGCGTTCGATCACTCCGGAATCGGCTTCGTCACCAGGAACAGATACGACATCGCCCCCATGAACGCAATCCCCGCCCCCGCCAGCAACGCCGGCACGAACGACCACGTCTGGGCGATGTAACCGGTGAGGATGGGGGCCAGCGCGCCGCCCAAGAAGCCGCCGAAGTTTTGCAGCGCACCCAATGAGGCCACCCGGCTGGGCGGCGCCGCCACCGTCGCCAGCGACCACGCGCAGGCCGACGAGGCGTTGGCCAGGAAAATCACGATCGAGATGCACGCCACCGCGACCAGATTGCTGTCCACCAGCGCCGCCGGAATGGTAAACACCACCATGCCTAGCGTGGCGATCACCACTGCGTTGCGGCGACCGGTCACCGGCGAAGACGCCGCGCGCGCCACGCGGTCGGAAGCCCAGCCGGCGATCAGCGCACCGGCAAAGCCGCACATGAACGGCACTGACGCCGCCAGTCCTGCGTACGCCAGGTCCATGTGGCGCTCGGTGCGCAGGTAGCCGGGCAGCCAGGTCAGATACACCCAGTTCAGGTACACCGAACCGAAGAAGCCGAGCATCATGCCCCACGTCACGCGGTAGCGGAACAGCGCCAGCCACGACGAGAAGTTCGCCTTGGGGGCGGCAGCAGCCACCTCGTCCACTTCGAGATAGGCTTGCTCTGCGGCCGTCATGTCGGCGCGCACCGGGTCGCGGTACAGCACCACCCAGACCAGCGCCGCCACCAGGCCCATGGCGCCGGTGATGAAGAAGGCCCAGTGCCAGCTGGTGGCGATGATCAGGGGCGCGAGCACCAGCGGCGCCAGCGCCACGCCCAGCGGCGAGGCCGAGTTGTAGATGCCGGTTGGCGTGCCGCGCGCGCGTGCGGGGAACCAGTTGCTCACCACGCGCGCCGCCGCCGGAAACTGCGGCGCTTCGCCGATGCCCAGCGCAATCCGCGCCAGCACGAAGTAGCCGAACGTGGCCGCAAAACCGCCGGCCGCCTGCGCCAGCGACCACACCACGAGGCCGCCGCCAAGCAGCCAGCGCGGCCCGATCTTGTCCACCAGCGCACCCACCGGCAACTGGCACAGCGCATAGCTCCAAGAGAACGCCGACAGCAGCAATCCCATCTGCCCCAGCGACAGCCCCAGGTCGGCGCGGATGTATTCATTGGCGACGGCCAGCGTGGCGCGGTCGAGGTAGTTGATCACGCCGCAGACGACCAGCAGCACCAGCGAGAGTTGCTGGCGGCGCAGGATGCGGGTGGGGGTCTCGTTATAGGTATTTTTCATGGGGTGCGAGTATAGCCGCAGAGCCGCAGCTTGGTTCCGAAGCTGTTAGCTCCCGCACAGACCCCCCGCCCCCAACCGGTATGCTGATCCCCTACACCCACCCACAGGAGATCCCGACATGGGCATACTGAGCAACATCTTCCACAAAATCTTCCCGGCCTCGCACCCGGCCATCGCCCAGGCGCCGCAAGGCACCACGGTGCCGGCGCCAGCCAACCCTGCCGCTGTGCCAACCGCACCGGCGTCACCTTCCGTGCCTGCCGCAGACACCACCGCAGCGCCAGCGGCTGTGCACCTGTCCGAAGTGGACGTGGAGTCCATCCTCAACACCAGGGCGCAGCAAGCCGGCCAGCCGCTCAACTGGCGCACGTCGATTGTCGATCTGCTGAAATTGCTGGACCTCGACAGCAGCCTGCAATCGCGCAAGGACCTGGCGCAGGAACTGCACTACAGCGGCGACACCGGCGACTCGGCCAAGATGAACATCTGGCTGCACCGCCAGGTCATGAACAAGCTGGCGGAAAATGGCGGCAAGGTGCCGGCCGACCTGAAAGACTGATCGGCAACCGCGCAGCAGGCAGGGCATGTAAAAACCGCATGAGCTAAGTCGAAATGCTTCGTTTCTGATCACCTCGATAACATTTATTCTTTGCACACTTTTCATCCGCAAGGAATATCATGCCCGCTCCACGCCTGCTGCGCGTCATTCAACGAAGCCTGATCGGCCTGTCCGTCACCAGCGCCCTGGTGCTTGCCGGCTGCAGCGAGTCCGCCAAGGCGCCGCTGTCCGAGGCGGCGCCGGCGATCAAGAAAAAGCCGAACATCCTGTACATCATGGCCGATGACCTCGGCTATTCCGACCTCGGCGCCTTTGGTGGCGAGATCGAGACGCCCAACCTCGATGCGCTGGTCAAACAGGGACGGTTGCTGACCAACCACCACACCGGCACCGTCTGCGCCATCACGCGCGCCATGCTGGTGTCGGGTACCGACCACCACCTGGTGGGCGAAGGCCATATGGGCGCGCCCAACGATGAACGGCGTGGCTTGCCCGGTTACGAAGGCTTCCTCAACGACAGCTCGCTGTCGTTTGCCCAGCTGCTGCGCGATAACGGCTATCACACGTACATGGCCGGCAAGTGGCACCTCGGTTCCGCGATTGCCGGCGGCGCCGTCACCACCGCCGGCAAGACGCCGGACCAGTGGGGTTTCGAGCGCAGCTATGCGCTGCTGGCCGGCGCCGCCGCCAACCATTACGCCCACGAACGCGAAGGCTCCACCAACTACACGGAAGACGGCATGTTCGTGCAGCCTGGACAACCGGGCCAGCCCGGTGGCGCCGGCGGCGAACCGTTTTATTCGACCGATTTTTATACCAAACGCCTGATCTCTTACATCGACAGCAACAAGGCCGACGGCAAGCCATTCTTTGCGTACGCCGCCTACACCTCGCCGCACTGGCCGCTGCAAGTGTCGGAGCCGTGGCTGTCGAAGTACAAGGGCAAATATGACGCCGGCTACGAGGCCGTGCGCGATGCGCGCATCGCCCGCCAGAAGCCGCTCGGCATCATCCCGGCCGATTTCACGCCGTACCCAGGTGCGCCGGAAACCACGTCGCGCAGCCCGGCCACGGCCGGCTTCAACACGGCCAATGCCAAGTACATCAACGCCAACAACGGCATGGCGCAGGGCTATGCCGATTACGGTCCGGGCAAGGTCAACAAGAAGTGGGCCAGCTTGAGTGCGCTGGAAAAGAAGGCGCAAGCGCGCTACATGGAAATCTACGCCGGCATGGTCGATAACCTCGACCACAACATCGGCCTGCTGATCCAGCATTTGAAGGACATCGGCGAATACGACAACACCTACATCATGTTCCAGTCCGATAACGGCGCCGAAGGCTGGCCGATCGACAGCGGCGCCGACCCCAGGTTGACCGACGAAGCCAACGCCACCGAACCGGTGTACGCCACGCTGGGCACCGACAACGGCGCCCAGGCAGCCAGGCGCCTGCAATACGGCCTGCGCTGGGCCGAGGTGAGCGCCACGCCGTTCCGCCTGACCAAGGGCTATGCCGGCGAAGGCAGCGTCGCCACGCCGCTGATCGTGCGCCTGCCGGGCCAGACCGCGCGTCTGCCCAACCTGAGCGCCCTCACCCACATTACCGACAACACCGCGACGTTCCTGGCGCTGGCCGGCGTAACGCCGCCCACCCAGACTGCGCCGGCCGCGATCGACGCAAGCGGCGTCGATCGCAACCGGGGCAAGGTGGTGTACAACGGCCGCAACGTCTATCCCGTCACCGGCAAGTCGCTATTGCCGCTGCTGCAAGGCAGCACCGCCAGCGTACGCACCGAACCGCTGGGGCACGAGTCATACGGCCGCGCCTACCTGATCAGCGCCGACGGCAAGTGGAAGGCGCTGTGGAACGAGCCGCCGACAGGTCCGCTCGACGGCCGCTGGCAACTGTACGACCTCACCCGCGACCGCGGCGAAACCACCGACGTCGCTGCGCAAAACCAGGCGCTGACCAACACCATGGTCGGCGAGTGGCAGCAATTCATGCAGCGCGTGGGCGGCGTGGAGCCACTGAAGCCGCAGGGCTATTACTGATGGGCGTGGCGTCACGCAGCAGGGCCTGGCGCATGGCGCTGCCAGCGCTGGCCTTGGGCGCCGCGCTGCTGGCGCTGGTCTGGCATACCAGCGCCAGCACCGGTACCGGCAGCGGTAATGGCAGCGGCAGCAGCAGCGATACCAGCACCGTGACCAGCAGCAACCGCACCGGCAGCAGCAGCACTGGCACCAGCACCGGCACCAGCACCGGCACCAGCACCGGCAATGCGCTGGCCAATGCACCGGCTGCCCAGCTGGGCAGTGAACCATTGTGCGCCGCCTACAGCGGCCTGCCGGCCGGCTGGGGCGCCGATCCTCACGCGGGCATGGTGCAGGTAAAAGGCGGCAGCTTTATCTTCGGCAGTGAGCGCGGCTATCCGGATGAGCGTCCCGCGCAGCCCGGCGCCACCCGCGTTGCCGGCTTCTGGATCGACCGCACGGAAGTGACGCAAGCGCAGTTCGCCGCGTTCGTGGCAGCTACTGGCTATGTGACGGAAGCGGAACGGCAAGGCGCTGGCGTGGTGTTCCATGTGCCGACAGCGGAAGAACTGCAGCAACGGCCGTATGCTTGGTGGACGCTGGAAAAAGGCGCGCAGTGGCGCACGGCGCAAGCTGCCGCGCCATCGCCATCGCCATCACTGGCATCGGCATCGGCACCAGCACCAGCACCAGCATCAGCATCAGCCCCTGTCAAAGCACCCGGCGGCCACCTGCCGGTGACCCTGGTCACGCAAGCCGACGCCCTGGCTTACGCGCGCTGGCTGGGCCGCGATCTGCCCACCGAGGCGGAATGGGAATACGCCGGCAAGGCCGGCCGCAGCGACAATCAACTCGACACCGCGCCGACGGACGCCGAAGGCAAGCCCGCCGCCAACTACTGGCAAGGCGCGTTTCCGCAACTCGATGTCGGGGCTGACGGCCATGCGGGCGTCGCCCCCGTGGGCTGCTACGCGCCCAACGGCTTCGGCCTGTACGACATGATCGGCAACGTCTGGGAATGGACGCAAGACCCCTACACCGGCCCGCGCCAGCCGCACGCCAATGGCGATACCGCTGTCGCAGCCGGCCGCATCGCCGGTGCCGGCAACGCGCCCAAAGCGCCCAACGCCGGCAATGCCGCCAACGCCACGATGGTGATCAAGGGCGGCTCATTCCTGTGCGCCCCCGACTACTGCGTCCGCTACCGGGCCTCGGCGCGCGAGTCGCAGGAACGCGACCTGGCCGCAGCGCACATCGGCTTTCGCACGGTGCAAAGGGACCTCACTGCCGCTCACTTGGATGTCGTGTCGGGGAAGATCAGCCGATAATTGCGCAAATCTTCCTGAAACGCATTACACCGCGCAAGTTGTATCTGGACGTCGTGCAGCGGCTGCTCGTAGTCGAAGCGCGATGTCCAGTCATGGGCACGCGTCATGCTGCGCACATACGGGCTGGCATCGCGGTCGTTCGACAGGCGCTTGAGGGGTAACAGATAGTTTTCGCGATACACGGTGGGCACCATGATCCGGCAAATGCCAGCCGCGCTGAGTATGCAATTCATCGCCAGCCGGGCCGTGCGTCCGTTGCCGTCCTTGAACGGGTGGACTTCCGACACGACGAACATCGTCATCAGTGCGCGTGCCACCGGGTCGGTCAATGCACGAATACGCTCGTAGCCTTCGACCAGGGTTCCTGATACCTGTTCGGGCAAGACGAATAACGTGTTGCCTGCCATGTTGCGCTGTTCTTTCCATTGACCCGGCAGTTGGTCGGGGCGCGCCTGCATGACGAGGGCGTTGACGCTTTTGAGCCAGCCGAGAAAGTCTTGCGCAGTTGCCGCCGGCTGGTTGCGCCATGGCGCTGCGTTCGCGGCCTGGAAAGTGCCGAGAATGTCATGCGAATCCTGCGAGCGGTTGGCAATGATCGCACCCTCGAACACGATCTGCTTGGCCTCGGCTACCTCGAACGTGGTGCCTTCGATAAAATTCGAAAAATATGCTTCGAAGAAAGCGAAATTTTCCAGCGCCGTCCCCTTGCTGGCAAGATCGGCCGGGTGCGCAAACACCTCGGCAGCCAGTGCGCCCTGCAGCATATCGAACAGGTCGAGCCGGTCCGGATCGTAAGGCTTGCCGGCTGCGCGCGCCAGCGCCAGCTTGCTGTGCAATTTTTTTTCCGCGTGCGTGCCAAGCAGCGCGCCGATCAAGCTGTCGAGACGCTTGCCCTCTGCGGCCATCCCCAGTAATGCGGCGACGCTGCGTGCATGGTCGCGCAGCGCATTGAGTTTGAAGTCGCCCCGCACGGTCAGAATTTTATCGAGCCGGGTTTCGATGTCGGCTTGCGGGAGTACCCGGTTCACCGCACCGCGCGCGGTACCCATGTTTTCAAGAAAACCTCGTGCCTCGCCAGGAAGGTAGATTTGCCTGTGTAACAGGTCGGCGTTGGGGTGTTCCAGCAAAGGTGGCTGGTCCGCGCCCGGGTATACCTCGACCACGAGGCCGGGCAGGTGCAGCGTGCGCCGCGTGCTGGCGCGGCGTACGTGAATAACCCCGGCTACGGGCCGGTGTTCGATTGCGGAGCGATATGCCAACACAGCTGCTGGCAGCAGGTGGCTGATGATCGCCGCCCAGTTGCGAACTACGATGGCCTCAAGCGGGCTGTCCAGGTTAGTCGTGTACACCCCGGCGTAGATGCGCCTGAGCGTACCCGCATCCACTTGACGGGCCAGGGTCCGCTGCAGCGCCGCATTACCGTCGGTGAACAGGACTTCTGCAGTGTCGGTGTCTGAAAACTGTGCCATTGTTTCCCCCTGCCTCGTTCGAATGACTGAAAAGCAGAGGAATTATGGCACTTTATGACCGAAAACTAGCGGTTTCTCTCCGGTTGCCGTCCATCTTCATGCGCCCGGTAACGGCGCCAGCGCCGACACCAGCCCCTGCTCGCGCAACTCCTGCCAGAACGCTGCCGGCACCGCCTGGCGCAGCGCGGCCTGGTCTTCCAGCAGGCGCTCGGGACGGCTGGCGCCCGGGATCACGCTGGCCACTGCCGGATGCGCCAGCGCGAACTGCAAGGCGGCGGCCTTGATGCTGATGCCGTGGCGGGTGGCCAGCGCGGTCAGGCGCGCCACTTTTTCGATAATCGCAGGCGGCGCCTTGGCGTATTCGAAATGCGTGCCGCCGGCCAGGATGCCGGAGCTGTACGGACCGCCAACCACGATGTCCACGTGTTGCGCGGCGGCGGCCGGCATCAGGCGTTGCAGCGCGCGCTCGTGGTCGAGCAGCGTGTAGCGGCCGGCCAGCAGGAAGGCGTCCGGTTTCGGTTCGTCGAGGTCGAGCGTCAACTCCAGCGGCTCGACGCGGTTCACGCCCAGGCCCCAGCCCTTGATCACGCCTTCGTCGCGCAGGCGGTCCAGCACGCGGAAGGCGCCGGTGCGGGCGATCTCGTATTGCGCCAGCCATTCGTCGCCAAAGAAATCCTGGGCCACGTCGTGTACCCAGACGATGTCGAGGCGGTCGGTCTTGAGGCGTTGCAGGCTCGCGTCGATCGAGCGCAGCGTGGCGTCGGCGCTGTAGTCGTTGACGATCTTGTTCTTCAGGCCGAACTCGAACAGGCCGCCCTTCTCTCCCATGTCGCGTGCCAGCGGGTCTTCCAGCTCGTCGAGGATGACGCGGCCGATCTTGGTGCTCAGGACGTATTCATCGCGCGGCCGGCGGGCCAGCGCTTCGCCGAGGCGGATCTCGGCCAGGCCGGCGCCGTACAGCGGTGCGGTGTCAAAAAAGCGGATGCCCTGGTCCCAGGCCGCATCGACCGTGGCGATCGCCTCGGCCGGGGGAATGTCGCGGTACATATTGCCCAGCGGGGCGGTGCCGAAGCCGAGTTTGCCTTGCAGTTGTTCACGAATGCTCATGGGGTTCTCCTGGTGGATGAGTGAATGAGACCAGTGTAGATTGACTTTAACAGACCGTCCAAGACATAATTTGCTCACCTTAAGTCCTGTTGGGTCTGACATGCTCGATATTCGCCAGTTGCAATACTTCGTCGCCGTGGCCGAGGAAGAACACGTGGGGCGCGCTGCCGAGCGCCTGCACATCTCGCAGTCGCCGCTGAGCCGGCAGATCGCCCAGCTCGAGGAAAAGCTGGGATTGACCCTGTTCGAGCGCAGCTTGCAGCGCATCCGCCTCACCCGCGACGGCCGTACCTTTCTGACTGAAACCCGCGCCTTCCTGGTTCATGCCACGCGCCTGGAAGCCATGGCGCGCCGCCTGGGCCGCGGTGACGAGGGCGGGCTGTGCATCGGCTACATCGACAGCGCCATGCACGCCGGCGTGCTGCCCGACGGCCTGCGCACGCTGCGCGCCGAGCGCCCGCAGGTGCACGTGGCGCTCTATAACCTGCATTCGGTAGAGCAGGTCGAGGGCCTGCGTCAGCGCAGCCTCGATATTGCCCTGTTATGCGAACCGCCGGCGCCCGATGACGCCGATCTCGATTGCGCGCTGGTGCGCAGCGAGCCGATGCTGCTGGCGCTGCCCGACTCGCACCCGTTGGCCGCATTGCCCACGCTGGCGCCGGCCGACCTGGCGGCGCAGGACTGGATCCTGGTGCGGCACAAGGAGACCGCGCTCCAGCACGACAACTTCATCGCCGAGTGCGCGCGGGCCGGCTTTACACCGCACGTGCGCATGGAAGCGACCGAGCCGATGACGGCGCTGGGCCTGGTCGGCGCGGGTCTGGGCATCGCCATGGTGCAGCAGGGTTTGCGGCACCAGGCGCCGCCCGGCGTGGTGCTGCGCGAACTGCCGTGGTTCAGCTACCGCACGCCGCTATGGGTGGCCTGGCACCGCATCAATTTGCGGCCGCTGGTGGCTGACTTCCGCGCCATGCTGCTCGATGGCGTCACCGCGATGACGCCGCCAGCCCGATAATTGCCGCCGCCAGCGCATCGACATCCTGCGCGCGCGTAAAGACGTGCGGCGTTACCCGCACCAGTGACACTTCGCCCAGCTGGCGCACCACGGTGAAGATGCGGTGCTCGTCCATCAACCGTTGCGCCACGTCCGCCGCCGCCATGCCGTCGATGCCGAAGGCGCCCAGTGCGCAGTGGCGCGCCGGATCGGCGGGCGTGTACAGGCGCACGCCGGGCACGTGGCGCACCGCGTCCATCCAGCGCCGCGCCAGCCAGCGCAGGCGCGCTTCCTTGTTGGCCGTGCCGATCTGCGCGTGGAACGCCAGCGCGTCCTCGATCGCCATGACCGGCGCCGGCGGCACCGCGCCCACGTGCCCCAGCTTGTCGATATCGCCGGCGGCGTGGGTGGTGTCGGCGTAAAACGGCGCGATGTCGGCAATGCGTTCGCGCGCGATGTACAGCAGCCCCGTACCCAGCGGCGCGCCCACCCACTTGTGCAGGTTGGCGACGACGAACTGCGCGCCCAGTTGCGGTACCCGGTAGTCGAGCTGCGCCAACGAATGGGCGGCGTCGATGATGACGTCGATGCCGCGTGCGCGCGCCATGGTCGCCAGCGCCGCCACCGGCATGATCTGGCCCGTGCGGTGCACGATGTGGGTGAGCAGCACCACCCGCGTGCGCGGCGTGATGGCGGATTCGTAGGCGGCCACGATGGCGGCGTCGCTGACCGGATCGAGCGGTACGTCCACCGGCACCGGCGCCACGCCGCGCCGTGCAGCCAGGGTGGCGACGATGTCGAGCGCGCTGTCGTAGTCGTGGTGGGAGTACACAATGGCGTCGCCGGGTACGAACGGATAGCCCTGCAACACGATGTTGAGCGACTCCACGGCGCTGCGCGTGATCAGCAGTTCATCGGCATCGACGCCGGTGAATGCGGCCAGCGCCTGGCGCACCTGTGCCAGGCGGCCGGGCCAGCGCTGGCGCAGGAAATAGCTGCTTTCGGCATCGACTTCATCCTGGTAGCGGCGCAAGGCGGCGCGCACCGGGTTGGCGGGCATGCCGAAGTAGCCGTTTTCCAGGTTGATGAAGTCGGGTGATGGGGCGTACTGCGCGCGGACCGCGTCCCAGAACGCGGTGTCGTCGGCAGCGACGCTGGTGATCGGTAATGGCACTGTGAACTCCCGTAGCAAGCCGCACCGGGCGGCGCGGCGTTGCCAGGGAGTGTACGCGAGGTGGTGCTAGCGCATCAAACGGCGGCCTTGCTGCGCTGGCGGCGACGGCTCATGGCGCCCACCAGGCCCAGGCCGGCAACCAGCATGGCGTAGGTTTCCGGTTCCGGCACGGCGGTGATCACGCCATTGCGCACCTGGAACAGGTATTGGCCGGTGACGCCGTTGTTGGAGCCGGCGGCAAGCGAGTGGATGCCGCCATCGAGCAGCGCGCCGTTGACCAGCGAGCCGGCCAGCTGGTTGTAGGTGCCGGCCGCGCCGCTGCCGTTGGCAAAGCCCACCGAGGCCGAAATGCCGCCGAGGCCGCCTACGCCAGAGTCCGCTTCACCGGTTTCCCACTGCACCTGGTCGTAGTTAAAATAAATGTCGAAGTTGCCGGCGCCGGTGGCGTTGCGGTCGACCAGGATCAGCTGGAAGGTATTGAGCTTGTCGTCGCGTGAAGCGAAGTAGCCGACCTGGTTCCAGGTCACGCCAAAGGCGTTCTGGCCGGCGTAGGTGCCATTGCCGTAAGTAACCGTGCCGCCGGCCGCCGCCCGGGTATCGACGTCGGAGAAAAATGGCGCGATGATCGGAGCGCCAAGATAATTGGCGGTCAGTCCGGTAGGCGTATAAGTGCCCTGCCCGCTGCCGAAGGTGACATAACCATTATTGCTGACATACGTGGTATCGAAAGTATTGCCGAAATAATTGGCATTAAAACCGAGCGTCACTTCGGGGGTATAGCAATCGTCGCACACCGCGACGGTACCCAGGTTATTAAAACCGCTGGTCACGGGGCCGGCAGCGGCGTAGTTGGAGAAGGCGAACAGCGACAGCAAGGCGCAAAGCGTGATTTTTTTCATGAAGATTCCGGTTGGTGAATTAAATGTAGCAGTTTCAGAAACGGACATTTTTTAAATCCAATTTTTATTTGGAAATATAAAATGCATTGCTGAAACTGAAGTTTCCCCTAGCATTTGGTTTATATAAATACAATATTTTTATATCGAGAAAGATATCATATTGAAAACTTTATATATTCACACTTTGTAACCGGACTCATCATTTATTCAAATTGATCACCTCAGTGATTTCTTTCCAGCCACGCGTCCAGCCCGGCCAGGTCGGCCGCCAGCCGCGTGCGCATGGTGGCCAGCAATTGCTGGGCGAACGGTGTCAGCGGCCGCCCTGCCGGCATGGCCAGCTGGCAGCCATAGGCGAGGGTTTCCGAAAAGCGCCGCAGCACGATATCGCGGCCCGCGTAATCGAGCGCGGTGACCGGGTTGACGATGGCGATACCCACGTTGTGGCGTACCAGCTCGCATAAGCTGATCGTATACGGTGTCTCGACAACGGTCTCGGGCACCACGCCATGGGCGCGGAAGATGGCGTCGAGCCGCACGCTGGCGCCGTCCTCGGGATTGAGCGCCAAAAACGGGTAGCGCGCCAGGTCGCTCGGGCGTATCACCTTCTTGCGCGCCAGCGGGTGTTTCAACGGCAGCGCCACCACGCCGTTGTAGCGTGCGAACACCGAGTGTTCGAGACCATCGGCACTGACCTCGTCAGCCATCAGGCCGATATCGGCCTCGCCCGCCAGCAGGCGCGCGCGCACGTCGCGCGACGACATGATCTGCAACGACACCGTTACCTTGCGCTCGCTAAGCTTCAATTCGCTCAGCACGCGCGGCAGAAAACCCACGCCCATGCCCGGCAGGCAGGCGATGCGGATGCGGTTGACGCCGAACTGGCGCAGGCTGCGCAGCCGGTGCTCGATGGCGTCGAGCCCGACGAAACAGCGGTGCACCTCGGCCAGCAGCGCGTGCGCTTCCTGGGTGGGGACCAGCTTGCCGCGCACGCGCTCGAACAGCGCCAGTCCCGCATGGGTTTCCAGCTTGCGCAGCGACAGGCTCACGGCCGGTTGCGTCAGGTTGAGCAGGCGCGCCGCCTTGCTGGCGGAGCCGGCCGTCATCACGGCGCGGAAGATCTCGATTTCACGGAGCAGCATGGGAGTGATCAGGTCAGGGTATAAGCCCAGTTTATAGTTTGCGAAGTCGCGCCACAAGCACGGCGCTGGCGTTTGCCTACAATGTTCCGATCGCCCATCACCATACAGGACCGTCATGACCATCAGCCGCCGCACCTTTCTGCAGGGTTCCCTCGTTGCCGCCAGCACCGCTGGTACCGTTGGCGCCACGCCAGCGCTGCAGGCGCAGGATCAGCCATTACGGGCGCCGGCCGGCCCGGTCGCACAGGTCGTGCGCGACGAAGCGTACTGGCGTGACATCAAGTCGCACTACGACGTCAGCGGCGACTTCATCAACCTGGAAAACGCCTACTACGGCATCATGACGCGCGCGGTATCGGACGATTTCAAGCGCCATATCGACCGCCTCAACCGCGACAACTCGTACTTCCTGCGGCGCGAATTCGACCGCCAGGGCATCGAGGCGATCCGCGCCACGCTGGCGCAGAACCTGGGCGTGCCGACCGACGAGGTGGCGCTCACGCGCGGCGCCACCGAATCGCTGCAAAACCTGATCAGCAACTACCAGCTGCTCAAGTCCGGCGACACCATCATGTACGGCAACCTCGACTACGATTCGATGCAGTACGCCATGCAGGACCTGGCCGCGCGGCGCGGCGCCACGGTGGCGGTGGTCACCACGCCCGAGCCGGCCACGCGCCAGGGCGTGCTGGACGTGTACGAGCAGGCGCTCAAGGCGCATCCGCGCACGCGCCTGCTGCTGCTCACCCACATCAGCCACCGCACCGGTCTGGTGTATCCGATTGCCGAACTGGTGAAGATGGCCAAGGCGCGCGGCGTCGATGTGATCGTGGACGTGGCGCAGTCGTGGGGCCAGCTCGACTATCAATTGCCGGACCTGCAGGCGGACTTCGTCGGCGGCAACCTGCACAAGTGGATCGGCGCGCCGCTGGGCCTGGGTTTCATCCACATCCGCAAGGAGCGACTGAGCGCGATCGGCATCCACCTGGGCAATGCCGACCACCCGGCGACCGACATCCGTGCGCGCGTGCTGGCCGGCACCGTCAACGTCGCTGCGCTGATGACCATCCCCGCCGCGCTGCGCCAGCACGACGCCATGGGCACCCGCAACAAGGGCGCCCGCCTGCTGCACCTGCGCAACCACTGGGTAGCGCAACTGCGCGGCAGCAGCAAGGTTCAAATTCTGGCCCCCGACGACATGAGCGGCGCCGTCACGTCGCTGCGCCTGGCCGGCAAGACCAGTTTTGACGACAACGTGGCCCTGCAAAAAACGCTCATCGACCAGTACGGCATCTTCACGGTCCCGCGCAAAGGCGCGGCAGGCGGCGCCTGCCTGCGCGTGACCCCGGCACTGTTCACCACCACCGCAGAACTCGACAAATTTACCGCCGCCATCCGTCAAATCACCACCTGAATTGAGGTAAAAATCGGAGGCAAAAAACAGCTGAAAATTATTTATATAAACCGTTTATACGATATAAACCATATATTCCGTATAAACGATATAAATAATTAAATCAGAGCGCCGCGCGCAGCGTCACCACCACGTTGCGCGGATCGCCGTAGTAGTAGGCCAGACCGGTCGGCGCGAAGCGCTTGTAGTAGGTCTTGTCGGCCAGGTTGTTGACGTTGACCTGCACCGAGTAACGGTCGTTGAAGCGGTAGCCGGCCATGGCGTTCAATACCGAGTAGCCGCCCTGGCGCGCGGTCAAGCCGCTGCCGGTGACGGTGGCGTCGCTCTGGATGTTGGCGCCACCACCCACGGTCCAGCCCTTGAGCAGGCCGCTCAGGCGGTAGTTGCTGAAGAAGCGCAACTGGTGGCGCGGATCGATGGCGCGCAGCGGCTGGTTGGTGTTGGCGGCGGTATCGACCACGTACCTGGTGCGGGTGTTGGTGTAACCGCCCTGGATGTTCCAGCCCGGCGCCAGCTCGCCCGACAGCTCCGCTTCCCAGCCTTCGCTCTCGGTCTTGCCGCCGGCAATGCGGCAGCGGCCGGTCGGGTTCGACGGCGCACAGGTAGCCGGTCCCGTCGAGTCTTCCACCGCGCGGCCCACGTTGTTGATGCGGAACACGCCAGCCGATGCATTGAGCTTGCCGCCGAAGAATTCGCCCTTCAGGCCCGCTTCGTAGTCCTCGCCGGTGATCGGCTTGAGCATGTTGTTGTTGACGTCCTTGACGTTTTGCGGCGTGAAGATTTCGGTATAGCTGACGTAGGCGTTGAGCTTCTTGGTGATGTCGTACACCAGCCCGGCAAACGGCGTGGTCTGGCGCTCCACCTTGTAGCTGGTAGCGGGGGCGGACGGCGCGCGGTACTCGTACCAGCTCAGGCGCACACCGGCCAGCGCCGTGAGCGAGTCCATCAGCGACAGGCTGGTGGTTGCATACACGCCCTGCTGCTGGACGAAAGTCGGCTTCAGGGTGTTGATGGTGACCAGGTTGTTTTCCGGGTACGTGGTGTACGGGTCCCAGTTGCGGATATCGACGTTATTGAGCGGGAACTGGTTGCCCAGGCCGGCCGTCGCGACGGTGCGCGTGCGCAGGGCTTCCGCGCCCACCACCAGCTTGTGCTGGCGGCCCAGCAGGGTGAACGGGCCGTTGGCGCTGAGCGAGTAATTATCCTGCTGGCTGTCGTCGCCCGTGTACTGCGACGTGGTCACGCCGAACAGGTAATCGTCCTTGCTGCCGGTGGGGCGCGCGATGTACGACTGCTTGAAGCCGTTCGGGTCCATCTTCAGGTGCAGGTAGCCGGCGCTGGCCTTGGCGGTCCAGCCATTGTCGAAACGCTGCTCGAGCTCCACGAACGCCTGTTCGTTGGCGCGGTTCCAGCGGTTCCAGGCGGCGCCCAGGAACGTGTCGCGTGGCAGGTTCATCGACGAGCCATCGAGCTTGGCCGGCATGCCGCCCCACGAGCCGGTGGCATCGAGTTCGGTGCGCTGCAGGCTGGCGGTGAGCACAGTGTCGGGCGTCAGGTCCGCTTCCACCACGCCGTACAGCACTTGCCGGTCTTCCTTCATCGCCTTCTGGAAGCTGTCCTTTTTTTCCTTGACGGCCACCAGGCGCGCGCGCACGGTGCCGGCCTGGTTCAGGGCGCCCGAAATATCGCCTTCGGCGCGGCGCCGGTCCCACGAACCGAGCACGCCAGTGGCGGATGCCTGGAAGTCGCGCGTGGGACGCTTGCGCACCATGTTGACAGTGGCCGACGGATTGCCCGAACCGCGCAACATGCCGGAGGCGCCGCGCAGCACTTCCACGCGGTCGAGCACGGCCGCATCGGGCTGGGCGAAGGCCGAGCCGCCCTGGGTAATGGTCAAACCGTCCACTTGCATGGCGTCGATCTGGTAGCCGCGCGAGTGGTACGTGATGCGCTCGCTGTCGGTGTAGTCAACCGCGATGCCGGGCGTGGCCAGCATCAGGTCGGTCAGGTTGAGCAGCGCGCGGTCTTCGATGAACTGGCGCGTGAGCACGGTGACCGGCTGCGGAATTTCACGCACCGATTCCAGGCCCTTGACGATCGACGTCTTGCGGCTGCCGAACGAACCCGAGTTCTCGGTGGTGACACGGTCGCTGGTGCCGGTGACCGTCACGCTGGGCAGCAAAGTGTCGCGGTCGGCCTCCGCACCGGCGGCTGCATCTGCCGGCGCTGGTGCGTCCGCAGCGTAGGCCAGCGGGAACGTGATGGCCGCACTCGCGCACAGCAGCGCCAGTCGGGCCGCCAGGCGCACGGGGCGCAAGACTGGGGTGGATGAAAAAGGTTTGTCTGCGCGGTGGAACATCACAACTCCTGAATGTTGAGTAATCTAAATGAGAATCACTCGCAATTATAAATAGGAATTGTGACTACGTCTACGCTACCGGGCTGTAACCACCCGGCTATGTTGCGACCAAACTAGTACCGCACGAACTTGGTTTCATCCGGCCCGGTGGACGCAAACTCCTGTTGCCGTGGCGCCGGGGCGTGGCGTGGGGCGGATGACGGGCGGGGCTGCTGCCGGCTGGCGCCGTGGCTGCTGGATGAGGCGGCGGTGCTTTTCAGGCTGCCCGCCACCCGGAAGAAACTCATCGCCTGTTGCAGTTCTTCGGCCTGGCTGCTCATCTGCTCGGCGGTGGAGGCCAGTTGTTCGGAGCCGGCGGCGTTTTGCTGGGTGGTCTGGCTCAATTGGGCGATGGCGGAATTGATTTGCGCCAGGCCCGCCGATTGCTCTTCCGATGCCGAGGTGATTTCCTGTACCAGGTCGGACGTCTTGCGAATATTGGGCACCATCGCGCCCAGCATCTGGCCGGCGTGCTCGGCCAGGCTGACGCTGCTGGTGGCGACTTCGCCGATTTCCTGGGCGGCCACCTGGCTGCGTTCGGCCAGCTTGCGCACCTCGGCCGCCACCACCGCGAAGCCCTTGCCGTGCTCGCCCGCGCGGGCCGCTTCGATGGCGGCGTTCAGCGCCAGCAAATTGGTTTGATAGGCGATGTCGTCGATGATCAGCACCTTGGCGGCGATCTGCTTCATGGCCGTCACCGTCGAGCGCACGGCCTCGCCGCCTTCGGTCGCCTCCACCGCCGCGCGGCTGGCCATGGCGTCTGTCACCTTGGCGTTGTCGGTGTTTTGCGCTACCGATGCGGTCATCTGTTCGACCGAGGCCGAGGTCTCTTCCACGCCCGCTGCCTGTTCGCTGGCGGCTTGCGCCAGCGAGTTGGCGGTGGCGCTCACTTGTTCGGACGCGGCGGCCAGCCCCTCGGCATTGGCGTTCACTTCGGCGACTACCTGCCCCAGCTTGGCCACGGTGGTATTGGCGTATTTTTTCAGTTCGCCGAACGCGCCTTCATACGGCTTGTCGATGGTTTGCGTGAGGTCGCCGTCGGACATCGCGCCCATCACCCGCACCACGTCGGCAATACTGGCGCCGGTGGTGGCCGCCAGTTGATTGAGACCGTCGCCCATGTCGCGCTGGAAGCCCTGCAAGCCATTGAGGTCCACGCGGGAATCGAAGTTGCCGCGATTGGCCGCTTCCACCACCGTGCGCTGGCCGTCGATCACCTGCTTGAGCTTGGCCACCATCTCCTTGACCGTCAACAGCAGGCTGCCTTTGTCGCCGGGCCGGGTGAGCACGTCGCTGGACAGGTCGCCATCGGAAATGCGCCGCAGCACCTGGGCCGCATAGGCAGGCTCGCCGCCGAGTCCACGCACCAGGCTGGCAGTGATGGCCCACGCCAGCCCGATCGCGATCACCACCGCGCCCACCACCAGTGCGATCACCGTGTTGCGCGTGCTGTCATAGTTATCTGCCGCGTGCTGGCGGTCCTGTTCCATCAGCGAGGTCTGGTGCTTGACCAGGTTTTCCAGCGCCGCCAGGTAGCTGCTATTGGCGACGAGGAACTGGTCCTTCATGTACTCGAGCGCGGCTTTCGGATCGTCCTTGATCAAGGCATACAGTTCGACATAGGCGGGATTGAGCGCATTGCTCTTGCTGGTGATCTCGCGGAACAGTTCGCGCCCCTTGTCGCTGGCCACCAGCTTGTCGAGCCGGGCCAGCGCTTCGGCCACCTTGACGCGATTGGCCTCGGCAGTCGCCTTGTAGCGCTCGCGTTCCTCGTTGCTGGTGGCCAGCATCATGCTGCGTACCTGGCGGCCATTGTCGATGGTGAGGGTGGCTGCTTCATTGGCCAGCATGACCTTCGGATAGCGGTCGTCCATCAGCAGGCTGACGTCGTGATTCAAGGCCGCCATGCTGTTCAGGCTGACCGCCGACAGCGCCAGCAGTAACACCACCACCGCGCCGAAACCGATCGCCAGCCGTACCGCCACCTTCATGTTTGCAAACATAGTCGCTCCTGAAACGGATGTGCGCATGCCTGCCAGGGAAATGGCCGTGGCATGCAAGGGGAAAAGACGGGAAATGACCGCTGTGACAGCTAGCGGCATGCAAGGGGTGATCGAGGGCGTTGTGTGGCGCGGCGCCGGGGCGCGCCGCCAGGTATTTCGCGGACAAGCCAACCACACAAGCCATTGCAGTCCCATTCCGGAGAACCCGGAAGCAAAAGTCTGACATTGATCATGTCATGGGGCCGGGATTGGTGGCAAGCGATTTCACCGATGGTGTTGCAGGATAGGCGTCGAAAAAATTCAAACAATCTTGAAACAAATATTGTTAGATGGCGTGCCTGCCTGCCCTGGATGCTGTTGGTGCTGTCTTTGTTCAGTCCCCCAGCGGCAGCATCTATGGACAAACCCTGGTGCTGCGGGGCATGTTGCACTGTTGAAAAGAAAATCGACGAGAGCCGCAGACCCTGATGGTGTGATACTCTTTATGTGTAGTGGTTGCTTTAGAGGAAGTTCGTATGCTGTTGCTGAAATCACTAGGTTGGATAGGCGTAGTTGCTGGCACGTCCTTCCTGATCTACCTGGTCCGCGTTTTTTTTGACGGAGCATTGGAGCTGCGCGGTAAAGATCAAACCTTGAACATGGTCTACCGACATATTGACCCAGGCTTTTTCTATGCATATTGGGGAGCATTGTTCGTTGCGGGTATTTTCATACTCGGATTGGGCTGGTCCGTGCTGCGCAAGCCACGGTAGCAAGCCTGCGGCCGCACCCCGCTCCCCGATGTCTGCACCAGATCAAACGCGCGCGGGCATTCGGCGCCATACGTCGCCGCGCCAGGCCAGTAGCGCCAGGCCCAGCACCAGCATCAGCCAGGCGCCCGGCTCCGGCACCGGCGTCAGGGCGTCGCCGGCGCCCAGCACGTAGTTGAAGCCGTAGATGCCGCCGTTGAACGAGAAGCGCACCAGCAGGTCGAGCGTGCTGGTGTTGAATACGCCCAGGTCGAGCACGTTATCGGAGAAGAACAGCGCGGCCTGGTCCTGGCTGTTGAAGCTGCCCGCGTACAGTTTGGTGGCGCCATTGCTGACCGAGAATTCGAAGTTGGCGGTATCGAATTCCGAAACGAACGGCAGTCCCAATCCCAGCAGCAGGTGGCGGCCGGCGGTAAACGGCACGCTGAACTGCGCCGTGGCGCTGAACGGGAAGAACATCGCGCCCATGGTGCCCGCGCCCAAGAACTGGGCGTCGTCGAATGCTGCCGCGATGTTGGGCGAGGCCGCCAGGAGGGTGGACAGCGAAGCCGGATCGGGCAGCGCGCTGGCATACGAGGAGACCATGCCGACGGCGGGATCAGGCGTCCACGCCCCGTAGGCTGCGCCGCCGACATTGGCCGCGCTGTATGCCTCGGGCTGGTAAAACTCGGCCGGCTGGGCCGAGCCGGCCGTGGCCACCACCGCGGCGCCCACGCTGGCATCGCTGTAGCTGCTGCGCGCCAGCACTTCGCCGCCGCGGAAGCTGGCCACCGCGTGGGCGCGCGCTTCTGGCGCCAGCAGCGACGCTGGCGGCAAAGGCGGCGCCGGCATGCCAAGCGCGCGGGTGACCGAGGCCTGGGCGATGGCAGATCCCGCCTCGGTATTGCCAAAGCGGCCGCTGCCGGACATGGCGACCGCGTCGGCGCTCGCATGCCAGGCCGAACGGGCATCGGCGCGCGCGGTGGCCGCCGCGCCCGGGTTGAAGAAGGCGCCGCCGCCATTGGCGGTGGCGTTGGCCACCGCGCTGTAGCTGGAATCGACCGTGGCGCGCGCAATGCCGGCGCCACCCTCGTTGCCGCCGTACGCGCCGGTGGCCAGCGCGGTGCCGGTCACGCGGCCGTAGCCGGCCACCGTCACGGTGGCATCGGCCGTGCCACCGCCACCCGAGAAGGCGCCGATGCCGGGCAAGCCTGCCAGTGCGGTGCTGGTGGCGGCAATCACCGCGTTCCAGCTGCCGGCGGCCGGTGCGTTGCCTGCGAGCGAGACGGTGCTGGTGGCATTGCCGCCCGCGCCCGGTGCGCCCGATATCGGGTCGTTGAACGGGTTGCCGGCAGCGTTGCCACCGATGCCGCCGGTGGCGGTGCTGTCGACGCTGGCGTTGAGTGCGCCGCCCAGGCCGCTGGTAATGGTGGACGTGGCGTTGCCGCCGCGTCCGGCATATGCGAACACGGTATCGCCGCCGGCGCCGCCGGTGGCGCTCTGCACCAGCGTCAGCGTGCCGGTACTGCTGTTGAAGGCGCTGCTGGTGTTGGCGGCGGCATCGCCACCGTTGCCGCCATAGGCGAAGGGGGCGTTGTCAAAGTCGAGGTTGGCATGACCGCCGGCGCCGCCGATGGCGCGCACTTCCTGGCTGTAGGAGGACAGCGTGGCGTTGGGATTGCCGACGCCTGCGTTGGCCGAGGCATTGCCGCCCGCACCGCCGTTCGTGCCGTCGATATTGGCGGCGGCGCCCTGGCCGCCGGTGGCAATCGATCGCACGCTGGCCGCGCCGCTGCCCAGTGCGACCGTCGTGAGGTTGCTGAGCGCCGCGCCGCCGGCCGCGCCGTTGAGTACGCCGGTGGAGCGCCCGCCCTGGCCGCCGGTGGCCTGCGCCACGCCTTGCACGGCGCCGCTGCCCGAACTGGTGAGCACGCCGTTGGCGAACGCTGTGCCGCCGACACCGCCTGCCGCGCCGGCCCCGGTCTGGGCGCCGCTGCCCGGCTGGCCGGCGTTGCCGCCCAGGCCGCCGTTGGCGGTGACCGCCAGGCTGGCGCCGGTCGCTGGCGCCGCCACCGATAACTCGGCCGAGGTGTCGGCGCCGGCGCCGCCAGCGCCAGCCGCGCCCCCGGTCTGACCGGTATTGCCATTGGCGCCGTTACCGCCCGCGCCGCCGGCGCCGCCACTGACCAGCAGGGTATTGGCCGGATCGGCGCCAAACAGCAGGTACGGGGCGGACGGCGCGGCGCCGCCAGCGGTACCGGGCGCGCCGGGCGTGGCGCCGGCCAGGCCGCTGCTGCCAGGCGGCCCCTGGTAGATCACGTCCACCGCCAGCGCATTGCCGCACCAGGCCGCGCAGACCAGGGGAATCATGCGCAGGACGGTGCGCAGCCGGTTCGATGAGATAGGTGAAGACGGCTGTGACGCCGGATGGTGGTATGCCATGGTTGCCTCCCTGAAGTGGGGAGGCTTTGCACAGATGCCGTTGCAATCGCATGCCAGCCGCCCGTGCAAGCATTGTAATGAACGTTATTTATTTATCTACTCTTTATTGCATCAAAATCCGCTGACAGGACCGTAAAACAACGTTGTGCAAAAATGAAAAAGCCCCGCCGGTACCGGCGGGGCTTTGGGGCTGCCAGGCAGCGCGCGGCTTAGAACTTGATATTGGCCGTCAGGCTGCCTGAACGCGGCTGGCCCGGGGTGTAGCGGTAACCGGACTTGTTGATCGCCGCAACATATTCCTTGTCGGTCAGGTTGTACACGTTCAGGCGCAGGTCGATGTGCTTGTTGAGCGGGTAGCTGGCCATGGCGTCGGCTACCCAGTACGAATCGATATGGGACGGAGTGCCCACGGCGCCGTCGGTGCCGCGACGCAGCTGGTCGTTGAAGCGCACGCCGCCACCGACGGTCAGGCCGAACGGCAGGGTGTACGAGGTCCACGACGTGAACGACTGCTTCGGCGTGTAGGCCAGGTAGACTTCGCCGTCGGCCGCCACGGCGCGGCCGTTGGTGACCTTGGCCGACATGCGGGTGTAGCCTGCGCTCACCAGCCAGCCACGGGTGATTTCACCGGTCACGCCCAGTTCCACGCCTTGGTTGCGCTTCTCGCCGGTCTGGAAGTAGGTGCCGCTGGTGGCATCCTGCTCCACTTCGTTTTTCACCGTGGTGCGGTACACCGCTGCCGACAGCGACAGTTTTTGCTGCAGCAGATCCCATTTGCCGCCGAACTCGTAGTTAGTGGTTTCCTGTGGATCGTAGTTGGGGTTGGCGGCGCTGTTGGCGTTGGCGCTGAGCGAGAAGTTGGTGCCGCCCGGTGGCGCTTTCGAGCTCGCTGCCAGCGCATAGACGCTGCTCTCCGGCGTCAGCTTGTACAGTGCCGACAGCTTGCCGTTGACCAGCGTGTCACCGACCTTTAGGTTGGTGGCGATGCGGGTGCCGACCGGGATGGTTTGCGGCGTGGCCGTGCCCTGGATGGCCACCGAATCGTAGGTGGTGCTGAAGTGGTCCAGGCGCAGGCCGCCGTTGATGATCCAGTCGCCGAACTTGGCGGTGTCGAACAGGTACACGGCCTGGGTGTCGGTATTGCCCACCGCTTGCGCGCCGGTGCGGGCATAGGTGAAGGTTTGCGGCGTGGCCGGATTCGGGTTGTAGATGCTGGTGCGGGTGATGGCGGTACCTGCGGTGGTCGCAAGCGTGTAGTTGGTTTGTTTCTCGGTGATGAATTCCAGGCCGGCCACCAGCGTGTGCTTGACCGCGCCGGTGCCGAACTCGGCGGTGACGTTGGTCTGGTTGGTCAGCACCTTGTTGGTCTGGTCCTTGTAGGTCAGGGTGCTACGGGCCATGGTCCAAGTGTCGGGCGTGCCGGTGACGATCAGGTTGGCGGAGGTGGCCATGAACGCGGTCAGCAGGTAGTCCTGCTTGTTCTTGCCGTAGCGGGTGGTGTTCTGCAATTTCACGCCGTTGGCGAAGTCGTGTTCCAGGCGGGCCGTGAACTGGTCGGCGGTGACGTTGTCGTGGTCCTTCTCCGAGCCGTAGAAGTTCTTCGGATTGACGCGCGGCGCGGTGGCCAGCGGGGCCAGGCGGATGCGGTCGGCGGCGGCAGCCGCAGCACTGGCGGCAATGGCGGCCGGGGTGCCGGTGGTGGCGGCGGCCAGGTAGGGCGGGGTGTAGCCGGGCAGACCGATGGTCAGTACGCCGCCGTCGGGAATATTGTCCTGCTTGACGTGCAGGAAGTTCAGGTAGAAACGGGTGGGACCGTTCAGGCCGAACGCCAGCGATGGCGCCACGGCCCAGCGCTTGTTCTTGATCATGTCGCGTGCCGGGTTTTCGCTGTCCTGCACCAGAGCATTGAGGCGGAACGCGGTGCCGCTGTCTGCATTGATCACCTGGTTGACGTCGGCGGTGGCGCGGCGTTGCTTGCCGCTGCCGACCGTGGCGGAACCGAGGTAGGCGTCCTCCAGTTGCGGACGCTTGCTGACCAGGTTGATCGAACCGGTCGGCGCGCTGCGGCCGTTGTCGGTGCCGGCCGGGCCCTTGAGGACGTCGATCTGCTCGATGTTGAAGATGTCGCGGGTGATCGAACCGACGTCGCGCACGCCGTCCACGTAGATGCTGCCCGAGGTGTCGAAGCCGCGCATGAAGATGGCGTCGCCGGTGTTGGTGTTGCCGTTTTCACCGAGGAAGAACGCGCCCACACCCGGGGTGTTGCGCAGCGCTTCGGTCAGCGAGACTGCGCCCTGCTGCTCGATCAGCTCCTTCTTGATCACGGTGATGGTCTGGGCGGTATCGACCAGCTTTTCGGTGTACTTGGCCGAGACGGCGCGGTCGGCCTTGAAGGTGTCTTCGGCAGCGCCTTGTACCTTGACTTCGGACAGGGTTTGCGGGGCTTGGGCCTGCTCATCGGCGGCGGCAACGGCGTGCGCTGCCACCGGCAGCAGCATCGCGGCCAGGGCGGCGCTCATGTGTTGGTTGAAACGGGACTGCGCGTGCTTGCGGCTCTTGATCATTACGGTATCTCTCGGTCGGATAGTTAGGACGGCTCGAATGCCGGTTGTTATTCGATTAATCCGTGAGATTGTAACGATGGCGCTGCATTTCGTAAATGCGAATTGTTATCAATATCGTTTACGTGTGGTATTTCTGCAAATGTAGATGAGTTTTCTTTCTGTCAATCCGGCTGAAGGGCGAGCCAGGCCCCGGCCTGGTGCAGCGTGGCCTGCAGTTCGGTGCGCACTGCCTGGTAGCCGGCGGCGATCGCCGCGCCGTCTTCCTTGACGATTGCGTCTTCGGCATCCATGGTGGCCTGGATCAGGCGCCGTGCGCCGAGCACCCCGACCGCGCCGCGCAGGCCGTGGAACTGGCGGGCGGCATCGCGCAAGCGCCCCTCGGCGATGGCGGTGCCGGCTTCGTCGGCCGGCGTCATGCCGCCTTCGATGGCGCCGCGCACCATCTTGAGCATCACCGCCCTGCCCTTGGCGTCCTTGCCCATCACCCGCATCAGCTTGTCCACGTTGAAGATGTCGGCTTCGCTGCCGGCACCGGGCACCGTTCCCGTCGCCGGTGCCGGCACCGGAGCTGCCACCAGCTTGACGGCGGCGTGAGGCCGCGCAGGGTGCGGCAGCGCAGCAGGCGCAGGCACCGGCTCGTCTGCCGCTTTTTTAGGCAGGTGACGCAGCAGCACCGCCAGCATTTCCTCGACCTCGATCGGTTTCGGGATGAAGGCGGTCACGCCCACCGTTACGCTGCGCTCGCGCTCCGCTTCGAGGACGCCGGCCGTCATCGCCACGATGGGCAAGGTAAGCTTGAGTTCCTGGCGCAGGATGCGGGTGGCGGTGAAGCCGTCCATGACCGGCATCTGCATGTCCATCAGTACCGCGTCATATTCTCCCTGGCGCGTGCTCATGCGGTCCACCGCCTGCTGGCCGTTGTCCACCACGTCCACCGTTGCGCCGGCCAGTTCGAGCATGCCGCAAGCCACCGCCTGGTTGGCCACGTTGTCTTCGACCAGCAGCAGGCGGCAACCGGTCAGCGTCCCTTCGATGCCCTGGCCGGACGCCATTTGCAGCCCGGTTTCGCCGTTGGTCACCAGCGCCTCGTGCAGGGCGTCGAACAGGTTGGAGCTGGTGATCGGTTTCACGAGTACCACGTCCACCTCGGGCGCGGCGGAAATTTCCTCCAGGCGGTCGCGGGCAAACGCGTTGACCATCACCACTACTGGCTGGCCGCCCTCGGGCGCGGCAGCGCGGATGCCCTTGGCCGTGGCCAGTCCGTCCATGCCGGGCATGTGCCAGTCGGCCAGCACCACGTCGTACGGCTGCTGTGCATCCAGGCTGGCGCGGAACAGGGCCAGCGCCTCGGTGCCGGATGCCACTTCGTCCGCCTGCCAGCCCCAGGCGCGGATCATCTGGGCGATCAGGGTGCGGCTGGTGTCGCTGTCGTCGGCCACCAGCATGCGCAGCTCGCCAATCGCAGGGCGGCGCCGCTCCTCTCCCTTCTCGGGCAGCACTTCGAATGGCAACTCGAACCAGAAGCGCGAGCCGTGGCCCTCGCTGCTGCTGACCGCGATTTCTCCGCCCATCAGCTCGATCAGGCGGCGCGTGATCGCCAGGCCCAGGCCGGTGCCGCCGAAGCGCCGGGTGATGCTCTGGTCGCCCTGCGAAAACGCGTGGAACAGCTGGCCCAGCTGCTGCTCGGTCATGCCCATGCCGGTGTCGCGTACTTCGAAATGCAGCCGCGCCTGCGATGCGGAAGACCATTCGGCCAGGCCGATCGACACCACCACCTCGCCGGCGGCGGTGAACTTGATGGCGTTGCCGGCCAGGTTGACCAGGATTTGCTGCAGCCGCAGGGCGTCGCCGCGCAGCAGCTTGGGCACGGCCGGATCGACCGCGATGGCCAGCTCGATTTCCTTGTCGCCGGCGTTCATGGTCATGGTGGTGGCCAGCGAATTCATGGTGTCGTCGAGGTTGAACTCGACCGGTGAGAGCGCCATGTGGCGCGCCTCGATCTTGGAGTAGTCGAGCACGTCGTTGAGGATGCCCAGCAGCGACTGGCCCGACACCCGCACCATGTTCAGGTACTTGCGCTGCTGCGGCGTCAGCTGGGTGTTGCCAAGCAAATAGACCATGCCCAGCACCGCGTTCATCGGGGTGCGGATCTCGTGGCTCATGTTGGCGACGAATTCGCTCTTGGCCCGGTTGGCGGCTTCGGCGCGGTCGCGCTCGCGCTCGAGTTCCTCGGTGCGCGCAGCCGCTTCCACCCGCAAGCGGTGCGCCTCGGTCACGTCCGCGATCACCGCCAGTACCTTGGTGCCCTGGTCGGTGCGCACCGCACTCAGGTTGATCTCGATCGGGAACTCGGTGCCGTCCTGGCGCAGGCCGTGCAGCACGGCGCCGCGCCCCATGCGCACCGGCTCGGCGCTGAGGCGCTCGGCAAAAAAATGTTCGCGGTGGCTGGTGTGGCGATCGCGCAGGGGCGCCGGCACCAGCATCTCGATCGCGCGGCCCAGCAACTGGTCGCGCGGGTAGCCGAAGCAGCGTTCGCACTCGCGGTTGGCGGTTTCGATGCGGCCATCCATGCCCACCACCAGGATGGCGTTGGGCGCGTACTCGAGCACGCTTTGCAGGCGGGTATCGGCGGCTTGCCGCTCGCGCATCAGGTGGTTGAACGCGGTGGTCAGCTGGCCCACCTCGTCGTCGGCATGGACCGGCAGCGGCACGAATTCGGTGGTGGAGCCGCGCAGCGCGCCGATGGCGTTGCGCAGCTTGACCAGCGGCGCCAGCAGGCGCGCGGCCAGGCCGCCCACCAGCAGCGCCGTCAGCAGCGAGGCCAGACCGCCCCACAGCAGCAGGCGCGCGAGTACGCCGTCGAACGCCTCGTAGGCTTCGGCGGCCGGCAGCGACGTGCCCAGCACCCAGTCCACCGACTTCAGCGTCTTGTAGCTGTTGAGCACTTCGCGGCCCTCGGTATCGACGCTGTCCACCGTGCCCTCGAAGCCGTCGGCCAGCGCCAGCGTGGTGGCGCCGTTGAGCTGGCCGCCGCGCGGCTGCAGCAGGCGGTTGGGGTCCGGGTGCAGCACGTACACCGGCTTGGGACCGCGCGTGAGGGCAAAATAATAGCCGCTGGCGCCCACGGTGGCGTGGCGCAGGTGGCCGAGGAAGTTGTTCTTGTACAGCCGCAGCACGCCGGACAGGATGCACACCACCTCGCCGCGCGCGTCGAGCACGGGCGCGATCACCTGCACGATCGGTTCGCGCTGGTATTTGCCCAGCACCGGCTCGGTGATCATCGGCTTGCGCGTGTACATCACCTGCTTGAAGTAGGCGCGGTCGGACACGTCCATGCCCACCCGGCCCGGCACCACCGGCAAGTCGGCCACGGCCTTGCCGTCGGCGCCATACACCACGAGCTCGTCGAACAGCGACAGGATGGCGCGGTCCTGGTAGTAGGCGCGCAGGCGTTCGGCCGAGGTGCCGAGCTCGAGCGGCTGCTTGCGGGCGGAAAAGGCAACGATCTCGAGCAGCGCGGTCAGCTTGTCGTCGAGTTCCTCGGCAGTGCGGGCCACCAGTGCAGTTTGCTGGGTAAACAGCACCCGGGCGAAATCGTGCTTGACTCGTTGCATCTGAACCACGGTCACCAGGGCGATCATCAGGATCGAGGTGATGCTGGTTGCCAGTGCAACTTTCGCCTTGATCCCAAGTGGTTTCATGTCGTCCTTGTGCGAGGGCTGCGAGGGAGAAAACCAGGAGTAACAGGAATTTTCCTATCAAAGTTCAAGAATGGCAACAGGATTGCGATGGACACACAATTGAATCGCGTGTGACTTGCAATCCGTACTTGCAATGGCGCAAGTGCGGGCTTTGCTTTACGATGCATTACCCTGTGCACGTTGGCGTCGGGGAAACTCACAGTACTCTGGCCCTGATTTGTGGTGAACCCGACCGTCCTTACCCTTGCGACCGCCGTCCTGTTAGCCGGACTGGCTTCTGCGCCGCTGCGCGCGGCCCCCGATACCGATCGCTGGCATGCGCTGGCGCCGGTCGTGTTCGAGCATCTGGCGCCGGCCGAGCGCAATTTCCCCAGCCCGGTCGTGATGAGCATGGCCCAGGACGGCGACGGCTTCATCTGGCTCGGCTCCCAGGCAGGGCTCGGCCGCTGGGATGGCTACCAGATGCGCAACTTCTATTTCGACGCCAACGATCCGCATTCGCTGCCCGGCGACTTCATCCAGACCCTGCACGTGGACGGACAAGGCCGGCTGTGGGTGGGGACCAGCATCGACGGCCTGGCCCGGTATGACAAGCTGAGCGAGCGTTTCGTGCGGGTGGCGGCGGGCGCACTGTCCAGCCCGACTGTGTATGCGATCGCCAGCGACAAGGACGGCGGCCTGTGGGTGGGCACGGCCGCCGGCCTCGATTACGTGGACGCCGCCGGCCAGGTGCGCCACCACCGGCGCCCGGACGCGGCGCCCGGTGGTCAGCGCGCCAACCAGGTCCGCGCCCTGCTGCTCGACCGCGACGGCGTGTTGTGGATCGGCTCGGACGCCGGCCTGGCGCGGCGCGACGCGGCCAGCGGCCGGATCGCGGACATCGCCGGCGTGGGTGACGCGGTGCTGTCGCTGAGCCAGAATCCGCAAGGCGGCGTGGTGTTCGGCACCCTGCGCAGCGGCGTGGGTTTTGCCGGCGCCGATGCGGCCACCGCCGGTGCGCGCCTGCTGGCGCTGGCGGACCAGGGCCGGCGCCAGGCGATGGTACTGTCGCTGACCGAAACCGTGCCCGGCCAGTGGTGGGCCGGCACCTATGGCGACGGTGTGATCGAATTCGATGCCACCGGCATCCATCGCCGCATCACGCACCGGCCGGCGGTGGCGGTCAGCCTGGCCAGCAATCGGGTGGCGGCGCTGTGGCGCGACCGCAGCGGCCTGGTGTGGGTCGCCAACGAGCGCGGCGTGGACACCCACGATCCGCGCAACCGTACCTTCAGCACCATCTTCGACGGCGTCGGCTTGCCGGAGATTTCGGCCTCCGCCTTCATGACCGACCAGGGCGGGCGCTTGTGGGTGGCGCTGGCCGACCAGGGCATCGACCTGATCGCGCCGGACGCCACCCGCCGCGCCGGCCTGCGGCCCGACCCGCTGCTGCCGGACACTGCCCTGCCCGGCAGCCTGATTCTGGCCATGACCGAAGCCGAACCGAACGAGGCGTGGATCGGCACCCTCGCCGGGCTGTACCACACCAGCGGCCAGGGCAGCCGGGTGCGGCGGGTGCCGTTGCCGCACCACGAGCCGTTGCCGCGCATCGGCAGCATCGTGCGGCGCGGCGGCGATTTATGGCTGGGCACGCCAAGTGGTTTGCTGCGCTACGATCCGCGCGCCGCCACGGTCCAGGCCTACCGCCAGGGCCCGGCCACCGCCGGCGCCCTTACCGATAGCCGCGTCACCACCGTGCTGGAAGCGCCGGACGGCATGCTGTGGGTAGGCACCCGCAACGGCCTGAACCGCTTCGATCCGGCCACCGGCCGCGCCGAGCAGATCCTGGCGGAACCGGATCGCAGCGACGGCTTGCCACAGGGCCTGATCAACGCGCTGGCCTTCGATCGGCGCGGCCGGTTGTGGGTGGCCACCAACAGCGGCGGCATCGCCATCCTCGACGGTCAGACCGCCGGCGGCAAGCCGCGCTTTCTGCGGCCCGCCGTCGGCGCCGGCCCGTTCGGCAAGATCGCCAGTTCGCTGCGCCTCGACGCCAGCGGCCGCATGTGGGCGTCGGGCGGCAACGGCATCGCCGTGATCGACACCGAGACCTTGCGCGTGGAGTTGTTCGGTCGTGCCGACGGCCTGGTGTTCCAGTCCTATTTCGGCGGCGCCGGTGCCAGCACCGCCCAGGGCGAGCCGGTGTTCGGCACCTCCGGTGGCTACGTGGTGGTTCGGCAGACGCCGGTGCAGCGCTGGAACTACCAGCCGCAACTGGTGGTCAGCAATGTCCAGCTCGATACACGCCAGGTGGCGCCGGCGCCCTTGCTGGCGGCAGAAGGTCCCGGCCTGGAAATCCCGTCTGGCACCCGCAATGTCAATATCGAAATCGCCTCGCTCGACTATTCCGCCAGCGCCCGCAACCGCTACGCGTTTCGCCTCGAGGGCTACGACAAGGACTGGGTGGAGGCCGATGCCAGCCACCGCATCGCCACCTATGCCAACGTGGCGCCCGGCACTTACCGCCTGCACATGCGCGGCAGCAATCGCGACGGCGCCTGGAGCCCGCACGAGCTGACCATGGCGCTGCGCTTCCTGCCGGCCTGGTACCAGACCTGGTGGGCGCGCTCCGGCGCGGCGCTCGGCATCCTGCTGCTGGGCTGGGGCCTGTACCGCTGGCGTATCCGCCAGCTCGAGCACGCCAAGCTGCAGTTGCAGCAGGAGGTGTATGCCCGCACCCGCCACCTGGCGCGCGTACACGCCATCGTCAAGTCAATCAACGACCAGCTCGATTTTGATGCGCTGCTGCAGGCGATCCTGCTCGAATCGAGCGCGATTGGCGCCGTCAGCGGCGCCTGCGCGCTGATCCGCGAGCCGGGCACCGGGCAATTGAAGGTACACGCCAGCTGGCAGACCAGCGTGGTCCCGCCCTGCGCGGCCATGACACTGGACCAGACCCACGCGCTGCTGGTCGCAGGCGCCGAGCTGGTCATGCCGGAGATGTACCTGAGCGGCGCCGGCACGGTGCTGGCGGTACGCATCTGCAACGGCGAGGCAGTGCAAGGCTACCTGGTGTTCGAGCAGCAGCAGGCCTTTGCCGGGGCTGACCTGGACATGTTCAAGGCGCTCAAGGAGCCGTTCATCTCGGCCTTCCAGAAAGCCGATGCGATCCGCGCCATCCAGCAGGCGCGCGCCGATGCCGAAGCGTCCACCCGCGCCAAGAGCGACTTCCTGGCCAACATCAGCCACGAGATCCGTACGCCGATGAACGCCATCCTCGGCTTTGCCGGGCTCGGTGCGCACCTCGACCTGCCATCGAAGCCGCGCGATTATTTCCACAAGATCGACCGCGCCGGCAAGAACCTGCTGGGCATCATCGACGACGTGCTCGATTTTTCCAAGATCGAGTCGGGCAAGCTGGCGCTGGAAAGCGTGCCCTTCGATCTGGCGGACGTGCTCGACCAGGTGATGGACCTGTTTTCGTGGCGCGCGGCGGAAAAAGGCCTGGAGCTGGTGGCCTGGGCCGACCCGGACGTGCCGGCGCGCCTGGCCGGCGATCCGTTGCGCCTGGGCCAAGTATTGATCAACCTGGTGGGCAATGCCCTCAAGTTCACCGCGCGCGGCGAGATCGTGCTGCAGGTAAGGCGGGAGACCGGGCCGGACGGGGACCGCCTGCGGTTCGCCGTCAGCGACAGCGGCGTGGGCATCAGCGCCGAGCAGCAGCAGCGCCTGTTCCACGCCTTCAGCCAGGCCGACAGCAGCACCACGCGCCTGTACGGCGGCACCGGGCTGGGCCTGGCGATCTCGCAGCAGCTGGTGCGCGCCATGGGCGGCGTGATCGGCGTCGACAGCACGCCGGGGCAAGGCAGCCGCTTCCACTTCAGCGTCGCCCTGCCCAGCCTGCCAGCGCGGCACGACGATGCGCCCGGTTTGCTGGCGCTGCTGGCCGGCACGCGGGTGCTGGTGGTGGACGACAGCGCGGTGGTGCGCACCATGTTCGCCCAGCAGCTGGGCGACGCCGGCCTGCCGGTGACCACCGCCGGGTCAGCCGACGCGGCGGCGGCGGCGGTGGATGCCTATTTGGCGCCGGAGCCGGTGGACGTGGTGGTGCTGGACTGGGACATGCCGGGCGCCCACGGCGTCGACACGGTGCGGCGCCTGCGCCAGGCGGCCGCGCCGGGTGCGCCCGCGATCGTGATCATGGCCACCGAGTACGGGCGCGAGGCGGCCATGCGCGCGGCCGGCCAGCTCGGCATCCGCCACTGCCTGGCCAAGCCCGTCAACCGCACGCGCATGCTGCTGACCATCGCGCAGGCGCTGGGCCTGGCCGCCGACGAACCCGCCGTGGCGCCTTTGTCGCCGCGCATGCTGTCGGCGGCGGCGCAGCGCCTGGCCGGCGCCCGCGTGCTGGTGGTGGACGATAACCAGATCAACCAGCAGGTCGCGCGCGAGGTGCTGCTCGGCGGCGGCCTGCAGGTGGACCTGGCCGCCACCGGCATGGAGGCGGTGCGCATGGTCGAAGCCTGCCGCTACGACGCGGTGCTGATGGATATCCAGATGCCGGAGATGGACGGTTACGAAGCGACCGCGCTGATTCGCGCACGCCATTCGACCGCGCAATTGCCGGTGATCGCGATGACCGCGCACGCGGTGCCGGGCTTCCGCGAAAACAGCCTGGCCATGGGCATGAACGACTACATCACCAAGCCGATCGAACCGGAACGGCTGTTCGAGGTGCTGGCCGGCTGGATCATCGGCCGCGCCGCGCCGGCGCTGCCGGCACCGGAACCGGGACCGGGACCGGTGCCAGAGGCGCAAGCCGGCGTCGCGGACGGCGGGGGCAGCGCGGCCGGCCTGGCCAGCGAGTCCGGCATCGACGCTGGCATCGACACCAGCGCCGCGCTGGCGCGGCTGGGCGGCAACCGCCGCCTGCTCACGGTACTGTTGGAGAAATTCGTGGAGGAATTCGCTGGCACGCCGGCGCAACTGGCCGCTGCCATCGGCACCGGCAATACCGAGCAGGCCGCGCTGCTGGTCCACAAGGTCAAGGGGGCAGCCGGCAACCTGTCGATGGGCCAGCTGCACCGCTGCAGCGGCATCCTCGAGCTGCAATTGCGCAGCGCACCGGACCAGGCCGTGTCTGCGCTGGCGGCATTCGACACGGCATTGGCGACAGTGCTCGATGCGGCCCGCGCAGCGGACCCTGGCGACCGTTAAACACGTTGTGAATCCGCTAAGTTCGGCGTAGGATGGTCGGGCAGCACATTGTTTTTATCCACCTTGAGGGAGTACACAATGCTTAAACAGAATTTCGATCAGCTCAACACCATGCTCGCCAAACTGGCCACCGACGATGGCTTCCGCGACCGCATGCAGAACGACCCGGTACGCGCCCTGGACACGCTTGGCATCAAGCTCGATCCGGCCAAGGTACCGGCCGCGCGCCGCCTGCCGTCCAAGGATGCGGCCGCCGCCGACCATGCCGCCCTGGCAAGCAAGCAGATCGGCGAGAACGGCATGGTGCTCTTCATGTTGTCCGGCGTATCGGTGTCGCGCCTGGCCTCCTGATCAACTCTTGACCGGCTACTCTGCCACCGGGCCGAGGCCGGTTTCACCGTAGCGCAGTTCCACCATCTCGCGCGCGCCTGTCGCGGCCACGCCGCAACCGCACACGGCAATCACTGCGTGGCGCAGATGGTCCAGCCCCAGCATGGTTTCGATATCGATGTCGTTGATGGCGGCGGTGATAAACGCCGGCAAGCCCGCTTCCGAGGCCAGCAGATAAAACGTCTGCGACAGGTGGCCGGCATCGAGCGATATTGCGCGGTACGCCTTCTGGTGGTTGCGGTATTTCCAGAACGAGCGCTCCACCCGTCCCACCATCACCACCTGTATCGCCGCGCCGGCCAGCCAGTACTGGTCTGCCACCATTTGCAGCGCCAGCGCCGCCGCTTCGTCCTGCGTGGTCGCGCGCAGCGGCACCAGCGTGTTGTCGAGCGGATGGTAGTGGTACAAGCCCGGCGCCAGGCCGTCCACCCGTTGCACCAGCACGAACGCTTCGACCGGATGCAGGCCGCCGCCCGACGGGCTGGTCTTTTTCAGGACGTTGGCATGCGGGCCGATGTGGCGCAGTTCCTGGGCGCCGAACGTGCGTTGCAGCAGGCGCGCCGCCACCGCCAGCGGCAGGCTGGCGCTGGTGTCGTAGTTGCGGCCCGTGTAACGGCGCAGCAGTACCTCGTCGAGGAAACCGGCGGGCGCTGGCAGCGGCACCGCCGCGCCGATGCTGGCCACCTGCTGCACCGGCGGTGGCGGATTGCCGTGGCGTTCGAGCAGTTCCTCGAAACTGGGCGCCTCCATGCCGGTGTCGCTGCGTACGTCGTGCCAGCGCGAGAACGTGTGCGCCAGCGCCGCCAGCGGCCGCCAGTGCAGCGTGCGCAAGGTGTCGTCGCGTTCGCGCAGGGCGTCCTGCGCATTGGCCTGCTCTTGCTGCTGGCCCTGGTCCTCGGCCAGCAGCAGGCCGTGCGCAAGCAGCCGGTCCACGACTGCCGCGCCATGGCGTTCGACGACCTCAGCGCGCGCGGTCCATACCGATGAACCAACTGCGGCCAGTGCCGCCAGGTCGGCCGCATCGACTTCGATCTCGCGGTCCAGGTGCGGCGCCAGCGCCAGCCAGCGGGTGCTGGCCGCCAGGGTGCTGGTGCCGGCAAACAAGGCGGTCCAGTCGATGTCCAGTTCTTCGCGGGGTTCGAGGTACAGCACGGCGCAGCGGCGTAGATTCATGGTCTTTATCTCTCCTGCTCTAGTTGAGAAATCGGCAATAACGAGGGCCAGTCTAGCGCATCCTTCGCCAGCGGGAAAGTGGCGACGGGCGGAATTTTCACCGGCCATTTGCTTGCACAATGCAAGTGAAATGCACGTCGGAATACCCGATGGTGGCAGTGCGGCATCGCACCATCCTGGCGCATCATGGTCTACACTAGCGGACATGATCAAAGACCTGCCATCGCTGGTGCTGCCCGGCGCCACAATCGACATCCTCAAAGCCAGCTGCGCCACGTGCAGCATGCACCAGCTGTGTTTGCCCATGGGACTGGGTAACGAAGACATGGACCGGCTCGACCAGATCATCGGCCGCCGCCGCAAGGTCGCGCGCGGCAATACCTTGTTCCGCATTGGCGATTCGTTCCAGAACCTGTACGCTATCCGCCTCGGCCACTTCAAAACTTACCAGGTCAACCGCGAAGGCGCGGAGCAGATCACCGGCTTCCAGATGGCCGGCGAACTGCTCGGTATGGACGCCATCAGCACCGACCTGCACCATTGCACGGCGGTGGCGCTGGAAGACAGCGAAGTGTGCGAAATTCCGTTCGCCACCCTGCAGCAACTGCTGGCCGAAATGCCGACCCTGCTGCGCCACTTCCACCGCATGATGAGCCAGGAAATCACGCGCGAGCAAAGCGTGATGCTCTTGCTCGGCAATATGCAGGCCACCCAGCGCTTCGCCGCCTTCCTGGTCAACCTGTCGTCGCGCTACGAAGCACGCGGCTACTCGCCCAACGCGTTCCAGCTGCGCATGTCGCGCGAGGAGATCGGCAACTACCTGGGCCTGACCATCGAAAGCATCAGCCGCCTGCTGTCGAAGTTCAAGAAAGAAGGACTGGTCCGGGTAAGCAACCGCGAAATCGAACTGCTGCAGCCGCAAACGCTCAAGGCGATTACGGCCGGTACCCAGACTTGCGGTTGAACTGATAGCGCGCCAGAGGCATGCCTGTGCCCCGGCGCCTATTGTGCGGCTATTGCGCCGGCGCCTGCTGCTGCACAGGCGCCACATCCGCCACCAAGGTTACCCCGCGCTCCTTCGGCCACGTCCACGCGCCGGCCAGGCGCCAGTCGCGTTTTTCGCCTTCCACCAGCACCACCCAGCGGCTGCGTTCGAGCATGGCCAGTGGCAGTTCGAAGCGGCCCGCCGCATCGGGTAGCACGGTCGCTTCGATATCCTTGTCGGGCAAGGTCGCGTGCGCGAGACGCAGCCGCAGGCGCTCGGTGATGCCGTCGCCGCTGGCGCGCTGCACCTGGCCCGTCAGCGCGCCGCGATTGGCGTCGTACCCGATCGTCATCGACAGGCCCATGGCGCTGGCCACGCGGTCGCGGCTCAGGTCCTGGTTGATGGCCTTGCCCTGCTTGTAGTAATCGCCGACCACCACCGGGTCGGGCGTTGAAAACGCCAGCCAGGCGGTAAACACGCTGCCGGCCACCACGATGGCCGGGCCCAGCATCAGGAACCACGGCCAGCGCTGCTTGTACCACGGCGTGACCGTGCTGTGTAAATGGTGCATGGTGATCTCCTAGCGCGGCACAATGAAGACCGCAGTTTCTTTCACATGCAGCGCCGGATCGTCCACCGATGTCAGCGCCACTTCGATCTTGTTCGAGCCCTTGTGTGCGGCGCCGTGCGCGGTGCGCAGGCGGATCGGTACGCCGCGCGTTTCGGTCGCGTCCAGCCGCACGGTAGCGGGCGTGACCAGGGCCAGCGTGTCGATGCCGGCGACGGTGATCCTGTACGTGTGGGCGCGCTCGGTGGTGTTCATGATCTGCAGCCGATAGACGTTTTCGATCATGCCGTCTTCCACTTCGCGGCCCATGGCGCCACGGTCGCGGATCACGTCCATTTTCAGTGGCACGCGCAGGTACAGGGCGGCGCCGGCGCCGGCCACGATCAGGCACAGCACGGCGGTGTAGATGCGCACCCGGGGACGCCAGGTGCGGCGGCGGATTTCGGTGGGTGTCAGGTGTTCGTCGAGCGCGCGTTCGGTGGCGTAGCGGATCAGGCCGCGCGGCGCATCGATCTTGTCCATCACGCCGTTGCAGGCATCGACGCACGCGGCGCAGCCGATGCACTCGTATTGCAGGCCGTTGCGGATGTCGATGCCGGTGGGGCACACCTGCACGCACATCGAGCAGTCGATGCAGGCGCCGCCGGTACTGGCTGCCTGCTTGCGGCGTGGCACCAGTGGACCACGCGGTTCGCCGCGCCTGGCATCGTAGGTGATGATCAGGGTGTCGCGGTCGAACATCGAGCTCTGGAAGCGGGCGTACGGGCACATGTACTTGCACACCTGCTCGCGCATCCAGCCGGCATTGCCATAGGTGGCAAAGGCGTAGAACAGCACCCAGAACCATTCCCAGGGACCGAAGTCGAAGGTCTGCACCTCGACCATCAGCTCGCGGATCGGCGTGAAGTAGCCAACAAAGGTAAAGCCGGTCCACAGCGCCACTGCGCCCCAGGCCAGGTGCTTGGCGGTTTTTTTTCCGAGCTTGCCGGCGGACCAGGGCTGGCGGTCGAGCAGCATGCGCGCGCTGCGCTTGCCTTCGATGCGGCGTTCTATCCACAGGAAGATTTCGGTATAAACAGTTTGCGGGCAGGTGAAGCCGCACCACACGCGCCCGGCCACGGCGGTGGCCAGGAACAGCAAATACGCGCTGATGATCAGGAGCACCGCCAGGTAAATGAAATCCTGAGGCCACAAGACCATGCCGAAAATGTAGAACTTGCGCGTGGTCAGGTCGAACAGCAAGGCCTGGCGGTCGTTCCAGAGCAGCCACGGGGTGCCGTAAAACGCCAGCTGCGTCAGCCACACGAACAGCCAGCGCAGGCGGGCGTAGCGGCCCGAGGTTTCGCGCGGGTAGATTTCCTCGCGCGCCGCATACATCTTGATGACTTGTGTCTCGGGCGCACTCATTTTGCTGGTCCCGGTTCCGGTTCCGGTTCCGGCTTGGCTGCTGGCGCTGGCGCCGGCTGCGTCACATCATTGGACAAGCTCCAGATGTAGGCAGCCAGCACGTGCACCTTGGCGTCGCCGAGGAAGTCGCCAAACGCCGGCATGGTGGCAGCGCGGCCGTTGCGGATGGTTTCCATGATGGTGTCGGCGCTGCCGCCGAACAGCCAGACCTTGTCGGTCAGGTTCGGTGCACCGAGTGCCTGGTTGCCCTTGGCGTCGGCGCCGTGGCAGGCCATGCAGGCGCCGAATTTTGCTTTGCCGAACACCGCCTTGATCGGATCGGACGTCGAGCCGGACAGGCTCAGCACGTAATGGGCGACGTTCTCGATATCCTTTTCGCTGCCCACGGCCGCGCCCATCGGCGGCATCACGCCGGTACGCCCGTGCAGGATGGTCTGCTTGATGATCTCGGGCGTGCCGCCGAGCAGCCAGTCCTTGTCGGTCAAATTCGGAAAACCCTTGTTGCCGCGCGCGTCGGACCCGTGGCACTGGGCGCAATAGGTGAGGAACAGGCGCTCGCCGATGGCGCGCGCCTTCGGATCGGCCGCCACCGTTTTTAAATCCTGCTGCTGGTACTGGGCGAACAGCGGACCATATTCTGCCTCGGCCTGTTTCAGTTCGGTCTGGTAGTTGCCGGTGGAGCTCCAGCCCAGTTTGCCTGCATAACTGCCCAGGCCCGGGTACAGCACCAGGTACACCAGCGCGAAGACGATGGTGATGTAGAACAGCCACATCCACCAGCGCGGCATCGGCGTGTTCAGCTCGGTCAAATCCTGGTCCCAGATATGGCCGGTGGTATCGACATTGATGTCGCTGCGCTTGCCCACCCGCGCTTTTGACTGCGCCCACAGCAGGATGCCGCAACCGATGATGCCGAGCAGGGTGATGGCGGCGATATAGTAGTCCCAGAAGCCGCTGGTAAAGTCAGCCATGGTCAAACTCCTCGTCGGCAAACGGGGCTTGTGCGGCCTGAGTAAAATCGGTTTCCTTGTGGTGGATGTAGGCCCACCACACGATGCCGATGAACGTGACAAACGACACCACCGTCATCACGCTGCTGGCCTGGTCAAACAGGTTCTCGATAGCCATGTCAGTTCCTTGTTTTGATTAATGTGCCCAGGCCTTGCAGATAGGCGATCAGGGCGTCTTCCTCGGTCTTGTCCTTCAGTTCTTCCGGCGCGGCGGCGATCTCGGCATCGGTGTACGGGTCGCCCAGGCGCTGCAGCGCGCGCAGCTTCGGCACCACGTCCTGCGGCACCAGTTTGGTCTTGGCCAGCCACGGGTAGTTGGGCATATTCGATTCCGGCACCACGTCGCGCGGGTTGGCCAGGTGGGTGCGGTGCCATTCGTCGCTGTAGCGGCCACCCACGCGCGCCAGGTCGGGCCCGGTGCGCTTGGAGCCCCACTGGAACGGCCGGTCATAGACGAACTCGCCAGCGACCGAATAATGGCCGTAGCGCTCGGTTTCGGCACGCAGCGGGCGCACCATCTGCGAATGGCAGTTGTAGCAGCCTTCGCGCACGTAGATGTCGCGGCCCGTCAGCCGCAGCGGGCTGTAGGGTTTCAGGCCTGCCACCGGCTCGGTGGTGGATTTCTGGAAGAACAGCGGCACGATTTCCACGGCGCCGCCAACGCTGATCACCAGGGTGACCAGGGCGATCAGCAGCCACGGGTTTTTTTCGATCCATTCATGTGAGAATTTCATGGGCACTCCGGGTTCAATGGGCCGCAGCCAGGGCAGGGATGGGGGCGATGACGGTGGCGCGGCGGCGCAGGGTCATCCAGGTGTTGTAGCCCATCACGCACATGCCGCTGAAGTACATGAAGCCGCCCAGCACCCGTACCGCGTAGTACGGATATGTCGCTTTCACGCTTTCGACAAAGGTGTAGGTGAGGGTGCCGTCGGGGTTGACCGCGCGCCACATCAGGCCCTGCATCACGCCGGCAATCCACATCGCGGCGATGTACAGCACCACGCCGATGGTGGCCACCCAGAAGTGCAGGTCGATCAGCTTGACGCTGTACATTTTCTGTTCGCCTACCAGGCGCGGAATCAGGTAATAGATCGAGCCCATGGTGATGAAGCCGACCCAGCCGAGAGCGCCGCCGTGCACGTGGGCCACGGTCCAGTCGGTGTAGTGGGAGAGGGCGTTGATGGTCTTGATCGACATCATCGGACCTTCGAAGGTGGCGATGCCGTAGAACGACAGCGAGACGATCATGAATTTCAGGATCGGGTCGGTGCGCAGCTTGTGCCAGGCGCCCGATAACGTCATCATGCCGTTGATCATGCCGCCCCACGACGGCGCCAGCAGCACCAGTGAGAACACCATGCCCACCGACTGGGTCCAGTCGGGCAGCGCCGTGTAGTGCAGGTGGTGGGGGCCGGCCCACATGTACGTGAAGATCAGCGCCCAGAAGTGGACGATCGACAGCCGGTACGAGTACACGGGGCGCTCGGCCTGCTTGGGGATGAAGTAATACACCATGCCCAGGTAGCCGGCGGTGAGGATGAAGCCCACCGCGTTATGGCCGTACCACCACTGGATCATGGCGTCCTGCACGCCGGTGTAGGCGGAATAGGACTTGGTCAGGCTGGCCGGCATGCTGGCGCCCTGCACCACGTGCAGGATGGTCACGGCCAGGATGTAGGCGCCGAAGAACCAGTTGGCGACGTAGATGTGCTTAACCTTGCGTGTGACCAGCGTGCCGAAGAACACGACCGCGTAGGCGATCCACACCAGCGCGATCAGGATCGTGATCGGCCATTCCAGTTCGGCGTATTCCTTGCCGCGCGTATAACCCATCGGCAGCGTGACCACTGCCAGCAGGATCACGGCCTGCCAGCCCCAGAAGGTGAAGGCCGCCAATTTATCGGAAAACAGCCGTACCTGGCAGGTGCGCTGCACCACGTAGTACGACGTGGCGAACAGGCCGCAGATGCCGAACGCGAAAATCACCGCGTTGGTATGCAGCGGCCGCAGGCGGCCGTAGGTCAGCCATGGAATGTCGAGGTTCAGCGCGGGCCAGGCCAGTTGGGCGGCGATGATCACCCCCACCAGCATGCCGACGATGCCCCAGATCACGGTGGCGATCGCGAATTGCTTCACGACCTTGTAGTTGTAATTCGATGCTAGCTCCACACAAGCTCTCCCCGGGTAATGTCAAGTTGATAGCCCGAAGGGTAAGCGTCTGAAACTCAAAAATCCTTGATGTGAATCAAAATTGCCCGGATGAATTAAGTACAGTGGCCAGCGTGTCACACAGCGCTGGGCATGAATATTGCAAACAATTGGCGTCCCCTATTGCCGATCACTGGATGCACCATGCACACGCTCGTCGAATCGCTGAACTTGTCCAAACTGTACCAAGGCTGCGTATTTCACTCCGATGAGAAGGTGGCCACGCACCAGCATGTGGCAAGCGCGCTGGCCGACCACGACCTGCAATGGCGGCGCGGCACCGTCAATACCGCCCTCTACCAGGCGCGTATCAACCGCTTGCAGATGATGGCGCTGCGCTATGGCGCCGAGGTGGAAGTGACGCCGCGTCCGTTCGAGGATTTCGCGCTGGTGCATACGTCGCTCAAGGGCTGTACCGAGTTCGACTGCGATGGTCACCGGGTGGCCGTGCCGCAGGGACGCACCGCGATCATTGCACCGAAAAGGCACATCCGCATGGTGTGGGGCGAAGGTTCCGAGCAGCTGATCGTCAAGCTGCCGCACGCGCTGCTGCGCGAGATGCAGGGACAGGCCACGCGCGGCGCCGGTGCACCGGGCGCGCTGCCCGCCCTGGCGCCGGGCCTGCTGCTGGCGCCGGCCCTGGGACAGCACTGGGAAATGATGTTGCACTCGCTGCTCAGCATCCTGGCGCTGCCTGCCACCGAATCCGGCCACACGGCGTGGATCGATCACTACGAGCGCAACGTGGCGCTGTTCCTGCTGGCGCAGCAGGGGCAGGGCGCGCCGAAGGTGGCTGCCGATGCGCAGGCGGCGGCAGCGGGCCAGGGCTTGACCGACGGCAGCGCCGGCAAGCGGCTCGATGCGCTCGAGCGCTACATGCGCAGCAAGCTGTGCGCGCCGGTCGCGCTGGCCGACCTGGCGCTGGCAGCGGGCATGAGCGTGCGCAGTCTCAATCAGCTGTGCCAGCGCCACCATGGTGTGTCGCCGATGGAACTGCTGCGCAATATGCGGCTCGACGCCGCCCACGCCCATTTGCAGGCGCATGCCGAAGCCGGCGTGGCCGACACCGCGCTCGCATTCGGCTTTGGCCACGCCGGACGGTTTGCCGCGTACTACCGCGCGCGCCATGGCCATTTGCCACGTAGCCAGAAACGGATGGCGCCTGCTTCATGATTGCCAGATCCGGCTAGCAGCGCCGGGGCCTCTTCCCTAGACTCGATTCATCGAGTCCACCACACGGAGAGGTCCCATGTCCCATCTAGACGAAGCAGCAGCCGCACCGGCCACGGTGCATCCCCTGGTGCAGTTCCCGCGCACCGACGGTTCGCGCACGCCGTACAAAGTGTTCAGTTCGCAGGAAGTGTACGAGCGCGAACAGGAAAAGATTTTTCGCGGTCCGGTCTGGAATTTCCTGGCGCTGGAAGCGGAAATCATCAACCCCGGCGATTTCAAATCGACGTTTGTCGGCGACACCCCGGTGGTAGTCACCCGCACCGACGACGGCAGCCTGGCCGCGTGGGTCAACAAATGTTCGCACCGGGGCGCCACCGTGTGCCGCGAGCAGCGCGGCAACGCCAGCTCGCACAGCTGCGCCTACCACCAGTGGAGTTTCGACCAGCGCGGCAACCTGCTCGGTGTGCCGTTCCGCCGCGGCCAGAACGGCATGGCCGGCATGCCCAAGGATTTCGATCCGAAGTGCCACGGCCTGCGCCAGCTGCGCGTGGACAGCTACAAAGGCCTGGTGTTCGCCACCTTCAGCGAGACGGTGGAGCCGCTGGTCGATTACCTGGGCGCCGAGATGACGCCATGGCTCGACCGCATTTTTCATAAGCCGATCGTGTACCTTGGCTGCACCCGCCAGTACTCGAAATCGAACTGGAAGCTGTACCTGGAAAATGTGAAGGACCCGTACCACGCCAGCCTGCTGCACCTGTTCCACACGACCTTCAACATTTTCCGGGTTGGCATGAAGGCGCGGTCGATTGCCGACAAGCGCCACGGCCTGCACAGCATCATCACCGCCACCAAGAACCAGGAAGAAACCTCGGACGCCTACAAGCAGCAGGCGATCCGCTCGTTCGACGAAGGTTTTCAACTGGAAGATCCGTCGGTGCTGGGCCAGATCCAGGAGTTCGAAGAGAACACCACCAACCACATCCAGCCGATCTTCCCGCAACTGGTGGTGCAGCAGATCCACAACACCCTGGTGGCGCGCCAGCTGCTGACCAAGGGCCCCGACAATTTCGAACTGATCTTTCACTTCTTCGGCTACGCCGACGACACCCCGGAAATGCGCGCACTGCGCATCAAGCAGGCCAACCTGGTGGGGCCGGCCGGCTATATCTCGATGGAAGACACGGAAGCGACGGAAATGGTCCAGCGCGGCACGCGGCGCGACCCCGATTCGTGCTCGGTGATCGAAATGTCGAATGACAAGCCGGACCAGGAAGACACGCTGATCACCGAAAGCCTGATCCGCAAGTTCTGGCAGGGCTACCAAAAGCTGATGGCGTTTTAAGGAGGAATGAACATGGAACAAGTGATCTTGTGGTTCGAGTTGCACCAGCTGCAGCAACAGTACATCAGCGCGCTCGACAACGACCGCCTGGAGCAGTGGGCCGACTTCTTCACCGAAGAGTGTGTCTACGAAATCGTCCCGCGCGAAAACGAAGACGCCGGCCTGCCGATTGGCATCATTTACTGCGACAGCAAGCGCATGCTGCGCGACCGCGTGCTGTCGCTGCGCCACGCCAATATCTACGAGGTGCACAGCTACCGCCACATGACGTCGGGCATGCAGATGCGCGTGATCGATGCCGACACCGTGGAAACCGAGTCGAGCTACGTGGTGGTGCAAACCTTGCAGGATGGAGAATCGTTCGTGTACCAGGCGGGCCGCTACCTGGACGTGGTGGTGCGCACGCCGGACGGCTGGCGCTACCAGTCCAAGCGTGTGATCTACGACACCTCGCGCGTGGCCACCCTGCTGGCTACGCCGATCTGAGGCCGCCATGACGACCTGGATCGATCTCGGCGCGGCCGACGAATTTTGCGAAGACACGCCGGTGGCGAAACAGGCCGGCGGCCAGCCGCTGGCCGTGTTCCGCCTCGGCGACGACGTGTACGCGCTGCGCGACAAGTGCAGCCACGGCAATGCCCGGCTGTCCGATGGCTACGTGGAAGATGGCTGCGTCGAATGCCCGCTGCACCAGGGCCTGATCGATATCCGCAGCGGCGCCGCCCGCTCGGCGCCGATCACCACCGCAGTGCGCAGTTTTTCGGTGCGGGTGGTGGCGGGCAGGGTGGAGGTCGATGTGGCCGAGCCGGCGGCTGCCGATGCCGGTGCTGCCTCCAGTAGCGCGACAGAGTTTGCTGGCGCTGGTGCCAGTACTGGTACGGCGGCTACTGCCGTTGACGCCTCGGCTGCGGCCGGCGGCTGTGGCGGTGCGTGTTCCGGCGTGGTTCCCGCTGCAGCGCCGGCATCCGCAATGCAATTGCCGGAAAGCCGCACGCTCTCGGTACGCATCGCCAGCATCGATAAAGTGGGCACCGATGTTGCCGTGCTGCGCCTGCACCAGGACAGCGGTGCGCCGCTGGCCTACCTGCCGGGCCAGTACCTCGACGTGCTGCTCGATGGCGGCGTTCGTCGCAGCTACTCGATGGCAAGCACGGGCGGCGGCGACACGTTGGAACTGCATATTCGCCACCTGCCGGGCGGTCGCTTTACCGACCACGTCTTCGGCACGCTGCAAGCCGGCGAACGGCTGGCGCTGGAAGGCCCGGCCGGCGATTTTTACCTGCGCAGTGGCGAGGCGCCGGTGATCCTGCTGGCCAGCGGCACCGGCTTCGCACCGGTCAAAGCCATCATGCAGCAGGCGATCGCGCGAGGTAATGCGCGCAAGGTGACGTTGTACTGGGGCGGCAGAAAGGCAGCGGACCTGTACCAGCACACGCTGTGCCTGCAATGGGCGGCCGAACTTTCATGGTTCGAGTACATTCCGGTAGTTTCGGAACCTGCCGACGGCGATGACTGGCAAGGCCGCACCGGCTTTGTCCACCAGGCGGTGCTCGACGACCATGCCGACCTGGCCGTGCACCAGGTCTATGCCTGCGGCGCCCCGCCCATGGTGGCCGCCGCCCGTACCAGCTTCTGCCTTGAGCGCAGCCTGCCGGCAACGCAATTCTTTGCCGACGCCTTTCTTTCGCTGGCCGACCTCCCGGCCAAGCGCTGAAAAAAAAAGGGATTCCCGCCTGCGCGGGAATCCCTTTTTGCGCGCATGACCAGCAGGTCATACGCCCCAAAGTTACTTCTGCTTGAACTTGTAGCAAATCCCCAGCACCGCCACCCACGCCGGCATCATGTACACCGCGATCCGCGTATCGGGCGTCAGGTACATGATCACCACAATGCCGGCCATGAAGGCCAGGCACAGGTAGTTGGTCCACGGCTGGCCCCAGCTGCGGAAGCTGGTCCGTTCGCCGGCAGCCGCCTTGCTCTTGCTGAACTTCAAATGCGTGATGCTGATCATCGCCCAGTTGATCATCAGTGCCGCCACCACCAGCATCATCAACATGCCGAATGCCTTGCCCGGCATGACGTAGTTGACCACCACGCACAGGGCGGTGGCGGCTGCCGACACGCCCAGTGCGTGCACCGGAATCCCGCGATTATTCACATGCGCCAGCGTCTTCGGCGCATGGCCTTGCAGCGCCAGACCGAGCAGCATGCGGCTGTTGCTGTACACGCAGCTGTTGTACACCGACAGCGCGGCCGTCAGCACCACCACGTTCAGGGCCGAGGCCACCCAGCCGTTGTCGAGCGCCTGGAAGATCAGCACGAACGGGCTGCCGCCTTGCTGGACGTCGCTCCACGGGTACAGCGACAACAGCACCGCCAGCGCGCCCACGTAAAAGATCAGGATGCGATAAACGACCTGGTTGGTGGCCTTGGGGATGGTCTTTTCCGGCGACTCGGCTTCGGCCGCCGTGATACCGACCAGTTCCAGTCCGCCGAACGAGAACATGATGATGGCCATCGCCATCACCATGCCGCCCACGCCGTGCGGGAAGAAGCCGCCCAGCGCCCACAGGTTGGTGATGCTGGCCTGCGGACCGCCGCTGCCGCTGATCAGCAGATAGCCGCCGAAGCCGATCATGCCGATGATGGCCGCCACCTTGATAATGGCGAACCAGAACTCCATCTCGCCGAACAGTTTGACGTGCAGCAGGTTGACCGCGTTAATCAACAGGAAGAAGCCCAGCGCCGACGCCCACATCGGCACGCCCGGCCACCAGTACTGCACGTAGATACCGACAGCAGTGAGTTCGGCCATGCTGACAAGCACGTACAGGATCCAGTAATTCCAGCCCGAGGCGAAGCCGGCGAACGAGCCCCAGTAGCGGTTGGCGAAGTGGCTGAAGGAGCCGGCCACCGGCTGGTCCACCACCATCTCGCTCAACTGGCGCATGATGAAGAAGGCCATGATGCCGGCGATCGCATAGCCGAGGATGACCGACGGGCCAGCCAGCTTGATGGTCTGGGCCACGCCGAGGAACAAGCCGGTGCCGACGGCGCCCCCCAGCGCGATCAGCTGGATGTGGCGGTTGCTCAAGCCGCGCCTGAGCGTATTGTCATTTTTCATGAGAATTTTTATGGGTTGACAGGGCGGTTCAACGCGTCAGACGCTTGACCAGCTGGTACAGAAATTCACGTCCATCATACAGTTCCTTCACGCCGATGCGCTCGTTTAAACCATGGGCATTGACGGTGGCCGGATCGACAAACAAGCCGGACACGCCATACATCGGTATGCCCACCGCGCGGAACAGCCGGCTGTCGGTCGTGGACACGCCCATGGTCGGCACCACCGGCACGCCGGGCCACATCTGCGCGGTCAGTGCTTCCACCGCTGCCATCACGTCCGGGCGCAGCGGCGACGACGGCGCCTGCTCGCTCTCGGCGCGCACCGTCACTTTTACCTTGTCGCCGCCCAGCGCCTTCAATTGCGCCTCCACGAACGCGAATTGTTCGTCGGGCAGCAGGCGGCAGTTGACGATGGCCTTGGCGCTTTGCGCCAGCGCGTTCGGCGCGTGGCCGGCATTGACCATGGTGGCCACGCACGTGGTGCGCAGCAGGCCCACCAGGTTCGGGTCCTGCGACAGCCGCGCGAACACGGCCGCATCGTGCGTGCCCCTGGCCACCGCGCGCATGTCGTCCGCCACGGCGCCCTGCTGCAACGGCGCGCTGCGTTCGAAGTACATGCGCGCGGCGTCGTTCAGGCGCACCGGGAACTGGTACTGTTGCAGCCGGCCCAGCGCAGCGGTCAAGTTGTAGATCACGTTGTCCGGGGTAGGACGGGCGCTGTGGCCGCCGGGACCGCTGGTTTCGAACTCGGCCTGCACAAAGCTCTTTTCACCGATCTGCAAGATCTGCACGAACGGCTTGCCGTTTTTCAGTTCGCCCCGGCCGCCTTCGTTGATGCCGAACTCGGCGTCCACCAGGTCGCGCCGGTTTTCCAGCAGCCAGCGGCCGCCGTTGCTGGGCACGCCACCGCGTTCCTCGTCGCCGGTCAGCGCCAGAACGATGTCGCGCTCGGGTTTGAAGCCTTCGGTCTTCAGCTGCGCCAGGATGGAAACGAACGCGGCCGCCATGGCCTTGTCATCGACCGCACCACGCGCCGTGAAATAGCCATCCTTTTCCTGCAGGATGAACGGGTCGGTGGTCCAGTCGCTGCGTTTGGCTTCCACCACGTCGATGTGCGCCAGCAGCAGCAGCGGTTTCTTCTTGCCCGTGCCCTTGAAACGCGCCACCAGGTTGCCCTTGCGCTCGAACGGGGCGATCACTTGCACGTCGTCGGCCTTGAAGCCGGCCGCCAGCAGCCGCTCGCGCATCGCTTGCGCCGCCTTGGTGGTATCGCCTGCGGAGTGGGTGGTGTTGATTTCCACCAGTTGCTGGTAGATGGCGCGGAAGGTTTGCTGTTGCGCGGTGAGGGGGGCGGGAGCTGCTTGGGCGCCGGTGGCCAGCAGGCCGGCCAGCAGCAAGCTGGCTACGAGTTTTTTCTTCATCAATGATTCCTGTCCGCTGAAATAACAAAGCGCGTCCCGGAGGACGCGCACTGGTGCGATTAAAACTTGGCGCGCAGGCCGAGGCTGAAGCTGCGGCCCAGCACGTCATAGTAGACGCCATTGGCCGGCAGCGGTGGCGCCCGGTCGAACACGTTGTTGACGGCCACGAACACTTCCGGCGAACCCTTGCCACCGAGCTCGTAGCTGCCGCGCCAGTTGAAGTAGGTTACCGACGGCACGATGTTGTTGTCGATGCTGTTGGCCAGCGTGGCGGCGTAGTTGGCATCGTCCGGGCCGATCATGGCGTTGTTGTAGTGGCCACGGCTGATGTAGCGCAGCTGGCCGGTGGTGGACAGCGGGCCCAGCTTGTAGGTGGCGCTGACATTCCACGACCATTCCGGGATGCCGCCGGTCACGCCGGTCTGGCCCGCGCGGTTAACGCCGTTGGGCGTGGCCGGGGTCACGTCACCGGACGACCACAGCTCGAACACCTTGGTGCCTTGCACCGCGACGTTGACGGTGCCGTTCAGTTTGTCGCTGAGGTCGCGCAATGGCTGGGCATACGCCAGTTGCAGATCGACGCCGTGGGTGCGCAGCTCGCCCACGTTGGCGTTCACGCCCGACACTGCCGCGATCGAGTTGTCGGCAGCAAAGGTGATGTACTGGCAGTCGCTGGTCTTGCCGTCGCGCAGGCAGTTGTTGATCAGGGTCTGGAACGCTACCGTGGTGATCGCGCTTTTCACGTCGATCTTGTAGTAGTCGGCCGACATGCTCAGGCGTTTCAGGTAGGTCGGCTCGAACACGATGCCCAGCGTGGTGGTGTCCGATTTTTCCGGTTGCAGCGCGGTGTTGCCGCCGGTGTAGGCCGTCATCACGTAGCTGCTGTTGAACGCGGCGCGCGGATCGAACAGCGATTGCGTGGCCGAGTTGCGCGAGCTGAACAGCTCGGACAGGTTCGGTGCGCGGATATCGCGCGAGCGGGCGCCGCGCAGGCGGAAGTCGGCGGTCGGCGAATAGCTGAGGCCAGCTTTCCAGGTAGTGACGTCGCCGGACGTGGAGTAGCTGGTGCGGCGCACGGCGCCGTTGAAGTCGAGCGCATGGATGCCGGGCAGTTTTGCTGCCAGCGGCACCAGCGTCTCCAGGTACACCTCTTTCACGCTGAGGTCGCCATTGATCGGCTGCACGTTGTTGATGTTGAAGGCGCCGGCGGACGACAGCGCATCGGCTGACGACGACAGTTTTTCCTTGCGGTATTCAAAACCACCGGCAATCGAGACCGGGCCGGCCCAGCTGGAGAACGGTTCGCCCTGGATATTGGCCGATGCCTCTTCCAGTTCCGATACCTGCTTGAAGCGCGCCTGGCCCAGGATGTATGCGGCCGCTGCCGCCGACGGCGTGCTGCTGCCCAACAGGTTGACCGGTGCGCAGCCATTGGCCGGCGCGGTGAGCGTGGAACGGCAGGAAATCGAACCGAGCGCCAGGCCCGACGTACCGACGTTGGCGGCGGTCACCGTCACGGCATCGATGGCGCGCAGCATATTGGCGTTGATCACCACGTTGGACGTGGTTTTTTCAAAATTGCTGCGCGCCTTTTGCAGGTTGACGTCCCACTTCCAGGTGTCGCCGAACGAACCTTGCAGGCCGGTGGCCAGGCGCGCCGCCTCGTTGAGGTTTTCCAGTTGCGGCGCGCCGAGGTTGTTGCCCGAATAGCCCACGCGCAGCGCCGATGTACCCATTTGCGACGCCACCGAGGCAGGCAGGTAGGCGTTGTCGCGCGCGATCGAGACGGCGGGATTGAAATAGATCTGGCTGGTGCCACCGCCCTTGCTGCGCGCATACGACGGTTCGACGTAGAAGGTGATATCGGGCGTGATGTCGTACGACAGCTTGCTCATGAACGATGCGCGCTCGACCGGTGTGCGCAGCGCGAACGGGCCATAGATGCTGTTGCCGTAAGCGCCGCCGCCGATCATGGTGGTGCCGGTCGCGTACTGGCCGTAGGCGAACGGCGCAATGCCCACGGTGCCATCGGCGTTGGAGATGAACTGCTGGCCGCGCAGGGCGGCCGGATTGGTGGCCACGTTCTGGATCAGGCCGCCGGAAGTCATGTTGCCGATGCGTACGCCGCTGGCAATCAGGTTGGCCGGCACGCCCGCTGCGCGGGTACCGGGCACGGCAAAGGCCGACACCTCCTCGCGGCCCCAGTCGCGCTCGTAGTAATTGCGCACGCCGCTGTTGTCGTTGTATTCGCCGCCGGCAATGATGCGGCCGCGGCCGTCGGCAAACGTGGTGCCACCGGCCAGGCTGACGGTCTTGTCGCGGGCATCGCCCTGGCCGGTCTGGCCGTACTGGACCGAGCCCTGCACGCCGTCGATGCGGTCTTTCAGGCGGATATTCACCACGCCCGCGACCGCATCGGAACCGTAGGCGGCGGAGGCGCCGCCGGTCACCACGTCCACGCTCTGGATCAGCGACGTCGGCACCATGTTCAGGTCCACCCCGGCGGCGCCGGCGATGTTGCCGTTGTAGGTCAGTGGCAGGCGGTTGCGGCCCAGCAGTACCAGGGTGCGGTTGGAACCGAGGCCGCGCAGGTCGGTAAAGCTGACGCCGGTGCTGGTGGTGCCGCTGGTGGCGGAATTGGTGGCGCGGAACGCCGGCACTTCATTGAGCACATCGGCCACGTTGACCGCCGCGCGCTGGGCGATGGCCGCGCCACCGATCACGGTGGTGGGGGTAGGGGCCTTGAAGCCGGCGCGGTCGATGCGCGAGGCGCTCACTACCACGCTGGCGCCGGTATCGATCACGGTTTCCACCGCAGCGGGTTCTGCCGTGGCCGGGGCCGCTGCCGCAGTGGCGGCAGGCACAGCCTCCGGCGCGGTCGTCTGGGCATAGCCGTAGCCGCTGCCGGACAGCAGCAGCAGGCCGGTGGCCACGCGCAGGGAGCCGGACAGCTTCCTGGGCAGCGGTGCGGCTGGTTGCGTGGAGCGCGGTCGTGGCGCCTTGCGTTTTCCTGATTTGCTCATGAGGTTCCCCCGGTTAGTAAACGTCTTTGAAGCGAACGTGTGGTTTATTTCCGGATGGCACCTGGTCGTTGTGGCGATCGTTGTCCCTCACCCCGGGGCCCGCTGGTGGCGGGTCGGGCGGATCGTTTGTTGCGGCTCGCGATATGGAAATACATGATATCGATATGCAAGCAATTTTTATTCTTTTAATCCGAGAAAAATCAGAAATTTTGGAATATTGTTCTGATTTAGTTGTATATTTGGATCATCATCCCGTGCCGGATAAGCGGCACAGGAAGCCTGCTTGTTTTTCAACATTTTGGAGAACCCTTGGACAAATACGACCTGGCCATCCTGGCTTCCCTCGAACGCGATGGAAGGCAATCGTTCGTCGACCTGGCCGAGGAGGTGGGCCTGTCGAAAACCCCGTGCTGGACCCGCGTGCAGGCGCTGGAAAAGAATGGCACCATCCGCGGCTACCACGCCGACATCGCACCCCAGCTGCTGCAACTGAAACTGACCGCCTATATCCAGGTGATGATCGACTTCGGCCGCCGTGCCGAGTTCGAAGCGGCCGCGCTGGCCAACCCGGCCGTGATCGAGTGCCTGTCGATGGCGGGCGAGGCCGACTACCTGCTCAAGGTCGTGTGCGAGGGCGTCGATACGCTGGACGACCTGCTGCGCTACAACCTGTCGCTGCTGCCCGGCTTGCAGCGCTCGACCACCATGATCTGCCTCAAGACCATCAAGTCGCGTTCGTCACTGACGGCGGCGGCGCACTGGCGCGCCAAAGCGGTCTGACAGGTTCAACTGTTCTGTCAACCGCAACGGATTCGGACCAATGTTCCGAATCCGTCCGCTTCGCCGGAAAAATAAGAACACTATTTTTCTGCTAGCCAAGTAAAATTTCTTACACCACGAGCCAGCGGCGCCGTTCACGACGCGCCGTGCGTATCCTGTCGTCTCCCACCTAAGGACCCACCGATGAAATCGAAGTCGCTCCCTCTTACCGCGCTTGCCGCTGCCCTGTTGTGCTGGTCTTCCGCCGCTGCTGCGAAGGACGTGGTCATCCACGCCGGCCACCTGATCGACGCCGTCTCCGGCAAGGTGGCCGACAAGATGTCCATCCTGGTCACCGACGAGCGCATCACCGCCGTGCGGAGCGGCTTCGTGACCCCGGCCGGCGCCGAGATCGTCGATCTGTCGCAGGCCACCGTGCTGCCGGGGCTGATCGACTGCCATGTGCACATGGCCGGCGGCATCATCGGCCAGGGTGGCGGACTGGCGCAGCGCTTCACGTCGTCTTCGACCGACCAGGCGTTCCGCACGGTGGGCAATGCGAATATGCTGCTCAATCTGGGCTTTACGTCGGTGCGCGACCTGGGCACCAATACCGAGGTGATCGTGGGCCTGAAAAAAGCCATTGCCGAAGGCGTGATTCCGGGCCCGCGCATGTACGTGTCGGGCAATATGCTGGGACCGACTGGTGGCCACAGCGACAAGCGCAACGGTCTCGATCCCGAGCTCGATCACGCCCACTGGGACGAGGCCGTGATCGATGGAGCTGATGAAGCAGTCAAAGCCGTGCGCCGCCTGCATCGTCAAGGCGCCGACCTGGTCAAGATCATGCCCAGCGGCGGCGTGCTGAGCATCAATGACGATCCGAAACGCACGACCATGACCGATGCCGAAGTCTCGGCCGTGGTCACCACCGCGCACGCGCTGGGCATGAAGGTGGCCGCGCATGCGCACGGCAAGGATGCCATCGAGCAGGCCAGCCGCCTGGGCGCCGATTCGGTCGAGCACGTGACGTTTGCCGAGAACGACAGCTTCCAGATCATGAAAAAGAACGGCACGTATTTCGTCCCGACCCTGCTGGTGGCCAATCGTGGTTTGAAAGTGGCGATCGAGCATCCCGACCGCCTGCCGCCCTCGTCGGCGGCCAAGGCCAAGATCGTCGCACCCGGCACGATCAAAAACACCGGCGTGGCCTACCGCGCCGGCGTCAAGCTGGCGTTTGGCACCGACCAGACCGGCGGCAACGGCGAGGAATTCGCGCTGCTGGTACAGGCCGGTATCACGCCGATGGATGCGATCCTGATGGCCACCCGTAACGCCGCCGATTTGATCGGCGCAGCACAGGACATCGGCAGCATCGCACCGGGTCGCTATGCCGACATCATTGCCGTCAAGGGCGACCCGATCGCCAACATCCGCACGCTGGAAAAAGTCTCGTTCGTGATGAAGGGCGGCAAGGTGGTCAAGGCCGACTAACGTTCGTCCTGCTGCAGCAGGCTGGTGCCCAGCACGCCCGATTCGCCGAGATTGCGCAGCACCATGTGCGAGCGGATGTCGAGCACGCCGGGCACCTTGTAGAGCTTGTTCATCACGAAGTCGGAATAGTGTTTCAGATTGCGCGCGCGTACCCGCAGCATGTAGTTGGCTTCGCCGGTCACCACGAACGAGCCCACCACCTCTTCCCACTGCGGCAGGGCGGCAACGAACTGCTCGTGCCACTGGTCGGTGTCGCGCCGCATGGTGATGATGACGAACGCTTCCACGTCCAGTCCCAGCAGTTCGGCGTCGAGGCGGGCGGTGTAGCCCTGGATGATGCCCGCTTCTTCCAGCAGACCGACGCGGCGCAGGCAGGCCGACGGCGACAGGAACACCAGCTCGGCCAGCCGGGCATTGCTGATGCGGCCGTCCTGTTGCAGGGTCCGTAAAATGTTTATATCGACCAGATCCAGTTTCATTGAAATATTTTGCGGTTTTTAAGTAGATAAATCGAATAATAGATCAATATCGACGTTTTTTGCGCCGATCTTTGCAGAAAAAAAAGTTCTTTCGTGCTCTAGAATATACCTGTCGCAGCCCTTCACCACCACGCTCTCATGACCACTACGCACCGCATCTGGGACATCAGTCCGACGCTGTCACCGGCGATTCCCGTCTGGCCCGGCGACAGCCCGTTCAGCGCCCGCACCACCTGGCAGATGGACGAGCAATGCCCGGTGCAGGTGAGCCAGATCACGCTGTCCACCCACACCGGCGCCCATTGCGACGCGCCGTCGCACTACGACAGCGCTGGCGCAGCCATCGACGCTGTGGCGCTCGACCCTTACCTGGGACCGTGCCGCGTGATCGATTGCAGCGTGCTGGGCATCGCTGCCGGCGGCGTGGTGGAAGCGCGCCACATTGCTTCCATGCTGCACAACACGCCGGCGCGGGTGCTGCTCAAAACCTATGCCCGGGCGCCGCAGTCGGCGTGGGACGAACAGTTCATCGCCGTCGCCGCCGGCGCCATCGACCTGATGGCCTGGCACGGCGTGCGCCTGGTGGGCATCGATACGCCGTCGATCGATCCGCAAACCTCGAAGACCATGGCCAGCCACAACGCCGTGCGGCGCCACGCCATGGCCATCCTGGAAGGCGTGGTGCTCGACGAGATTGCGGCCGGCGATTACGAACTGATCGCGCTGCCGCTCAAATTGCGCGGGCTCGACGCCAGCCCGGTGCGCGCGGTGTTGCGTGCGCTGCCCGGTGACGTATCGCCGCCATCTTTTGCCTTTACCCGATAACTTCAACCACGAGACTTCCATGACCACCGAACAAGATTGCCTGGCGCTCGACGCCGCCGACCCGCTGGCCGCCCAGCGCGCCCAGTTTGCACTGCCCGACGGCGTGATTTACCTCGACGGCAATTCGCTGGGCGCGCGGCCCAAGACATCCTTGCTGCGCGCGCAGCAGGTGATTGCTGCCGAGTGGGGCGACGACCTGATCCGCAGCTGGAACACGGCCGGCTGGTACGACCTGCCGCGCCGCCTTGGCTCACTGTTGGCGCCGCTGGTGGGCGCTGCCGAGGACGAGGTGGTGGTCACCGATTCGACGTCGGTCAACCTGTTCAAGGCGCTGGCCGCCGCCATCAAGATGCAGGCGGCCGATCCTTCCCGCGCCGGCCGGCGCGTGATCATCACCGAGCGCGACAATTTTCCCAGCGATATCTACATGGCCGAGGGCCTGCTGGGCTGGCTCGAACGCGGCTATGAACTGAAACTGCTCGACTCGTGGGCCGACCTGCCGGCCGCGCTCAGCGGCGACGCCGGCGCGCAAGTGGCGGTGGTCATGCTCACCCACGTCAACTACCGCACCGGCCGCATGTTCGACATGGCCGCCACCACCGCGCAGATCCACGCCGCCGGCGCGCTGGCGATCTGGGACCTGGCCCATTCGGCCGGCGCGGTGCCGGTGGAACTGAACGCCGCCAATGCCGACTTCGCGGTCGGTTGCACCTACAAGTACCTCAATGGCGGCCCCGGTTCGCCAGCGTTCATCTGGGTGCCCAAGCGCCACCATGAACAGTTTTCGCAGCCGCTCACCGGCTGGTGGACCCATCGCCAGCCGTTCGCCATGCAGCCGTCGTATGCACCGGTGGCCGGCATCGGCCGCGCGCTGTGCGGCACCCAGCCGGTGGTGTCGTTGGCGCTGGTGGAATGCGGCCTGGAGATTTTCCACCAGGTGCCGATGGCGGCGCTGCGCGCCAAGTCGCTGGCGCTGTCCGACCTGTTTATCGCGCTGCTCGAAGAACACTGCGCCGACCATCCGCTGGAGCTGATCACGCCGCGCACCCACGCCGAGCGTGGCAGCCAGGTCAGCATCATGCATCCGCACGGTTACGCGGTGATGCAGGCCCTGATCGCGCGCGGCGTGATCGGCGACTACCGCGAACCGCAGGTGATGCGTTTCGGTTTCACGCCGCTGTACACCACGTACCAGGACGTGTGGCGCGCGGTGATGGTATTGAAGGATATCCTCGACCGCCGCGATTACCAGGTCGATGCCAAGCGCGATGCGGTAACCTGATCCCTACGACAGACGAAAGCACACCATGAAATGTCCGGTATCCCACGGCGCCGCAGCGCCCGCCACGAGCCAGCCAGCCGACTACCACGGCGCCCAGCTCGATTTTTCAAAAGACATAAGCTACGGCGACTACCTGTCGCTCGACACCATCCTGTCGGCCCAGCACCCGCTCTCGCCCGAGCACAACGAGCTGCTGTTCATCATCCAGCACCAGACCAGCGAGCTGTGGATGAAGCTCATGCTGCACGAGCTGCATGGCGCGCGCGACAATATCGCGGCAGGCCAGCTGCCGGCCGCGATGAAAATGCTGGCGCGCGTGGCGGCCATCATGAACCAGCTGGTGCACGCGTGGGATGTGCTGTCCACCATGACGCCGCCCGAGTACACGGCAATCCGCCCGTACCTGGGCGCGTCGTCGGGCTTCCAGTCGCACCAGTACCGCGAAATCGAATTCCTGCTCGGGAACAAGAACGCCACCCACCTGCAAGTGCACCAGCATAAGCCGGAAGCGTACGCGGTGCTCAAGCGCGCGCTCGAGGCGCCGTCGATCTACGACCAGGCCATCATGGTGATGGCCAACAGCGGCCTGGCCGTCGATGCCGCGCGCCTGGCGGGACCGTGGGACCAGCCGGTCAAATCCGACAACTCGGTCAAGGCTGCGTGGACCACCGTGTACCAAAACACGGGCGAGTACTGGCCGCTGTACGAGCTGGCCGAAAAGCTGGTGGACCTGGAGACCGCGTTCCGGCTGTGGCGCTTCCGCCATGTCACCACGGTGCAGCGCGTGATCGGCTTTAAGATGGGCACTGGTGGTACCGATGGCGTCAACTACTTGCGCAAGATGCTCGACGTGGTGCTATTCCCAGAACTATTTGAACTTAGAACAGAGCTCTGATCTTCCGGGGCGGCATGGTGCGGGCGGTCGTCATCCTGCAGCACCCGCAGGCCCGGCCCCACCAGGTCGTCGAACTGGCCGTCGTCGGACGCGCGGAAAAAAATCCATAGCGCGACGAACACCAGCAGCACGCTCAGGGGAATCAAGAGCAGCAGCGCCTCCATTACGACGCCTTGCCGGCGCGGCGCAGCCGCAGCGCGTTGGCCACCACCACCGCCGAACTGGCGGCCATGCCCACGCCCGACAGCCACGGATTGAGTAACCCCAGCGCTGCCGCCGGAATCGCGGTCACGTTGTACACGCTGGCCCAGGCCAGGTTCTGGCGGATCACGCGCATGGTGCGCGCAGCCACGCGGGCGCTGTCGGCCACGGCGCCAAGCCGGCCGCCCAGCAGCACCGCGTCGGCATGGGCCTGCGCCAGCGCGGCGCCTTCGCCCATCGCGAACGACACGTCGGCCGCGCTCAGCACGGCGGCGTCGTTGATGCCGTCGCCTACCATCGCCACCACCGCGCCCTTCATCTGCAACTGTTTTACAAACGCCAGCTTTTCCTCGGGCAGGTAGCCGCCCACGGTGGTGCCGATCCCGAGCTGGTCGCCGACGCGGCGCGCCAGCACATCATGGTCGCCGCTAAGCAGCACCACCGTCTTGCCGGTGCGGCGGAAGTAGTCCACCGTGGCCTGGGCGTCGGGCCGCAGGCCGTCGTGCAATTGCAGGCAGGCGAGCCATTGGCCCTCCGCACCGAGGTACACCGGGGTTGCGCCGTCGGCTACCTGGTGGGTTGGCGCCAGGCCGGTGCCAGGCTGGCCGGCGTATTCCGGCATGTCCGCAAGTTCGGCGCTTGCCGTCATTGGGGTTGGGCTGGCAGCTCCCGCGATCCCTGCCACGAAAGCAGCGCTGCCGAGCCGGTAACGCCGGTTATGCAGCACGGCCTCGATGCCGCAGCCCGGTACTTCGCGCACTGCGCTCGGGTGCCAGTCTTCGCGCCGCCCGCCGCCGGCCGTGACGGCTGCCGCCACGATGGCGCGCGCCAGCGGATGGGCGCTGCCGGCGTCGAGCGCGGCAGCCACTTGCAGGCAAAAGCCGGCCCGCATGGCGCCCAGTGGCACGGTCGCTTGTAGCACCGGGCGGCCGTGGGTGAGGGTGCCGGTCTTGTCGAACACGATATGGGTGGCGCGGTGCAGGGTTTCGAGGGTTTGGGCGCCGGTCACCAGCACGCCGCTGCGCAGCAGGCGGTCGGTGGCGGCGGCCAGCGCTGTGGGCGTGGCCAGCGACAGTGCACACGGACACGACACCACCAGCACCGCGATGGCGATCGGCCATGCGCGCAGCAGGTTGCCGTCGTGCCAGGACCAGAAGCCGAACGCGCAGACGGCAAACAGCAGCAGCCCCGCCACGAACCACGCCGCCACGCGGTCAGCCCATAGCGCGATGCGCGGCTTGCCCTGTCCCGCGCGGTCGATCAGTTTCACCAGGCTCGACATGGTGCTGTCCTGGGCCCGCCGCGTTACCCGCGCCAGCACCACGGCGCCGGCGTTGATGGCGCCGCCGGGTAGCGCTGCGCCGGTGTCTTTTGCCACGGGCGCGCTTTCGCCCGACAGCAGCGAGAGGTCGAGCGACGTGCTGCCATCGACCACCACGCAGTCGGCCGCCACCGCCTCACCGGGCTTGATCATGATGACGTCGCCGATTTGCAGCGCGGCCGCGCGCACCAGCGTGGCGCCCCGGCTGTCGGGATACTGGGCCAGCAAGGTGGCCGATGCCGGCAGCGCGTGGTGCAGCCGTTCGAGCGCGGCCCCGGCGCGGCGCCGCGCGCGCAGCTCGTACCAGCGGCTGCACAGCAGCAGGAAGATGAACATGGTGACCGAATCGAACCATACTTCGCCGGTACCGCGCACGGTGGCGATCACGCTCGCGCCGAAGGCAGCGGCGATACCCAGCGCCACCGGCACGTCCATGCCCAGGGTACGCGTGCGCAGGCTGGCCAGGGCGCCGCGCCAGAACGGCAGCGCGGAATAACTGACTGCGGGTATCGTGAGCAGCAGGCTGGCCCACTGCATCAGCGAGGCCATGGCCGGATCGAGCGTGCCGTCGCCGTTGGACATATACGCCGGCGCCACGTACATCATCACCTGCATCATCGCCAGACCGGCCACGAACAGCTGGCGGCCCAGCGTGCGCGCGGCCTGGCGCTGCTGCACCTGGTGGCGGCCGGCATCGTACGGATATGCGGTGTAGCCGATCGCGTGCAGCGCAGCGAGGATGTCGCCGGGGCGGCAGTCGGCCGGGCGCCAGCGCACGTACAGGCGCTCGGTGGCGACGTTGAGCTGGGCCGCTTCCACGCCCGGCAGGCGCGCCAGCCGGTGTTCGATCAGCCACACGCAGGCGGCGCAGCGGATGCCTTCGACCGCGAAAGTGGTCTCGCGCGTGTCGTCGTCGCGGGCGAAGCGCGGGTCGGCATTGTCGTACAGTTGCAGCTCGGGCGGCAGCAGGTGGGCGTTGCCGGCGCTGGCGGCAAACGACGAACGGTCGCGGTAGTACGACGCCTGCCCCAGATCGACAATGGTCTGCGCCACCGCTGCGCAGCCGGGGCAGCACATGGTGTGGATAACGCCGTCGATATCCACAGGCCAGTTGGCGGAGGAGGGCACCGGTTCGCCGCAGTGATAGCAGCCAGCGTGCGCGCTCGCCGCGCGTTGTGTCAGTGGGGTGTCAGGCATAAGATAGTGATCCATTCCGGCGTAATGCCATCACCGCCGCCGGCGCGCAGCAGTCCCAGCAAACCAAATCCCAGCACCGCCACGCCGCAGGCGATGCGCACCAGCGGCCGGCGCATGGCGCGCTGCACGCGCGCGCCAATCAACCCCAGGCCGACCAGCATCGGCAACGTGCCGAGGCCAAAGGCCAGCATCACGGCGGCGCCGTCGAAGGCGTCACCACTGAGCATGGCGGTGAGCAGCACGCTATACACCATGCCGCACGGCAGCCAGCCCCACAGCGCACCGAGCGCCAGCGCCTGCTGCGGCTTCTGCACCGGCAGCAGGGTTTTCATCCACGGTGCGATGACCGGCTGCGCGCGCTGCCACAGCAGGCGGCCGCCTTGTTCCAACCACGCCAGGCCGCGCCAGGCGTTCATCAGGTGCAGGCCCAGGGCGACCAGCATCAGGTTGGCCAGCCAGTAAAAGCCCAGCTGCACGCCGGCCAGATCGGCCAGGCTTTGCGCACCGCCGGCCAGGCCGCCCGCGATGGCGCCGGCCAGCATGTAGCTGGCAATGCGGCCGGTGTTATAGGCCAGCACCCGCTTAAGCGTTGTGGCGGGCTTGCTGGCGCTGCTTGATAACGCGCCGACGATGCCGCCACACATGCCCACGCAATGAATGCTGCCGGCCAGGCCGACCAGGAACACGGGAAGCAGCTGGACGGCCATGGCGGTCAGATGGTTTTCGAGTAGCGCAGCGGTTGCGCGCTATCGAGTCTTGCGGTGGCCAGGTAGCGGTCGAACACCATGCAGATATTGCGGATCAGCAGTCGGCCCTTGGGGGTGACGCTGATCCACTCGTGATCGACCGTGAGCAGGCCGTCCTGCGCAAACGCCTCCAGTTGTTCCAGTTCGGCGGCAAAATAATGACGGAACGTGATCGGGAACGATTGCTCGAGCGAGGCGAGCGACAGTTCGAAATTGCACATCAGCTTCTGGATTACGATGCGGCGCAGCAGGTCGTCGTGATCGAGCTTGACGCCACGCGTGATCGGCAGCACGCCGGCGTCGAGCTTTTCGTAGTAGGCGTCGAGCGTCTTTTCGTTCTGGCTGTAGGTGGCGCCAATCGCGCTGATGGCCGAGACGCCGCACGAGATCAGGTCGGCCTCGGCGCGGGTGGAATAACCCTGGAAATTGCGCTGCAGGCGGCCCTGGCGCTGGGCCACGGCCAGCTCGTCGTCGGGCTTGGCGAAATGGTCCATGCCGATGTACACGTAGCCGGCCGCGCACAGGCGGCGGATGCACAGCGCCAGCAGGTCGAGCTTGACGGCGGCGGTGGGCAGGTCGGCGTCCGCAATCCGGCGCTGCGGCTTGAACAAATGCGGCAGGTGGGCGTAGTTGTACAGGGCGATGCGGTCGGGGCTGGCATCGATCACCTTGTCGAGCGTGCGCTCCATGGTGTCCATGGTCTGCCTGGGCAGGCCGTAAATCAGGTCGATGCTGATCGAGCGGAAGCCGGCGTCGCGCGCGGCCGCCATCACGGCCCGGGTTTCCGCTTCGGGCTGGATGCGGTTGACCGCTTGCTGCACCTCGGGATCGAAATCCTGCACGCCCAGGCTGACGCGGTTGAAACCTTGCGCGCGCAGCGAGTGGATGCGTTCCGGTGTAACGGTGCGCGGGTCGATCTCGATCGAGTATTCGCCCAGCGCATCGGGCGCGAAGTCGAAGTTCTCGCGCAGGTAGGTCATCAGGTCGCCCATCTGGCGGTCGCTCAGGTAGGTGGGCGTGCCGCCGCCGAAGTGCAGCTGCTCGATCTGGCCGATGCCGGCGAACAGCCGGCCCTGCATGTCGAGTTCCTGCTTGAGGTAGCCGAGGTAGGTGGCGGCCTTGCTGTGATCCTTGGTGACGATCTTGTTGCAGCCGCAGTAGTAGCAGATGGTGTCGCAGAACGGCACGTGGATGTACAGCGACAGCGGGCGCTGGCTACGGCGCAGGCGCAGGCCCGCCACCGCTTCCAGGAACTGGCCGTAGCCGAAGTCCGGGACGAAGCGGTCGGCGGTCGGGTACGAGGTGTAGCGCGGACCGGACTGGCTCAGTTTGCTGATGATGGCGGCGTCGAATTCGACCGCGTCGATGGCCGACGCGGTAATGCTGGAGGTAGACATGATGGTGGCTCTCAGGCTGCCAGGCGCCGGGTTTCCGTTTTGGCGGCCGGGCGGCCGGCCTTGCCGCTACCGTTGCTGGCCCTGGCCCGCGATGGTGCGCGGCCGAACTTGAACAGGCTGACCGCCTGCGTCAGGCCGCCCGCTTCCACGGCCAGGCTGGCGGTGGCCGCTGCCGCTTCCTCGACCAGCGCGGCGTTCTGCTGCGTGACCTGGTCCATGTGGGCGATGGCCGAATTGACCTGGTCGACACCGATGCTCTGCTCGTGCGAGGCGACCGAGATTTCGCGCATGATGGCGGTGACCTGCTGTACCGACGACACCACCTGCTTCATGGTGGCGCCAGCGCGGTCGACCTGCACCATGCCGGCGCTGACCTTGCCGACCGAAACGTCGATCAGGTTCTTGATGTCCTTGGCGGCGGTAGCGCTGCGCTGCGCCAGGTTGCGCACTTCGCCGGCCACGACCGCGAAGCCGCGGCCCTGTTCGCCGGCACGGGCTGCTTCCACGGCCGCGTTCAAGGCCAGGATATTGGTCTGGAAGGCGATGCCTTCGATCAGGCCGATGATATCGACGATCTTGCGCGACGAGGTGTTGATTTCGTCCATGGTGGCAATGACGTCGGCAACAATTTCGCCGCCCTGCACGGCGACGTGCGAGGCACTGACGGCCAGGTCGTTGGCCTGCGCCGAATTGTCGGCATTCTGCTTGACGGTGGCCGAGAACTGTTCGACCGACGATGCCGTCTCTTCCAGGCTGGCGGCCTGCGCCTCGGTGCGGCCCGACAGGTCGGCGTTGCCGGCGGCAATCTGGCGCGTGGCCACGGCCATGGTTTCCACGTTGATGCGCACGTCGCGGATGGTGGCGATCAGGTTGCTGTTCATCTGCTGCAGCGCGCGCAGCAGCTGGCCCACTTCATCGGTGGCATGGGTGTCGAACGATGCGGTAAGGTCGCCGGCGGCGATCGACCGGGCGCCCTCGAGCGCCTGCTTGAGCGGCGCCAGCATCGAGACCCGCAAGGTGTACCACAGGAAGATGTTGATCAACAGGCCGAGGAAGGTGGCGCCGAAGATGGCATAGCTGTGGCCCTCGTTGCCCATCAGCGCGGCCACGCATACGCCCAGCTGCAGCACGTTGACCACGCTGGTGGCGAGCCAGATGCGCATGCCCAGCGAGACGTGGGACAGGCGCGCCAGCAGGCGCACCAGGCCGGGACGGATCAATTGGCCGTTCTTGATGCGGATGCCATGGCCGTCGCCGGCGCGGATGGCTTGATAGGCTTCTTCGGCTTCGGCCACCTGGTGGCGTTCGGCCTTGACCCGCACCGACATGTAGCCGATGGTTTTGCCATGTTCGCGGATCGGGGTGATGTTGGCGCGCACCCAGTAGTGGTCGCCGTTCTTGCACCGGTTCTTGACGATGCCGGTCCATGGCGTACCGCCCTTGATCGATTCCCACAGGTCGGCAAACGCTTCGGCCGGCATATCGGGATGGCGCACGATGTTCTGCGGTGCGCCGATCAGTTCTTCTTCAGTAAAACCGCTGATCTGGGTGAAATACGGGTTCACATAGACGATGTTGCCATTCATATCGGTCTTGGAAACGATCGCCTGGTCGTCCAGGACTTCCACTTCGCGGTTGCTGACGGGTTGGTTGTTGCGCATCGCACTCTCCGGCTGTTGTTGCTTTATCACAATAGGTGTGACCAGTGTACGGAGTCCGTCAGGCAATTTTATTGATGTAGATCAAAATTTCCGGGATTGTCGCAGGTGGTGTTATCTGTATTGCATCAACTGTGCAGGGGCTGCAATGTGCCTACCGCGTAACCCTGGGCGTAGTCGAGCCCGAGCTGGCGCACCACGGCCAGCGTGGTGTCGTCTTCCACGTATTCGGCCACGGTGCGCAGGCCCATCACGTGGCCCACCTCGTTGATGGCCTTGACCATGGCGCGGTTGATGGAATTGGTGGCGATGTCGCGGATGAACACGCCGTCGATCTTGAGAAAATCGACCGGCAGCGCTTTGAGATAGGCAAAGGACGACAGGCCGCTGCCGAAGTCGTCGAGCGAAAAGCGGCAGCCGAGCGCCTTCAGTTTGGCCATGAATTCCTGCGCCCGGATCAGGTTGGCGATCACGGCCGTTTCGGTGATCTCGAAGCAGATGTGCTGCGGCGCCACGTTGAATTCGCGGAACTGCTCGACGATATAGTCGTGCAGGCTGTCGTCGCCGAGCGAGGTGCCGGATAGGTTGATCGAGTATTCGATGACGGGGGAGGGCGCTCCCGCTGTGTCCGCGGCAGCGTTAGCGGCAGCAGCAGCAGCAGCGCCGGCATGGCGGCACACGGCGCGGATCACCCAGCGGTCGATGGCGGTCATCAGGTCGTAGCGTTCGGCGGCGGGAATAAAGGCGCCGGGCAGGATCAGGTCGCCCTTGGCCGGCTGGATGCGGATCAGCACCTCGAGGTGTTCGCTGCCGGTCTCGCCCAAGCCGACGATGGGCTGCGTGTACAGGCGGAAGTATTGCTGCTCGAACGCTTCGTTCAGGCGCGACACCCATTGCATCTCGCCGAGCCGGCGCGCCAGCCGCTGGTCGGAGTCGCGGTACACGTGCACGCGGTTGCGGCCGCGCTCCTTGGCCAGATAGCAGGCCTGGTCGGCCGCCATCAGCAGTTCGGTCATCGACTTGCTGTGGCGCGTGACTTCGACCATGCCGATGGAAACGCCGAGCTCGAAGGTGCGCTCATGCCAGACGAAACGGAAATTGCGGATCGACTGCCGCAAGCCCTCGGCGATCAGCCGCGCCTGGTCGGTGGGGCAGCGCGGCAGCAGCACGCCGAGCTCGTCGCCGCCCAGGCGCGCCAGCACGTCGGAATCGCGCATCTGGGTTTGCAGCATGCGCGCCAGCAATTGCAGCAGCAGGTCGCCGGCGGCGTGGCCGCAGGTGTCGTTGACGATCTTGAACTGGTCGAGGTCCATGTACAGCATGGCGTGCACATGGCCTTCGTCCTTGGCGCTGTGCAGGGCCTCGGCGATGCGCACCTCGAACTCGCGCCGGTTGATCAGGCCGGTGAGGGTGTCGTGTGTGGCGTTCCACGACAATTGCCGGGTGAGCTTGCGCTCGTGGCTCACGTCACGGAATACCACCACCACGCCCAGCAGCACGCCGTTGTCGGACCAGATCGGCGAGGCCGATTCCTCGACCGCGATGTGGCGCCCTTCGCGCGTGACCAGCTGGTTGTCGGACGCGGGCGCCACCGTTTGCCGCAGGCGCAGGCATTGCAACGCCACGTGCTCGGCGATGGGTTCGCCGGCCTCGTTGGTCAGGTGCAGGGTGGTGGCGATGTCCTGGCCGCGCGCTTCATCGTTGCGCCAGCCGGTCAGTTGCTCGGCGGTGCGGTTCAGGTATTCGGTCTTGCCGTACGGGTCGATGGTGATCACGCCCTCGCCGATGGCGCGCAACGTCACCGCCGCCATTTCGCGGTCACGCGCAGTGGCCTCCTCGTTCAGCTTGCGCTCGGTGATGTCCCAGATGATGCCCAGGGTGCCGGTGGGCGCGCCGTCGGCGTTGCACAGCATGTGGGCCTTGGCGGCCAGCCAGTGCAGGCTGCCATCGTCCCATACCACGCGGTACTCGACTTCGTACCCGGTACATTTGTCCACGGCCTCTTGCATGGTATGGACCAGGGTATCGCGGTCGTCCACATGGACATAGCTGAGAAAGTCGTTAAACGGCTGCGCCAATTGGCCCGGGGCCAGGCCGAGCAGGCGCTGGCCGCCACCCTGCCAGTTGACGGTGCTGCTCGCCACCGTGCCGTCATGAATGAAAGTATCCCAAATCGTCATGCGCGCCGCGTCCAGCGCCATCCTTAAATGCCGAAAATCCATGCTCCACTCCAAAAACCGATTGTTCTGGTCTTGGAGTTGCTACCAGACGGAAAGTTCCGCAGGAAGTCGGAGTTTTAGGCCTTCCTGGTTGTGCGCCAGAGCTTGCCAACCACGGTCACTACCGCCAGCGCCAGCGCGCCTGCCACCAGTCCGGTCACGGCGCCAATCACGCTTTCGGTGATAAAGGACAGCACCGGGCCGATCGTCGGCACGCCGGCCATGACTTCTTGCGCGTGGTGCACCACGTCGTGGCTGCCGGGAATGCCATGCACCAGGATGCCTCCACCGACCATGAACATGGCAGCCGTGCCCACCACCGACAGGAATTTCATCAGCACCGGCGCGGCGGCCAGCAGGAAGCGGCCAAGCCCGCGCACGATGGCGTTGCCCAGCTTGCTCAGGTACAGGCCGGCGTCATCCATCTTGACGATGCCGGCGACCAGGCCGTACACGCCCACCGTCATCACCAGCGCGATCAGGATGACCACCAGCGCCTGTTCCATGAACGGCTTGCCTTCCACGCTGCCGAGCGAGATGACGATGATCTCGGCCGACAGGATGAAGTCGGTGCGCACGGCGCCCTTGATCTTTTCCTTTTCCAGCGCCACCAGGTCGGCGTCGGGATCGGCCACGGCAGCCACCAGTTCCTGCTTGCGCTGGGCTTTTTCTTCCTTGTGCAGCACGCTGTGGGCGATTTTCTCGAAGCCCTCGAAGCACAGGTACAGGCCGCCGATCATCAAGAGCGGTGTGATGGCCTGCGGCAGGAAGGCGCTGATTGCCAGCGCTGCCGGCACCAGGATCGCCTTGTTCTTGAGCGAACCGACCGCCACCGCCCACACCACGGGAATTTCACGGGCGGCGCGCACGCCGGACACCTGCTGCGCATTGAGCGCCAGGTCGTCGCCCAGCACGCCGGCGGTTTTCTTGGCCGCGACCTTGGTCATCACGGTGACGTCGTCGAGGATGGTGGCGATATCGTCGATCAGCGCCAACAGGCTGGTGCCGGCCATCAGCGGCTCCCTCGGGTGGTGAAAGTGGTCATGGTGATCCTTATTATAGAAGCAGCAAGTTTAACCCAAGCCGAGCCGGCGGCGATATGGCGACGCGGCTACAATGTGCGTTACCGCGCAGCATTTCGCTGACGCCGGAGTTAACCATGGGATTTACATCATGAGCTTTGCCGTCTGGCTGGGATTTTTCGTCGCCGCCTGCATTATTGCCGTTTCACCCGGCTCGGGCGCGGTGCTGTCGATGTCGCATGGCTTGTCCTATGGCGTGCGGCGCGCGAGCGCCACCATCCTCGGCCTGCAAACGGGTCTGCTGCTGATCTTTTTCATCGCCGGTGCTGGCGTCGGCTCGCTGCTGCTGGCGTCCGAGCTGGCGTTCAACGTGGTCAAGACCGTTGGCGCGCTGTACCTGATTTACCTGGGCCTGTCGCAGTGGCGCGCCAGGGTGGCCATCGGCGCGCAGCATGCGCAGCTGGAAGTGGTGGTGCCGTCAGCGCGCAAGCGCTTCCTCACCGGCTTTTTGACCAATGCCACCAATCCCAAGGGCATCATCTTCATGGTGGCCGTGCTGCCGCAGTTCATTACGCAAGGTTCGCCGCTGCTGCCGCAACTGCTGATCCTGGCCGCCACCATGTGTGCGATCGACCTGGTGGTGATGCACGGCTACGCCTTGCTGGCCTCGTCGATGCAGCGCTTCTTCCGCGACCCGCGCGCGGTCAAGCAGCAGAACCGCGTGTTCGGCGGGCTGCTGATGGGCGTGGGGGCGGCGCTCTTTTTCGTCAAACGTGGCTCGGCAACTTGAAATTATTTGTAACCCGTGTAGGCGAACCGTCTGTTGCCGCGTTAAATCCCCATTACTAACGGAGACGCCATGAACATCATCCCCACCGTCCTGCTGGCCGCCTTGGCCGGTTTGAGCACCCTGGCCCAGGCCCAATCCGACCTGCCGGCAGCGGTGGGGCGCATTTCAGCGGTGCAGGGCCAGGTTACCCTGAGCGGGGACGATGAACCGGTGGCCGCCAGCCTCAACTGGCCGGTGACGGCCAACAGCCACCTGGTCACCGCCAGCGGCGCCCGCACCGAGTTTCGCATCGGCTCCACGGCGGTACGGCTCGATGGCGACTCGGATCTCGAAATCACCCAGCTCGACGACGACCTGCTGCGCTTGCGCCTCAACTACGGCAGCGCCAGCATCCGGGTGCGCAATGCCGACCTGCTGCGCGACTTCGAACTGACCACGCCGCAGGCGCGCATCACCATGATCGAGCCGGGTCTGCTGCGGGTGGACGTGGAACGGGTGCCCGACACCAGCCAGATCAGCGTGCTGGCCGGCATCGCCCGCGTCGATGGCGCCGGTTCGTCGGTGACGGTCAATCCTGGCCGCCAGGTGGACGTGACCACCGAGGACGTGCGCACGACGGTGGCGCGGCGCGACGGTTTCGATGTCTGGGCCGACGAGCGCGACCGCCTGGCCGACGTCGTGGTTACTACCCAATATGTGTCCACCGGCATGACCGGCTATGAAGAACTGGACCGTCACGGCAGCTGGACCGAGAACGTCGAGTACGGCCCCTTGTGGGCGCCGCGCAATGTGGCTGCCGACTGGGCGCCGTACCGCGACGGCCGCTGGACCTGGCTGGCGCCGTGGGGCTGGACCTGGGTCGATAACGCCCCCTGGGGTTACGCGCCATCGCACTACGGTCGCTGGGTGACGGTGCGTCAGCGCTGGTACTGGGCGCCGGGCCGTCCGGCCGGCCGTCCCGTGTGGGCGCCGGCGCTGGTGGGCTGGGTGGGCGGCGTCAACCGTCCGAACCAGGGACCCGGCCTGGGCTGGTACCCGCTGACGCCGCGCGATCGCTTCGTGCCCGGCTACCGGGTATCGTCCAGCTACGAGCAGCGCTTGAGCTGGAGCTACAAGGGCAAGTCGTTTACGCCCCGTGGCGATCATGACGTTGGGCGAAACGGCGGCCGCGACGGCCTGACCGTGCTGCCACGCGCGCAGTTCGAGGGACGCAACATTATCCGCGTCAATCGCGGCGACCATTTCGTGCCGCGTCCGCAGCAGGGCAACCTGGTCACGCCGGCAACGCCGCCGCGTCCGGCCGCCGGCCCAGGCCGCATCGAGACCAACCGCAACTGGCAGGACCGCGACGGCAATGGCCGCCCGGACCGCTTCGACAACAATCCGCGCAATGGCAGCAACCCGCGCGCTGACAATAATCCACGCAACGATAACAATCCGCGCTTTGGCAACAACCCGCGCAACGATAACAACCCACGCGCGGACAACAATCCGCGCAATGACAATAATCCGCGCAATGACAATAATCCGCGTGGTGACAATAATCCACGTAACGATAACAACCCGCGCTTTGGTAACAACCCGCGCAACGATAACAATCCACGCAACGACAACAACCCGAATAATCCGCGCAACGATAATAATCCGCGCGCTGGCAATAATCCGCGCAATGATTTGCCGCGTAACGACAGCCGGCCGCAAACCATCAGCACCTTGCCGCCGAACCAGATCGGTACGCCCGATGCACCAGCGCAGACCATCAATCCGCGCGACGTGGGCGTCGAGATCCATACGCGTCCCTATGGCGGCCGTGCCGGCAATGGCGCGCTGATGCCGGCGCCGGTACTGCAGATCGGTAACACCCGCGACCGTTTCCAGCGCGACGACAATGACCGTCGCCAGCGCGATGAGGACGAGCGGCGCCAGCGTGAGCGAGACAGGCAATCGCAACAGCAGCCGCAGGCTCAACAGCCGTCGCAGCAGCCACGGCCACAGCAGCCACAGTCGCAACTGCAACCTCAGCAGCCCGAGCAACCACGTTTCCAGCCACAGCAGGAGCGGCCACAGCAGGTTGAACGTCCACGCTTCCAGCCGCAGCAGGAACGCCCGCAGCAGCAGGAGCGGCCACAGCAAGCGGAACGCCCACGCTTCCAGCCCCAGCAGGAACGCCCGCAACAGCAGGAGCGGCCCCGTTTCCAGCCGCAGCAGGAGCGTCCACAACAACAGGAGCGTCCGCAATCGCGTCCTGAGCGGCCGCAGCAGGAACGTCCGCAGCCCCAGGCACAGCCGGCGCCGCAACCTGCGCCGGCGGCCCAGCCGCAGCAACGGCCCGATCCGGGCCAGAGCCGCCAGCACCGCGACCGGCCTGCGCACGATCAAAACTAGCCATGAGGCACGCGAGAGAGGGAGGGCCTGTTCCGTCATGGACAGGTTCGGTCCCGCTCCTGCGCATTTCAACTCCCTTAAACTGCAGTTCATCACATTCGTGTGGCGTCCGGGTAAGCCTTTGCTTACAGTTGCCACATTGCAGATACGGGTGGCAGCGTCAGAGCAGCGGACCAATCCGCACCGCGCAACGCCATCCAGACCCCACCACTTTGCCCCAACTATTTTCGATATTCCCGAGAGAATAGTTTTTGCCAGCCTACCAGGCTGGCTTTTTTTTGGACGCGGCGACCCCATATCGGTCTCTGGCCTCGCATCCGGCAACTTTGGCTACAATGCAGGCTGGCGGCGTCACGTCGATGCCCGCCGGTTTTTCTTAATAGATTGGAATGATTATGCAAGCGATCCCACCGACCGAGTCCCTCATCGAGTACCCGAGCGACTTTCCGATCAAGGTGATGGGGCCGACTCATATCGACTTCGCACCGACCATCGTGCTGGTCGTGCAAAAACACGACCAGGATTTCCACGAAGGCAAAATGGAAGTGCGTCCCTCGTCCAAGGGCAACTTCACGGGCCTGACCGTGACCGTGCGCGCCACCAGCCGCGAACAGCTCGACGCACTCTACTCCGAGCTGTCGGCGCACCCGATGGTCAAGATCGTCATGTAAGAACCTGTCTCTGCAGGGAGGCGGCGCAAGCAGCGCCTCATTCCCTGCTGGAATACGTTCCAAACTGCTGGCGCTGGAAGGCGGCGATCTCGTCGTGCAACCAGCGCCGCAGCGCCGCCACCTGCGGGCGCTCCGCCATCCCCGGCGGCGACACCAGGTAATACGCCTCCGCGCACGCCTGTGCCGCACCGGGCCGCCGCGCCAGGCGTCCGGCGGCAATCTCGGGCGCTGCCACCACGTGGTGCAACAGCGCCTCGCCCGCGCCCGCCAGCACGGCGCGCAGCAACTCCCCTCCTTGCAATTCCGACGAAAGCAGCACCGGATCGTGAGCGCCAGCATCATAGTGGGCGCTCACTACCAGGTAGCGTGTCTCATCCATCAAACGCTCCACCACCATGCCCGGATGTCGTCCCAGGTCGAACACGATTGCTGCGTCCACGCCGGCGCGCGCCAGGTCCGCCGGCGGCGTCGTGGTGTGCAGCACCAGGTCGATCTCGGGATGCAGTTCGATGAATCCGCCCAGGCGGGGCGTGAGCCAGCGCGCGGCAAACCAGGCTGGTGCGGCCAGGATCAATGGCGCAGTGGCAGCGGCGGCCGGGCGCAGGGCGTCGGCAGCGGTGCCGATGGCATCGAAAGTCTTGCCCAGGAACTGCGCGAACTGCTGCGCCTCGTGAGTTATTTTCACTTGCCGGCCATGGCGCACGAACAGCGGCCGGCCCAGGTCCTCTTCCAGCGCCCGCACCTGGTGGCTGATCGCACCGTGCGTCAGGCGCAACTCTTCCGCCGCGCGCGAGAAATTCTCGTGGCGGGCCGCCGCCTCGAAGGCGCGCAGGGCGGAAAAATTCGGCAGGCGGCGGTTCGCGCTCATCTGGGTCTGTGGATAACTTTGTGAATAAAACTGGCAAGAAAAGCCGAATATACCGCAGCTACAGGCGATACGGCAATGTTTACCATGTGAATAAAACTAACCAATAACCGAAATCGACCCGGTGCCGTGCTAGCCGGAGCCGGTTGCCGCCACGCCGGCTGATTTATAATGGCGGCATGACGTCCCCCACCACTCCCGAGATCCGCCACCTCGGCGTTGCCGATTACGACACCACGTTTGCCGCCATGCGCGCGTTCACCGACGCCCGCACGCCCGACACGCGCGACCAGCTATGGATCGTCGAGCACGCACCGGTGTTCACGCTGGGCCTGGCCGCCGACCGTGGCCACCTGCTGGCCGGCGCCACCGCCATCCCCGTGGTGCAGACCGACCGTGGCGGCGAAGTGACCTATCACGGCCCCGGCCAGGTGGTGATTTACCTGCTGATGGACCTGCGCCGCAACAAGCCGGGCGGCAAGCTGTATGCGCGCCAGTTCGTGCATAAAATCGAGCAGGCGATCATCAATGTATTAGGGGCGTATAATCTCGTCGGTGAGCGGATTGAAGGCGCGCCCGGCATTTATATGGCGGACGGGCCCAAGCGCGGCGCCAAGATTGCCGCGCTGGGCTTGAAAGTGCGCGGCAGCGGCTGCACGTATCACGGCCTGTCGCTCAATGTCGCAATGGACTTGGCGCCGTTTTCCTGGATCAACCCGTGCGGTTACGCCGGGCTGGAAACCGTCGATATGCGCACCGTCGGCGCCCACGCGCAATTGGCCGACGTGCAGCAGCAACTGGCCGAGGAATTGATACGGGTGCTCGCTGTGCCTGTCGATGCCCCGGCCCCCGTTCCGCAACCAGCCGTACAACCTGAATAACCAAACCAGCCCGCGAGGGCATGCAGCCAAATGACCACTGAGATCACCTCCAGCACTCCCGCTTACAACCCGAGCGAAAAGCAAAAAGGCGCCAGCAAGACGTCGCGCATCCCAATCAAGATCGTGCCGGTCGAGCAGGTGGAGCGGCTGAAAAAGCCGGAGTGGATCCGCGTCAAGGGCGCCTCGGCATCGAGCCGCTTCTACGAAATCAAGGACATCCTGCGCGAGAACAAGCTGGTCACCGTGTGCGAAGAAGCGAGCTGCCCGAACATCGGCGAATGCTTCGGCAAGGGCACGGCCACCTTCATGATCATGGGCGACAAGTGCACCCGCCGCTGCCCGTTCTGCGACGTGGGCCACGGCCGTCCCGACCCGCTCGACGTCAACGAGCCGATGAACCTGGCCAACACCATCGCCAAGCTGCGCCTGAACTACGTGGTGATCACCTCGGTGGACCGCGACGACCTGCGCGACGGCGGCGCCGGCCACTTCGTCGAGTGCATCACCAAGACCAAGGACCTGTCGCCCCTGACGCAAATCGAAGTACTGGTGCCCGACTTCCGTGGCCGCCTCGAGAAAGCCCTGGCGATCTTCGCCGACGGCCTGCCGGACGTGATGAACCACAACATGGAAACCGTGCCGCGCCTGTACAAGGAAGCACGCCCGGGCGCCGACTACATGCACTCGCTCAAGCTGCTCAAGGACTTCAAGGCCCTGTACCCGAACGTCAAGACCAAGTCCGGCCTGATGGTCGGCCTGGGCGAGACCGACGAGGAAATCCTGCAAGTGATGCGCGACATGCGCGAGCACGACATCGACATGCTGACCATCGGCCAGTACCTGGCACCATCGAACAGCCACTTGCCGGTACGCCGCTACGTGCACCCCGACGTGTTCAAGATGTTCGAAGAAGAAGCCTACAAAATGGGCTTCGGCCACGCCGCCGTCGGCGCCATGGTGCGCAGCTCGTACCATGCGGATGAGCAGGCACACAATGTGCTGGCTGCAGCAGTCAACGCCTGATTTGCTCGGTAGGTGTAGGTTGTAAGATCCTCTGCGTCCAATCGGGGAAATCAAATTTCCTCGATTGGTGCACAAGAATGGTGGCTGTGCGTCACTACTCCCAAGTCGCCGAACCCACACGCGCGTCGATTCACTTTTCCCCTGGCTGGCATAATCAAACGAATGCCTAAGGAGGATATATGTCCACAGTCCCTATCAATGAAGCAATTGCAAATCAAGGAGTTGATAAGCAGTGCTGTTCGGGCGCAATCAGGCCTACCATTTGGCACGCATAGTTCCCCTACTTCCGCTCCCACCATATGCAAACTGGCTTGATGAAAAGTCCGACCCGAGTTGCCAATCATTTCGCTACTATATCAACTGAGTACCCGAGATAGACTTTATTGCGATCAGATAGAGGCGTTCGTGCACACTGCGCGTCGCCCCGACCTCCTGATCACACGCGTTCATTCGGAAAAAGTTCAGGCGAAAAGAAGACATGCTGAGTAAAATAATAGTTTGGCAATATTAATTGTGAGCCGTTGTTTCGATTGTTTGCTTACCAGGAAATTAATTACAAAATTATCTGGCCTGAAGATTTAATATCAAGCGTGCTTCTACACCTTCCTTCACACTTTGTTGTAAAAAATCGAAACTAATGTATCAGAATGATGAATTTACATCGGCAATCTTTCTGCATGTTGCCAAAAATAAATATCAGTGATACTATTTTTTTATTGTGCATACGGGAAAAATATGAAAATTCTCTCAGTTTTTAATAACAAAGGCGGGGTTGGAAAGACCACTCTTACTTATCATCTGGCCCACTCGTTGAGTGAGTTAGGATACAAAGTTTTATTGATGGATGCAGATCCACAGTGCAACTTGACAATATACACACTTTCCGTTGAAGAAATTCACAAAATATGGGAGGACGAGGATTTATGTATCGAGATGGGCGTTGAAGAGTTTATGAAGTCTACTCCTTTAAAGAAAATTCAAGCTTTAAATAACAAACCTAGATCGTTACACTATCTTTTGATGCCTACAATCGATGGTACGGGCGAATATGAAAAGTTGCCCCCGCCATTAAAAATAACAAAAGAATTACATATGATACCGGGGCGACTTTCGATTCATGCATTTGAAGAAAAAATTTCTTCCCGGTGGAGTGATGCTTATCGGGGGGACGCACTCGCAATTCGTACAATAACGCGTATTCGGGCTATAGCGGAAGAGTATGGAAAAAAATACAAATACGATTATGTAATTGTCGATACTTCGCCAAGTCTTGGGTCATTAAATAAAACTATTATTTCTACTGTTGATGGATTTTTTGTTCCAGCTGCCCCAGATATGTTTTCATTATACGGAATTAGAAATATTGGAAGTAGCTTAACAAAATGGCATGAGGAATTTGATATAATATACAAGTTAATATCTACGGATAAAAGAAAATTATTCCCAAAAACTTTTGTTCAATTTATTGGTTATACTATATATAATGCTAAAAAATACACAAAGCATAGTTCCAAATGGAATCTTGCACAAGCACATTTGAAATATGCTCTACAGATACCCAATATTATTCACCAATATATTGGAGATGATCTACGTATTAATATCGATGATTCCGTTTTAGGTGAGCCAATTGGCGGAGAATCAATTATGCATAGTCATAACACTTTTCCTACTCTGGCTCAGCATTACCGAGTGCCTATGTGGAAAATTCCTGCGTTAGACCAGATAGATAAGGAGCATCAAAATACTATTAATGGTCAAAAACCGGATATTTTAAAAACTCAGGCAAAATATACTGATTTCGCAAATGCACTGATACAGCGAATTGAATCTCTGGAGTAAAAAGAATGAAAAAAGATGATGCTCTCAAAATTCCTGAGGATTCGGCAAAAGATATTGTAGAAGTTTTTAAAGAAAAACAGCGATTGTTTGAATTGTTTGCGCAATCTGTGTCTAGTGCTTTTCTTTCTGACCCAAAACTAAATACTGGAATACCTGCGGTTATTCATTCAGTAAGGTCTAGAACAAAAGACGAAAAACATCTTCTTGAAAAAATTAATAGAAAGCGTGCCGCTGGAAAGGTAATTACTACTGAGAATGCATTATCTGAAATTACTGATTTTTCAGGTTTGAGAATACTTCATCTGCATCAAGAACAATTTGAAAAAATATTTAATTTTATTACAAGGCAAATAAAAGCAAAAAATTGGAAGCTATTAGAAAAGCCTGTTGCATATAGTTGGGATCCAGAAACTGTGGATTATTTTAGTAGATTTAAAATTCGTACTTCTGTTAAACCATCATATTATACGAGCGTACATTTTTTAATCGCGCCAGCGAATAGCCTAGATGGAACTTGCTGCGAAGTCCAAGTTAGGACATTGTTTGAGGAAATTTGGGGTGAAATTGATCACTCAATAAATTACCCCGCAGCTACAGACAATTTGGCCAATATCGAGCAACTACGGGTGCTATCCAAGCTGGTTTCAACCGGCTCACGGCTTGCAGATGCTATATTTAAGGTTCATTCAATGGAAAAGTGATTATCAATGGGCCCGCAATGACCGTCCGCATCGAACCATCATGGAAAGCCCATCTGCAAGACCAGTTCGAGCAACCGTACTGGCAAAGCCTCACCGCCTTTGTGAAGGAAGAGTACGCTGCCGGTCCTTGCTGCCCGGCCGGTAAAAACATCTTCCGTGCCTTCGACCTGACGCCGTTCGATGCCGTCAAGGTTGTCATCCTCGGCCAGGATCCGTACCACACGCCTGGCGCCGCCATGGGCTTCTGCTTCTCGGTGCCGGACGGCAATCGGCCCCAGCCCAGCCTGCAAAACATCTTCCAGGAATTGCGCGACGATACCGGCGTCGAACGGCGCCAGACCGATCTGACCGACTGGGCCGAGCAGGGCGTGTTTTTGCTCAATAGCGTGCTGACCGTGCGTGCACGGCAGGCCGGGTCGCATGCGAACAAGGGGTGGGAAACTTTTACCGACAGCGCCATCGCGCGGTTGTCCGACCATCGCGACGGCCTGGTGTTCATCCTGTGGGGCAGTTACGCAATTGCCAAGCGCGCGCTGATCGATACCAACAAGCACCTGGTGATTACCTCGCCGCATCCGTCGCCGTTCTCGGCCCACAAGGGATTTTTCGGCAGCAAGCCGTTTTCGCGGACCAACGATTACCTGGCCGCCCACGGCAAGGCGCCGATCCGCTGGGCCTGATGCCAGCCGCGCTGACATCGGCGGCGTGTTCAGCAAGCCACAACTGGCAATCCGAGAGTGTTGATTTCAAGCAAACAAATGGCCGATCGACGTGCATAAGCTGATAAATTGTCGGAGGGATATTCCCTATTTTCCCTGCTGAGGAACCGACATGAAACTACTTTCGCGCGTAGCCGCCGTCATGACAGGCTTGCTGCTGGCGTCCTCGCTGGCCGTGGCGCAAACACCTTATGCCGACGACACCGTTTACCGGGGCCTCGGTGGCAAGGAAGGCATCAAGAAAATCGTCGATACCTTCATCCCGCTGGTGCTGGCCGATCCGCGCATCAAGGACAACTTCGCCGACTTCGACATGGACCAACTGAACGTGCGCCTGCAGGAGCAGATCTGCGAGTTCGCCGGTGGGCCGTGCAAGTACACCGGTAAATACCGCGACAAGACCATGGACGGCGTGGGCACCGTGCGCGACATGACCACCGTGCACCAGGATCTGAAAATCACCAACGCCATGTTCAACGCGCTGACCGAAGACCTGCAAATCGCCATGGAACGCCACAACGTCCCGAACAGCGTCGCCAACAAGCTGGTGGCCAAGCTTGCGCCCATGCAGCGCGCCATCGTCACCAAGTAAGCAGCCGCCAGGAGCATCCTCATGACATTTTCCATCGCCAGGCTCACTCTCGCAATCCTGATGGCGTCAAGCGCTGGCAGCGCCGCCGCCCAATCCCAGGCTTCGCCCGACATGGGCAAGCTGCTGGCCACCGGCGGCGTCAGCCAGGTGGAAGGCGCCGGCGGTGGCGGCATCGTGCCGTGGGCCCTGATCACCGGCTATGGCACCCGCGACAGCTGGGGCGCCAACGCCCATTACACGTATATCAGCACCCAGGACTACAAGCTCGACACCTATGGCGTGGCGATCGGCCTGGCCGACCGCGTGGAATTGTCAGTGGCCAGCCAGTCGTTCAAGGGCAGCCTGGCGCCGCTCGACAACCTCATCCTCAAGCAGGACATCCTCGGCATCAAGGTCAAGCTGACCGGCGATGCCGTGTACGAACAGGACAGCTGGTTGCCGCAGATCGCGGTGGGGGCCATGTACAAGGACAACAAGGGCGTGAAGGGACTCGGCGCGCTGGGCGTGACCAGCGTCACCCAGCTCGGTGCGAAGGACGACAGCGGCTATGACTACTACGTGGCCGCCACCAAGATCCTGCTCGAGCAAAGCCTGCTGCTGAACCTGACCCTGCGCGCCACCAAGGCCAACCAGATGGGCTTGCTGGGCTTCGGCGGCGACCAGGGCGACAGCCGCAAGGTGATGCCGGAAGTGTCGGCCGCGTACCTGATCAACCGCCACCTGGCGGTGGGCGCGGAGTACCGGCGCAAGCCGCACAACCTCGGCGTCGATCCGGAAAAGGCGTATTACGATGCGTTCGTGGCGTGGTTCCCGACCAAGCATGTGTCGGTGACGGCAGCGTATGCGAATCTGGGCAAGATCACGGTCTTCAATCCGAAGACCCAGCGCGGCCTCTACCTCTCGGTACAGGCCGGCTTTTGAGACTTAGCCCTTGAGCGAGGTGGAGAGCAACTGGTGCAGCGCCGGAAAATCGGGCTGCCCCACGTATTTCTTGAGGATCTTGCCATCCTTGGCGATGACGAAGGTGGTGGGCGTCATCGAGACGTCGCCGTAGGCCTTGGCGGCCGAGCCGTCGGTGTCGAGCGCCACCTTGAACGGCAGCTTGCGCGTATCGGCGTAGTTGACCACGTAGTTGGGCGGGTCGTAGCTCATGGCCACGGCCACGAATTCCAGGCCGTCGTCCTTGAACTTGTTGTAGGTCTCGACCATCTGCGGCATTTCGGCCACGCAGGTGGTGCACGAGGTGGCCCAGAAGTTGACCATTACCACCTTGCCGCGCAGGTCTGCAGGCGCAATCTTTTCGCCCTTGATGGTGACGAACGTGACCTCGGGCGCCACCGGCCGCTTGCTGAGCGTGACGTAGGCCACCGCGCCGATTACGGCCAGCGCCACGGCAGCGATCAGCGGCTTGACCCAGGCGCGCGAGGACTCCGGCAATGCAGTGGTCGTGCTCATGGCATCATTGCGCCGAAGCGCCAGGCTTTGGCTGGTACGATTTCCACTCGTCTTCAGAAATATATTCGAAGACCTTGACTACCTTGCTCACGCCCGAGACGCCGCGTGCGATATCGGCGCCGATCTGGCCTTCGCGCTGGGTCACGCGGCCCATCAGGAACACCACGCCGCGCTCGGTCACCACCTGGTAGGAATTGGCCGAGATATCCTTGGCGTCCACCAGGCTGGCCTTGACCTTGCCGGTGATAATGGTGTCGTTCGAGCGCGAGGTGTAGCTGGCGGGGCCGGCCACTTCCAGCTCGTTGATCACCGACAGCACGCCTTCGACCGACGCCATTTCGCGCTCGGCGGTGGCCTTGGCGGCATCGTCGGGCACTTCGCCGGACAACAGCACGCGGCGGTTGAAGCTGTTGATGTTGACGTGGGCATCGCTGCCGAGCACATTGCGCAGCTTGTTCGCACCCTTGAACTGGATCGACGTATCCTCGGTTTGCGCACCAAACGTGCGGCGGTCGGAAGCGGCCAGGGTACCGGTGATGGCGCCGCCGGCAACCAGCGCCACGCAACCGGACAGGGTAGCAGCGGTGGCCAGGCACAGCACGCTCATGGCAAGCGGGCGTTTCAGTGTAGTCCAGATAGTGCGGGAATTACTCATTCACATCTCCTCCGAATAGGGCGACATCAATGCCGTCGCAAATGCTGTGGATGCAGACCAGGTGCACTTCCTGGATGCGGGCAGTACGGTCGGCCGGGACGCAGATATGGACGTCGGCATCGGTCAGCATCTTGCCGATCTCGCCGCCGCCCTTGCCGGTCAGCGCCACGATGCGCATTTCGCGCTCGAGCGCCGCTTCGATGGCAGCCACCACGTTGCCCGAATTGCCGGACGTGGAAAACGCCAGCAGGATGTCGCCGGACTGGCCGAACGCCTGCACCTGCTTGGAAAAGATTTCGCGGTAGCTGTAGTCGTTGGCCACTGCGGTCAGGATCGACGTGTCGGTGGTAAGCGCAATGGCGGGCAGCGGGAAGCGTTCGCGTTCGAAGCGCCCCACCAGTTCGGCGGCGAAATGCTGGGCGTCGGCAGCCGAGCCGCCGTTGCCGCACACCAAAATCTTATTGCCGTTAGACAATGCCGCAAACATCATGTCGATGGCTTGGGCGATATGGGGCGCCAGCACGGTGGCCGATTGGATTTTCAGTTCGGCACTTTCGTGGAAGTGCGCCAGGATGCGTTGATTTGTCATAGTGTGCTGATTATAGTGCAGTCATCCGAAACCCCGGACAAGACCTGTTAAAAATGCTTACATCTGCGCTGAAGAAGGGCTTAAAGCGTAATGATATTGCGCAGCCACTCCAGCTGATCGCCATCAAGGGCAACCAGGTCGAAGCGGCACGGTGGAGGAGAGCGGTGGCGTAGCAGGTAGTACTGGGCGGCATGGACCAGCCGCCGCTGCTTGTGATGGGTGACGCTGGCGGCCGCGCCGCCAAAACCACTCGGGGCTCGGCGCCGCACCTCGACGAACACCAGGTGGGCGCCGTGGCGCATGATCAGGTCGATCTCGCCGGCCTTGCAGCGAAAATTGCGTTCGACCAGCATCAGGCCCTGCGCCACCAGGTAGGCCAGCGCGCGGTCTTCGCCTTGCTGGCCCAGTTGCTGTTGCGCGGTGCGCCGTCCGCTCGGCGCGCGGGGCGGCGCCATGGTTGGTTACTGCTGGACCGCTTGCGGCACGCCGTGCTGGAACACGGCCGGCTGCTCCACCCGCTCGAAGCGGGCCGGGCCTTGGCCGAAGTCCACCGTCAGGCGTCCCGTGACACCGTCGATGCTGAAACGGCCGGCCGGCTTGCGGCTGATTTCGCGCGCCACGCGGTAGGCGTCGATGCCCAGCGCGTACAGGCGTTCCATGTCGGCCGTGCCGGCTTGTACCGGGTGCGGATAGACCATCACCGCCGGATGGTCGCGCTGCACCTGCCATGGCAGGTCAAGCAGGCGCACGCCGTCGAGTTCGTTGGTGGGCGAATTCATGCCGCCGCCGGCGTTCAGCGCCGACGTGCCGTACAGCGGCAGGGCGGCAAAGCCGGTGGGGGCAACCGGTGCGGCAGGAGTGGCCGGCAAGCCGTCGGCGGTGCTGATCACCGGCTCGTCCGCTTCATGCACCAGGCCGCTGTTCAGCGCGCCGCGCAGTTGGCGGGTCTGGTCGGCACCCATGGCCGAAAACAGCAAGCCTGGCGGGTCCTGTTGCAGGCGTGCGCGCAGTTGCACCAGTTCCGGGTCGCTCAGGTAATTGTTCGGGGCGCTCAGTTCCACCATGCGCACCTGCTGGCCCAGTTGCTGCCAGTGGGCGGCAAACGCTGCCGCGATGCGGCGCTGCCATGGCGTGCTGGTGGTAATGATCATGGCGCTGGCGCCGGGCTGCTCGGCCGCCGCCCATTGCGCCACCTGGCGCGCTTCTTCCTCGATCGACAGGCCCATGGGCAGCATTTGCTGCGGCAGCGGGGTGGCGTTGGCCGTGCCGTAACCTTCCGGGTGATTGAGAGCGATGGTGGGCTTGGTCACCAGCGGGCTGGTCGCCACGGCAGTGACCGCCGAGCGTGCCAGCGGGCCGACCACGAGGTCAACCGCTTCCAGGGTCTGGGCGTAGCTCGATAAAATGTCTTGCGCGACGTCGCCCGTTTCCACCACGGTGATGGTGATGTTGTCGCGGTCGCGTTCCCAGGCCGCCATGAAGCCGGCGCGCAGCGCTTCGGCGGCGGCGCCCAGGGTCTCCGAGCGCAGCGGCAGGATCAAGCCCATGCGCACCGGCGCGCCGGACGGCTTGGTGGCGTCGTCCGCTGGCCGGTAGCCAGTGGCATTCTCGGTGCGCAGCTGGTCGGTATCAGGTGCGCGCGTGGGTTGGGCGGCCGCCCCCGGCATCGCGATGGCGAACACTTCCGCTGCCGGCGGTGGTGGTTCCGGCGGTGGCGGCGGCAACGGCACGGGAGCGGGCGCCGGTGGCGGGCTTATAATGATAGGCACGGACGAGCCGCACCCGCTCATCAATGCCAGCGCCGCCAATGCGGCAACTGCCGCGCACAACCTCATTTTTTTCATGCTGCCCCCTCATTCCATTTACTGACCACGATATGTCTGAAAATACTACCCGCGCCATTTCCGCCCTTCCTGTCTTGGAAGAAACAGCGCACCAGACCTATCCTAGCGCAACCTTGTACGTCGTGGCGACCCCCATCGGCAATGTCGCCGACATCAGTGTGCGCGCATTGCACGTTTTAAGCCTGGTCGATGCGGTCGCGTGCGAGGACACCCGCAACACCGCACAACTGATGACGCGCTTCGGCCTGCACCGGCCGCTGATCGCCGCGCACCAGCACAACGAGCGCGAAGTGGCCGAGACCCTGATCGCGCGCCTGCAGGCTGGCGAGCGCATCGCGCTGGTCTCCGACGCCGGCACGCCGGCCGTCTCCGATCCCGGTGCGCGCATTGTCGAGGCCGTTCGCGCGGCCGGCTTGCGCGTGCTGCCGCTGCCCGGCGCCTCGGCGGCGGTGACGGCGCTGTCGGCCAGCGGCCTGGTCAACGACCAGTTTTATTTTGTCGGCTTTTTACCGGCCAAGGCCAAGCAGCGCGAGAATTTTCTCGCCACCTTGCGCACGGTGACCGCCACCATGGTGTTTTATGAAGCGCCGCACCGCATCCTCGACTGCGCCACCGCGCTGGCAGCCGTGTTCGAGCCGGAGCGCGAAGTGGTGTTCGCGCGCGAACTGACCAAGATGTTCGAGGAAATCCACCGCTGCCCGCTGTCCGAGGCCGAAGCCTGGATCCGTGCCGACGCCCACCGCGAAAAGGGCGAGTTCGTCGTGCTGCTGGCCGGTGCGCCCGCGCAGGACGAGGCCGGCGATGCCGAGGCGGAAAGGATACTCAAGGTCTTGCTGACCGAGCTGTCGGTCAAGCAGGCGGCCGGGCTGGCCGCGCAAATCACGGGCAAGAAGAAAAATGCCTTGTACGAACTGGCGCTGACGTTCAAGCAGGAACAGTAAGCGTCAGGCAGTATCTCGGCTGCTCAGAGCTTGCAGCCATGGTCTTTCTTGTCGAGCAGCCAGAATAACGGCGTCAGCAGGTTGCCGCCGCTCTTCAGGCAGTCGGGCCGGCCGGCGCGCGCCATGTCTTTCTCCAGCTTGTTGCGGTCATCTTCCGGATAAAGCGGATGCGTTTGCAACTGCGCGGCCAGGGTACCTGGCGCCGGCTTTTCCACCGCCACCTTGCGCGCGGCCTTGCGTGCTGCCTCGATATCGAAAGGTTTCGGTTCCGCCGGTGCGCGCAGCGGATCGTAATCGGCGCCGGCCGGCTTGGCGGTGTCGGCCACCACGGTGGTGTCGGTCGGGGCGGGCGTCGGCGTGGCGGCAGTGATGGCCGCTGACGGGCGGTCATGAACGGGCGTCTCGTGCGTTCGTTGGCGGCTCCGGCTGCGCTCGCCTTCTTCGCGCGCGTCCCTGCGTTCGCGGGTAGCCGCCGTCTGCGTTGCCAGCCGTGGCGCCATTTCCGACTGCGCTGGAATGGCGGGCGCAGCAGGCGCAGGCGTGGGCAGCAGCCACACGGTCATGGTCCGGTTGGGGGAAAGCTCCGGGGGCGGCATGGGTGCGGCCAGGCGGTAGCCGAAGATCAGCGCCGCATGCAGCGCCAGCGACACCAGGATGCCCGGCACGACGTTGCGGCGACGCATCGGTTCTGTCGACAACACTATGCTCATGGCCGGTCCTTTGTTTGGGTGCATGCATTTTATGTAAGTTCCACTGTCTTGCACCAGTAAATGACATAAATATTTATGACGCCCTTGACGGAGGGGGCGGCAGCTTGTATTATCTTGCTTCTTCGGAGTGTAGCGCAGCCCGGTAGCGCACCTGGTTTGGGACCAGGGGGTCCAAGGTTCGAATCCTTGTACTCCGACCAAAATTTAAAATCCCGCCTGATGGCAACGTCAGGCGGGATTTTTCCATTCCGGCGACGGTTCTGTGTTGGACCGTATTCATCGGCCGAAACCGGCCCTCCATCGCACCGGCAGCCGCCGCGCCTGGCGCCGGCGTAGAATCCCGGCATGACGCCATTGTTCATCCCCCCGCTTTCGTCCATCACCCACGAGCCGCGCCTGGTATGGCGCTACCACGCGCAAACCCTGTTGCGCCACCTGACCTGGACGGCGTTGCCCCTGGCCGTCCTGGCGCTGATAGGCGGACCGTGGCTGTTGCTCGACTACATGCTGCTGGCGCTGGCAAGCATCAGCCTGAGCCGGCGCTACCTGTTCGAATTGCGCGAGGCCGGCATCGCGCTCACGCCGCAAATGATCTCCACCAGTCCACGCCTGGCGATCATCTCGCCGCTCGACCCGCTCACCACCTTCGACGCCTGCGCCGAAACCCTGTCCGGCCTGGCCCTGGGCCGCGCGCTCGGCTATGTCGGTCCTGCCGCGTTTTCGTACCGTCCGTTCAAGGGGCGCATTACGCTGGCGCCGCCGCGCTCGCTATTCCTGTGGCGGCGCATCGAGGTGATCGTCAGCGGTCAGGCGGGGCAGCCCGGACAGCCGTGGCCGCCGATAAACATCGAGATCCGTGGCCGCTTCGGCCTCGATTTTTTTTACGTGCAGCGCGGCGAAGCATGGCAAGCGGTGCAGGTCGTGGCCGACCACCTGCGTATCGAACTCAAACGCCGCCACGATATCGCGCAACTGCTCAAGCGCGAACGCGATCTGGAGCGCGCCGCGCTGCACGCCAAGCTGGCTGCCCTGCAGGCGCAGGTGGAGCCGCACTTCCTGTTCAACACCCTTGCCAACCTCAAGTACCTGGTGCGCACCGATAGCGCGCTGGCGCAGCAGATGCTCGACCACCTGGTCGGCTACCTGCACAACGCCATGCCCGACATGCGCCGCGTGTCGTCAACGCTGGGGCGCGAGCTGGCGCTGGCCGCCGACTATCTCGCCATCATGCGCATCCGCATGGGCGAGCGGCTCAGCTTCCGTATCGAGGCCGACGACGCGGGGCGCGCGCTGCCGTTCCCACCGGCGATGCTGATCTCGCTGGTGGAAAACGCCATCAAGCATGGCCTGGAAAGCGCCACCCGGCCCGGCGAACTCGTGATCCGCGCCACGCTCGACGATGGCGCTTTGCGCGTGACGGTGGCCGACAACGGCGCCGGCCTGTGCGACGAGCCGGGGCAGGGCGTGGGCCTGGCCAATATCCACGAACGCCTGCAACTGCTGTATGGCGCGCGCGCTTCGCTGACGGTGGTAGCGCCTGAAACGGGCGGCGTGCAGGCGATATTGGTGGTACCCGGGGAGGGCGCATGATGCGCGCGCTGATCGTCGAAGACGAGCCGCTGTTACGCGCCGAACTGGCCGACCAGCTGGCGGCGCTGTGGCCGGAACTGGAGCTTGCCGGCATGGCGGAAAACGGCATCGAAGCGGTCGCGCTGCTCGAATCGCTGCGGCCCGACATCGTCTTCCTCGACATCCAGATTCCGGGCCTGAACGGCATCGAGGTGGCGCGCCATGTGCCGCCGTCGGCGCAGATCGTGTTCGTCACCGCGTATGCGGAACACGCGCTGCATGCGTTCGAGGCTGGCGCATGCGACTACCTGGTCAAGCCGCTCGACGCCGCGCGCCTGCTGCATACCATCAAGCGGCTCAAATCGCGCGGCGATGGCGTGCAGGCGATCGCGCCCGAGGTATGGCGGCAGGCCATGCCGGCGCCGGTCCCGGTGTTCCTCAAGTGGATCAAGGCGTCGTCGGGATCGTCGGTGCGGCTGCTGCCGGTGGGGGAGGTGCTGTACTTCCAGGCCGAGGACAAGTACACGCGCGTGGTGACCGCCAGCGGCGAAGCGTTGATACGGGTGCCGCTCAAGAATCTGGCGGCGCAACTGGACCCGGCGCAGTTCACCCGGATCCACCGCGCCGCCATCGTCAACCTGCAGGCGGTGGACCGGATCGAGCGCCAGGGCGCGGCCCTGGAAATCCACCTGCGCGGCCGGCGTGAAACGCTGGCGGTGAGTGAGGCTTATGCGCGCCAATTCAGGCAGATGTAGCGGGAACCTCGAGAAACCTGCTGCGCGGTCCGCTATCGCCGCTCCGTTGCTCAGCGTACCTCCGTACGCTTCCGCTACTCCCGACGATAACGAACCGCTCGCTACGGTTTTTCGAGGTTCCCTAACTGGAACTAATGGGCTCAGCCGGCGCGCTTTGCTGCCAGCGCATTGCCCGCGCGGCTGGCGCTTTTGCGGCCCAGGAATTGCGAGATGAACTGGCCCGCGTCGGCCACGATATCGAGGTCGATGCCGGTCTCGATGCCGAGGCCTTCCATCATATACAGCACGTCCTCGGTGGCGATGTTGCCGGTGGCGCCCTTGGCGTAGGGGCAGCCGCCCAGTCCTGCCACCGACGAGTGGTAGATCGAGATGCCCACTTCCAGGCTGGCGTAGATATTGGCCAGGCCCTGGCCGTAGGTGTCGTGGAAGTGACCGGCCAGCGCGTCGATGGAAAACTCGCGCGCGGCGCGTTCCATCACGGTTTGGGTCTGGCGCGCGGTGGCCACGCCGATGGTGTCGGCGATGTCGATTTCGTCGCAACCGAGGTCGCGCATGCGGCGCACCACGTCGGCCACCGACTCGGGCGAGACCTCGCCCTGGTACGGGCAGCCGAATGCGCAGCTGATGCTGCCGCGCAGGCGCAGGCCATGCTGCTTGGCTGCCTGCGCCACGCTGTCGAAGCGTGCGATCGATTCGGCGATCGAGCAGTTGATGTTTTTTTGCGAGAAGGCCTCGGAGGCCGAGCCGAAAATCACTACCTCGTCCGCGCGCGCCGCCAATGCCGCGTCAAAACCCTGCATATTGGGCGTGAGGGCGGAATAGATGGTGCCGGGGCGGCGGTCGATGGCGGCCATCACGTCGGCGCTGGTGGCCATTTGCGGCACCCACTTGGGCGACACGAACGCAGCGGCTTCGATGTTGCGGAAACCGGCGCCGGACAGGCGGTTGACCAGCTCCGTCTTGACGGCGGCCGGTACGCTTTCCTTTTCGTTTTGCAGGCCGTCGCGCGGTCCCACTTCGACGATTTTCACTTGTTTTGGCAAGATGGCCATATCAGTATCCCAGGTTGCGGTCGACGATGTCGGCGACCGGTTGTCCGCTTTCGAAACTGCGGATTTTGTCGGCGATCTGCTGCACGCTTTCGCGCCGCAGCGTGAGCGCCGAAATATGCGGCGTGATGGTGATGCGCGGCTCCTGCCAGAACGGGTGCTGCGCGGGCAGCGGCTCGTTGCGGAACACGTCGAGCGTGGCAGCGGCGATGTGGCCCGACTTGATCAACGACAGCAGTTCCGGCTCGGCGATGTGGGCGCCGCGCGCCACGTTGATCACGTACGCGCCGGCCGGCAGCTTGCCCAGGTTGGAGCGGTCGATCAGGTTATTGGTTTCGGGCGTCAACGGCAGCATGCACACCAGTACCCGGCTGCCGCGCAGGAAGGTGTCGAGACCATCGAGGCCCTGGTAGCACTGCACGCCGTCGATGCGCTTCTCGGTGCGGCTCCAGCCGCGCAAAGGGAAGCCGAACGGCGCCAGCGCTTCGATCACGCGCATGCCCAGCGCACCGAGTCCCAGCACGCCAATGGCGAAGTCTTCGCGGTTGTATGGCGGCAGCGCGGCCCAGATGCCGGCGCGCGCCTGCCGCTCGTAGTCGTCGAAGCGGCGGAAGTACCGCAGCACCGCGTGCGTGACATATTCCGCCATCTGCAGGCCCATGCCGGCGTCGCCCAGGCGGATGATGGGGATCTCGCGCGGGATCGCGTCGCCATAGCGCAGCAGCGCATCGACGCCGGCGCCGGTGTTGAAGATGGCCTTGACCTGGGCCAGCTCGGGCAGCATGGCTTCGGGCGGCGACCACACCACCGCGTAGTCGCACGGCTGGCTTTTTTCGCCGGCATGCCAGATCTCGAATTCCGCTTCGGGCAGGTATTTCGAAAAATCCTTGAGCCACGGCTCGGTCCTGCCGTCGGCGCGGTGCAGAAGTATGCGCATGGTGTGCTCCCGTGTTATTCCGTTTTGAACGCCAGCAGCGGCGCGCCGTCGGCCACCTGGTCGCCCACGCCGTACAGGATCTCGTCGATCACGCCGTCGTGCGGCGCGGCGATGGTGTGCTCCATCTTCATCGCTTCCATGATCACCAGCGCTTCGCCGCGTTTGACCTGCTGGCCCTTGGCCGCCAGCACTGCCACCACCTTGCCCGGCATGGGCGCGGTAAGCCTGCCGGTATCGAGTTCCGCTTCGCCCGCGTGGGCCATCGGATCGTGGAACGTCAGCTGGTAGTGGGCGCCGCCGGTGAATACGTGCAGCACGTCGCCGTCGCGCCGCACCACGCCGTGGATGGTCTGCTCGCCGAGGCGGATGGCGTAGTCGTCGCCGTGGTGCGCAGTCAGTTGCAGCACCTGCGCGTCCGGTGCGGCAGCGGTGCTGAACAGCCAGCCGTCGGCGCGGTAGCTCAGGTGCGCGGTGTAATCGAATTCGTCGCTGAACGACAGCGCGCGCAGGTACGGCTGGTTCAGGCGCCAGCCGGTGGCGCTGCTCCACGGGTCGCCCGGGTGGTTGCCCTGGCTGGCCGCCTTGCCTTGTTCCGACGCCATCAGCGCGGCGCAGGCCAGGGCCAGTGCCGCAGCGGGCGCCTCGGGTGCGGCCGTAAACAGGATGTCGTGATTGCGCTCGATCAGGCCCGTATCGAGATCGGCGGTGGCAAACGCCGTGCTTTGCACCAGGCGCTTGAGGAAGGCGACGTTGGTGGTCAGGCCCACCACCTGGTATTGCGACAGCGCCTGCGCCATGCGCGCGAGCGCCTGCTGGCGGTTGGCGCCCCACACGATCAGCTTGGCGATCATGGGGTCGTAAAACGGCGATATCGCATCGCCGGCGCGCACGCCGGAGTCGATGCGCACCGGGGCTGGCGCCTTGGCGTCGCCACCGAGTTCGAACATCACCGAGGCCGGTGTGCCCAGGTGGCGCAAGGTGCCGATCGACGGCAGGAATCCTTTATCGGGATTTTCGGCGTAGATGCGCGCTTCGATGGCGTGGCCGTGGATCGCCAGTTCGGCCTGCGTTTTGGGCAGCGGCTCGCCGGCGGCCACGCGCAGCTGCCACTCCACCAGGTCGGTGCCGGTGATCATTTCGGTAACCGGGTGCTCCACTTGCAGGCGCGTGTTCATCTCCATGAAGTAGAACGAGCCGTCCTGGTTGGCGATGAATTCCACCGTGCCGGCGCCCACGTAGCCGACCGCGCGCGCGGCAGCAACTGCCGCCTCGCCCATGGCGGCGCGGCGTTCCTGCGGCAGGTTCGGTGCCGGCGCTTCTTCCAGCACTTTCTGGTGGCGGCGCTGCACCGAGCAATCGCGCTCGAACAGATAGATGCAGTTGCCATGGGAGTCGGCAAACACCTGGATTTCGATGTGGCGCGGGCGTTGCAGGTATTTTTCGGCCAGCACCTGGTCGTCGCCGAAGGAGCTGATCGCTTCGCGCTTGCACGAGGCCAGCGCGTCCTTGAATTGCGCCGAGCTGTCCACCACGCGCATGCCCTTGCCGCCGCCGCCGGCCGAAGCCTTGAGCAGGACGGGATAGCCGATGCGGTCGGCCTGTGCGTGCAGGAAGTCGGGGTCTTGCTGGTCGCCGTGGTAGCCGGGCACCAGCGGCACGTCGGCCTGCTCCATCAGCGTCTTGGCGGCGGACTTGGAGCCCATGGCGCGCATGGCGGACGCCGGCGGGCCGATGAACACCAGGCCGGCCGCTGCGCACGCCTCGGCAAAATCGGCGTTCTCGGACAGGAAGCCGTAGCCGGGGTGGATCGCCTGGGCGCCGGTCTCCCTGGCGGCGGCGATGATCTTGTCGCCGCACAGGTAGCTTTCCTTGGCTGGCGCTGGTCCGATCAGGATCGCTTCGTCGCAGCTGGCGACGTGCAGGGCGTTGGCATCCGCCTCCGAATAGACGGCGACGGTCTTGATGCCCAGGCGGCGCGCGGTGGCGGCGACGCGGCAGGCGATTTCACCACGGTTGGCGATCAGAATTTTGGTAAACATCGTCTCTCTCTTTGCAGCTCGTGGCTGGAAGTTTTTTTATGGAGGTCGAACACCGGCACCGCTCTGGTAATGCATGCGCCGGCTGTCACGCTGGTTCACACGCCGCTGGTCAGCAGCCGCACTTCTCCTTCGGCGCCGATTCCAGTACGGTGCCACGGGTTTTCAGGCCCAGCTTGGCCAGCAGCTCGCGGTCGTCGTTCGCTTCCGGGTTGTCGGTGGTGAGCAGCTTGTCGCCATAGAAGATGGAATTGGCGCCGGCCAGGAAGCACATCGACTGCACGGCTTCGCCCATCTGGCGCCGACCCGCCGACAAACGCACGCGCGCCTTCGGCATGGTGATACGCGCGACCGCGATGGTGCGCACGAATTCGAGCGGGTCGAGCGGATCGATACCGAACAAAGGCGTGCCTTCCACCTGCACCAGGTGGTTGACCGGCACCGATTCGGGATAGGGATTGAGGTTGGCCAGCTGGGCGATCAGGCCGGCGCGTTGCAGGCGCGTCTCGCCCATGCCCACGATGCCGCCGCAGCACACCTTTAAACCCGCTTCGCGCACGTGGCCCAGGGTGTCGAGACGGTCCTGGTATTCGCGGGTGGAGATCACGTTATCGTAGAACTCGGGCGCGGTATCGAGGTTGTGGTTGTAGTAATCGAGGCCGGCATCTTTCAGGCGCTGCGCCTGTTTTTCTTCCAGCATGCCCAGGGTGGCGCAGGTTTCCAGGCCCAGCGCCTTCACTTCACGCACCATCTCTTCGACCTTGTCCATGTCGCGCTCTTTCGGGCTGCGCCAGGCTGCGCCCATGCAGAAACGCGTGGCGCCGTTGTCCTTGGCCTGCTGGGCCGCTGCCAGCACGGTGTCGATGTCGAGGATTTTTTTCGCTTCGACGCCGGTGTCGTAGCGCGCTGCCTGTGGGCAGTAGCCGCAGTCTTCTTCGCAGCCGCCGGTCTTGATCGACAGCAGGGTGGCCAGTTCGACGTCGCCGTCCGGGAAGTTGACGCGGTGGGTTTGCTGCGCGCGGAACATCAGGTCATTGAACGGCAGCTCGAACAGCGCCAGCACGTCGTCGATCGGCCAGGTGGCTGCCGGCGGCAGGGTGATGGCGGCGGTCGGGCGGTGCAGGGCGACGACTTTCGGTTCTTGGAGAGTGTTCGTGGACATCGGTTTTCCTTCGTGGATCAAGTGTTTGGCTTAGGTGCGTAGTTCAAGTGTTTTTCTGTGCCGGCCAATCGGGCAGCATCGTGAAGTCGAGATAAGCGGCGGCAGCTTGCGCGGTCGCTTGTTCCAGGCGCGGCACGCGGCCCAGCAGTGGTGCGTCGATGCGCTGCTCGAGTGCGGCGATATTTTCGTCGGCAAACGCCATGTCGGCCTGGGTTTCGTTGGCCACCCAGCCCGCCAGCACCAGGCCGCGCGCGGCGATCGCTTCGACCGTCAGGAGCGCGTGGCTGATGCAGCCCAGGCGCAGGCCGACGACCAGCACCACCGGCAAACCCAGTTGCTCGGCCAGGTCGGCGGTGTCGAATTCGTCGTTGAGCGGCACGCGGAAGCCGCCCACGCCTTCCACCACCACGGCGTCGGACGCGGCGTTGATTTCCACGTACGCGGCCAGGATCGGCACCGGCGAAATCTCCACGCCTTCCAGGGCGGCGGCGATGTGCGGCGCGGCAGGTTCGCGTAGCAGGAACGGCGTGGTGATCGATGGCTGCAGGTGGACATTGCCGGCGGCAGCCAACTGGTCGCAGTCGTCATTGTGCCATACGCCGTCGCGCAGTTCGGCGCCGGCAGCCACCGGCTTCATGCCGCAGGCGCGCACGCCCGCTTGCACCAGCGCGTGCAGCATCGCCGACGAGATCAGCGTCTTGCCGATCTCGGTGTCGGTGCCGGTGACGAAGCAGGAAAAGCGCGGCGGCAGGGCGGCTGCCGCCACGGCGGCCGATGCTGCGGTCTGGGCGTTGGCCTCATCAGTGGCATCGGCCTCCAGGTCGAGCACGACCTCGCCGGTCACTTCGGCGTCCGCCGGCGGGGTATCGACTATCAGGGGGGCGTCGAGATTCATGTCCATTCCTTTTCCAGTGCATTGATCGCGGCGCTCAGTTGCGCCACTTCCGTGGTGCTATGGCCAGCGCAGAGCGTTACCCGCAGGCGCGCGGTACCCGGCGCCACGGTGGGGGGACGGATCGTGCCTACCCACAGTCCCTGCTCGTACAGGGCGGCGCCGGCGCGCATGGTTTCGGCATTATCGCCGATCAGGATGGGCTGGATCGCGGTAGCCGACGGCAGGCGTTGCCAGCGTTGCAACTGCAGGCCGGTACGGGCATCGTCCAATTGTGCCACCAATGCCTGCAAGTGGGCGCGGCGCTGGGCGCCTTCCGCTCCCTCGATCAGGTCCAGGCTGGCCAGCAGCGCATGGGCCATGGCCGGCGGCGCGGCGGTGGTGAAGATATACGGGCGGGCTTTTTGCACCAGCGTGTCGATTACCGTCGCGTGGGCGGCGACAAAGGCGCCACCGATGCCGGCCGCCTTGCCCAGGGTGCCCATGTACACCAGGTACGGCGAGCGCAGGTCGAAGTGTTCGAGGGCGCCGTGGCCGCGCGCACCGAGCGTGCCGAAACCGTGGGCATCATCGACCACCAGCCAGGCGTTGTGCTGTTCGCACAGCGCCAGGAGTTCCGGCAGCGGCGCCAGGTCGCCATCCATGCTGAACACGCTGTCGGTGACCACCAGCCTGGTGGCAGCGTTGCTGGCCTTGAGCATGGCCTCGAGCGCGGCCAGGTCGGCGTGCGGGTACACGTGCACGCGGGTGCGCGACAGGCGGGCGCCGTCGATCAACGAGGCGTGGTTGAGCGACTCCGAAAAAATCTCGGCATCGCGGTCGCCTGCCGTCAGGCCACTGATGATGGCCAGGTTGGCCATGTAGCCGGTGCAGAAGGTGAGCGCGCGCGGCTGCTCCAGGTGCGCACCGACGAAATCGGCCAGGCGGTCTTCCAGCAGCGCGTGCGGGCGTGCATGGCCGCTGATCAAATGCGAAGCGCCGCTGCCGGCACCGTAGCGCGCGGCGCCTTCGCGCAACGCCTCGACCAGCACCGGGTGGTTGGCCAGGCCCAGGTAGTCGTTGCTGCAAAAGGCCAGCAGTTCGCGGCCATCGACCGTCACGCGCGGACCGCACGGCGTATCGACCGTGCGGCGGCGGCGGATCAGGCTGCGTTCGTCGAGCGCTTGCAGCTGGTGCGAGAGTTGGGCAAGCAGCTTCATCTCAACCTGCCATCGTTTTGTCGAACACGGCCAGCGTGTTGGCGGCCAGGCCGGCGATTTCTTCGTCGTCCAGGATGTACGGCGGCATCAGGTACACAGTGGCGCCGATGGGGCGCATCAACAGTTCGTGTTCCACGGCCGTGGCAAAGAAGCGGCGCGAAAAATCCGGGGTGGCGTCAATCGCATCGAACGCCCAGATCATGCCGCGGTTGCGGAAGTTGCGCACCCTGGCGTGTTGCGCCAGCGGTTGCAGGGCGGCGGTCAGCTTGGCCGACTTGATGCGGTTGGCAGCCAGCACATCGTCTTCCTCGAAGATTTGCAGGGTAGCCAGGGCGGCGCGGCACGCCAGCGGGTTGCCGGTGTACGAGTGCGAGTGCAAAAAGCCGCGCGTGACGTCATTGCTGTAAAACGCCTGGTAGATCTCGGCGCGCGTCATCACCAGCGACAGCGGCAGATAGCCGCCGCTGATGCCCTTGGACAGGCAGACGAAGTCGGGCCACACGCCGGCCTGCTCGCAGGCGAAGAAGGTGCCGGTACGGCCGCAGCCGACGGCGATTTCGTCGAGGATCAGGTGCACCGAGTATTGGTCGCACAGTGCGCGCATCAGTTGCAGGTACAGCGGGTCGTGCATGGCCATGCCAGTGGCGCATTGCACCAGAGGTTCGATGATGATGGCGGCGATTTTTTCCGATTTTTCCTGGAACAGGCGCTCGACATCGGCGGCGGCGCGGCGGGCGATATCTTGGGCGGTTTCGCCGTCGCGGGCCTGGCGCGCGTCCGGCGACATCACGGTTTGCGAGGCGCGCAGCAGCGGGCCGTAAGCGTCCTTGAACAGCGCGACGTCGGTAACGGCCAGCGCCCCGATGGTCTCGCCGTGGTAGCTGCCCTTGAGGCAGACGAATTCTTGTTTGTCGGTTTTGCCGTGGTTGCGCCACGAGTGAAAACTCATCTTGAGGGCGATTTCCACGGCGGAGGCGCCGTCGCTGGCGTAGAAACTGTGGCCCAGCACCCCGCCGGTCAATGCCGACAGTTTTTCGGACAGCTCGATCACCGGCTCGTGGGTAAAGCCGGCCAGCATTGCGTGTTCCAGAGTATCGAGTTGATCCTTCAACGCCGCGTTGATGCGCGGGTTGGCGTGGCCGAACAGGTTGACCCACCACGAGCTGATGGCGTCGAGGTAGCGGCGGCCTTCATGGTCGTACAGCCACGCACCCTGGCCGCGCTTGACCGGGATCAGCGGCACGGTTTCGTGGTGCTGCATCTGGGTACACGGATGCCAGACGCTGCGCAGGCTGCGGGTAACCCATTCGCTTTGATTATTCAATTCCAAAACAACTCCAATACGTTTATTTCCTAATTTAGCCAGGCCGGCTTGCGTTTCTCGAGGAACGACGCCACGCCTTCGCGGCCCTGTTCCGAGGCGCGGATGGCGGCGATGCGCGCGGCGGTATCGTCCACCAGCGCATCATCGACCGGGCGTCCCGCCACCTCGCGCACCAGCGTTTTCGCCTGGCGCACGGCGGCGGGGCTGTTGTTGACCAGCGCTTTCACAATCTCGGCCAACGTGGCGTCGAGCGCAGCGCCGCTAACCACTTCGTGGGCAAAGCCGATGTGCAGCGCGGTGGCGGCCGTAAAGCGTTCGGCCGTCAAAAAGTACCGGCGCGCCGCCTGCTCGCCCATGGCCTTGATCACGTACGGCGCAATGGTGGCCGGGATCAGGCCGAGTTTCACTTCGCTCAGACAGAACTGCGCTTCATCGACCGCCACGACGATGTCGCACGCGGCCACCAGGCCCATGCCGCCGGCGTAGCAGTCGCCCTGCACGCGCGCGACCACCGGCTGCGGGCACTCGTAGATGGTGCGCAGCATGGTGGCCAGTTGCAGCGCATCCGCGTGGTTTTCGGCGTGGGTGTAGCCCGCCATTTTTTTCATCCAGTTCAAATCGGCGCCAGCGCAAAAGGCCGGGCCGCTGGCGGCCAGGACGATGGCGCGCACCGACTCGTCGGCGCCCAGTGCGCCGAACGCCTGCGTCAGTTCTGCGATGGTCGCCTCGTTGAACGCATTGCGCACGTCGGGGCGATTGAGGGTGACGGTAGCCAAGTGGCCGGCGCGTTCGATGGTCAGGGTGTCGTATGTCATGGCCGCTCCTTACATCCGGAAGATACCGAATTTGGTGTCTTCGATCGGTGCATTGAGCGCGGCAGACAGGCCCAGGCCCAGCACCGTGCGGGTATCGGCCGGATCGATCACGCCGTCGTCCCACAGGCGCGCGGTGGCGTAGTAGGGGTGGCCCTGCTCTTCGTACTGCTGCTTGATCGGCTGCTTGAACGCGGCTTCTTCGTCCGCCGACCAGGTGCCGCCCTTGCCCTCGATGCCGTCGCGCTTGACGGTGGCCAGCACGCTGGCCGCCTGGTCGCCGCCCATGACGGAGATGCGCGCATTGGGCCACATCCACATGAAGCGCGGCGAAAAGGCGCGGCCGCACATGCCGTAGTTGCCGGCGCCAAAACTGCCGCCGATGATGACGGTGAACTTGGGCACGGCAGCGGTGGCGACGGCCGTGACCATCTTGGCGCCATGGCGGGCGATGCCTTCGTTTTCGTACTTGCGGCCGACCATGAAGCCGGTGATATTTTGCAGGAACACCAGCGGGATCTTGCGCTGCGCGCACAGCTCGATGAAGTGCGCGCCCTTGACAGCGGACTCCGAGAACAGGATGCCGTTGTTGGCGATGATGCCGACTTTCATGCCGAAGATGTGGGCGAAGCCGCACACCAGCGTGGCGCCGAAGCGCGCCTTGAATTCATCGAACTCGCTGCCATCGACGATGCGGGCGATCACTTCGCGCACATCGAACGGCTTGCGGGTGTCCACCGGAATCACGCCATACAGTTCTTCGGCCGGGTACTTCGGTTCCACCACGGGGCGGATGGCGCCCTGCTGCGGCTTGATGCGATTGAGATTGGAGACAATGGTGCGCGCCAGCGACAGCGCATGCAAATCGTTCTGCGCCAGGTGGTCAGCCACGCCGGACAGGCGGGTGTGGACATCGCCACCGCCCAGGTCTTCGGCCGTGACCACTTCGCCGGTGGCGGCTTTCACCAGCGGCGGACCGCCGAGGAAAATCGTGCCTTGCTCCTTGACGATGATCGACTCGTCGCTCATGGCCGGCACGTAGGCGCCGCCGGCGGTGCACGACCCCATCACCACGGCGATTTGCGGAATGCCCTTGGCCGACAGGTTGGCCTGGTTGTAAAAAATGCGGCCGAAGTGGTCGCGGTCGGGAAAGACGTCGTCCTGGTTGGGCAGGTTGGCGCCGCCGGAATCGACCAGGTAAATGCAGGGCAGGTGATTCTGGTCGGCGATTTCCTGCGCGCGCAGGTGTTTTTTGACCGTGATCGGGTAGTAAGTCCCGCCCTTGACGGTGGCGTCGTTACAGACGATCACGCATTCCTGGCCGGCCACGCGGCCAATGCCGGTGATGATGCCGGCGGCCGGCGCCGCATCGACGCCATTGGCGTCCTGGTACATGCCGTAGGCGGCCATTTGCGACAGTTCGAGGAACGGCGTGCCCGGATCGAGCAGCATTTGCACCCGGTCGCGCGGCAGCAGCTTGCCGCGCGCGACGTGTTTGGCGCTGGCAGCGGCGCCGCCGCCCTGGGCGATGGCGGCCACCTTGGCGCGCAAGTCGTCCACCACCGCCTGCATGGCGGCGATATTGGTCTTGAAATCTTCGCTACGGGGATTGAGCTTGGTGTCGATCTGCGGCATGGTTTTCCTTTGCGCGTGGTCTCGCACGCGTCGTGTGGTTTATTGCGGAAAATGTCCGTCAACGTAAAACCAGCGCAGGGCGCCACCGATAGCGTCAGGTTCACGCACGAAGTTGCTGATCTCGTGCAGGCGCTCGGCGCGGCCGCCGACCCTGAACCGTGCCACGAACTCCACCGTATCGCGATTCTGGTCTGCCTCTTCTGCTTTACGTTGACGTAAACGTAAAGCAGATTTTACCTCAAGTCCCAGCCATTGCAGTTTTTCCTCGGCACCAAACAAGGGCTCGGCCGGCCGGGTGCTGGCATGCCAGGTGGCCAGCAGGTACGGCTCGTTGCGCTGGCCATAGGCGGTATAGCGCGAGCGCATCAGCGCTTCAGCCGTGGGCGCGATGGCGGACCCGTCTATGTACGGGCCGCAGCAGGTGGCCAGCGAGGGGCCGCCGCAGGGGCAGCCGGTGGGCGCGGAAGACTTCTTGGACATGGATGCACGGTGGGCAGGTCTGACAAGCGAGCATTATCCGCCAAATGGCGCGCTTGCGCCCGGCGCGAAGTTACACCAGATGAAGAAATAACAGGTGCCGCCCCGGAGGTCCGCCTTTACACTAGCGCCGGGAGGAATATCGTATGAATCAAAGCAGTACGCAGCAACGCAGCCCGTGGGCCTGGGTGCCCAGCGTGTCATTCAGCCAGGCTGTGCCCTACGTGGCGGTGATGCTGCTGTCCACCGTGATGTACAAGAACCTCGGCGTCTCCAACGACGACCTGGCGTTTTATACCTCGTGGTTATACCTGCCGTGGGTGCTCAAGCCGCTGTGGTCGCCCATCGTCGACCTGTTTGGCACCAAGCGCCACTGGACCGTGCTGATGCAGCTGGTGTCCAGTGCGGCGCTGGCGGCGGTCGCCTTTACCTTGCATTTGCCACAATTTTTTGCGCTGAGCCTGGCAGTGCTGTGGCTGATGGCGTTTGCCTCCGCCACGCACGACATCGCCTCGGACGGCTATTACATGCTGGGCTTGCCTTCGCAGCACCAGCAGGCCGCCTTTGTCGGCGTGCGCAGCGCATTTTATAAACTGGCGATGATCGCCGGGCAGGGCGGACTGGTGTACCTCGCTGGCGAACTGATCAAGTCGAGCAACGATCCGGCCTACGCCTGGTCGGTGGTGTTCGGCATCACGGCAGCAATTTTCCTGGCGCTGTGCGCGTACCACCAGCTGGTGCTGCCGCGCCCGCAGGGCGACCACAGTACCGCCAAGACCGGCGCGTTGTGGACGGACTTTATCGAAACCTTCCGCAGTTTCTTCCGCAAGAAGGGCATCGTGTCCATCATCGGCTTCCTCCTGCTGTACCGGCTCGGTGAGGCGCAGCTGCTCAAGATGGCGGCGCCATTCCTGCTCGATCCGCGCGAGCAGGGCGGGCTGGGCTTGACCACGTCCGAGTTCGGCCTGGTGTACGGCACCATTGGCGTGGCGGCGCTGGTGCTGGGCGGCATCGCTGGCGGCATCGTGATCGCCCGCTTCGGCCTGAAAAAGGCGATCTGGCCGATGTTGTTCATCATGCACGTACCAGACCTGGTGTTCGTGTACCTGGCCACGGCCATGCCCACCAGCATCGAAGTGATTGCCGGCTGCCTGGCGGTCGAGCAATTCGGCTACGGCTTCGGCTTCGCCGCCTTCATGCTGTACATGATCATGGTGGCCGACGGCGAGCACAAGACTGCTCACTACGCGATCTGCACCGGCTTCATGGCACTGGGCATGATGTTGCCAGGAATGATCAGCGGCAAGCTGCAACACCTGCTCGGTTACCAGAACTTTTTCATCTGGGCATGTATTTCAACGTTGCCCGCCTTTTTCATGACTGCACTGGTGGAAATCAAGCCCGGATTCGGTAAGAAGCAGGGCTAGAAAATGGCGGCGACCGCATTACAATACGACGCTCAATTGGATCGGGGAATGTTTTGGTATTTAATGCGAAGAAACGGCTGACCTTGACCGCTGGCGTGGCCGGCGCCGTGGCTGCCATCATGCAGGGCTGCTCGAGCACGCCGACTGCGGTCGTGCCCGAAGGGCCCGCCGCGCCGGCTGCACCTGGCGCACTGCCGCCGCCGGTCACACCGACACCGGCCAGCCTGGTCACGCCGCCACCGGCACCGCGCGAGTTCCGTGCCGCCTGGATTTCGACGGTCGCCAATATCGACTGGCCCAGCCGCAGTAATCTGACTGCTGAAAAGCAGCAGGCCGAAGCCATCGCCATCCTCGAGCGTTGCAAGCTGCTCAACCTGAACGCGATCGTGCTGCAAGTGCGGCCCAGCGCCGACACCATCTACCCGTCCGCGCTCGAGCCGTGGTCGGAGTTCCTGACTGGCCAGCAGGGCCGCGCCCCGACTTACGATCCGCTGCAATTCTGGATCGAGCAGGCCCATGCGCGCGGACTGGAACTGCACGCGTGGTTCAACCCGTACCGCGCGCGCCATGCCACGGCCAAGTCGCCGCTGGCGTCCAACCACATGTCGTTTACCCATCCCGAAGCGGTCAAGACGTATGGCCGCTACCTGTGGATGGACCCGGGCGAGCCGGCCGCCGCCCAGCGCACGCTCGACGTGATCCTCGACGTGGTGCGCCGCTATGACATCGACGGCGTTCACATCGACGATTATTTTTATCCGTACCCGATCGACAATACCAATACTGCCGGCGCCGAGGGCGTGGCGCTCGAGGGCGGCAATGGCGCCCGCCGCGAACTCGATTTCCCGGACGAGCCGTCGTGGCAACGGTATCTGCTTGGCGGCGGCGCGCTCGACCGTCCGCACTGGCGGCGCCAGAACGTCAACGCGCTGATCGAGGCGCTGTACAAGGGCATCCACCGCGAGAAAAGCTGGGTGCGCTTTGGCATCAGCCCGTTCGGCATCGGCCGGCCCGACCGCCGGCCCACCGGTATTGTCGGTTTCAGCCAGTACGACAAGCTGTATGCCGACGCCGAATTGTGGCTCAACAACGGCTGGCTCGACTACCTGGCGCCGCAGCTGTACTGGCCGGTGGCGCAGGCGCCGCAGGCGTTTGGCGTGCTGCTCGACTACTGGCTGGCGCAAAACACGTATGCGCGCCACGTGTGGCCGGGCTTGTATACGAGCCGCATCGACAACAGTGCCAAGTCCTTCGCGCCCGACGAGATCGTCAAGCAGATCGGCGTTACCCGCACCCGCGCCGGCACCCGTGGCCATGTGCATTTCAGCATCGCGCCACTGATGGAAAACCGCAAGGGCATCACCGACCAGTTGCGCGCCCGCGCCTACCAGAGCGCGGCGCTGGCGCCAGCCACCCCCTGGCTCGGTTCCGACCTGCCCACCGCACCGAAAGCGACCGCGCGGCGCGAAGCCGGCGGTACCGGCTTGCGCCTGTTTGCCGGCGCCGGCAAGCCAGTCAGCCATTACGCGATCTGGTCGCGCTACGGCACCGAATGGCGCTTCGCCGTTGCACCCTCGTCGCGCACGGTGCTGCTGCTGCCCGACGACGCCGTTGCCGGCGCCGCCCAGGCGGTGGTGGTGAGCGCGGTGGACCGGCTCGGCAACGAGAGCGTGCGCGTGACGGTCAGCCTGCAGGCATGACGGTGAAGGTGGATCCAGGCGCTACCGCAAGCGCAATGGCGCAAGCACCAGCAGTATTGCCAGCGCCAGCCGCACTGCCGGTACCCGCACCTGTTGCAGCAGCGCGGGCACCAGCACCAGTCTTCGCTCCGGCCCCGTTCTCCGCGCTCGGCATCGACGCTGGCGGTACGCAAACGCGTTGGGCGCTGGTCGATGGTGTTGGAGCTATCATGGCAGAAGGCTTCGTGGCCGGCATCTCCGCCAACCAGATGGCGTCTGCCGCTGGTATTGCGGCAGTGCGCACCGTGCTGGCCGATCTGGCCGCGCAGGTACGGGCGGCCGGCATTCCCTCGTTCGTCTGCGCCGGACTGACCGGTTTCGACGGCGCTTCTGCCGCGCCAGTCTCGCTACTAGCCGAAACACCGGGCATCGCACCCGCCGCAGGGGATCGCTTAACCACCGCTTCGGCCGTGCTGCCGGCCGAAGCGCCGCGCACCGATCCCGCCAAGGTGGCCGGCGTCGAGCGCGTCGCCAGCATTCCGGCCTTGCTGCTGGCCGAAGCACTGGGCCTCAGCCCCGCAGCAGTCACCGTGCGCAGCGACATCGACATCGCCTATCTGGCCAGCTTTGCGCCGGGAGAGGGGTACCTGGTGTACGCTGGCACCGGTTCGATCGCGGCGTGGATAGACGAAGAGGGCCGCCTGCACCGCGCCGGCGGCCGCGGCGTCACGCTGGACGATGGCGGTGGCGGTTTCTGGATCGCGCGCGAAGCGATGCGCCACATCTGGCGCCGCGAGGATGAACAGCCGGGCGCTTGGGAACAGTCGCCGCTGGCGCGCGCGGTGTTCGACCACGTGGGCGGCAGCGACTGGGCGTACTCGCGCCAGTTCATCTACGGCCAGGATCGCGGTGCGATCGGTCGCCTGGCGCTGGCGGTCGCGCAGGCGGCGGATACCGATCCGGTGGCGCGCGCCATCCTCGAGCAGGCCGGTCAGGAGCTGGCGCGTATCGCGCTGGCGCTGGTGGGACGCTACGGCGCGCGGCCGATTGCCGTGAGCGGACGCGCCGCCACGCTGCATCCGGCCATCGTGCAGGCGATGCGCGCGGCGCTGCCGGCGGAGCTTTCACTCCAGCAAATAAGTGGTCCGGCGCACCACGCGGCCGCGCGGATTGCACTACACTCCCACGCATGAGCATGTTGCTGCCACCACCGCCCGAGATGACCGAATGAAGATCGTAACGCTGACCGTCCTGTCCACCCTGCTGGCGCTTGCCGGCTGCGCCACCGTGCCGCCCCCGCCGCCCGCCGGGCTGGCCATCGACCGCACCCTGAGCGCGCGCGGCCAGAGCGACCGCGTCAAGTACATCATCGTCCACTACACGGTGTCGGACCTGCCGCGTTCGATCAAGATCCTGACCACGCAGGACGTCAGCGCGCACTACCTGGTGACCGACGCCGACCAGCCCACCGTGTACAGCCTGGTGGACGAGTCGCGCCAGTCGAACCACGCCGGCTACAGCAACTGGAAGATCTACAACCAGCTCAACGCCGCGTCGATCGGCATCGAGATCGTCAACCCCGGCTACAAGGACACGCCGCAGGGCCGCGCCTGGTATCCGTTCAAGCCGGCCCAGATCGACCAGCTGGTGCTGCTGCTCAAGGACATCGTCAAACGCCACAACATCCGCCCAGAAAACATCCTCGGCCACAACGAGATCGCACCGCAGCGCAAGCTCGACCCCGGTCCGCTGTTCCCCTGGAAGCGTCTGGCCGACGAAGGCCTGATCACCTGGCCCGAACCGAGCCGCGTGGCCGCACGCCTGCCCGGCTACCAGCAGCAACTGCCCGACGTCTTCTGGTTCCAGCGCACCCTGGCGCAGATCGGCTACGCCGTGCCGCAGACCGGCGTGTTCGACACGGCGACGCGCAACGTACTGGCCGTATTCCAGACCAAGTACCGCCCGACGCTGTTCGACGGCACCATGGACGCGGAAACCGCCGCCTTGCTGGACGTGCTGACCAGCCCACTGCCGGTGCTGCCGGCGGCGCCTGTTGCCGCGCCTGCGGGTGTGGAGACTGCGCCGGTGGAGTAAGGCGTATAGCGGGCGTGCTTGGTTTCAATAACGGCATCTGATTGACATTCGATCTATCTGGCTCATACTGTGGCTGATATCGTGCATCTTTTGCCCTGTCATGGAAAACTCACAATCACTCGACTTCAGTATTGATGTATTCAGCCCGGAGACCATCCCCATGTCTCGCCTGGCCGAATACTTGTACGAGCTGGCAGCCCTCTATGGCAGCCAGGCGTTCGTGCATTTCAAGGAAGTGAGAAAGGGCAGCGCGGTATTGCATGCTCTGGTTGAGCGCGAGGCCGTGGCTTCAGTCGAGTCGCGTTTGCGGCTGGTGAATACCATTGCTGCACCGGACGACCTGCGACGGACGTACCACAATATCAACGGCATGCTGAAATCAGATCATGCGGTTGGCAACGTCAACTTGCCGGCTGGTGCGCTGGTTTTAGCTTTTCCGGGCAGGGATACGCCGGTCCAAAAAACCTACCGCGTCAAAGAAGCCGGTGTATTGGACGGTGTCGTCATTCGCATTGGTGGCAAGGACCAGACCATACCCGTTTGGCTCAAAGATGCGGACGGCACCGTACATAAATGCGAAGCAAATAGCGACATGGCCCGGGAGTTGATTCAGCATTATCTTTCCTTGCCGGTGCGGGTCACGGGGAACGGCGATTGGCTGCGCGGCGAAAATGGCCTATGGACGTTGGAGAAATTCAAGATCACCGGCTGGGAGTTACTCGACGAAACACCGATCACGGATATCCTGAACGCAGCACGTCTCCCCAAGGGAAACAGCTGGAATGACCTCGATGATCCGATCCATGCCCATCTTGAAATGCGGAGTGTGGAGTGAAGGTACTTTTCGATGCGGGCACGCTCATTCGGCTGCTTGATCATCACAGCATTGGGTACGGAAGATTTGCCGGAAAGTCCCGCGTCCAAACAACGAAATTTGAACTTCCCTCCACTAGACGATGCCAAGAGCTAGCGCCCGGAAGGTAACGCGCTAGCTACTGCCGCGCCACCCAATCAATCAACGCATCGAGCACCGCCCGCCCGGCACCGCCGGCCACGCGCGGGTCGTTGAGCATCGCCACCACCACCACCGGCTGGTTGTTGGCGTCATGCACGTAGCCGGCAATGGCGATTACGCCGTTCAGGCTGCCCGTCTTGATGCGGGCGCGGGTGGCGGCGGGGCTGTCTTTCAGGCGGCGGCGCATGGTGCCGTCGGTGGCGGCGATCGGCAGACTGGCCAAAAATTCCGGCATCCAGTTGCTTTTTAATCCGGCCTGCAACACGCCGGCCAGCTGGGTGGCTGTCGCGCGCTCGCTGCGTGACAGGCCCGAGCCGTTGTCGAGCACCAGGCCGGTGCTGTCGATATTGTGCTGCTGCAGCCATGCGCGTATCGCCGCGTCGGCGCGCGCGCTGGTAGTGGTGTTGAGGCCGTCCGGCGGCAGCGGCCGGCTGCCCAGCGCCGGGTCGGCTTCCAGGCTGCCCAGGCTGAGGAACACGGTGCGCGCCAGCGTGTTGTCGGAGTTCTTGTTGACGTCGCGGAGCACTTCCGGCAGTGCGCGCGAGACGTGTTCGGCCAGCAGGCGCGTGGTGACCGGTGCGACGGACGTGGTGGTTGGCGGCGCGGCTGGCACGCCGTCTTCCGCATCGGCATTGGCCGGCGCGTTGTTCAGTACAACGGACTGCTGCGTTCCCAAGGGAGCGGCCGGCTGCGCAGTTTGTGGCGTGGCCGAGCTAGCCAATCCGGCCGACACCGGCGCCGGAGTATTGGCCTCGCGCACCGTGCCGGCGATCGTCCCGCCCAGCTTGCGCCACGTGGCGCGCACCAGCCGCGCCAGGTAATCGTGCGGATCGAGCACGTTGATGTTGACGGTTTTGACGCAATCGCGCGGGAAGCTGCCGTGCAGCACGACGTCGATGCGGTCGCCGCTACGGACGAAATCGGGCGTGCGCCAGCCCTGTTCCCACTGCGCGCACGTGGCGTCGGTCATGCGCAGGTCCGACCGCACGGTGACGTTGTCCATCTCCGGCATGGTCACGATCGACAGCTGGCCGCCGACCGCACGTAGCTCAAGTTTCAACAGGTTGGTGTTGATCAGCAGCGCATCAGGAATGACGTTGTAATAGGCCCACGGATATTCGTCGAACGGCGGCTGGCCGACGTCGAGACGCGCGGGCTGGAACAGCGTGCGGTCGAGCACGACGTCGCCGTTGATGACCGTAATGCCCTGGTTGCGCAGCGCTTGCAGCATGTGCAGGAGCACGTCTTCGTTGAGGTCGGCGTCGGCGCCGCCGCGCACGATCAGGTCGCCCTGCAGCACGCCTTGCACGACGTCGGCGCTGCTGCGCAGCTCGGTACGGCCACGGAATACCGGCCCCAGTTGCTCCAGCGCCGTCATGGCGGTAAACAGCTTCATGGTCGATGCCGGCTGCATCACCTGCTGCGCATTGTGCGCCAGCAGCACGGTGTTGCCGCGCAGGACGACGATGCCGGCTGCCGCCTCGGGAATTTTGGCCGATTTCATCAGCCGTGCAACCGGCTCCGGCAACGGCGCGGCATGAACGGTGCCAATGAACAGCAGGGCGGCAAGCAAGGTACGACGCAACATAAACGGCCCGATCAATGGAAGAAGAGGTAAGCGACCGCGATGGCGGTGACCACGCCGGCAAAGTCGGCGATCAGGCCGCACGAGATCGCGTAACGCGTCTTGCGGATGCCGACCGAACCGAAGTACAGCGCGACGATGTAGAACGTGGTATCGGCCGAGCCGTTGAACACGCAAGCGAGGCGGCCGACAAACGAGTCGGGGCCGTAGGTTTGCATGGTGTCGATCATCATGGCCTTGGCGCCGCTGCCGCTGAGCGGTTTCATCAGCGCGGTGGGCAGCGCCGGCACGAAGTCGGTATTGATGCCCATGTGGGTAAACACCCAGGTAAAGCCCTGCACCACGAAGTTGAACACGCCGGCGTTGCGGATCACGCTGATCGCCACCAGCATGCCCACCAGGTAAGGGATCACCTTGATCGAGGTTTCGATGCCGCCCTTGGCGCCCTCGATGAAGGCGTCATAGACATTGACCTTCTTGCGCAGTGCCCCGAGGATGAAGCCGACGATCACGGTCAGCAGCAGCAGGTTGCTGAACACGGTAGAAAACTTCTGGATCTCGGCCTTGGTCAGGTACTCGGTGAAGTACCAGATCATGCCGAGGATGGCGGCGGTCATGCCGCCCAGCCAGCCCAGCACCACGCGGTTGATCAGGTTGATGCGCTGGCGGATCGATACCACGATGATGCCGGTGACGGTGGCCACGTAGGTGGCAATCAGGCAGGGGATAAAAATGTCGGCCGGGTCGGCTGCGCCCATGATCGAGCGCTGCGCCATGATGGCCACCGGGATCAGGGTCAGGCCCGAGGTGTGCAACACCAGGAACATGATCTGGGCGTCGGTCGGCTCGTCGGCCTTGGGGTTGAGGGTTTGCAGGCTTTCCATCGCCTTCAGCCCGAACGGCGTGGCCGCGTTATCGAGGCCCAGCAGGTTGGCCGAGAAATTCATCACCATGTGGCCGTTGGCCGGGTGGTTCGACGGCACGCCGGGGAAGATGCGCGAGAAGAACGGCGCGATAATCTTCGCCAGCAGGTTGACCGCGCCAGCCTTTTCACCGATGTTCATGATGCCGAGCCACAAGGTCATCACGCCGGCCAGCGGCAGGGCGATGTCCATCACGCTGGACTTGGCGGAAGTAAAAGTGCCATCGACAATGCGCTTGAAAATCTCGGTGTCGCCCATGAAGAAGAATTGCAACAGCGCGGCCAGCAAGCCGACCACGAAAAATCCAGACCAGATATAGGTGAGCGACATAAATGCGTATTTTCTCGGAATCAGTGGGCGATAGCCGCAGTATAACGGGCGATCGCTGCCGCGCGCCATGTGGATGGGGCGGCACGCAGGCGCCGGAGTCTGGGCGACGCCGCACATACTTGTCTCCGGCTTGTGCGTAGAATAAGGCAATGAAATTCCTTAATCGCAGGGGGCTGGTCTACGTGATCACGCACCCCATGGCTTTCCTGGTGCAATGCCTGAAGGGCTTTCGCGCCAACCAGGGCTTGTTGCTCGCGGGCGCGGTCGCCTATTACTCGTTGCTGTCCATCGTGCCGCTGCTGATGCTGGTGGTGGTGGCGCTGTCCCACGTCATCGACGAGAACGTGTTGCTCGAAACGGTCGGGCGCTACCTGGGCTGGCTGGTGCCCGGCCATTCCGGCCCCATCGTCGAGGAGGTCTCGCATTTCCTCGACCACCGCGACGTGGTGGGGGGCGTGCTACTGGTCAGCATGATTTTCTTCAGTTCGCTGGCATTCACGGTGCTGGAAAACGCCATGTCGGTGATCTTCAAGCACCGGGTGGAGGTCAAGCGCCGGCGCTTCCTGATTTCGGCCATCATGCCTTACTGCTACATCCTGTCGCTGGGCGCGGGCATGTTGCTGGTGACCCTGGTGGCCGGCAGCTTGCAGGTGATGGGCGAGGAGAGCGTGTCGCTGTTCGGCTACGAATGGTCATTGCAGGGCGTTTCCGGCGTGCTGCTGTACATGCTCGGTTTTGGTGGCGAGGTGCTGGTGCTGACCTCGATTTACCTGGTGATGCCGGTGGGGCGGCTGTCGCTGTCGCACGCCTTGATCGGCGGCGTGACGGCGGCGCTGCTGTGGGAGTGCGCGCGCCACATCCTGGTGTGGTACTTCACCACGCTGTCGCAGGTCAACGTGGTGTATGGCTCGATGACCACCGCCATCATTGTCATGTTCAGCCTGGAAATCGGCGCGACCCTGCTGCTGTTCGGCGCCCAGGTGATCTCGGAATTCGAACGCGCCTGCCGCCACAAGCCGCGCCGGACCGTGCGGCCGATGACCACCGAAGAAACACCAATGAAATAATTTGTGCGCCGCACAAATATCTGTGTTACACTACGTTCGTGGTTGAGGTCTGCACGTTGTGCGTGCCGACAGTCCCACCTCTGGCAAATGCGCCGCGCAACGAACAGTGTAAGTTCAACGCGCTGGTGACGCAGATGCCGCAGCTGTCTTTCGAATACGTTGGTCGACTTACACGTCAGGGGCACCATGCAGATAGCATGGGCGCCTGAGATTACCGCCTCACTTGGCAGATAGCCCTGGAGACCGGTACGATTAAAGCATTGGTAATACATTGGAACGAAGCCCGCTAGCTGATGCTGAGCGGGCTTTTTTTTCGCCTGGGAACCTCGACAAACCTACTGCGCGGTTTTTCGAAGCACCTCTATTTTTCTGGTGTCACGGCCAGCGCCTCGCCGATCGCATAGAAATGTCCGCCTGCCACGTGGTGCAGGCTGCGCCAGGCCGGATCGGCATGTTCGAACTGCCAGTGGCCGTCCTTGAACGCGCGGGTGTCCGACCAGGCGCCCACGACTTCGCCGATAAACAAATCATAGGTTTGCTGGTTATGCGGCTCCGGTACCAGCCGGCACGCCAGCCAGGCCGAGCAGCCGGCCACGAACGGCAGGTCGTAGCCGTCGAGATGAAACAGTTTGGCCTGCGCGCGTTGCAGCTTGTGCGGTTCGGTCGCCAGGCTGGTCGTGCCCAGTTGCTCGGTCAACTGCAGCTGAGCCACGGTGGGCACTTGCAGCACGAACATGCCGCTGCCTTCGACCAGCGCCCGGCTGGCGGTGATCTTGTCGATCACGACCGTCACCTTGGGTGGCGCGAAATCGAGCGCGCAGGACCAGGCGGCAGCCATCACATTGTCCACGCCGTCGTGGCGGCTGGAGACCAGTACGGTCGGGCCGTGAGTGAGCAGGCGGTAGGCTTTTTCCAGTGGAACAGAGTCGATGTAATCAGTCATGGTTTTTGAGTATGTTTTAGCAGTAAGATTGCTGATTAATATACACGTTGACGGGGTAGTCGTGCTTTACAAACCAAAAAGGTGGGTCGCCACCGTGCTCGCGTTTTTCATGCCGTTGCTGGGTTTTCTGTACCTGGGACGGCCGGGCCTGGCAGTGCTGGTGTTCGTGCTGCAGCTAGGACTTGCCGGTATCGGTTTTACGCTGCCCGGCTCGGCGATCATGGGCATGGCAAGCCTGGTGTTTGCGGTGGCAAGCGCGGTGCTGGCCTATCAGCTGGCAAGCCGGGCCGACAGGGCAAAAGCGATGCCGCAGCCGTGGTATGCGCGCTGGTACGGCCTGATCGGCGTGGTCGCCGCCATGGCCATTGTGCTGGTGTCGGTGCGGATGTTTGTCGTGGAACCGTTTACCGCCCCATCTACCTCGATGGCGCCCACCGTCGCGGTGGGCGCCAACCTGGTCGTGCAAAAGTGGGGTTATGGCCATTACTCCACTTATGGCGCGAAGTTGATTACGCGTGCGCCCTCGGTCGCGCCGGAGCGCGGCGACGTCATTGTCTTCGATGGCCCGCGCGAGCCCTCTGACGTGTTTGTCAAGCGCGTGGTCGGCGTGCCCGGCGACGTGGTCGAGTACCGCGACAAGCACGTCTTGATCAACGGTGGCGACACGCGCGGACAGCGGCGCGAGGATTATCTCGACAAGGACCAAGTGAAATACTTGCAGCGCTACCGCGAACGGTTGGGCCAGTCAGAGCACGACATCGTGATCAACCCCGAGGCGGCGCCGATTTACCATGATCAGCAAAACGGCTTGCCGCCCGACTGCGTCAGCGCCAACGGCATCTTGCGCTGCAGGGTGCCGGCCGGCGCCTACTTCGTGATGGGCGACAACCGCGACAACAGCATGGACAGCCGCTACTGGGGCTTCGTGCACGCCAGCGCCATCGTCGGCAAGGTCGTTGCCGTGTTGCCGCCCAAGCCGTAACGGCTACAAGGCGCGGGCGATCAGCAGTTTCTGGATATCGCTGGTGCCTTCGTAGATCTGGCACACGCGCACGTCGCGGTAGATGCGTTCGACCGGGAAGTCGCTCACGTAACCGTAGCCACCGTGGACCTGGATCGCATCCGAACAAACGCGCTCGGCCATTTCCGAAGCGAACAGCTTCGCCATGGCCGCCTCCTTCAGGCACGGCAAGCCCGCATCCTTCATCGACGCCGCGTGGCGGATCAGCTGGCGCGCCGCTTCGATCTGGGTAGCCATGTCGGCCAGGCGGAATTGCACCGCCTGGTGTTCGAAAATCGGCTTGCCGAAACTCTCGCGGTCACGCGCATAGCTGAGCGCCGCCTCGTACGCTGCGCGCGCCATGCCCACGGCCTGGGCGGCGATGCCGATGCGTCCGCCTTCAAGGCCCGACAGCGCGATCTTGTAGCCTTGGCCCTCTTCGCCGATCAGGTTTTCTGCCGGAATGCGGCAGTTTTCGAACACGATCTGCGCCGTGTCCGACGAGTGCTGGCCCATTTTTTGTTCCAGCCCCGCCACGATGTAGCCGGGCGTGGCAGTCGGCACCCAGAACGCGCTGATGCCCTTTTTGCCGGCCGCCTTGTCGGTCACGGCCAGCACGATGGCCACGTCCGCATACTTGCCGCTGGTGATGAACTGCTTGACGCCGTTGAGTACATAGGCGTCGCCATCGCGCGTGGCCGTGGTGCGCAGGGCGGCTGCATCGCTGCCCGTGTGCGGCTCGGTCAGGCAGAACGCGCCGAGCATGGCGCCCTGCGCCAGCGGACGCAGCCATTGTTCCTTCTGGCGGTCGTTGGCGTACATCATGGCAATGCTGCACACCGGGCAGTTGTTTACCGAAATGATGGTGGATGTGCCGCCGTCGCCGGCAGCGATTTCCTCGAGCACCAGGGCCAGCGACACGTAATCCATGCCGGCGCCGCCCAGCGCTTCCGGCACGGCCACACCGAAAGCGCCGAGGGCAGCGAGCTCCTGCAACTCCTCCTTCGGGAAATGGTGCTCCTTGTCCCAGCGGGCGGCGTTGGGGGCGAGACGCTCCTGCGCAAAGGTGCGCAGGGTGTCGCGGATCATGTCGTGTTCCTGGCTCAGTATCATGGTGTCTCGTTGTTATGGTGTTGGACGCCCGCCACCGGCGCAGGTGGCGAGCTCGGCTGCCGTACGGCGTCGCTTACCAGCCGATCGGCTTGCCGTCGTAATTGCGATAGACGGCTTGGTCCGATGCCGGCAAAGTTGCCAGCGTGTGGCGCATGCCCGCCGCGCTTTCCTGCGGCGCAATGTCGGCGCCATCGCCGCCCATGTCGGTACGCACCCAGCCCGGGTGGAACGCCACGCACGTGGCGCCCTGCGGACCGTACACCAGCGCGGTATCGATCAGCACCGAGTTCAGCGCCGCCTTGCTGGCGCGGTACAGCGAGCCGCTGGGGCTGCTGCGTTCGCTCAGCGATCCCATGTGCGACGACAGCACCGCCAGCTTGCCGCGCTTGCCGGCCACCAGCGGCGCAATGATCGGCAGCAGGCGCATGGCGGCCAGCACATTGGTGTGCATCACGCTGTCGAAGTCTGTCTGCTGTGGAAAGCCATCGTGGCGCGGGCCATAGACGCCGGCGTTGAGGAAGGCGACATCGAGTTCTTCGTCATCGAGCTTCCAGCCCAAGCCGGCGCAGGCTTCCACGTCGGTGACGTCGAGCTTGTGCGCTTCGGCGCCGAGGGCGCTCAAGGCGGCGCAGTCTTCGGCCTTGCGTGCGGTGGCGATCACGCGCCAGCCATCGGCGCGGTATTGCGTGACCAGTTCCAGGCCGATGCCGCGCGAGGCGCCAATGATCAGAGCGGTTGGCATGATGCCTCCACCAGTTCGATGGCCATGGCGGTTGCTTCGCCGCCGCCGATGCACAGCGCTGCCACACCCTTCTTGCCGCCGGTGCGCTTGAGCGCACCGAGCAGGGTGACGATGATGCGCGCGCCCGAGGCGCCGATCGGGTGGCCCAGCGCGCAGGCGCCGCCGTGGATGTTGATCTTGCTGTGCGGGATATCGAGGTCGCGCATGGCGGCCATCGGCACGGCAGCAAATGCCTCGTTGATTTCGAACAGGTCCACGTCGCGGCTGGCCCAGCCGGTTTTCTTGTACAGCTTTTCGATGGCGCCGATCGGTGCGGTGGTAAACAGGTCCGGCGCCTGGGCGTGGGTGGCGTGGCCGTGGATGCGGGCGATCACGGTCGCGCCCAGTTTCTGCGCGGTCGATTCGCGCATCATGACCAGCGCGGCAGCGCCATCGTTGATCGACGACGACGAGGCGGCGGTGATGGTGCCATCCTTTTTGAACGCGGCGCGCAGCGTCGGGATCTTGTCGAGCTTTGCCTTGAGCGGGCCTTCATCGCGGTCGATCACCGTGTCGCCGGTGCGGCTGCTGACCGTGACGGGCGCGATTTCCCACTTGAACCAGCCCTCAACGGTGGCCGCCTGTGCGCGCCTGACCGATTCGATGGCAAAACTGTCTTGCGCTTCGCGGGTAAACTGGTACTTGGCCACGCACTCTTCGGCAAACGTGCCCATCGAGCGGCCTTCGCCGGTTTTTTCGTTGCGCGAGTAGGCGTCTTCGAGGCCGTCGTACATCATGTGATCGAGCAGCATGCCGTGGCCGATGCGGTAGCCGCCGCGCGCCTTGGGCACCAGGTACGGGGCGTTGGTCATCGACTCCATGCCGCCGGCCACCACCACGTCGGCGCTGCCGGCGATCAGCTGGTCATGCGCGAAGATGGCGGCCTGCATCGCCGAGCCGCACATTTTGGACAGCGTGACGGCGCCGGTGGAGGTGGGCAAGCCCGCTTTCAATAATGCCTGGCGCGCTGGCGCCTGGCCCTGGCCTGCCATCAGGCAATTGCCGAAATAGACGTGCTCGACCAGTTGGCCATCGATGCCGGCGCGTTCGACGGCGGCGGCAATCGCGACTGCGCCCAGGTCGTGCGCGGCCTGGCCGGAAAAGTCGCCCTGGAAGGCGCCCATGGGGGTGCGGGCTGCGCCCACGATAACAATCGGGTCATTCATTTTCTAGTATCTCCATAAACGGTGGCGGTGTAACCGCCGGGGTGTTGGTGACATGATCGTGGAAAAAGCGGATGTGCTGCGGATACGGGTACACGTCTTCCACCACGCCATCGAGAATGCGCTGCTTGCGCGCCTGCCAGTAGTCGCGGGTGAGCAAGTCGGCGTGGTGCTGCATGAAAAAGCGGCGGATCTTCGGATGCCCGAGCAGGAACTGGCCGAACTGCTCGGGAAACACATCGTGCTTGCCGACCGGGTACCACGGTTCGGACGCCATTTCATCTTCTTCCGTGCGGGCCTGCGGGATGTCGCGGAAATTGCAGTCAGTGATGTACTCGATTTCGTCGTAATCGTAAAACACCACGCGCTGGTGGCGCGTGACGCCGAAGTTTTTGTACAGCATATCGCCAGGAAAAATGTTGGCCGCGACCAGTTCCTTGATGGCGTTGCCGTACTCGACGATGCCGTGTTCGAGCTGGCCATCGTCGCCGTCCTTTTCGGCATGGGCCAGCCACATATTGAGCGGCACCATGCGCCGTTCGATGTACAGGTGCTTGATGATCAGCTGGTCGCCCTCGATCTCCACCATCGACGGTGCAAATTGCTCGAGCTCGGCGATCAGGCGCTCCGAGAAGCGGTGGCGCGGAAACGCCACGTTGGAATACTCGAGCGTATCGGCCATGCGGCCCACGCGATCGTGGTGCTTGACCAGTAAATATTTCTGCTTGATCAGCGCGCGCGTAGTTTCCTTCGGTGGCGGATAAAAATCCTTGATCACCTTGAACACGTACGGAAACGACGGCAGTGCAAATACCAGCATCACCAGCCCGCGGATGCCGGGCGCAATATCGAAGCGGTCCGACGAGTGCTTCAGATGTTGCAGGTAGTCGCGGTAGAACAGCGTCTTGCCCTGTTTTTGCAGGCCGAGTATGGTGTAAATCTCGCTGCGCGGCTTGCGTGGCAGCAGCGTGCGCAGGAACTGCACGTACGACGACGGCACTTCCATGTCCACCAAAAAATACGCGCGCGTAAACGAGAACAGCACCGTGATCTGCTCGGGATCGAACAGCACGGTATCGAGGACCAGATGGCCGTTGGCGTCGTGCAGGATCGGCACAACGAACGGGTACTCGCGGTTGCCATTGATGATCCTGCCCACGATGTACGCCCCCTTGTTACGGAAGAACAGGTTGGAGAGCACGTGGATCTGGTGGTTAGCTTCGATGCGGGTGGCGCCGAACAGCTGCGCCAGGCGCGCTTCCACCTGTTCCACGTCGCGCGTGAGGTTGGCGAACGGAGCGTTGAGCTGGAAGTTGGTGATGATGCGTTTTAAAGCGAAATGCACGCCATCGGCGTCCGGATAATAGACCTTGTAGGTGGGCGCGAGTTCGCGCGTTTCGATGTACTCGGTGGAGACCACGGGCCGCACGAAAATATACGCGTTATGGAAGTAGCTGCGGTGCAGCAGCTTGCAGCAGACCGAGTTGAAAAACGTTTCCGCCAGCTCGGGCTGGGCATGGTCGGACAGCAGGCCGATGTAGTGCAGCTTGAGCTCCTGCCACACCTCGTCGGACAGATCGGCCTGGCTGTATTCGTCTTCGAGCTGCTGCACGCATTCCTGCACGCGGCGGTCGTAAAAATCGATGCGCTCGCGCGCGGCGTGCTGCGCCTCGGCCCACGCGCCGAGCTCGAAAAAGCGCTTGGCCTGGCGGCTGGTCTCGCGGAACAGCCGGTAGTGCTTGTCGAAACCGTCGAGGATGGTACGGGCGATATCGAACGCGATTTGCGAACGCAGCAGTTTGGGGAAGGCGGCCTGGGTCATGTTGGATGTCACCGTCACTGGCCGCCGGTGCGACTAGCGGGTTTCCGCAAACAGTTCGCGGCCGATCAGCATGCGGCGGATTTCGCTGGTGCCAGCGCCGATTTCATACAGCTTGGCATCGCGCCACAGGCGGCCGACCGGGTATTCGTTGATGTAGCCGTTGCCACCGAGCGCCTGGATCGCCTCGCCAGCCATCCAGGTGGCCTTCTCGGCGCTGTACAGGATGGCGCCGGCCGCGTCCTTGCGCAGGTTGCGCACGGCCTCGGGCGTGGCAGCGCGGTCGCACGCCTGGCCCACCGCGTACACGTAGGCCTTGCAGGCCATCATGGTCGAGTACATGTCGGCCAGCTTGCCTTGCATCAGCTGGAACTCGCCGATGGCCTGGCCGAACTGGGTGCGCTCGTGGATGTACGGCACCACCGAATCCATGCAGGCCTGCATGATGCCGAGCGGTCCGCCGGAGAGCACGGTGCGCTCGAAGTCCAGCCCCGACATCAGCACGTTGACACCTTTGCCCACGCCGCCCAACACGTTTTCCACCGGCACGACACAATCTTCGAACACCAGCTCGCCCGTGTGCGAGCCACGCATGCCGAGCTTGTCGAGCTTTTGCGCCACCGAGAAACCCTTGAAAGTCTTTTCGATCAGGAACGCGGTCATGCCGCGCGCGCCAGCGTCGAGGTCGTTCTTGGCATAAACCACCAGCACGTCGGCATCGGGGCCGTTGGTGATCCACATCTTGGTGCCGTTGAGAACCCAATGATCGCCCTTGAGCTCGGCACGCAGCTTCATGCTGACCACGTCGGAGCCGGCGTTCGGTTCGGACATGGCCAGCGCGCCAATGTATTCGCCCGAGACCAGCTTGGGCAGGTAGCGCTGCTTTTGTTCTTCGGTGCCGTTGCGCTTGATCTGGTTGACGCACAGGTTGGAGTGGGCGCCGTACGACAGGCCGACCGAAGCCGAGGCGCGCGAGATTTCTTCCATCGCCACGATGTGGGCCAGGTAGCCCATGTTGGCGCCGCCGTATTCCTCGCCGACGGTCACGCCCAGCACGCCCAGGTCGCCGAGCTTGCGCCACAGGTCCATCGGGAATTGATCGGAGCGGTCGATCTCGGCCGCGCGCGGCGCGATTTCGGCGGCAGCGAACTGCTGCACCGCTGCGCGCAGGGCGGCGATGTCCTCGCCGTGGTCAAAGGTCAGTCCGGGCAGATCGAGCATGTCTCTTCCTCATTGTTGTCATGGGCGGGAATCGGCGTTCCCTGGAAAGTCCGATGATACTCTTGAGTGACGTTAACGTAAACGTCAACCGTGCTCAGTCCGAGGGCGTTGACTTGCCCTCGGCTGCCGCCGCGATCAGCCGCCGGCATTCCTCTTCGTGAGCGGTGATCTCGGCCAAGGTCATTTCGATGTCTTCGCGCTGCTGCTCCAGGGTCTCGCGGTGGCGTGCCAGCACTCCCAGGAAATGGTTCATCTGTACCGCCGTATCCTTGGGCGTTTCGTACATATCGACCAGGTCGCGGATTTCGGACAGAGGCAAACCCAGCCGTTTGCCGCGCAAGGTGAGCTTGAGGCGGGTGCGGTCGCGCGGCGTGTACACGCGGTTGCGTCCGCCAGTGCCCTCACGTGACGGGCTGAGCAGCCCTTGGTCTTCATAGAAGCGGATGGCGCGTGCCGTGATGTCGAATTCACGGGCAAGTTCGGTAATGGTATAGGTGGACATCGGCAAAATAATTGTTGGATTTCCGCTTACGTTAACGTTAGTGGTCATTGTAGCGTGGCAGCCGCTACTTGCGACATTTCTTGATTTATCGCTCTCCACAGTTTAGTGTTCCACAACGGCAAAAAACAAAATAAAATTCGCTCACTCCCTGGACCTCTCCTGCTTTTGGCAGAGCCGATAATGTTAACTTCAGAACCACACAGCGTCACAAATCAAGCTCCGCTTCAAGAGACTGACTTTCATGACGCAACATGAAATAGTGCAACGATGAATTCCTCTAATGAACGCGAAAGCTTTAGCCAGCGCCTTCAGCAAGCGCTGAAGAATGCCCATTACTCTCCTGACAGCCCCACCCGGCTGGCGCGCGAGTTCAACATCCGCTTTGACGGGCGACCGATTACCGTCCACGCAGCCCGTAAATGGCTGGTGGGCGAGGCGATACCGACCCAGGAGAAGCTGCGCATGATCGCCCAATGGCTGGGCGTGCCTGCCGAATGGCTGCGCTTTGGTGGCGCCGAACACGGCACCCCGGAAGGCGAAGGCGCCAACGGTGTCTCGCGCTTCGAGTCGGCCGACGTCAAGTTAATTGCCGATTTACAGCGCCTAGATGAACATCACAAGCAAATTGCCCGTGAATTTATTCGCATGCTGGTGCGGGTTAACTACCAAAAGTAATAAACTTGCGCGGTTTTTGCAGTGCCGGAAAAGGCCGGTTGCACTGTTGCCGTGTGAACCTTGTTTCATGACTTTTCCGCTTTTTGTTCGGAATTCTGGACGCGGTATTGATGTCCATCAACGTTACTTTTTTATTTGAAGTACGTTTGCGAATTGTCATGGGTCGGTTACCGATTTCAGGCACAATAGGGCGTCAGCACCGCTGACTTGCAACGTCAGTTGATACCGTTGCAGTGGTCGTGATTACTTGGAGTCCAGCCTTTGAGCAGCCATATGAAAAGTAACTACAGCAACGTCGCGCAGCTGAAGGAATTAATGACCGCCCCGCCCATGACGGCCGCCAAACATGCCGAAGTCATGCGCAAGCGCATCGCCGACCGTCGCATGGTGGAAGAAGCCAGGGAACTGAAAAAAGCGGAAGACGGCCTGCGTTTCGGCGCGCGGTAAGAAGCGGGTGGCGTGGCCGGCTGAGGTTGCCGGCGAGCTTGCAGCTGAAGTGGCGAATGAGTTTGCGACCGAGGTTGCAACTACGGGTGCAACTGAGTTTGCAGCTACGGTTGCTCACTCTCGTCGCAGCCGGGTGCTGCGCCGGACGGCTTCATGCCATGCCAGCGCGGCGTCAGTGCGTGGTCGATGCCGAACAGGTCGATCACCCGGCCCACGGTGTGATCCACCATCTCTTCGATCGATTGTGGCTTGTGATAAAAGCCGGGCAGGGGCGGGTAGATAATGCCGCCCATTTCCGTCACCGCCGTCATATTGCGCAGGTGCGCTAGGTTGAACGGAGTTTCGCGCACCATCAGCACCAGGCGCCGGCGCTCCTTGAGTACCACGTCGGCCGCCCGCGTGATCAGGTTGTCCGACAAGCCGTGCGCCACCGATGCCAACGTCCTCATCGAGCACGGCGCCACCACCATCCCATCCGACTGGAACGAACCGCTGGCAATCGACGCGCCGATATCGCGCACCTTGTGCACGACATGGGCAAACGCCTCGACATCGCGCCGCTGCAGCCCTGTTTCCTGGTGCAAGGTCAGCACGGCAGCGTCCGAGACCAGTAAGTGGGTCTCGACACGCCGTATATGTTGCAAATGCTGCAGCAGTCGCACGCCATAGATGGCGCCAGTGGCGCCGGTGATGGCGACGATCAGCCGCAGCGGGCGATCAGCCATTCAACAGGGCTTTCAGTTCGCCCGATTCGAACATTTCGTTCATGATGTCCGAACCACCGATGAACTCGCCCTTGACGTAGAGCTGGGGAATGGTTGGCCAGTTCGAGTAGTCCTTGATGCCCTGGCGAACTTCCGGATCTTCCAGCACATTGACGGTGGCAATGTTTTCAACACCGCAAGCTTTCAGGATCTGGATGGCACGGCCGGAAAAGCCGCACTGCGGGAACTGGGCAGTGCCCTTCATGAACAGCACCACCGGGGTGTTGCTCACGGTCTCTTTGATCCAGGATTGTACGTCGCTCATAGCTGCCTCGGTAATGAAGTAAATAGATGGCGACATTTTATAAGAAATGCGCCCTGCGCGTATCGCAAAGCGCATTCCAAATTTTAGCCCCGCAGTTTGGCGAACGCGGCGGCCATGCTGCCGCTGGGTGCTGCCTCGCGGGCGCTTTGTTTCTGATGCTGGCCCATGCTCTTGCGGTCGTTGCGGTCGGCGCGCTGCTGCGGCTGGGCGCCGGCCTGGGGGGCGCTGTCGGTCAGGCGCATGGTCAGGGCGATGCGCTTGCGCTTTTCATCCACTTCCAGCACCTTGACTTTGACCACCTGGCCGGCCTTGACCACCGCGTGCGGATCTTTGACAAAAGTGTTCGACAGCGCCGAGATATGCACCAGGCCATCCTGGTGCACGCCGATGTCGACAAACGCGCCGAACGCGGCCACGTTGGTCACCACGCCCTCCAAAATCATGTCCGGGCGCAGGTCGCGGATTTCTTCCACGCCTTCCTTGAAGGTGGCGGTAGTAAATTCAGGGCGCGGATCGCGGCCCGGCTTTTCCAGCTCTTTTAAGATGTCGGTGATGGTCGGCACGCCGAATTTATCGTCCGCGTACTTGGCGGGGTTCAGCGACTTGATCAGGGCGGCTTCGCCGATCACACCCTTGATATCTTTCTTGATGTCGGCCAGGATCTTTTGCACCAGCGGATACGATTCCGGGTGCACGGCCGACGCGTCGAGCGGATTGTCGCCGCCGGTCACGCGCAAAAAGCCCGCTGCCAGCTCGAAGGTTTTATCGCCCAGGCGCGGCACCGATTTCAGGCCGCTCCTCGACGTGAATGCACCCTTGGCATCGCGGTACGTGACAATCGCCTGCGCCACCGACGCCGACAGGCCCGACACGCGCGCCAGCAGCGGCGCGGACGCCGTATTCACATCGACGCCCACCGCGTTGACGCAATCCTCGACCACGGCATCGAGCGTGCGCGCCAGCTGGGTTTGCGACACATCGTGCTGGTACTGGCCCACGCCGATCGACTTCGGATCGATTTTTACCAGTTCGGCCAGCGGATCCTGCAGGCGGCGCGCGATCGAGACCGCGCCGCGCAGCGACACATCCATGTCCGGCAACTCGCGCGAGGCGAATTCCGATGCCGAATACACTGACGCTCCTGCTTCCGAGACGACGATCTTGCTCATTTTTTGTTCAGGATGGCGCTTGATCAGATCCTGCGCCAGCTTGTCGGTCTCGCGCGACGCGGTGCCGTTACCGATCGAAATCAGGGAAACATTGTGCTTGGCGGCCAGCTTACCCAGCACGTGCAGCGAACCGTCCCAGTCGTTCTTGGGCTGGTGCGGATAGATCACGGCGGTATCGACCACCTTGCCGGTGGCATCGACCACTGCCACCTTGACGCCGGTGCGCAGGCCGGGATCGAGACCCATGGTCGCGTGCTGGCCGGCGGGCGCCGCCAGCAGCAAGGCTTTCAAGTTGGTAGCGAAAACATTGATGGCGTCGAGCTCGGATTTTTCGCGCAGCGCGCCCATCAGTTCAGTATCGAGGTGCATGAAACTTTTTACGCGCCAGGTCCAGCGCGCGGTGTCGGCCAGCCACTTGTCGGCCGGGCGGCCCTGCTGCCTGATGCCGAAACGGGCGGCAATGCGGCTCTCGCACGGATTGTGCGGCGCATCCCACTTCGGCTTTTCCGGCTCGCTGTCGAGGCGCAGCGCGACGTCGAGGATGCCTTCGCGGCGGCCACGCATCAGCGCCAGCGCGCGGTGCGAAGGAACGTTGGCCAGGGGTTCGGAATAATCAAAATAATCGGCGAACTTTTCGCCTTCTTCTTGTTTTCCTTCAATAACTTTCGACTGGACAATGCCATGCTCTTGCACGTATTCGCGCAGCGATTGCAGCAAGGTTGCATCTTCGGCAAAGCGTTCCATCAGGATCTGGCGCGCGCCATCGAGGGCGGCCTTGCTGTCGGCCACACCGGGATTGTTGCCATCGGTCGTCGTAAACGCCTCGCGCAGGTAGCTGGCCGCCTCGGTTTCCGGGTTCAGCTCGGGGTTGCCCAGCAGGCCGTCGGCCAGCGGCGCTAGGCCCGCTTCGATGGCGATCTGTGCCTTGGTGCGGCGTTTTTGTTTGTATGGAAGATACAAATCTTCCAGGCGGGTCTTGTCTTCGGCGTGCATGACCGCATCTAGCAAGACCGGCGTCATCTTGTTCTGTTCGGTGATAGATGCCACGATAGCGGCGCGGCGATCTTCCAGCTCGCGCAGGTAGCGCAGGCGTTCTTCGAGCAGGCGCAGCTGGATGTCGTCGAGGCCGCCAGTTGCTTCCTTGCGATAACGGGCGATGAACGGCACGGTGGCGCCTTCGTCCAGCAGGGCGATGGCGGCGGAAACCTGGGCCGGTTTGGCGGCAAGTTCGAGGGCGAGGCGTTGTTCGATGGAAGGCAACATGAGCGGGTATCCTGAGCAGTCAAGCCCGGAATCATACGCAATCTTGGCGAATGTGCCAGTCTTGACAGCCCAAACAGACTGTGTGCGCGCGGTTGTGTGACTAATGCGCGTGGAAACACCGATTGAATGGCGGGTTTTCGATAGAATCCGCAAACACGAACGCGTGTATGGCGGATAATATCGCCTGTTGCCGTTTTTGAACCATCTTTGAACAACAATGCGACCCATGGATTTTACCCGCGACGACGCTTCCGAAGTAAAAGCTGCCCCAGCTGTTCCAACGGCGCCGGCCGTGCCTCCGCGCCTGACGCCCCCTGCGAATCAACTCTCGTACGCTGTTGCCACGTGGTTGCAGCGGGTCGATGCGGCAGCGCATCCCAAGGCCAAGCTCACGCCGCCGCCCGTCGATGCCGACCCCAAGCAAACCCAGTACCGCCTGATCTACGTGCTGGCGCCCACCAGCGGCGGCCGTCACGTGGCGCTGTGCCTGTACAAGGCGCGGCTGCGGTCCAACGGCGACGTCGCGGCGGCCACGCCGGTCAGCGAAATCTTCTCGCTGCTGTCGGCGCCGCCCAACTTCCTGGTCGCGGGCGACGAAGACCTGGTGCGCTTTTTTGTCGCGATGCGCAGCGGCCAGAATTCGCAGACCGGTTCGGCCACGGAGCCGCGCGGCAAGATCGGCGCAGCACTGCTGCAAATGCTGGCCGACCAGGACAAGCTGCTGTGGGCCAACTCCTGGTCCGACGTCGGTAACGGCCTGGTGTATCCGCTCAAAGGCGGCGTGCTGCGCGAAGCCAACCTGGCCTGGCGCGAAGAGGGTAAAGGATTGCGATTGGGCTGGGCCGTGCAACCGGCGCCCGGCGCGCGCCATGCCAGCCAGAGCGGCGCCGACCAGGTCGATTACATGTTGCCGACCGATCCGCCGTGGTATATCGACAACCTGTCGTGCGGCGTGCTGCAACTGAACCAGGGCGGCGCCGCGATTCCGCTGGCTGACCTGCAGGCGCTGGTGGCGCAGGCGCCGCTGCTCACCAACCACGACAAGATGCGCGTATCGCAATTGCTGCTGGCCCACGGCCTGCAACAGCTGATGCCGCTGCCACAACCGCTGCCGCAGCGCCTGCGCGACGACGTCAAGCCGCGCCCCGTGCTCACGCTCGACGCCGCCATGCTGGCCGACGGTTCGCTGCAACGCTGGCACGACTTTGCCGTGCTGTCGTTCGACTACGACGGCGAGCGCGTGTCGTTCGATCCGTCGCAGCGCGTGGTGCGCCAGAAGGGCGACGTCACCGAGATCATCGCGCGCGACGAAGCGGCCGAAGCCGCCGCGCTGGCGCTGCTGGCCGAGCGCGCGTTCAGCGCTCCCACCACGCTGCCGCTCAGCAGCCTCAAGGGCGGCTTGCTGTTGCCCAACCAGGCCGCCTGGATCCGCTTTGCTCGCGCCGGCCTGGCAGAACTGAAGGAAGCCGGCTGGAAGCTGGAAAAGACCGCCAAGTACCGCTACGACATGCGCGACGTGGGCGACTGGTATGCCGACGTGGCGCCCGACGAGGCAGACGGCGGCAACACCTGGTTCAACCTCGAGCTCGGCATCCTGGTGGACCAGGAGCGGGTGCCGCTGTTGCCCGTGCTGGTGCAACTGATCCGTGGCGCCCCCAACGATTTCACGCCCAAGGCCATTGCTCACCACGGCGACGAGGACCAGATGCTGGCCACCTTGCCGGACGGCGCCCGGGTGGCGCTGCCGTGGGCGCGCATCAAGCCCATCCTCGGTACCCTGGGCGAGTTGTATTTCAACGACAAGATCAAGACCTCGCTGCGCATGGCCACGCTCGATGCCGCGCGCCTCGATGAACTGGCCCGCAATGTCGAGATGCAATGGACCGGCGGCGAGGAACTGCGCGACATGGGCGCGCGCCTGAACCAGTTCGGCGCCGTCAAACGCATCGCCACCCCGGCCGGCCTGCGCGCCACCTTGCGCGACTATCAAACCGATGGCCTGTCGTGGATGCAGTTCCTGCGCGAATATAACTTCGGCGGCATCCTGGCCGATGACATGGGCCTCGGCAAGACCGTGCAAACCCTGGCCCACATCCTGGTGGAAAAGGAAGCCGGACGCCTGACCGCCCCGGCCCTGGTGATTGCCCCAACGAGTTTAATGGGCAACTGGCAGGAAGAGGCGGCGCGCTTCGCCCCCGACCTGAAAGTGCTGCTGTTGCAGGGCAAGGACCGCATGGCGCAGTTCGACCAGATCGACAGCGCCGACCTGGTCCTGACCACCTACGCCTTGCTGCCGCGCGACGAGGAAAAGCTGCGCGAGCACGATTTCCACCTGGTCATCCTTGACGAATCGCATTACATCAAGAACACCCGCAGCAAGGCCGCCCAGAGCGCCGGCCTGCTGCGCGCGCGCCACCGCCTGTGCCTGTCGGGCACGCCGCTGGAAAACCACCTGGGCGAGCTGTGGTCGCAATTCCACTTCCTGTTGCCCGGCCTGCTCGGCGACGAGAAGGGCTTCAATACCGTGTTCCGCCACCCGATCGAGCGCCAGGACGATCCGCTGCGCCGGTCCCTGCTCAACCGCCGCATCAAGCCGTTCCTGCTGCGCCGCACCAAGGACAACGTGGCCAAGGAACTGCCGCCGAAGACCGAGATGGTGCGTCGCGTGGAACTGACCGGCGCCCAGCGCGACCTGTACGAAACCGTGCGCCTGGCCATGGACCAGAAAGTGCGCGACGAAATCGACCGCAAGGGCGTGGCGCGCAGCCAGATCGTCATTCTCGAGGCGCTGCTCAAGCTGCGCCAGGTGTGCTGCGATCCCCGGCTGGTGAAATCGCTGTCGTCGAAAAAGCAGACCGCTGGTTCGGCCAAGCTGATCGACCTGATGCAAATGGTGGAAGACTTGTTGGAAGAGAAGCGTAAGATCCTCGTCTTCTCGCAGTTCACCAGCATGCTCGAACTGATCGAACAGGAACTCGAAGCGCGTGACATTCCGTACGCGCTGCTCACCGGCGACACCAAGGATCGCAGCGCGCAAGTGGCGGCGTTCCAGCAGGGCGCGGTACCGATTTTCCTGATCAGCCTGAAAGCGGGCGGCGTGGGGCTGAACCTGACGGCGGCCGATACCGTGATCCACTACGATCCATGGTGGAACCCGGCCGCCGAGAACCAGGCCACCGACCGCGCCTGGCGCATCGGCCAGGACAAGCCGGTATTCGTGTATAAACTGATCGCCAAGGGCACGCTCGAAGAAAAAATCCAGATCCTGCAACAGAAGAAATCGGACCTGGCCCAATCGATCCTGGCAGAAGGGGAGTCGCAAAAAATGGCACTCACGCAAGAGGACCTGCAACAAATCTTCGCGCCACTGGTCGAGTAATCGATCATGGCGACCATCGCGGAACTCGAAGAGGCGCTGCGGCAGTCGCAGCAGGAGGCAGCGCGCTACCGCCAGTTGCTCGATCACAGCGGCGAAGTGAGCTGGATGATCGACTGCGCCAGCGGCGAGCTCGAATGGTTGAGCCATGCCGCTAAAACCCAGTTCGGCTACACGCTGGAAACTGCCCGGGCGCTGGCCTGGGACCTGGCGCAGGAACTGGCGCCCCGGCTCGACCGCTACGAGTCGGGCGACCTGAGCAGAAAACGCCTGGTGCGCGAAACCGAGTTGCCGCATGCCGACGGCCACCCGGTGCCGGTGGAAATCGAATCGACCTTGATGACGGGTGCCGACGGCGTGCCGGTCTCGGTGCTGGGCGTGGTGCGCGATTTGACCGAGCGGCGGGCGCTGGCCGACCAGCAAAAGAAATTCGCCTCGATGCTGTCGCACGAGTTCCGCACGCCGCTGTCCACGATCGATGGCGCGGTCCAGCGCCTGGAAATGACCGGCGCCCACCACGACGAAGGCACGCGCAAGCGCTACCGCAAGATCCAGACGGCGGTGGACCGCATGCTGGCCATGCTCGACGACTACCTGTCGCCCGAGCGCATGGCCAGCATCGGCCGCGCGCGCCAGCCGGACGAGATTTCACCGGCCAACCTGCTTGAATCAGCTGCCGAAGGCGCGCGCACGCGCCGCGCCCGCGTCGATTTGCATATCGAGGCGCTGCCGCAATGGATGCGGTGCGACCCGGCCGGCATCCGCCTGTGCCTGGAAATCCTGCTCGACAATGCGATCAAATACACGCCGGCCGACACGCCGCTGCAGCTGGCGGGCAAAATGGCACCCGAGGGCGGCGTCGAATTCCTGGTGCGCGACCATGGCGCCGGTGTGCCCGAGGCCGAACTGGAAACGATCTTCGGACGCGGCACGCGCGGCGCCAACGCCGCCGGCGTGGCCGGCTCGGGCCTGGGACTATACATGGCGCGCTCGATTGCCGATGTCCACGGCGGTACTGTCACGGTCAGAAATGTTTCTGAAAGCGGCGCGGAATTTCGGATTTGGCTGCCGGCAGCCGCCAAGCCCGGGAAAAGCCTTGCGCGAGTGGATAGCAACAGTGATAATCCTTTCGATATACGACGCTGAAGACGCAGCACACTGGGCAGTTTGTCCGTAAAAACATCGAATGGCGCATCAATGACGCAAATACTGATCGTGGAAGACAATCTGGACTACGCCGAGGAAATGGCGGAGTTCTTGACTGAGCTTCAACACGAGGTGCACATCACCAATAATGCCAGCGATATGTGGACCGCGCTGAGCCACGGCAACGTGGGCGTGGTCGTGCTGGACCTCGGCCTCCCCGACGAAGACGGTTTCAACGTCATCCCGCGCATGCGCCAGCTGTATCCCCAGATCGGCCTGCTGGTACTGACCGGGCGCGTGGCGTTCGACAACCGCATCCTGGGCCTGCGCCTGGGCGCCGACCACTATCTGACCAAGCCGATCAAGTTCCCGGAACTGGCCGCCCACATCGAGGCGCTCGACCGCCGCGTGGGACCGCAGGAAACCGCGCCCGCGCCCAGCAAGTGGACGCTGAAAGTGAGCGCGCGCCAACTGGAACTGCAGGGCACGGCCATCACCCTGACCGAAAAGGAATGCAATTTCCTGCACCTGCTGACGATTAACACCCGGCCAGTACCGCGCCAGGTGATCGTGGCCGGCATCGGCGGCGACGACCCCGACGCCGGGCGCCGGGTGGACATGCTGGTGTACCGCCTGCGCAAGAAGGCCCGCACCGGCCTGGGCCAGGACCTGCCGCTGCGCAGCGCCTATGGTGAAGGTTACAGCCTGTCCGCCAGTTTCAACCTGTCGTAACGCTTAACTAGCAACTTTCAAATAAATAGGGACAAGGCGGCAATTCATTTTGCCGCTTGCCCAATTTATTGGGGACAGAGTAAGATGGCGCTTTGATTCCCTTGCTGCGCACCTATGGCCCGCCTGCCCCGCCTGATCGTCCCTCACCAGCCGCACCACGTCATCCAGACCGGCAACAACGAGCAACCGGTGTTCCACGACGACGACGACTACCTGGCCTTCCTCGGCTGGCTGCGCGCGGCCGCCAAGACCTACAAGGTGCAAGTCCACGCCTACGTGCTGATGCCCAATCACCTGCATTTGCTGGTCACACCCGCCGACGAGGACGGCCTGGGCCAGATGATGCAGTGGGTCGGCCGCTACTACGTGCCGTACTTCAACCATAAATACGGCCGCAGCGGCACCTTGTGGAACGGACGCTACAAGACCTCGCTGATCGACGCCGACGCCTATTTCATGTTGTGCAGCCGATACATCGAATCGAACCCGGTCAGGAGCAGCCTGGCGGCCCGCCACGAGGATTACCGCTGGTCCAGCTATTGCCACCACGCGGGCATCCGCCCGGACGGGCTGATCATCGATCATCCGAAGTTCTGGGAACTGGGCAACACACCGTTCGAGCGCGAGGCGGCCTACGTGGCGCTGTTCGAGCTGGTGATTACCAGCGACGATATCACCCGCATCGGCAACGCCCTGCTCAAGGGCTGGCCGCTGGGCTCGGAGCAGTTCAAGGCCGCCTTACAAAACAAGGTCAAGCGCCGGGTGCTACCAGCAAAGCGAGGTCGACCATTCAAGATCAAGCAAGAAACCGCATAAAAATCGATTTAAAGCCGCAGTAAATTCAGTGACTGCGGTTTTTTTAGCGCCCAATCCACTCTGTCCCTAATAAAAAATTCTAAGGATATTTAAAAAATTAATTCGACTCCGACCCTAATTATTGTCATTGTTTTTTGTGTGGGATTGTTCTACTCTCCATTCTCATAGCCAATCTGCCAGTGGAGAGCACCATGAAAGCCCAAGGTCTGTACGATCCATCCAATGAACACGATGCCTGCGGCGTCGGATTCGTCGCCCATATCAAGGGTAACAAGAGTCACTCCATCGTCGAACAGGGTCTGATGATCCTGAAGAATATCGACCACCGCGGCGCGGTCGGTGCCGACCCGCTGATGGGCGACGGCGCCGGCATCCTGATCCAGATCCCGGACCAGTACTACCGCGACGAGATGGCCAAGCAGGGCGTGGAATTGCCGCCTCCGGGCGAGTACGGCGTGGGCATGGTGTTCCTGCCAAAGGAAAACGCCTCGCGCATCGCCTGCGAACAGGAAATCGAGCGCGCCGTGCGCGCCGAAGGCCAGGTATTGCTGGGTTGGCGCAACGTGCCGGTCGATATCGAGATGCCGATGTCGCCGACCGTGCGCGAAAAAGAGCCGGTGATCCGCCAGATCTTCATCGGTCGCGGCGCCGACATCATGGTCACCGACGCGCTCGAGCGCAAACTGTACGTGATCCGCAAATCGTCGGGCCACGCGATCCAGGCGTTGAACCTGATCCACGGCAAGGAATTCTTTGTCACCTCGATGTCGGCCCGTACCATCGTGTACAAGGGCTTGCTGCTGGCCGACCAGGTGGGCGTGTACTATAAAGATCTGCAGGATGCGCGTTGCGTCTCGGCGCTGGCGCTGGTGCACCAACGCTTCTCCACCAATACCTTCCCGGAATGGCCGCTGGCCCACCCGTACCGCCTGATCGCCCACAACGGCGAGATCAACACCGTCAAAGGCAACTTCAACTGGATGCGCGCCCGTGAAGGCGTGATGAAGTCGGCCGTGCTGGGCGAAGACCTGCAAAAGCTGTTCCCGCTGATCTACGAAGGCCAGTCGGACACTGCCTGCTTCGACAACGCGCTGGAACTGCTCTTGATGGCAGGCTACCCGCTGGCCCAGGCCATGATGATGATGATCCCGGAAGCCTGGGAAAATCACGGCACGATGGACGACAATCGCCGCGCGTTCTACGAATATCACGCTGCCATGATGGAACCATGGGACGGCCCTGCCGCCATGGCCTTCACCGACGGCCGTTACATCGGCGGCACGCTGGACCGCAATGGTTTGCGTCCGGCCCGCTACATCGTCACCGACGACGACCTGGTCGTGATGGCATCGGAATCGGGCGTGCTGCCGATCCCGGAATCGAAGATCATCCAGAAATGGCGCCTGCAACCAGGCAAGATGTTCCTGATCGACCTGGAAGCGGGCCGCATCATCGACGATAAAGAGCTCAAAGACACCTACGCCAACGCCAAGCCGTACAAGGCGTGGATCAACGCGGTGCGCATCAAGCTCAACGAAATCAAGCTCAGCGAAAGCCAGCTGGCGCACAACCGCGCCAAGTACGGTGCGGGCACCACTGTCACCGCTGCGCCGGCCCAGGGCGAAAAAGCCGTGCCGTCGCTGCTGGACCGCCAGCAGGCGTTCGGCTACACCCAGGAAGATTTGAAATTCCTGATGGCGCCGATGGCTGCCGCCGGTGAAGAAGCGACCGGCTCGATGGGCAACGACTCGCCGCTGGCCGTCATGTCCAACAAACTGAAGCCGCTGTACAACTACTTCAAGCAGCTGTTTGCGCAAGTGACCAACCCGCCGATCGACCCGATCCGCGAAGCGATGGTGATGTCGCTGGTATCGTTCATCGGTCCGAAGCCGAACCTGCTCGACACCAACAACGTCAACCCGCCGATGCGCCTCGAAGTGTCGCAGCCTATCCTCGGCTTCGACGACATGGAGCGCCTGCGCAACATCAGTCTGCACACGGGCGGCAAGTTCAAGTCGTACGAACTGAGCATCTGCTACCCGCTGTCGTGGGGCAAGGAAGGCATCGAAGCCTGCCTGGCGTCGCTGTGCGCCGAAGCCGTCGATGCCGTCAAGTCGGGCCATAACATCCTGGTCGTGTCCGACCGCAGCATCGGCCCGGACCGCGTGGCGATTCCTGCGCTGCTGGCCACGTCCACCGTCCACCAGCACCTGGTGAGCAAGGGCCTGCGCGCTTCCACCGGCCTGGTCGTGGAAACCGGCTCGGCCCGCGAAACCCACCACTTCGCGCTGCTCGCTGGCTACGGCGCCGAAGCGATCCACCCGTACCTGGCGATGGAAACCCTGATCGAACTGGCGCACGGCATGCCGGGCGACCTGTCGGGCGAAAAAGCGATCTACAACTTCACCAAGGCCGTCGGCAAGGGCTTGATGAAGGTGATGTCGAAGATGGGCATCTCCACCTATATGTCGTACTGCGGCGCGCAGATCTTCGAAGCTGTCGGCCTGAACAAGTCGCTGGTGGACAAGTACTTCAAGGGCACGTCGTCGAAAGTGGAAGGCATCGGCGTGTTCGAAGTGGCGGAAGAAGCGCTGCGCCTGCACGCGGCCGCCTTCGGCAACGATCCTGTGCTGGCCAACAACCTCGATGCGGGTGGCGAATACGCATTCCGCGTGCGGGGCGAAGACCACCTGTGGACGCCGGACGCGATCGCCAAGCTGCAACACTCGACCCGCGCGAATAACTTCTCGAGCTACAAGGAATACGCGCAAATCATCAACGACCAGAGCCGTCGTCACCTGACCCTGCGCGGCATGTTCGAGTTCAAGATCGATCCGACCAAGGCGATTGCGCTGGACGAAGTGGAACCGGCCAAGGAAATCGTCAAGCGGTTTGCGACTGGCGCCATGTCGATGGGCTCGATTTCGACCGAAGCCCACGCGACGCTGGCCGTGGCCATGAACCGCATCGGCGGCAAATCGAACACCGGCGAAGGCGGCGAAGATCCATCGCGCTACACCCAGGAACTCAAAGGCATCAAGATCAAGCAGGGCGAGACCATGGCCTCGGTCATGGGCAAGGAACAGATGGTCGTCGATATTCCACTGCAGGAAGGCGACTCGCTGCGTTCGCGCATCAAGCAGGTGGCATCGGGCCGTTTCGGCGTGACTGCGGCTTACCTGAACTCGGCCGATCAGATCCAGATCAAGATGGCGCAAGGCGCCAAGCCGGGCGAGGGCGGCCAGTTGCCAGGCCATAAGGTGTCGGAATACATCGCCACCCTGCGCTTCTCGGTGCCGGGCGTGGGCCTGATTTCGCCGCCGCCGCACCACGACATCTATTCGATCGAAGATCTGGCACAGCTGATCCACGATCTGAAAAACGCCAACCCGCGCGCGTCGATCTCGGTCAAGCTGGTGTCGGAAGTCGGTATCGGCACGGTGGCTGCCGGTGTCACCAAGGCCAAGGCCGACCACGTGGTCGTCGCCGGCCATGACGGCGGTACCGGCGCCTCGCCACTGTCGTCGGTGAAACACGCCGGCACGCCGTGGGAACTGGGCCTGGCGGAAACCCAGCAGACCCTGGTGCTGAACGGTTTGCGCTCGCGGATCCGGGTCCAGGCCGACGGCCAGATGCGTACCGGCCGCGACGTGGTGATCGCCGCCATGCTGGGCGCCGACGAAATCGGCTTTGCCACGGCGCCGCTGGTGGTCGAGGGCTGCATCATGATGCGCAAATGCCACCTGAACACCTGCCCGGTGGGCGTGGCCACGCAAGACCCGGTGCTGCGCGCCAAGTTCTCCGGCAAGCCGGAATACGTGGTCAACTACTTCTTCTTCGTCGCCGAAGAAGCGCGTCAACTGATGGCGCAACTGGGCATCCGTACTTACGACGAGCTGATCGGCCGCGTCGACCTGCTCGACAAGTCGAAAGCGATCTCGCACTGGAAAGCCAAAGGCCTGGATTTCAGCAACATCTTCCACCAGCCCGAGGTGCAGAACGGCCAGTCGATCTACCACACCATGGACCAGGATCACGGCCTGGACAAGGCGCTCGACCACAAGCTGATCGCGCAAGCGAAGGGCGCGCTGGAAAAAGGCGAACGCGTATCGTTCATCTCGCCGGTGCGCAACGTCAACCGCACGGTTGGCACCATGCTGTCGGGCGAAGTGGCCAAGCGTTACGGCCACGCCGGCCTGCCGGACGACACCATCCACATCCAGCTGCAGGGCACGGCTGGCCAGTCGGCATGCGCATTCCTGGCACATGGCATCACCATCGACCTGGTAGGCGAGGGTAACGATTACGTGGGCAAGGGCCTGTCGGGCGGCCGCATCATCGTGCGTCCGAACACCGAGTTCCGTGGCTGGGCGGTCAACAACATCATCGTCGGTAACACCGTGCTGTATGGCGCGATCAACGGCGAAGCGTTCTTCAACGGCGTGGCCGGCGAGCGTTTCGCGGTGCGTAACTCGGGCGCCACGGCGATTGTCGAAGGCACCGGCGACCACGGTTGCGAATACATGACCGGCGGCACCGTGGTGGTGCTGGGCGCTACCGGCCGCAACTTCGCGGCAGGCATGTCGGGCGGTATCGCCTATGTGTACGACCCGGAAGGCGACTTCGAATCGCGTTGCAACACGGCGATGGTGACCCTGGAGCGCGTGCTCAGCACCAAGGAGCAGTCGGCGCAAAGCGAAACGTACCACGTGCTGCACAAGGACCTGGGCCGCGAGTCGGACGAAGTGATCCTGAAGCGTTTGATCGAGCGCCACTTCAAGCACACGGGCAGCACCCGTGCCCGCCTGTTGCTCGACAACTGGGCCGACAGCCGCAGCAAGTTCGTCAAGGTATTCCCGAGCGAATACAAGCGCGTGCTGGCCGAAATGGCCGAGGACGTGGCGAACGAGACGGCGGTAGTGCAGCCGGTGGCAGCTTAAACAAACCGACCGCCTGGAGCCGTCAGCGATGACGGCTCGGCAGTCCCGGGTCAACACAGAATTGTAAGGATTTAATCGTGGGTAAAATCACCGGTTTCATGGAATTCCAGCGTCAGGAAGAAGGCTATCTGCCACCTGCCACGCGTTTGAAAAACTACGCCGAATTCGTCATTCCGTTGACGAACGAGCAAGCCAAGGTACAAGGCGCGCGCTGCATGGATTGCGGCATCCCGTTCTGCAACAACGGCTGCCCGGTCAACAACATCATCCCCGACTGGAACGACCTGGTCTATCGCGGCAACTACCGCGAAGCGCTCGATACGCTGCACTCGACCAACAACTTCCCCGAGTTCACCGGCCGCATCTGCCCGGCGCCGTGCGAAGCCGCCTGTACCCTGGGCATCAGCGAAGATCCGGTCGGCATCAAGTCGATCGAACATAAAATCATCGACGAAGGCTGGGAACACGGCTGGGTGGTGCCGCAACCTGCGGCCCACCAGACCGGCAAGAAAATCGCCGTGGTCGGTTCCGGTCCTGCCGGCCTGGCCGCTGCCCAGCAGCTGGCGCGCGTCGGCCACGCGGTCACCGTGTTCGAGAAATCGGACCGTGCCGGCGGCCTGCTGCGTTATGGCATTCCAGACTTCAAGATGGAAAAGTCGCATATCGACCGCCGCATCAAGCAGATGGAAGCCGAGGGCGTGGTGTTCCGCACCAGCGTGTTGATCGGCAAGGACTTCCCGGCCAACGTCAACAACTGGGCCAAGGAAACCATTTTCCCGGAAGACCTGGAAAAAGAATTCGATGCCGTGATCCTCGCTGGCGGCGCCGAGCAGCCGCGCGACCTGCCGGTACCGGGCCGTGAATTGAAGGGCGTGCACTTCGCCATGGACTTCCTGCCCCAGCAAAACAAGATCAACGCCGGCGACAAGGTGAAAGACCAGATCAAGGCCACCGGCAAGCACGTGGTCGTGATCGGCGGCGGCGATACCGGTTCCGACTGCGTGGGCACCTCGAATCGCCAGGGCGCTGCTTCGGTCACCCAGTTCGAACTGATGCCGATGCCACCGGAACAAGAGAACAAGCCGCTGGTGTGGCCATACTGGCCGACCAAGCTGCGCACGTCGTCGTCGCACGACGAAGGTTGCGAGCGCGACTGGGCCGTCGCCACCAAGCGCCTGGAAGGCAAGAACGGTAAAGTGGAAAAACTGGTTGCCTGCCGCGTGGAATGGAAAGACGGCAAGATGGCCGAAGTGCCCAACTCGGAATTCGACATGAAGGCCGACCTGGTGTTCCTGGCCATGGGCTTCGTGTCGCCGGTTGCCAACATTCTCGACGCCTTTGGCGTGGAAAAAGATGCGCGCGGCAATGCCAAGGCGACCACCGACGGCGAAGGTTGCTACAAAACTTCGTCGGCCAAGGTGTTTGCCGCCGGTGACGTGCGCCGTGGCCAATCGCTGGTGGTGTGGGCGATCCGCGAAGGCCGCCAGTGCGCGCGCGCAGTCGATGAGTTCCTGATGGGCAGTTCCGAACTGCCACGCTGATCACCGCCGCAAGGCGATGTTTTCCCCCGGGAGCGGGCGGGCAATCCCCGCGCCTCCCGGTTTTTTTATGCCGTCGATGATGCAATGCACAATGTAACAAATCGTGCCTCATGTAAATTGCTGACTTTGGGTTCAGTAGTGTTGTATTATCGGCGATACATCATCCGTCCCTTTGCGTTGAACGGAGGTGCTTCCAGCAAGGATTGACCTTTCTGCACTACAATACGGCATCAAAAAATAAAGAGTTCCGTCGTGTCCAATCTAGTCGAAATTCGCGATTTACATTTCTCGTATGGAAAGCGAGCCATCCTGTCCGGGCTGAGCATGGATTTCCCACGTGGAAAAGTGATCGCAGTCATGGGCGGTTCGGGTAGCGGCAAGACCACGGTATTGCGCCTGATCGGTGGCCAGCTCACCCCGCGCAAAGGCCAGGTCAAGGTGCAGGGCCAGGTGGTCCACAAGCTCAATACCGCCGGCCTGTACTTGCTGCGCCGTAAAATGGGCATGCTGTTCCAGCATGGCGCCCTGTTTACCGATCTCACCGTGTACGAAAACGTCGCCTTCCCGCTGCGCGAGCACACCGACTTGCCGGAAGAGCTGATCCGCAACCTGGTGTTGATGAAGCTGCACGCCGTGGGCTTGCGCAATGCTGCGGCATTAAAACCCGGAGAAATCTCGGGCGGCATGGCGCGCCGCGTGGCGCTGGCGCGTTCGATCGCGCTCGATCCCGAACTGATCATGTACGACGAGCCGTTTGCCGGCCTCGACCCGATCTCGATGGGTGTCACCGCCAACCTGATCCGCAATCTGAATACCGCGCTCGGTTCGACCACGGTGCTGGTGTCGCACGACGTCAAGGAATGCTTCGCCATTGCCGACTACGTGTATTTCCTGTCGCAGGGCAAAATTGTTGCACATGGCACGCCGGCCGACATGATGGCGTCCACCGACCCGTATGTGCACCAGTTCGTCAACGCGGAAGCGGACGGACCGGTGCCGTTCCACTATCCCGGCAAATCCCTGGCCGACGACCTTGGCCTGGGAGTCAAAGCATGAGTGTAAGAAATTTGTTGTCCAAGCTCGGTGCGCCGCTGCGCGATTTCGTCGAAGGCATCGGCTTTGCCGCGCGCACGTTCTTCGAAATCCTGCGCCTGTCGCCGGGGCTGATTTTCCGCCGGCCGCACCTGCTGGTCGAGCAGTTGCACTTCATCGGCAATTATTCGATGGTCATCATCACCCTGTCCGGCCTGTTCGTCGGCATGGTGCTGGGCTTGCAGGGTTATTACACGCTCAATAAATACGGCGCCGAGCAATCGCTGGGCCTGCTGGTGGCGCTGGGTCTCACGCGCGAGCTGGGGCCGGTGATCACCGCGCTGCTGTTTGCCGGCCGCGCCGGCACGTCGCTGACAGCTGAAATCGGCCTGATGAAGGCGGGCGAGCAACTGTCCGCCATGGAAATGATGGCCGTGAACCCGATCCAGCGCGTGCTGGCGCCGCGCTTCTGGGCCGGTGTGATTTCGGTGCCGCTGCTGGCCTCGGTATTCAGTGCCGTGGGCGTGATGGGCGGCTACCTGGTCGGTGTGCAACTGATCGGCGTGGACGAGGGCGCTTTCTGGTCGCAAATGCAGGGCGGCGTGGACCTGTTCAAGGATGTGCTCAACGGCTTCGTCAAGAGCATCGTGTTTGGCGTGGCGATCACTTTCATCGCGCTGTACCAGGGTTACCAGGCGCGTCCGACCCCGGAAGACGTGGCCCGCGCCACCACCCGCACGGTCGTGATCTCGTCGCTGATGGTCTGGTGGCTGGACTTCATGTTGACGGCGCTGATGTTCAGCAAATAGTTGTAAGATAAAACGGAATTAAACGAGGATAGTTATGCAACGCAAATCTCTGGATGTCTGGGTCGGCCTGTTTATCGTCATCGGCGTGGCCGCACTGATGTTTCTGGTGTTAAAAGCCAGTAATACCGGCTCATTGTCCTTCGGTAAAACCTATGCGATTACCGCCAAGTTCGACAACATCGGCAGCCTGCGTCCGCAAGCAGCCGTCAAGGCGTCGGGCGTGGTCATCGGCCGCGTGGGCGAGATCAGTTTCGACGACAAGACTTACCAGGCGCTGGTGACCTTGAACATGGATGAAGGCTATAACTTCCCGAAAGACAGCTCCGCCAAGATTTTGACGGCAGGCTTGTTGGGTGAGCAATACGTAGGCATCGAAGCAGGCGGCGACGAGAAAAACCTGGTCGCCGGAGACAAAATCGCACGTACCCAATCGGCCGCCGTGCTGGAAGACCTGATCAATCAGTTCATCTACAGCAAGGCTGCCGAAGGCAAAAAGGACGAATAAATGAAAAGCAATAAAACCTCGCTGCGCACTGCTGCGCTGGTGCTGGGTACCGCGATGATGCTGGCCGGCTGTGCCGGTCCCAACCCGCGCGATCCGTACGAGAGCTACAACCGCGCCATGTTCACCTTCAACGACAAGGTCGATACCTACGCGTTGAAACCGGTGGCCACCGTGTACCGCGACGTCACGCCATCGTTCGTGCAGACGGGTGTCGGTAATTTCTTCGGCAATATTTCCGATGCCTGGAGCGGTGTGAATAACCTGCTGCAAGGCAAGGGCGAAGACGGCATGACCGACATCACCCGCTTCGCGCTGAACTCCACGCTCGGTATCCTGGGCCTGTTCGACATCGCCACCCCGGCCGGCCTGGAAAAGCACAAGGAAGACTTCGGCCAGACCCTGGGCGTCTGGGGCCTGGAATCGGGTCCGTACCTGGTGCTGCCGCTGCTGGGACCGTCCACCGTGCGCGACACCGTGGCGCTGCCGGCCGACTTCGCCGGCAATATCTGGCGCTACAAGGATCCGACCAATGTCCGCAACATCGGTACCGGCATCAACCTGATCGACACCCGCGCCAGCCTGCTGGACGCCGGTTCGCTGTTTGAAGACGCCGCGCTCGACCGCTACGTGTTCCTGCGCGACGGCTACTTGCAACGCCGCGAAAGCCAAGTGTTCCCGGACGGCAATCCGCGCAAGCCGAAGCAGAACGACGATCCGTACGGTGAAGACGACGGCGCCAAGCCAGCGACCGATCCGCAGGCGGCACCAGCCGCGCCAGCGCCAGCTGCAGAGCCGACACCTGCTGCTCCCGCAACGCCGCCGCAAGCCGACGCTGCAATTGTTGCTCCAGTGGAAACTTCGCCAACCGTGTCAGCCGAATCCGCCCCGAACGCGTTAAACTCTGGTACACCGGCTGCGAACTGAGCCAGCCTGTGACCCGAAGAACTCACACAAGGTAGATAAACGATGAATCTGATCAAACAACTGATAGCTGTTGCCACCGTGGCCACGATGGGCTTCACCATGACCGCGCAAGCGGCCGAGGCGCCCGACGCGCTGGTCAAGCGCATCAGCGAAGACGTGATCAACACCGCCAAGGCCGACAAGGACATCCAGTCCGGCAATCAGCAAAAAATCATGGCGCTGGTCGAAAACAAGATCTTGCCGTACGTCGATTCGAACCGCATGACCGCGCTGGCGGCCGGCCGCTTCTGGCGCCAGGCGTCGCCTGAGCAACAGAAAGCGCTGTCGGAACAGTTCCGCACGCTGCTGGTGTACACGTACTCGGGCGCGCTGTCGCAAATCAAGAACGAAACCATCACCTTCAAGCCGTTGCGCGCCGATCCGGCCGATACCGACGTGGAAGTGCGTTCGCAAGTAAACATGACCCGTGGCGATCCGGTCCTGCTGAACTACCGCGTGGCCAAGGCTGGCGACAGCTGGAAAATCTATGACATCAACGTCATGGGCGCCTGGCTGGTGGAAACCTACAAAGGTACGTTCACGTCCGAAATCAACAAGGGCGGCATCGATGGCCTGATCAAGACGCTTACCGACAAGAACAAGTCGCTGGCCAGCAAACCGCTCAAAGCCAACCCTGCCACGCCAGCCAAATAAGTACCTAACCAAGCTATCGCCATGACCGCCGACGCCACCGACAACCTGCAATCACTCACGTCCCTGACCGTGCTCAACGCCACTGCGGCGCAAGAGCGCGGCCTGGCTGCCATCAAGGCTGGCCAGCGGGCGTTTGATTTAAGCAACGTTACCTCGGTGGATTCGGTGGCCGTGTCGGTGCTGCTGTCCTGGCAGCGCGCCGCGCGCGAAGCCGGGGTGCAGCTGGCGTTGCACAACCTGCCTGCCTCGCTGAAAAACCTGACCAAGCTCTATGGCGTCTGCGGCCTGGTGTTCCCCGGCCAGGAAGAAGAGCAAGATCTGGACAATACCTCCGTCGCTCCGGCCGCCGCGCCTGCCGACCTGCACCACCATCATTGACCCCCGCTCCGCCCCCTCGCAGTTGTAGTATTCCGCCGGTCCGGCTCGACCGACCCAGATTTCCCCTATAATTGAACGTTGCCGCAGCTACAGCGCTGCGGCCCCCCTGAATCACCGTTTCGTGCCGTTTTCGGCGCCTGGCGGGCACTCAGCGCCGGTCACGCCGTCGCACAACATAAAGTCTAGAATGTCAGCGATCCAAATAACGAATGTCGAAAAGCGCTACAAGTCGCTCCAGGCGCTGGGCGGCGTGTCGCTCACCATCGAGGAGGGCGAGTTTTTCGGCCTGCTGGGCCCCAACGGCGCCGGCAAGACTACCCTGATTTCCATCATTGCCGGCCTGATCCGGCCTGATGCCGGCAAGGTCAGCATTCACGGCCATGACGTCACCGGCGATTTTCGCGAGGCGCGGCGCAAGCTGGGCGTGGTGCCGCAGGAACTGGTGTTCGATCCGTTCTTCACCGTGCGCGAAACCCTGCGCCTGCAATCGGGCTACTTCGGCCTGCCCAACAACGATGCCTGGATCGATGAGGTGATGCACAACCTCGACCTGACCAACAAGGCCGACACCAATATGCGCGCCCTGTCCGGCGGCATGAAGCGCCGCGTGCTGGTCGCGCAGGCGCTGGTGCACAAGCCGCCCGTGATCGTGCTCGACGAGCCGACCGCCGGCGTGGACGTGGAGCTGCGCCAGACGCTGTGGAAGTTCATCTCGCGCCTCAATCGCGAAGGCCACACCGTGGTGCTCACCACCCACTATTTGGAAGAAGCACAGGCGATGTGCAAGCGCGTGGCCATGCTCAAGAGCGGCAAGGTCGTTGCGCTCGACTCAATGGCGGCGCTGATCCGCCGCATTTCCGGCTCGCAGCTGATCGTCAACATGACGGCCGGCGATTTGCCGGACGACCTGCGCCACCTGGTCACGCACCCGGAGGTCTCCGACCACGGCCGCAAGTACAGCCTGCGCATCAACGAGTATTCGGAAGTGGAAGGCATCCTGGCGCGCCTGCGCGAGTCGGGCGCCGTGATCGACGAGATGCAGCTGCAACAGGCCGACCTCGAAGACATCTTCCTGCAAATCATGGACAAGGGTTCCGTATGACTTTTATTTCGAGCGGCTTCCGCACCCTGGTCTACAAAGAGACGCTGCGCTTCTGGAAGGTCGCGACGCAAACGGTGGCCGCGCCCATTCTGACGGCCATGCTGTACCTGCTGATCTTCGGCCACGTCCTGGAGGGCCGGGTGCAGGTGTACGAGGGCGTGAGCTACACGGCGTTCCTGATTCCGGGCCTGGTGATGATGAGCGTGCTGCAAAACGCGTTTGCCAATTCGTCGTCGTCGCTGATCCAGTCCAAGATCACGGGCAACCTGGTGTTCGTGCTATTGACGCCGCTGTCGCACTGGGAGATCTTCTCGGCCTACGTGATCGCCGCCATGGTGCGCGGCCTGGCCGTGGGCCTGGGCGTGTTTGCCGCCACCGCGTGGTTTGCCCACATGAGCTTTGCCGCGCCGCTGTGGATCGTCATCTTTGCGCTGCTGGGCGCGGCCATCCTCGGCACCATGGGCCTGATCGCCGGCATCTGGGCCGAGAAATTCGACCAGCTGGCCGCGTTCCAGAACTTTTTGATCATGCCGCTGACGTTCCTGTCCGGCGTGTTCTACTCGATCCACTCGCTGCCGTCGTTCTGGCTCACCGTTTCGCACCTGAACCCGTTCTTCTACATGATCGACGGCTTCCGCTACGGCTTCTTCGGCCAGTCCGACACCAGCCCCTGGATCAGCCTGGGCATCGTCTCAGCCTTCCTGGTGGTGCTGTCGCTGGCGGCGATCCGGCTGCTGCGCAGCGGCTATCGTCTGCGACACTAACCGGCGGCGCCAGGAGCACAATCATGCGTCAAATACAGATAACAGATTTAAAACAGGACCCCATCATGGCTACCACTCCAGAACTGATCCACGGCTACATCTCTGCCGGCCTCGAATGCACCCATCTCGAAGTGGACGGCGACGGCCAGCACTTCCAGGCCATCATCGTGTCGCCGGCGTTTGCCGGCAAGCGCCCGATCCAGCGCCACCAGCTGGTGTATGCCGCGCTGGGCGACCGCATGCGCGAAGAAATCCACGCGCTGTCGATGAAAACCCTCACCCCAGAAGAATACCAAGGCTAAGCATGGACAAGCTCCTCATTCAAGGCGGCAACCGCCTGCACGGCGACATCACGATTTCGGGCGCGAAGAACGCCGCGCTGCCGATCCTGTGCGCCGGCCTGCTGACGTCCGGCGACGTCGAGCTGTCCAATGTGCCGCACCTGCACGACGTGGCCACCATCCTGAAACTGCTGGGCCAGACCGGCTTGAAGGTCAGCCAGGACAACGACAAGGTCATCCTGAACGGCGCCGCCATCGACAAGCTCGAAGCGCCGTATGAACTGGTGAAAACCATGCGCGCGTCGATCCTGGTGCTCGGTCCTTTGCTGGCGCGTTTCGGCCAGGCCAAGGTATCGCTGCCGGGCGGCTGCGCCATCGGTTCGCGTCCCGTCGATCAGCACATCAAGGGCTTGCAGGCGATGGGCGCCGAGATCACCATCGAGGCGGGCTACATCTACGCCAAGTGCGCCAAGCTGAAAGGCGCGCGCATCGTCACCGACATGATCACCGTCACCGGCACCGAGAACTTGCTGATGGCCGCCACCCTGGCCGAAGGCGAGACCGTGCTGGAAAACGCCGCGTGCGAGCCGGAAGTGACCGACCTGGCCAACCTGCTGGTGGCCATGGGCGCGAAAATCGAAGGCATCGGCACCAACCGCCTGGTCATTCAAGGTGTGGCCGAGCTGCATGGCGCCAAGCACGCGGTGATTTCCGACCGCATCGAAGCGGCGACGTTCCTGTGCGCAGTGGCGGCCACCGGCGGCGACATCACGATTCGCAATACGCGCGTGGACATCATGGACGCCGCGCTCGACAAGCTGCGCGAAATGGGCCTGCAACTGACCGTGGGCGACAACTGGATCCGCGCGCAGATGGATGCACGTCCTACGCCTGTGACGTTCCGCACCACCGAATACCCGGGCTTCCCCACCGACATGCAGGCGCAGTTCATGGCAGTCAATACGATTGCCAACGGCGCCAGCCGCGTGACCGAAACCATTTTCGAAAACCGTTTCATGCACGTGCAGGAGATGAACCGCCTGGGTGCGGCCATCGAGACCGACGGCAACACCGCCTTCATCAAGGGCGTGGAGCAGCTGGTCGGCGCGCCGGTGATGGCGACCGACCTGCGCGCCTCGGCATCGCTGGTGATCGCGGCCATGGCTGCGCGCGGCGAAACCCTGATCGACCGCATTTATCACCTCGATCGCGGCTACGACCAGATGGAAGTCAAACTGTCCGCCGTGGGCGCCAACATCAAACGGATCAAATGATGAACGTACCAGAGAACCAGCAACTGATCCTGGCCCTGTCCAAGGGCCGGATTTTCGACGACACCCTGCCGCTGCTGGAAGCGGCCGGCATCACCGTCACGGAAAATCCGGAAACCTCGCGCAAGCTGATTTTGGCCACCAACGACCCCGGCGTGCGCGTGCTGATCGTGCGCGCCACCGACGTGCCGACCTATGTGCAGCATGGCGCGGCGGACTTCGGCGTGGCCGGCAAGGACGTCCTGCTCGAACACGGCGGCGAAGGCCTGTACCAGCCGATCGACCTCAATATTGCCGCGTGCCGCATGTCGGTGGCCGTGAAAAACGGTTTTGATTACGAGACCGCCGTGCGCCAGGGCGCGCGCCTGCGCGTGGCTACCAAGTTCGTGCAGACCGCGCGCGAACACTTCGCCAAGAAGGGCGTGCACGTCGATCTGATCAAGCTGTACGGCTCGATGGAACTGGCGCCGCTGGTCGGCCTGTCCGACGCCATCGTGGACGTGGTCAGCACCGGCAATACGCTGCGCGCCAACGACCTGGTGGAAGTGGAAGCGATCATGGACATCTCGTCGCGCCTGATCGTCAACCAGGCCGCGTTAAAGCTCAAGCGCCAGCGTTTGCAGCCTATCCTCGAAGCGTTCGAGCGCGCGGCAAAAAAGTAAATCAATACGGAACACATCATGTCGATTCAAATTACCAAGCTCGATTCCACCCAAGCCGATTTTCAAAAGTCCCTGGACACCTTGCTGGCATTTGAAGCAGGCACCGATGAAGCGATCGAGCGCGCCGTCGCCGGCATCCTGGCCGACGTCAAGGCGCGCGGCGACGCTGCCGTCCTCGAATACACCAACCGCTTCGACCGCATTCCCAACGGCGGCGCCGCCAGCATGGCCGCCTTCGATATCGGCCAGGACGAACTGCAGGCAGCGCTCGCAGCGATTCCCGCCGCCCAGCGCGACGCGCTCAACGTGGCCGCGCAGCGCATCCGCGTATTCCACGAACGGCAAAAGCAGGAACTGAACGGCTTTACGTACACCGAAGCCGACGGCACCATACTGGGCCAGAAGGTCACGCCGCTCGACCGCGTGGGCATTTACGTCCCCGGTGGCAAGGCCGCGTACCCGTCGTCGGTGCTGATGAATGCAATTCCGGCCCACGTGGCAGGCGTACAGGAAATCATCATGGTGGTACCGACACCTGATGGCGTAAAAAACCAGATGGTGCTGGCCGCCGCCGCGATTGCCGGTGTGACGCGCGTGATCACCATCGGCGGCGCGCAGGCGGTGGCCGCCCTGGCGCATGGCACCGAGACCATACAGCCGGTCGATAAAATCGTCGGTCCCGGCAACGCGTATGTCGCTGCCGCCAAGCGCCGCGTGTTCGGCATCGTCGGCATCGACATGATCGCCGGTCCATCGGAGATCCTGGTCATCTGCGACGGCACCACCGATCCGGACTGGGTGGCGATGGACCTGTTCTCGCAGGCCGAGCACGACGAACTGGCGCAGGCCATCATGCTGTGCCCGGACGCCGACTACATCGCCAAGGTGGAAGCGAGCATTGAAAAACTGCTGCCGACCATGCCGCGCCAGGACACCATCCGCACGTCGCTCACCGACCGTGGCGCGCTGGTGAAAGTGCGCGACATGGACGAAGCGTGCGCGATCGCCAACAGCATCGCTGCCGAGCACCTGGAAATCTCGGCCGAAGACCCGCAACAATGGGCCGATAAAATCCGCCACGCGGGCGCCATGTTCCTCGGACGCTTCTCGTCCGAGTCGCTGGGCGACTACTGCTGTGGCCCGAACCACGTGCTGCCGACGTCGCGCACCGCGCGCTTCTCGTCGCCGCTGGGCGTGTACGATTTCCAGAAACGCTCGTCGATCATCCACGTCAGCGAAGCCGGCGCGCAAACCCTCGGCAAGATCGCGGCCGAACTGGCATATGGCGAAGGCTTGCAGGCGCACGCGCGCAGCGCCGAACTCAGGTTAAAAAACCAATGACCGAAAAGTGGCTCAACCAGGTTTTCTGCGAGGATGCGCTGTCCGGACTGGCGCGCATCCCCGACGGTTCCATCGACCTGATCTTGACCGACCCGCCGTACAACCTGGGCAAGGACTACGGCAATGCGTCCGACCAGCAGACGGTAGATGATTACCTGCGCTGGACCGAGCAGTGGATCGACGCTGCGCTGCCCAAGCTCAAACCCAACGGCAGCCTGTACATCTTTTTGACGTGGCGCTTTTCGCCCGAAATCTTCGTGCTGCTGAAAAAGCGCATGACGATGATGAACGAGATTATCTGGGACCGGCGCGTACCGTCGATGGGCGGCAGCGTGCGCAGCTACTCGTCGGTGCACGACACCATCGGCTTTTTTGTCCGCCGCAAGGATTATTATTTCGACCTCGACGCCGTGCGCATCGCCTACGACGCCGAAACCAAGAAGGCCCGTTCGCGCTCGATCTTCATTGGCGCCAAGTGGCTCGAAGTGGGTTACAACCCCAAGGACCTGTGGAGCGTGTCGCGCCTGCACAAGGAGCATCCCGAGCGCGCCGACCATCCGACGCAAAAGCCGCTGGAAATTATCGAGCGCATGGTCAAGGCCTCGTGCCCGCCCGACGGCGTGGTGCTTGACCTGTTCATGGGCAGCGGCACCACGGCGATTGCCGCCAAGCGTTGCGGACGCAGCTTCGTCGGCTTCGAACTCAATCCCGACTATTGCGCGATCATCGACGAACGGCTGGCGGCGCTGGACTTGCCGCCCGTGGTGAAGAAAAAGCCGGCGCCTAAAAAAACCGCACCGGAAAAAGCCGCCCCCAAGGCTGCCCCCAAAAAAATCGTCGCCGCCAAACCCAAGGCCGCCACCAAGCGACTTTCAACCGTAGCCTGACCAGGAGCTCTCGCCAGATGTCCGCCATCGACACCCTCATCGCCAACACCATCCGCCCGGACGTGGCAGCCATGCATGGCTACCACGTGGCCGACGCCAGTGGCTTCGTGAAGCTCGATGCGATGGAAAACCCGTACCAGCTGCCCGAGCATTTGCTGCAGGAGCTGGGCACGCGCCTGGCTGCCGCTACCCTGAACCGCTACCCGGTAGCGTCTTACGCAACCACCAGGCAGAAGGTGCGGGCCACGCTGGGCGTGCCGGCAGGGTACGACGTCATGCTCGGCAACGGCTCCGACGAGCTGATCTCGATCCTGTGCATGGCCTGCGCCCAGCAGGAGCGCCGCGCGGTGGTGCTGTCGCCCACGCCGTCGTTCGTGATGTACGCGCGTTCGGCGCAGTATGCGGGGATGGACTACGTGGGCGTGCCGGTGAAAGCGGACCTCACGCTCGACCTGCCGGCCATGCTGGCGGCGATTGCCGAACACAAACCGGCGCTGGTATTCCTGTCGTACCCGAACAACCCCACCGGCAACCTGTTCGCAGAAAGCGATATCGTCGCCATCATCAAGGCGTTGGATGGTTTCGGCCTGGCCGTGGTCGATGAGGCGTACGAGCCGTTCGCCCAGCAGACCTTCATGGACCGCCTGCCGCAGTTCGACAATCTGGTGGTGATGCGCACGGTGTCGAAGCTGGGACTGGCCGGGATACGCCTCGGCTACATGTCGGCGGCGCCCAAACTGCTCGAGCAGTTCGATAAAGTGCGGCCTCCTTACAACATCAACGTATTGACGCAGACGGCGGCCGAATTCGCGCTCGACCACGTGGAGGTGCTGAACCAGCAAGCGCACGCGTTGCGCGCCGCACGCGCCGATCTGATGGCTGCATTGGCAGAATTTCCCGGCGTGGAGGTTTTTCCGTCGGCGGCAAATTTTATCTTGATTCGGGTGCCCAATGCCGACGATGCCAACGTCAAACTACTATCTCACAAGGTATTAATTAAAAATGTGAGTAAAATGCATCCTGTGCTGGCCAATTGTTTACGCATTACGGTCAGTACCCCGGCAGAAAACGCCACCTTCCTCGATGCCTTCGCCGCGTCGCTGGCAGCCTGAGTAACCTCGCGAGCCCCCTCATGAACCGCACCGCAGAAATCACCCGCAATACCAACGAGACGCAAGTCCGCGTCTCCATCAACCTCGATGGCACCGGCCAGCAAAAGCTCAATACCGGCGTGCCCTTCCTCGACCACATGCTCGACCAGATCGCCCGTCATGGCCTGTTCGACCTGGAAGTGGAAGCGACCGGCGACATCCATATCGACAACCACCACACGGTGGAAGACGTGGGCATCACGCTGGGCATGGCCGTGGCCAAGGCCATCGGCGACCGCAAGGGCATCGTCCGCTACGGCCACTCGTATGTGCCGCTCGACGAAGCGCTGTCGCGCGTGGTGCTGGATTTTTCCGGCCGGCCAGGCATCGAGTACCACATCCCGTTTACGCGCGCCATGATCGGTACCTTCGACGTGGACCTGACCCTGGAATTTTTCCGCGGTTTCGTCAACCACGCGCTGGTCACCCTGCACATCGACAACCTGCGCGGCACCAATGCGCACCACCAGTGCGAGACCGTGTTCAAGGCCTTCGGCCGTGCGCTGCGCATGGCGTCCGAGCTCGATCCGCGCGCCGCCGGCACCATCCCCTCGACCAAGGGTACTCTGTAAGACTTCACTATCATGAAAAAAATCGTAGTAGTTGATTACGGCATGGGTAATCTGCGTTCGGTCGCGCAGGCGCTGCGCGCCGTCGCCCTTGACGCCAACGTGCTCATCTCCGGCGACGTGGCCGACATCGAAACCGCCGACCGCATCGTGCTGCCAGGCCAGGGCGCCATGCCCGACTGCATGCGCAGCCTGCGCGAATCGGGTGTGCAGGAAGCGCTGATGGAAGCAGCGCGCAACAAGCCGCTGATGGGCGTGTGCATCGGCGAGCAGATGCTGTTCGATGGCAGCGAGGAGGGCGATGCCGCCGGCCTCGGCCTGTTGCCTGGCAAGGTCGTGCGCTTCCAGCTCGACGGCCAGTTGCAGCAAGACGGCTCGCGCTTCAAGGTGCCGCAAATGGGCTGGAACCAAGTGCAGCAAAACGCGTCTCACGCTATGTGGGACGGGATTGCGGACAATAGCTACTTCTACTTTGTCCACAGCTACTACGCCCAGCCGGAGCAGAGCGCGCATACCGTCGGGCTGACCACGTATGGCGCGCCGTTCAGCTGCGCTGTCGCCCGTGATAATATTTTCGCCACGCAGTTCCACCCGGAGAAGAGCGCCGCGGCGGGCCTGCAGCTGTACCGTAATTTCGTCCGCTGGAACCCTTAACCCTCACTTTCCTAGACCCCAGACCTATCATGCTGCTCATTCCTGCCATCGACCTCAAAGACGGTCACTGCGTTCGCCTCAAACAGGGCGATATGGAACTTGCCACCGTTTTCTCGGAAAACCCGGCCGATATGGCCCTGCACTGGCTCAAGCAAGGCGCGCGCCGCCTGCACCTGGTGGACCTGAACGGCGCCTTTGCCGGCAAGCCGAAGAATGAAGGCGCGGTCAAGGCCATCCTGAAAGTGGTGCAGGAATTCGCCGAAGAAAACGACCTCGACGAAATCCCGGTGCAACTGGGCGGCGGCATCCGCGACCTCGACACCATCGAGCGCTACCTCGACGCCGGCATCAGCTACGTCATCATCGGCACGGCCGCCGTCAAGGAACCGGGCTTCCTGCACGACGCCTGCGGCGCTTTCCCCGGCCACATCATCGTGGGCCTGGACGCCAAGGACGGCAAGGTAGCAACCGACGGCTGGAGCAAGATGTCCGGCCACGAAGTGATCGACCTGGCCAAGAAATTCGAGGCCTACGGCGTGGAATCGATCATCTACACCGACATCGGCCGCGACGGCATGATGGGCGGCGTCAATATCGACGCCACCGTCAAGCTGGCGCAAGCGGTCAAGATCCCGGTCATCGCTTCGGGCGGCCTGCACAATATCGGCGACGTCGAAGCCTTGTGCGCGGTGCAGGACGAAGGCATCGAGGGCGTGATCTGCGGCCGTTCGATTTACGAAGGCACGATCGACCTGGCCTCGGCGCAACTGCGTGCCGACGAACTGAGCGGCGACCTGCCCGACTACCCGGAAGATTAATCAATGCTTGCCAAACGCATCATTCCCTGCCTGGACGTGACCGATGGCCGCGTGGTCAAGGGCGTCAACTTCACCGAGCTGCGCGACGCCGGCGACCCGGTGGAAATCGCCCGCCGCTACGACGAGCAGGGCGCGGACGAACTGACCTTCCTCGACATCACCGCCACCAGCGATAACCGTGGCCTGATTTTGCACATCATCGAGGCCGTGGCCTCGCAGGTGTTCATTCCGCTCACCGTCGGTGGCGGCGTGCGCGAAGTGGCCGATGTGCGCCGCCTGCTCAATGCCGGCGCGGACAAGGTCAGCATGAACTCGTCTGCCGTATCGAACCCGCAACTGGTGTTCGACGCCTCGCAAAAGCACGGTTCGCAGTGCATCGTGGTGGCGATCGACGCCAAGCAGGTGTCCCCGGGCAAGTGGGAAGTGTTTACCCACGGCGGGCGCAAGGCCACTGGCATCGACGCCATCGAATGGGCCGTCAAGATGGAACAGCTGGGCGCCGGCGAAATCCTGCTCACCAGCATGGACCGCGACGGCACCAAGTCCGGCTTCGACCTGGGCCTGACCAGCAACGTGTCGAACGCCATCGGCATTCCCGTGATCGCCTCGGGCGGCGTGGGCGGCCTGCAAGATCTGGCCGACGGCGTCAAGCTGGGCAAGGCAGACGCGGTGCTGGCAGCGAGCATCTTCCACTACGGCCAGCACACGGTGCAGGAAGCCAAGCGCTTCATGGCAGAGCAGGGCATTCCGATGCGCCTCGATTAAGCAGATAGCGGAAAAACTCATGTCTACCCCAACCAACAACGTGGCCAAGGCCAAATGGCTGAAAAAAATCCACTGGGACGAAAACGGCCTGGTGCCGGTCATTGCCCAAGAGGCCGGCAGCAACGACGTGTTGATGTTCGCCTGGATGAACCGCGACGCGCTGGCCAAAACGGTCGAGCTCGGCGAAGCCGTGTACTGGAGCCGTTCGCGCAAAAAGCTGTGGCACAAGGGCGAAGAGTCGGGCCACACGCAAAAAGTGCTGGAAATCCGCCTCGACTGCGATGAAGACGTGGTGCTGCTCAAGATCGAGCAAGCCGGCGGCATCGCCTGCCATACCGGCCGCCATTCGTGTTTCTATCAAAAATTCGAGGGCGACGCCGAGGGCGGCGACTGGCACAACGCCGAGCCGGTCCTGAAGGACCCGGGCGACATTTACACCAAACCGAAATCGAGCTGAGTTTATGAGCACTATCCTGGACCGCCTGGCCGAGCTGATGGAATCGCGCAAGCTGGCCAACGGTGGCGACCCCGCCACCTCGTACGTCTCCAAGCTGTTTGCCAAGGGCGACGACGCCATCCTGAAAAAAATCGGCGAAGAAGCCACCGAGACCGTGATGGCCGCCAAGGACGCGCGCGTTTCTGGCGAGCCTGACAAGGTGTTGTACGAAGTGGCCGACCTGTGGTTCCATACGCTGGTGTTGCTGGCGCAGTTCGACCTGAAGCCGCAGCAAGTCCTGGACGAACTGGCGCGCCGCGAAGGTGTATCCGGTATCGAAGAGAAAAACTCGCGCAAGGATTGAGGAGCCCCCGTGGAAAACTGCCTGTTCTGCAAGATCGCTGAAAAGACCATCCCGTCCACCGCCGTCTACGAAGACGACGAGCTGTACGCGTTCAAGGACATCCACCCGCATGCACCCGTGCACCTGCTGGTGATCCCAAAAAAGCATTTTTCCACGCTGTCCGACTGCACGCCGGACGACGCCCCGCTGCTGGGCAAAATGCTGGCGCTGGCCCCCCGTCTTGCAGGGGAATTCGGTTGCGCGGTCAGCTATGATGACCAGGGTCAGCCGGTGGCCGGCTTCAAGACCGTCATCAACAGTGGACCGGATGGCGGGCAAGAGGTGTACCATCTGCACATGCACGTGATCGGCGGCGCCCACCCGTGGCGCGGCGAGCGATAGCGAGTACTCGCACCTGCTGCCAGCTTGACAACTGGTCACAAGGCTTGCTGCATGACATACACATGACGGGCGACGCTTGGCGTATACTGTCGCTGGCAGTTTTTGAATAAACGGATCAACAGGTTAACCGGCGCGCTGCGCCGCCAAGGGGAATAAGATGGGTTCGATGAGCTGGATACACTGGGCGATTGTGCTGGTCGTGGTGATTTTGATTTTCGGCACTAAAAAGCTGGGCAATATGGGTGGTGACATCGGTAAGGCCGTCAAAGGCTTCAAGGATGGCGTCAAGGGCAGCGACGAGGACAAGCCGGTCGCTCCGCCTGCGCCTCCGGCCACCCCGAGCACCATCGACGTCGACGTCAAAGAGAAAAACAAGCTGTAAGCCGCAGCGGCCCTCAGCGGGGCCGCGCGAGCTGACGCTTCTGTCTTATGATCGATCTCGGTCTCACTAAAATGGCGGTGATCGGCGTGATCGCGCTGATCGTCATCGGCCCCGAAAAGCTGCCCAAGGTGGCGCGCATGGCCGGGAACCTGTACGGCCGCGCCCAGCGTTATCTCAACAACGTCAAGTCCGAAGTCACGCGCGAAATCGAGCTCGAAGAACTGCGCAACCTGCAAAAGGAAGTGCAGGAAGCGGCGCACAACATCAAGAGCGACGTAGAAAACTCCATCGCGGAAAATCTCAGCGAGGTGCAAAACGCCTGGCACGATACGCCGGCCATGGAAGATATCTCTTCGGCCTCGACGTCGTTTTCCACCGTCAGCAGCGACGACCTGGCGCGCAAGGCGCGCGAGTTCCGCCGCAAAAAGCTGGTGCGTAACTCGGCGGTGCCCGGCTGGTACAAGCAACGCCACGGCGGCAAGCTGCACGTCACGTCCGGCGCCGCCCGCGTTGCCCGGTTCCGCCCACGCGGCAATATCCAGAACTCGTTTTACTGATGACTACCCCAAACACAGGCGAAGAGACCTTCATCTCCCATCTGGTCGAGCTGCGCAACCGGCTGGTCAAGGCTGCCATCGGCGTCGTGCTGGTGGTTGCCGCCTTGATGTTCTGGCCCGGTCCCGCGCAAATCTACGACTTCATCGCTCAGCCGATGATCAACTCGCTGCCCGTTGGCTCCAAGATGATCGCCACCGGCGTGACGTCGCCATTCCTGGTGCCAATGAAGGTCACCATCGTGCTGGGCATTATCATCGCCTTGCCGTGGGTGCTGTACCAGATGTGGGCGTTCGTCGCGCCCGGCCTGTACATGCATGAAAAGCGCCTGGTTGCGCCGCTGGTCATTTCGTCGTCGCTGCTGTTCATGGCCGGCGTGGCGTTCTGCTATTTCTTCGTGTTCGGCCGCGTGTTCCATTTCATTGCCCAGTTCTCGCCCACGTCGATCGCGGTCACGCCCGATATCGAGAACTATCTCGACTTCGTGATGTCGATGTGCCTGGCCTTTGGCGCCACCTTCGAAGTGCCGGTGGTGGTGGTGATCCTGGTGCGCACCGGCCTGGTCACAGTCGCCAAGCTCAAGGAAATCCGCCCGTATGCCATCGTCGGCGCGTTCGTGATCGCTGCCGTGGTCACGCCGCCGGATGCGATGTCGATGTTCTCGCTGGCGATTCCAATGTGGCTGCTGTTCGAGCTGGGTTTGCTGGTCGCTCCGATGTTTGTCAAAATGTCCACCGCGCCAGAAGAAAAACAGTCTTGATCAAGCAGACGTAAAAAAGCCCCGCAGTGGCGACACTGCGGGGCTTTTGCATGGTGCTTATTTATTCGTCATTAATTCCCGGATCACCCGCACCGGCGCACTGCCGTAGCTGAGGAACTGTTCGTGGAACTGTTTCAAATTAAAATTGCTGCCCAGTGCCTGCTTGCGTTCTTCGCGCAGCGCCATGATCTCGCTGTAGCCGCTGAAATAGCTGGTCAGCTGCACCGACGATACCTGCACCCGGTGCCATTTCTCGGTGGCCTCGGTGCGGGTCTGGAAGGCCTGGCGCGTGAGCAGATCGATGGCCTGCTCTTCGGTCATGCCCAGCACGTGCACGCTGTAGTCGAGGATGGTGTTGGTCACGCTGCGCAGGTTCCATTTCGAATACATCAGCCACATTTCCGGCGCGTTGTCGCCATAGCCCGATTCGAGCATCATGCGCTCGCCGTACACGGCCCAGCCTTCGACCATGGCGCCGTTGCCGAAGATCGACTTGACGATCGACGGCGACTTGTTGGCGTACACCAGCTGGGCGTAGTGGCCGGGAATGGCTTCGTGGATGTTGAGGATTTGCAGGATCCAGTGGTTGTACTCGCGCAGGCTGCTCTCGGCCGCCTCGGGCGTGGCGCCGTCGAGCGGGGTAACGTTGTAGTAGGTGCGGTCCTGCGGGCGGTACGGGCCCGGCGCGTCGATGCTGGCGCCTGCCACGCCGGCCTGGTAGGCAGGGGTGGCGCGCACTTCGAGTTGCTTGTTCGGGTCGAGCGTGAGCAGGTCGTGCTTGATCACCCAGGCCTGCAATTCCGGAATCTGGCGGCGGATTTCGGTGACGAAATTCTCGCGCGCGACATGGCGCTCGGACAGCTTGTCGATCATCATGCCGATCTTGGCATAGCGGTCGGCCGGTTTTGCCACGCCGGGCAGGTACTTGTCCCACATCTCGTCGGACACGCGCTCCATATTGGTCAGCAGGTCTTCGCGGGCGGCCAGCGCTTTTTGATAGGTCTGCTCGGCGGTGCTGCCCGACTGGATATCGTAGGCGAATTTTTTCTCGTACAGTTCCTTGCCGATGCGGAAGCTGCGGCGGCCTTCGGTGGCCATCAGCTTTTCACGCTCAGTCAGGTAGGCAACGTAGTGATTGACGGCAGCCAGCGCGGCATCGACGCGCAACGTAAACTGCTGCTTCTCGGCCGCGTTCAGGATCGACGCCTGCGCCACCTTGTTGACTTCCACCAGCACCGCCTGCACGCCGGGCGCCTGCTTGATCGCCAGCAGCGTGTGCTCGCGCGTGGGGTTGACGATGTTGGCGCGCGCGGCGTCGTAGTAGGCCGGGATGCTGGTAATGCGCTTGAGCAGGGTGCGCAGGCGCTGCGGCTGGGCCGCGTACTCGGTATTGAGGATCAGGTCCAGCGGGCCGGCCACGTTGTAGCTGGCGGGATTCCACTCGTGTTCGCGCAGCGTGGTCAGGCGCCAGCGGTCGCCTTCGAGCTTGTTTTGCAGCAGTTGCAAGTCGGTGCGCTGCTTGGCGGCCAGTTGCTTGGCGTTGACCTTGCCGAAGCGCTCGAGCCATTCGTCGATGAAGGCCAGTTCGCTGGCAATACCGGCCTGGTCGGGCACGAACAGGGTGGCAGCAGTGTCGTACTTGCCGGCGTAGATCGCGCTTTCCGAATCGATGCGCCACTGGGCGTTGAGGAACTGGTTGCTCAGCGCATCGAACTGGCGGTCCTGCCAGCGCTCGGCCAGCACCGCTGCGGGCGCGGCCTTGGCGACGGTTTTGGCCGTGCTTTTCTTGGTAGTTTTGGCCGTATTTTTCTTCGTGGTCTTCGTGGTCTTCGCGGACTTTTTCTGGGTCGCGGCGCTGGCCGGGGCAAAGGCGAGGGCCGCCATTACCATCGCCAGCGCGAGTTTTGTCTTGATCATCGTCTATGCAGCCTTGTGTAAAGATGACAAGGCCCGTCTGCGAGCCGAGTCGAAGCGTGGGAGATTATCATTAATCGGCCCGCTTGAGCGACCCTGTTACAAGCTAATACTTGAGCCCCTCTTGCAACATGTTCAACATCTCGCCCGCCGACATGCGGCCCGAGACATCGCTGCCTTCGAGCAGGCTGTCGGCCAGGTCGCGCTTGTGCTGGTGCAGATCGACGATGCCTTCCTCGATCGTATGGCGCGCCACCAGGCGATAAATGGTCACCGGCCGCAGCTGGCCCATGCGATGGGCGCGGTCCGAGGCCTGGTCTTCCACCGCCGGATTCCACCACGGATCCATGTGGATCACGTAGTCGGCAGCGGTGAGGTTGATGCCCACGCCGCCCGCTTTCAGGCTGATCAGGAAAACGTCGCCGATACCGGCCTGGAACGCATCCACGCGCTTCTTGCGCTCGTTCATCGGCGTGGAACCGTCGAGGTACTGGTAGCCGATATCGTTGGCGTCCAGGTGGGCGCGGATCAGCGCCAGGTGATCGACGAACTGGCTGAACACCAGCACCTTGTGGCGGTTTTCCAGCAGGCCGGCCAGCAGGTGCGCAAACGCGGCCAGCTTGCTGCTGGCGATGCCCAGTTCCGGCGAGACCAGGTTCGGATTGCAGCAGGCGCGGCGCAGCTTCATGATCTCGGCCAGGATCTGGATCGATTTCTTTTCCGCCGGCCCTTCCACGGCCGCCAGGGTCTCCAGCGCCGTGCGGCGCAGCGATTCGTACAGTGCGGTTTCCTCGGCCGACAGGTCCACTTCGAGCGTGATCTCGGTGCGCGGCGGCAGTTCGGTCAGCACCTGCGACTTGGTCCGGCGCAGCATGAACGGTTGAATCAGCCGGCGCAGGCGGTTGCGCGCGCCCACTTCGGCGCGGTGGTCCTGCGGCTTTTCGATCGGCGCGGCAAAGCGCAGGTTGAACTGCTCGATGCTGCCGAGCAAGCCCGGGTTGATGAAGCGGAACAGGTTCCACAACTCGCCCAGGTGGTTTTCCAGCGGCGTGCCGGTGCACGCCATGCGGAAGTCGCCATTCAAGGCCATTACCGCCTGCGAGCGCTTGGTGGCGCCGTTCTTGATCGCCTGCGCTTCGTCGAGCACGATGGTGCGCCACTTGACGCCCGCAAACAGTGCCGCTTCCAGTTGCAGCAGGCCGTAGCTGGCCACCACCAGGTCGTACGGCTGCAGGGTGGCCAGGGTGTCGGCACGGTCGCCGGCGCCGAACATCTTGACGTTCAAGGTGGGCGCAAAGCGCGCCGCCTCGCTCACCCAGTTCAGGCACACGGACGTCGGTGCAATCACCAGGGTAGGGCCATCCGGTGCGCGCGACAGGATCAGCGCCAGCGCCTGCAGGGTCTTGCCGAGGCCCATGTCGTCGGCCAGGCAGGCGCCCACGCCCCAGTGCGCGAGCCTGGCTAACCAGTTGAAGCCATCGACCTGGTAGTCGCGCAGGTCGGCCTGCAAGGTGGACGGCAGCACCGGCTCGAACGCGGTCTGCTCGGCCATGCGCGCCAGGTGTTCCTTCCACAGCTTGTCGGCCTTGACGCCACCGACGTCGTCGGCCAGTTCTTCCAGCGCGAACGACGCCAGCGGGTGCAGGCGTACGCCGTCTTCGGTCAGCTCGCCGTAGGCCGAGACTTCGCGCAGGCGCCGATGCAGTTCGTCGGCCAGCGCCAGGAAGCGGTTTTCGCCCAGTTCCACGAAGCGGCTTTTGCTTTTCTGGACCAGTTCGAGCAGGGTGCGCAGGTCCATCACCTTGTCTTCGTCGATCTGCACCTGGCCGCTGGCGGCAAACCAGTCCTTGTTGCTCTTGATGGCCAGGCGTACCTGCTTGGTCTCCACCTTGGCCGTGACGCGGAATTTTTCGCCTTCGGGCCAGGCGATGACGATGCTCTCGGGCGGCAGCTCCTGCAATTCGGTCAGCAGTTGCAGGCACAATGCGGGCTGGCCCAGCAGCCATTCACCGTGTTCCTGTTCGGCGGATTCGAGTACCGGGCATTTGGCGATCAGCGCGCGTTCGGCGTCGCGCTCCTCGACCAGCTGGCGCCGTGCCTGCATCGGCTTGCCGCCGGCGTCGGCGATCACGCTGTCGGCACCGTCGCCGGGCGCGTAGTAGGCGCCGTTGGGTAGCGGCCGCACCAGGATCTGCATCTTGAGGCCATGCTGGTAGGGCAGCAGGTGCACGTGCAGGCGCATGTCGGCCTCCACCTGTTCCATGTCGGGCGCGGCGCCGCCGATGTCCGACTGCACCGTCACCAGCGACGAAATCGACCGGATCGCGTGCAGTACCTGTTCTTCGGCGTGGGCCGGCACGTTGAGGGCGTCGCCGACGATGGCACCAATGCGCCGGTGCTCGTCCTGGATGGTGACCACGCGCAGGCGCGTGGGCGTTTCCTTGGTGACGATCACCGTGGCGCTGTCGTCGGGAATCGGCGGGTGCAGGCGGATTTCGAGGTTACCCGCGCTTTTGCGGATCAACAGTTCCGGCTCGCCCGCCAACAGCTCCACCCGCATGTCGGGCGCATCGGCCCAGTACAGCAGCGGGTGGCCGACCAGGGCGGCAACCGCGCGCTGCGGGTTGACTTCATAGGCCATGCCACTCGACGTGTAGCCGCGATGCGAGACCGTGATCGATTCGGTGGCGCGCACGTCCTGCGGCGTGAGGAAGTCGAACGCCTCGGTCTCGAAGCGCAGGCGTTTCAGGCTGGCCGCGCGGCCCTTGCTCCAGATGCCGCGCGCATCGCGCTTTTGCTCGACCGGTGTCACTTCCGTCACGCCCCAGCGCGGCTGGTACTCGAGCAGCCATACCAGGCGCGAGGCCTTGCCCGTACCGGCCACCGCCGCGCCCTCGGGCTGCTGCAGGTTGATCAGCGCCGTGAGCTGGCGCTGCCAGCCTTCCTGCCGCTCGAACCAGGTGGACAGGTCGGGCAGCGCCAGGCGCGCGCGCAGGGCGGCGCCGCGCTCGGACATCCCGACATTGCCCAGGTGGCCCAGCAAGGTGGCTGCCTGCGCCGCGATGAAGTAGAAACCGGCGCGGTCGGACTGCTCGAACAGTTCCTGCAACTGCAGCTTGCGCTCGCCCAGGTGCGGCACCGACAGCCAGTAGAACAGCAGGCACTGGAACAACTGGGTTTGCAGGTCGGGGTCCCATGCCAGGTTGCCGATGGCGTCGGCGGTCATGGTGCCGGCGCGGACCTGGCGCAGCAGGTCGAGCTGCTGGAAGATCGCGCTGCCCCGGTTTTGTGGCATGCGTACCGCGATCTCGAGGTAGGCTTGCACGCTTTTCTGGTGCTTGGGGTCCGGACTGCGCAGCAGCGCAGCCAGGTACAGGTAGCTGCCGAAGCCGTCGAACAGCTGCTTGCGCTTGCCGGTCTCGCGGCGCAACGTCTTCAGTGCCACCTCAAAACCTGCCAGCGCCGCGCTGCCCGCGCCCTGCAACAGCACCACGGTGCTGGCGAGGAACTGGCTGTCGGGGCCGGCCGTGCCGTCCAGGTAACGCCTGGCGTCGTCGATGCGTCCGCCCAGGATGGCGTCGGCGGTCAGCGCCATGCGCAAGGCCGGGGCGACAGTGTCTTTGGTCGCCTGCCGGCGTTGCAGGTGCTGTTCGCAAAATTCGCGGATGCCCGGCGCGGTTTGTGGTTCGTACTGGGCGTTGTGCAGCAGGGTGGCCAGGATATCGTCCTGCATCAGCGGGTGCACGCGCGCCAGCATGCCTGCCTCGAACGGGCGCCCGAAGATTTCCACGATCGGATGCAGTTGCGCCGCCTCGTAGCTGTTCTGGCAAAACGCCAGGATCGGCGCCAGTTGCTGCGGCGCCTGGCCGCGCAAGAGGCCCATGCGCAAGAGCGCCATGCCGGCGCGGTAGCTGCGCGGCTCGTAGCCGCCCCAGGTCTGGCGCAGCGGCACCAGTTCCATGTAGGCCGCGCACAGGTCGTCGAGCGCATGGGTGCCGATGGCGGCGCGGATGGCGGGCCAGCGCAGCTTGGGATTGCAGACGTGGCCGCGTCCCACCACCACGCTGATGAAGGCCAGGCGGTCGAGTTTTTGCATGGCGTCGTCGAGGGTGAGCACGGTGTAGCGCTTGCCCTCGGCGTTTTCGATGCGGGCGTGCTTGAGCAGGTCGAGGATGGCGGTGCGTCCCACCGGCTCGCCGATCAGCGCCAGCAGCGCCAGGATCATTTTTTCATTGAATTCCAGCGCGTCGAATTCGTGCTGCAAGGTGGTATCGGTCATTCTCAGTTGGGCAAGTTATCGATGTGAACCGGCGCCGGCGCGGCCGCATCGTGCAGGCCGAACATGCGCTGGTAAAAATACAGTTCCGCTTCCAGGGTGCGTACGATGTTCTCGCCCTTGCGGAAGCCATGGCCTTCGCCTTCGAGCGGCACGTACGCCACCGGCACGCCGCGCGCGCGCAGCGCATCGACCATCATCTCGGACTGCTGCGGCGGCACCACCTTGTCGTCCAGGCCCTGGAAGAAAATCATCGGGCGCTTGAGGCGGTCGGTGTGGTTGATCGGCGACCTGGCCTGGTACAGCGCCTCGGCCTGCGGCTGCGGCGCGATCAGGTAGGCATTGTAGTGCGATTCGAACTTGTGCGAGTCCTGGTCCAGCCCTTTCAGATCCGACACGCCGTAGTAGCTGGCGCCCAGCTTGAACACGTCGTGGAACGTCAGCGCGCACAGCGTGGTCAGGCCGCCGGCGCTGCCGCCCCGGATGATCAGGCGGTCGTTATCGGCCAGTCCCCGTTCGACCAGCGCGCGGGCGCCGGCCACGCAGTCTTCCACGTCCACGATGCCCCACTGGCCGCGCAGCAAATCGCGGTAGGCGCGGCCAAAGCCGGTGCTGCCGCCGTAGTTCACGTCCAGCACGCCGAAGCCCCGGCTGGTCCAGAACTGCGTGGCCAGTTTTAAGGTGTTGACGGCCATGCCGGTGGGGCCGCCGTGGCTGATCACGATCACCGGCGGTTTTTCGGCGTCGGGCGCGGTAACCAGTGCATTGCGCGGCGGGTAGAAGAAGGCGTAGGCAGTGCGGCCGCCGCTGGCAAACTCCAGGTTGAGCGGCACCGACAGGTTGGCTTCGTCGGGCAGATCCTCGATCGACTGCGCCAGGATTTCCACGCCTTCTTCGGTAAAATCGATGCGCGCCAGTTCCAGCGCAATGGTCGGGCTGCCGGCCAGCATGGCGACATAGCCGGGCGCCACGCGCAGTTCGCGGATTTCCTCGTACGGGTTGGAGAGTGGTTCCAGCTTGCCGCTGGCCGGCAGCAGGCGCGCCAGGCGGCTCACGCCCTTGTCGATATAGGTGCAGATGATTTCGCCAGCCGAGCGGAAGCCGTACATGCTGTTACCGAAGGTCCAGTGCGGGCCGCCGAACTCCGCTTCCATCGGGCACAGCGCCTCGATTGTCTGATCGCCGCCCTGGCGGTACAGGTTCCACCAGCCGCTGCGGTCCGAGACAAAGTGCAGCAGGCCGTCCGGCGACCACTCGGGTTGGCAGATCGATTCCTCGGCGCCGCCCGCCACCTGCACCGGCGCCGCCAGCGTGCCGTCCGCGTTCACGTCCGCGCGCCACAGGGTGGTGCCCTGCCACGGCATGCGCGGGTGGTCCCAACTGAGCCACGCCAGTGTGCGGCCATCGGGCGCGAGGCGCGGCGACGAGTAAAAGTCGGCGCCTTCAACCAGCACTTGTTCAACGCCGTCGAAGCCGACCGCGCTGATGGTATTGACCGGCTGCGCGTGGTCGTCGCCATCGTCGGCGTGCAGTTCGCGCACGCCGATCAGGCGCTCATGCGCGCGGTCGGGCACGAAGTCGGCAAAACGGTGTTTGCCACCCTGTGACAGCGCCACCGGCGCGGCGTGGTCTGTGTCGATGGCGAGGCGGTACAGGCGGTTATCGGCAAAATGCGAGAAGTACACGGTGTCGCCATCGACCAGGTACGCGCCGCCGCCGTATTCGTGGACGCGGGTGCGCACGTTGAACGGTGCGGGCGTCAGTTCCTGTGTTTCGGCGCCGTGGTGGCGCAGCAGGGTGTTGCGGCCCGCTTCGGCCGCGCGGCCGGCCAGCCAGAAGATGTCGTTGCCGTCCGCGCCGCCCACCTGCAAGCCGGACATCGGCGTGGCGCCGGCCGCCACGCGCGCGGCGTCGATGGTCGAGGTCCAGGTGCCGTAGGGGGCGATGGTGGGCGTGGCGGTCATGGCGTCTCCAAAAAAGGGTGATCAAAGAGGCAAGCTTCCAGCGAAAGCGCACCCGGAGTGCGATAATAATCCTTTCGCCGCCATTTGATGATCACCGATGCCACAATTCGCCCCGCTCCAGAATGATACTTTCCTGCGCGCGCTGCTGCGCCAGCCGACGGACCACACCCCCGTGTGGCTGATGCGCCAGGCGGGGCGCTACCTGCCGGAATACCGCGCCACGCGCCAGAAGGCCGGCTCGTTCATGGGCCTGGCCACCAATCCCGACTACGCCACCGAAGTGACGTTGCAGCCGTTGGCCCGCTTCCCGCTCGATGCGGCGATCCTGTTCTCGGACATTCTGACCGTGCCCGACGCCATGGGCCTGGGCCTGTACTTCGTGGAAGGCGAGGGCCCGAAGTTCGAGCGTCCGCTCAAGACCGAGGCCGAAGTACTGGCGCTGCGCGCGCCGGAACTCGATTCGCTCGACTACGTGTTCAAGGCCGTCACGCAAATCCGCACGGAGCTCAATGGCCGGGTGCCGCTGATCGGTTTCTCGGGCAGCCCGTGGACGCTGGCGTGCTACATGGTCGAGGGCCAGGGCTCGCGCGAATTCCACACGATTAAAAAGATGCTCTACAGCCGCCCGGACCTGATGCACCACATCCTGTCCACCAACGCCCAGGCGGTGGCCGCCTACCTGAACGCCCAGATCGACGCTGGCGCCCAGGCCGTGATGATCTTCGACTCGTGGGGCGGCGCGCTGGCCGATGGCGCCTATCAGACCTTCTCGCTCGACTACATGCGCCAGGTGGTGTCCTTGCTCAAGCGCGAAAAGGACGGCGTCAAGATTCCGGCCATCGTCTTCACCAAGGGCGGCGGCCAGTGGATCGAGCAGATCGCCGACACCGGCGCCGATGCCGTGGGCCTGGACTGGACCGCCAATCTCACCCGCGCGCGCGCTGCCGTGGGCCACAAGGTGGCGTTGCAGGGCAACCTGGACCCGGCCATCCTGTTCGCCAACCCGGAACAGATCGTGGCCGAAGTGCACAAGGTGCTCGACGCCTTCGGCAAGCCGCAGGACGGTAACGGCCACGTGTTCAACCTGGGCCACGGCATTTCACAATTCACGCCGCCGGAGAGCGTCTCGGTGATGGTGGAAGCGGTGCACAGCTACAGCCGGGCGCAACGCGCCAGCTAAGGGCAAGTTCCAGGGAAGGGGCACGTTTCCTCCGGGGACGTGCCCTTTTTGCTTGGTGCACCCGGGCAAGCAAACCGACTTATGCACAATTTTTTCTACTGCAAAAATAACAGGCACTGCCATTTTGTGACCCCGGCATGTGCTTGCAAGTGATTGATTTTTATAGATAAAATTTGTGTCATGAAAGGCATGGTTGCTCTTCAATACCATGTTGCACACAATCGTGGAGCACGTTATTTTGCCATTCTCCACAAAGTTATCCACATAAACTGTGGATAAAAAATAAAAGGTCTTAGTAAACCGGGACTTAGCGCGTGGTTGGGGATAATGTCACTGTCCGGGGCTGTTTATAGTCCGCCTGGCATGCTAATTACTTTACTTATGCACAGCGGCGCATAAATACCCGGTTTAAAAGCCCCTCTATGGTGTATTTTCCAAGTGGTTGATTTTAAAGAAATTTAATTTCGACATTTCCCCTGTTTGCCGACGCTAGCATGGGTGATGTCACCACTTTCTGTAGGTTAAGATTCCTTTGTCCACAAAGTTATCCACATAAATCTGGCACATGACCGCTCTCTTTCCGCACTGCATCTTGCGCATCGCGCTCGACACGCCGCTCAACGCTGTTTTCGACTATCGCTGGCATTGCGAAGCCGACGCGCGGCCGCAGGTGGGGCAGTTGGCTCTGGTGCAATTCGGCTCGCGCGAGGTGACCGGGCTGATCGTGGAGGTGGCCGACCAGACCGACGTGCCCGAAGCCAAGCTCAAGGATGCGCTGGCCGTGCGCAGCCAGTTGTCGCCGTTGTCGCCGCAATGGCTGGCGCTGGCCGGCTTTGCCGCCGACTACTACCAGCGCCCGCTGGGCGAGGTGGCGCTGCCGGGCCTGCCCAAGAACCTGCGGGTGAGCACCACGGTGGCGCTCGACCGGGCCATTAAAAAGCTGGCCAAAAACGAGGCGCCGCACGACGCCACGCCCGCCAACCCGCCGCCGCTCAATGCGCAGCAGCAGGAAGCGGCCGACGCCATCGGCGGCGCCACCGGTTTTACCCCCACGCTGCTGTACGGCGTAACCGGCAGCGGCAAGACCGAAGTGTATTTGCAGGCCTGCGACCAGGTGCTCACGCGCGAGCCGGACGCGCAGATCCTGATCCTGGTCCCCGAGATCAACCTCACGCCCCAGCTGGAAGGCAATATCCGCGCGCGGTTCCCGGGCGTGATGCTGGCCACGCTGCACAGCAGCCTGTCCGAGGGCGAGCGCATGCTGCACTGGCTTGCTGCACACCAGGGCCGCGCGCGCATCGTGCTCGGCACCCGGCTGGCGATTCTTGCCTCGCTGCCCAATTTAAAACTGATCGTCATCGACGAGGAGCACGACCCGTCGTACAAGCAGCAGGAAGGCTTGCGGTATTCGGCGCGCGACCTGGCCGTGTGGCGCGCGTGGCAGTTGCAGATCCCGATCGTGCTGGGCTCGGCCACGCCATCGCTGGAAAGCTGGCATCACGCGCAGTCGGGCCGCTACCGCAAGCTCGAGCTGCGCGAACGCGCCGTCAAAAACGCCGTGCTGCCGCAGGTGAAACTGCTGGACATGGAACGCGACAAGCCGAAAGACGGGCTGACGGCGCAACTGGTGGCGGCGCTCAGGCTGCGCATGGAGCGCGGCGAACAGTCGCTGTTATTCCTCAACCGCCGCGGCTACGCACCGGTGATCTGCTGCGAGTCGTGCGGCTGGATCAGCGAATGCACGCGCTGCACGTCGTTCATGGTGCTGCACCGCCCCGAGCACCGGCTGCGCTGCCACCATTGCAGCCTGGAGCTGCGCATCCCGCGCCATTGTCCCACCTGCGGCAACGTCGATCTGCAGCCGCTGGGGCGCGGCACCCAGCGCGTCGAAGAAGGATTGCAGGCGCTGTTTCCGGAAGCGCGCGTGCTGCGCATCGACGCCGACTCCACCCGCAAGAAGGGTAGCGCGCAGGAAGCGTTCGACACCGTGCACCGGGGCGAGGTCGATATCCTGATCGGCACCCAGATGGTGGCCAAGGGCCACGACTTCAAAAAACTCACGCTGGTTGGCATCCTCAATCCCGATACCGCGCTGTTCTCGCAGGACTACCGCGCCAGCGAGCGCCTGTTCGCGCAGCTGATGCAGGTAGCGGGCCGGGCCGGGCGTGCTGGCCGCACCGAGAACGGCAGCGAGAGCGAAGTATTTATCCAGACCCGCTACCCGCAGCACCCGCTGTACGGCGCGGTGGTCAACCACGACTACGACCACTTCGCCACCGCGCTCCTCGAAGAACGCGAACAGGCGGCGCTGCCGCCATACCTTTTCCAGGCGCTGCTGCGTGCCGAGGCGCGCGAACTGGCCACGGCGCTGGAATTTTTGACGATTGCCCGCGATTGCCTGGCCCACCCCAACATCACCATCAACGACCCGATCCCGATGACGATGACGCGCGTGCACAACGTCGACCGCGCGCAGTTGCTGATCGAGTCGCCATCACGCCCGCAGTTGCAGGCGTTCCTGAAGCAATGGATGGACATGCTGCGCTCGATGAAGACCAGCCGGGTGAAGTGGTCGCTGGAAGTGGACCCGCTCGATATCTAGGGCGTTCCGATACCTTTGGTCACTGCCGGGTTGGCGATTCCTTGAATTAGAATGGACCGTTCAAGATAACGTCCACGGGTGTGCCGGTGTTCAATAGCCGAAACATTGCTGAGCCAGAAGTAAAATCCCGCTTATGTGGGTTGGCTTCAATTGCCAAATTCCACAAGGACAGGGGCGCGCGGTGCTATGTATGTTCCATGGGGCGGCGCACCGGCTTTGAGCATCTGCTGTGCTACTGCGGCGAGACTGGTAACGAACTGGTGCGTCATAGTGATCGGGCGCCAGACCGGGTTGGCCTGCCCAAGCGCCATCTGATGCAGGCTAAAAGCAGAGGTGGCCGGCTGGTCATCCACCACAACCATCCGCAAGACATGTCGCTCAGCCTGGTCGATATTCTGCACCTGGTGTCCCGGCCCGGCATGATGGAACTGTTTGCACATGGACATGATGGCTCGTGGTACTGGGCCGAATCGCACCGGCGGCGTGACGGGCACGACATGGTTTTGCACGGGGCAAATGCCCTTGTGAAGGCCTACCGGCAGCTGGCAACAAGAGGTAGTCCACTCAGGGAGGAGCTGGCGCCACACTTGCTCAATCTCGCCCTTGACTACTCAGGGATCATCATGTATAAATTTCAGCTGGGTCAATCCATGATTACTTCTGTGGCATCTGTGTCGGAAGACCGTAAGAATTGGTTGCTCGACTGTGTCAAAGAAGCCATCAGAAAGGAAAGGCAAATATCATGATGTTCCTCGAAAGTCCGTCGTTGTTCGCCCCGCTTTCAACGTGGGAAGCCTGGGCCAAACGCTTGAATACCTTCAATCCCCATGACAAAACTGTCGTGGCAGAGAAAGAACGGACAAAAAAAATGATCGCTCTTCTCAAGGAGCCGGTAGAAGTTACCGATGAATTTATTCCTGCATGAGATAGTTTTCATCCTGCAAAAAGGCGCTTAGGTGCCTTTTTTGTTTTCAGACGACTATGCTTGCAACAATACCCGCCGCGCTGTCGCCACCAGTTGCTCGCTGAGGATGCGCGTAAACGGCGTGTCGAGCTTCCATGCATGCCAATTGAGCGCTACGTCCACGTGGTGGCCCGGCGCCAGGTCCACCAGCCGGTCCTCGGCCAGCGCGCGCGCCACCTGCGGCAGTGGCATCAGGCCGTAGGCCAGGCTGCCGTAGATGCATTCGAGGCTGGCGGCCGATGACGGTATGGTGTGGTGCGGGTACGGGCCTTTCAAATCGAGCACGTCGCGCAGGAAGCCGGCCGTCATGTCGGCATCCACGGTCATGGCCGGCGCCAGTTGCGCCGCTTCCAGGATAAAACCGTCGCCGAACCAGTGGCCGACAAACGCCGGGGTGGCCACGCACACGTAGCGCATCACCCCCAGCGGCGTGACTGTCGGACCAGCGCTACCGGCTGGCTGGTCGTCCGGGCCTGCCGCTGCAACCGCGCCAAATACGCTACCCTCCCGCACCAGATGCAGGGCCTTGGCACGGTCGGCCTGTTCGATATTGAGCTGGCAACGGGGCGGCGACAGCAACGGCTGCAAACTGAGCGGCAACCAGGTGGCCAGGCTGGCCGCATCAACCGCCAATCCCACCTCGGGCATGCTAATCTTGTTGCCGAGATCGATATCGAGCGCCGCTTCCATCAATTTGACGTTGCGGTGGTGCGATACCAGCCGCTGGCCGAGGCCGGTGGCCACGGCCGGCTGGCCGCGCACGACCAGCAGCCGGCCGGCCGCGTCTTCCAGCGCCTTGATGCGTTGCGACACGGCCGACTGGCTGATGCCCAGCGCCAGGGCGGCTTTTTCGAAGCTGCCCTGGCTGACGACGGCATCAAGCACGGCCAGCGAACGATAATCGAGGTGGTCCATAAGCTGTACTTATAAAATTTTAAAACAATAAGCAATACTAATTGATTTTGCCGCACAGCAAATATTTTGTGTTTCAATCGGAACCGCCCCAAGGCAATGCATACAATGAAAACTATTAAGACAGAAGTAGCTGTGATCGGCGGCGGTACCGCCGGCATGACGGCCTACCGTGCCGCCTCCAGCGGCGGCAAGAAAACCGTGCTGATTGAGGGCAATGTGTTTGGCACCACGTGTGCGCGCGTGGGCTGCATGCCCAGCAAGCTGCTGATTTCGGCTGCCGACGCCGCCCACGCGGTGCGCGAAGCGGCGCCATTCGGCGTCCAGGCCGGCGAACTGACGATCGACGGCCGCGCCGTGATGGCGCGCGTGCGCAGCGAGCGCGACCGTTTCGTCGGTTTCGTTACCGAGGCGGTGGACAACTATCCGGCGGCGGACAAGCTGCATGGCTACGCCCGCTTCCTCAGTCCTACCCGCTTGCAGATCGATGAGCACACGATCGTCGAGACCGAGCGGGTGGTGATCGCCACCGGTTCCAGCGCCATTGTGCCCGACGAGTGGCGCGCCGGGCCGCGCGTGATCACCAGCGATGACGTGTTTTACTGGGACGACCTGCCCAAGTCGATCGCCATTGCCGGCGCCGGCGTGATCGGCCTGGAACTGGGCCAGGCGCTGCACCGCCTCGGCGTGCGGGTGACGATTTTCGGACGCGGCGGCAGCGTGGCGCAACTGGGCGACCCCGAAGTGCTGAGCGTGGCGCGCAAGGTCCTCAAGGACGAGCTGGACCTGCGCTTCGATACCAAGGTGGTCAAGGTAGAACAGCATGGCGAACAGATCACCGTCACCAGCGAGCACAAGGACGGAGAGAGTCGCACCGAACACTTCGATTACCTGTTGTCGGCGATCGGCCGCAAGCCCAACCTGGGCAAACTGGGCCTGGAGCACACGGGCCTGGTGCGCGACCACCACGGCGTGCCGGTCTATAACAAGTACACCATGCAGTGCGGCGACAGCGCCATCTTCATCGGCGGCGATGCCGACGACGAGCTGCCGCTGCTGCCGGAGGCGGCCGACCAGGGCCGCATTGCCGGCGACAACGCCGCGCGCTACCCGGACGTGCGTCCCGGCCTGCGCCGCACGCCGCTGGGCATCGTCTTTACCGACCCGCAGATCGCCACGGCGGGCGCCAGCTACAAGCAATTGTGCGACTCGCACCCGGGCCGCTTCGCGGTGGGCCAGGTATCGTTCGAAAATCAGGGCCGCAGCCGGGTGATGTTGCAGAACAAGGGGTTACTGCGCGTGTACGCGGAATTCCGCAGCGGCCGCTTCCTGGGCGCCGAGATGATCGGTCCCCGCGCCGAGCACATCGGCCACCTGCTGGCCTGGGCAGCGCAGGCGGGCCTGAGCGTATCTGCCATGCTGGACATGCCGTTTTACCATCCGGTGGTGGAGGAGGGCGTACGCACGGCGCTGCGCCACCTGGCGCACGAACTGGCCAACGAACCGAAGCACGACGATCCGTGCGTCGATTGCACGCCGGCGCCGTAATCGTCCGCCAGGGCGCAGCCAGCCGGGGAACCAATATCCCCGCCTGGTCCCGTGCGAGGCTGGCTTAGTTGAGCGTTGCGCCGAGCCGGCCTTGCGTGGCCAGCTCGCGGATCATGCCCACGGTATCGATATCGGCCTCCTTGTACGCCGAGCGCTTGAACTCGTCGTACATGGCGTTGGCCGCATCGGTCTCGGCGTCGTGGCCGTCGTCGTACTGGAAGCGCACGTACAGCGTTTCCGGCGTCGGCTGCTCGATGCTCATGGTGAGCGTGGATGCGGTGATTTCGTTTTGCGCCGGCACGTCGTACACCACGCGCTGCAACGGCTCCAGGCGCACGCGGTCTTCGATCACCAGTTGACCGTAGCGCAGGCGGCGGCGGAAGCTGTTGTCGGTACGTTCGTCGATGATGGCTTCGTCCAGTTGCGGCACGAACAGCTTCGGCGATTCGGCGCGCAGCACCAGACCGCTCCACAGTTGTTCGATCGTCAAGGCGTCAAGCAGCGGGTTGAGCGGGTCGTTGATTTCAATCAGGTGTTCAAATTTCATGGCTAAGCCTGTAGCAGTTGGCGCCAGTGCGCGTTCAGCCCCAGATGGTAACGCAATCGGCAATTTCAACTGCTCTACCGGTGGCAAGAAGCAGCCACTGCTACAATAGGCGGCTCTTCCTACCCCTCCTGTTAGCGTTCATGTCCAAACCCTCATTCGGTCTCAACGTCCCGCAAAGTGCGGCCGTTGCCTATCTGGACGGCCCCTGCCTGGTGCTGGCCGGCGCCGGTTCGGGCAAGACGCGGGTGATCACCCAGAAAATCGCCCACCTGATCGAGGACCGGGGCTACGACCCGCGCACCATCGCCGCGCTGACCTTCACCAACAAGGCTGCGCTCGAGATGCAGGAGCGCATCGCCAAGCTGCTCAAGCAGCCCAAGCAGGCCAAGCAGCTGACCGTCTCCACGTTCCACTCCCTGGGCGTGAAAATCCTGCGCCAGGAAGCCAACGGCGTGGGCCTGAAGGACCGCTTTTCCATCATGGACAGCGACGACTGCGGCTCGCTGGTGCAGGATCTGGCGATTACTACCGACAAGCAGATCGTGCGCCGCATCCAGACCGACATCTCGCTGTGGAAAAACGGCCTGATCGAGCCAATGGTGGCGCTGCAAAACGCCAAGGACGAGGACGAAGCGCAATCGGCACGCATCTACGCCAGTTACGTGGCCACGCTGTCGGCCTACCAGGCTGTCGATTTCGACGACCTGATCCGCCTGCCGGTGGAACTGTTCCGCAATAACGAGCCGATCCGCGACAAGTGGCAGCGCCGCCTGCGCTATTTGCTGATGGACGAGTACCAGGACACCAACACCTGCCAGTACGAGCTGGTGAAACTGCTGGTCACCGGCATCAATAAAAAGCCGATGTTTACCGCCGTGGGCGACGACGACCAGGCGATTTACGCCTGGCGCGGCGCGTCGGTGGAAAACCTGAAAACCCTGCAGACCGATTTCCCGGACCTGGAGGTGATCAAGCTCGAGCAGAATTACCGCTCCACCACGCGCATCCTGCAAGCCGCCAACTCGGTCATCGGCAACAATCCCAAGTTGTTCGACAAGTCCTTGTGGTCCGAGCACGGCCTGGGCGAGCCGATCAACGTGCTGGGCATGGCCAACGACGACCAGGAAGCGGATCAAATCACCATGATGATCTCGGCCGACCACTTCCAGCGCAAAAACAAATGGTCGGACTACGCGATCCTGTATCGCGGCAATCACCAGGCCCGCGTGATCGAGCAGGCGCTGCGCAAGGAACGCATTCCGTACACGATTTCGGGCGGCCAGAGCTTTTTCGACAAGGCCGAGATCAAGGATATCATCAGCTACCTGCGCCTGCTGGCCAATACCGACGACGACCCGGCCTTCATCCGCGCGGTGACCACGCCGCGCCGGGGCGTGGGCCAGACCACGCTGGAAACCCTGGGCACGTTCTCGGGCCAGTGGCAGTGTTCGCTGTTCGAAGCCGTGTTCAAGGGTGGCATCGAGGGCTTGCTGGCCGATAAGCAGCTCAAACCGTTGCGCGACTTCTGCAATTTTATTAATCACCTCGAATCGCGCGCCAGCCGCCCCGGTCCGAGCGGCAGCGGCGACAATGCCGCCCAGGTGCTCGACGACATGCTGGAAGCGATCAACTACGAATCCTTCCTGTACGACATGTTCGACGAGCGCGCCGCGCAGGCGAAGTGGCAGAACGTGATGGAATTCGTCAACTGGCTCAAGGAACGGGGCTGCGGCGGCAAGGACCGCGACGGCGACGAAAAGAATGTACTCGAACTGACGCAGATGGTGGCGCTGATGTCGATGCTCGAGGGGCAAGACGAAGATCCGGACGCGGTGCGCATGTCCACCCTGCACGCCTCGAAAGGACTCGAATATCCGCATGTGTTCCTGGTCGGCGTGGAAGAGGGCATCCTGCCGCACAAGGGCGACCCTGACGCACCGGCCGAAACCATTGCCGCGCGGGTGCAGGAAGAACGGCGCCTGATGTACGTGGGCATCACCCGCGCCCAGCGCACCTTGCAAATCACGTGGTGCAAGAAGCGCAAGCGCGCCGGCGAGCAGGTGCATTGCGACCCGTCGCGGTTCATCAAGGAAATGGCGCTCGACGAAGGCACGGCCGCGCCGCAGGAGTCGGAAGTGATCACGCCAAAAGAACGGCTGGCGCGCATGAAAGAACTGTTGGCGACCCCGAAACCCACGCCACAGCCATAACGCCACTGTAGAATGCCCGCTTTCCTGCCAGGAGTACCGCCGTGAGCAACACCGAAGACCGCTTCATCGACCTCGAGATCAAGATCGCCCACCAGGAGCACCTGGTGGAATCGCTGGGCCAGCGCATCTACGAACAGCAGCAGCAGATCGACAAGCTCGAACAGCTATGCGCCGCCCTGATCCAGCACGTGCGCACCCAACCGCAAAACGGCGGCGGCCAGCTGCCGCACGAGCCGCCACCGCACTACTAAAACCTTACACCAGCACCGACCGCAACGCCTCCACGGCAATCGCATGGTCGTCGGCCTGGCGCAGGCCGGAGACGGTCACCGTGCCGATCAGCCCGACATTCTTGATGACGATCGGGAACGCGCCGCCGTGGGCGGCGTAGTCCTGCGGCGGCAGATATTTAATTTCATCGAAGGCCACGCCCCGGTGCTTGTGGTCGATGCCGATAAAGTAGGACGAGCGCCCGAAACGTTCCACCACGTTGTTCTTGCGCCGGATCCAGTCGGCCTGGTCGGCCGCCGCACCCTGCATCGCGTGGTGGAACAGCACCTTGCCGTTGACCGTGATGTTGACGGTAACGACCTTGCCGCGCTGGCGCACGATCTCGATTACTTTCAGGCCCAGCGCCAGCGCGATATCGCTGGTAAAAGCGGTAAATTGCAGTTCCTGCTCCTGGCGTGTCAGGGTTTCCAGCTGTTCTGCGAAATTCTCCATCGATGTTACCCTCATGTCACAATTGTGAATATTCAAGCATAGGGTTTATCGTTGTAAATGTCCACGCGACGATGCTTGAGGCCGCCTGTTGTGCGCTATACTGCGGGCCGAATCCCCCGCGCAGCCTACCCCTTTCTCCCCACGACTCGATGCAGATAGATATCTCTTCATTGCTCGTCGCCATGACACTGAATTTGACAATCATGGCGGTCGCGTTGCCCTATTTTATGGGGCAGGTGAACCGGGCCGCGCGCTATGCCCAGGCCGGGATGGGCTTGCACACGGTGGGCTGGATCCTGCTCTTGATCGCTTGCGTGGTCACGCCGTTCAGCCTGCTCGACCGCACGCTGTCCACGCTGTCGATGGCCGCCATTGCCGGCGGCATGGCGTTCAACGCTGCCGCTTTTGATCTGTGGTGCGGGCGCGCAGTCAAGGTACGTGCTTCGGTGATCGTGGCGGTGCTGCTCACGGTTGGTTATTGCATCGGCTATAACAGTTATCCGTTCCGGGTGGGCTGGGCCAACGGCCTGCTGGCGCTGCAGATCGCCATGGTGGTGGTGTCGCTGTGCCGCCGGCCGCAGGTGCGCGTGGGCCGCTGGCGCTGGCTGCTGGTAATTTCGCTGCTGGCGCAAATGGTCGTGACCGGCTGGCGCGGCGTGCTGGGCGCGTTCTACACCGAGCAGTTCCCCAATTTTTTTGCACCGCACATGGTCAACATGGTGTTTTCGCTGGTATCGAACATCACCGTGATGCTGTCGCTGGCGGCATTGCTGCTGGCCCACCGCGACGAGGCCGCCCGCGAGCTCGAACGCCTGGCCACCGTCGATGGCCTGACCGGCGCCCTCAATCGCCGCGCCTGGCTGGCGCAGGCTGGCAGCGACCTGGCCATGAGCGTGCGCTATCGCCAGCCGATGGGTGTGCTGATGCTCGACCTCGATCACTTCAAGCAGATCAACGATACCCGGGGCCATGCCGTGGGCGACCTGGCGCTGCAAAAATTCGCCAAGGCCATGCGCGCCGTCAGCCGCGCCGGCGATCAGTGTTGCCGCTATGGCGGCGAGGAATTCTGCGTACTGCTCAACCGCGCCGATACGGCTGCGGTACAAGCCTACGACCAGCGCCTGCGCGACTGGCTGCGGCAGCACGCGCCGAAGAAACTCGGTTTCGAGTTATCGTACAGCGCCGGCATCGCCATGCGCCTGTCCGATGACGACACCATCGAAGCCATGCTGCAACGCGCCGATGCCGCCATGTACACCGCCAAGCAGCAGGGCCGTGGCGTTACCCTGACCGGCGACGTCTGCGAACTGGTGTAATTCTTCAACCACGCATGGAGGAATCGCTATGACTGCCAACACCGTTCAACTCCACCGGGTGCTGCGCACCACGCCCGAAAAACTTTATCGCGCCTTTACCGATGCCGATGCATGGGCCAAATGGCTGCCGCCGTTCGGCTTTGTCGCCGCCGTGCAGCAGATGGACGCGCAGGTGGGTGGTACCTACCGCATGTCGTTCACCAATTTCGGCACCGGCGCCAGCCACGCATTCGGCGGCGAATTCCTCGAACTCATACCCTGCGAGCGCCTGCGCTACACCGCCCGCTTCGACGACGCCAACCTGCCCGGCCAGATGCAAACCACCGTCACCCTGCGCGCGGTGCCGTGCGGCGTGGAGCTGACCGTGGTGCAGGAAGGCATACCCGACGTGATTCCGCTCGAGGGCTGCTACCTGGGCTGGCAGGAATCGCTGGTGCAACTGGCGCAGCTGGTGGAGCCAGATATTAACCAGTAAGGCCGCCGCTCATCCGGCTGATTGTTTGAACCGGCGGTCGGCGCACGCGGTGCCATTTACGGTAACGTGCGATCCATGATCACACGATATGCGATGCAGTTGACGATGGCGGTGGCCGCGTGCGCGATGCACGGCGCATTTCCGTACGCGTCCGCGCGCGCAGCCGAGCCGCCCAGGCTGGAAGCCCAGTCGCGCTTTCCCAACCTGCTGGGCGACACCGACCGCCCTCTGCGCTACCGCCCCGACGGCGACGATTTCGTCATCGACAATGGCGCCGAATTCTTCAACCGGCCGCTTTATGGCGGCAACAGTGCATTTCGTGTCGATGGCGGCGACAGGCCCGAGTTTTCGCTGTACCTGCCCGGCCGTGGCGGCAACCTGCGCCTGGGCGTGTGCACGGCCGCCGGCACTGGCCCCCGCTGCCTGTGGCTGCACGACGCCGCCCGCATCACCACCCGCTACCGACCGGGCGAGCTGCACTACGAGATCCGCGATGCGCGGCTCGGTGCCGGCGGGCGCATCTCGGTCGTCGCGCTGGCCTACGCCGCCACCGAAGGGCTGGGCGTAAAAGTGCAGGGCGCCGGCTTGCCGGCTGCTACGCAACTGGTGGTCGCCTTCGGCGCCGGCGACGGCAAGCGCGGACGACGCGACGGCGATATCGGCACCGAGGCCGTGCCGATCGGCGAATACTTCCAGTTTTCCCCCGATCCAGCACGCGGCGCGCGTATCGAACCCGGCGCCAACGGCTTCCGGGTGGTGGCGCCGCATGCGACTATCAGCATCACTGCCGCGTCTCGCGCAGGTAGCGGTAACGCCACGACTGCCAATGCCACTGGCGCTGCCGCCACTGCTGCTAATGCCACCGCTGCCACCGCTGCCACCACTGGCGCTGTCGGCGCTGCCGCCGTCAATGCGGCGCCACTGGTCACGCGCCATGATGCGGCGCAGTGGCAGCACCTCGACGCGCTGCTTGGCTCCGCGCCGCCCAGCAATGCCGACGTCGATGTGAATGCCGACGCCGGAATCGGAACCGGAACCGGCGTGGCCGTCGCCCGCATCGCCCTGGCGGCAGCACCCGTGCATCTCGCCGTGCAGGTCACCGCGCGCGCCGGGGCGCAAGAGCAGGATGTGTACCGCGCGGTCGGCGCCGCCACACTCGGCGCCGACCGCGCCGCCGCCCGCCTGCTGCCGGCCTTCCAGACCGCCGAACTGGCCGAGCGCTTCGACCAGGCCCGCCAGCATTTCGACCGCCTGCGCCACCGCGTGCGCATCGACACGCCCGATCCCTACCTGAACGCTGCCATGGGCGCGCTCAACGTCGCTGCCGATGCCGTGTGGGACGACAGCCAGGGCGCCATCATGCACGGCGCGGTAGCGTGGCGCACCAAGCTGCTGGGCTGGCGCGGGCCGTACGCGCTTGGTGCATTGGGCTGGCACGACCGCGCCCGCGCCAATATCGACGCCTGGACCGGGCGCCAGAATACGTCGCCCGTTCCGGCGCAGATACCGGCGCCGGAGGCAGCGACCAACCTGGCGCGCAACGAGACCGCGCTGCATTCGAACGGCGACCTCAGTACCTCGCACTACGACATGAACCTGGTGTTCATCGATGCCCTGCTGCGCCACCTGCTGTGGACCGGCGACAAAGCGCTCGCACAAGCGGTATGGCCGGTACTGGAGCGGCACCTTGCCTGGGAACGGCGCTTGTTCAGACGGCCGTTCGGCGCCGACCAACTGCCGCTGTACGACGCCTACGCCGCCATCTGGGCCAGCGACGACCTGTATTACAACGGCGGCGGCGCCACTCATACCTCGGCCTACAACGCCTGGCACAACGCCATGGCCGCACGCATCGCCACGTGGCTGGGCAAGGATGCCACCGCATACAACACCGAAGCGGCAGCCATCCGGCAGGCCATGCGCACGCATTTATGGATGCCGCAGCAGGGCGCGTTTGCCGAATACCGCGATGCGCTGGGCGGCCAGCTGCTGCACCCGCACTACGCGCTGTGGAGTTTTTATCACACCATCGACGCCCAGGTGCCGACGCCGTTCGAGGCGGCGCGCATGGCGGCGGCACTGGACCGCGACCGCCGGCCCATTCCCGTGCGCGGACCCGGCGTACCAAGCGACCGTCCGTACCGCGTACTGCCCACCACCGACTGGATGCCTTATTCATGGTCGATCAACAACGTGGTGATGGGCGAGAACCTGCACACGGCGCTGGCCTACTGGCAGGCGGGCCGCAGCGACACCGCGTTCGAGATCACCAAGGGCGCGCTGCTGGCCAGCCTGTACATGGGCATCAGCCCCGGCAACATCGGCACCATGAATTATCTCGACGTCTACCGGCGCGAGGCGCAGCGCGACTTTGCCGACGGCGCCGGCGTGATGGCGCGCACGCTGGTCGAAGGCCTGTTCGGCGTGCAGCCCGATGCGCTGTCAGGGGTGCTCACCGTGCGTCCCGGCCTGCCGCACGCGTGGGACCACGCCAGCCTGGCGCACCCGGACGTCAATGTCGCTTACCGCCGCCTCGGCCAGCGCGAACGCTGGACCATCGGCCAGGCCGGCCAGCGCTTCCCGCAATTGGCGTTTGAGTTGCCGGCCCGTGCTGCGAACGTGGTGGTGGTACGCGTGAACGGCAAGCCGGCGCGTTGGCGCAACGTCGATGACGCGGTAGGCGCGCCGCGCCTGCGGATCGACACGCCGCTCGGCGCCAGCGCCGCTATCGAGATCGTGTGGGGCGGCGCCACCATCGATGCGCGGGTCGCCAGGCTCGATGCTGGCGCTGGTGCGCAGGAGGGTTTCACGCGCTACCGCCAGGGCGTATTCGCCTGGTGGCAGCAAGTACCTGCTGCCGTAGAGTCCACAGCGTCTGCACCGGCGCAGACGGTAGCGTCATCGGCCACGGTGCCTGCTGCGCAGTGCGTGGCCAGCGGCCCGCAGTGGATGAACGGCGTACCGGTGCAGGCGCGCACTGTCGACCTGTCGCCCTGGTTCAACGACGAGGTAACGCAGCTGTTCAAACCGGGCAAGTACGTGACGCCGCGATCGCCGTACGCCACGCTGGCGCTGCCAGCGCAGGGTGCGGGCGCGTGGGCCGGCCACGTGCAGGAACTGCCCGAGATCGACGACGCCGGCTTGCGCGCTTTGGGCGGCACGCTGACGCTGCCGAACGGCCTGCATTTCGCCACGCCGCCGGCGGGCGCCAACATCATGTTCACGTCGCAGTGGGATAACTATCCGCGCCAGGTTATCGTGCCGTTGCAAGGCCAGGCGCGCCGCGCCTTTTTGCTCATGGCCGGCTCCACCAACCACATGCAAAGCCGCATCGACAACGGTGTGATCGAGGTTACTTACCGCGATGGCATTAGCACCCGCCTGGCATTGCGCAATCCGGACAACTGGTGGCCGATCGAGCAGGATTATCTGATCGACGACTACCAGTTCCCGTTCTGCGGCCAGCTGCCGCTGCGCGTCGATCTGAAGACCGCGCGCGCCCAGGTGCCCGCCACGGGAAAACACCCGGCCAACGGCCGCCGCATCGCCGGCGGCGCCGCCACCGTGATCGCAGTGCCGCTCGACCCCGCGCGCCAGCTGCAATCGATCACCGTGCGGGCGCTGGCCAATGACGTGGTGCTGGGGGTGATGGGGGTGACGCTCGATCAGCCGTAAGGTCTCTCCCTTTACACAGAGGAGTTCCCGTCACTTTCGGCGCTAAAATGCCGCATCGTGTCGCACTTCGGTGGTAAGGGTAAACAGATGGGCAAGAATCGACTGGAAGCGTTCAGCGATGGCGTGATTGCCATCATCATCACCATCATGGTGCTCGAGCTGAAGGTGCCGCACGGGGCCACGCTGGCGGCGCTGGAGGCGTTGACGCCGGTGTTGCTTGGCTATGTGCTCAGTTTTGTGTACGTGGGCATTTACTGGAACAACCATCACCATATGCTCAACGCCTCGGCACGTGTCAACGGCAAGGTGTTGTGGGCCAATCTGCATTTGCTGTTCTGGCTGTCGCTGATTCCGTTTACCACCACCTGGGTGGGCGAGAACGTGATGGCGCCGTTGCCGGTCGCGCTATATGGCGTGGTGCTGTTTTTTGCAGCGGTCGCCTACTATGTGCTGGAAAAATGCCTGATTTCCTGCAATCCCAACGACCATATCCTTGCCAACGCGGTTGGCAAGGAATACAAGGGCGCAGTATCGGTGGTGCTGTACTTGCTGGCCATTCCGCTGGCCTACCTGCATGTGTGCGCAGCGTATGCGTTGTACATCCTCTGCGCCATGGTCTGGTTCCTGCCGGACCGCCGCATCGAGGCGCAGATGCGCTCGTGATGCAGTGGTCCGGCGCCAGCCCGATCAGTGGCCTTCGGAGGCGTTGAACATGGTCTTGGCGTAGATCAGGCCCAGGCCGTAGGCACCGCCGTTGGCAATCGAGGTTTTGACGGTTTCGTCGTAGGTTTCGCCACGCGCCCAGTCGCGTTGCAGTTCCAGCAGGTACTGGAGCGACGTCATCGGACGCGCACCCAGTTGCACCATGCGCTCGACGGCGCGCTCATGCGCTTCGTCGGACACGTCGCCCGATGCATCGGTGATCACATACACTTCGAATCCCTGGTCCAGCGCCGACAGTGCGGGGCCGACGATGCACACCGAGGTCCACAGACCGGCCAGCACGATTTTCGATTTGCCGATGGCGTTGACGCGGTCGGCGATGCGCGGGTCTTCCCAGGTATTCATGCTGGTGCGGTCGATTGCCACTTCATCCGGGAACACTTCCTTGATCTCGTTGAAGATCGGACCGGAGAACGATTTTTCCGCCACCGTGGTCAAAATCGTCGGTACCTTGAATTCCTTGGCGGCCTTGGCCACCAGCGCCACGTTGTTACGCAGTTGCACCATGTCGATCGACTTGGTGGCAAACGCCATTTGCGATTGGTGATCGATCATGATCAGCGCGTGGTTGCTTGGGTTCAGCAGAGTTTGACCTGGTTGGGCGATGGCGGTTGGCATAATATATTCTCCTAAGATTTTCAATAAATTCGATAGTTTGGTTTGCTTTACTACGCGGTGTTCTGCGCTGCTGAAACGAAGTATGTTCGAATCAGGCTCAAATCAAAAGCGGAAAAATTTGCGTCCTATTGTCGAAAATTTCGATAGATCATTTGGCAGCTTTTGACGTGCGTGAAATCTCGGCATGGAGGTCGCGGATGTTCTGCTGGTGCCGGCGTAATTGTTCGCGCGAGCGCTGCAGCGGTTCGTGCGCGAGGCTGCGACTGTGGGCAATGTTTTCCTGCACGGCGGCCAGTTCCGCATCGAGCTCCTGGCGCAGGATGGCCAGCCGATCGCGGTCGCGCGCCTGCTGTTCGTGCGCCGTGATCTGCAGGCGCAACGGTGCAGCTTGCCTCGCAGCCAAGGCAGGCGGCACCGATACAGCGTCGGGTATAGCCGTGGTACGGCCACCAATCATTTCGATACCTTGTCCATCGCGGTAGCGCACCGCCTCGCCGCCATGCGCGCCCGTCGCCAGCAATGTCAGGCATGCCAATGAAGCCCATGAAGCCAGCCCCGGCGGACAGGCGGCGTGTGATCGTCGGCGCGGGCGCATGGTGCTTGCTCACAGGTAGCTGATCTTGGTCCAGGCGCGGCGCCGGTGCTCGGTCAGGCTGCCCATCTTGCCGCGCATGGTGTAGATGTTGAGCACGACAGGAAACCTGCCCGGCGCCTGGCCCACGAACATCATCACGTCCAGCGCCTGGCCCTGGCCGGTGCCGTCGAATGCCGCTTCAAAACCGCGCAGCACGCCATACTCGGCCCGCACCGGCTGCAAGGCCCGGGCCTGGCCCAGCGTCAGCCCGAAGTTCTGGCTGGCGCCACGGATCGCCGTGGTGGCCATGGTGGACAGCGTGCTGTCCGGACTATTGGCACCGGGCCAGGACATATACGTCATGACGGTAGGCGGATGGTAGGCGTCCGGGCTTTGCGCGACGAAGGTGGGTCGCCCGGTTTGCGTGGACAGCGTGGTGTCCCACGGTGGCTGGTTCTCCACCCAGATTTCCAGGCCCAGTTCCCTGACCTTGTGGATTTGCATCTGGCGCAGCGCGCGCTTCGGTTCGGCCAGAACACCGCGCGCGCACAAAGCCAATGCGCCCAAGGCGGCCAGGTGATGACGGCGGTTCATCGCACACCTCCGGCGCTCACGATCGCCGAGCCCATGCCCAGCAAGGTCAGCACCGCTACCGACAGCAGGCCGTACCAGCGGCGGCTGCGCGCCAATGCCGTGCGCCAGTCCAGCCGGCTCGCCAGCCAGCAGGCCACCCACACCAGCGCAAAGCTGAGCAGTGCGCGACCAAACAGATTTCCCAATACGAAGCTGAGTGACATGGCGGCCTCCTAGTGGGGCGCGAATAGCGACCACGCATCGTCACGCCGCACCATGATCTGGTTGGAGAGGCAATGCTGGTCCTGGAATTCGCGCGAAAATTTCAGGGTCTGCGCGCGCAGCGCATCGACTGCGTGGCCGTGGGCGCTGTCGCACATCAGCAGGCGGTTGCGGCGCGGCGCCGTGACCAGCAACTCGCCGCTGATGTCTTGCTGCACCACTTTCCACAGTCCATTGAGCACCAGCAGCGATGCTTCCAGCTCACCGCCGGTCATGGCCATCCCGCAACCGTCATGGGTCTGGAACGAGACCGTTGGCAGAGTGCTGCCCAGGTTTTCGCGCGCCAGGCGTGGCGCGTCTTCGCGGGCAATGCCGGCGCTGTGCAGCAGCTTCGACGTGGCCATGATGAACGTGTCGGGCAGGTCGAACGCGTAGGTGACGAGCAAGTCGCCGCACAGCGGCACATGGTCGGGAATCTGGTCCGGCGGCACGCCCGCCTCGCGCAACGTCCTGATGTAGTCGACATGCTTGATGCGCGGGCGCAGCTGGGCAGCGGTGAGCGGCGGCAGTGCAGGCGGCGTGGGAAAGGACCTGGCTTTTTTCAGAAATCCAAACATGTCTTACTCCTGGTTAGGGTTGAGATCAGCGCCATGCAGGCGCACGGGGATGCCGAGCTGTTCGCTTAGTTGTTGCAGCTCGGGGTGGAACACGGTGTTGACGACGATGGCGTGCCAGTCGCTGTCCTTGTCGTCGATGTCGATCAGCAGGTAGCCGCGCTCGCCCAGCCACGCGCTCCAGGCCGCCAAGGTGGCCTCGCAACGAGCCGGGCCGTATGGTGGACCGGGCGACCCTTCGAACGGCCCCAGGCCACGTTTTTCGCTGAGGTCGCTGGCCTGCTGTTCGAGCGTCTCGTCATCTTTCAGGTCGGCGTAGATGGCGAGGTCGCTTTCGGCCAGGTTGTGCAGCAGCGTTTGCAGGTCGTGGATCTTGCGTGGCTTGCCGGTGGCGTCGAGCACGGCTTCCGTGGCGTCGATATCGCCGTCGGCCACCAGCTCCACCCAGCGGGCGATGCCCTTGCGTTTGCTTTTGGCGAGGTCGGCTTTTATGGGCGGTGGCGGCAAGGTGATCGGCAAGTCGGCACCCACGTACAGCGGCCGCCACTGATCGCGGCTATGGCGGATGTGCTGGCGGTAGTAGTCGGCCAGGTCGCGCGGGTAGTAGGGGTGGTCGCGGAAGGCGGTGTCGTCGATGTCGTAGAGACTGGCGGCTAATGCTATTTCGTAGGCCAGGTCGCATGAGTGGCCATCAAACCAGGGGGGACTATCGAGTTTCTCTTTGTAACCGTAGGGACTGACGATGCGCGGCCAGCTTTGCATGTGCTTTTCCATGGCTGCACTGCGTTCCTCCGCAGGGAGCGCCAGTACGCGCAACACGGGATCGGCCCAGCACGCCAGGTATTTATCTTTCTTGTACGTGGTTGCGACTTGGTGCAACGGATCGTATGCGTGCAACATCAAATCAAACAGGTAGCCTTTTAGTTCTTTCTGCGGAGACACGCCCAGCAGTATTTGTCGAAGTACTTCAGCGTCGTTCAACAGCAGTAATGCGAGAGTGATATAACCGAAATTGAGACGACTGTTGCCACTGAGAAGGTAATCTTGAAATTGAGGTGGTACGCGGTGAATACGGACGTAGTCGCTAGCGTTCAGTATGCGAGGCACTTTTATTTTTAAGGTTGAAATGATGGCTTCCAACTCGAACCCGGCCCCGTATTGGTGTAACAGGAATTTTTTTTCTTCGTCAATAGTTGAATACATGAAACATGTTTTGTTGGGAGGCGGTAGGTCGGCAAAATGGGCCTCCCACTCCTTTTCACACTTTTCCATTCTTGAAAAATAGTCCTGATAGCTTCCCCTGTGTCCGATCGGATTCCTCATCGGTGCGTTGTCATTCATGGCTTCCACTCCTTTCCAAGTTCAACATCGTTATTGGATAAATCAACCACGTGGTGATAGGTCGTGCCCTTGTGGTCGGTCTGGGCATAAATCCTTTGGACCTTGCCGTCTTTCATCGCCGCCTTGATTTTTGCGAGCTCATCTGGATCGTCTACAAGATCTTTCAGCCGTTCGTTGACCCAATTCTTGCTTAGTTGGCGGCCGCTATTTTTGGTCATGCAAAGCTTGGCTTTGCAGCCCTCTGGATCCCCTGGCTTCTCTCCGTCCATCGCCTTCGATTCAATGATGATGTAGTTGCCATCCGCATCCTTGTAGATGCCGTCTATTCCCCGGCTGCCATACCATTTAGCAAATAGCTCTTGTGGATCTTTGCCCCTGGGGTCAAACGATTTGCCAACCGGCTGCATACCCTTATCCAACAACTGCTTGAAGACGTCGTACTCGCCGCGGAAGCCTCTTTCGTGTGGTTCCAGATCCTTATACGGTTTGCTGAAAACTTTGGTATCGCAATGGATGTTGTGAACCCAAATCCCCACCGTCCCCACAAAGTAGCTGGGCGTCCGGCCCACGCTGAGGTTGTAGACGCGTAATGGCTGCGCCACGGCCTGGTTGGTGATGACCATGCTGTCCAGTCGTTCGCCGGCCAGCACGTCGCCGGGCTGTATCTGCTCGGCTGGCGTCCATCCCTTGCCCTGCAACCACATCGGATGCTCAGGCGTTACGCGGTAGCTGCCGCCTTCGGTGGTCAGCAGCTGGTAAGCGCTGGCCTGGCGGTTCATGGTGTGGGTAACTGCCTGCGACCTGTCGGCGTAGTTGCGCTCGTTGCGCGACAGGACCTGCTGGCCTACGGTGACCTGTTCGATAGGTATCAGTCCGTTGGCAGTGAAGACCAGCGTGCCGGCCGCAAAACTGACGCAGCCATAATCGCGTTTGACGGCCTTGCTGGCGTCAGCCAGCTTGCCGCCATACTTGGTCAGGCGCTGCGCCAGCTTGACCGCGAAGTACGGGTTCACATAGGTTGCGACGACCTTGCCAAGATCGTAGGCGCCGCACTGGGTGGCCTTGGTGATGGCGTCGACGGCTTCCTGGCCGAGCAGTTCGCCCAGCGAGAGCAGCGTTCCTTTCGGGTCTTCAAAAAATGCCTTGCCCAGTTGGATCAGGCCCTGGATGACATCGCCCGTGTTGGTGAACAGGTATGTCAGGTCGGCAATCTGGTCCTTCAGGCCGGCGTACAGGCCCTTGACGAATTCATAGCCGTAGGTGAGGGCGCCCTTGACGCTGTCCCACAATTGTCCCCAGAGACTCTTGTCCGCTTCGCTGGCGCCTTTCTTGTCCTGCTCCGGCGTGGTCTTCTCGCAGACCTCCTCGATAAAGCGGCATTTCTCTTCCTTGGCCCAGGCTTCCTTGGCCTGCTTGCTCTCGAAGCAGATCGGTGGCGGGTCGCAGATTTTCCACACCACGCCACCGCCCGACGATTGCGCCCACGCCGACAGCGTGGCGCCGGCCAGTACGCACAACATCAGCCAGACGATCAGCAGGCGCGCCAGTACATGACGCAGTGGTTGGGTCAGAAACATGGCGGCGGCTCCCCTGGTGACGGGTCGATCGGCCCACCCGGATCGACCGGCGCTTCCGGATCGTCGGGGTCGTGGGGCGTGGCCGGGTCGTTCGGTGTGGCCGGTCCCGGTTGGCCGGGTTTGGTCGAGCCGGCCAGGTTGGTTTCGAAAAATGGCGACTGCATGCGCAGCAGCGCTTCGCTCTGGATGTGGATGCGCCGGCCCGGGAACGCGGCGTTGTTGCAGTGAGGCGCGGTGGGCTCGGCGCCGATGCCGAAGGGGTTGCGCAGGCCGGCGCCCTCGGTTGTGGGATCGTTGGCGTTGAAGGCGACGTGCAGGATGCGGTCGATCACCGGCACGAGCAGGCGGAAGCAGTAGGTCACGCGCACGTGCAGCAGGTTGGCGTCTTGGACCGATATTTTTGCGTTGGCGCCGGGGGTGCTGCTGCGGTAGGCCAGGGTGTCGTTGGGCAGTTCCTTGCCGCTGCCGCCGTCCAGGCGCGCGCGGCCGAAGTCGGCAAATGCCGCGCTGCTCGGGTTGAGGATCTCGATGCTGGCCAGGGCGGCCGGGCCGGCGGTTTCGGCCGCCGCTTTTTCCAGCGCCCTGGCGTAGCCGGTGGCGCCCGGCCGGCTGGCGAACAGTGGCGCCAGGCCCCGCGCGAGCGCGTTGCGCATGGCGCCCACGTCGCCGTTGTGCATGGCGCCGGCACGGGCAGCCAGCATGGTGGCGTAGTTGAGCGTGGCGCGGCCCTGGTACAGCAGCGCCGTTTGCAGGATGCCGAACACCAGCATCACCAGCGCCGGGAAAATGACGATGAACTCGGTGGCGGACTGGCCGCGCTGGTGGTACCGATGGCGCCGGCAGGCCCGGGCGACATGACCAGGTGCGGACTGGTGAACGATGCTCATCGCCGCCTCCCTACCGGCATGTCCATGCCCGCCGCGATGCCGCAACGCGCGGCCGTGCCGCTTGCCAGTTCGAGCGTGTACCACGCGCGCCAGCACAGCCGCAGGCGGTTGGGCCGTACGCCGGACACCACCCGCAGTACGCGGCCGTCGTGGCGCAGGAATACCAGGTCGAGCGGATAGCGCATGCCTGCCGTGTGCACCATATTGCATGGAGACAGCAGCAGCCCCTGATGCGAACCGAGCGGCGCACGTCCCAGCATCCCGCGCAGCCGCGTGGCCATGCTGGCGGCCACTTCGACGTCAAGCAGCTGTTCGCCGGTAGCGGAGTGAAAGCGCAGGGTAGCCATTGCCGCACCTAGAAATCCACGCCCGATTGCAGGAACTTCATCGCAATCGGGAAAATCAGCACCAGGAAGGTGACCGGAAAAATAAAGGCCACCAGCGGAAAGATCAGCTTGACCGGCGCTTCCATCGCCAGTTGCTCGGCGCGCTGGAAGCGTTCGGCGCGGCGCTGCTCGGCCTGCGCGCGGAAGGTGGCGCCCAGGCTCGCACCCATGCGTTCGGCCTGGATCACGGCGCTGACAAAGCTCGAGATTTGCGGCAGCCGCAGCCGCTCTTCCATGCGCCGCAGCGCTTCGGCGCGCGTAAGGCCGGCGCGCAGGTCGCGCAGCACAAAGGCAAACTCGCTCTTGAGCGGACCAGCCGGCCCCTTGGCCACCGCCTGGGTAATCGCCCCGGCCATGTTCAGGCCCGCCTCCACCGACATCACCAGGAAATCGAGGTAGGTCGGCAGCGCCTTGATGATCAGTTTGCGGCGGGTCTTGAGTGCGTCCTTGAGCCACATGCGCGGATACACGAAGCCCACCATGGCCACCAGCAGCACGGTGGTCCAGTTGAACAGGCCGGCGGCAGCGAGCACGCTGGCTGCCAGCACGCCAAAGCCCAGCAGGCTGACCAGGCACAGCGCGATGAACTGCGCTGCGCTCATCAGGTACAGCAGGCCGGACAGGCGCAACTGCTCGCCGGGGCCGGCCAGCAGCGCGCGCGGGAAGCAGTGGCCCAGGTGGTAGTCGAGCAGGCGGATGAGCGGCCACAGCAGGCGTAGCGGGTGTGGCAGCGGATCGAGCCAGGCGCGGTCCTCAGCGGGCACCTGGCGCTTGAGGCGCACGGCGCCATGAGCCAGCGCCGCCACGCACAGGGCGCAGGCCAGGCCGATCAGCATTGAAAGAAGGATGAGGGCCATGATCACACATCGATCGCGGTGATTTTGCGGATGAAGTGGTAGCCCACGCCCACCGTGCAGACGATCACGGCCATGGTGACCCAGCCGTACCACGCGTGGAACAGCGGCGCCATCGCCTCCGGTTCCATCACGTTTAGGACCGCGATCAGCAGCAGCGGCAATGCGCTCATGACCAGGCCCTGCATCTTGCCCTGCGCCGTCAGGCTGCGGATCTTGCCTTCCATTTGCAGCCGCGCGCGCAGGGTTTTGGCCAGCGACTCCAGCGTCTCTGCCAGGTTGGCGCCCACTTCGCGCGACAGCGCCATGGCGGCAGTGACCAGCGTCAGGTCGGGCAGCGGCACGCGGCGCTCGAGCGCGCCCAGGGCCACGGCGAAATCGGCGCCCAGGCGCAGTTCGCGCTGCAGCAGTTCGAATTCCTGCGATACGGGTGGCGGCGCTTCGGCGGCCACCGCGTCGAGCGCCATGCCCAGACTGGCGCCGGCGCGCAGCGAGCCGGCCATCATCAGGAGCGCGTCCGGCAATTGCTGCTCGAAGCGGCGCAGGCGGCGCCGGCCGATAATGCGCAGCAGCAGTTGCGGTGCGGCCAGCGCCAGCGCGGCGGCCAGGCCGGCCAGCAGCAGGTTGCCAGTGAGCAGCCACACCACGATCGGCGCCACCGCCGCGATCACCAGGTTGAGCACGAAAATGCGCTCGGCGTCGGTGAAGATGAACATGCCGGCCAGGTCGCTCTGGGCGGCGCTGGCCAGCCGTTGCTGGCGGCGCGACAGCCAGCGGCTGCCGAAGTACAGGAACAGCCACAGCAGCAAGAGCACGACGATAAAAATCGCGCCGACCAGCAGCAGGGGGGAAATCGCATGGCTCATGGCAAGCTCCCCGCGCTGAAGATCGTGGTATCGACCGGCAGGCCGCGCTTGACCAGGTCCTGGTAAAAGTCGGGAATGTGGCCGGTGGGCGCGAAGCCGCCGCGCACCTTGCCGTCGGCGCCAAAGCCGTCCTGCTCGAAGCGGAAGATGTCTTGCAGCTGGATCAGGCTGCCTTCCATGCCGCTGATTTCGCTGATGTGGGTGACCTTGCGCGTGCCGCAGGAAAACCGCGTCTGTTGCACGATCAGGTTGACGGCCGAGGCGATCTGCTCGCGGATCGCCTGCATCGGAATGTCCAGTCCGCTCATCAGGGTCATCACTTCCAGCCGCGACAGGCAGTCGCGCGGGCTGTTGGCGTGGGCGGTAGTCAGCGAGCCATCGTGGCCCGTGTTCATCGCCTGCAGCATGTCGAGCGCTTCGCCACCGCGGCACTCGCCGACGATAATGCGGTCGGGCCGCATGCGCAGGCAGTTGCGCACCAGGTCGCGGATGGTGACGGCGCCGCGTCCCTCGATATTCGGTGGCCGTGCTTCGAGCGACACCAGGTTGGGCTGGCTCAGCTGCAATTCGGCCGCATCCTCGACGGTGACGATGCGCTCGTTGTCGGGAATGAAATTGGACAGCACGTTGAGCAGCGTGGTCTTGCCGGACCCGGTGCCGCCCGACACCACGATATTGGCGCGCAGCCGCACCGCCACCCGCAAAAAGCCGACCATCGTTTCGTTGAGGGCGCCAAAGCGCAGCAGGTCGTCGGTTCCGAGCTTGCGGCGCGAAAATTTGCGGATCGTCAGGCTCGGCCCCTTGATGGCCAGCGGCGCAATCACCGCGTTGACGCGCGAGCCGTCTTTCAGGCGCGCATCGACCATCGGCGAGCTTTCGTCGATGCGCCGGCCAAGCGGCGAGACGATGCGCTCGATGGCGGCCAGCACCGCCGCGTCGTTGGAAAACGAAATATGCGAGCGGGTCAGCACACCGTCGCGTTCGATAAAAATATCGTTGTGGCGGTTGACCATGATTTCGCTGACCTGCTCGTCGGCCAGCAGCGCCTCCAGCGGACCCAGGCCGACGATCTCGTTGAGCACCACGTCGCGCAATTCGTCGCGCAGCGCGCGCAGCGGGCTGAAGGTGTCGTCGGTGTCGATCAGTTCCTCGATCAGTTTTTGCACGGCCGCCCGCAATTCGGCATCGGCCATGCGCGCCACGTTGACGCGGCGCAGGTCCATGGCGGCAATCAGCTTGCGGTGCAGGGCGGCGCGCAGCAGCATGCCGTCGGGATTTTCCAGCGCGCCCAGTATCGGCGCCGGATCGCTTGCTGGCGCTGGCACGCCGTCGATGACGGTGACCGGATCCGGCGTGGAGCGCAGCCGCGCCCGCACCGTGTAGTCGCCCAGTGCGATCTCGTCGTTGGCCGCGAGCGGGCCGTACTGGCGCACGTCATTGCCATTGACGCGCACCGGCGCCATGCCACCGGCATCCGCCAGGTGCAGGCCATCGTCGCGGAGCGTAAATGCCAGTTGACGGCGGCCGATGCGCCAGCCGGTGAGCGGCACCACGCTACCCTCGTCCTTGCCGACAAAGCAGTGCGGACCGGGACTGCTGCCCTGGCCGACAGGCTCGCCGCGCCGGGCGACTTCAATGCAAATGATCGGGGGCATGGCGGCTCCTTCACGGCTGCGGTGGCAGCGGTGGTTGCGGCACTGGTGGCGCGGCCGATGCCGGCGGCTTCGAAGGCACCGACGGTGGTGACGGCACCGCCTGCAGCGACTGCGCTGGAGGAATCGACGGTAATGACGGCGCCGCCTGCAGCGACTGCGTCGAAGGAATCGACGGTCCCGGCTGCTGTGCAGAAGCCGGCGGCACTGGCTCACCGGATAGTTCGGGCGCCGGAAATGGCGGATGGCTTTGCCGCAATTGCTCGAGCTTGTCGCCGAACGTGCCGATATGGGCCTCGCCGCGCTGGCGTAATTGCTGCGCCAGGCCGTCGCCGGGCGCGATGATTTCCGGCTCCAGCAGTACCACCAGCTCGGTGCGGTTGGTGCGGAAGTCGTCCGAGCGGAACAGGCGGCCCAGGATCGGAATGCGGCTGAGCGCCGGCACGCGGTCGATGGCGGTGGACATTTCGCTGTTGACCAGGCCCGAGAGGGCAATCATCTCGCCGGCTTTCAGGCTCACCTCGGTGGCGGTGCTGCGCGTGATGAAGCCGGGAATGCCGACCACCGACACTGCCGGGTCGATCTGCGACAGCTCGGTGGAAATCTTGGCGGTGATGACGTCGGCCGCGTCGATCTGCGGTTCGATGGCCAGGATGATGCCGTACGGCTTGAACTCGACCGTGGTGGCGCCGAAGGCGCCGGCCAGCGGGATCGGCACTTCACCACCCACTTGCAGGCGCGCCTTGCCACCGCTCTTGGCGGTGAGCTCGGGCGATGCCAGCAGCCGCACGTCGCCGTTCGAGATGCCCAGGTTCAGGCGCGAGGTAATGGTGGTGGCCAGCCCGAGAAAGGCGCCGTCGCGCGCGCTGCCATATTGACGAAACGGCGGCACGGCAGCGAGCAGATCGTCGCCGGCCTCGCGCTGGCGGCCATCCCGGTACACGCCGGTGGCGCGCGCCACGCCGGTCAGGCCCAGCACCGGGCCGTTGGCGCTCTTGGCCCAGTTAATGCCGATCTGCTCCAGCAGCGAACGCTTCACTTCCACGAAATGCAGGCGGAACAGCACCGAGCGCGTGTGCGACGTGCCCTGGTCTTCGCGCACGTTGAACACGATGTTGGGCGTGCCGGCCAGGCTGGTGGTCAGGCGTTGCAGCACGTCCTTGTGGGCCACGCCGCCGAGCAACAGTTCCGCGCCCACCTGTTCTACCTGGACGCCGGCCACGCCGCGCGTGAGGGCATCGACCTTGGCGCGCACCTCAAGCAGGTCGCGCGGCACCACTTGCACCCGCCACGCGTGGACGGTGGTGTCGGTCCAGACCAGCAATGTGGTCGTGCCGACCTGTTCGGCGATCAGCAGCAGCTTGCCGTCCACGGTGGTGGTGCTGAGCAGGTTGCCGCTGCCCAGCGCCACGCGCACAACCTTGCCGGCGACGGGCAGCAGGCGGATGTCGCCGGCGGCCAGCGTCAGTGGTTCGGTGGCACGGTAGTCGAGCGCTGGCAGCTGCGGTTTGACGGCCTTTGCCGCCAGGGCCGGCGTCAGCGCGGGGGCCAGCAGCAAGGCGCTGGCGACCAGGGTCAGGATGCGGTGGAGTTTCATGTCATAGCCTGCCTGGTTGAGTATCGCGCAGCGCGGGAATTGCCTGCGGCGGAGAAGCCGGCGCAGATTGCTGCGGCGCGGCCTGCGACGTGGGGTTGGCGAGCGTTGGCAGCATGGCAACCGGCGCCAGCATGCCGCTGCTGGCTCTGGCGCCGCCGACAATGAACTCGATGCCGCTGTCGCGGCTGCGTTCCGCAGGCATCAGGTGGGCGCCCCGCAGCGGCGCCAGCGTCAGTGCTTCCCGGTCGAGCTTGCCGCGCAGGACCACGCGGAAGCTGCCCAGGCGCTGACCCACCATCAGCCTGGCCGCCTGGCGCGGCGATACCAGCAGGGTGATGGAATCGAACTGGCGCTCCTCGGGCGGCGCGCCTTCCACCTCGCCGGGGCGCGCCATCTTGCTGGCCTGCTGGCCGGATGAGTTGTCGAGCTCCTGGAACTCGCGGCCGGTGGCCAGCACCACCATGTCCTGCATGAACAGCGTGGCCTGTTCCAGCGATTTTTCGTCGACCGTCGCGCGTTCGTGACGCGGCCTGGCCGCCTTCGAGATCAGGAAGATATCGACCCGGTGTTGCGGCCGCAACGTGTGGGCGATCGAATTGAGGTTGTCGATATCGATGGTCATCGCGCGCTGGCCCGCAGGCACCACGGCTGCCACGTCATTGACTTCCGGCTGTTGCAGGTCGCTCAGTTGCACCGGCCGGCCGCGCAGGACCGGGCGCGCCAGGCGCAACCCTTCCATCGACGGAAAATCATCGGCCAGCACGGTGTCGGGATAGACCAGGTCGTCCTCGACCGGACGCGCCACGAAGTGGTTGCCGCTCAACAGCGTGCCGGCCTTGGCATCCTGCTTGGGCACCACTACGCGCACCGTCACCGGCGCCTTTTGCTGCGAGCGCTCGGCCAGCTCGTTCTTGATGGCGGTTTCACGCTGCTGCAAGTACAGATAGGCCAGCAGCGCCACGCCGGCGGCCAGCGCTACCGCCAGGCCCAGCAGCAGCGCCGGATGCGTCAGGCGCGCGATGATCTTGGTGGAGGAGGCCATGGCTCATACGCTCAGCGAAATCGTATAGGAATAGGCCGCGTACGCGTCCTTCAACGCCGCCACCAGCGCATGCACCGGCGACGACGGGTGTGTGGCCGCCACCAGCGCCACCACCACGAACAGCAGCACCACCACGTATTCGGTCATCGCTTGACCGCAATGAGGATCGAGACGAACATGCGATTTCATAGCGCCTCCACGGCGGTAAGGATGATCTGGCTGGGAACGTCGGGCCAGATGACGATGCTGATCTGGCGCCGGTCGCGCTGGGCGGTGATGAAGGTCATGCCGGCACCGCGCTGCCGGTCGTCGATGTCGTGCGCGCGCGTGGCGCGCCAGCCGCTGGCGGCCAGCTGCTGCATGTAAAACTGGCGCAGCTGCGGCACCGGCATGCGCGAATGCAGCGCCATCGTCACGCCGCGCCGGCCATCGTCGTTGCTGGCCACCGATGACGCCAGCGTCGCCCCCGGCGGCAGCGGCACGCCCAGCGCGGCCGGGGTCACCGCGCGCAAGGAGGCCGTTGCCTTGCGGCCGCGCGACAGGTAGCCAAAGCTCCCCTTGCTACCTTGCGGCACCAGTTGCAAGGTCACCAGGCAGTCGCCGCCCAGGGCGGAGAGCACTTGCCAGCCGGCGGTGGTATCACGCCGTACCGCGTGGCCGGCCTTGCGCCATTGCTGTTCGGTGCGGTCCAGGATGGTGGCGAGGTCTTCCTTGCCTTGCACCTGGCGGATGTCGAGTCCCAGGCCGGCGCTGGCGACGTTGCTGGCAACCGGCATCGCGCTGAGGCCGGGCGGGATGGCGGCCGGGCACGGTTGCGCGCTGCCTGGTGCAGCCACGCAGCATCCGAGGGCGAGAAGAAGTAATGAGGAAGGAGATGGCATGGCACTCTCCCGGTCACCGTTGCAAGGCCGGCGCGGCGGGGCCGGGTTTGACCGCGCCGCATGTGCGGCTGATGAGGGTCCAGCGTTCGGTGTGGGTATGACGAATGGCTGGCTGGCGGGCGTCGATGCCCGCCATCACCTCGATCGCCTTGCGCGCGCTGGCGCGCTCCTTGGCGGTACGGGCAGTTTGCAAGTCGCGGTTCAATGCGGCGCGTACCCGCGCAATGTCCGCTGCCGCCTGCGCATCGCGTTCGGTTTTGATGCGGCGCACTTGCCTGGCCTGTTCACGCTGCTCGGGCGTACCGGTAGCTTCCAGCAATTCCGGCACGCCCCATGCGTCGCCCGGCAGGGACACCGGCTGGGCGACGTCAAAGGCGTTTTCCCAGGTCGTGTCGCTGAGCTTGCGCACGATGCTGGTCATGCGGCCAATGGAACACTGGTCCACCATGGTCAGAGTGTTGCCGTCGAGCGTCAAGGACAGGTTTTTACAGGCGTGTGGCGCGGCAAATGGCGCAGCTTCGGGCACGACCTGCTGGCCCATCCGTCGGCAGGTCGTGCTGCGCCCGCCAGTGGTGGTGGTGACCGTGCGGTTCTCGCCGGTGTCGGTGGTCGTCGTGACCGTGCCGGTGACACCATTCTTGTGATCGGTGACCGTCACGGGTGTATCCAGGTGCCGGGTGATGCCCTGGCCGACTTCGAGGCGGTAGAGTCCTGGCGGTGGCAGCATGTTCAGCATCTCGGGCGTGAAGGCCGGCGGCGCAGCGCCGGCAGCGCTGCCGGTCAGCACAGCTGCGGCCGCGAACAAGGGAACGATAGTGGACACGATGAGCCTCTCTGGTGACAGTTACTTGAGCCGGTCGTCCGGCACCTGGTCGGCACTGACCTTGCCGACTTCGATGGTTGCGGTGGCGCCGTCCCAGGGCAGCATTGCCAGCCTGGCAGCCGTGATCGGCGCGCCCAGCCCCTGGGCGGTGGGCACCATCTTTTCCACCATGGCGCGCGTGCCGTTGCGGGCGTTGGCGGCCCAGGTGTTGGACAGGATGGCGCCGCTGGCGGTGAAGGCGATGCCTTGCCACGGTGTGTCGGACCACAGGCGCTGGTACGCTGCGCTGTTCTTGGCTACCCGGTCGATCGACACGTCGGCCACCGCCAACGACTCGACCGGCAACGGCGGCACGAAATTGACCAGTCCCCTGACGCTGACTTTGTGCAGGGTGTCGATGACGGCGCTGGCGATATCGGTGTCCGGCTTGACGGCAGCAATGTCGCCTTTTACCTGCGAGCGGTTGTCGAGGTAGCGCGTGCCCGCATGGTCTTGCCACAGCGGGTCGCTGCCGTTACCGAACGCGGTGGCGCTGCGATCGGTGGCGCGAATCACGGCGCCGGCCTGACGGTCATGGATCAGTCGCAGCGCGATTTCGTTGTTGATTTCCTCGCTTGATTTCTGGTTAGGGTCGTGCAGGGTATTGAAACCGGTGGCCGATGGTTCATACCAGACCGTGCGCTCCCAGGCGGCGTAGCGCGCTGCCATGGTGGTGGTGTGCTGCACATCGGCCAGCTTGGCCAGCGCGGTCACCCCGATGAACAGCGGTACCAGCACGAACATGGCCGCCACCAGGAATTCCACCATGGCCTGGCCATGCTGGCGTACAAACCTGCGTCGGGCCGGGCCGGTCACTGGGCAGCCCATGATGCGCTCCGGTCTGCCACACTGCGATCACTCAGGCGCGCCTGCCAGTACGGGCTGAACAGGTTGGCGACTTCGGTCTTGCCGTCGCTGCGCGCCCAGCCGGCGCGCGTAAAACCGGCGCCATCGGCTTTGCTGCGATAAAAATACGATTGCGCCGCCGCCAGCGCGCGCAGCGTGTCGCCGCGCATGCCGTCTTGCAGCCGCAGCGCGTCGCTGCCGGGCAGCAGTTTGCCGCTGGTGCGGATGGTGTTGCCCGTGCGCTCGGCTTCGATGGTGACGGCATAGGCGCCGCCGTTGCGCTCCGGTGTCTGGTCGGCGGGCGTGATGGTGGGATCGCGGGCGTCGCGGTAGTAATTTTGCAGGCCGCCTGCGGTGTCGAGCGATGTGCCCGGCCCTTGTTCATAGCGCATTCTTGCCGGCACAAATGTGAGCGGCGAGACCAGTGCGGCACCGTAATGGTCGCTGGCAGCAGGGTTGTTGCGGTAACCCGTGTCATCGCTGTAGTTGCCGCTCCTGCCGGCCAATGCACCGCCGGAGCCGCCGACGATGTTGTCGTCGATCAGGGGCCAGGACGTGGTGGTGTAGCAGATGCCGGTCCAGCACGGATACCAGAATGTGCATGTGGCAAAGCCACCGCCCAGCGTGGCGTCCAGCGACAGCCAGCGTTTTTTGTCGCTGCCGAGGAAGCTGCCGCCCGCGTGGGCAAACGCAAACAAAGTACTCGAGTAGGCGTGGTTGGGCAGCAGCTTGCATGGTTTGACTTCCGTGAAGCGCCAGCGCGCTGTTGGCGTGGATGGTCGGTTGCGGGTAAAACCATCGGTCGAATTGCTGCTGACCGTAACGTCGGCAAAGCGGTCGGCAACCGCCGAGGGATCGTTGGCGCGATGCTGGCGGGTGGCGTTACCCCAGGCATGCACTTGCAAGGCGGTGCGGCCGACCAGGAATGCCCCGGAGGTCAACTGCGCTTGCGGGTCGTTGCGCTTGATGGCCTCGTCCGCCACCTGCGCCATGTTGATTGCCGTGGCCACGTGGTGCGCTTGCTGCGCCACCTCGAACGCCTTGATCAGCGCGTCGAGGCCGGTGACTGCCGGTCCCGCAAAGGCAGAAAAGGCGGAATGGGTCGTGGCGACCGGCAGGCTCTCGGCAAACTCCCATTCAGGCTTGTTATCCGGAAGCAGGGCCTCGAGACTTAACACCGCCCCATCCATCCGCTTGCGCGTGGCCGCCGCATCTTCCAGGTACGATTTAAGGCTGGCAATTTGCACCACGGCCACCTGGTTGGCGACCATGGCGCGGTTCAGATAGGCGGAAAAATTGTGATCGCGTGCCTGCAGGACGCCGGCGCTGTAGGCGCCGGCGTCGGCGGCGTTTTGCAAACGGGTCTTGGTATTGGCCAATATGCCGCTATTAAATAAAACCAGGGTAATCAGCGCGGTGGCGATGCCGAATAACAAGGTAAATACCATGGCCTGGCCGCGCTGGCGCCATGATGAATACGCTTTGGGCCGCTGGCCGCGCATGATGGGCTCGTATTTATACGTAAATATTTAATGTCGGTATGTTCTTGATTAATTTCCGGCATCGTTATCCTTGTTATATTCGGACATGCCTTTTTTGGTATTGGCGCGGGTGGCGGCGGTCTGCGCCGTGGTGCCGGCAGCCTGGATCTGGGCTTGGGCCGGTTTGCCTGCCACCTCGTTGGCCAGGCCGGATGTCTGGTTGCGGATGGTCTGGCCGAAGACCGAGTACACGCCGATGGCGGCCACGGCAATCATGGCGACGATGATCACGTATTCCATCATGCCCTGGCCGCGTTGGTGCTGTGAAAATAAATTGTTCATGATAATGACTCCCTAAATCAAAATGAGCGAAATGCCGATTCATGGTGATTTTTAAAGCCGGGGCAGTCAATATCAGGCGAATGAGGTGGCTCAACCGTGGCGCGGCGCGTATTCACGCCCTTTTGTGATATGAGCGGATTGCCGCAATTAATTAATTATTTGAATCGAATCGAATATTATTTAGTGCTATTTCCGCACCGCCATCGCGCGCCGTGGCGCACATAAAACCGCACGGGAAACCAGCAAAACTAAATTCATTTCTGGAGCCGGCCGGCAAGTTGCCGCAGCGACAGTAGACGCACTGCATGGGAGCGCTACCCGGGCCGACTTTTTCACGTCCGTGTTGCGTTCCTGCGTCAGCTTTGTTCGTAAAAACTTTTCATGCACGAATCTTTATTCGGGAATCAGGTTCGCGTTCCGATCAACTGCACTGCAGCAATTTTTGCCCGTGACGTTCACCTTGCCGCCCTGCTATGATCGAACGCTTGTGCGCTGCGCATCGGGAGGTCTCTCCCGCTGCTGCAGCATTCCCTTGGCGTTTAATGAAAGAGATCGACATGGCCCGTCCCCACCTGTTGCTTGTTGCCGCCGCGCTTGGCATCGCTTTTGCGCAACCCGTCCTGGCAGCTGCTGCCGCGCCGCTGGCAGGCAATCCGCTGGCTACCGCCAGCACCTTGCCGTTCCAGTACCCGGCCTTCGACAAGATCAAGGATGAGCATTTCCTGCCTGCGTACGCCGAGGGCATGAAGATCCACCTGAAGGAAATCACCGCGATCGCCAACAACAAGGCGGCACCCAGTTTTGAGAACACCATCGTGGCGATGGAAAAATCGGGCGCGCTGCTCACCCGCGTGCAAACCACGTTCGGCAATCTGCAAGGCGCCAATACCAACGACAAGCTCGACGCGATCGATAGCGAAATGTCGCCCAAGCTGGCCGCCCACAGCGACGCCATCTACCTCAATCCAAAACTGTATGCGCGCGTCAAAGCGCTGTACGACAAGCGCGACGCGTTGAAACTCGATGCCGAATCGAAGCACCTGCTCGAGCGCTACCACACCGACTTCGTGCGCGCCGGCGCCAAGCTGTCCGCCGCCGACAAGGAAAAGCTCAAGGAGCTCAACGGCAAGCTGGCCACGCTGCAAACCAATTTCACCCAGAATGTGCTCAAGGAAATCAACGCCTCGGCGCTGGTGGTCGATACCCGCGAAGAACTCGATGGCATGAGCGCCGCCGAGATCGATGCCGCTGCTGCGGCCGCCAAGGCCCAGGGCAAGGATGGCAAGTTCGTCGTCGCCCTGGTCAACACTACTGGCCAGCCGCCGCTGTCCGTGCTCACCAAGCGCAAGGTGCGCGAGAAGCTGATGGCCGTTTCGCTCGAACGCGGCAGCCATGGTAGCCAGTTCGACAACCGCCAGCTGGTGCTGCAAATCGCCAAGGCCCGCGCCGAGAAAGCCACCTTGCTCGGCTACGAAAACTACGCCGCCTACTCGCTGGAAGACCAGACCGCGCATGACACCGCCGCCGTCAACAAGTTGCTGACCGAACTGGCCACGCCAGCCGTCAACAACGCCAAAAAAGAAGCGGCCGACCTGCAAGCGGTGGTCGATGCCGACAAGCAGAACTTCACCGTGGGCGCCGCCGACTGGGCCTATTACACCGACAAGGTGCGCGCCCAGCGCTTCGCCTTCGACGAGAACCAGCTCAAGCCATACTTCGAACTCGACAACGTGCTGATCAACGGCGTGTTCTTTGCCGCGACCAAGCTCTACGGCATCACCTTCAAGGAACGCAAGGACCTGCCGGTGTACAACCCGGACGTGCGCGTGTTCGACGTGTTCGATGCCGATGGCAAGCAGCTGGCAATCTTCCTGGCCGACATGTACGCGCGCGGCAACAAGCAGGGCGGCGCCTGGATGAACGAATACATTTCGCAGTCGTCGCTGCTGGGCACGAAATCGGTGGTAGCCAATCACCTCAATATTCCGAAGCCGCCAGCGGGCGAACCCACGCTGCTGACCTACGACGAAGTGACGACCGCCTTCCACGAATTCGGCCACGCCCTGCACGGCATGTTCTCGAACGTGAAATACCCGCGCTTCTCGGGCACCAGCGTGCCGCGCGACTTCGTCGAGTATCCGTCGCAGGTCAACGAGATGTGGGCGATCTGGCCCGAAGTGCTGGCCAACTACGCCAAGCATTACAAGACCGGCGCGCCGATGCCGAAAGAGCTGCTGGACAAGGTTATCGCCTCGAAGAAATTCAACCAGGGCTTCAAGACCACCGAGTACCTGTCGGCCTCGCTGCTGGACCAGCGCTGGCACCAGCTGACGCCGGCGCAAATCCCGACCGACGTGCTGGCCTTTGAAGCGAAGTCGCTGAAAGACATGGGGGTCGATTTTGCGCCGGTGCCGCCGCGCTACCGCACCACGTACTTCTCGCACAGCTTCTCGGGCGGCTATTCGGCCGGCTACTACGCCTACCTGTGGTCGGAAAAGCTGGACGCCGACACCGTCGAATGGTTCAAGGAGAAGGGCGGCCTGAAGCGCGAAAACGGCGACTGGTTCCGCAGCAAGCTGCTCTCGCGCGGCGGTACCGACGATGCCATGAATTTGTTCCGCAACTTCCGTGGCCGCGATCCGGTCATCGAGCCGTTGCTCGAGCGCCGTGGTTTGACCGGCAAATAATTCATCAGCTGTAGCCCGTCCCCGGAAAACGGGGGCGGTATTCAACTTTATCGAAGGGAAACCATGATTCGTACCAACCTGATCATCGCCGCCAGCATCGCTGCCATCTGCAGTGTTGCCAATGCCGCTACCGCGGAACCAGCGGCTATGCTTGCGGCGAGCAACCCGTTCGCCAAGGTCAGCCCGTTGCAATACGGCTATCCGCAATTCGACAAGATCAAGGACGAGGACTACGCGCCGGCGTTTGCCGAAGGCATGCGCCAGCAAGCGGCCGAGATCGAGAAAATCGCCAACAACAAGGCGCCGGCCACGTTCGACAACACCATCGTGGCGATGGAAAAATCGGGCCGCCTGCTGGCCCGCGTGTCCAGCGTGTTCGGCAACCTGTCCGGCGCCAACACCAACGATACCTTCAAGGCCCTGGAGCGCGACCTCTCGCCCAAGCGCTCCGCGCACGGCGACGCCATCCGCCTCAATCCCAAACTGTACGCCCGCATCAAGTCGCTGTACGACAAGCGCGACACCCTGAAACTGGACGCCGAGTCGAAATATCTGCTCGAGCGCTACCACACCGACTTCGTGCGCGCCGGCGCCAAGCTGTCCGCTACCGACAAGGACAAACTCAAGGCCATGAACTCGCAACTGGCCAAGCTGCAAACCACGTTCGCGCAAAACGTGCTGGAAGAAGCCAACGCCTCGGCCCTGATCGTCGACACCCGTGAAGAGCTGGCCGGCATGACCGACAAGGCCATCGACGCCGCCGCCAAGGTTGCTGCCGCGCGCGGCCTGGAAGGCAAGTTCGCCATTCCGGTCGTCAACACCACCGGCCAGGCCAACCTGGCCGTGCTGACCAACCGCAGCGTGCGCGAGCGCCTGATGGCCGCATCGCTGGCACGCGGCAGCCATGGCGGCAAGTTCGACAACACCGCCGTGGTGCTGGAACTGGCCAAGCTGCGCGCCGAAAAAGCGGCATTGCTCGGCTACGCCAGCTTTGCCGCGTACTCGCTGGAAGACCAGACCGCGCGCACGCCGGAAGCCGTCAACGAACTGCTGTCCGCGTTTGCCCGCCCGGCCGTCGCCAATGCGAAAAAAGAAGGCGCCGAAATCCAGCAAGTGATTGACAAGGAAAACGGCGGCTTCCAGCTGGCCGCCCACGACTGGTCGTTCTACAGCGACAAGGTCCGCGCCGAGCGCTTCAATTTCGACCAGAACCAGCTGAAACCCTATTTTGAACTCAACAGCGTGCTGGTCAACGGCGTGTTCTTTGCCGCCAACCAGGTCTATGGTCTGACCTTCAAGGAACGCAAGGACCTGCCGGTGTACAACCCGGACGTGCGCACCTTCGACGTGTTCGATGCCGACGGCAAGCAGCTGGCCATCTTCATCGCCGACTTTTATGCGCGCGGCAACAAGCGCGGTGGCGCCTGGATGAATGCGTACGTCTCGCAATCGTCGCTGATGGGCACCCATCCGGTGGTGGCCAATCACCTGAACGTGCCGAAACCGGCCGACGGCGAACCGACCCTGCTGACCTACGACGAACTGCGCACGCTGTTCCACGAGTTCGGCCACGCGCTGCACGGCATGTTCTCGAACGTCAAGTACCCGCGCTTCTCGGGCACCAGCGTGCCGCGCGACTTCGTCGAATTCCCGTCGCAGGTCAACGAGATGTGGGCGACCGAGCCGAAGGTGCTGGCCAACTACGCCAGGCACTACCAGACCGGCGCGGCGATGCCGCAGGAATTGCTCGATAAAGTGATCGCCTCGAAGAAATTCAACGAAGGCTTCCGCACCACCGAGTACCTGGGCGCCGCCATGCTGGACCAGAAATGGCACCAGCTGGGCGTAGCGCAAATCCCGACCGACGTGCTGGGCTTCGAGGCCGCCGCGCTGAAAGCCGCCGGCGTCGATTACGCGCCGGTGCCGCCGCGCTACCGCACCACGTACTTCTCGCACGTGTTCTCGGGCGGCTACTCGGCCGGCTACTATGGCTACCTGTGGGCCGAGCGCCTCGATGCCGAAACAGTCTTGTGGTTCAACGAAAACGGCGGCATGCTGCGCAAGAATGGCGACTACTTCCGCAAGATGCTGTTGTCCAAGGGCGGCACCATGGATGCGATGCAGATGTTCCGCGAATTCCGTGGCCATGATCCGAAGGTGGAGCCGCTGCTGGAACGCCGTGGTCTGACCGAGAAGTAATCAACGTTATCGAACGTACCGGGGCTGGGCGCGATTTATGTCAGAATCGTCCCCAGCCCCAAGCTTTTTTGGAATAATTATGAGTAACGATTTACACGGTGTCACGCTCGAAGCGATGGTCACGCGCTTGCAGGAACATTATGGTTGGGACCAACTGGGTCGCAAGATCGACATCAACTGCTTTATCAGCGATCCCAGCATCAAGTCCAGCCTGAAGTTCCTGCGCCGCACGCCGTGGGCAAGAACCCAGGTGGAAGAGCTGTATCAAGCCACCAGGTTTGCCGATTGAATAACAAGGATCAAGACATGGACAGTCATCTCAAAGCATCGCTGCAAGACCTGCAAGGCAAGCTGGCCGTGGCCGGCCCCGTGGACGAAGAACTGAAAAGCCTGCTGCTGCGCCTCGACGGCGACATCCAGTCGCTGCTGGCGCGCCGCCAGGGCCTGGGCATGGCCGCTGCCGCGCCTGCCGTCGCCGGTGTGGCCACCGTGCCGGCCGCCATCAACGCTGTGCCGCAAGTCGAAGAAAGCACCACGTATGGCCTGGCCGAGCGTACCCAGGAAATCTCGGCGAAGTTCGCCGCCCAGCATCCGACCCTGGAGCCGGCCCTGCGCGAGCTGGGACGGATCCTGTCCAACATGGGTATTTGACACTGTTTGCGTAGAGATAACGCTGCATGTTTCTCTACAAGTGATTGAATAGTAAAAGATTTTTTCTCACGCACGGTGAGCGGGGGAGAGGCATTTCCGGTACAATGCCGTCCGATATGATCTCCCCTACCAATTTATTTGCGACCGTTCCCAAGCGGTCTGCCCGCGCTGCCGTTGCGCCTTTCCTGCCGATGTCCCGCGCGGAGATGGACGCGCTCGGCTGGGACGAGTGCGACGTCATCCTGATCACCGGCGACGCCTACATCGACCATCCAAGTTTTGGCATGGCCCTGGTTGGCCGCCTGCTCGAAGCGCAAGGCTTCCGCGTCGGCATTATTTCGCAGCCGGACTGGCATTCGGCCGACGCCTTCCGCGCGCTCGGCAAGCCGCGCCTGTACTTTGGCGTTACCGCCGGCAATATGGACTCGATGGTCAACCGCTACACGGCCGACCGCAAGATCCGCTCCGACGATGCCTACACCGCCAACGGCGAACCGAACAAACGCCCGGACCGCGCGGTCACCGTGTACGCCCAGCGTTCGCGCGAAGCGTATCCGGGCATCCCGGTCGTGATCGGCTCGATCGAGGCATCGCTGCGCCGCATCGCCCACTACGATTACTGGTCGGACAAGGTGCGCCGCTCGGTACTGCTCGACTCCAAGGCCGACCTGCTCATCTTCGGCAACGCCGAGCGCGCGCTGGTGGACCTCACCCACCGCATGGCCGCCGGCGAAGACATCAAGGGCATCCGCGACCTGCGCGGCACCGCCTTCCTGGTACCGGGCGGCTGGCTGCCGACCGACGAATGGGGCGTGCACAACAGCACCCGCATGGATACGCCAGGCAAGATCGATCCGCCGATCGACCCGTACATGATGGTGCAGCAAAACACCTCGTCATGCGCGACCGACAACGCGCCCAAGGCTGCCGATGGTGCCGAGGTGAACGAAGCGATGGTCGAGCCGAAGCCGGTGGCGGAAGCCGCGCCGGCCCCGGCTGCCGCCGCAGCGCCCGCCGGCGGCGTGGTCAAGACCATCCGCTTCATGAGCCGCGAAGACCGCCTGGCCATGGAAAAGGAAAAGCACACCAAGACCGTGGTGCGGCTGCCGTCGTTCGAGACCGTCAGCGAAGACCCGGTGATGTACGCGCACGCGTCGCGCGTGTTCCACCTGGAATCGAACCCCGGCAACGCCCGCGCCATGGTGCAGGCCCACGGCGAGCGCGACGTGTGGATCAATCCACCGCCGCTGCCGTTGCGCATGGACGAGATGGATGGCGTCTATGACATGAACTACGCGCGCGCGCCGCACCCGTTCTACGGCAAGGCCCGCATCCCGGCCTGGGAAATGATCCGTTTTTCGGTCAACATCATGCGCGGCTGCTTCGGCGGCTGCACCTTCTGCTCGATTACCGAGCACGAGGGCCGCATTATCCAGAGCCGCTCGGAACCATCGATCCTGCGCGAGATCGAGCACATCCGCGACAAGACCAAGGGTTTTACCGGCACCATTTCCGACCTCGGCGGTCCTACCGCCAATATGTACCGGCTGGCCTGCAAGGATCCGAAGATCGAGGAAACCTGCCGCCGCCTGTCGTGCGTATATCCGTCGATCTGCGTCAACCTCGGCACCGACCACAGCAAGCTGATCTCGCTGTACCGCAAGGCGCGCGCCATTCCGGGCGTCAAAAAAATCCTGATCAGCTCGGGCCTGCGCTACGACATCGCCGTGCGTTCGCCGGAATACGTGAAAGAACTGGTCACGCACCACGTCGGCGGCCTGCTCAAGATCGCGCCCGAGCACACGGAAGAAAACACGCTGTCGAAGATGATGAAGCCGGGCATCGGCGCCTACGACGAGTTCAAGGAAATGTTCGAGCGCTTCTCGCTGGAAGCCGGCAAGAAGCAGTACCTGATCCCGTACTTCATTGCCGCCCACCCGGGCACGACCGACCTCGACATGCTGAACCTGGCGCTGTGGCTGAAGAAAAACAACTTCAAGCTCGACCAGGTGCAGACCTTCATGCCCACGCCGATGGCGATGGCCACCACCATGTACCACTCGCGCAAGAATCCGCTGCGCAAGGTGACGGCAGACTCGGAAGTGGTGGAAACGGCCCGCAGCGGCAAGATCCGCCGCACCCACAAGGCCTTCCTGCGCTACCAGGATCCGGAAAACTGGCCGATCCTGCGCGAAGCGCTGGTGGCGCTCGGCCGCGCCGACCTGATCGGCAATGGCGAGAAGCATTTGATTCCGGCCTGGTCGGCAGGCGAAGCCAACAGCAAACCGAATACCGATGGCCGCCGTGGCCCGGCATCGGCGCTGCCGATTCCCGGCACCGCCAAGGGCCCGCGTGGTGCCAAGTCCGGCATCGTGGCGGGCAATGCTCCGCAACAGCCGGGCCAGCGCGCCAATGCGCTGACCGGTTCGCTGACGGCGCGCCAGACCGTGGAAACCAAGGCGCGCGCGTCGATCCTCGACACCATCAAGGTCAAGAAGGCGGCGCCGCCGCCAGCCAAGGGCGGCAAGCCGGCCCGTGGCGCCGCACCGCCGCCACGTGGCCGCAAGTAACTAGCCAAACCGAAGTAAATTGAAAGCAGGCACCCTCACCGGTGCCTGCTTTTTTATGTGTTGCGTAATTGCGCCAATCGCCTAATTACGTAGTGAAAAGCATCCTGCTCGGTTGATGTGCCCCCCCTGCTTGAGGCTACACTGGTGCAAACCTTTCCCAGGACTAACATGAAAAACTTCACTTCCCCCTCCCTGTGGCTGGCGCCGCTGTTTGCCTTGTTCGCCGTGCTGCTGTCCGCCTGCGGTGGCGGCGGGGGCGGCGGTGACAGCGGCGGCACCACCACGCCAGCCGTGGTCACCTTGCGCAGCATCGCCATCACCGCGCCCTCGACCACGCTGATCGTGGGCGGCGCCACCCAAACCTACACCGCCACCGGCACCTATACCGACGGCACCACCAAGGCGCTCACGGGCCTGACCTGGTCCACCAAGTCCGGCGGCTCCACCGTGGTGCAGGTGACCAGCGCCGGCATCGTCAGCGGCCGGTCGATCGGTACCGACAGCGTGATCGCCACCCAGCCGGCGACCGGTACCGTGGCAGCCGTGTCCGGTTCCGTCGATGTGACCTCGATCGCACCGTGGACCCAGGTAGCGGCTGGCGGCAACCAGACCATCGCCCTCAAGACCGACGGCAGACTCTATAGCTGGGGCCTGAACATCCAGGGCCAGCTTGGCGACGGCACCAACACGCTGCGCAACACCCCGGTTACCGTGGCCGGCAACAGCACCATCTGGAAACAGGTAGCCGTGGGCGACAGTTTTGCGGTGGCCATCCGCACCGACGGTACCTTGTGGGCATGGGGTAACAACCTGTTCGGCCAGCTGGGCCAGGGCGACCAGGTGCCGCGCACCGTTCCTACCCAGGTCGGCACTGCCAAGAACTGGACTTACGTGGCAGTGGGCAAGTCGCACGTGGTGGCGCTGAGCACGGCGACCGCCACCACCGGCACGCCAGTCGTATCGCTGTGGGTGTGGGGTAACAACTATGCCAGCCAGCTCGGTGATGGCAAGACTGTCGATCTGCTGGTGCCCACGCGTCTCGGCACCGACAGCTGGCTGGCGGTGGCGGCGGGCGACGCCCACACCATTGCCATCAAGCGCAGCGACCAGAGCTTGTGGACCTGGGGCGACAACACCTACGGCCAGCTGGGCAACGGCACGACCGGCGCCAAGGTGGGCGTGCCCACCCAGGTCGGCACTGCCAACTGGTCGGCGGTGGCGGCCGGCAGCCGGCACTCGCTGGCGATACGTAACGACGACGGCGTGCTGTTCGCCTGGGGCGCCGGCGAGAGCGGCCAGGTGGGTAACAACAGCACCAGCCTGCAATCGTCACCCACCCAGGTCAGCGACGCCAGCGCGCGCTGGACCCAGGTAGCAGGCGGCGTCAGCCATTCGATCGGCGTGCGCAACGATGGCACGCTGTGGACCTGGGGCCGTGGTGTCGAGGGACAACTGGGCCAGACCGTGGCCAGCAGCCTGATGCCATTGCAGGTTGGTAACCTGAGAACGTGGAAGGCCGTCGCCGCCGGCGCCAACCACAGCGTTGCCTTGCAAACCGACGGCAACAACCTGAGCCTGTGGACCTGGGGCCTGAACACCGACGGTCAACTCGGTAATGGCACCAATGCCACCGCGACGGCGCCGGTGCAGATTGCCTACTAGGGACCGCCGGCCGGGCTGCGCTTGTTGAGCTACCTTCATTACCGGCTGGCCGCGCTGTTACTGCTGGCGCTGGCCTGCACGCCGGCAACGGCGCTGGAGCGCGTCACGCTCCAGCTCAAGCACACCCATCAATTCCAGTTTGCCGGCTATTACGCCGCGCTCGAGCAGGGCTTTTACCGCGAAGCCGGGCTCGACGTGCGCATCCTCGATGCCGCCGACAGCAGCCAGGCCGAGCGCGACGTGGTGTCCGGCAAGGCCGAATATGGTGTGGGCAGCAGCAGCCTGCTGCTGGCGCGCTTGTCGGGGCGGCCGGTGGTGGTGCTGGGCGTGATCTTGCAGCATTCCGCGTTTGCGCTGGCCACGCCGCAAGTGCCGGGCCAGCCGCCCGACCTGCAACGGCTGCGCGGCCAGCGCGTGATGCTCGGCACCCAGGCCAGCGGCATGGGCAATGCCGACGAACTGCTGGCCTACCTGGTCAAGCAGGGTGTGCCGGCCGACAGCTACGAGCGGCTCGAACCCAGCTACGATCCGCGCGACCTGATCGACGGCAAGATCGCCGCCATGGGCGTGTACACCACCAACGAGCCCGACGTCTTCGACCGCGCGGGCTTTGCCTACGACCTGCACACGCCGCGCTCGGTAGGCATCGATTTCTACGGCGACAACCTGTTTACCAGCGAGCGCGAACTGGCCGCCAATCCGGCCCGGGTGCGGGCGTTCCGCGCGGCCAGCCTGCGCGGCTGGCAATGGGCGATGAGCCACCACGAGGAAACGGTGGACCTGATCCTCGACAAGTACTCGCGCCGCAACGACCGCGAACACCTGCTGTACGAGGCGCGCCAGATGGTGGCGCTGGTGCAGCCGGTGCTGGTCGAGATCGGCTACATGAATCCCGAACGCTGGCGCCATATCGCCGACGTTTACGCCAGCCTGGGCATGCTGCCGCCCGGGGTCCGGTTCGACGGCTTCCTGTACGATCCGGACAACCGCAAGACGGCACTGTGGCTGTACCGCGTGCTCGGTGCGGTGCTGGTGCTGGTGGTGGTCGCGGGCGCGGTGCATTTCAGTTTGCTGGCGCGCGAGCGGCGCCGTTCGAGGGCTGCAATCCGCCAGGGCGAGCAGCGCTTCCGCACCATGTTCGAAGCTTCGCCGCTGGGCATGGCGCTGGTCGACTCAAACACCTATGCTTACCGCGACGTCAATGCCCGTTACCTCGAGATCCTGGGCCGGCCGCTGGCCGAACTGCACAGCCAGAAGTGGCTCGACCTGGCCCACCCCGACGACATTGCCCAGTGCAAGGCGCAGATGGGCCAGCTCACGGCCGGGCGCATCGGCGCATTCAAATCGACCATCCGGGTGTTCCGGCCCGACGGTGTGCTGGCCTGGATCGACATGTCGGTCACCGCCATCGATACCGTGGCCGAGGCCGGCGGCCACCCACACCACCTGTGCATGATCGAGGATGTCACGGCCGACAAGCAGCGCGAGGCGCTGATCTGGCAGCAGGCCAACTTCGACCCGCTCACGCAACTGCCCAACCGCCGCATGCTGCTCGACCGCCTGAAGACCGACGTCATCCGCGCCCAGCGCGACCGCACGCGGCTGGCCATCCTGTTCATCGACCTCGACCATTTTAAGGAAGTGAACGACACGCTGGGCCACCAGCACGGCGACATCCTGCTGGTGGACGCTGCGCGCCGCATCGGCGCCTGCGTGCGCAAGTCGGACACGGTGGCGCGCCTGGGCGGCGACGAATTCACGGTCGTGCTCTCCGAGCTCGACAGCACCGACCGGGTAGCGCACATCGCCCAGCAAATCATCGACAGCCTGCGCGCGCCGTTCGCGCTGGGGCAGGAGCAGGCATTCGTGTCGGCCAGCATCGGCATCACCCTGTACCCGGATGACGCGCTCGACATCGACGACCTGCTCAAGCACGCCGACCAGGCCATGTACGCGGCCAAGAACGCCGGCCGCAACCGCTACGCCTACTTTACCCAGGCATTGCAGGTGGCCGCGCTCAACCGCATGCGCCTGACCAACGACCTGCGCGGTGCGGTCAAGGGCCAGCAGCTGGCGCTGTACTTCCAGCCCATCGTCCACCTGGCGACCGGGCGCATCCACAAGGCCGAGGCACTGGTACGCTGGCAGCACCCGCTGCGCGGCATGGTCAGTCCGTGCGAATTCATCCCGCTGGCCGAGGCTAGCGGGCTGATCCTCGAAATCGGTCAGTGGGTATTCCACGAGGCGGCTAACTGGGCGCAGCGCTGGCGCGCCGAGGTCGATCAGGCATTCCAGATCAGCATCAACCAGTCGCCGCTGGAGTTCCAGCGCGAGGACGTCGGGTATGACGACTGGCTGCGCCACCTGCGCATGCTGGGCCTGCCCGGGCAGGCGCTGGTGGTGGAAATCACCGAAGGCTTGCTGCTCGATGCCAACACGACCGTCAGCGACAAACTGCTGCAATTGCGCGACGCCGGCATCCAGGTAGCGCTCGATGACTTCGGCACCGGCTATTCGTCGCTGTCGTATTTGAAAAAGTTCGATATCGATTATTTGAAGATCGACCGGTCGTTCACGCGCAACCTGGCGCCGGAGTCGAGCGACATGGCGCTGTCCGAGGCCATTATCGTCATGGCCCACAAGCTGGGCCTGAAAGTCATTGCCGAAGGCGTGGAAACGCCCGAGCAGCGCGACCTGCTGGCGCACGCCGGCTGCGACTATGGCCAGGGCTACCTGTTCGCCAGGCCGATGCCGGCGACGGAATTCGACGCCCTGCTGCGCTTCCAAGCCAGCCAGTCATAGTCAAAACAAATCGATTCTATTGCAACAATCAATTTTGCAAATCGCCGAAAAGGCGATACACTGGCGTCTCAATGATTCACAACCCAACGAGGAAACGACTATGTCCCTGATCAATACCCAAATCAAGCCATTCAATGCCACCGCTTATGTTGACGGTAAATTCATCGAAGTCAGCGACGAATCCCTGAAAGGCAAGTGGGCCGTCCTGATGTTCTACCCAGCCGACTTCACCTTCGTGTGCCCAACCGAACTGGAAGATCTGGCCGAACAACAACCTGAATTCGCCAAGCTGGGCGTGGACGTGTACGGCGTATCGACCGACACCCACTTCGCTCACAAGGCATGGCACGACACCTCGGACGCCATCAAGAAAGTGAATTACCCGCTGATCGGCGACCCAACCGGCAAACTGTCGCGTAACTTCGAAGTGATGATCGAAGAAGAAGGCCTGGCACTGCGCGGCACCTTCGTGATCAATCCGGAAGGCCAGATCAAAGTCATGGAAGTACACGACAACGGCATCGGCCGCGACGCATCGGAACTGCTGCGCAAAGTCAAAGCAGCCAAATACGTTGCCGAGCACCCAGGCCAGGTATGCCCAGCCAAGTGGACCGAAGGCGCCGCCACGCTGACCCCATCGCTGGACCTGGTCGGCAAGATCTAAATCAAGGCTGAACCCTTGAGCGACACCGCAGCAAACAAGTAGTTACCGCGATGCCGGACCGGGCGTCCGGCCCGGCATACGCCTAAATATTTGTAAAAGGAAAAATAATCATGTTAGACGCAACCCTCAAAACCCAACTGAAATCCTACCTGGAAAAAGTGGTGTATCCGCTTGAGCTGGTCGCCTCTCTCGATGACAGCGCCAAGGCCCGCGAGATGAAGGAACTGCTCCTCGAAATTGCCGAGTTGAGCGACAAGATCACGCTGGTCGAAGGCACCGATGCAGGTGTACGCAAGCCGTCCTTCCGTATCAACCGTACCGGCACCGAGATCGGCGTGAGCTTTGCCGCCATCCCGATGGGCCACGAATTCACCTCGCTGGTGCTGGCGCTGCTGCAAGTGGGCGGCCACACCATCAAGTTCGACGCAGCCACGATCGAGCAGATTCGCAATCTCGATGGCGATTACGAATTTGAAACCTTCATGTCGCTGACCTGCCATAACTGCCCGGACGTGGTGCAGGCACTCAACGCCATGGCGGTGATCAACCCGCGCATCAAGGTCACCACCATCGACGGCGGCGTGTTCCCGAAAGAAGTCGAAGAGCGCCAGATCATGGCCGTGCCAATGATGTTCCTGAACGGCCAGCTGTTCGGCCAGGGCCGCACCAACGTCGAGGAAATCCTCGCCAAGCTCGATACCAATGCCGGCGTGCGCCAGGCGGCCGAGCTGAGCAAGAAAGACGTGTTTGACGTGCTGATCGTCGGCGGCGGTCCTGCCGGCGCGGCAGCAGCGATTTACGCCGCCCGCAAAGGCATCAACACCGGCGTATTGGCCGAGCGTTTCGGCGGCCAGGTGCTTGACACCATGGCGATTGAAAACTTCATTTCGATCAAGGAAACCGACGGCCCGAAATTTGCCGTGGCGCTGGAACAGCACGTCAAGTCGTATGACGTCGATATCATGAACACCCAGCGCGCCGCCAAACTGGTGCCGGGCGCCAAGCTGGTGGAAGTACAAACCGCCAGCGGCGCGGTACTGAAAGCCAAAACCGTGATCCTGGCAACCGGCGCCCGCTGGAGGGAGATCAACGTGCCGGGGGAGAAGGAATACCGCAACAAGGGTGTTGCCTACTGCCCGCACTGCGATGGTCCTTTGTTCAAGGGCAAGCGCGTGGCGGTGATCGGCGGCGGCAACTCGGGCGTGGAAGCAGCGATCGACCTGGCCGGCCTGGTCAAGCACGTCACCCTGATCGAATACGGCGCAGAACTGCGCGCCGACGCGGTCCTGCAACGCAAGCTGCGCAGCCTGCCGAACGTGACGGTAATCGTCTCGGCGCAAACGACCGAAGTGCACGGTGACGGCAAGATCGTCAACGGCCTGAGCTACAACGACCGCGTGTCGGGCGAAGCGAAGAAGGTCGAGCTGGAAGGCGTATTCGTGCAGATCGGCCTGGTGCCGAACACCGAGTGGCTCAAAGGCACGGTGGCATTGTCGCGCCACGGCGAGATCGAAGTGGACGCTCGCGGCCAGACCTCGATCCCCGGCGTATTCGCTGCCGGCGACGTCACCACGGTGCCATACAAGCAGATCATCATCGCCACCGGCGAAGGCGCCAAAGCCGCGCTGTCGGCCTTCGATCACCTGATTCGTTCGGATATCGAGGTGGTGGAAGAATCTGCTGAAAAGCACGCGATGACCGCGTAAGCTTCCCGCGCATTACAGAAAGCCCGGTTCAGTTCACTGACCGGGCTTTTTTTATGGTCCGGAGTCATCACGGCGATGCAGGCTGAGGTGGAGCGCGTTGGCGGGACGCAGGGTGATATGGAGCTTGGGCGTGGGCAGGGGCATGTTGGCGGGGACGGCCAGCTGGAAGCGTTGCAGCAGCATCGCGGCAATCACCGTCATCTCGGTCATCGCCAAATGCTGGCCCAGGCACACGCGTGGGCCGGTGCCCAGTGGCATCCAGGCGCCGCGTGGTGCGTTATCGGTTGCAGCGGCGAAGCGCTCGGGTTGGAAGGCGGGCGGATCCGCAAACCAGGCGGGATCGTGCTGCATCAGCTGCACCGGTACCATGAACATGGTGCCGGCCGGCAGTTGCCAGCCGCCGAGCGTAATCGGTGCGATTGCACGCCGGCTCAGCAACACCGGGGCGGCCGGGTACAAGCGCAGGGTCTCCTGCAGCGTTCGTGCCACGCCTGCCAGCGCTGGCAAGTCGGCGGCAGCGGGTGTGCGGCCTTGCAGCACCGTGTCCACTTCGCGCCGGGCCGCCTCCTGCGCGGCGGGGTGCGAGGCCATGCACCAGGCCCACCAGGTCAGCGTGGCGGCCGTGGTTTCGTGGCCAGCCAGGAAGGCGGTCATGCATTCGTCGCGCACGGCCTGGCGCGGCCAGGTGGCGGGATCGTCCGCGTGCAAGGCCAGCAGTTTGCTCAGCACATCGTCGGGCCAGGCTGCGGGGTCCAGTGCCAGGCGGCTATCGATCTGGCGGTTGATCAGCTGGTTCAGCACCTGCTTGGCTTCACGCTTGGCGCGTTTCCATGGCACCCAGTCGGGCCAGCTTGCGGGCCAATAGAATTCGGCGTTGCCGGCCACGCTGATGCAATGCACGGCCTGCTCCGTGCGGCGCGCATCGACATCGGCCGGGCTGGAAAACAGGAAGCCCATGATGACATCCATCGCCAGCGAGGTGATGGCGTGTTCGATCGGCCAGTTGGCATCGTCGGACGGCCATTGGGCCAGGGCCGTGCGGGTGGCGCCGGCAATCAGCGGCACATAGGCTCGTACGCCCTTGGGGGAAAAGCTCGGCTGCAAGGCGCGCCGCTTGGCTTGCCATGCCGGACCTTCCGCCGTCAGCACGCTGGTACCGTGCAATTGCGACATGACCGCGATGCCGCGCTCCCAGCGCACCAGTTTATCGTGATGGGTGACCAGCAGTTCGCGCACCAGGTGCGGATCGGTCACCACGACCTGGTGCTCGGGCCAGATGCGCAGGTGCACCAGGTTGCCGTAGGTGGCGCGCCACCCGGTCAGTGCCCCGGGCAGGTCTTTTGCCATGCGCCGCAACAGGCCCCAGCCGGTGAGGCCCGACGGCGGTCCTGGCGGCCATGTGTCCGGCGGCTGCAAGGCCGGCTGCTGGTTCGATGCTGGTGGGACGCCGGCGCGGTCGGCGTGGAAGGGGCAGGCGCTGGAGGTTGGCGTCGTCATGGTGCCGATTGTGTGCCGCACGGGACGCCGCGTCTTGAACCGAAACGACATGCCGCAGCCTGGCCGGGATGGCTATACTTGCAAGCCATGGAAAACCATCACATACCGATGTGGGCAGCGTGTCCCGATCCCCTGGCGCGTGCCCCGCGCGTGGCAGGTACGGCGACGACGCAATCGTTGCGACTGGCCCCGCCATCGCTGAACGGTGCGCTGGTGGCACTGATCGGCCGCGACTTGACGCCAATAAGCACCCAGCCAGGTGGCCACCTGCGCAGCGATCAGCATGACCAGCAGCACGCCAGCCAGTGCCTGGAAAGCGCGCAGTGTCTCACGCATTTTCCGGCCTCGCCGCTGGTGACGATTTCGTGGTTTCCCGACATGGACGCGGGCCTGGTGACGCCGCAGGGCTGGCAGTCGTTTGGCGCGCCGGTCGTACTATCCGGCACGCAGTCGGCACCGATGGTGAGCTGGACCCCGACGCCGGGGCGCGGCTACATGGCGTGCTTTACGGCCGATGCTGCGCAAGCCCTGTTCGATGTGGACATGGCGGCGATCCAGAACCGCTTCGTGCCGGCAGCGCAGGCGCTGGACGCACGGTTCGCGCCGTTGTTGGACGCCTTGCTGGCCAGTCGCGACCAGGACGTGCTGGCGGTGCTGGAGCGGCACCTGGCGCCGCGCTGGCAAGTGTTGCAGGGGCGCGCATCGGCCGCGCCGTCGCTGCGGCAGGTGGGCCGCCACTGGGTGGAACGCCTGGCCTGGCACGCGCATGGCTGGCGCAACCAGCACAGCCCGCGCCACGTGGAGCGCCGCATCAAGTCGTTTAGCGGTCGCTCTTTGCGCGAGTGGCAAGCGCTCACGCGCACCGAAGGATTGTTCTTTGCCGCGCGCGACCGCCACGAAGCGGGCCAGCCGTTCGACTGGGCCGGCCTGGCGTTGGAAGAAGGTTTTGCCGACCAGGCCCATATGAACCGCACCGTCAAGCGCATCACCGGCTTCGCCCCCGCCGAATTCGCCCAGCGCTTTATCGAGGACGAATCGTTCTGGATGTATCGGCTGTGGGTATGACCGCTATTTGACCAGGTCCACGCTGGCCTGCCGCGTGCGCAGGTGGATGGCGTTGCTGTGGCGGGCGCGCAGGCGCGGGTCGGTGATCAGGCGGCCCAGGGTTTCGCCGATGACCATGACAACGCCCAGCAGCGGCAGCACCAGCATCAGGCCGGCAATGCCGGCCACCGAACCGCCGATGAAGATCATCAGGACCGTGATCAGCGGATGCATGTGCAGGCTGCGGCCCAGCGTGAGCGGCATGAACACGAAGTCGTCGAGCAGGCGCACGAAGATGAACACGCCGATCGCCAGGTAAGCCACCATCGGGTTATTGGGCGCGTCGGTGGACGCGACCATCACCACCAGCATGCAGCCGACGATGGAACCCACGTACGGCACCCATGCCAGCACCGCCGCCATAAAGCCCAGCAGCAGCGGCGACGAGACCCCGATCGCCCACAGGCCCAGCGCCAGCACGGCCGTGTCGAGAATGGTGAGCTTGAGCAGGCCCTGGAAGTAGCGGTACGCGGTCTGGTGCACCTCGTGCAGCAGGAACAGGGTGCGCTCGAAAAATGCGTTCGGCACCGCGCGCGCCAAAAACTTCTTGAAACGCGTGCCATCGCGCAGGAAAAAGAACGTCAGGAACGGCGCCAGCAGCAGCGACGGCAGCCACGCCGCCACCGAGACCAGGATGTCGGTCAGGTGCTTCTGCACGAAGCCGCCGGTAAACGATGTCAGGCGGTTGTTGATGTTGCGCGCGAACTTGACCTGCTTGAGAAACGGGAACTGCTGCTCCAGTGCCTGCGTAGTGTGGCGCACGAAATCGAGCCCGCCGGCCAGGTACACGGACAAGGTATGCTGCCACGATTCCGACGGTGCCGAGCGCCACAGCATGATCAGGAACACGACCAACCCCACGGCAAGCACGAACAGCAGCCCCACCAGCAGCGCGGCCACGCTGTGGCTAAAGCCCATGCGCAGCAGCTTGCGCATGGGTGGCAGCAGGATGTAGTACAGCACGATGCCGAGCAGGAACGGGATCGCCAGGAACAGCATCTGCTGCAGCAGGAACAGCAGCGTGCAGGTGGTGACGACGATGCCGATCCAGACGACCGGACCGGCGCGCTGATGGGTGGCCAGCACGCTCATAACACTTCGGTGCGCGAGGCGCCCACCATCCATTCGCGCAGGCGGCCGCCCAGGTGGCGCGCCAGGGCCAGCGCGATCTTGTAGCCGATGACGGCATCGGTTTCCATCAGGCCCATGAAGTCGCCACGGAAGAACACGGCCAGCTCGCAGTTGTCGATGGCGCGCGTTTGGGCGTTGCGCGGGGCGTTGTCGAGCAGCGCCATGTCGCCGAAGAAGTCGCCCGGTTCCAGCTCGGCCACCAGTTCGCGGCCGCCGTGGTGCAGGCGGCTGATCAGTACCCGCCCCGAAATGACCAGGTACAGCGCCTGGCCTTCCTCGCCCTCGTCGAAAATGATTTCATCGGCCAGGTAGCGGCGCTCGTGGATCAGGCCATCGATCGATTGCAGTTCGAGCGGTGTGAGCGTGTTGAACAGCGGCGAGGCCTTGAGCTGCAACAGCCGCGGCGACAGGGTGGGGGACTTGAGGAAACCGAACATCGGGACGAACTCCGCTAGCGAACTGAAGGCAAGCCACTATTGTCGCTGGTTTGCCGCATTGTTTGTCATCGTGGCAGTGTCCAGAGTGAAATATTTTAGCGATGTAGTACACCGCGCCACAGGTGTTACAACTGCACCGTGCGCGCCAGCGGCAGTTCCGGTTCCAGGTGGCTGGTGAGTACGATGCACTGGCGCGCCAGCCGTGCGGGATCGGCCAGTTGCCGGCGCAGGTGTGCCATCGCATCGGCATCGAGACCGTTGAACGGTTCGTCGATCAGCAACAGGCGCACCGGCAGCGCCAGGGCCAGCGCCAGTTGCACCTTCTTGTGCTGGCCCAGCGACAGCGTGGTCAGTGGCTGCTCGAGCGCGCCGCCCAGGTGCAGTGCCTGCACCTGCGCATCGAGCAGCGTGGCGTCGGTGGCCGGGTACAGTGACAGGTGCAGGTCCAGCAGTTCGCGCACGGTCAGCCACGGCAGTTGCGGCAGGTCGCCGCCGCAGTAAAACGCCTGCAGGCGATAGGCCAGCGGTTGCTGCGCGATGTCTATGCCGTCGAGGCGGATGCTGCCGCCGTGCGCATCGAGCGCGCCGCCGGCCAGTTTTAACAAGGTGGTCTTGCCGGCGCCGTTTTCGCCGCGCAGCCAGGTTACGCCGGTGCCCAGTTGCAGATCGAAGTTGCGAAACAGCGCGCGGTCCGGATGGTTGAAATTCAGTTGGTCGATGGTCAGTACGGCAGTCAGTTCCATAATTCGCTTCCGATGGCGGTGAGGATGAGAATGGCGCCCATCACCAGCGCCACCCGGCCGCGCGCAGTGAGCGTGCGCAGCCCGACGATGGCCAGTTGCGCCACACCGGCGCAGGTCAGCCAGACCAGCGCTACGGTGTGGCTCACGCCATGGCTAATGGCGCCAGCTGCACCCGCGCTCATGCCCGTGCCTATGTCCGCGCCCACCGCATGGCCTGCAACACCGGCAGCACCAGCAGCACCAGCAGAAGCAAGATTGACAGCGCCAGTACCAGCAGCGGCGGCAGGAACGTCAGCACCAGCAGCGAGCACCAGCGCCGCAAAGCACGCCATCACTACCGCGCCCGGTAACAAGGTCGCCACGATTGCGCTGGTAAATAAGCGCTCCATCGACAGCGGCCATTGGGCCACTACCGGGCGCAGGCGCGCAATTTGTTCCGCCACGGCCTTGTCGCCCCGGTCGGTCAGCAGTATCAACAGCATGGCGGTGCCGACGCCCCACGCGGCTGGCGGCATCCAGGCCATCAACGGCGGACGCCACAGCCAGAGTGCCATGCTGAGCAAGGCGCCGAGAAAGAGGCAGGTCTGCTGGATGCCGACCACGCCCTCGCCGCGCCAGCATGGCAGCCAGAACAACTGGCGCCAGTACGCCAGTGCAGGCACGCGCGCACGCGGTGGCGCGGCGTAATGCGCCGGCGCCCTGGCCACGACCACGGCACCAGTACGCGGCGCAGCGGGGCGGGCCCGCCGCATCAACAGCACCGTCGCCAACGCCCACCCCAGCAACAACGACAGCACCGCGCACGCCAAGGATAACGGCGCCACGGGCCGCAACCAATCGGGCCACTGGTACCACCACACCGCGCACGACACCGCGTGCGCGAGCGCGACCGGTCCGACGATCAGGCCGGCAACCGACGCTTCCGCCTGCCACTGCTGACGCGACGAGATGGGCAGCGCCCGGCTCCAGCGCGCCACGTCCAACGGATGCAGGCGCTGGCGCAGCAGCCACACGGGCGCGGCCACCAGCAGTATTTGCGCGAGCAGCAGGCCGAGGGCCTCGAACCACGGCAGCGTGGGCGCCAGCAGGCCGGGCAGGGCGATGCACGCGAACAGGCCCAGCATGACGGGCGCGAATGCGAGCAGCACCATTTCAAGCGAGTTGACCACGCTGGCAATAAACTGCACCAGCGACGCGCGCGCCACGCGGCGGCGGAAAGAAAGATAGGAATAGGGGAGCGTCTTCATCGGGTTCCAGCATATTGCCTGAAACTGATGCGGAAATGAATAAGGGCCCGAAGCGCATAACGCTTCGGGCCCTTAAGGAATGTTGGCGGAGTGGACGGGACTCGAACCCGCGACCCCCGGCGTGACAGGCCGGTATTCTAACCAACTGAACTACCACTCCTAACTCGTTTTTCAGTTTTCCTGGTGGGTGCTGAGAGGCTCGAACTCCCGACCTACGCCTTGTAAGGGCGCCGCTCTACCAACTGAGCTAAGCACCCAGAAAACTTATCAGCGTTTGTCACAACTGCTGAACGAGGCCGTATTCTACAGGGGCGTTTCGCATGTCCGCAAGGGGTTTTATAAATTATTTAGAAAATTGCCGGGGAAGGCCCTATCATGGGCGCCGCCGCATTCACTACCGGGAAGCCCACCATGCATGACAATCTCGACGCGCTGTACCGCCGCGTAAGCTGGCGCCTGATGCCGTTCCTGTTCCTGTGCTTCGTGGCGGCCTATCTCGACCGCGTCAACGTGGGCTTCGCCAAGTTGCAGATGCTGGCCGACCTGCGCTTTTCCGATACCGTCTATGGCGTCGGCGCCGGCATGTTCTTCATCGGCTACTTCATTTTCGAGGTGCCGTCGAATTTGCTGATGACGCGCGCCGGCGCCCGCCTATGGATCGCGCGCATCATGATCAGCTGGGGACTGATCTCGTCGGCGATGATGTTCACCAACAGCGTGACCACCTTCTATGTGCTGCGCTTTCTGCTGGGCGCGGCCGAGGCAGGCTTCTTCCCCGGCATCATCCTGTACCTGACCTACTGGTACCCGGCGCACCGCCGCGCGCGCATGGTGGCGCTGTTCATGAGCGGCGTGGCGATTGCCGGCGTGGTGGGCGGCCCGCTGTCGGGCTGGATCATGAAGGCGTTCGATGGCACCCACGGCATGTCCGGCTGGCAGTGGCTGTTCCTGCTCGAAGGCATCCCGTCGGTGCTGCTCGGCATCTGGACGCTGTTCTACCTCGACGACGGCATCCGCGACGCCAAATGGTTGAGTGATGACGACAAGCGCGTGCTGGAAGCGGCCATCGCCGAGGACCGCGTGGGCCAGCAACACCTGCCGCTGGCGCAGGTGTTCAGGAGCGGCAAGGTATGGCTGCTGGCGCTGGTGTACTTCCTGTTCGTGATGGGCTTGTATGGCGTGAGCTTCTGGCTGCCGCAGCTGATCAAGAACAGCGGCGTGGCGGACGTGTTCCACATCGGCCTGCTCACTGCGATTCCATACTTCGTTGCGGCGGTGGTGATGGTGGCCGCCGCCCGCCACTCGGACCGCACCGGCGAGCGCCGCTGGCACGCGGCCTGCGCCGGCGTGGTTGGTGCGCTGGGGCTGATCGTCGCCACCGCCTACAGCGACAACACGGTGATCGCGCTGGCCGCCCTGAGCGTAGCCACAGCCGGCATCCTGTCCACGTTCCCGATCTTCTGGAGCCTGCCCACGGCCATGCTCGGCGGCGCGGCAGCGGCGGCCGGTATCGCCATGATCAATTCGCTGGGCAACCTGGCCGGTTTTGTCAGCCCGTACCTGGTCGGGGCGATCAAGGATGCGACCAGCAGCACGGCCAGCGGCATCTACCTGCTGGCGGCCAGCCTGGTGGCGGGGGCGGTACTCGTGGTCGTGGCCGTGCGTCCGCCACGTTAAAGTTGCAGCCGTACCTGTTTCCGTAGATACTGTATGTATTCACAGTAATCTTTGCAGCGGTATGGTAGAGCCCCAACGACGAATTGCCCACCTCGACATGGATGCGTTTTTCGCGTCCGTGGAGTTGTTGCGCTACCCGGAACTGCGCGGCCAGCCGGTGGTGATCGGCGGGCGCCACGCCACGCCGGTGTTGCTGGCCGATGGCAGTCACCAGTTCGCCCGCCTGCGCACCTACGTGGGACGCGGCGTGATCACCACCGCCACGTATGAAGCGCGGGCGTTTGGCGTCGGTTCCGCCATGGGCATGATGAAGGCGGCCAAGCTGGCGCCCGATGCGATTTTATTGCCCGCCAATTTCGAGGACTATCGCCACTATTCGCGGCTGTTCAAGCAGGCGGTGGCGGCGATTGCGCCGCAGATCGAGGATCGCGGCATCGACGAGATTTTCATCGACCTTACCGATGTGGAAGGCGAAACCGATGCACTGGCTGCGCGCATCAAGCAGGCCGTGTTCGACGCCACCGGGTTGACCTGCTCGATCGGCATCACGCCCAATAAACTGCTGTCGAAAATCTGCTCGGACCTGAACAAGCCCAACGGCATCACCATCCTGGGCTTCGATGACATCCCGGAGCGGATCTGGCCGCTCAATGTGCGCAAGGTGAACGGTATCGGCCCCAAGGCCACCGCCAAGCTGGCGTCGCTCGGCATCGAGACCATCGGCCAGCTGGCGCGGGCCGATCAAGGGATGCTACAGGATTACTTCGGTGCGCATTACGCATCCTGGCTGTCGCAAGCGGCCCACGGCATCGACCAGCGCGTGGTGGCCAACCGCACCATGAGTAAATCGATGAGCCGCGAAACCACGTTCGAGCGCGATTTGCACGCGCGCCAGGACCGCGAAACACTGTCGGCCATCCTGGTCACCTTGTGCGACCGCCTGGCGGAAGACCTGAAACGCAAGGGTTACGTAAGCCGCACCATCAGCATCAAGCTGCGCTACGACGATTTCCAGATCGTCAGCCGCAACGTCACCGTGCCCGAGCCGGTGGCCGATGCGACCGCCATCCTGCAGGCTGCGCGCGAATGCCTGAAACGCGTGCCGCTGCAACGCAAGCTGCGCCTGCTCGGGGTGCGCGCCAGCACCCTCGAAGTACCGGGCGCAGCCACGCACAAGCCGCTGCCCGTGCAGGGCGACCTGTTCAGTTCATAAACGGTTCCGCGCCGCCATCACCGTGTAAAATGGCGCTCTTTTGGTACATTCAATTCAGGACAAGGCAACACTCATGTGGTTCAAGAATCTTCAGATTTATCGTCTGCCGGCCCCGTGGGCCTACACCCCCGAACAACTGGAAGCAGCGCTCGAACCGCACGCGTTTGTTCCCGCCAGCAGCAACGAACTGCTGCGCCAGGGCTGGGACAAGCCACGTCCTAACGGCGGCCTGGTCCACGTGGTCAACAAGCAAATGCTGATCGTGCTGGGCACCGAGAAAAAACTGCTGCCGTCGAGCGTGATCAACCAGGTTGCCAAGGCCCGCGCCGCCGAGATGGAAGAAGCGCAAGGCTTCGCCCCGGGCAAAAAAGCCATGAAGGAACTGAAAGAACGCGTGGCCGACGAGCTGTTGCCGCGCGCCTTCTCGATCCGTGGCAATGTCTGGACCTGGATCGACCCGGTCAACGGCTGGCTGGTGGTCGATGCGGCCAGTCCGGCCAAGGCCGACGAAGTGATCAAGCTGCTGCTGAAGGCGGTCGATAAACTGCCGCTGGAAAGCCTGCGCGTGCAGCGCTCGCCGGTGGGCGTGATGACCGAATGGCTGCAAACCGACGAAGCACCGGCCGGCTTCACGGTCGATATGGACACCGAGCTGCGCGCCACCGGCGAGAGCAAGGCTGCCGTGCGCTACGTGCGCCACACGCTGGAACCGGCCGAAGTGCGCCGCCACATCGAAGCGGGCAAGCAGTGCACCCGCCTGGCGCTGACGTGGGACAGCAAGATATCGTTCGTGCTGACCGAATCGCTGGCAATCAAGAGCGTCAAGGCGCTCGACGTGCTGGCGGAGAAGGAATCGAGCACCCGCAACGACGAAGAGCGTTTTGACGGCGACTTCATGCTGATGACGGGCGAGCTGGCCAAGATGATGGCCGACGTGGTCGAAGCGTTGGGCGGCGAAGCCAAGGCCTGATGAACTGGATCCTGCCTGCGCGGCGGTCCGCCGATGTGCAATGACGGATTGACGGCCGCCGGCTGACGACCCGTCATCCCCGCGCAGGCGGGGATCCAATCCATTTACAGCGGCTGGAACACTCCAGCCGCCTTGTTTTTCTGCACATTATCCCAGGCAAAAATCTTGCCGTTCATTGCCACGTACACGCCTGGCGGCTGGGTCTGCGCCACGGCGCAGGCAAAACCCAGGTTGAACATCGCATCCGAGTTTGCAATCGAATACGGAATCATCGCACCGGTCAGCACGATGGTCTGGCCCAGCTCGGCTGGTCCCAGCACGGCGGCCGTCTGCGGCATGGTGTCGGTGCCGTGGATGATGACGATCGCCTTTTCGGTGGCGGCGCGGCACGAGGCCAGGATGCGTTCGCGATCGGCATCGACCATGTCGAGCGAATCCATCAGCGGCAACTGTTCCAGCGCCACGTCCACCGTCAGGCGGCAACGTTCGAGCAGGGCGGGCACATGGCTGTCCGCGAAGCCCAAAGTACCGTTCAGTTCGTTGTAGTGTTTGTCGAAAGTGCCGCCGGTGGCGAGGATGCGCAGGGTCATGGTGAAAGCTCGGTTCAGTAAAAATGATCTGCATCATAACCCAAACCGCTGCGCAAAAAGAATCCGGAAACCGTCGTCTTCGCACTGGAAATATCGGCGTACTATGCCTATATTGTCTGTTTGCGGGCCCCTCCTGAGGCCCCTGTTCGTGGATCGTCTATGAAAGCTCTTGCACCCGGAACTGTCATTTTTCACCGTCATCGCGGCTATGGCGTGATCACGGCCGTCAACTTGCTGACCGGCTGGATTTCCGCGCGTTTCGGCAGCGAAGCGCGCACGCTCGACCTCAATTTATCGACCGACGCCGTGCAGTACGCCGATGGCGAAGCGATCCTGTTCCGCCGCGCGCCGCCCGACCGCATGCCCCACGCGCGGCTGATGGCCGTGGTACGCGCGCTGCACCAGGCCGGCTATCAGAAACTGTATCTGTATGCGTGGCCCAAGCCGTCCGGCCTGCACTGGCGCTGGCACCTGTTCACCGGCAAGCGCGACTGGATGCAGCGCTCGTGGCGCGAAGGCTGGTACGGCTCCGGCGCTGACTACAACAGCAACCCCGTGATGGGCTGGGGGGACAATCCGGGCGCCACCACCGAGGAGCTGATCCACGCGCTGGCCAAATTCGACCCGCAGGGACTGGCGCAGGCACTGGGCCGCGACGACGACCACACCGCCTGGTTCGCCAGCGTGTGCGACGCGCTGCTGCCCGGTTATATGTACAGCCTGGACATGCAGCGTCCCGCAGGCGCACCGCTGATCGACATGCCGCCGGTGCCGGTGGTCCCGGTGCGCGCCACCTTGCCGCCGTACAGCGGCCCGGACATCACCTGGCCGCCCGGCTGGGCCGGCTTGTGGAGCAAGGTGCATGTGATGCCCACCCCGCGCATCAACCTCACCGGCCTCCCTGAGAAGACTGATTAACTCTGGCTGCGCGCGTTGTGCTGGAAGTCCGGATTATGAATCGCATCGAACTTTCCAGCCTCGAAATCGACGATGTTCTGGAATGCATGGCGGAAGTACAGCTCGTAGCTGTCCTGCTCCACGTAGCCGAGGTGCGGCGTGGCCAGCACGGTCGGAATGCGCAGCAGTTCGCTGGTTGGCGCCAGCGGTTCCGATTCGAACACGTCGAGCGCCGCATAGCCGGGGCGGCCCTGTGTGAGTGCTTGCTCCAGCGCGCCGGTTGCCACCAGCTCGGCGCGGCTGGTGTTAACGAACAGGGCCGTGGGCTGCATGCGCGCCAGGTCGGCGACGGTGACGATGCCACGGGTGGCGTCGTTCAGCCGCAGGTGCACGCTGAGCACATCGGCCTCGGCAAAAAACGCTTCGCGTGATGCGGCGGCCGCGTAGCCATCGGCAACGGCCTTGTTGCGGCTCGCCTCGCTGCCCCACACCACCACCTGCATGCCGAACGCGCGGCCGTATCCGGCCACCAGCTGGCCGATCTTGCCATAGCCCCAGATCCCGAGCTTGCGCCCCTTGAGCACGAAGCCCAGGCCGTTCAATTGCGGATTGACGGAAGCGGTTTGCCACAGTCCGTCGCGCAGGTTGTTCGCGTACGGCACGATCTTGCGCGCTGCCGCCATGATCAGGGCCCAGGTCAGCTCGGCCGGTGCAGTGGGGGAGCCGACACCTTCGGCAATCGCGATGCCCAGCTCGGTTGCGGCCGCCACATCGACGTGGCCGGCCAGCTTGCCGGTCTGCGAAATCAGCTTCAGATTGGGCAGCTTGGCCAGCAGCGCACGGTTGAGTGCGGTGCGTTCGCGGATCAGTACCAGGGCATCGAACGGCGCCAGGCGGATTGCCAGCTGGCCGAGGCCACGTGTTGTATTGTTGAACACTTTTACCTCGTGTCCGTTCAATATCTGATAACTTTTTATTCCGGAGCTGGCGTTCTGGTAATCATCAAGTATGGCGATTTTCATGTCAGTTAACCGATCTTAGGTTGAAATTCGTAGCGGAATAACGGGCGCTGCAAAAAGCTGAATAGCTTACTACTTTAGTCAACAATTTCTCCTACATTTCTGTTGAATCGTGGGACCAGCGGTGTACAATCGCTCAAAAAATGAACAGCCGAACATCGATTTTGCTGTCACTGCCGGGTTCACGGAACCTGGTCCCACGACAAGACCGCCGTAGAATACGCCGAGGCGCCGACCCATCCCGGATGGGCTTTCCGCGCGCCAGGCTATTCAAGCTTTATTCAAGCTGATATTGACGACGATCCTGCCGAAAGAATTTTAATTGGCATTGGAGGTAGTATGAATCAGCCCATCATGGGTGGCGTTGCAACGCTGAACGTCCCAGCTTACATCAAGCATCAAAAACTGATCAATTGGGTCACGGAAATCGCCGCGCTGACCAAGCCGGACCGCATCTACTGGTGCGATGGCTCGCAAGAAGAGTACGACCGCCTGTGCGCGGAAATGGTTGCTGCCGGCACCATGAAAAAACTCAACGAAGCCAAGCGTCCGAACTCGTACCTGGCCCTGTCCGATCCGACCGACGTGGCGCGTGTTGAAGACCGCACCTACATCTGCTCGGCCACCAGGGAAGAAGCCGGCCCGACCAACAACTGGATGGCGCCCGACGAAATGCGCGCCACCCTGAACCCGCTGTTCGACGGCGCCATGATCGGCCGCACCATGTACGTTGTGCCATTCTCGATGGGCCCGCTGGGTTCGCCGATTGCGCACATCGGCGTGGAACTGTCCGACTCGCCATACGTGGCCGTCAACATGCGCGTCATGACCCGCATGGGCAAGGCCGTGTACGACGTGCTGGGCACCGATGGCGAGTTCGTGCCATGCGTGCACACCGTGGGCGCACCGCTGACGGCCGGTCAGGCCGACGTGGCCTGGCCATGCAACGCTACCAAGTACATCGTCCACTACCCGGAAACCCGCGAAATCTGGTCGTACGGTTCGGGCTACGGCGGCAATGCGCTGCTGGGTAAAAAATGCTTCGCGCTGCGTATCGCTTCCACCATGGGTTACCAGGACCAGGCCAAGGATGGCATGGGCTGGCTGGCCGAACACATGCTGATCCTGGGCGTGGAATCGCCGGAAGGCAAAAAGCACTACGTGGCTGCCGCTTTCCCTTCGGCTTGCGGCAAGACCAACTTCGCCATGCTGATCCCGCCAGGCACCTTCGACGGCTGGAAAGTCACCACCATCGGCGACGACATCGCCTGGATCAAGCCGGGCGCCGATGGCCGCCTGTACGCGATCAACCCGGAGGCCGGTTACTTCGGCGTGGCCCCTGGCACCAACGAAAAAACCAACTTCAACTGCATGGCTTCCATGCGTGAAAACACCATCTTCACCAACGTCGCGCTGACCGACGACGGCGATGTATGGTGGGAAGGCCTGACCAAGCAGGCGCCCGATCACCTGGTGGACTGGCAAGGCAAGGACTGGACCCCGGCGTCCGGCACCAAGGCTGCCCACCCTAACGCACGCTTTACCGTGGGCGCTACCCAGAACCCCGTCATCGACGCGGCCTGGGACGATCCTGCCGGTGTGCCGATCTCGGCCTTCATCTTCGGCGGTCGCCGTTCGACCACCGTGCCGCTGGTCACCGAAGCGCGTAACTGGGTGGAAGGCGTGTACATGGCCGCCACCATGGGTTCGGAAACCACCGCTGCCGCTGCCGGCCAGATGGGCATCGTGCGCCGCGATCCGTTCGCGATGCTGCCGTTCATGGGCTACAACATGAGCGACTACTTCCAGCACTGGCTCAACCTGGGCGAAAAGCTGGGCAAGATCGACGGCGCCACCCTGCCGAAAATCTACTGCGTCAACTGGTTCCGCACCGACGACCAGGGTCATTTCGTCTGGCCTGGCTTTGGCGACAATATGCGCGTGCTGAAATGGATGCTCGAGCGTATCGAAGGCAAAGCCGGCGGCGTCGAAAACATCTTCGGCACCACCCCGCGCTACGGCGACATCCACTGGGACGGCCTGCCGTTCACGCCTGAAGAATTCGAGACCATCACCTCGATCGACAAGGATGCCTGGCGCGAAGAACTGAAACTGCACGAAGAACTGTTCACCAAGCTGGCCTACCACCTGCCGCAAGAATTGACGGCGGTGAAAGCCGAGCTGGAGAAGCGCCTGGCAAAATAAGCCGGCCTGAGGTGGAGACGGAAGCGACGCATGGAAACATGCGCCGCTTTTTTTTCGTGTATGCTGGCCCGGCTGACCGGCTCAACCGACCACTCCTACGCCATCGAGGACCACGTGAACCGCAAGCTCATCATTTTCGACTTCGACGGTACCCTGGCCGATACGTTTCCCTGCTTCGTACGCGTGTTCGACGAAGCGGCGGCCAAATACAAGTTCAAACCGCTCGACCGCGCCAACGCCCAGGCTTTGCGCGGCCTCGACGCGCGCCAGATCATGGCGCTGCACGACATCCCGCTCTGGAAAACTCCGGCCATCGCCCGCTTCATGCGCACCCGCATCGGCGACGAGGCGCATTCGATCACGCTGTTCGCTGGCGTGGAGGCGGCGCTGCGCACGTTGAGGGAGCGCGGCGTGGTGCTCACTATCGTCACCTCGAATGCGCGCGCCAACGTGCAGCGCATCCTCGGGCCCGAGTTGCTGGCGCTGTTCGACCAGGTGGAGTGCGGCGCGGGCCTGTTCGGCAAGCTGCCCAAGGTGCGCAAGGTACTCGCTGCCACCGGCATCGCGGCAGCCGATACCTTGTTGATCGGCGACGAGATCCGCGATGCGCGGGTGGCGGCGGAGGCGGGCCTCGACTTCGGCGCGGTGGCTTGGGGCTTCAACCACGTCGATGCGCTGGTGGCGCAGGGGCCAAAGCGCGTGTTCCACCAGGTGGAAGACCTGGTTCGCTGACCGTGAAACTAAAAGACCCGCAGGCGCGGGTCTTGGTTTACTACCTTATTTCAACAACGGTCCCAGATATTTTCCGGTCACGCTGTTCGCATTCGCGGCCACATCCTCCGGCGTGCCGGTGGCAATGATCTTGCCGCCACCCGCACCGCCCTCCGGCCCCAAGTCCACCACCCAGTCCGCCGTCTTGATCACATCGAGATTGTGCTCGATGATGACCAGCGTATTGCCCTGGTCGCGCAGGCGGTGGATCACCTTGAGCAGCAGGTCGATATCGTGGAAGTGCAGGCCGGTGGTCGGCTCGTCCAGGATGTACAGCGTGCGGCCCGTATCGCGCTTGGACAGCTCCAGCGACAGTTTGACGCGCTGCGCCTCGCCACCGGACAGCGTGGTCGCACTTTGTCCCAGCTTGATGTAGCCGAGGCCCACGTCGAGCAGCGTATGCAGCTTGCGGGCAATGACCGGCACCGGCTTGAAGAACTCGTGCGCGTCTTCCACCGTCATGTCGAGAATTTCGGTGATGTTCTTGCCCTTGTACTGGACTTCGAGCGTTTCGCGGTTATAGCGCTTGCCGTGGCAGACGTCGCACGGTACATACACGTCCGGCAGGAAGTGCATCTCCACTTTGATGACGCCATCGCCCTGGCACGCTTCGCAGCGGCCGCCCTTGACGTTGAACGAGAAGCGCCCGGCGCTGTAGCCACGCTCCTTCGCGGTCGGCACCGTCGCGAACAAATCGCGGATTGGCGTAAACAGGCCGGTATAGGTGGCCGGGTTGGAACGCGGCGTGCGGCCGATCGGCGCCTGGTCCACCGAGATCACCTTGTCGAAGTGCTCGAGGCCCGCGATCGAGTCGTGCGGCGCCGGCTCGGTCTGCGAACCGTACAGGTGGCGCGACAGGGCCGGGAACAGCGTGTCGTTGATCAGTGTCGATTTGCCGGAGCCGGAAACGCCGGTCACGCACGTCATCAGGCCCACCGGCAGCTTGAGGCTGACCTTTTTCAGGTTGTTGCCGGTGGCGCCAGCGATCACCAGCTGGCGATCGGGATCGGCCTGGTGACGCTTGGCCGGCACCTCGATCTTGCGGGTGCCGTTCAGGTACTGCGCCGTCAGCGATTTTTTATTCTTGAGGATGTCCTTGAGTGAACCGGCCGCAATCACTTCGCCGCCATGCACGCCGGCGCCCGGACCCATGTCGACGATGTAGTCGGCGGTGCGAATCGCGTCTTCGTCGTGCTCCACCACCAGCACGCTGTTACCGATATCGCGCAGGTGGCGCAGGGTGTCGATCAGGCGGTCGTTATCGCGCTGGTGCAGGCCGATCGACGGCTCATCGAGCACGTACATCACGCCGGTCAGGCCCGAGCCGATCTGCGAGGCCAGGCGGATGCGCTGCGCTTCGCCGCCGGACAGCGTATCGGCGCTGCGGTCCAGCGATAAATAATCGAGACCGACGTTGTTAAGGAACTGCAGGCGCGAGATGATCTCTTTCACCACGCGGTCGGCGATTTCCTTCTTGGCGCCCTTGAGCTTCAACTGCTCGAAGAACGACAGCGATTCGCGCAGCGGCTTCTCGGCGATCTCGTAGATCGCCTTTTCCTGCTTGCCGGTGCCGACCTTGACGAAGCGCGCCTCGATGCGCAGGCGCGCGCCTTCGCACGACGGGCATTTTTTCTCGTTGATGAACTTGGCCAGTTCTTCCTTGACCGCCATCGAATCGGTTTCGCGGTAGCGGCGCGCCAGGTTGTTGACCACACCCTCGAAGGTATGCTCCTTGACCACGGTGCGGCCGCGCTCATTCACGTACGTAAACGGAATCGCGGTTTTGCCGGAGCCGTTGAGGACCGCGTCCTGCGCGGACTTGGGCAACTGCTCGAACGGCACGTCGAGATCGAACTCGTAGTACGCGGCCAGGTTGGACAGCATCTGGTAATAGAACTGGTTGCGGCGGTCCCACCCCTTGACGGCGCCGGACGCGAGCGACAGGTTGGGGAAGGCGACGATGCGTTTCGGGTCGAAGAATTCGATGTGGCCGAGACCATCGCACTCGGGGCAGGCGCCCATCGGGTTATTGAACGAGAACAGGCGCGGTTCCAGCTCTTGCAGCGAGTAGCCGCACTGGTTGCAGGCGAACTTGTTCGAGTACACGTGTTCGACGGCGGTGTCCATTTCCAGCGCCACGGCGCGGCCATCGGCCAGACGCAGCGCGGTCTCGAAGCTCTCGGCCAGGCGCTGCTTGATGTCGGCGTTGACCTTCACGCGGTCGATCACCACGTCGATCGTGTGCTTCTCGGTTTTCTTCAGTTTGGGCAGCTCGTCCACTTCGTAGATCTTGGCTTCATGGGTGCCGCTCTGCACGCGGAAGCGCACGAAGCCCTGCGCCTGCATCTGCTCGAACAGGTCCGAATGCTCGCCCTTGCGGTTGGCCACCACGGGCGCCAGCACCATCAATTTCGTCCCTTCGGGCATGGCCAGCACTGCATCGACCATCTGCGACACGGTCTGCGCAGCCAGCGCGTGGTCCGGGTGGTTGATGCAGTAAGGCGTGCCCACCCGCGCATACAGCAGGCGCAGGTAATCGTGAATCTCGGTGACCGTGCCGACGGTGGAGCGCGGGTTGTGCGACGTGGCCTTTTGTTCGATCGAAATCGCCGGCGACAGGCCTTCGATCAGATCGACATCGGGCTTTTCCATCAGTTGCAGGAACTGGCGTGCGTATGCCGACAGCGACTCCACGTAGCGGCGCTGGCCCTCGGCATACAGGGTGTCGAACGCCAGCGACGATTTGCCGGAACCGGACAGCCCGGTGATCACGACCAGCTGGTTGCGCGGCAGGTCGAGACTGATGTTTTTGAGGTTGTGCGTACGTGCGCCGCGAATGCGGATCTGTTCCATGGAGTAAGCCCTTAGATATCAACCCGTCATCATAGCGGGCTTTGAAAAGATGCGCCGTCCTTGCGCTGGATCACGCGCGGGAGGCTTGACACTGTATATAATACCAGTATTTGCTTGCGTCGATTCAACAGGCTTCGGCGCAGAACAGGCTACATGGGGACGAGAGCTGAAATTGGTAGTGCAAGTGGTAGCCCGGCATCGCGTTCGTCTATAATCTCTGTTTAGATTTCATACACAGCCTGCCCACGCGGCCGTCGTTACTCAGGAGTTTTATTCATGGCATCAGTCAACAAAGTCATCATCGTCGGCAATCTGGGTCGCGATCCGGAGATCCGCTACATGCCTAGCGGTGATGCAATCGCCAACATTGCCGTGGCGACCTCATACAAGTCGAAAGACCGCAACACCGGTGAGCAAAAAGAGACCACCGAGTGGCACCGCATCTCGTTCTTCGGCAAGCTGGCCGAAATCGTGGGCCAGTACCTGAAAAAAGGCTCGTCCATCTACGTCGAAGGCCGGCTGCAAACCCGCAAGTACACCGATAAAGACGGCGTCGAAAAGTACGCAACCGACATCGTCGCTGAAAACATGCAAATGCTGGGCGGCCGTCAAGGCGCCGGCGGCATGGATGACGGCGGCAGCTACGGTGGTGGCGGCGGCGGTGGTTACGGCGGTGGCAATGGGGGCGGCGGCGGTTACGACGCGCCACCACAGCGCCAGGCCGCACCTCAGCAACAACGCCCAGCCATGGCGCCACCGGCACCACGTCCGGCACCAAAGCCGGCGCCGAATTTCTCGGATATGGATGACGATATTCCGTTCTAACGTTTCTTCTTGCAGCAAATCTAACAAGTAGTCAGGAGCCCGCATTGCGGGCTCTTTTTTTTAACTGCTCACTGTGAAAAAAGCTTGCAAAGCGGAATTTGCCGGCATATATTCTCTGTACTGATCGGTACATAGTGTTCCGATAGGTACAATTTAGGAGAAATCACATGGCTATCCGTCCACCCCTGCCGCCCTTCACTCGTGAAACCGCGATCGAAAAAGTCCGTCTGGCCGAAAACGGCTGGAACACCCGCGACCCGGAGAAAGTCGCCCTTGCTTACACCGAAGCCAGCTGGTGGCGCAATCGCGCTGAATTCGTTGAAGGCCGGGAAGCCATCACCGCACTGCTGAAGCGTAAGTGGACCCGCGAGCTGGATTACCGTCTGATTAAAGAGCTGTGGGCCTTTGACGGTGCGCGTATCGCCGTGCGCTTCGCTTACGAATACCATGACGATTCCGGCCAGTGGTATCGTGCCTACGGCAATGAAAACTGGGAATTCGACGAAAACGGCCTGATGCACCATCGTCACGCCTGCATCAACGAGCATCCGATCAAGGCTGAAGATCGCAAATTCCTGTGGGACAATAGCGGCCCACGCCCAGCCGATTATCCTGGGCTGAGCAGTTTCGGTTTTTAAGGAAAATGAATGGCTAGAGTAATTGCGGAACGGGAAGACGTGATCCCGCTGCTGGGGGAGGTATTCCGAACCTATGGCTTCGAGGGGGCGAGCTTGGCCCGGATCAGCGAAGGCACCAAACTGGGCAAGGGCAGCATCTATCACTTTTTCCCGGGAGGCAAAGAGGAAATGGCTGAAGCCGTGCTGGCACAGGTCGATGAGTGGTTCCAACACCATGTTTTCCAACCGCTGCGCGAGCGCGCCGATGCTGTGGAAGGCATCAAGGCAATGTTCGACGACGTGGGCCGCTACTTTCTTTCTGGTCGCCGTATCTGTCTGGTAGGAGTCTTCGCGCTCGGCAGCGAGCGTGATCGCTTTTCAGACCGTGTCCGTAGTTACTTTGCAGCCTGGATTGATGCGCTAGCCGCTGCGCTGGAGCGGGCGGGGCGCAAGCCACAGGAAGCCAGTGCGCTGTCCAGAGAGGTGGTGGGCGGTATCCAGGGAGCCCTGGTGTTGGCCAGGGCTTTGGACCAGACGGAAATCTTCACCGATACGTTGAGTAGCCTGCGCGATCGTGTGCTGGCCGTTTAGTCCGGAAGCTGGCAAACCCACGACAACGGTGCCGCCAGGGCGAGGGCCTTGCGCCTGGCAAACGGCGTCAGTGTCAGACCGGCGTACATGGCTTTTAACGTGGCTGCTTTACCCATGCGGCGACGGATCGGCCGCCGTCCCGAGCTTGCTCTCCTCGCTCTTCTGCTCCACCAGCGTCGTCATCAATATCACCGTCAACAACTCCGCCTGTGGCGAGGCATCGAGCAACTCGATGCTGTGCCGCGTTCGCAAGGTCATGATCCTGGCCTGCGCCCTGGCCATGACCTGACCGTGGCGTGACAGCTCGAACCCCATATCCCACAAGCCGCCGCGCAAGATAGCGCCGTCAAAGCGTCCACCCACGACGGCCACCTGCCGCCGCCAGCTCCACAGCTTGCCGCGCAGCTCGAAATTTTCGTCGTTGGTATGCACGTACCAGGTGGGGGCGAACGACAGGAATTTGCGCCTGACCACGGCCACTTCGCGGTCGTTTTGTGTGATGCGCCATGGACGGATGAACCAGCGCCACTGGGCGGCGGCTTCGTACACGACATTGTCGTCGTCATCGGTGACCTGGATTTTTCCCAGCAGGGACAGCAGCTTGCGGGCGATGTGCAGCGTTTTGGGGGCGGCGTAATCGTTCATGGTGGCCTTTCGGCTGTGGGTTCGCTGCGATTCTACAACTTCGCCGTAACTGCGAGGTTACGGAACTTTTTTATTTCACATGGACAATTAAACAAAAGATAATTAATATATTGCCTTTAAAAAATTATTTTTAACTCATGAAAAATTTTCTAGCGGTACGCCATCTGGCGACCCTGCTGATGTGCGCGATACTGGCAGCATGCGGCAGTGGCACTGGAACCGATACGCCATCTCAGAACCCTGTCACGCCGCCGGTGGTGGTGGCGCCACCGGTCGTCGTACCGCCGCTTGCCTATCCGATTCCAACGAATTTGTGGTCGCCCCCAGCAGGTGCTGTGCCCGTTAGCGGCAACTATGTCTACCTGCAGAGTGACAGTGGCGACTATGTCGGCGGTGGCCGCACCTATGTCTACACCAACGCCGACACGCAAATTGCCATAGCGTCCGAGGGCCTGGCGATCAGCGCTACGCTGAGCGGCAACCAGAACTGGCGCGGTGACTTCAAGCTGCCAAGCGCAGCCGGAACCTTGCAGGCCGGTTACTTCAAGGATCTGACGCGCGCCGCATTTTCGGATGCGGCCGTGGGCGGCATCGATTGGGGTGGCGAAGGCCGTGGCTGCAATGCAATCAAGGGCTGGGTTGTTATCGACAAGATCGTGCTGGTGAGCGGCGTCCTGGAATCGATCGATCTGCGTTTCGAGCAGCATTGCGAAGGCGGTTCCACTGCGCTGCACGGCCAGATCCACTGGAACAAGGCCGATGTGACGGCGGGCCAGCCGACCGGTCCGGCACCGATTCCCGCCAACCTGTGGCGTGCTGCTGCGGGCGCCGTACAGGCGACCGGCAACTACGTGTACCTGGAAAGCGCTTCAGGCGATTATATTGGCGCGGGCCGTACCTACAGCTACAACCAGGCAAACGCGACGATCAAGCTCAGCCCTTCGGACGGCTATCTCGGCGTAACCGTCGCGGGCGACCAGGATTGGCGCGGCGACTTCAAGGCCATGAGCGGCATGTCGAAGCTGGGCGTCGGCTACTATGGCGGACTGGGTCGTTATCCATTCAATAATCCTGTGCTTGGCGGGCTGAGCTGGTCGGGCGAAGGGCGCGGCTGCAACACGCTCAGCGGCTGGTTTGTCATCGACAAGGCCACCTACAATGGCACCACGCTGACCGAGCTGGATATGCGTTTCGAGCAGCGCTGTGACAGCGGAAGCAGTGCGCTGCGCGGACAGCTGCACTGGACTGCAACCGATGCCACTGCGCCGCCGGGACCGGTCAACCCGCCACCGGCGGGCCTGTGGAAACCGTCCACCAGTTTTGTGCCCCCAAGCGGGAATTATGTGTACCTGGTTAGCGACGCTGGCGACTACATCGGCGCCGGCCGAACCGAGCTGCTCACGCCGGCTAACAGCACGCTGAACATGACCACCAACCTGACCGCAGCGCTGCGCATCAGCGTGGGCGGCTGGAGCGGCGACTTTGTCGGCATGCTGGGCCTGGGGCAGCTGCAGCCTGGCTACTACGGCGATTTGCAGCGCTACCCGTTCCATAATACTGCCAGGGGTGGCTTCAACTGGTCCGGCAATAGCCGCGGCTGCAATATGCTCACCGGCTGGGTCGTGGTGGACAGTGTCAGCTATTCGCTGGGGCAGCTGACCGCAATTGATTTGCGTTTCGAGCAGCATTGCGAAGGCGCTGTTGCTGCGCAGCGGGGCGTGATTCACTGGGCCAAGTAGTTGCCGTAGTACCGCACTGGCGATCATCGCAAAACCCCGGTTGACCTCGTGCCAGCCGGGGTTTTGCTTTTATTGCATGCGCCAGGTGGGGGCGCGCAGGGGCGCCTAAAGCGGAGGCATGCCCTGGTCCGATGGCAGGTGGAGCCCATCGTTGCGCTGCGTATAGTGAAGTCACGGTTTTGTCCCCCCTTCTCCAGGAGTCATCCATGACCATCCATACCTTCCGCACCCGCATCGCATCCGCCGTGCTGTCCTTTGCCCTGGTTGCTCCGGCGCTGGCGCTGGCCGCGCCCGATGTCGCGGTCGCGCCGCAGTACGACACCACGCACGTGTATGTGGCCAACGCCGATCTCGATGCGTTCGTCGCCAGCTTTGTCGGCACCTTCGGTGGCAAGGCCTCGCCGCGCGCGGTGTTTACGGTCACGCCAACGCCAAGCAAGACCGCGTCGCAATACGTGCAGACGCCGGTGGGCATGCTGTCGGTGTTCGCGTTCCAGACGCCGATCCCGTACGGCTTTGGCGAAGAACGCACCGGCTACCTGGTCACCGATATCCATGCGGCGCGCGCTGCGGCCGTGGAGGCGGGGGCCGACGTGGTGGTGGAGCCGTTCGATGACCCGATCGGCAAGGATCTGCTGATCCAGTGGGCCGGTGGCGTCAACATGCAGCTTTACTGGCATACCAGGGCGCCGTCGTACGCGCCGCTGCACTCGGTGCCGGACAACCGCGTGTACATATCAAAAGTCTCGGCCGATAAATTCCTCAATCAGTTCAAAACCTTTGCCCATGCGAAGATCGTGGCCGACAGCCAGATCGACGGCGGCGAAATCGGCCGCGCCGGCGACACTATCCGCCGCGTGCAGCTCGAATCGAAATTCGGCAAGATGACGGTGTTCGTCACCGACGGCAAGCTGACCTTCCCGTACGGCCGCGAGTCCACCGGCTACCAGGTGGACGACATGGCGGACACGCTGAACAAGGCTGCCGCCAACGGCGCCACCGTGCTGGCCGCGCCGCGCCAGACCAGTAACGGCAACATGACGGCAATGCTGCAATTCCCGGGCGGTTACATTAGCGAGATACACGATGCAGCCAAGCGTTAAAGTCGACACCAAAGCGGTGCGCGCGAGGCGCATATTGGCGCTGATGGTCGGCGTGGTGGGCGGTGTGAGCGCGCTGCCCGGCGTAGCCGGCGCACAGGCGCTTGCTGCGGAAACCGCAGCGGCGCCAATGGCACCGCCAACGGCAGCAGCGACGGCAGCCACCATGGCAGCACCAACGCCAACAGCATGCAACGCCAAGCGCCCGGCGATCAACTTCAATCGCTGGGCCGAGAACTGGGACGTGCTGGCCAGCTCCTGCCTGCCGCGCCAGGCGCTCGACGGCCTCAAATATATTCCGCTCGGCGACGGCAGTTCTTACCTGTCGCTGGGCGCCGGCTTGCGCGAGCGTTACGAGCATATCGATGCGCCGTCGTACGGCGCTGGCACGGCACCGGCCGACGGCTACGTGATCCAGCGCGCCAACGTCCATGCGGACCTGCGCCTGGGCTCCTACGTGCAAGTGTTCGGCCAGCTGGTCGATGCGCGCACGTTTGAGAAGAAGACGATTGCCCCGCCGGATCGCGACAAGCTCGATGTCGAGCAGCTGTTCGTGACGGTGGCCGTGCCCACGGCGGACGGCGCGATCAAGATGCGCGTGGGCCGGCAGGAAATGGCATTTGACTTGCAGCGCTTTATCGCCGCGCGCGACGGCCCCAATGTGCGCCAGTCGTTCGACGGCGTGTGGGCCGACTGGGAACACGGACCGTGGCGCGTGATCGGCTACGTCACGCAGCTGGTGCAAAACCGCAGCGCAAAATCGTTCGACGATTATTCCAACGGCCACCTGACCCTGAATGGCCTGCGCCTGGAACGGCAGGGATTCGGACCGGGCGACATCTCCGGCTACTACTCGCGCTACCGGCGTGACGATGCGCGCTTCCTCGACGCCACCGGCAACGAACGCCGCGACGTCTATGATTTACGCTACAGCGGCGTCACCGGCAAGGTGGACTGGGACGTGGAGGGCATGCTGCAACACGGCCAGGTCGGCGCCAAGCGTGCCTCAGCGTGGGCGCTCGGTTCGATCGCCGGCTACACCTTCGCCAACGCGACCTGGACGCCGCGCGTCGGTCTGCAATTCGACATGGCCTCGGGCGACAAGCACGCGGGCGACGACAAGCTCGGTACCTTCAACCCGCTGTTCGCCAACGGTTACTATTTTTCGCTGGCGGGCCTGACCGGCTACAGCAACCTGATACACGTAAAACCCTCGATCAAGATCAAGCCGACCAGGACCTTGAGCGTGACGACGGCGCTGGGCCTGCAATGGCGCCAGACCACGGGCGACGCGGTGTACGTACAAAGCATGGCCGGCGTGCCGCGCACGGCGGGCCAGGGTTCGCGCTGGACCGGCGCCTACGCCCAGCTGCGCACCGACTGGGCGGTCACGCCGAATGTGACGGCGGCGCTGGAGGCGGTGCATTTCCAGGTGGGCGACAGCTTGCGTCGCGCTGGCGGGCGCGATGTGGATTACCTGGGGATGGAGCTGAAGTTCGGGTGGTAACAACTGCGCACTTACCCCCGCCGCAACCGCACGGCCAACCGCTGGCTCGCCCCATGCACCAGCGGTCCGCATACCATCACTACCGTAAATGCCGCTGGCCACGCGGCCATGAAGGCATATCGCCAGCGCGATAAAAAGTCGGGATGCAGCCCGATGTTGAGCCAGGTGACCCAGCCGCTCATCATCGACGACATCAGCAGGGACATCAACAGCGCAAACACCAGGCGCAGGCGGAACATATCGGACATTGCATCTCCTTCTTGAATTGAAAAACACAGCGTAGTCGCTTGCAACTATCTATACTAGACCGATAAATTCAATTTCAAATTCCGGAAATGCAATCATGCTCGATGACCTGGCCCTGTTCGTGACCATCGTGGAGGAGGGCAGTTTGAACGCTGCCGCCGTCCGCGAAAACCTGCCGCCGGCCACCGTCACGCGGCGCCTGCAAAAACTGGAAAGTGAACTCGGCTACCGCCTGCTCAACCGCAGCGCGCGCCGCTTGCAGCCCACGGCCGAGGGCTGGCAGTACTACGAGCGGTGCCGGCCGCTGGTGCAGGCGCTGCGCCAGGCCACGCAGCAGCTCGACGCCAGCCTGTCCGATATCTCTGGCACGATCCGGGTGCTGGCGCCGGTCAACTTTGCCAGCGGCTTGCTCACACCGGCATGGGCCAGCTTCATGCACCGGTACCCGCATATCAAGCTCGAACTGGAACTGTCGAACCGCCTGCAAGACCTGGTCGCCAGCGGCGCCGACCTGGCGATACGCGTCGGTGCGCTCGACGACTCGTCGCTGATGCAGCGGCGCCTGGGCAGCGCCGGCCTGGTGATGGTGGCGGCGCCGTCGTACCTTGCGCGTGCCGGCGTGCCGCAAGACCCGTCGCAACTGGCGCAGCACGATCTGATCGTGGCCGAGCCGCTGCGTACCTGGCGCCTGCGCCGGCCCGGTGACGGCGCCGAAGTCGTGATTTCGCCGCAGGCCCAGGCGCGGCTGCGCGTCAACGAAATGCGGCTGGCCGTCGAGATGGCGCATGCGGGACTGGGCATTTTGCTGTGTCCCTTGCTGCAAAGCCGGCTCGAAGTGGCCGATGGCAGCCTGGTGCAGGTGTTGCCCGCATGGATGCCCGAGCCGCGCCACGTGTACGCAGTCTGGACCCAGCGCCGCTACCTGCCGGCGCGGGTACGGGTGCTGCTCGAACACCTGGCCGAATTTGCCGCCAGCAGCCCCTTGCTGCAACAATAACCAAGACAATAGCCAGCAAGAAACCAGTTGTGTTCTGCAGCGAACATAGTGTGGGCAGGGATGCCCCTAGAATCAATGAGGACGATTCCCGTATTTTCTTCATTTCCAGGACACCCCATGAAAAAACTGATGCTTGCCTTTGGCGTGGTACACGCCATCACCGCACTATTGTTTGCCGCCGGCGGCATATGCCTGATCGTGATCGGCGCCCAGATCGGCTGGGAAGCAATGTCGGCCGGTGAACCCGGCCTGACCGCTGCCCAGGACGTGATCGAGGCGATCGGCATCCTGGCCGCCGCCGTGGTGGCCTTGCAGATTGCCGAGACCATCGTCGAGGAAGAAGTCGTGCGCGATGCCGACATCAGCGCACCGACGCGCGTGCGCCGTTTCCTGTCGCGCTTTTTCGTGGTGGTGGTCGTGGCGCTCGGTATCGAGGGTTTGGTGGCGACGTTCCACGCCGTGCACGATGATTTGAGCGAACTGGTTTATGCGGCAGCCCTGATCGGCAGCGTCGGTATCCTGCTGGCGGCATGGGGCGTATTCGTGCACCTGAACCGCTCGGCCGAGGAACTGGAACCCGATGCGATGCAGGATGCCAAGAACGAGGATGAAAAAGTGCAGGGCGAGTAAGCAGCCATGCGGTTGCCCGGCATGCCGGGTGCTACGCCTCAAGCAAAAAAGGGCCCGATCTACGCGAAGATCGGGCCCTTTTTGCGTGGCAAGTCAGAAGCTCACCGCAACGCCGTGGTATAGGTCAGTGAACCATACGCCTTGCGCCGCCCGCTGCCCGTGGTCAGCGCGCTGGTGTTTTGCAGCGAGAACGACAGCGACGATTCGCCCCAGCCATAGGCGATGCCGGCCTGGCCGATCACCTGCGATTCGCGCAGTTCGGCGCGGGTGCCGCCGGGCGGCAGGTCGTTGCTGATGCCGGCGTGCGAGAAGAAGTGGTCGCCGTGCACGGCCAGGTATGCCATCCAGCCACGGCCGAAAATCAGGGGATCGCCGCTGCGCGCCAGTTGCCGCACTGATGATGCATAGCTGCGCTTGAGCGACGTGCCATACCGCAGCATCACGCTGCCACCCACCGACGACAACATATTGCCGGCCTCGGCGCCGCCAAGCACGATCGCGTCCAGCGAAGGCGCCGCGCTGTCGCCGTCGCCGCTGGCAAAGCGCACCGCGCGGTAGCGCTCGATGCCGTACAGCAGCCGGTTCGAGACCTGGCTGTCCCAGCCCTCGGGCCGGGTCGATCCCGTGATGCGGTGGATGAAGGTCTGCGCCTGGCGCGCGCCCGAGGCCGGTCCGATCATGCCGAGGTTGAGGCTGAACATGTCGGCCACGTCGCCTTGCACCGACACCTGCGCCGCGCGTACCCACAGCGCACCCAGGTATGGCGCGTCCATCGGGTTCGGCTCCCTGGTGGTGATGTCGCGCGGCGTGATCATGACCTGGTTGAGCGAGACCGACGTCATCGCCGCCGGTCCCACCGCCAGGAACGGCGCGACCGGCGCCAGCAGCCAGTGCGGCGCCAATTCCGTTTCGCCCGGTGCCGTGCTGCGCAAGTAGGCGATGGCCAGGCCGTTGGTGTAACCGCCGCCGTCGGTGCCGGCAAATACATCGTTTTGCAGCATCGCCGCCAGGTGCCGCTCCTCGGCGCCGGCCGTGCCCGCAATCGAGAGGGCGCCCAGGGTGAGCAAGGCAATAGAACAGCGCGCGGCAAGTGGTGTCGGTGTCATGATCGATAGAGGAAGGGATGGTCGGCGGAATGCCGGGGCCATACAATCGAGTCTGAAGATCGCGTTGAGGCCGGTCAAGCGAACTTGAAACGCGAGCGTGAGAAAGGACACCGTGGAGGGAAAATAGTCATCACTTTGGGAGAGGTGCAACACATCCTGGGTGAGCCATCTCCCATCTCAAAGGCCGGTTACTTCGATTTTGGCTTGCGCGCGATGATGTCGGCGATCTGCTTCTTTTCCTTGTCGGTGGCTTTGCGCAGCAGCGTTTCGTGCTGTTCGGCCACCTCCACCGCGTGCTCGATGTCGGGCGTGATCGCGGCCGACTTGCCAATGCGGTACGTCACATACCCGGTCAGCAGGCAGGCCGCCAGCGCACAGGCGATATAGCCGGCGTTCCACAGCGCGGCGCGGCCGTGGGCGCGCTCGAGGTCGCTGCAGACGTGCTCGGCCTGCCTGGTGACGGCGGTCAGTTGCGCGACCGACGCCGCCACGGCCTTGGTGGCCGCTTCGGTCGCCGCGCGCGCGGCTTCGCTGGCGCTCGCTTCCACGATGGCGGCGGCGCGCGCCTCCACCTGGACGGCTGCGGCGATGCGGTCGTCAATCTGGTTGAGGCTGATATTCGCCATGCGGATCAGCTTGTCGCAGCTGGCCACCTGGCGCGTAAAATTTTGCAGGTCCGCCTGCAAGCGTTCGGCCTGGGTGTTGAAGAACTCGCCTTGCGGATGCGCGGTCAGGTCGTCTTTGTTCATCAGGGCTTCCGATAGAAAAGGGCGTGCTGCACACCGTGCAACACGCCCCTATCATACCGTTTTGGCGCCGCTTAGTTGGTGACCGTCAAAGTCAGGGTCGTACCGCTGTAGGTTGGCGTCACTTTGGCAAAGCCCGCCACCGTGATGGTGGTGAACGTGCCTTGCAGGCGGCCCGCGCCAAGCACGGTGATGGTGTCACCTGCTTTTGGCTTGTAGCTGCCCGGGAACTTGATGCTCAGCGCGCCGCCGCCGATGGTGGCGTCGCCAGTCACGGTCAGGCCGGCCTGGGTAGCGGACAGGGCATTGATTTCCAGCACAGTGGCGCCGGCCAGCTGGGTGTACTTGGCCGCCTTGACCGGGGTCGCCGCATTGGCGACCAGGGTGCCGCCACTCACGTACACGTCACCGGCGCCGAACGCGGTGCTCGAGATCGCTTCCAGGATGCCGGCGGTCAGCTCGGTGCCGCCGGTCCAGGTGTTGTTGCCGCCCAGTTTCAGCGCGCCCGTGCCTTGCTTGACCAGCTTGCCGGTGCCGCTGATGTCGTTGCGCCAGCGGTCGGCCGCGTTGAAGCCGCCCTTCGATGCATCCATGTTGACCACGACATTGCCCTTGAAAGCGGCATAGCCGTCGGCTGCCGCGAACAGGTTCAAACGGCCCCAGCCTTCAGCATCGTCCATCACCGGGTAGCCGGAAGCGAGCGCGGTGGTTTTGAGTACCACGCGGCGCTGCTCCGCGCTCAAATACGGCAAGCGGGTTTCGATCAGCACTTCGGCGCCCTTCGGCACCACTGCCGCTGCCGTGGTGCTGGCGATTTGCGGGAAGCCGTAGGTGCTGCGGCGGATGTAGTTGGCCTTGTTGGTCGCGTAGTCGGCAAAGCGGTCGGTGCTCAGCGTGCCCGATTGTGCAAACGACGCGTACGTGGTGGCGGTGGTGGACGTGGCTGCCATCAGCGTGGTGTGGGCCTGGGCGTAGGCGTTGGCTTTGAGGGCCTGGTTGGCCGGGTCGGCCAGGTTGCCGGCGACGACAGCCTCGCCGTGGATACGGCCGCTCAACACGTCCAGCGGCGAGTGCATGCCCGCCAGGATGCGCGATTCGCCCAGTTCCAGGCCACGGCTCAAGATTTCCTGGAAGCGTTCCGGCACCACGTAGGCCATCGCCAGCGCGTTGCGCATCGCTTCGGCCGAGTGGCCGCTGGTAAAGCCGCCGTCGGTGGCCGGAGTGGAGGAGCGCGCTGGCAGCAGCGCCGGCACCACCTGCACCGCACTGCTCCAGCGGAACGGACGCGCATACTTGTAGAAGCGCTTGGCCGGTTCGGTCGAACCGTTGGCGCCGACCATGTTGACGAAATCGACCACGGTGCCGAAGTTGGCGTTGGCGGTGCCGCCCACGCCGTTGTTGTTGCCGCCGTCGTTGTACAGCACCGTGGTGGCGTCGGCCGGCACGTTATTGATGGTGGTGGTCTGCTGGGTCGAGGCGCGCCAGGCGGCGGTCAGCGGACCCATGGCATCGGTCACGCTGTAGCCCTTGCCACGGCGGTCGTCGAAGTAGGCCAGCGTGGTCTGCTCGGCGGTGCGGGCGGTGGTGGCCTTGACCACGTAATCGATATTGTAATTGTGGACGGTGGCGTTGCGGATGGTGCCGCCGTTGGTGCCATCGTTCGGCACGCCGGTCCAGGCGGAGGCGGCGACAGCAGGGAAGGTCCCCACGGCCGGCGCGGTCTGGCCTGCATCGACCAGCTGGGTGAGCGGGGTCCAGATGTCGAGCATGCCGGCCAGCACGCGCACGCCGGCGTTGGTCTCGAGCGTGGCGTAGCGGGCGTCGCCGCGCTGGTTGGTGGCGATGGTGTCGACAAACGCGGTCACGCTCGGTACCGGCGCCGTATCGGCCGCGCCCTGGTCGGCCGGTGCGGCCGGAATGACCAGCGGGCCTTCATGGTAGGTGCCACCGCAGGCGCTGAGCGCGACGGCGATGCTGAGGGCGAGGATGAGCGGGCGGGGAGAAACGTGCATGTCGAGTCCAGGGCAGATGAAGGAGGCCATAGAGTAATGACCGGATATGACGTGCTTGTTACAAGCGGGGCGCCGGATGAAAAAAATTCTTGCATCGTGTTGTTTGCTACAATCATCGCGTGAAAAAATTCCTGCTCATTATTCTGCTGACCATCCTGCCGATCCAGTACGCCTGGTCGATGGCGGCCGTCTATTGCCAGCACGAGGAAAGCAGCCAGCAGCATCCTGCCACGCATTTCGGCCACCACGGCCACCAGCACCAGGCGCAGGCCGGTGACGATGACGACGATGGCGATGACCAGCAGCCGGGCAAGACCAAGGCCCACAGCGACTGCGAAGTCTGCCACCACGCGGTGCAGGCCTCGGTGCTCGACGAGCATGGCGTAGCCGCCCCGGCCACCGCCAGCGGCTATGCGCCACCGCTCACTCCCCAGTATCTATCCCATATTGCCGAAGGGCCGCCCCGGCCCAATTGGCGTCTTTTCGCTTAGGCGACGAGACGTTCGTTGTAGCCCCTGACGCCACCGTCTCGTCGAATTTCCCTTTATTCTGGAGAATTCGATGGTCAAGTATTTCCTGCCGCTCTGTGTAGCGGCATGGCCGGCGTTCGCGCTGGCCGCAGCTTTCAATCTGCCCGCATCGGAGCCGGCCGCGCCGCTCACCTTGCAGACCGCGCTGGCGCTGGCGGCCGACGCCAATGCCGACCTGTCGGCCGCCCGCCACGAGCTGTCGGCCACCGACGGCGCCGTGCAACAGGCCGGCCTGCTGCCCAACCCCACGCTCGAAGTCGAACGTGTCGATCGCAAGCGCGCCGATGACGTCCGCGAAACCACGTTTTTGATCAGCCAGCCGCTGGAACTGGGCGGCAAGCGCAGCGCCCGCGTGCAGGCCGCCGAGCGTGGCCGCGACAGCGCCGCTGCCGCGCTCACCGCGCGCCAGGCCGAGATCCGCGCCAATGTGATCGACGCCTGGTTTGCCGTGCTGGCCGCGCAGGAGCAACTGCGGCTGGCGCAGGAGTCGTCGGAACTGGCGCAGCGCGCGGCGCAAGCCACCGGCCGCCGCGTGGTCGCCGGCAAGGTCTCGCCGGTGGAGGAAACGCGGGCCAAGGTGGCTGCCGCCTCGGTCACGCTGGAACTGCTGCGCGCACGCAGCGAACTGGCGGTGGCGCGAAAAAAATTGTCGGCGATGTGGGGCAACCCGTCGCCACGGTTTGAAAAAGCCGATGGCGACATCGACCAGTTGCCGGCGCTGCCCGACCAGGCCATGCTGCACCACCGGCTGGCGCAGGCGCCGGCCATGGCGCTGGCGCGCTCGGAACTGGCGAGCCGGCAGTCGCTGGCGCAGGTGGAGCTGTCCAGGCGCGTACCGGACGTCACCCTCAACCTGGGCAGCAAGCGCTCGGAGGAGCTGGGCCGCTCGCAATTGATCGTGGGCTTCTCGGTGCCGCTGCCGCTGTTCGACCGCAACCAGGGCAATGTACTGGAGACCGCGCGCCGGGTGGACAAGGCAAGAGATGAACTGTCATCGACCGCGCTGCGGCTGGACTCGGACCTGGCGCAGGCGCGCGAGGATTTCGACCTGGCCCGCGAGCAGGCGCTGGCGCTGCGCACCGACATCGTGCCCGGCGCCCAAAGCGCCTACGCCGCCGCGACTACCGGCTTTGAAAACGGCAAGTTCGGCTTCCTCGACGTGCTCGACGCTCAGCGCACGCTGCTCGACGCCCGGTCCCAATACCTGAACGCCCTGGCCCAGGCGCACCGCGCCCATGCCAGCATCACCCGCATACTCGGAGCAGAACAATGAACAAGAAACAAAAAATCATCATCGCCGTGATGGCGGTCATCGGTCTGCTGCTGGCCGCGTGGATCCTGGCGCCGAAACAGGCCGGCGAGTCGCACGACGACCACGGCCACGATGGCAAGGAAAAAGCTCCGGCCAAGGCGGCCGCAGCGCCGCTTGCGGGCGAACTCGCGCACGCGGATGGAGAGCCACCGGAAAAAATCGTCCTCGACGCCGTCCAGGTAAAAGCTGCCGGCATCGCGCTGGCCGCCGCCGCGCCGGCAAAGATCAGCGTGGTGACATCGCTGCCCGGCGAGATCCGTTTTAACGAAGACCGCACCGCCCACGTGGTGCCCAAGCTGGCCGGCGTGGTGATGGAAGTGCACGCGGACCTGGGCCAGAGCGTGAAACAGGGGCAGGTGCTGGCGGTGATCGCCAGCAGCGGCCTGTCCGACCAGCGCAGCGAGCTGCTGTCGGCACAGCGTCGCCTGGCCCTGGCCTCAACCACGCTGGAGCGCGAACAGCGCCTGTGGCAGGACAAGATCTCGGCCGAGCAGGATTATTTGCAGGCGCAGCAGGCCATGAGCGAGGCGGAAATCGCGGTGCAGAATGCGCGCCAGAAGCTCAGCGCCATTGGCGCCGGCGTTGGGTCCGGTCCCGGTTCCGGTCCCGGTTCCGGCTCCGGCAAAAACCTCAACCGCCTGGAACTGCGCGCGCCATTTTCCGGCGTGGTGATGGAAAAACACCTGGCGCAGGGCGAGGCGGTCAAGGAGGACGCCATCGTGTTCACGCTGTCCGACCTGTCCACGGTGTGGGCTGAAATTGCCGTGCCGCCGCGCGACCTCAACCTGATGCGCGTGGGCGAGACGGTCACCGTCAAAGCCACCGCCTTTGCCGCCGAAGCCAAGGGCAAGATCATCTACGTGGGCGAGCTGCTGGGCGAGCAAACCCGCACCGCCAAGGCGCGCGTGGCGCTGGCCAACCCGGACCGCGCCTGGCGCCCGGGCCTGTTCATCACGGTCGACGTTCTTTCCGGGTCTGCCAATCGTAACGCCAATGCCGCCGATGCGGCGGTGGCCGTGGCGTCCGACGCGGTGCAGATGGTCGAGGAAAAGCCGGTGGTGTTCGTCGAAACAACGGGCGGCTTCCTGGCGCAGCCGGTGAAACTGGGACGCAGCGACGGCAAGATGACCGAAGTGCTGGCCGGCCTCAAGCCGGGCGTGCGCTATGTCTCCACCGGCAGCTTCGTGCTGAAGGCGGAGCTGGGCAAAGACAGTGCCGAACACACCCACTAAGACCGGAGACCATATGTTCGAACGTCTGATTCAATTCGCCATCGGCCAGCGGTCGCTGGTGATGCTGGTGGTCGCCGCCATGGCGGCGCTGGGTATCTACAACTATCAAAAACTGCCGATCGACGCGGTGCCCGACATCACCAACGTGCAGGTGCAGATCAACACGTCGGCGCCTGGCTACTCGCCGCTGGAAACCGAGCAGCGCGTGACCTTCCCGCTCGAAACCGTGATGGCCGGCCTGCCGCACCTCGAGCAAACCCGCTCGCTGTCGCGCTACGGCCTGTCGCAGATCACCGTCATCTTCAAGGATGGCACCGATATTTTCTTCGCCCGGCAGATGGTCAACGAGCGCCTGCAGGAGGCGCGCAACCAGCTGCCGGCCGGCGTGGCGCCGGCGATGGGGCCGATTTCCACCGGCCTCGGTGAAATCTACCTGTGGACGGTGGAAGCGAAGGAGGGCGCCAAAAAAGCTGACGGTACGCCATACACGCCCACCGACCTGCGCGAGATCCAGGACTGGATCATCAAGCCGCAGCTGCGCAACGTGCCGGGCGTGACCGAGATCAATTCCATCGGCGGTTACGCCAAGGAGTACCAGGTGGCGCCCGATCCGCAGCGCCTGGCATCGTATGGGCTGACCTTGCAGGACGTGGTGGCGGCGCTCAACCGCAACAACGGCAACGCCAGCGCCGGCTACATCGAAAAGCGCGGCGAGCAGCTGCTGGTGCGCGCGCCGGGACAGGTGCAGTCACTTGACGACATCCGCAACATCATCCTGGCCAATGCCGGCGGGGTGCCGGTGCGCGTGCGCGACGTGGCCGAGGTGCTGATCGGGCGCAAACTGCGCACGGGAGCCGCCACCGAGAACGGCCGCGAGGTGGTGCTCGGCACGGTGTTCATGCTGATCGGCCAGAACAGTCGCGCCGTATCGCAGGCGGTGGATAAAAAAATGGTGGAGATCAACCGCAGCCTGCCGGCCGGAGTAGAAGCGATCACCGTGTACGACCGCACCGTGCTGGTGGACAAGGCGATCAACACGGTCAGGAAAAACCTGATGGAAGGGGCGGTGCTGGTGATCGCGGTGCTGTTTGTCTTCCTCGGTAATATCCGCGCGGCGCTGATTACCGCCATGGTGATCCCGTTGTCGATGCTGTTTACCTTTACCGGCATGGTCACCTTCAAGGTCAGCGCCAATCTGCTGAGCCTTGGTGCACTGGACTTCGGCATCATTGTCGATGGCGCGGTGGTGATCGTCGAGAACTGCGTGCGGCGCCTGGCGCACGCGCAGGCGCAGGCGGGCCGCAAGCTTACTCGCGCCGAGCGGTTTGTCGAGGTGTTCGCGGCAGCGAAGGAGGCGCGCCGTCCGCTGCTGTACGGCCAGTTGATCATCATGGTCGTGTACCTGCCGATCTTCGCGCTTACCGGCGTGGAAGGACGCATGTTCCACCCGATGGCGCTGACGGTGGTGATGGCGCTGGCCGGCGCCATGCTGCTGTCGATCACCTTCATTCCGGCCGCCGTGGCGCTGTTCATCGGCGACAACGTGGTGGAAAAGGAGCAGAAGCAGCTGGGCGCCTGGTATGGCCGCGTGCTGGAACGGGTGCTGGCCAATACGCCGGTGGTGCTGGCGTTTGCCGGCATCGCGGTCGTGCTGTCGGTGCTGCTGGCCACGCGCCTGGGCAGCGAGTTCGTGCCGAGCCTGAACGAAGGCGATTTCGCCATCCAGGCGCTGCGCATCCCCGGCACCAGCCTGACGCAGTCGGTGGAAATGCAAAAACAGATCGAGGTCACACTGAAGAACAAGTACCCCGAGATCGACCGCATTTTTGCGCGCACCGGCACGGCGGAAATCGCGTCCGACCCGATGCCGCCGAATATTTCGGATGGCTATATCATGCTCAAGCCGCAGTCGGAATGGCCAAAACCCCGTAAAACGCGCGACGAGCTGCTGCAAGATATCCAGGCCACGCTGGCACGCCTGCCCGGCAACGGCTACGAGTTCTCGCAGCCGATCCAGCTGCGCTTCAACGAATTGATCTCGGGCGTGCGCAGCGACGTGGCGGTCAAGCTGTTCGGCGACGACACGCAGGTGCTGAACGACACCGCCGCGAAAATCGCCGCTACCCTGGGCAGCGTAGCCGGCGCCGCCGAAGTGAAGGTGGAGCAGACCACCGGCCTGCCGATGCTGACCGTGCAGATCGACCGCGAGAAAACCGCGCGCTATGGCCTCAACGTGGGCGACGTGCAGGACACGATTGCCACCGCCATCGGCGGCGCCGAGGCCGGTACGCTGTTCGAGGGCGACCGCCGCTTCGACATCGTGGTACGGCTGCCGGACGTGCAGCGCCAGGACCTGGAAGCCTTGCGCCGGCTGCCGGTGCCGCTGCCCAGGGGCGCGGCCGGCGTCAACTTCATCCCGCTTGGCGAGGTGGCCAGTTTCACCATCGCCCCCGGCCCCAACCAGATCAGCCGCGAAGATGGCAAGCGCCGCGTGGTCATCAGCGCCAACGTGCGCGGGCGCGATATCGGTTCGTTCGTGGCCGAGGCGGAAAACACGCTGCGCAGCCAGGTCCAGGTGCCGGCAGGTTACTGGACTGCGTGGGGCGGCCAGTTCGAGCAGTTGCAGTCGGCGTCGCAGCGGCTGCAACTGGTGGTGCCGCTGGCCCTGGCGCTGGTGCTGATTTTGCTGTTTGCCATGTTCGGCAGCATGAAAGATGGCTTGCTGGTGTTTAGCGGCATCCCGTTCGCGCTCACCGGCGGCATCGCCGCGCTGGCGCTGCGCGGCATCCCGTTGTCGATTTCGGCAGCGGTGGGCTTTATCGCGCTGTCCGGCGTGGCAGTGCTCAATGGCCTGGTGCTGATTTCGTTCATCCGCAAGCTGCGCGACGATGGCCTGACGGTGGAGCAGGCGATTCGCGCGGGCGCGCTCGGTCGGTTGCGACCGGTACTGATGACGGCGCTGGTGGCATCGCTGGGCTTCGTGCCGATGGCGCTGGCCACCGGCACCGGCGCCGAGGTGCAGCGCCCGCTGGCGACGGTGGTCATCGGCGGCATCCTGTCATCCACCGCCCTGACCCTGCTGGTATTGCCATTGTTGTATCGCCTGGTGCATGGCCGCAGCAGGCAGGCTGGCTGAAGTTAGTCCGGTGCACGCGGCACGGTACAAACGGTACAATCTGCGGCGCGCACCGGGCGCGGCCTTATTGAAGAGATCACCAGATGCAGGAATTTGAAAAATGGCTGGCGCGGGTTTTGTTACTCAATAGTGCGCTGGCGCTGGCCGTCAGCCTCGGTTTGCTGGGCGAGCCGCAATATGGCGACGCGCTGGCCGTGCTGTTTGGCGTGGCCATGCTCGGCTTCCTGGCGGCGGTGCTTTCGCTCAAGCGCATGATCAGCGGGCTAATCGGCGGCATTCTTTATTACCTGCCGCAGGTGGGCAGTTATTTCCCCTACGACAGCAGCTGGCAGTTCAGCGTCAAGGCGGGCGTGAGCCTGGGCCTGGTGGCGCGGTTCGGCCACGGCGTGTTCGTCCTCAATATGGTGGCGCTGGCCTTGCTGGCCGTCACTGCGGTGGTGCTGGCCTGGCGCCTGCGTCACCGATCCCCTCCAGCGTCTTCAGCACGCTGACCCCCGCCCATCAGCAAGTCATTGCACTGTCACAATATTAATGCAAAGTATCATTTCACAAAGTTACAGAAGTGAAATACTGTTACGAAAACGATGTTTTATTGCCATTAATCAAGGTTAATTCTGTGAAAGTAATGCAAGGTAGTCGATTTTGCATCTTTATTGCCCCCTAAATATTGCTGAAAAGTTGGTTGCGGCAACGAGACACGGCATCAAATAAATTCTTTTCAGCAAGTAACTCGGCTATACTTCGCGCTACTTCGGGCGTTCCGGGTAGCTGGTCAGCTCCCCAGCGGTTGAAAAAAGCCTATTTGATTCAAAGACTTATGTTTTTGGATGCGCAATGGATCAAGCTGTATCGGAATATTTTTCCTGACGGGAATAAGTTTACTTAGTGGAAGATTCGTGCCGGTCGCCCTGTAACCATGCCGCCGGCGGTCTTTTACATTGGGCGCTTTGCCCCGGATTCTTGTGGTGAATTAGACAAGTAATATTTTTTGCATATTGCGCAACGAAAAAAGCTCGTACCGTTTGCTAAAGTTAACATTTTTGTTGACGTAAAGAACGATACGAGCGCCTTGTTGCGACGGTAGTCACGGGTTGGTTGTAAATACATATTAATAAAACGGCATATTGCCACTGACGAAGGCCAACGACGACGGACAGGGCCGTCGTTAACTTTTGGACAGACATCGAATCAGCGCCTTCTTTTAGGAGAATTACAATGGGCTATTTCACCGGTTTAAGCACGCAAAACGTTGCCGCAATTTCCACCACGCAGATCGCTGCGCTGGGGACTTCCAATTTCACGGATCTGACGTCTGATCAGATTGTGGCGCTGACCACCGACCAGGTGATTGCGCTGCGTTCGCAGCAAATAGCCGCCATCTCCACCGGCACCATTTCGCGCATGGCCACCGAGGACTTCGCCGCCCTCACCACCAGCGCCCTGGGCGGCCTGACCACCGCGCAAGTACGTGCGCTGTCGTCCGACCAGATCGTGGCATTGACCACCAGCCAGGCTGGCGCGCTGACCACCGCGCAAGTCGCCGCCTTCGGCACCGACGCCATCGTCGCACTGGAAACCGCTGATTTCGTCGCCCTCAAGACCGCGTCGATCGCTGCCCTGACCACCGCCCAGGTCAAGGCCCTGACGACCAGCCAGATCGTCGCGCTGTCCACCGCCGCCGCCAATGCCCTGACCAGCCAGCAAGTTGCCGCCTTCACCACCGACGCCATCGTCGCGCTGGAAACGGCCGACCTGGCCGCCCTGAAAACCGCGTCGTTTGCCGCGCTGACCAGCGCGCAAGTGGCCGCCCTGACCACCACCCAGGTGCAGGCGCTGTCCACTGCTGCGCTGTCGGCCATCTCCACGGCCAATATCGCCAACGGCCTGACCACCGACCAGATCGTCGCCCTGTCGTCGAGCCAGGTTGCCGGCCTGACCACCGCGCAAGTGGCGGCGCTGTCCACCGCCAGCATCGTCGCACTGGAAACGGCCGACCTGGCCGGCCTGACCACCGCCGGTGTCGCCTCCCTGCGCACGGCGCAAGTGGCTGCCCTGACGACCGGCCAGCTGGTCACCCTGTCCACCAACCAGATCACCGCGCTGACCACCGCCGGAGCTGCCGCGTTGACCACCGACCAGATCGTTGCCTTGACCACCACCCAGGCTGGCGCACTGACCAGCCAGCAAGTGGCCGGCCTGTCCACCGCCGCGATTGCCGCCCTGGAAACCGCCGACTTCGCCGCGCTGAAAACCGCCAGCCTGGCTGCGCTGACCACCAACCAGGTGCGTGCGCTGACCACCGACCAGGTGGTTGCCTTGAACACCGCCGGCGCCGCCGCGCTGACCACGCAGCAAGTGGCCGCGTTCACCACCGACGCCATCGTCGCGCTGGAAACGGCCGACCTGGCCGCCCTGAAAACCGCGTCGTTTGCCGCGCTGACGTCGGCGCAAGTGGCCGCGATCACCACCGCCCAGGTGCAAGCACTGTCCACCGCTGCGCTGTCGGCCATCTCCACCGCCAACATCGCCAACGGTCTGACCACCGACCAGATCGTTGCCCTGTCGTCGAGCCAGGTTGCCGGTCTGACCACCGCGCAAGTGGCCGCGCTGTCGACCGCCAGCATCGTTGCGCTGGAAACGGCCGACCTGGCCGGCCTGTCCACCGCCGATATCGCCGCCCTGCGCACCGTGCAGGTGGCCGCGCTGACCACCGGTCAACTGGTCACCCTGTCCACCAACCAGATCGCCGCGCTGACCACCGCCGGCGCTGCCGCGCTGACCACCGACCAGGTCGTTGCCCTGACCACCGCCCAAGCCGGCGCACTGACCAGCCAGCAAGTGGCCGGCCTGTCCACCGCCGCGATTGCCGCCCTGGAAACCGCCGACTTCGCCGCCCTGAAAACCGCCAGCCTGGCTGCGCTGACCACCAACCAGGTGCGTGCGCTGACCACCGACCAGGTGGTTGCCTTGAACACCGCCGGCGCCGCTGCGCTGACCACGCAGCAAGTGGCCGCGTTCACCACCGACGCCATCGTGGCGCTGGAAACGGCCGACCTGGCCGCCCTGAAAACCGCGTCGTTTGCCGCGCTGACCTCGGCGCAAGTGGCCGCGATCACCACCGCCCAGGTGCAAGCACTGTCCACCGCTGCGCTGTCGGCCATCTCCACCGCCAACATCGCCAACGGTCTGACCACCGACCAGATCGTTGCCCTGTCGTCGAGCCAGGTTGCCGGCCTGACCACCGCGCAAGTGGCGGCGTTGTCCACCAATAGCATCGTCGCGCTGGAAACGGCCGACCTGGCCGGCCTTTCCACCGCCGATATCGCCGCCCTGCGCACCGTGCAAGTGGCCGCCCTGACCACCGACCAGCTGGTGGCCCTGTCGAGCACCCAAGTGGCTGCCTTCACCACCGCCGGCGCTGCTGCGCTGACCACTGACCAGATCGTTGCCCTGACCACGGCCCAAGCCGGTGCGCTGACCAGCCAGCAAGTCGCTGCGCTGTCCACCAACGCCATCGTGGCGCTGGAAACGGCCGACTTCGCCGCGCTGAAAACCGCCGCTGTCGCCGCATTGACCACCAACCAGATCAAGGCGCTGACCACCGACCAGGTGGTTGCACTGACCACGGCTGGCGCTGGTGCGCTGACCACCCAGCAAGTTGCCGCCTTCACCACCGACGCCATCGTCGCCCTGGAAACGGCCGACCTGCGTGGCCTGGATACCGCCTCGTTTGCCGCGCTGACCTCGGCCCAGGTTGCTGCCCTGACCACCGTCCAGGTACAAAGCCTGAGCACCTCGGCCCTGGCTGCATTGACCACGGCGAACATCGCCAACGGCCTGACCACCGACCAGATCGTCGCCCTGAGCTCGAGCCAGGTTGCCGGTCTGACCACCGCGCAAGTTGGCGCGTTGTCCACCAATAGCATCGTCGCGCTGGAAACGGCCGACCTGGCCGGTCTCTCCACAGCCGCCATCGCTGCGCTGAAAACCACGCAAGTTGCCGCCCTGACCACCGACCAGGTCGTTGCCCTGTCGAACACCCAGGTGGCAGCGTTCACCACCGCCGGTGTCGCCGCGCTGACCACCGACCAGGTGGTTGCCTTGACCACCGGCCAGGCCAATGCGCTGACCACCGCGCAAGTTGCAGCCCTGTCCACCAACGCCATCGTGGCGCTGGAAACGGCCGACTTTGCCGCGCTGAAAACCGCCGGTGTTGCCGCACTGACCACCAACCAGATCCGCGCCCTGACCACCGACCAGGTCGTCGCACTGACCACCGCTGGCGCCGGCGCGCTGACCACCCAGCAAGTTGCCGCCTTCACCACCGACGCCATCGTCGCGCTGGAAACGGCCGACCTGCGTGGCCTGGACACCGCTTCGTACGCCGCGCTGACCTCGGCGCAAGTCGCTGCCCTGACCACGGCCCAGGTGCAGAGCCTGAGCACGACGGGCCTGGCCGCCCTGACCACGGCCAATATCGCCAACGGCCTGACCACTGACCAGATCGTCGCCCTGTCGTCGAGCCAGGTTGCCGGCCTGACCACCGCGCAAGTAGGCGCCTTGTCCACTGCGAGCATCGTCGCGCTGGAAACGGCCGACCTGGCTGGCCTGACCACCGCCGGCGTCGCCGCCCTGAAAACGGCGCAAGTGGCTGCCCTGACGACCGACCAGCTGGTGGCCCTGTCCACCAACCAGATCGTCGCGCTGACCACCGCCGGCGCTGCCGCGCTGACCACCGACCAGATCGTTGCCTTGACCACCACCCAGGCTGGCGCACTGACCAGCCAGCAAGTGGCCGGTCTGTCCACCGCCGCGATTGCCGCCCTGGAAACGGCCGACTTCGCTGCGCTGAAAACCGCCAGCCTGGCCGCGCTGACCACCAACCAGGTCCGTGCCCTGACCACCGACCAGATCGTGGCCTTGAGCACCACCGCCGCCAACGCGCTGACCACGCAGCAAGTCGCTGCCCTGACCACCGACGCCATCGTGGCGCTGGAAACTGCCGACTTCGCCGCGCTGAAAACTGCCGCGATCGCCGGCCTGACCTCGGCGCAAGTGGCCGCGATCACCACCGCGCAGGTGCAGGCGCTGACCACCGCGTCGCTGGCGGCGCTGTCCACGGCCAATATCGCCAACGGTCTGACCACCGACCAGGTTGTTGCGCTGAGCTCGAGCCAGGTCGCTGCACTGACCACCGCGCAAGTTGGCGCGTTGTCCACCAATAGCATCGTCGCGCTGGAAACGGCCGACCTGGCCGGCCTGACCACTGCCGGTGTCGCCTCCCTGCGCACGGCGCAAGTGGCGGCCCTGACGACCGACCAGCTGGTGACCCTGTCCACCAACCAGATCGTCGCGCTGACCACCGCCGGCGCTGCTGCGCTGACCACCGACCAGATCGTTGCCCTGACCACTACCCAGGCCGGTGCACTGACCAGCCAGCAAGTGGCCGGCCTGTCCACCGCCGCGATTGCCGCCGTGGAAACCGCCGACTTCGCTGCGCTGAAAACCGCCAGCCTGGCTGCGCTGACCACCAACCAGGTCCGTGCGCTGACCACCGACCAGGTGGTTGCCTTGAGCACCGTCGGCGCCGCCGCGCTGACCACGCAGCAAGTGGCCGCGTTCACCACCGACGCCATCGTCGCGCTGGAAACGGCCGACCTGGCCGCCCTGAAAACCGCGTCGTTTGCCGCGCTGACGTCGGCGCAAGTGGCCGCGATCACCACCGCCCAGGTGCAAGCACTGTCCACCGCTGCGCTGTCGGCCATCTCCACGGCCAATATCGCCAGCGGCCTGACCACCGACCAGATCGTCTCCCTGTCGTCGAGCCAGGTTGCCGGTCTGACCACCGCGCAAGTGGCGGCGTTGTCCACCAATAGCATCGTCGCGCTGGAAACGGCCGACCTGGCCGGCCTGTCCACCGCCGATATCGCCGCCCTGCGCACCGTGCAAGTGGCCGCCCTGACCACCGACCAGCTGGTGGCCCTGTCGAGCACCCAGGTGGCTGCCTTCACCACCGCCGGCGCTGCCGCGCTCACCACCGACCAGATCGTTGCCCTGACCACGGCCCAAGCCGGTGCGCTGACCAGCCAGCAAGTCGCTGCGCTGTCCACCAACGCCATCGTGGCGCTGGAAACGGCCGACTTCGCCGCGCTGAAAACCGCTGCTGTCGCCGCGCTGACCACCAACCAGATCCGCGCCCTGACCACCGACCAGGTGGTTGCGCTGACCACGGCTGGCGCTGGTGCGCTGACCACCCAGCAAGTCGCCGCCTTCACCACCGACGCCATCGTCGCGCTGGAAACGGCCGACCTGCGTGGCCTGGACACCGCTTCGTACGCCGCGCTGACCTCGGCGCAAGTCGCTGCCCTGACCACGGCCCAGGTGCAGAGCCTGAGCACGACGGGCCTGGCCGCCCTGACCACGGCCAATATCGCCAACGGCCTGACCACGGACCAGATCGTCGCTCTGACCTCGAGCCAGATCGCCGGCCTGACCACGGCCCAGGTTGGCGCCTTGTCCACCAACAGCATCGTTGCGCTGGAAACGGCCGACCTGGCCGGCCTGACCACCGCCGGCGTCGCGGCACTGAAAACGGCGCAAGTTGCCGCGTTGACGACCGACCAGGTGGTTGCGTTGTCGAGCACCCAGCTGGCTGCCGTGACCACCACCGGTATCGCCGCGCTGACCACTAACCAGGTCGTTGCCTTGACCACCGGCCAGGCCAACGCGCTGACCACGGCGCAAGCGGCAGCCCTGTCCACCAACGCTATCGTGGCGCTGGAGACGGCTGATTTCGCCGCGCTGAAAACCGCCAGCCTGGCCGCGCTGACCACCAGCCAGATCCGCGCCCTGACCACCGACCAGATCGTGGCCCTGAGCACCACCGCTGCCAACGCGCTGACCACCCAGCAAGTCGCCGCCCTGACCACCGACGCCATCGTGGCGCTGGAAACGGCCGACCTGGCCGCGCTGAAAACCGCCGCCATTGCCGGCCTGACCTCGGCGCAAGTGGCCGCGATCACCACCGCGCAAGTGCAGGCGCTGACCACCGCGTCGCTGTCGGCCCTGTCCACGGCCAACATTGCCAACGGCCTGACCACCGACCAGATCGTGGCGTTGAGCTCGAGCCAGGTCGCTGGCCTGACCACCGCGCAAGTGGGTGCGTTGTCCACCGCCAGCATCGTTGCGCTGGAAACGGCCGACCTGGCCGGCCTGACCACCGCTGGCGTTGCCGCGCTGAAATCGACGCAGATCGCCGCGTTGACCACCGACCAGGTGGCAGCATTGTCCAGCACCCAGCTGGCGGCCTTCACCACCGCCGGCATCCGTGCCCTGACCACCGACCAGGTGGTGGCGTTGACCACTGCCCAGGCTGGCGCACTTGGCACGCTGCAAGTGGCTGCACTGACCACCAATGCGGTTGCCGCGCTGGAAACGGCCGACCTGAACGCGCTGAAATCGACGTCGATTGCCGCGCTGACCACCACCCAGCTGCGTGCACTGACCACCGACCAGATCGGCAGCCTGACGACCGCGGCACTGGGCGCGCTGACCACGGCGCAAGTGGCCAACGGCCTGACGACCGACCAGATCGTTGCGCTGGGCACCAGCCAGGCCGCTGCGCTGAGCACCTTGCAGGTCTCGTCGCTGAGCACCACCAGCGTTGCTGCACTGGAAACGCAGGACCTGAACGCGCTGAAAACGGAAGCGGTTGCCGCCCTGCGCACCAACCAGCTCGCTGCCATCACCACCGTCCAGCTGGCGGCGCTGACCACGACCCAGATTGCCAGCCTGAGCACCACTGCCCTGGCCGCCGGCCTGACCACTGCACAAGCGGTGGCGCTGTCGAGCGACCAGATCAACGCGCTGACCAGCACCCAGCTGCGCGCGCTGTCCACCAGCAGCATCGCTGCCCTGGAGACGGCCGACATCGTGGCGCTGAAAACCGCGTCGCTGGCGGCGCTGACCACGCAGCAGTTCGTGAAGTTGACCACCGACCAGTTCGTGGCACTGTCCACCGACCAGATCAAGGCGCTGACCATGGCCCAGGTCGATGCGCTGTACGCCACGACGACGCTGAAAGCGGCGATCACGGCCGACCAGCAAGCAGCGATGCCACTGTCGAGCCCTATCGTTCTCGATCTGAACGGCAACGGCATCAACACCCTCAACCTGTCGGCCGGCGTGCAGTTCGATCTGCTGGCCACCGGTAACAAATCCAACGTCGGTTGGGTGGGTGGTGGCGATGGCCTGCTGGTCCTGGACCGCAACGGCGACGGCGTGATCAACAACGGTAGCGAACTGTTCGGCGAGGGCACCACCCTGGCCAACGGCCAGAAAGCGGCCAACGGCTACCAGGCGCTGGCGGAACTCGATGTCAACGGCGACGGCGTAATCGATGCCAAGGACACCCAGTTCAACAACCTGCGCGTGTGGGTCGATGGCAATGCCGACGGCGTCAGCCAGGCCGATGAACTGAAGTCGCTGGCCGACCTCAACATCGCCAAGCTGAACCTCGACGTGCAGAAAACGTCCATCGTCGATAACGGCAACCTGATCGGCATGGTCTCGACCTACGAGACCACCGACGGCGCTGTGCACCAGGCAGCGGACGTCTGGTTCCAGGACAGCAGCAAGACTGCCGGCAGCCTGACCTCGTCGGTGAGCAGCCTGTCGAACGCCTTGTCGAGCTTTGACGCGGCAGCCACCAGCACCGCCAACACGGCCAAGCTGGAACTGCCATCGAGCGTGAACTCGCAAGTGGCCGCCATGGCCAGCGCCATCGGCAACTTCGAGCACAAGCTGACCGCCTCGACCCACCAGGCGGCCACCGAAGACTCGCTGCGCCTCAAAGCGCTGCAAGGCGGCCATGGCCAGGGCATCCTGGCAGCCAAGTAAGCTGACGTAGTTGCACCATGAGAGCGGCAAGACCTGCGGGTCTTGCCGCTTTTTTTTCGGAGCGCGCAGCGATTTCATCCGTCGAACAGAAATGTAAAATGGGTTGTGCTTCCAAACAACAAAATCCCCCGAAGCAACACCTTGGCGGGTAGAATTCCAAGGCTGGTATCACTCCGGTTCCCCACTCCCACCAGGCCCTATGCAAGATAAATTTCCCCACACCGCGGTACAGTGCCTGACAGCGATCGCACAGCATCACGGCCTGCAAATCAACCCCGAACGCCTGATCGACGAGTACGCGCTGCGCGCGGAAGAGCCGGGCAACGGCATGCTGCTGCGCATGGCGTCCGAGATCGGCCTAAAAGCCAAGGCCGACAAGCTGACCTGGTCGCGCCTGCTGGCGCAGGGCGGCGTGTTCCCGCTGATGGCGCGCCTGATCAGCGGCAACATGGTCATCATCGTCGGCGTCAAGCCGGGCGAGGACGGCGCCCCCGACCAGGTGGCGGTACTCAATCCGGCGCTGGCCAACGCCACCGTGATCATGGTCGCGCGCGCCGAGTTCGAGCAGCGCTGGCAGGGCGAGGTGCTGTTCGTCAAGCGCGAGCACAAGTTTACCGACCCGCACCAGCCGTTCGGCCTGCGCTGGTTCATTCCCGAAATCCTGCGCCAGAAGGCGGCGTTCCGCGACATTTTCATTGCCGCCATCGCCATGCAGATCCTGGCGCTGGCGTCGCCGATCTTCTTCCAGCTGGTGATCGACAAGGTACTCACGCACCAGAGCGTGACGACCTTGCAGGTGCTGGCCGTGGGCATTACCATGGCGCTGGTGTTCGACGCGCTGTTCGGCTTCCTGCGCCAGACCCTGACGCTCGCCGCCAGTAATAAAATCGACATGCGCCTGACGCGCCGCGTGTTCGGCCACCTGCTGTCCCTGCCGATCGATTTTTTCGAGACCACCAGCGCCGGCGTCATCACGCGCCACATGCAGCAGCTGGAAAAGATCCGCAGTTTTCTTACCGGCCGGCTGTTCTTCACCGCGCTCGATCTGATCTCGCTGCTGGTGTTCATTCCGATTTTGTTCAGCTACTCGTTCAAGCTGACCCTGATCGTGCTGCTGTTCGCGGCGCTGATCGGCGGCGTGGTGCTGGCCATGGTGCCGACTTTCCAGCGCCGCCTCAACGCCCTGTACACGGCCGAGGGCCAGCGCCAGGGCATGCTGGTGGAAACCATCCACGGCATGCGCACGGTCAAGGCGCTGGCGATCGAGCCGTCGCAGCGCCGCACCTGGGACCAGCGCTCGGCCGAGGCGATCACCATGCACTTCCGGGTGGGGCAGATTTCGATCGCCGGCAACGCCGTCACCGATTTCCTCGGCAAGCTGCTGCCGGTCACGCTGATCGTGGTGGGCGCGGCCGACGTGTTCGACAGCACCCTGTCGGTCGGTGCGCTGATCGCGTTCCAGATGCTGTCGGGCCGCGTCACGCAGCCGCTCATTTCGCTCGTCGGCCTGGTCAACGAATACCAGGAAACCGCGCTGTCGGTGCGCATGCTGGGCGAGGTGATGAACCGTGCGCCGGAAGGCCGCGCCGACGCCACCGGCCTGCGTCCGCAGCTGGACGGCGAGATCAGGTTCGACAACGTGATCTTCCGCTATCCCGGTGCGCAGAACCTGGCCCTCAACAAGGCCAGCTTTACCATCGAGCAGGGCACGGTGGTGGGTATTGTCGGCCGCTCCGGGTCCGGCAAGACCACCTTGACCAAGCTGATCCAGGGGCTGTACCCGCTGCAGGAAGGCATCGTCCGCTTCGACGGCATCGACGCGCGCGAAATCGAACTGTCGCACCTGCGGCGCCAGATCGGCGTGGTGTTGCAGGAGAACTTCCTGTTCCGCGGCACGGTGCGCGAAAACCTGTCGGTGACCAAGCCCGACGCCCCGTTCGAGGAACTGGTGGCGGCTGCGGTCGCGGCCGGCGCCGACGAATTCATCGAGCGCCTGCCCCAGGGCTACGACACCATCCTGGAAGAGAACGCCTCCAACCTGTCCGGCGGCCAGAAGCAGCGGCTGTCGATCGCGCGCACCCTGGTGGCGCGCCCGCGCATTCTTATTCTGGACGAGGCCGCCTCCGCGCTGGACCCGGAATCGGAAGCGATCTTCATTAAAAATCTCTCGAAGATCGCCGTGGGCCGCACGGTGGTGATGATTTCGCACCGCCTGTCCACGCTGGTCAATGCCGACAAAATCATGGTCATGCAGCAAGGCTCCCTGGTGGATGCCGGCCGGCATGAAGAACTGCTTACCCGTAGCGACACTTACCAGCATTTATGGAACCAGCAAACAAGCCACCTGTAAATCCGGCCAAGGTCCGCCAGCAAAAGGACCAGACCGAGATCGAGTTCCTGCCGGACGCCGACGCCATCGAGCGCGGCCCGCTGCCGCGCTTCGTGCAACTGACCCTGCACCTGCTGGTGCTCACGCTGGTCGGCTTCATCGTCTGGGCCAGCGTTTCGCCGATCGACAAGGTCGTCATCGCCCACGGCCGCCTGGTCAACCCGCTGCCGAATATCGTGCTGCAGCCGCTCGATACGTCGATCATCCAGAGCATCGACGTGCGGGTGGGGCAAATCGTCAGGAAGGGCCAGTTGCTGGCCACGCTCGACCCCACTTTCAGCGCGGCCGATGAAAGCCAGCTGCGCATCCGTCTCGACAGCCTGAACAACCAGGCCGCCGGCCTGCGTGCCGAACTGGGCGGCAAGGCCGGCAGTACCGAGGCGGGCAGCGACGACGCGCGCCTGCAGCAGCAGCTGTCGGTGGAACGGCGCGGCAACTACGAAGCGCAAAAATCGAAGATGGACCAGAACATCGCACGCCTGCGCGCCGGCCTGGAAACCAACAAGCACGACCAGGTGGTGCTGGCCCAGCGCGTCAAATCCCTGCGCGAAGTGGAGGCGATGCAGGAGCAGCTGGTCGCCGAGAACTTCGGCGCCAAGATGCACTTGCTCGAAGCGCGCGACCGCCGCCTGGAAGTCGAGCGCGACATGGACATGCAGCGCAACAAGGCGGTCGAGATGGCCAGCGAACTGGCGTCGGTACAGGCCGAGCGCGCCGCGTTCGAGCGCAGCTGGCGGCAAAAGGCGATGGAAGATCTGCTGTCCGCCACGCGCGACCGCGACGGCATCAACGAGCAGCTGTCGAAGGCCGACAAGCGCCTGAAAATGGTGCAGATGGTGGCGCCGGCCGACGGCGTGGTGCTGGAAATCGCCAAGTTCTCGGTGGGGTCCGTGATCCGCGAGGCCGAACAGATGTTCACGCTGGTGCCGCTGGGCGCCGAGCTGGAGGCGGAAGTACAGATCGACTCGGTCGATATCGGCTTCATCAAGACCGGCATGCCGGCCCACATCAAGGTCGATGCGTTCACGTTCATGAAGCACGGCATGCTGGAGGGCAAGGTGCGCACGGTGAGCCAGGACTCGTTCAAGCGCGACACCGCCGACAAGAACGGCGGCGGCCTCGACACCTATTACCTGAGCCGGATTCCGTACACGGGGGCATTGAAGAAGGTGGCGCCAGGCACGCAACTGCTGCCCGGTATGACGGTCTCGGCGGAAATCGTGGTGGGCCAGCGCACCGTGATGTCGTACCTGCTGTACCCGCTCACGCGGGCGCTGGACGAGTCGATCCGCGAACCCTGAAATAAAAACCCGGGCGCGTAGCCCGGATTGGTGATTACAACGCGTTGTAGCCGCTGAGCAGGCTCTGGTTGGACCACAGGTAGTCCCATTCGCCGAAGCGCCCGCAGCTGGCAATGCCGGCGCCGCGTGCCCAGTCCAGCACGCACTGGCGGTTAGCTTCCATGCCCTGGTCGAAGATTACGTTACCGAAGCGCAGCACGCGGTGGTCGAGCACGGCGATATCTTCCGCCTTGGCGATGCCCATCTTCTCCAGCGCCGCCAAAGTGTTCTGCTTGAGCGCCTCGCCGTCGTAGCTCGATTCTTCGCCACGGCTATAGATCTCGAACTGCAGCGAGCTGCAGCCCTCCGGTACGTTTTCCGGCGACTTGACCGACGGCGAGTACGCGCGGCTGGCCAGCACATCATCATCGTAGATGTAGAACCACAGGTCTTTCACCAGCGGCTTGTTGAAGCCCACCGACACCAGGTCGATCGACGTGGCCTTGAGCTCGCTAGCCGCCTGCTTGACCGTCGCTGGTGCATCGGGCGTGATGCGCGCCAGCACCGGCAGCGGCAGGGTGCTCACCAGGTTGCGGTAGCGCACCTGCGCGCCGTTGGCAAAGCGCACCGTGCGCGCGGCCGTATCGATCTCCACGGCCGCGTGGCCGGTGCGGATATCGGCGTCGGCGATCAGCGGCGCGATGAACGCCTTGTAGCCGCCGGCTTTCGGATAGCGCATTTCCTTGGTGTAGTACGTGTTCGGCGTTTGCGTGGTCATGGCGCCGAACAGGATCTCGTCCAGTTCCGCGCGGCGCATGCGTTGGCCGATCCAGTTGGTCGACAGCGCGCTGGCCGGCGTGGCCCAGTACTTCTGCGTGTAGCGGATCGGATAGCGCTCGGCAATGCCATCGCCGTACTGGTGGCGCAGCCAGCTTTCGTAGTCGTCGCCGGCCAGCGCTGAAGGGCGGGCCAGGAATGACTTGATCAGTTCGACCTTGTCCGTCGGTTCGAGCGGCGCCAGGTTGTTCTGCACCGGGTGTTTGAGCCAGCGGTCGCCCTCGAAGCAGTATGAATCCGACGGGTGGGTCAGGTACGGCGTGCGGTCGAAAATATTGCGCACTTTTTCTTCGGTGGCAAAGCTCAGGTGGACGGCGTTGTCGAAGCGGAAGCCGTCGATGGTGAAGTTGTCAAGCAGGCCGCCGGCGCTGTCGCGCGCTTCGAAAATGACGGCGGTGCGGCCGGTTTCGCGTGCCTTGAGGGCTGCGCCCAGGCCCGCGACGCCGCCGCCCAGGATCACGACGTCCAGGTCTTCAATGGTGTTTTCAATAGTCATGCTGTTTCGTCTGTGTCGGTATCAGTGCCGGGATCAATCTCGTGCTCAATAAGCGGCCAGGTCGCCGTGCAGATAGGCCGCCAGGCTGGCGCGCCAGTCCGGCATGTCGGGCCACCCGAGCATTGCCATTTTCCAGTTGTCTGCCATTTCGTTGTTCGATACGCGTGCCTTGCGGGCGAAGCTCGCGGCTGTCGATGGCTTGACTTCCACCGCGATGCCGGCCAACTGCACCACGGCCGCGACATACTCGCAGCGCGAGGCGTTGCCGCTGTTGACGCAGTTGACCACGCCGGCGACGCCAGCATCGGCCAGGTCCAGCAGGCGGGTGGCGACGTCGCGGTTCCAGCACGGTACGCCGCGCTGTTCCGCATTCGATTCGATGTGGCGTCCGGCCGCCAGCGCGGCGCGCGCTTCATCGACCCGGCGGGCCACGAAATTCTTGGGGTTGGCAGCGCTGCCGCCGAACAGCCAGCCGGTACGCAGTACCAGGTTGCTGGCATTTGCCGCCAGCACGCTCTGCTCGCCGAGCAGCTTGCTGCGGTGGTGGTGCGTGGTAGGGACGGCCGCCTCGTATTCACGGTAAGGCGTGTCGCCGGCAGTGCCGTACAGGCCGGTGCTCGAGACGAACACCATGTGCACGCCGGCCAATGCTGCGGCCTGCGCCAGCAGTTCGGTCAGCAGGAAATTGTCGCGGTAGCAGTCGTCGGGCGCGGTTTCGCATGCTTCGACGTTGGTGTTGGCAGCAGCGTGCACCAGCACGTCATAGCCGGCCAGGGAGTTGGCCAGCTGCGCTGCCGTGACGGCCGGTTGGCCGCCGCCGAGCGCAGGACGGGACAGCGCGTCGCACTGGTCGCCGCGTTCGGCCGCCACCGCCATGACGGCGCTGCCGAGCAGGCCACCGGCGCCGGTCAAGAGGAGCTTCATGCGTCACCCCACAGCGCATGGCTTTCCAGCGGCGCGTTGGTCGCTTCGGCTGGATCGTGGGCGATGCTGGCGACGTTGAGCACCAGGTTCAGGCCCGGTCCCTCGCCGCGAAACGCCACCCAGTAGCCGGGCGGCACGGTCAGGCGCGCATACTCGGCGCCGTCGATGCTGCCCAGTACATGGCGGAACTGGTTGCCGCTGTCGTCGCGCACGTAGAAGCACACGGCGCCTTCCGGCACCACGAGGTTCAAGGTCATGCGGCTGTGCTGCTTCCAGCCCTTCACCGCGCCGTGGTGGACGGTGGTGAAGTAGGCTTCGCCGAAGCCGGCGTAGCCTTCGTCGGTCGCCTTGACCGCGTGGTAGATGTCACCGAGCGGGTTGGCGATGCGGCGCAGCGGCGTGAGCAGCGGGGTGACCAGCGGCAGCGTGCCCGGTTGGCCGGTCAGCGCGTCCATACCAGGCTCCGCGCGCGTGCACGTTCCTCGTAGACGCCGATCTGCGCCTGGGTGAGCGCGAACATGTCGGCCGATTCACGGTAGTAGCGGTAGTACCAGTCGCTGACGAAATCGACCAGCTCGACGTATTGCAGGTTGGCTTCCCATTTCAGGTGGAACAGCGCCTTGTCGCAATTGAGCTTGAGCAGGCCCGCTTCGTGGAACGGAATGTTGGCGGTCACTTGGTAGGCATCGCCGGTGTCGGCGAAGTTCCAGGCGGCGCTCAGGTCCTTGAGCAGGTCGAGTACGGTGCGGTTCTGTTCCGAACGCGGCCCGAAGTTGAACGACTCGCCGTGCAGCTTGGCGTCGCGCGCCAGTGCCGCGCCCAGGGTCAGGTAGCCACTCAGCGGCTCGAGCACGTGCTGCCACGGACGGGTGGCAGACGGGCTGCGGATTTCCACCGGCTTGCCTTCCGACCAGCCGCGCATGCAGTCGACCACGATACGGTCGCGGGCCCAGTCGCCGCCGCCGATCACGTTGCCGGCGCGACCGGTGGCCACGCGCACGTTGCAGCCAGGCTTGCGCATGAACGATTCGACGTACGAGTGGATGATCACTTCGGCGGCGCCCTTGGAGCCGCTGTAGATGTCGCGGCCGCCCAGGTGGTCGGTTTCCTTGTAGCCCCAGACCCACTCGACGTTCTCGTAGCACTTGTCGGAGGTGATCATCACTGCCACGCAGTTCGGGTTCAGCAGACGCAGCGCTTCGAGCACGTTGGCAGTGCCAACCACGTTGGTGGTGATGGTGCCGACCGGGTCGCTGTACGAGGTGGAGACGATCGCCTGCGCGGCCAGGTGAAACACGAAGTCCGGCTTGAAGTCGGCGATTACCTTGGTGACGGCAGCGAGGTCGCGCACGTCGCCCAGGTGGTGTTCGATATTGTCGGCCAGGCCGGTTTTTTCGAACATCGACGGTTCGGTCGGCACGCAGTCCGAAAAACCGGCCACGGTGGCGCCCAGCTTGAGCAGCCAGGTGGTGAGCCACGAACCTTTGAAGCCGGTGTGACCGGTGACCAGCACGCGTTTGCCGGCATAAGCTTGTTCAAACATTATTTCCATACCTTCCACGGCGCCTGGCCGGATTGCCACAGTTGTTCGAGATGATTTTTGTCGCGCAGCGTGTCCATCGGTTGCCAGAAACCTTCGTGTTGATACGCGGCTAATTGGCCGCTGGTTGCCAGCGCTTCGAGCGGCTCGCGTTCCCAGGTGGTGTCGTCAGCGGCGATCAGGTCGATCACCTTCGGTTTGAGCACGAAGAAACCGCCGTTGATCATGCCGCCGTCGCCCTTCGGCTTTTCCTTGAACGAGCCGACGCGGCCGTCATGGATGTCGAGCGCGCCGAAGCGGCCCGGCGGGAAGGTGGCGGTCAGGGTGGCGTCCACACCGGCGGCCTTGTGGAAGGCGATGACTTTGCCGATATCGACATCGGACACGCCGTCGCCGTAGGTGAAGCAGAAATCTTCCTCATCCTTGACGTAGTCGCGCACGCGGCGCAGGCGGCCGCCCGTCATCGAGTCTTCGCCGGTATCGACCAGCGTGACTTTCCATGGCTCGGCGTATTGCTGGTGTACCTGCATTTCATTGTTGCGCATGTCGAAGGTGACATCGGACATGTGCAGGAAATAGTTGGCGAAATATTCCTTGATGACATAGCCCTTGTAACCGCAGCAGATCACGAATTCATTGATCCCATGGTGCGAATACATTTTCATGATGTGCCAGAGGATGGGCTTGCCACCAATCTCGACCATTGGCTTGGGTTTGAGGTTGGTTTCTTCGCTGATTCTGCTACCCAGGCCGCCGGCCAGTATCACTGCTTTCATAGGGCTTCCGTAATGTGCTGATTAATAATAAGTTGCAGATAAAGCCTTCTCACGGGCAATGGCAAGAGCGCAAGCCAGCATTACCTATAAGAAAGCGGCGATTATAGCAATTAAATATCGCCTAACCTCAAATTGGTTGCATCGGGTTCGAAGAACATCGCGTGCGCGTTTTGATCGGCAACGCGCGCGCCCAGGCGCTCGGAACACAGTGACGTACTGTTGCTTTTAATCCACGATTCCTGGCAGAACGACGCCGCGCGGAGGAGGCGGTGTCGGCGGAAATCGCGGTGGCGGGGGAGCGTTTAAAAAGCGACGTCGTACTTTTGCAGTATCTCGCGCGCCTTGGCGACTGAGCTCATCGCCAGAATGTCGTCGGTGTCGAGCATGATGTCGAACACGCTTTCCAGTTCCGCCACCAGCGCCATGTGGGCCACCGAATCCCATTCCGGTTGCTGGTTGTAGGCCATCTCGTCGGTGATCAGGTTGGTGTCGATTTGCAGCGACTGGGCGAAGGCGGCGTGAAGTTTTTCGGTGTTGTTCATAGGTGTCTGGATGAAAGTGGCAGGCCGTGGTGGCAGCCATCATCATACGGCATGGTGCTATGCCAGGCAGAAGAATTGTTTTCTGGAATGCCCGCATTCGCCCGACGGGCTTGCGGTAAAATATCAACGCTGCATTTTAAGCTGATCAAGCTAATTTCGAGGTTATAGATGCTACTGCAACACAAGGTCGCCCTGATCACCGGCGCTGCGCGCGGCATCGGTTTTGCTACCGCCCGCCTGTACGCCCGGCACGGCGCGCATGTCTTCCTGTCCGGGCGCGATCCCGAAGCGCTGGCGCAGGCGCGCCAGGCCATCCTCGACGTGCTCCAGGCCGAAGGACTCACCGAACCCCGCATCGACACCGTGCTGCTTGATGTCAGCCGCCCCGACAGCGTACGCGATGCCTTCCAGCAAGTCTTCAAGCAGGCCCGCCGCCTTGACGTGCTGGTGGCCAATGCCGGCGTGATGGAAGACGCACTGATCGGCATGGTCACGCCCGACCAGGTCGAGCGCACCTTCCAGACCAATGCCTTCGGCGTGCTGTACTGCGCGCAATACGCCAGCCGCCTGATGGCGCGCAACGGCGGCGGCAGCATCATCAATATCACCTCGATCATGGGCGTGCGCGGCAACGCCGGGCAGTCGGCCTACGCCGGCAGCAAGGCCGCCGTGATCGGCATCACCACCTCGCTATCCAAGGAGCTGGGGCCGCAGCAGATCCGCGTCAACGCCATCGCGCCGGGCCTGATCGACACCGAGCTGACGCAGTCGGTCGGCGCCGACAAGCTCGCTGCGAAGCAGGCCGCCATCGTCATGGGCCGCATCGGCAGCGCCGACGACGTGGCGCAGGTGGCGCTGTTCCTGGCCAGCCCGATGGCCGCCTATGTCACGGGCCAGGTCATCGGCGTCGACGGAGGGATGCTGGTTTGAACTTCGCTACCGGACTGGAACGACACGGCGAGCGCCCGGCGCTGCTGCTGGCCGGCGCCGACGCGGTCAGCTACGCCGCGCTGGCGCGGTTGGCCGACGCTGTCTACGCCCGTGCCGACGCGCCGCCATCGGCGCGCGCGGTCGTGGCCATCGAGGCCGACAACGGCGTCGCCGCTGTCGCCGGCTATCTTGGCGCGCTGCGGCGCGGCCAGCCGGCGCTGCTGATCGACAGCACGTTGGCGCCCGAGTTGCGCGAGCGGCTGTACCGCCACTACGGCATCGGCTGGGTGTGGGGCGCGGAAGGCAACTGGCAGACGCGCAGTGGCGCCGTTGCCACCGACGTTCATCCCGACGTCGCTTTGCTGCTGTCCACCTCCGGCAGCACCGGCGCCCCCAAGCTGGTGCGCCTGAGCATGGGCAACCTGCAGGCCAACGCCGAGTCGATCGCCACCTACCTGGACCTTGACGAGAACGAGCGGCCGATCATGGCGCTGCCTTTCCATTATTCATATGGCATGTCGGTGCTCAACAGCCACCTGGCGCGCGGCGCGGCCGTGCTGCTGACGGCCGAACCGGTGACCGGGCGCGGCTTCTGGGACTTTTTCCGTGCCGCCGGCGCCACCAGCCTGGCCGGCGTGCCCACCACCTACACGCTGCTGCGCCAGTTACGCTTCGAGCGCATGGATTTGCCGACCTTGCGCACCATGACGCAGGCCGGCGGCCGCCTGGCCGAGCAGCACGTGGCATGGTACGCCACGCTGGCGCAGTCGCGCGGCCAGCGCTTTATCGTCATGTACGGCCAGACCGAGGCGGCACCGCGCATCGCCTACGTGCCGCCCGAGCGGCTGCTCGACAAGCCGGGCGCGATCGGCATCGCCATCCCCGGCGGCACGCTGGAGCTGGTGAACGATGACGGTACCGTCATTGAGGCGGCCGGCATAGTTGGCGAGCTGCGCTACAGCGGCGCCAACGTCATGCTCGGCTATGCCGAATGCGCGGCCGACCTGGCCCGGCCCGATGGCAACAAAGGCGTGCTGCTGACCGGCGACCTGGCCGAGCGCGACGCCGACGGCTATTACTATGTGCGCGGCCGGCGCAGCCGCTTCATCAAGGTGTTCGGCAACCGCATCGGCCTCGACGAAGTGGAAATGCAGTTGCGCGCCAGGGGCTACGAAGTGGCCGTGACCGGGCGCGACGACCTGATGGTGGTGGCGCTGCGCGGCGACGCCGAACAGGCCAGCGCGCTGGCGGCGGTGCTGCCCGGCTGGTACCGCCTGCACCACTCGGCGCTGCGGGTGGCGGCGGTGGACGCGTTCCCGCTGTCGTCGGCCGGCAAGCTGCAATACGCGGCGCTGCTCGAGCAGCTGGCGCCGCCCATCCCGGAGAAAACCCGATGAACACCGATATCACCAGCAGCGCTACCGACGGCAGCTATTTCGAGTTGCCGCCTTATGGCGTGGCGCAGGCCGAGAAGGCGGCCGGCATGGCTGCCGCCCTCAGCGCGCTCACTGCGCACCATCGCCGGCATTGCGCGCCGTACGACCAGCTGCTGACTGCGCGCGGCGAGGTTCCGGGGCGCCAGTACGCGCTGGAACAGTTGCCGTTCATCCCCGTGCAGCTGTTCAAGCGCTACGAACTCAGCTCGGTGCCGCCGGAGCAGGTGTTCAAGGTGCTGACGTCGTCGGGCACCACGTCGCAGCAGGTGTCGCGCATCGTGCTCGACCGCGATACGGCGCAGGCCCAGACCAGGGCGCTGGTGCGCATCGTCCAGCAATTCCTCGGCAAGGCGCGCCTGCCGATGCTGGTGATCGACCATCCCGGCGTGATCAAGAACCGGCAGTCGTTCTCGGCGCGCGGCGCGGGCATCCTCGGCCTGTCGAACTTCGGCCGCGACCACACCTACGCGCTGCGGGACGAGGACATGACGCCCGACGTCGAGGCGATCCGCGCCTTCATCGAGCGCCACCGGGGCAAGCAGGTGTTCCTGTTTGGCTTCACCTTCATGGTCTGGAAATACCTGCTGCAGGCGCTGCGCGCGTTGCCCGATCCGCCGCACTTCGAGAACGCCGTGCTGATCCACAGCGGCGGCTGGAAGAAGCTGCAGGACGAGGCGGTCGGCAACGACGAATTCAAGCAGGCGCTGGGCGAGGTCCTGCATATCGACCGCGTGCATAATTTTTATGGCATGGTCGAGCAGGTCGGTTCGATCTTCATGGAGTGCGAGGCCGGCCGATTGCATGCGCCGGTGTTCGCCGACGTCTTGATCCGCGATGCCCGCACCTGGCAGGTGCTGCCACCGGGCCAGAGCGGCCTGATCCAGGTGCTGTCGGTGCTGCCGCACAGCTATCCGGGCCATAGCCTGCTGACGGAGGACGTGGGCGAGCTGCTCGGCGTCGACGATTGCCCGTGCGGCCGGCTCGGCCACACGCTGCGCGTGCACGGCCGCGTGGCCCGCGCCGAAGTACGCGGCTGCAGCGATACCCACGAGAGCCCGCGCCCGAGCGCGGCGGAGGCAGCATGAACGTGATTGCAGAACAAGCGGGTTACCAGGCATTGCTGGCCAACGCACCGACGCCGGAACAGTTGGCCAGGACCGTGCCACTGGCGCCGTTTTCGCCCGAAGCGGTGGCGCTGGTCGATGGCCTGTCGGCGGTGCTGATGCGCTCGCCGCATAGCCGTACCTATCCGGAGCTGGTGGCGCTGGGCTACTGGATGCGCAAGGCCAACCTGGAGCGGCTGCGGCAAGACCTGGAGCGCCGCCGTGGCGACGCGCTGCTGGTGCCGCGCGGCGTCGCCTTCCACATCGCGCCGGGCAATGTCGATACCATCTTCGTCTATTCGTGGTTCCTGTCCCTGCTCAGCGGCAATTCCAACATTGTCCGCCTGTCGAGCAAGCCGTCGCCGCAGGCCGAGGTGCTGGTCGAGGCCATCGGCACCCTGCTGGCCAGGCCCGAGCACGCGGCCATTGCGGCGCGCACGCTGCTGCTGCGCTACGCGCCCGACGACCGCGTGACCGCGCGCCTGTCGGCCGTGTGCGACGTGCGGGTGATCTGGGGCGGCGACAACACGGTGAAACAGATCCGGTCGGTGTCGCTGGCGCCGACCGCCAGCGAGGTTGCCTTCAGCAACAAGTATTCGCTGGCGCTGCTGCACGCGCAGCGCTGGCTCGCCAGCGATGACAAGGACAAGGAGGCGCTGGCGACGGCGTTCTACAACGACGCCTACTGGTTCGACCAGATGGCCTGCTCGTCACCGCGCATGGTGTTATGGCTCGGCAGCGACGCCGAGGGCCGCGCCGCCGCCGCCGACTTCTGGCCGCGTGTGGAGGCAGTGATCGCCGCCAAACACGCGCGGCTGGCCGACATCGACTACGTCAACAAGCTGCTGGCGCAGGACGGCCTGGCGATCGAGCACGGCGGCCAGATCATGGCAGCCGCCAGCAACGACCTGGCGCGCACCTGGCTGGCCGCACCGGCGCTGCACGTGCAGCACCATTGCGGCGCCGGCCTGTTCTTCGAATGCGCGCTGTCGGACCTGGACGCGCTGCGCCCGCTGCTCAACCGCACCGTGCAGACGCTGTCGTATACCGGCGTGACGCGTGAGGAATTGCGGGCGCTGGTAACCGCTGCGCCGCTGGCCGGCATCGACCGCATGGTGCCTTTCGGCCATGCGCTCGATTTCGGTCCGGTGTGGGATGGCTACGACCTGCCGCGCGTGTTCATGCGCGAGATCAGCATCGGTTGATGTTTTTTAGTAGTGGCCGTGGGCGGTGACGAAGTCACGCCAGGCGGCCAGGAACGGTTCTTCGGAATCGGGTTCGCCGGCCATCAGCGCTGGCAGCCGCGCGCGGATCTCCGCCGTGTCGGGCTGGCTGGCATAGTGCAGCAGCACGTTGGAGCCGACCGTGCCGATGGTGGCCAGCATCTGCTCGCGCGACAGCTTGCCCAGCCGGTGGCCGGTCAGCGCCAGGCCCAGGTAGGACATGATCGCGCACTTCATCACCGCCGAATTGCCGTTGGCCGAGTTCTGGTTTGGGCTCTGGCGGAAGAAGCCGAGGTGCTCGTTGATAAAGCACAGCGGGTTGGCGATCGAGCCGACCGTCAGTGCGCCGAGGTCTTCCAGTCCCGCCATCGAAATGCCACCGACGCCGCGCTGCACGATCAGGTTGGCCGTTTCCGCGCGCATGACCGTGTTGGACACCTCGCCGAACCAGTTGCGCGACCAGCCCACCGTGGTGGCAAAGACCACGCCGCTGTCGAGCGGCACCAGGCGCTGCGGGTGGTTGGCGATTTCGTCCGGTATATTCAGACCGCCCAGCAACGGCTGGCCCACTTCGCTGGCGGTCCAGCGGCGGCTGACGGTGCTGCTGAACGTGCCGTGGCGATGGGCCCAGCGGTGGCGCTCGTAGAACTGCGGATAGATGATGTCGTCGTCGCACAGAATGTGCACGAGCTCGGTCTTGCCGCCATAGGCGTTGATGCACTGCGACCAGTTGGCGTAGGCGCCACGGCGCGGCCCGGGCAGCACCGTGATGTTCAGCTTGCGCACGATGTCGCGCAGCTGTTCGTTGGCGAGCATGGCGGTGAAGCTCTGGTCCGGGCTGTCGTCGGAGAAAATCACCTCGTCGGCCGGCTCGGTCTGCTGGGCTAGCGCCCCCAGCAGTTCCAACAGGTATTTCGATTTATAGGCCGGAATGACGGTGGTGATTTTCATCGACGCTCTCACTGTAAAAACTTACGGCGATTATCACATGGCCGCCAACTTTGACGCCACTATAATTGTCGCTGCGCTATAGTAGCGGACACCGTATGAACAGGAGTTACCCATGCAAGCGAGTCCCGTGATTTATCCCGCTGCGCGCCTGACCGGCAACAAGCTGATCCTGCGCGACGTCGAGCCCGGCGACGCCGCTTTCATCCTGTCGCTGCGGCTCGATCCCAAAAAGAACGCCTACCTGTCGCCGGTGGCCGACGATGTCGCGCGCCAGGCCGCGTGGATCGAGCAATACCAGCGCGGCAGCGGCCAGGCCTACTTCATCATCTGCGACCGCGACCTCAATCCTCTGGGCACGGTGCGGCTGTATAACGCCAGCGGCGCCAGCTTCGAATGGGGCAGCTGGATCATCGTCGATGGCGCCGCTGTCGATACCGCCATGGAATCGGCGCTGATCATTTACGACTACGCGCTCGGGCACCTGGGGTTTCGCGATTCGCACTTCGAGGTCAATCGCGAGAACCGCAACGTCTGGGCCTTCCACGAGCGCCTGTTCGGCGCGCGCCGCGTGCGCGAGTCGGAGGCGTCGTACCATTTCGAGCTCAGTCACGAGCACATCCTCGCCGCGCAGCAGCGCTACCGCCGCTTCCTGCCGCAGCCGGTGACGGTCGAGCGCGCAGCAGCGCCGGATCAGGCCAGCTAGGCCCGCCGGCCGCAGCGACCGTCCGGCAGGCGCTGGCCGGCGTGCGTTACAGGCCGGCGACGGCGGCGCGTACCGCCGCTGCCACCTCCGCCGCCTGTGCCACCGTCATGGTGGGGCCCATTGGCAGGCTCAGCACTTCACGGTGGATGGCCTCGGCGATCGGCAGGCTGCCTTCGGCCAGGCCCAGCGGGGCGTAGGCCGGCTGCAGGTGCGGTGGCAACGGGTAGTGCACCATCGTGCCGATACCGGCGGCGGCCAGGCGCTCGGCCAGCGCATCGCGGCGGGCGTGGCGCACCACGTACAGGTGCCAGGCCGACTCGGCCCACTGCGCCACCTGCGGCAGGCGCAGGCCGGGCACGTCGGCCAGCTGCGCGTTGTAGACGGCGGCGATGGCGGCGCGGGCGGCGTTCTGCTGATCCAGCGCCGGCAGCTTGACCGACAGCACCGCTGCCTGCAGCTCGTCGAGCCGCGAATTGTAGCCGGCTATTTCATTGTGATATTTCTTTTGCGAACCGTAGTTGCGCAGCGTGCGCAGCGCCTGTGCCAGCGCGTCGTCATCGGTGGTGATGGCGCCGCCGTCACCGAGCGCGCCGAGGTTCTTGCCCGGGTAGAAGCTGAAGGCGGCGGCGTGGCCCAGCGCGCCGACCTTGCGGCCGCGATACCGCGCGCCGTGCGCCTGGGCCGCATCCTCGATCACTTTCAGGCCATGTTGGTCGGCCAGCGCCATCAGCGGGTCCATGTCGGCGGCCTGGCCGTACAGGTGTACCGGGACAATGGCGCGGGTGCGCGGCGTGATGGCGGCGGCCACCCGCGCCGGGTCGAGGTTGTAGGTGCCCTCGACCGGCTCGACCGGTACCGGCGTGGCGCCGCAGTGCGTTACAGCGAGCCAGGTGGCGATGTAGGTGTTGCTTGGCACGATGACCTCGTCGCCAGGCCCCACGCCGTAGGCCTTGAGCAGCAGGAAGATCGCGTCGAGGCCGTTGGCCACGCCGATCGCGTGGCGCGTGCCGCAATAGGCGGCGAACGCCTGCTCGAACGTGGCGACCTCCTGCCCCAGTATGTACCAGCCCGAATGCAGCACGCGCCGCATGGCCTGTTCAATGTCGTCCTGCTGGCTCAGGTTGATGGCCTTGAGGTCGAGGAAGGGAATGTTCATGTGGTCTCCTGGTCGGCGCCGCGCTTGGCGGCGACGAATTCGTCGTAGTCGCGGATGTAGTCGTCGGCCGCGTAGTAATGGGAGGCGAATACCAGCAGCACGGCGTCGCTCGAATATTTGTACTGGATGCCCCAGGTCATCGGCGGCAGGTAGACGCCGATGTCGGGCGAGTCGAGAAGGACCTCGCAGCGCTGTTCGAGGTCGTCGGCCACCACGGCACAACTGCCCTTGACGCACACCAGGAACTGGTGGCATTCGCGGTGGGCGTGCTCGCCGCGCGACTTGTCACTGGGTACATTGAGCACCAGGAAGTAGCGTTTTGGCGTAAACGGGATTTCGCGTTCGAACTCGCCCACCGACAGGTCGCCGCGCGGGTCGTGCATGAACTTGAAGCGGTGCACGGTCACACCGGCAACCTCCAACGCCACCACCGACGGTTCTTCGGGGACGTTGACGCGGCGGTGCCAGTCGAGCGCCGGCGAGCCGCTGACGTTCTGGGTGTAGCCGGTCACGCGCGCCGGTGCGCCGCTGACGATGGCGTACGGCGGCACGCTCTGCGCCACCACCGTGCCGGGCGCGATCACCGCGCCCTGGCCCAGCCGCACGCCGCGCGAGATCAGGGCGCCGGCGCCCACGCGGGCCTGGGCGCCGATGACGATGCTGTCGCCGGCTTGCGTCGATTCGAGCGACTCCGGGGCCTCCAGGGTCACGCCGGGACCGAGGTCGGCGCCCGCTTCCAGGCGCACGCCTGGCCACAACTGGGTAAAACCGCGTACGCGGCAATCTGCACCGACGTCGGCGCCGGGGTAGGCCACCACGAAGTCGCCGAGGGTGGCGCTGGCGGCAATGGTGGCGCCGTCGTGGATGCGGGCAGTGTCAGAATGGGCCATGATGATCTCCTGTATTGTTGTTGTGCTTCAGGCCGCGACAGCGGTCACGATGTACTGCCACGGCAACGCATCTTCCACCGCCTGTACCGGATCGATGCCCGACGCGCCGGCCATCAGGCGGATCGCCGCCAGGTACTTTTCACGGGCCGGCTCGTCGATGATGCGGGCGCTGCCGCCGCTGACCTGGAAACCCGCCTGCTGGAACAGGTCGAGCGCAGTGCCGCGCGTAAATACCCGCTTGCGCGACTTGTCCAGTCCATCGGCGCCGTAGCGCAGGTCGCCCGCGTTCAGCCGTGCCTGGGTGCTCCAGTGCTGGAAGTTGTTGATGGTGGCAACGATCTTGCCACCGGGGGCGATGCTGGTGCGGATTTTTTGCAGCAGGCGCCACGGGTCGTCCATGTGCTCGAGCGACTGGTCCAAAATCCAGCAGTCGGCGCCGCGCACGTGGTCCCAGAAGGCCGCACCGGTGGTGTCGATGTGGTCGTGGAACACGAAGTCGCAATGCTGGCGGGCAGCCTGGGCCGGGCCTGGTTCCGCTTCGATGCCGGTGATGTTGCAGACCGGGTTGCGCTGGCGATACGCGCGCGCGAACGTGCCGTCGCCGCAGCCCACTTCCACCAGCTTGCGCGCCGTTGCCGGCACGAATTGCAGCAGATCGACATTGACCGTGGTGGCGGCGCCGGGCAGGTCGTAGTGGTGGGCCAGGACCGGCTTTACCGCACCGGCTGCGGAGCGCTGCAGGAAGCGGGGCGTGTGGGCGCCGGCGCCGCCTGCGAGATCGGCACGCACCCAGTCGAGGTGCCTGATCAGGTCCGGATTGCCGCCGTGGTCGAGGGCCAGCATGGCGGCGATCAGCGGCGCACCGTGCTTGATCGGCAGCGGCCACTGGCGCACCACGTCGAGGTTGGCCAGCAGGCAGGCCGGATCCAGGTAGCGCAAGGCGCCGTCGGGGCGGGCATAACCGAGTTCGTTGACCGCGTGGATGGCGCCCACGCCATACATGCCGGGCGCCAGCTCGGCGTGCAATGCCGCCAGCAGGCCGTCGTTGACCAGCTCCACGTCGGGGGCGAGCAGCAGCGCCTCGCCCGACAGGCCCAGGTGCTCGATGGCCCAGGCCAGGCCGGGGCCGTGGCCGATGTCGTAGCCAAAAGCGATGAACTCGACATTGTCGTACCGGGCGGCGATGGCACGGATGCGCTCGGCGACGTCCGGGTTGGAACCGTCGATGATGGTCACGCGGTTGCTGTGGAAGCGGCGCACACTGGCCAGCAAGGTGTCGATCTGTTGCGGCGCATTGTGCGAAACGGTGATGATCGGGATCTGGTCCAGCCTTGCCGGCACGGTTGCCGGCGAGGGCCGTACGGCGTGCGCCGGTGCGGGCAGGCGCGGCGCGGCCGGCTTGGCCACGCGCTGCAAGGCCGCCTCGAAGTTGCGCACGAAGCGCGGGCTGTCGAAGAGCGCGCAGTTGAGGCGGTTGGTGGCCAGCTGGCGTTTCATGGCGGCGATGCGGGCCGGGTCGTGGGCCAGCGCCACGGCCAGTTCCTCGTAGTCGGCCAGGTTGTCGGTGATCAGCTGCGGCAGGTCCACCGCGCGCAGCAGGCTGCCGGCCATGCGCGACGAGAAGGTGCGGCCGGTGCGGGTGATCAGCGGCAGGCCGGCCCACAGGGCATCGCTGGCGGTGGTGCCGGCGTTGAACGGATAGGTGTCGAGGAACAGGTCGGCCAGCTGGTAGCGCGCCAGGTACTCGGCCGGCACCGCGCGGCTGTTGAAGATCAGGCGCCGGCGGTCGATGCCGGCTTGTTCCGCGTAGCGCCACAGGTTGTCGCGCACTTCGGGGTAATCGGCCACCAGCCACAGCACGCTGTTCGGTACGCGGCGCAGGATGTTCATCCAGCTGGCGAACATCTCCTCGGTGAACTTGAAGTTGTTGTTGAACGAGCAGAATACAAAAGCGTCTTCAGGCAGGTTGACGCTGGCGCGCGTGGGCGTGGGCGCGATCGGGCGCTGGCGGTCGTTGATCTGGAATGCGTCGGGCATGGTCAGCGGCTTTTCGCTGAAATGCTCGGCCATTTCCGGCGTGATCAAAAATTCGTCCGCCACCACGTAGTCGATGCCGGGCAGGCCGGTGCTGCCGGGGAAGCCCAGGTAAGTCATCTGCACCGGCGCCGGCCGGTAGGCCAGGATGTTGGGCCGTGCGCCCAGCGTCAGGCCGTGCAGGTCCACCAGGATGTCGATTTCGTGGGCGCGGATGGCGCGTGCGGCCTGCTCGTCGGTCAGGTGGTCGATGCGGATGTAATGGTCCATGGCCTTGACCACGCGCGCCCGCAGCGGCGAGCCATCCTCTCGGCTCCAGCTGAAGGCATAGACCTCGACCTTGTTGCGGTCGTGCAGTTCGTACAGCTCGGCGGTGAGGATCGAGACCGCGTGCGAGCAAAAGTCCGACGACAGGTAGCCGATGCGCAGGCGCGCGTGGTCGTAGCCGTGTTCGCCGGTCAGCGGGGCGACGGCGGCGTTGACCTTTTCCACCACGAAGCGGCGCGCGGCTGCCAGCTGCATGGCCGGATCGTCGGACGCGCTGAGCATGGCCAGCGCCGACGTGCCCTCCAGCATGGTGGCCTGCGAAATGTGCTCGAGGCCGCTGTACACGGGCCAGGCGCACTGCTTCTGGCGCAGGTGCACCCAGTGCGTCATCACGTTGGCTTGCTGCGGATCGACGTGCAGGCTGCGCGCCAGCATTGCTTCCGCTTCCGGGTAGCGTCGGCGGATTTCCAGCAGGCGCCCCAGGTTGTTGAGGGTTTGCACGTACAGCGCGGGCGTGGTCTTGATGTCCGGCACCAGGCCGTCATCGAGGATCGATTGCCACATGGCCAGCGCCGCATCGGGACGGCCGGTGCGCTCGAGCAGGCTGCCCAGGTTCAGGCGCGCCTCGACAAAATTGGCATTGTTGGCGATGGCTTGGCGCAAGGCTGCCTCGGCCCCCACGTCGTCGCCGGTCTGGGACAGCAGCACCGCCAGGTTGAAGCAGGCTGCATAGATCAGCCTGGTGTCGCTGTGGGCGATCCAGGTGTGGTACAGGGCGATGGCCACCTGCGGCTGGCCGCTTTCGGTCAGTACCGCCGCCGCGCCGAACAGGTCGGCGATCGCCAGCCGCCCTTGCGCCGCCAGCGCCATCACATTGTCCAGCGCACTGGCGGGGGTGTTCGTCACGGAAGCGGGGGTGGCAGGGGCAGGAGTGGTCATGAAGGCAGGTCAGATGGAGAAAAAGACGGCGCAAGTGTTCACCTATCATACCGTTTCGCCGCAGGGACATGGTCACATTTTGGCCGTGAAGCAACAATGTAAAACCCTGCCTGATCGGGGGATGGCGATGGGCAAATCTGAAAGGCGGTAAGATGGGGCCCCGCCTGTTACCGAGCCCGCCTTATGCTGTCTACGCCCGCCACCTTCGAACCCCTGATCCGCCCGCAAGCGGCCGACGCGCCGCGCACCTTTGTCTTCCACCGCGGAGAGTTGTTGCTAAACAACGCCACGCTGGGCTTGCCGGCGCCCGCCATCGTTGCGGCGTTGCCGATTGCCCCCGAACGCATCCATGCGCTGGGTTTGTGGGAAGGCGTTTACTACCAGCTGGCCTGGCTCGATGCGCCGCTGGCGCCGGACGCGGAACACGGCTACCACGGCCTGCGCGCGCTGTTCGGGGTGCTCGATGACGGTTTCCTGGGACTGGCCGGCCGTGCCTTCCAGCTGGCCGAATGGGCGCGCACGCACCGCTATTGCGGCGTCTGCGCGACGCCGATGGCACAGCTGCAGGGTGAGCGCTGCTACAAGTGCCAGAACTGCGGCATGATGGCCTACCCGCGCATCTCGCCGGCCATGATGGTCCTGATCCGCAAGGGCGACCAGGTGTTGCTGGCGATGCACACCAATTCGCCGTACAAGCGCTATACCGCGCTGGCCGGCTTCGTCGAGGCCGGCGAATCGATCGAGGAAGCGGTGCACCGCGAGGTGTATGAGGAAGTCGGGCTGCGGGTACACAACCTGCAATATTTCGCCAGCCAGTCGTGGCCGTTCCCGCATTCGCTGATGATCGCGTTTACTGCCGACTACCTCGAGGGCGAAATCCGCCTCGATGACAGCGAGATCGCGGATGCGCGGTGGTTCGGGCCGGGGGATGAATGGCCGGAGTCGCCGGTGGTGGTGTCGATTGCGGCCAGGTTGCTGGCGGCGCACAAGCCCGGTTAGCGTTTGAATTCGGCCTTTTCGCGCCACACGGGGCCTTCCTTGCCCTGCGCGAACTGGTATCCCGCCTCGAACAGCAGGTTCATGTCCTGCACCGCGCCCCGTAAATCCCATTTCGGGTCCACCACGTCGTGCACCGTGTGGTAGACCTGGGCGTGGTAGCGCATCAGCTTGTCCTTGCCCCAGGCCGGCGGGCGGCCGACGTAGTCCACGCTCTCGCCCAGGGCGATCACCGGCACGCCGGCGCGGGCGAATTCGAACTGGTCGCCACGGTAGATGTTGCCGAATTCGAGCGGGCCTTCCGGGCGCAGCGCGCGGCCCTGGCGGCGCGCCACGGCAGCGACTACATCGTCGGCGCTGGACTTGCCCATGCCGCGCAGCAGGACCGAGCTGGTGCGGCCCCAGACGTTGAGGCCGTGGATGTTCAGGTTCACCAGCGTGGTTTTTAACGGATACAGCGGCTGGCGCGCGTAGTGGCGGGCGCCCAGCTGGCCGCGTTCCTCGGCAGTGGTGGCCAGGAATACGATGGTGCGTTTCGGCGCCACCGGCAGCGCCTGGTACGCTTTGGCGATTTCGAGCAGCGCAGCCACGCCAGCGGCGTTATCGCGGGCGCCGTGGAAGATTTGCTGCGCGCGCGGGCCGGGCAGGGTGTCGTCGAGGCCGAAATGATCCCAGTGCGCGCTGTACAACACCACTTCGTGCTTCAGTTGCGGGTCCGACCCTTCGATGCGCGCCACCACGTTGCTGGTGGCAACCGTGCGCCAGGCGTTGACTTCCGTGAAATTGAGCGTGGCGCCCAGCGGCACCGGGTGGAAGTCGCGCTTGCCGGCTTGCCTGGTCAGCTTGTCGAGGTCGAAGCCGGCAGCCTTGACCAGCGCCCGCGCGCGGTCGTGCTGCAACCAGCCCGGCACCAGCGGAAAGTCCGGGTTCGGCTCTTTGCTGTCGAGGAAGAAATTTTCGTTGGTCCAGGTGTTGCGCAGCACCTCGTACGAGGCGCCGGCCGTCTTCGGATCGTGGATGAGCAGCGCCCCGGCCGCACCGAGCCGGGCCGCCATCTCGAACTTGTAGGCCCAGCGGCCGTAGTAGCTGCCTGCGCCCGTGCCGAACTCCTTCGCCCCGGGCGGATCGCCGGCCAGCATGACCAGGGTTTTGCCCTTGAGGTCGATACCCCCCTTGTAGTCGTCCCAGCGCAACGCCGGCGCCTGGATGCCGTAGCCGACGAACACCAGCTCGGAACCATGGACGTCGATCTCTTTTTGCGGGCGCGCCGACCAGGCCACGTAGTCGTCGCCGAACTTGAGCTGGGTAGAGTTGCCGCCGATGCTGTAGCTGAGCGTGGGGTAGCTGGAAATGGCGGCCAGCGGCACCGCCTGCACATAGCTGCCGTCCGGGTTGCCGGGCGCCAGTCCCAGTTGCCTGAACTGTTGTTGCAGGTAGTCGGTCGTGGTTTTTTCGCCGGGCGAACCGGGGGCGCGGCCTTCGAACCGGTCGGACGACAAGGTGGTCACATGGGCCAGCCAGCTGGCGCTGTCGATGGCGCGGCGCGCTGCCGGCGACGGCTGCACGGTCTGCGATGCAGGCGTGGCTGCCAGGCTGGATGAAATGCACAAGGCCACCAGCGCCGCCGACAGAAGGAGTTTCATAAAAAGCACAATTGTTAAGATAGGTTATCGCCATTCTGACAGATTTTGTTTCTTGTGTGCACCTACTATCAACCTTTCTTATGGCTTTCAACCGCCTCGCATTTAAACAACACCGCCACTTTATTTATCCGCTGCACAGGAACCATTTCTGTATTCTTGTTCTCTAAAGAAACAAAAAAGGAGACCTGCAATGAACAAACTGTCGTTCCAGCAAAAACTGTGGGTGCCGTTGCTGTGCAGCCTGCTGTGCATTACCGTGATCTTCGTGGTCCACGCCTTCCAGACGCGTGAGCTGCGCTTCGAAGAACGCAAGAACGAGCTGCGCCATATCGACGACGCCGGCCTCTCCATCGTCAAGCAATTCGGTGACAAGGCCGCGTCCGGCGCCATGAGCAAGGACGATGCGCAAAAGCAGGCGCTCGAACTGATCCGGGGACTGCGCTACGGCAAGGATGGCTACATCACCATCACCCGTGGCACGGTTTCGCTGATGAATCCGTTCAAGGCCGAGACCGACGGCAAGGACGTGGGTGACGTCAAGGACCCTCATGGCACTTACCTGTACCGCGACATCCTGGCGGCCGGTTCTTCGCCCGAAGGGTCAGGTTTCGTCAACTATTACTGGACCCGGCCAGGCACGACCGAGCCGGTACCCAAGCTCAGCCGCGTGCAGCGCTACGCGCCGTGGGAGTGGAACCTGGTCACCGGCGTGTACACCGATGACATCGACAGCGCCTTCCGCGCCTCGCTGGCCAGGTCGGGCGGCTTGCTGCTGGCCGTGTACGCGCTGCTGTGGGGCATCGTCAGCGTGGTCAACCGCAGCGTGCGGCGCTCGATCGGCGGCGACCCCGCCTACGTGGGCGAGGTGGCGCGACGTATTGCCGAGGGCGACCTGAGCGCCGAGATCCGCACCGGCGCCGGCGACCAGGACAGCATCCTGGCTGCCATGAAAGCCATGCAAGGGCGGCTGTCGGACACCATCGGCGACATCCGCCGCAGCGCCGACACCATCGCCACCGCCTCGAGCGAGATCGCCAGCGGCAATATGGACTTGTCGGCCCGCACCGAGTCGCAGGCCAGCTCGCTCGAAGAAACGGCCGCCTCGATGGAAGAACTGACTTCCACCGTGACCCAGAACGCCGCCAACGCGGTGCAGGCCAACACCCTGGTGCAGTCGGCCTCGAGCGTGGCGGCGCAGGGCGGCAAGGTGGTGTCGCAGGTGGTGCAGACCATGGAAACCATCAACGCCTCGGCCACCCGCATCGTCGATATCATCTCGGTGATCGACGGTATCGCCTTCCAGACCAATATCCTGGCCCTGAACGCGGCAGTGGAAGCGGCGCGTGCCGGCGAGCAGGGCCGTGGTTTCGCGGTGGTGGCGTCCGAAGTGCGCAACCTGGCGCAGCGGTCGGCAGCGGCGGCAAAAGAGATCAAGGAACTGATCAACTCGTCCGTGGACAGCATCAGCGCCGGTAGCGCGCTGGTAGCCGAGGCCGGCACCACGATGGACCAGGTGGTGGCCAGCGTCTCGAAGGTCACGCAGATCATGGCGGCGATCACCGACGCATCGAGCGAGCAGAGCACGGGGATCGGTCACGTCAACATGGCGATCACGGAGATGGATTCGGTGACGCAGCAAAATGCAGCGCTGGTGGAGCAGGCCGCCGCTGCGGCCGGCAGCATGCAGGAGCAGGCGGGGAACCTGGCGGAGCTGGTGAGCCGGTTCAGGCTGGGTGGGGAGGGTGGTGCGGTGGTGGCAAAGCGTACGCGCCCGGTACCGCAGCGCGTGGCCCTGAGCCGCTAGCTTATTGCGCCGGTGCTGGTGCTGGGGTTACAGGGACCGGAACCGGGACCGGCTCCAGCACCGCCTCCTCGAACACGAACTTGCCGCTGCCGTCGTCGCGGAACACGCCGATCAGTTCGCCTCCATCACCCTTGACGTCGGGATACATGGTGCAGGTCTGTGATTCCACCTGCCACAGTTCGCTGCCCGAGCGCAGGGTCCAGACGTTGTCGCCGCCGGACAGCACTTCGATTTCCACTTCGTCGGCCGGCAGGTCGGTCAGTTCGAAACGGCGCATGCAGTCGGGCAGGCGCTGCATGATCAGCTCGACCGTGGTGACATTACTCCAGAAGTATTTTTGGGCGCGGTGCACGGTCAGCGCGTGGCTGCCGGCCTTGCCATCGACGAAGTACGAGGCGGAATCATCGACGCAGGCCGTCAGCAGCAGCGGCATCAGGAGGATCAGTGTCTTGCGCATGGGCGTGTTTCCATTCTTGACGGCAAACGGGATGCCCCATTATAGCGCCCACGCGCAGTGGTCTTAGAAGCGGTAACCGACACCCACGCCGACCAGCACCGGATCGACCTTCACGCGGCTGGCCTTGGCGCCGCCGATGAACACGTCGCTGCGGATTTGTACTTTTTTCACATCGAAGTTCAGCGACCAGTTCTTGTTGAGCTGGTAGTCCACGCCTGCCTGCACCGCCAGGCCGAAGCTGTCGTTCTCCAGGTCGGCGCCGCCGCCCAGCAGGTTCACGCTCGAGATGCGCGTGTAGTTGATGCCGGCGCCCAGGTAGGGCTTGAGCGGCGTGCTGTTGGTGAAGTGGTATTGCAGCAGCAGCGACGGCGGCAGGTGCTTGAACGTGCCGATCTTGCCGCCGTCAAGGTACACATCGTGTTTTTGCGGATAGGTGAGGACCAGCTCGGCCGCCCAGTTGGGCGTGAAGAAGTACGAGATATCGACTTCGGGAATGGTCTTGTCGCTCACGGTGATACGGTCCGACGCGCCCACGCCCGCTACCGGCGCCGACTTGTCGGCCGGATCGAGGTACACCGCGCGGGCGCGCACTTGCCAGGGGCTCTCTTGCGCCGTCGCGGCGCCAATATTCAATGTCAGGGTTGCCAGTACGGCTGCTGCGGCGATCAGTTTGCTCATTTTCACTTCCTTTAAAAGTAACCTGCTCTCGGTTGGCCGGCATGCGTGTGCATTGCTGCCGGCGCGACAGAGTATGTGGGCGCCGCCCACGGCGATAATCTGCCGCTTGGGGTGTACGCCCTATGCCACACGGCATATTTCTACGGGTCGTTTAGTAACAGGAGGAAGTGTATTGATCAGGAGCATGAAAATCCTTGATCCAGGTCAAAACGGACCGGCTTAGCGGTAGCGGGCGACGATCTGGTCGATCATGCCTTCTCGCACCATGTCGTCGAGCGCGTTGTTGATGTCGCTGAAGGGTACCCGGCTCTTGCGCGAGACCGCGCAGTGGGTCTTGAAGGCCGCGAACACCAGCTGCGTTTGCACCGTGAGGGCGGTGTTATTGCGCCGCAGGTAAGCCAGCGTGGCTTCGCTGAGGATGGTGTAAGGCACCGTGCCTTTTACCATCGCTTGCAGGTTCAGCTCCATGGTGGGCGCATCCACGCGCACGAAATGCGGCCCTAGCACTTGTGAGATGCGCGTATAGCGGTAGTGGACCACCGTACCCACGCGCTTGTCGCGCAAGTCTTTCAGCGACGCGAGCGGTTTTGCATCGCGCTGGCCGGCGATCACTTCCGCATCGGGAAACAGCGGCGAGGTCCACTGGTAGTCGCCGTCGATCCACGCCGGCATCACGTGGCACAGCAAGTCGGCGCGGCCGTCGGACAGCAGCGGCTTGACGTCCTTGTTGGATGCGGTGACGTACGACGCGTGGCGACCCAGGCGCTGCGCCAGCGCGTCACCGACGTCCTTGAGCATGCCGCCTGCCAGCGCGCCATGCTCGTAGCGCGCCACCGGCATGGTCGATTCCTGCGGCGCAACCATGACCAGCTCGCCTGCCGCAGCCGTCGGCAACGCGCAGGCCAGCAGCGCGGCAGACATCAGAGCGGGGAGGCGTACAGGCATGGTTTTTCCACGAAGCATGAACATCCCGCGATTATAGCGGCCCAGGCGCCGCAAGGCGCCCGCAATGTTCGTCCCCGCACAGGCGTGGCGGGTAGAGCGTGGCATCTTGATAGGCCCTATCCCACTCACGGAGGACTTCATGAATACGCCCAATAACGGCAGCTTGTCCGGCAAGCGCATCGCCATCCTGATGACCGACGGCGTCGAACAGGTCGAGTACGAGCAGCCACGCCAGTTCCTGGAGGAACATGGCGCCGAGGTGACGCTGATTTCGCCGAAAGCCAAGGGCGAACAGGTGCAGGGCTTCGAGCACCTGACGGCGTCGCGCCAGTTCGCGGTGGAACGCGATGTGAAAGACGCCAACGCCGGCGACTACGACGCCCTGGTGCTGCCGGGCGGCGTGGCCAACCCGGACGCGCTGCGCCTGTCGGAACCGTCGATCGGCTTCATCCGCGATTTCGGCGCCACCGGCAAACCGATCGCCTCGATCTGCCACGGTCCGTGGACCCTGATCGACGCCGGCCTGGTGGACGGCCGCAAGCTGACCAGCTGGCCCAGCCTGAAAGGCGACCTGCGCAACGCTGGCGCGGCGTGGGAGGATGCCGAGGTCGTGGTCGATGGCAACCTCATTACCAGCCGCAAGCCGGACGACATTCCGGCCTTCAATAAGGCCTTGCAGCAACAACTGCTGACGGCATAAAACACGGCGCCTTCGCAGCAGCGAAGGTGCAAATCTGCAAGCCCGTCCGCGCGACGTAAAACGTGCTTACTTCTTGGCAAACGAGCGCTAAACTCAAGCCGTAACACGTAGACTGGTATTGCAACCGAACTCATGCGTCTAAACCCAGGGAGACCATCATGACACACGTACTCGCAGCTGTTTTCGAAACCAGTGCCGAAGCCAACCGTGCCAAGGACGAACTGATACTGAGCGGTTATGACCGCGACACCATCCGTGTGAGCGATTCCGTCGGCGTTGCCGGCACCCATCACATCAACGATGACGAATCCATCCTCGGCAGCATCAAGACCATGTTCAGCGACCTGCTGGGCCGCGAGCACGCGGACCGCAGCATCTATGCGGAAGCATTGAATCGCGGCCACGTGGTACTGACCATCAACACCACCAGCCAGGAAACCGCCGAACGCGCCGCCGACATCATCGACGACTTCAACCCGATCGACATCGACGAGCACGAAACCATGTGGCGCGCCAGCGGCTGGACCGGCGCCGATGCGCTGCGCAGCGGCACCGGCATGCAGCAGACCACGCTCAACTCGCAGCAGACCGCCGTGCCCGAATACCACGGCATTCGTCCGCGCGAAGAGGCGGTCGATTTCGCCCGCACCGAGCAACTGGCCACCACCGGCTCGCTGCAACGCGGCGAGGAACTGCCACCGGTGATCGAAGGCCTGGCGCCGCCGATCTCGGTGGAGCCGACCGTGCAGCGCAGCGGCATGCGCATCTACCCGCGCGACGTGGCCACGCCCAACCAGGACAGCCTGAACATCCTGCGCGGCGACGACAGCACCAGCGACCCGGCCTACTTCCGTTCGCACTGGGAGAAGACCTACTCGTACACTGGCGGCACTTTCCAGGACTACGACCCGGCCTACCGCTACGGCGAATCGATGGCCGGCAACCCCGGCTACCGCGACAAGCCGTGGGAAAGCGCGGAACCGGATTTGCGCAGCAGCTGGGAGTCGAACCACCCGCAGTCGAGCTGGGAGAAGTTCAAGGATGCGGTAAGGGAGGGGTGGGAGCGTGTGACGAAGTAAGGATTGCCTGCCACGCCACGTTCCAGGCGATGCGCTCCTGTTCGAGCCGCACCGCCTGGCCCCAGCGCTGGCTGCGCAAGCCATCGTACACCGCATGTTCGTCCGCCGTCAGCGCGGACAGCGCCTCGGCTGCCGCCGGGGCCGCCTCGTGCGCCCACAGCGGCGCGAACCGCAGCAAAGTCTCCTCGTCCATCAGCAGCGATTGCAGGTGCGGTATCGCCATTCTCGCCCGGTGCAGGATGGCGTAGCCGTGGGTATCGATATCGCCCCAGTACAGGCACCGCGCCTGCGCCAGCCACGGCACGCCGGCCAGGTGGCCGACCGCGTAACCCAGTCCCATCACTGCCACCGCTCCCGGTAAATCCTGCAAGGCCAGGCCGGTTTGCAGGTTTTCCACGATGAGTACTACCGCCGGTTGCCAGGGCAGCGCGGTAACCATGTCCAGCGGCGCAGTGAAGTCGCCCAGGCCACCGACCACAGTGCGTAGTGCGGGGTCGAGGATGCGCAGGCGCATGGTGGCAGGCGGCCGCCGCAGGCCGGCCAGAGTATAAATGTCGCTACGAACTGTAGCCGCATCAGCATCCGCTTGCGCAGCAGTAGCAGTAGTGGCGGCGTGGCCCCCGCGCAGCGCTCCCAGCAGCAGGGCCAGCACGCCGCTGCGCGCTTCGAACCACTTGCTGTCCATGCCGGCCAGCGGCAACTGGCGCGGGTAAAGGCCGGCTGCATCGTGCGTGTTCAGCCAGTCCAGTACGTCCTGGAGGCGCTGGAAATCGGCGTCCGGAGAGTCGGCCAGCGTGTCGAACAGGCGTGGCAGGGTGGTGCGCAGCGGCGGCCAGCGCAGCAGCAAGTGCCGGCCGCGCGCCAGTGCCCGTTCCCAGCGTTCGCGTTCCCCGATCCAGCCGGCAGCGGCGTCGAGGTCGTCCAACAGCAGGCTGGCCGGCAGTTGTTGGGCGCCCAGCGTTTTCCAGCGGCGCTCGCTCCACGCCAGTTGCCCTGGGCCACGCCAGTGGCGCCAGGCGTCGGCCCAGGCGCGCACTGCCTGCGGCTGGGGCACGGCTGCCGCTTCGGTGGGGATGCCGAGCGTGACCGGCAATTGCCAGGGTTGGCCGGTCGGCGCGTCCAATGCTGCCAACAGCCATTGCCGGTGCAGGCTGGCGTAGCGGCGGGCGAACCATAGCCGCACTTCATCGGGAAGCTTCAAGCGTAGCCTCCGCGCGGGTGGTGTCGGGCAGGTCGAGGCGCTGGCGCTCCTCGTCGTATTCGATCATCAGGACGCCCGAGATCTTGCGGTCGCGGATATCGACAAAGCAGGCGCCGCCGATGAACGGTTCGAGCGTCATCACCGACTTGAGCGGCGTGGCGACGATCATCTGGAAGCCGAAGTTGGCGAAGATGTTCATCGCCAGCGCCGTGAATTCGTTGTCGGCCTTGTCGAAGGCCTCGTCCAGCACCACCGGCGCATAGACCGGCAGCGCGTGGTCGCTGCCGCCCAACTGGTAGCGCAGCGCCGCCGCCAGGCAGGTGGTGGCCAGCTTCTGGCGCTGGCCGCCCGACTTGCCGGCGCCGCTCTGGTAGATTTCGATTTCGTTGTTGTCGGCATCGAGCTCGCGGCCGATGAATTCCACGTGCAGTCGCACGTCGAGCACCGCTTCGCGCCAGCGCCGCTTGGCCGGTTCCTGGCTGGCCAGGTCGTCCACCAGCCGGCGCAGCACCACGAAGCGCGCCTCGGCCGAGTCGCGGTCGTCGCTCCAGGCGTTCGACAGCGCCTGCTGGATCGCTTGCCGGAATTCGCGCACCTCGGGCAACTGGCGGTCGCTGGGGGCGATGTGCAGATAGGTGCTCAGTTCGGCCGTCTGGTTGAACGGCACCTGGCGCAGGCTGTCGTTGACCAGCTCCATGCGCTCGAGGATGGCCTTGCGCGAGTTGTTGAGGTAGCTGCTCAGGGCGGTGAGGTTCTGGTCGCTCTGGGTGTGCAGCAGTTCGAAGAAGCGCTGCTCGTGCGCCGGCAAGCCGTCCGTTTCGAGCCGCGCCAGCTTGGCGAAGAAGTCGGAGGCGGCCGCCAGGGTGGCATCGAGGCCGTCGGAGTCGCCCTTCCATTCGCGGATGAATTCGGCAAACGCGGCTTCGATCTGCTTTTCGCAGCTGCCGATTTCCTTGTTGCACGAGCCGATGTCGTCGCCGATCTGCTTGCCCACTGCGCGGTCGGCGTGATCCACCTTGTCCAACAGCACCGGGTCGGGCAGGGCGGCGTAGCGCTGGGCCAGGCCCTGTTGCTGGTGGGGTGTGAGCGCAATAAGTGTGGGGTCTTGTTGCAGCAGTTCGAGCCGCTGGCCTTGCTTGTCGATTTCACGTAGCACGCCGTGGTGGCGGATATCGGTCTCGCGCACCGAGGTGGCGGCCTTGTCGACCAGGTCGGCCTGCTCGCGTAGTCGCCCCTCGATTTGTTGCAGTACGGTGTTGCTGTCGTTTAGGGCTTTGAGCTGGCGCTCGATGGCGGCGATACGCTCGGTCTGCGGCAGGGCGTCGATGTCCTGCCATTGCAAGTTGACCAGCGTGTTGCAGGACATCAGGCGGGCGGCGCTGTTTTCCATTTGCTTGCGCAGGCTGGCGATCTCGGCATCGAGCTGTTCCAGCTGCTGCTGCAGTTCGCGGTGCTGGAGTTCGAACAGGGCCAGTTTCTCGCGGTTGTCAAAGCCCAGCAGCCACTGGCGGCGGTCGTCCACCGAATAACGGTCGTCCTTTTCGTGGCGTGTGCGGTTGTGCTTGATTTGACCTTCGCGCGTGAGCGCCCGCTCCGGCGCCGCCCGGAACGCCTTGAGCGATTCCACGCAATCGTAATCGTAGCGCTGGCGCAGCTCGGCCTTGAGCCAGGCCGCATGCGGGCCGTCCTTGACGTTGAGCTTGGGGACCAGCGAACCCGGCTTGAGCACTTTTGGTGCTGCCGCTTCGCGCACGCCGGTGCGGTAATACACCAGGCGCCGGCCCAGATCGACGCCGTTGATATGTTGCGACAGCGCGTTGTAGTGCTGCTCGTCCACCAGCAGCGCCAGGGCGAAGCCGTGCAGCAGGCGCTCGGCCGCGCCGCGCCAGGCGGACTCTTCGGGCTTGACGTCGAGCAGTTCGCCGACGAACGGCAACGCGCCTTCGGCCACGCCGATGGCGCTGGCGATGCTGTGCCGCAGTTCCAGCATCGGCGCCGGGATATTCGAGGGCTGGCGCCGCAGCGACGTCATTTCGCGCAGCACCGAGGCGTGTTGCGCCGCCAGATCGGTGCGCTGGCGGTCGAGTACCAGCAGCGGTTCCTGCGCCGCGCCAGCGGCCTCCCATTGCGTGATTTCGTCGCGCGCGTTGCCGAGCAGCTCGGCAAACGCTTGCGGCGAGGACTGGAATGTCCAGCCCAGCTTGTTGCACGCATCGACCGCCAGCTTGCGGCGCCGCATGCGTTCCGCGCGCTGCACGGCCAGGCCGGCCTTTTCGCTTTCCCAGTGGGCGATCTGGTCACCGCCCGCTTCACGGCGCTGGCTTTCCAGGTCGCGCAGGGCGGCGCTGCGATTGTCGAAGGTATCGCGCTGGCGTTGCAGCTGGGCTGCGTAGCCGTCCGCCTCCACGGCCAGCGCCGCCAGGTGGTCGGTGAGCAGGCCGATGCGCAGGCGCTCGCGGTAGCTATGCATCCCTGCCTGCAACTCCTCCAGCGCGTTGCGTGCCATCTGCTGGCGCCGCATTTCTTCGTGAAGCGTTCTGGCCGGCGCCAGCACTTGCACTTGCCGGCGTGCCGTCACCACCGCCTGGTGCGCGGCGTTGAGTTCGCCAAATTCGCTTACCAGCCGGTCGGCCACGGCAAAGGTTTCCGGCTTGTCGAGCATGAAGTCGCGCAGGAAGGTGTTGAGATCGCCAAGGTTCTTGGCCGACTGCGTCTTGTGCAGCAGGCGTAGCGCCATCTCGCTGTCGATGCCGAGCAGGCGGCAGAAGCGTTCGCTGTAGGGGCGGAACTCGTCCTTCGCATGGGCATCGGGCAGTGCCTGCTTGAGCTTGCGCACGTCCAAATTGTTGCTGCCGAAGTCGCCCAGCTCGCGCAGGTCGAACGGCCGTTCCAGCACCAGGAAGTAGCGCTTGACGTCGGTGTTACCGTTGGCGTTGCCGCGCAGCCAGAACAGCTGGACCAGCACCACGTTTTGGCCCATGGGATTGCGGTAGTGCAGGGCCAGCGCCGACCAGGTGGTGCCCTGGCGCAGGTAGCGGGTGGCGTATTCGCCCGAGCTGCTGTCGCTTTGGGCAGCCCAGGCGCCGCGCACATAGCTGACCAGGTTGCGGTCGCGGCCGGTACGGTCGGCCTCGCGCGCGGCGGCGTTGAAATCGACCCAGCGCGGCGGCACCAACAGGGCGGAAAAGGCGTCGAGCAGGGTGGACTTGCCGGCGCCCGAGCGCCCCACGATCAGAAAGCCGCGCTCGCTGATCGGCACCTCGTGCAGTTCGTTGAAAGTGCCCCAGTTGTACACTTGCAGCCGTGTCATGCGGAATTGCTCTCGCGAGGTCAGCAGCGTCGGACGCACCGGGGCGTTCATGCGTCTTCTCCGTTGACAGCATCATCTTCTGCGCTGCCATCGGGCTGCTTGCCGAGGTCGCCGGCGGCCATACTCTGGTACAACTGGGTGAGGGTGGCGATTTCTTCCGCCGAGAACAGCAGTTTTAATGTCGGCGAGATTTCGTAGCGGTCGTCGCTGGCGCGGATTTTTTGCAGGATGTTGTGTTTCTTGACCTTTTCCACCGATGCGTGAATGCGCTTGTTGAAGCCGGCGCGGTCGGTGCTGGCCGCCTTTTCGTACAGCGCCAGGTTTTCCTCGATTTCGTCGATTGCCACTACCGCGCGTTCGCAGTGGGCGTCGGCCTGGGTGAGGCGGTGGCGCAGGTAGAGCACCAGTACCGAATCGATGAAGGTCAGTTGCGCCCGGCGCAGCAGCAGCGGCGCCTCGAGGTCGCCGGTATCGGCCTGGCGGGTGAAGGCCACTTGCGTGTCGCGGTCGATCACCAGTTCCAGGAAAAGCTCGGCCAACTGGCGGCGGATGGCCAGCTCGTCGCGCAGCAGCACCGGCCACAGCTTGGCGTGACGGCGGCCGTCCAGTGCCGGGCCGGACAGCAGTTGCACCAGCGCCCGGCGCGTATCGAGCGGCAACTGGCCGCTGTCGTTCTGGAATAGTGCGGTGGTTGGCGTGGCTTCGGCGCCGCTTGCCATGTCGCTAGGCGAGTTCATCGGCACGTTCCTTCAAAAAATAGATGACAGGAATGCTGGCGCGGCGCGCCTGCCCGTCGCCGCCGATCCAGTCCACGGTTTCGGTGTGGCCGCCAGCCAAGCCGTGGCGGCTGCCCAGCGCAAGCAGGCCCAGCACGCTGCCCAGGCCCTGCTCGGCCGGATGGGCGCGCAGCACGTCGGCCACCGAGGCTTGCGAGCGCAGCTCCAGCACCGTGAGCACTTGCGACTTGAGGCTGCGGAAGTCGATCTCGGACTGCGCCACCAGTTCGCCCACCGAGGCCAGGTCGATCGGTGCCGCCTCGCCGACCTGCATGGCTGACGGCAGCGCCTGCATGGCCGGATCGTGCAGCATCCATTGTGACAGCGACGACAGCCGGCTGCTGGTGAGAGCCAGCGAATAGTGCAGTGTATCGGTGGCCTTGACCTCGTCCTTGATGGCCAGCGCCGCCAGCTGGGCCTGGCGCAGCAGTTGGGTGAGGCGGCGCTGTTCGAGGAACTCGCGGCTTTGCACGAAGTTTTTCAGGCTGCGCGCGAACGATTGCAGCACGTCGTGCACCATGCCGCCCTGGTCGAGCAGAGTGGGCGTCAAGCGCAGCAGGAATTTGCGTTCCTGGCTGTCGAGCTGGCCGACGAAATCGCGCGCCATCAGCTGGTCGAGCGCTTCGTCGAGCGTGGCCGACTGCTCGGGATCGGTCAGCAGCCGCCAGAAGGCGGAGAAGGTGCGGCCCGCCTCGCTGTCTGTGATCAGGTCGATGCCGGCAAACAGCGAATCGAGCACATCGCCCCGGCTGCCCTCATTTTCCATGATGCGTGCGCGCAGGTCGCGGTTCAGTTGTTCGAACTGGTCGCGCACGCGGCGGAAGTCGCCAGCCAGACCATCGGCCAGCACGATGATTTCCCGCGTGCGCTCGAGCGCCGCCGCCTCGGGCAGGATGTGCAACACGCCCTGCTCGATGGCAGCGATCTCGCGCTCGAGCCGCTCCTGTTCTGCACGTAGCCGTGCCACGCGGCGCTGGCGGTCGGCGTCGGTATCCTCGGCCAGCCGCGCCAGCGCGTCGATCACCAGGCCCAGCCGGGTTTCGGTGGCCGCCGAATGCGGCTTGACCTGGCCGGCGGTGAAGCGGATCGCCTCGATGGTGGAGGTGGACAGCTCGTATTCCTCCTCGCTGGCGCCGCTGGGGTAGCGCCGCTCCAGGTAGCCCTCGGCCAGCCAGCCGGCCACATAGGCCTGCGCCGTCTGCGGCCAGTCCTCCCCCGTACTGCGCAAGTGTTCGAGGTCGCGCGCGATGCGTTCGTGGAAGATCGAGGCCGGCAGGCGGCGCTCGGTGTCGTACAAATGGGTTTGCAGCAGGGCCAGCACAGTGGGTCCGCTACCGGCGGCCAGCAATCGCCACAACGGCTGCTGGCGCAGCCGCCGGTAGGTGGCGAGGGATTTTTCGGCTTTCATGCCGTCATTCTAAGACAAGTGCTGTGGCTATGGGATATGAGACTCGTAGAGTGGAATGCCGTCTTCCAACATGGCGCGTTGCAAGGCAGGATTTGTCACCTCATGCAACAGTGAGACATCGAGCCGGAACAGGATGGGCAAATCGTCCAACGCCATCCATAGCCGGGAGAACTCGCGGACCGACATGGTGGGCGCCACCACGGCCAGGTCGATATCGGATTGAGGGCGATAAAGCCCGGTGGCGCGCGATCCGTATACCAGTACCTGTTCGACTTGCGGGAAGCGGGAAAATGCCGTGCATAGCCAGTCGCGCAGGGTGGGGCTGAGACCAAACGTCAGTGGTTCCATCGCATCCTCTGTTCTTGCTCGGACTAGGTTTGAGCACTGGCTATGGCAAAAGTTCGTTCATCCAGCAGCCATTGCTATAAATCAAAATTTCCTAACGGCAGCAATGCCATCATCGACATCCTGTACTGCGCCGCCGCCGCGCTTGCCCTGGATGCCACGATGGAAAAATTGCTGCCCTACTACGAACGCGAACTGAGCATGCTGCGCCGCGCCGGCGCCGAGTTTGCTTCGCGCTATCCCAAGCTGGCCGGCAGCCTGCAAATCCACGGCGAAACCTGCGCCGATCCCCACATCGAACGCCTGCTGCAAGGCGCCGCCTTCCTCAACGCCCGCACCGCCAAGCTGCTCGACGACGGCTACGCCAACTTCACCGAAGCGCTGCTCGGCATGTTGTACCCGCACCTGCTGCGGCCCATGCCAGCCTGCGCTATCGCCCGCGTGGATTTTTCCGGGACCAAGGCCAACCAGATCAACAGCGTCACCACCCTGCCGCGCGGCACCGCGATGAAGTCGCAGGGACGCGGCGCCGTCACCTGCCGCTTTCGCACCGCCTACGATGTGACCATCGCCCCGGTCGCCATCAGCGCCGCGTGGTTCGAGCCTTACCTGCAGGCGCCGGCCACTCTGCCATTGCCGCCCGATGCGGCATCGGCCATCTGCATCACCATCGAGAGCACGGTGGCCAACCGCGCGCTGTCCACGTTGGAGCTGAACCGGCTGCGCGTGTTCATCGACGGCGAAGCCTCGCTGCGCGCCACCCTGCGCGACCTGCTGTTCATGCGCACGCGCTGCGCCTGCGTGCAGGCGGGACAAACATGGCACATGCTGGCATGCCTACCGATCGAACCGGTAGGCTTCGCGGACAACGAGGCCTTGCTGCCAACCGCACCATCGGAACACAGCGCCTACCGCCTGCTCTCCGAGTACTTCGCTTTCTCCGACAAGTTCGACTTCTTCGACCTGGACTTGGCCGCGCTGCTGCACGGCGCGCCGCCCGGCTGCACCAGCATCACTGTGCGCCTGGCGCTGGCCGACGTGCGCCCGGACGACCCGGTGGCGCGCCTGCTGCGCACCCTCACCGCCGACAACCTGGTGCTGGGCTGCACGCCCGTGGTCAACCTGTTCGCGCAGCCGGCCACGCCGATCCGCATCAACCACCGCCGCAGCAGCTATCCGCTGGCGCCCGACGAGCTCCCCGGCCACGCCTGCGACATCTACAGCGTGGACTCGGTGCAGCTGCTGCGCAAAACGCCGCAGGGCAGTACCGTCACCGAATTCCTGCCGTACTACGCGCTGGGCCACGCAGGCAACCAGGGCAACTACTGGCGCGTGCAGCGCGACGAGGAACTGGCATCGATTGGCGCCGGCCACGACATGTCGCTGGCGCTGGTGGACCGCGATTTTTCCCCGTTGAAGGTGGACGACGGCACCGCATCCGTACGCGTAACCTGCACCAACCGCAATGTGCCGCACGATCTGCCGTACGGTCGCGCCGGTGGCGACCTGGCGACCGAGACGCAGTCCGGCGGCTTCCCGATCCGGCTGCTGCGCCGGCCCACGCAGTCGTACCGGCAATCGACCGGCGCCAACCAGCAGTGGAGCCTGATCGCCCACCTGGCCCTGAATCACCGTTCGCTCACGCAGGAAGGCTTGCCGGCGCTGGCCGCCATGCTGCGCCTGTACGCGCGCGCCGACAGTGTGGTGTCGCAGCGGCAGATCGACGGCATTGCCGCGCTGTCGCACCGGCCGGCCACCGCGTGGGTGCAGCAGGATCGCGGCGCCGCCTACCTGCGCGGTGTGGAAGTGCGCGTGTGGCTCGACGAGGACGCCTATGCCGGCACCGGCATCCACGCCTTTGCGCAACTGCTCGACCACGTGTTCGGCCTGCACGTCCACCTCAACAGTTTTACCCAACTGGTGGTGCTGTCGCACCCGGACGGAAAGGAGCTGCTGCGATGCCTGCCTCGCAACGGAGCGCTGACACTGGCGTGATCGCCGAACTGATGGCCGCACCGCACAGCTTTGAATTTTTCCAGGCGGTGCGGCTGCTGGCACAGGCGCGCCTGCCGCAACCGCGTTACCGCAACCGCCTGTCGCTGGCGTTCCCGCCGAACCAGATCGAGAACATCGGCGAGGAAGGCGATGGCCGCATCCGCCTCACGCCAGCCTTCATGGGCATGCTGGGCAGCCACGGCGTGCTGCCGCTGCATTATTCCGAGTGCGTGAATCGCCACGAGAAAAGCCACAACGACGGCGGCCCGCGCGCCTTCCTTGATTTGCTGTCGCACCGCGCCACCGAACTGTTTTACCAGGCCTGGGCCAAACATCGTCCCGAAGCCATGGACGGGCCGGACGACGACGACAGTTTTCTCACCATGCTGCTGGCGCTGGCCGGCGTGCCCGCATGCGACGGCGTGCAGCCCGAAACGCTGGCGCGCTACGCCATGCAGATCCGCAGCCGCAGCGTGTCGGCGCCGCAGATGGCGGGCATGTACACCGAATACTTCAACGTGCCGTTCGCGGTGCAGCAACTGGTCGGCCAATGGCAGAACCTGGAACCCGAACACCAGGCGCAACTGGGCCGTGCCAACGTCGATCTGGGCTGCGGTGTGTTGCTGGGAGAGCGCATCTACGGCTGCGACGCGCGCGTGCGCCTGCGTATCGGCCCGCTGGTGCAGGACGCCTACGAACGCTTCCTGCCCGGTGGCGCCGACGCCGTGCAACTGGCCGCGATGCTCGGCCTGCACTGCGGTGCCGGCATGACCTGGGAGGTGTGCCTGGCGCGCGAAGGCAGCGCCATGCGCGCACCGCGCCTCGACGGCGCCAGCCGCCTGGGCGTGGACGCGTTCCTGGTGGACGGTGGCCCACAACCGGACCGCGAAGAGCTGATGTACCTGCTGCATACCTGAGGAGCGCAAGTGGACAACGACTTTTTCAGCTTCATGGGCCTGGCCAAGGAACTGGTGACCAGCAACCGGCCCTTGCGCCTGCGGCTCGATCTGCCGGGCGGGATCAACGACGACATGCTGCTGCCGCAGCGCGTGATGGGCACCGAAACGCTGTGCGGCGGCATCGACTACCGCGTGCTGTGCGTGTCAGGCAGCGCGCACCTGCCCCTCAAGCAGATGATCGCCGTGCCAGCCGCACTGGACCTGGTCACCGACACCGGCGCCCTGCGCAGCGTGTGCGGCATCGTCACCGAAGCGGCCGCCGGCGACAGTGACGGTGGCCTGGCCAGCTACCAGCTGGTGCTGCGCGACGCGCTGGCCATCCTGGAAAAGCGCACCAACACCCGCGTATTCCGCGACATGAACGAAGTGGAGATCGTCCAGCGCATCCTCAACGAGTGGCGCCAGAAAAGCCCCATCCTCGGCACCACCTTCGCGCACGAAGTGGATGAAGCATTCGCCCAGCGCGAGTATCCGCGGCGCGAATTCACGATGCAGCACAACGAATCGGACGCCGCCTTTATCCGCCGCCTGCTCAAGCGGCGCGGCATCGGCTGGTACATTCGCGCCGTAGGTGACGACGAAGCGCCGATGCACACGCTGGTCCTGTTCAACAACGCCGACAGCCTGCGCCAGAACGCCGCCGGCACCGTCCGCTACCATCGCGACGGCGCCACCGAAGAGCGCGACGCCATCACCTCCTGGACGGCAGTGCGCACCCTGCAACCGGGCGTGGTCACGCGCCACAGCTGGGACTACCGCAACCCGCAAGGCCGCGACTTCATGACCGCCGATGCCGTCAGTAGCGTGGACCAGGGCGTACACGGCAACGAACTCGCCGCCACCCTCGACGACTACCAGGTCCTGATGCCCCACGCCGGCGACGACAACGAAGACCTGTGCCGCCTGGGCCAGCTGCGCATGAGCCGCCACGACTACGAATCGAAATGCTTCCACGGCGAAGGCAGCGTGCGCGACTTCTGCGCCGGCGAATACTTCACCCTGGCCGACCATCCGGAAGTGGACGACCACGCGGAAGAAGAGCGCGACTTCGTCCTGACCGCACTGCGCATGCACGCTCAGAACAACTTGCCCAAGGTCCTGGCCGCGCGCGTGGAACGGCTGTTTGCACGCAGCCGGTGGGGTACGGAATCGGCAGACTCCCTGTTATCGCGCGACGCAGCCGATGCAGTGGCCTCCGGGCCACTGCGCGTGCACGTCCAGTTCACGGCAGTGCGGCGCGGCGTGAACATCGTCCCCACCTACGACGCCCGCACCGACCTGCCGGCCGCACTGATGCAGAGCGCGATCGTGGTGGGACCGGCAGGTGAGGAGGTGCATTGCGACCAGTTGGGCCGGGTGAAGATCCGTTTTCCCGGCACGCGGCCAGCGGACCACGAGGCGGCGGGCGGCGCGGGGGCATCGGAAACGGACGCCGATTCTGCCTGGGTGCGGGTGGCGTCGAACTGGGCGGGGAATGGGCCGGGGAGTTTGCAGCAGTGCGGGACGGTGTGGTTGCCGAGGGTTGGGACGGAGGTGCTGGTGAATTTTCTGGGTGGGGATCCGGATCGGCCGGTGATTGTGGGGCAGCTTTATAACCAAATGGCCGAGCCGCCGGCGTTGAGCGAAGCGGGCGACCTGCCTGGCAATCGGTATCTGTCCGGAATGAAAAGTCGGGAAATTGAAGGGATTCGCGCTAACCAGCTTTGCTTTGATGATACCCCCGGCGAGATCAATGCCCAGTTACGAAGTGATCACAGCAGCAGCGAGCTAAATCTCGGTTTCATCACTCATCCAAGGGCGGAGGGGCAGGCTGAACAACGAGGTGACGGGGCGGAGTTACGTACTGACCGGACAATAGCGATTCGCGGTGCTCAGGGTGTATTAATTTCTGCAAATGGACAACTGGACTCAAAAGGGTTGTCTCTGAGTAGGGCGGAACTTTCACGCCTTGCGGAGACATCTGAACATCTCGCAAATGAACTCTCCTCGCTTGCCGAAAAACATTCGGAAGATCCTCACGAGGGACAGGAATTATCTGAATTGGTACGAAGAATCTCAAATTGGGATGATTGTACGGACCGTGCTCAGGCGAGCGGTGACCAAGGAATTATCGCGCTCAGCGCTCCTTCAGGAGGATTCATTGGAAGTGACAAAACGATTGCTGTTTCTGGGAAAACCAAGGTCGATGTGATGAGTATGTCGGATGTTAGCGTAAGTGCCGGTGCAAATTTGATGTTGAGAGCGGCTCGTGGCATTAGCATGTTCGCATTGAAAATAGGTATAAAACTGATTGCTGCCAGTGGCAATATTCGTATCCAGTCTCAGAACGGAGACATCGAGATAACGTCAACAAAGCGCATTAAATTAATTGCCAATAACGATATTGAACTGCAAGCCCCTTCAATAAAATTTATTGCCCAGGGATGTCAAGTTAACTACGGCGGAGGTGTGGTGACTCAGCAGAGCACAGGAACTCATACTATCAAATCATCAAAGTTTATTCACACGTCTGATGGCAACAGCTCTACAGAAAGTTTGGATCTGCCAACCACAAAAGTTGAACACGATCAACGCGTTTTAGTAAAAGATTTCCGAACCGAAGCCCCCATTCCAAACAAGAAATACAAAATCAGCGTTGAGGATGGCCAGGTAATTGAAGGTGTAACAGATGCCTCCGGGCTTACGAAAAAATTCAGCACAAGTATCGCGTTCGCGACGTACAAAATTGAGCTATTGGATTGAGGAGGAACCGTGTCTACGCCACTTAAAAATCCGCCTGCCGTACCCACCGTTTCTTACGGGTGCTGTACACCTAAGCAGGACAAAGTACCTCAGCAATTGGCTGTACGTCCCAAGCGTGTGATCCCTATTATTTTTTTGCCTGGAATCATGGGATCAAATCTTCGCAATACTTCGGCCAGGCAAAGAGAATTAGGTAGGAAAAATAATGTGGCGTGGCGGCCGGATCGAATTTCGGACACTAAAGAGCTCATAAACGCCAGTCCCGCCAGGCGCCAGCTTCAACTTGACCCTGGAGCTACGGAGGTGGACAGCTTTGACTTTGAAAAAACTAATACTGGGGATAGTAAAGAAACTGCTGCCAAACGCCATGAAGTTCCCATTTTTCATATGAAATTAAGCGCGGAGATAGATAGTCCACTGCTTGTTGATGATAAGTTTGGCACCCCAAATTACAAGAGCAAGGAGCAGAAGGCGACGGAGCGTGGCTGGAGTGAGGTTTTATATAGCAGTTACGGACAAATTTTGCAACTATGCGAGCAGTGGATGAATGCGCCTACATATAATTTGGCTGGAATATTAGATACTGATCCCGTCAAATGGGGGGCATCATCGAGTCCTGCATTACTGCCTTTAACCAAAGACGATGTCTTGAAAACTACTAAAGATTGTTGGTTTCCCGTGCATGCAATGGGATACAACTGGCTGATGTCGAATCGGGACTCTGCGCAGATAGTGAGCACGAGGATAAAAGCTCTAATCAGCAAGTACGCTGAAAAGTATCAATGTGAAAAGGTGATTCTCATGACCCACTCTATGGGAGGACTTCTCGCGCGCGCGTTGGTTCATCCCGAAATGGGAAATCTTGAATCTGTGGTGCTTGGAGTCGTACATGGTGTTATGCCCGCAGCGGGAGCCGCTGCCGCATACAAGCGGATGCGGGCAGGTACTGACGAGGGATTTTTGGGCGCTAGTATTGCGGCTAGGGTGTTAGGAAATTTTGGGGCAGAAGTTACAGCAGTTCTGGGAAACGCTCAGGGAGGACTTGAACTTTTACCCAGCCGTGAGTACGGCAACGGTTGGCTGCAGATCTTTCACAACGGTGTCATGATAAAAAGCCTTCCTGAAAAAAATGACCCATATAGCGAGATCTACCAGCTACGTAGAGAATGGTACCGGCTCATACGAGCTGAATGGATCAACCCTCAACGCGCCCCGGGAGCCAGCATTGAGCGCACTAGCGAAATGATACGGCTCGCTGGGACATTTCATGATGCCATTGCGAAGACCTATCATCCTATAAGCTACGCCCACTACAGCGCTGAAGGAAATCGCCGTTCTTGGGAGCGAGTCGTTTGGAACCTGGATAAAAATTACCGTGAAACTCCGATAGCGAATCTTTCCATCTTAGCAGACGGCGAACAGGGCGAGTTTAAGTTGTTTCGGTCAGCTGAAGACAGTCTTAATGCCGATGGAACTACACCGCGTGAGCCAATAGACGATGATGTTGTTGCTTTTGACGTGAAGCTAGGTCCAAACAATGGTCCTGGCGATTCTACCGTCCCTCTTCGGTCATCAGAGCAGCAACTTCTGAGCAAAAAATTTAAAGGGATTTTCCGTCAAGCCGGGTATGACCACCAGAGCAGTTATATAGATTGGCGAGCCATGCATTCGACGATTTACAGTCTTCTTAGAATTGCCTCAGCCATGGAATGGAAAAGTGATCTCTCGTAAAAATATGGCGATTTGTATTGCAGGTGCGGCGTTGTGCTGCTGGCTAATATTTCTCCGCTTCGAAAAATTTGACCTTCCTGGAGGGCGTATGGATGAATCACCGCGAATTCTAAAAATCTTTCGGGAGACTCGCACGGTCTGTGTAGGCAGATTTCTTATTGATGTACCTGCCGAAGCACAGGTCGTTTATGGCCCGGCGGAAGTTCCGTACCCTGTGAGGTCTTATAGCGGGAATGGAAATGAGATGGAAAAAATGATCGTCGAAAAGCTGGGGGAGATAGAGAAGGAAAGACCCCGCGTTTACGATGCATTAGCAAAGCCAGATTCTATGGTTGGGAAAGTGGAAAATGGCATCCTGCCTAGGCAAAAGATAGTATTTGGTATAAGCCCAGCTCGGTTTGCTTTTTACAATATCAGTTCTTACAGCCAAATTGGAGATGATGTATTTGTGCAGGATGCCGAGGCCATGGGTGCCCCACAGCAATATCGTAAAATTGTTCACGAGCTTAACGTAATGAGTCCATTATTTTCTGGTCGGAGTGATGAGCATGTCCCATCTGAAGCAGGCGTGTGTATCGAGAATGGCTTCATTAGAGACGCCGGCCGACCAATGTATGAAAAGGTGAGCCTTGGTGTAAGACTGTCCAGTTTCCCGGACGTTCATCTCTCGATTTTGGCCACTAATAAAGATATGTTAGTGGCATCCGATGCCCTTGAGCCGCGAGTGAAGCAGGGCGAACAGTTGCTGAAATCCGAAGGACAGGCGGCATGGTACTCCCAAGTTAAAAAACTGCGCCAAGGTCAACGGAAGATTGGGAATTGGCAGGGCTTTGAATTTTTGGCGAGGATGCCCGCCCAAGAGTTGGCTGGAGAGTCCCACGAATTTGCATTCCTCAGCCAAGGTGTGCCTAACAATCCATATCTGCCTGTGCTTGATATCGAGCTGCAATCCGGAGTGCATGACAATAAGATTGGCACCGTAAGCCCCAGCGTAACGGACGAAGAGGCTCTGATGATCTGGGATCGGATTACATCGTCCATACGTGTACGTCCGCATCAATGACTAGCTTTTGAAGACTGGGGGACGGCATGCCGAACGTAATCAGAGTAGGGGATCCGACATCCCATGGCGGCAAGGTGGTGCAGAGCAGCGCCCCCCATTTCGTCGTAAGTGGAATAGCAGTCGCGCTGGTTGGCGATAAGTGTTCTTGCCCAATCAAAGGGCACCAAGACTGTAGCATAGCCACTGGCAACTCAGACCATCTAATTGACGGTAAGGCTGTTGCTTATGGCGGAGACAAAACGACTTGTGGCGCCACACTGACGGCTACTGTTGGCAACTTCGAGTCGTCCTGAGGTGTCTGGCAGATGGCGAAAATTAGCATTCAAGCAGCCAAGCAGGACGGTAACTCCACTCCAAATGATCGCGTTTAAAAGTAGAATCTACACGCCCCAGTTCCATGTTCACCGAACTCTGCTGGTTCGTCCAACTTCCCGCGTCATTGCGACCTCCCAACCCGTTCAAAAAGGCTGGTGACTGGATGCATGATGAGATGGACCCGGAGTTTATCGCGCGTCGCAACAAGATACCGTTAAGCGCGTTTAGTCTGCCCAACGGAAATCACAGCTTGCAGCTACTGCGCACACAGCCATTACATGGGGAAAAATGCATAAAAGAGTGCTATGCCAACCTTACGCGGCAGATGCTTCACTACATGTTTATCCAAAACCAGTACGTGCAGTACGAACCTTGGGGAAAGCACCTTGTTGACTGTGCAGGGAAGTTGCGGAAGGCCGGTTATGTAGAGCCCGTATATGTCTTCATGCTTACTTCTACGCCGGAAAAAGCAGGCATGGACCTGCCGACATACGACGTGGCCAGCACCCTGGGGCTGAGCGAATCCATGCGTGTTGAGCATCAAGAATCTGTTGAACGGGCGCGTAGGCTGAAAGCTAGCAGGAAGATTACGCCGAAGGAACTGAGCGCCCAAGGTCTCCAGGTCTTCATGGGTTCCCTCTGGACGTGCGCTGAAATCGAACGAAAATTAGAGCCTTCGGATTACGAAGAAATTTATATCCATACGAAGGTTGCAGTCGTTGATGATGCAGCTTTCACAATTGGCTCTGCTAACTTGAATTTGCGAAGTATGGCATTGGACAGCGAACTCAACGTGCTGAGTGATGCCCATGACGTCGCTTACAGGTTGCGTGTGTATTTGTTCAGCCAATGTACGAAAATGCCCGGACCAGACGCATTTGGAAACATGAAAAACACATTCGACAAGTGGAACGAAATCGCATCAAAGAACAAGGCATTGATGAAGGTTGGTGAAATGCTGGACAGTCAGCTACTACCATTTTATGTTGACCGCGAGCCTGGCTTCCCGGTCATCTAACCATGAAGGCCTTATCGCCCCGCAGAATCTGGATACTTGCAGCCGTTGTTGTGCTGGCGGCGGGCTTGTTTTACCTTCGCGAACGTTTGCAGGAGAAAGCCTTGCATGACATACCGTATGGATTCAATAAATTCAGCCTATCCGATCCGCTGCCGAGATGCGGACGGTGGAAGGATCACATGCCGTCTTACCGCGAGCCCACCGCTTACCGTCTGTATATTGAGGCGCGCAAGCTATGGCGCAGCAAGCAGGCCTGGGAGCTCACACGCGAAGAAAACGCGAGGATATTGAAAGATGTAAGTACCGCCGCCGACATGGGGGACTGGGGTGCCAGAGCATTGATGGCCCATTTCTACCTGAACGGGCTAGGCGGTCTCGATACTAATAATGTTCTCGATCCGGTACCGGAAAAAGCAATCGAGATCGAACGGCTGGCCGTCAAGGCAGGCCAGCCGTGGGGATTTTACGATTTGGGCGTCGCATATGAGCATGGGTATGGAGGATTGCCACAAGATAGCGATCTTGCGTGGGCCTATTACCTTCGAGCAGCAGAGCTCGGTAGCCCAGAAGCACAGATGGCTCTCGCCAGTGCTTACGCTAAAACGCGACGTCTCGAAGACGAGGAAAAAATGCAGCTTTGCGCTTTCAAGCAAGGCCACGGTCCTGCCGCGTACGAACTAGCGATGATGGCGGAAGTCAAAGGTCGGCATGCTGAGGCGTTGATGCTACGTCAAGAAGGAGTGAAATTTGGAAGTCAAAGATGCGCAAGTTCGCTCCGGTTGCTCTTTGATGAAGGTACTTGGGCAGCAAGCACAAAAAAAGATGCAAAAGCCGTGTTAACCGCGCTGGGAGTACATTTGGATTTAGAGCGCAGCCAGCGTTACGAGGCCATCTCTGACGCGTTGAAAATCAATCCGGACTTGAAGCTGAGCAGACTGGACTTCGTTGTTCCGCTTCCGCCTGCTAAATTGCCGCGCTGGACAGGTGTAATGGGTGCGGTAGAGCCGGAGTCCACGGCGCCTCCCACTTATTAGACCGGCCTAAATAAATTGAAGATCACCCGAGGCAGAGCCGTGTCTGCGGACGATCGTTGTCGAGGGCGCCGTCAACTAAGCCTGCCAGGGTTACTCCTGGTCCCGGTGTGAGGTGCAGCGATGCCATCCAAGCGGCGATGAAGGCGAAGAAAAGCCGCAGCTTTCGCAGGATCATCTCCAGGTTGTGGCCGCAGCCGCACAGCAGCGCATTGAACGCGTCGCCATCGGCAACCTTGAGCCAATTAAGTCGCAGCCTGCCGTCGTTTTTCATGTGGCCGATTGCCGGCTCGATGGCGCTGCGTTCGAGTTTGTGGTGATAAACCTTGGTGCCGGCTTGCACCTCGGCGCCGCAATAGCCCAGATCCACAAACACCTCCTTGGGCTGCTGTTCGGTGAGGATCGCCACCTGCTCCAGCGTTTCGTACAAAGTGTGGCCGTCGTAAAGATTGCCGGGCATGCTGCGCATGCCCACCACCAAGCCTTCCTTGTGCGTGGCGGCGATCGACACCTTCACGCCGAATTCGTAAGGCTGCCGTGTCTTGCCCTTGGCGATGCACTCGGCCTCGGGCTCGTGCAGGCTGTAGAGCTTGTTTATGTCGCGCGGTTTCTGCGTCAGCAGGCGCTTGGCCTTGGCCAACAGATCGGACGCCCTGTCCCTTAAGATAGTCGGCATCTTGTCGAGCTGGCGCCCCACGTCGCGCCAGACACGGCCGACCATGGTCTGAGCTTCTTCAGGCTGGCGCGCATGCGCTTGTATTGTTTGGCGTGCGCGTAGCGGCCCACTTGCACGGCAGCCTTGGCGCCTCGCGGTTGTAGTTCTGGCGCAGCACCAGCCCCGCCTCGGCGGCGAGTTTGCTTGCAAAATCCCAGTTACTGTTTTTCGATATTTCGGCGTTAGAATCAAGTGGTTAGGATTTGTTCAGGCCCCACTAGTTATATGTCGGTGGGCTGGGCTGAAACTGCTAAAGCCCATGTTGATAACACTCATCCATCTGATTCTCATTGCAGAATTCCGAGCTGGACTGGCGAACCCGATGGCGCTAAAAATGCTGAACTTTGGACGGCGGAAAAAGTCCTCAAAACTTATGATCTATTTCCCAGCCACTATAAGTTTTTTAGGAAATTGAATCGTCTTCGATGCCGCTCCAAATAGGATAAATTTCCCCTACTTAACGATTGTATCTGCGTGAACCGATCCAGACCAAAGATCACTCTGTCCTCACCACTGAGCAAGGGAGATATCTGTAACTCGCCCGTCAACGAAAAGGAAATAAGCCCCTGATCAAACAACCGATCAATATGCGGCGCCAACAAAAGCCCATTCTCAACATCCAAACGCTCAACGTTGTTGGAAAGTGCCCAAGCATTAATATGCGACGCCACCATCAAGTTGACGTTTTGCAGTCCGGTCAGCGCACATCGCCCGCCCCATCTCTTGATGACATCAGTCCTGAACTTGCCCTGCCCAATGCGGGACATCACCAGCGCTTCGCGTGTCGTTGCAGAGATCTTCGCAGAGTCAGTCGCACCCGAGCTGATGAACGCTTCTTCGCAGCGAGCCAGCTGGTTGACCGCTTCGAGAAGATACATGCCTGCATCGGCGGGCAGGTGCGCCATGTAGATCTGGTTCAGTGTCGCCTGATTGCTAAATAACGATGGCGCGCTGCGGTTGTTGAACCTTGCGATGAACTCGGTGGCGATTTCGTCGCGATGAACTTTGCGGTCCAGCTCGACAATTTGAACATCGACGCGATTGCCGATGGCGTCCCATTCTTGAAACGCGCGGGACATTGGGCGCGCCTCGGTGTACGAGTCGCCGTCTGCGATCGCCAGGAAGCTGATTCGTTGGTCATAGCAGCAGAAAATGATATCGCCCTGCCTGACCTTGCCCACGTTGTCCCAGTAAAGCCGAGTGACTTCGTTGCCGACCTTGCTCACCGAGCTTTTAGGCGCCCATAGAAAATGCTGATCAATGACTGTCTTGTGAGTGCCGCCAATATTGACCCAATAAAATTCCATGTAACTCCCGAGTGCGATGCTTAGTTATCAATTGATTTAAGGCATTACTTTACCATCTATGGTTGAGTTCGCTTATTTATTAAGCGAACTCATCTATTGATGGCCAATCTCGTTGGGGAGAAATTTTCAGGGCATAAAAAAAGGCGCTCAACAGAGCGCCTTCGATGTCACAGCTTTGCGGACTTACACGTCAATATTCCCCGCCCGTAACGCATTATTCTCAATAAACGCCCGCCGCGGCTCCACATCATCGCCCATCAACGTGGTAAAGATCTGATCCGCAGCGATCGCATCCTCAATCTGCACCTTCAACAACCGGCGCACAGTCGGATCCATCGTGGTTTCCCACAGCTGATCCGGATTCATCTCGCCCAGACCTTTGTAGCGCTGCTTGGTAACAACCCGTTCCGCCTCGTCGCGCAGCCAGCCCATCGCCTGGTGGAAATCGGTTACGGCCGATTCCTTGGTGCGCTCGCCTTCGCCGCGGCGCACGTAGGCGCCTTCGCCCAGCAGGCCGGTGAAGGTGGCGGCGGCGTCGGCCAGGACGCGGTAGTCGGCGCTCTGGACGAAGTCGGCGTCGATGGCGCTGACTTTGACGTTACCGTGGTGCATGCGTTCGATCCACAGCATGTGCTTCTCGGACAGTTCGTCCGAGCGCACCGTGACCTTGATCGCGATGTCGTTGATGTTGTCCTGCAGCGCACGGGCCGAAACTTCGGCCAGTTCCAGCGTGTCCAGGTTCAGGGTGACGCCGGTCATGATGGCGGTCAGCGCGGCGCGGTCGATCACGCGTGTCAGGCGCGTCATGATGACGTTGGCCAGGTTGAACTGGCGTACCAGTTCGGCCAGCGGTTCGCCGACGATCGGGTTGGCGCCTTCGCGCGGGGTGAGGGCGGCGGTGTTCAGGGCCACGTTCATCATGTACGTCGCTTCTTCGGCGTCGTCTTTCAGGTAGCGCTCGTCACGGCCGGCTTTGACCTTGTACAGCGGCGGTTGCGCGATGTAGATGTGGCCGCGTTCGACCAGTTGCGGCATCTGGCGGTAGAACAGCGTCAGCAGCAGGGTGCGGATGTGGGCGCCGTCGACGTCCGCATCGGTCATGATGATGATGCGGTGGTAGCGCAGTTTTTCGACGTTGAATTCATCGGGGCCGATCGACGTGCCCAGCGTGGCGATCAGGGTGGTGATCTGCTCGGAGGACAGCATTTTTTCGAAGCGCGCTTTTTCCACGTTCAGCACCTTGCCGCGCAGCGGCAAAATGGCCTGGAATTTGCGGTCGCGGCCTTGCTTGGCCGAGCCGCCTGCGGAGTCACCCTCGACGATGTACAGTTCGGACAGGGCCGGGTCTTTTTCCTGGCAGTCGGCCAGCTTGGCCGACAGGCCCAGGCCGTCCATCACGCCCTTGCGGCGGGTGAGGTCGCGGGCCTTGCGGGCCGCTTCGCGCGCGCGCGCTGCTTCCACGATCTTGCCGCAGATGATCTTGGCGTCGTTCGGTTTTTCCTGCAGGTAGTCGGCCAGGGTTTTGGCGACGATTTCTTCGACCGGGCCGCGCACTTCGGACGACACCAGCTTGTCCTTGGTCTGCGACGAGAACTTCGGTTCCGGCACTTTCACGGACAGCACGCAGGTCAGGCCTTCGCGCATGTCGTCGCCGGAGATTTCCACTTTCGCCTTTTTGGCGAACTCGTGTTCTTCGATGTACTTGTTGATGACGCGGGTCATCGCCGCGCGCAGGCCGGTCAGGTGGGTGCCGCCGTCGCGCTGCGGAATGTTATTGGTGAAGCACAGTACCTGTTCATTGTAGGCATCGTTCCACTGCATCGACACGTCCACCGAGATATTGGTGTTCTGGTCGGACATGCGCTCACCGGTGGCCTGGAACACGGTCGGGTGCAGCACGGTCTTGGCCTTGTTGATGTATTCCACGAAGCCACGGGTGCCGCCTTCGAAGGCGAAGATGTCTTCCTTGCCGGTGCGCTGGTCGGAGAGGCGAATGTTGACGCCGTTATTCAAGAACGACAGTTCGCGGATACGCTTGGCCAGGATTTCGTAGTGGAATTCCACGTTGCCAAAAATGGTTTCGTCGGCCCAGAAGTGGACGTCGGTACCGCGCTTGTCGGTTTCGCCGATGACTTTAATCGGCGAGACGGCCACGCCGTCGCGCATTTCCAGTTCGCGGTCCACCGGCACGCCACGGGCAAATTCCATGAAGTGGACTTTGCCGTCGCGGCGGATGGTCAGTTTCAGGGTTTTCGACAGCGCGTTCACGCACGAGACGCCCACGCCGTGCAGGCCGCCCGAAACTTTATACGAGTTCTGGTCGAACTTGCCGCCGGCGTGCAGTTCGGTCATGACGATTTCGGCCGCCGAGCGTTTCGGGTCGTGCTTGTCGTCCATTTTCAGGCCGGTCGGTACGCCGCGGCCGTTGTCGGTGATCGAGATCGAGTTGTCCGCGTGAATGGTCACGTGGATCTCGGTGCAGTAGCCGGCCAGCGATTCGTCGATCGAGTTGTCCAGCACTTCGAATACCAGGTGGTGCAGGCCGGTGCCGTCCGAGGTGTCGCCGATGTACATGCCGGGACGCTTGCGGACCGCTTCCAGGCCTTCGAGGATCTGGATGGAGGCGGCGCCGTATTCTTCGACTTTGGCCGGTACTGGTGCTGGAATCTCTTCTGGAATAGCGGACATTGACTGCTTTCTCTATGTAACGTGTTACTGGGGCTGCGGTGTCGTTTCCGTGTTGGGCGGGAATCCGGGAACATTGGATTCCCGCCTGCGCGGCGGTCCGCCGCTGCGGAATGACGGGGCTACTGCTGCTGGTACTTGCTGAGGCTTAGATACGCATCGGCATGACAACGTATTTGAAATCGGTGTTGTCGGGGATCGAGATCAGCGCCGACGAGTTCGAATCACCGAGGGCGACGTTGATCTGGTCGCACTTGAGGTTGTTGAGCACGTCGAGCAGGTAAGTAACGTTGAAACCGATATCGACACTGTCGCCGCCGTAGTCGATTTCCAGTTCTTCCACTGCTTCTTCCTGGTCGGCATTGGTGGAGCTGATCTTCATCACGCCCGGGCTGATGATGCAGCGCACGCCCTTGAATTTATCGCTGGTCATGATGGCGGCGCGCTGCAGCGAGCGCAGCAGTTCATCGCGGCCGATCGTGAATTCGTTGGTATAACCCTTCGGGATCACGCGCGTGTAGTCCGGGAACTTGCCTTCCACCAGCTTGGAGATCAGCTCGATGTCGGCAAAGGTCAGCTTGACCTGGTTGCCGGCGATGTCGAGCTGGACGGTTTCGTCGTTCTCTTCCAGCAGGCGCTGCAGTTCGATGATGGTCTTGCGCGGGATGATCACTTCCTGGCGTGCAAAAGTCTGCTCGGTGGCGACCTGGCAGAAAGCCAGGCGGTGGCCGTCGGTAGCGACCGCGATCACGTTGTTGCCATCCAGGACCAGCAGCAGGCCGTTCAGGTAGTAACGGATGTCTTGCTGGGCCATCGAGAAGTGCACCATGTTAAACAGGTGCTTCAGGGTTTTTTGCGGCAGGGTCACATTGGCGCTGTAGGTCTCGGCCTGTTGCACGGTCGGGAACTCTTCGGCGGCCAGCGTTTGCAGGGCGAAGCGCGATTTGCCGCTTTGCACGGTCAGGCGCTTGTTCAGCAAGGTCATCGTGACGTCGCCGGACTCGGGCAGGGCGCGCAAGATGTCGAGCAGCTTGCGGGCGGCCACGGTAGTGCCGGCCACTTCAGCGCCGGAACCGATGGCAGCGTTGGTGGTGATCTGGACTTCCGTGTCGGTGGACAGGAAGGAAACGTTCTCGCCGTCTTTGCGGATGAGGATATTGGCCAGAATCGGCATAGTGTGCCGACGCTCGACAATACCACTCACGATCTGCAGTGGCCGGAGAAGCGTGTCTCGGGTGGTTTTGACCAATTGCATAGATTATCCTCAGTAGTAAAGATGTAGTTTTTTAATAAGGTTGGCAGTGCGCCGGTTGCTGGAATCATAATGGCAAACCGGTCGCTCCGCTACTCTGTCGGCATCAGCCTTTCAAGGTCTGCTCGAGCACGTGCAGCTCGTGGTTGCATTCCGGGTTCTTGGTACGGTCCAGCGCGATTTTTCGCACCGCGTGCAGCACGGTGGTGTGGTCGCGGCCGCCGAACAGTTCGCCAATTTCCGGCAAGCTTTTTTGCGTCAGTTCCTTGGCCAGGTACATGGCGATCTGGCGCGGCCGGGCGATATTGGCCGGGCGGCGCTTCGAATACATGTCCGCGACCTTGATGTTGAAGAAGTCGGCCACGGTCTTCTGGATGTTTTCCACCGAAATCTGGCGGTTTTGCACCGACAGCAAATCTTTCAGCGCTTCCTTCACCACGTCGATGGTGATGTCCTTGCCGTGGAAACGCGAGTACGCCAGGATCTTGCGCAGCGCGCCTTCGAGCTCGCGCACGTTCGAGCGCAAGTGCTTGGCGACGAAAAACGCCACATCGTCCGAGAAGGTCACGCCTTCCTGTTTTGCCTTCTTCAACAGAATCGCCACCCGCATTTCCAGCTCCGGCGGCTCGATCGCCACCGTCAGGCCGGAATCGAAACGCGAAATCAGGCGGTCGTCCATGCCCGTGATTTCTTTCGGATACGTGTCGGACGTGATGATGATCTGCTTCTTGGCTGCGATCAGCGCTTCGAACGCGTAGAAGAATTCTTCCTGCGTGCGGCTTTTGCCGCCGAAGAATTGAATATCATCGATCAGCAGCATGTCCAGCGAGTGGTAGTAATGCTTGAAATCGTCGAAACCCTTGCGTTGGTAAGCGGTCACTACGTCGCGAACGTACTGTTCCGCGTGGATGTAGCGGATCTTCGCGCCGGGCTGGTCGGCCATCACCTGGTTGCCGATGGCGTGAATCAAGTGAGTTTTACCGAGGCCCACACCGCCGTAGAAGAACAGCGGGTTGTACGATACGCCCGGGTTGTTGGCCACCTGGATCGCTGCGGCGCGCGCCAGCTGGTTGGCCTTACCGGTGACAAAACTGTCGAACGTCAGGTCGGTGTTGATGCGGCTTTGCTCGCGGCGCGGCGGGGCGCTGGCCGGCAGTTCCGGCACCGATGGCACCGGGTCGTGCAGGGACGAGGCCGAAGCGGTGGCCATGCGCGAGCCGCCGGTGGGCACGCCGCCGTTGTGGTCGGGCACGGGCGCCACCGTGGTCGCTGCTTTTTTGGGTGCGGAAAGGCGCGGATCGAGGATGAACTGCACCTCGGTCGGCTGTTCCCAGTACTGGCTGGCCAGCGCGGTAATGCGGCTGGCGAACTGGGTTTTCACCCAGTCGAGCTTGAACCGGTTGGGCGCGGCCACGCGCAATTTTCCCGCCTCGTAATCGATGGGGATAAGCGGCTTGATCCAGGCACTGAATTGTTGCGGCGTCAGCTCCAGCTCTAGCTGGGCGGAGCAGGTCTGCCAGAAATTTTCCATGAAATCGACTGTCGTTTCTTACTGTATGCAGCGTGTGTGCAGTAAGAGCGTCGTGACAAAAACAACGGTGGTTTCTTACTGCGTATTCTGCGGATAAAGGTGTGGGCAACTTCGAAGTTTTTCACACGTAACGCGCTATTCTACTCTCGTCCGCACAAGTTATCCACAGGCGCGATGCGTTTTTTCGCGTTTGCGAACCTGCCGTCGCGGCCAAAGTCCGCCGTCAGTTGTTGACAAGGGGGATCAAAATGCTGATAATTCAGGGTTCCCCGCCCGTATTCCGTGTTTATTCACTTGAACGTCAATATGGAGTAAGCGTGGATTATTGCGGGCGATGAGATGGACCCAGCTTGTGCCGTAGCGTTGGCATGGGTGCGCGAAGTGTCATTGGCACCAAAAACTGACGGGCTGTCATACCCGATTTTGCATTTTTTTCTGCTTTAAGCGAGACCAACATGAAACGTACTTACCAACCATCCGTTGTGCGCCGTAAGCGCACCCACGGCTTCCGCGCACGCATGGCTACCCGTGGCGGCCGCCAAGTGCTGAACGCGCGTCGCGCCAAAGGCCGCAAGCGTCTGGCTGTATAAGCCAGCTGCTTGTTAGCTGATCGCGTGGAAAGCTGTATTTCAAGCGGCTCGACAGGCGAAGGTTCACACGACTTCGCGCGCGTTCGGCGTATCGTTAAAACGGATGAATTTTCATCCGTTTTTCGTTTGCGCCCTACACAAAAAAGCGCGCACTTCGTGCTCTACACCTGTCCGAACAACCTGCCGCATGCGCGGCTGGGCGTCGTGGCGGCCAAGCGCTTCGCGCCGCGCGCTGTCACCCGCAACACCATCAAGCGCATTACACGCGAGCTGTTCCGTACTACCGGTTTGCCCGCCATCGATTGCGTGGTGCGCTTGTCGCGTCCGGTCAATAGCAAGGATGGGCCGGCCACCACCGCCAAGCTCAAGGCCGAGCTGCGCGTGGAGCTGACGCGGCTGTTCTCGGCGCAAGCCCGGATCGGCCGGCCGCCAGCAGTGGCCGCATCGCCCGGTGCAGCGCAGGCCTTGCCTTCGGCAACGCCGCCCCCACCTTAGCCCACCATGACCCGTCTGCTTCGTTTCCTGCTGCGCGCTTACCAGTTGGCCATCAGTCCACTGCTGGGGCCGCGTTGCCGCTTTTACCCGAGTTGCTCGAGTTACGCGTTGGAAGCGCTGCAGATGCACGGCGCCGCCAGGGGCAGCCTGCTGGCTGCCAAGCGCGTGTGCCGCTGTCATCCCTGGAACGAGGGTGGCTTCGATCCGGTGCCACCGCCGGCCGACCCGAAATCTTCTTCATCGACCGCTTGCGGTTGCAACCACTCCTGATAAGTACCTAATGGATATCAATAAACGTACCATTTTGTGGATCGTCTTCGCCGTGTCACTGGTCGTTCTGTGGAACAACTGGATGGTGTCGACCGGCCAGCCGTCCATGTTCGCACCGCAACCGCCGGCCAAGACCGCGCCGGTTGCCGACGCGAAAAAATCCGAGTCTGCCACCGCCGCCGCCACTGCGGGCGCCTTGCCCGGCGCTGCCGCAGCGGCAGCTGTCGAAGGCGCCGCTGCGCCATTCAAGAGCGAGCTCATCACCATCACCACCGACGTGGTCCGTGCCGACATCGACACCCAGGGTGGCGTGATCCGTCGCCTGGAACTGCTGAACTACAAAGAGAACAGCCATCCAGGCTGGTTCAACGGCTGCTTCGGCTGGTTCAAATGGTGCCAGCCTGGTGACAACGGCAAGAACGTCGTGCTGTTCGACATCGACTCGAGCACCAACAAGACCTACCTCGGTCAGACCGGGCTGATCAACGCCCCTGGCGCGCCTAACCACACCAGCCCGTTCGTCGCCAAGCCTGGCGCACGCATGCTCAACGACGGCAACCAGGTGCAACTGGTGCTGGAATCGGAATCGGGCGGCGTCAAGCTGACCAAGACCTTCACCTTCAAGCGCGGCGATTACGTCGTTGACGTGCGGCACGACGTCACCAATACCGGTACCGCGCCTGTCAATCCGACCCTGTACATGCGTTTGGTCCACGACGGCAACAAGCCGGCCACCGATTCGTTCTTCAGCAGCAGCTACACCGGTCCGACCATGTACACGGCCGAGAACAAGTACGAGAAGCTGAAATTCGACACGCTGGAAAAAGAGGCCAAGGAAGCCGAGAAGACCGGCAAGCCGATGGTGCAAGACCACGTGACCCACGCCGACAACGGCTGGATCGCCATTTCGCAGCACTTCTTCGTCTCGGCGTTCATCCCGCAAGACAAGCAGATGCACGAGATCGCCACCGAGAAGATCAGCACCAACCTGTACGGTATCGGCGTCAAGCAGCCGCTCGGTACGCTGGCGCCTGGCGCCACCATCAGCAACAACGCGCGCCTGTACTCGGGTCCGCAGATCTCGAAACTGCTGGAACCGGTCTCGCCAGGCCTGGAACTGGTCAAGGACTACGGCTGGCTGGCCATCATCGCCAAGCCGATGTTCTGGGTCATGGAACACATCCACGCCGTGCTCGGCAACTGGGGCTGGACCATCATCGCCTTTACCATCCTGATCAAGCTGCTGTTCTTCCCGCTGTCCGCAGCCGGTTACAAGAGCATGGCCAAGATCAAGCTGGTCACGCCGAAAATCCAGGCCATCCGCGAACGCTACAAGGGTGACCCGGCCAAGATGAACCAGGCCACCATGGAGCTGTACAAGACCGAGAAGATCAACCCGCTGGGCGGCTGCCTGCCGATCCTGATCCAGATGCCGGTGTTCATCTCGCTGTACTACGTGCTGCAAGCGGCCGTGGAAGTGCGCGGCGCGCCGTGGATCGGCTGGATCACCGACCTGTCGCAACATGACCCGTTCGGCATCCTGCCGGTGCTGTACGCGATTTCGATGTTCATTACCACCAAGCTGAACCCGGCGCCTGCCGATCCGATGCAAGCGAAGATCATGCTGTTCATGCCGCTGGTGTTCTCGGTGATGTTCTTCGTGTTCCCGTCCGGCCTGGTGCTGTACTGGGTGGTGAATAACGTGCTGTCGATTGCCCAGCAGTGGGTAATCACCAAGAAGTATTCGGTGCCGGAACCTGCCAAGGCTTAACTTCCGTCACCTGGAAAAACCCGCGTTGATCGCGGGTTTTTTTTTAATCCTCTACAATTGAGACCATGAACCTCGACTCTTCCCCCATCGCCGCCATCGCCACCGCACCGGGACGCGGCGGCATCGGCGTGGTGCGCGCCTCCGGCAAGAACCTGCAACCGCTGATCGCCGCGCTGTTCGGCGCCACCACCTTGCAACCGCGCCACGCCACCTATATCCCCTTCAAGCAGGCTGACGGCGCCATCATCGACCAGGGCATCGCCATCTGGTTCCGTGGCCCGCATTCGTACACCGGGGAAGACGTGCTGGAGCTGCAAGGCCACGGCGGCCCCATCGTACTGCAGATGCTGCTGGCGCGCGTGCTCGAAGCGGGCGCCGAACTGGGCCTGCGCCTGGCCGAGCCCGGCGAATTCACGCGCCGCGCCTACCTCAACGACAAGCTCGACCTGGCGCAGGCCGAGGCCGTGGCCGACCTGATCGATGCTTCCACGGAAGCGGCCGCCAAGTCGGCGTCGCAGTCGCTGTCGGGCGCGTTCTCGCGCACGGTCAACGACCTGGTCGGCGGCGTCACCAACCTGCGCATGCTGGTGGAAGCCACCCTGGACTTCCCCGAAGAAGAAATCGATTTTCTGGAAAAATCGGATGCGCGCGGCCAGCTGGCCGGCATCGTCACCGCCCTGGAAACCGTATTCCGCCAGGCCGCCCAAGGTGCGCTGCTGCGCGAGGGCTTGAACGTGGTGCTGGTCGGCCAGCCCAACGTCGGTAAATCGTCGCTATTGAACGCGCTGGCCGGCAACGAGGTCGCCATCGTCACCCCGATCGCCGGCACCACGCGCGACAAGGTGACCGAAACCATCCAGATCGAAGGCATTCCGCTCAACATCATCGACACGGCCGGCATCCGCAACGACGACGAGGCGGTGGACGTGGTCGAGCGCATCGGCATCGAGCGTACCTGGGGCGAAGTGGGCAAGGCGGACGTAATTCTGCATTTACTGGACGCCGCGCATGGCCCCACCCGCGCCGACGAAGATATCGTCGCGGCCTTCCCGGAAGGCGTGCCGGTGCTGCGCATCTGGAACAAGATCGATTTATCGGGCCACAAGCCGGGCGCGGACGTGATGCCGGACGCCACCCACGTGTACCTGTCGGCCAACGAAAAAACCGGCATCGACCTGCTGCGCGCCGAACTGCTGCGCATCGCCGGCTGGCAGCAGACCGGCGAGTCGCTGTACCTGGCGCGCGAACGCCACCTGATCGCCCTGAAAAACGCCGGCGCCCACCTGGCCCGCGCCGGTGAACACGCGGCCCAGAACGACCAGTCGCTCGACCTGTTTGCCGAAGAACTGCGCCTGGCACAGGTGCAACTGTCGAGCATCACCGGCGAGTTTTCGTCCGATGATTTGCTGGGGGTGATTTTTGGGCGGTTCTGTATCGGGAAGTAAAATCAATACGGCGCGCCGTTGATCCCCAGCCGCACTTGCCACACTGCGCCCGCGCCGGTAATGAACAGGGTTTTGCCGTCAGGCCCGCCAAATGCCGCGTTGGTCACGTTGGCATCGACGTGGATGGTGGCGATTTGCTTGCCGGCCGGGGTGACCACGCGCAAGCGTTGATCGGCGTGTTCCGTCACGTAGAGATTGCCCTGGCAGTCCACGGCCATGCCATCAGGGATGCCCAGTCCTTTGACCAGGTCGCGTCCCTGTTGCGGCTTGCCGTTGACAATCGGGTACGCGCGCAGCACGCCCTGTTTGTCTTCCATGCCGTTCACGTACAGCACGTCGCCGGCGGGTGACAGCGAGACGCCATTCGGATTGACCAGGCCATCTTCCACCACCGTCACCGCACCATCGGGTGCCACGCGATACACGCGGGTTTTATCCTGGCCGCCCGGTGCGGCGTCGCGCTGGAAGGCGGGGTCGCTGAAGTAGATGGTGCCGTCGGCGGCGATCGCCAGGTCGTTGGGGGAATTGAAAACCTGGCCCTGATATTTGCCGGCCACGTCGCTGCGCTTGCCGTCCAGGGTGAAGCGGGACACGCTTTTGTACTTATGGGTACCGGCCACGATATTACCCTGGCCATCCACCGCCAGGCCATTGCTGCCGCTGTCGGCAATCGCGGTGCTGACCTTGCCGCTGGCGTCGAGCTTGAGAATGCGCGACGGGAAACCGGGACCGAACGTGAAATGCGAGAAGTACAGCGCATCGCCAATCCACACCGGCCCTTCGTACAGCCCCTGGCCCGCGCCGCTTACGTTGGCAGCCTGGACGCGTGTGGCAGTCAACTCGCCGGTAGGCGCGGTGCCCTGGCAAGTGGCCGGTGCGGCCATGGCGGCAGAGGTCGAGAGAGCTGTGGCAAGGCTGAGGATGAGATAGCGTAACTTCATGGGCATGATCCTGTTGTAGTACGTTGGCAACTATCATTTCCAACGTTTTCATTAAAAAATTTTTCTTTCCTATGAGGGCGGCAATTTTGACCCCGTGCGGCCAATTTTTGCCCTGGCGGCCTGTATAACCGCCGCCACTATCCTGCTATGATTTACCGGTCGCACTCTGCCTGAATTTGCATCACCTTGCGCATTGTCATGAGTGGAAATATTCCACTAAAGTAATCTTGCTAGCCTGAGCACTGCCTGATTGGGAGGGATCGTGGAACCGACACAAGACAGCGTACCGGACGACGGCACGGGTGCCAGCGCCACCGCGTCAGCGCCTCAAGCAGCGCTGCGCACGCGGCAAGCTTTGCCGCCCAAGGGCGCGTGCTGGTATTGCGACAGGCCGCTCGACAATGTGCGCCGCTTCTGCGACAAGGAGTGCGCCGACGCCTTCGACGAAGAAAAGGAATTTACGCGCTGAGCTTGCCCTTTGCTCCTTCCAGCACCGCCAGCGCCCCTTCGAAATCGAACTGGTGCGCCGCTTCCGTTACCTCCTGAAATACTTCCACGCCCAGCCCGGCCGCCAGCACACTGGCCGAACGCTCCAGCACGTCGATGGCGGCGCCGTCGCCTTCCTCCAGCAGCCGCGCCAGGTGTTGCACCAGCATGCCGGTTTCGGGCGCGCCGCCGGCAGCTATGGCGCTCGCAGCCGCTACTGCAGGCGCGGCAGGCGCCGCTTCCAGTTCCGCATCGATGGCCACCATCAGCGCGCGCAGCGCCTGTTCCAGTTGCACCAGCGGGCCGATGCATTGCGTGGGCGGGCCGGCAAACAGCGGTTCGAGCGCCATCGACAGCAGGTAAAGTTGTTGCGCGCCGATCATGCCGGCCGCGCCCTTGAGGGTGTGGACGGTGCGCTGGGCCGAGACGGCGTCGCCGGCGAGCAGCTCGTTGCGGGCTTGCTCGGCGCTGTCCTGGTAGCGTTGGCGGAACCGGCGCAGGATTTGCCGGTACAGGTCGTGGTCACCCATCAGTTGCTGCAGGCCGGTCTCGACCTCCAGCACCGCGACTGCGGGAACGTTGGTGGTTGGCATATCAGCGGGTGGTAAAAGACCAGTCCTGCGCCACCGCCATGCCGTGCACCGCGCCGCGGAAGCTGACATCGTAGGTCGTGTTGCTGCGCAGTACAGTGAGCGGCACGATGGCAGCTACCGTGCTACCGGTGGCTGCATCGCTGGCGTGGCTGAGCAGGCGGGTGGTCAGCACCGCGCCGCCGCGCGGGGCCACAGTAAAGCTCTGCACGGTCAGGTTGCCAGAACGTCCACTGTCGGCATGAACGCTGATCGGATAGCCGACCTCGTTCTGGTCGGGCACGGGATCAGGCTCTTCCCGGTCGCTGAAGAAATTGGTGGGCACGGCGGTCTGGCCGGCAACCGGATAGACGGCGATCTTGCCCGCACCCAGGCCCGAGCCCAGGCCACTGTTAGCGGCCACGTCAGCTGTGAAATACGTGTAGGTACCGTTGGCGGTCACCGCGCCGGTGCCGATTTCCTTGAACACAGGCTCGAAGATCACAAAGCGGTGATATATGGCCGCAATCAGTTCGTCCGCGTGATAATGGCCCGAGGTATTGCTGGCGGCCGAGATGACTTCGCCGACAGCCCAGCGACCGCCGAGCGTGTAGCCGGCCGCCGCCAGGCGGTTGGTGAGCTTGATGCCGGTAAACCCGGGCTGGCCGGTAACCTGGTCATGCGAGATGGTGTTATTAAGGCGCAGATATTGCGAATGCCCCAGTGCCGCTGTGTCGATGGTGGTATTACGCGTCAGCGCGGACAGCCCCAGCATTGCGCGCCGGTAGTTGAACCAGTTGAAGCCGTCGGTAGCGGTATTCCCCGTGAGCGCCGGGGCGTTGGAGGGGACCGTAGGCGTGGTCGGAGTGCCGGTCTGTTCGGGCGGGGTGACCACGACCGCGCCGGGGGAGCTGCTCTCGCCACCGCCGCCGCCACCGCAGCCGGCCAGCAGCGCGGCAAACACGGCTGCCGCCAGCAGGGTGGGGGATGCAGACAACGACGGGCGACGGGTGGTACGCATGGCTTCTACTCCTGAAGTAGGTCCGTTCGATGCGGACCTTGACCGCCGATTCTAAGCCAGATTTCCCACGTGAAGCACGCAATTGGCGCGTGCAGTGAACGCCAGCCCGCGTGCCGGGTGCCGGACCTGGTAACGACAATGGTAAGCTTGCGCCTGACCCGCCGCTTGCCGGCATTTTCGGATTGCCAGTTGAAACCTACCAATCAAGCGCGCATGCGCCGCGCCAAATTTGCCCTGCCCAGCATGGTGACCCTGATGTCGATCGCCTGCGGCTTCGGCAGCATCGTCATTTCCGTCGATAACGCCCTGGTGGGCGACCCGTCCGATTACTGGCTGGCGGCCGTGCTACTGGTGCTGGCCGGCGTATTCGACGCGCTCGACGGCTTCGTGGCGCGCGCCACCAATACCCAGTCCGAGTTCGGCATGCAGCTCGACTCGATCGCCGACGTGATGAACTTCGGTTGCGCGCCGGGGCTGTTGCTGTACTGCTACGGCTTCGTGCACGTGGGCCTGGACTCGGAAACCCTGCTGCGCGCCGGCGGCATCGCCAGCTTCTTCTTTGTCGCGTGCGGGGCCTTGCGGCTGGCGCGCTTCAATGTCAGCGTGGGCCGTACCGATCCGCGCTATTTCGTCGGCATGCCGATCACCGCCGGCGCCGCCTGCGTGGCGGCCGTGGTGGTGGCCTGGCCCGAACGGCCGACGACCATCCTGCACGCGGCGGGGATCGTGGCGCTGCTGTTCGTGGTGGGCAGTTTGATGGTGTCCACGGTGCGCTTCCCGAGCTCGAAGCAGAAAATGAGCGCGGGCCTGGTCGTGGCGTTGCTGATCAACGTGGGCTTGCTGGTGTGGTTGAAGGCCAGTTATTTCGTGCTGTTCTTCCTGGTGTACATCGTCGGCACGCTGGCGCTCAACCTGGCGTGGCGCACCGGCTGGACCGGTATCGCGCCGCCGGTCATCTACCAGGACGAGGACGTGCTTTAGGGCCTCGATAGCCTGCGGCGCGTCCCTGAACTCAAGCGACCTCGTGTCCGCGCGCGGCGCGCAGGATATCGAACCACTGCGTGCGCGACAGGCTGAACTGCGTAGCCTGCACCGCTTCCGCAATGGCGGCAATGCGGCCCGAGCCGGTGAGGCCGATCGGGCGGCTTGGCAGCTGCATGATCCACGCGAACACTACGCTGGAAAACGGCTGTTGCAGCGCGTCGGCCACTTCGGCGATCTTGGCGCGCACGCGCTGCGCGGCCGGTTCGTCGCTGCTGAACAGACGGCCGCCGGCCAATGGCGACCAGATCATCGGCGCCACGCCCAGGTCTTGCAGGCCGTCGAAGGTCTCGTCGAACATCGGCGCCAGGCACAGCGGCGAAAACTCGACCTGGTTGGTGGCCAGCGCAATGCGGCGGTTGAGCGACTCGAACTGGTGGCGCGAAAAATTCGATACGCCAAAATGCCTGACCTTGCCATCCTGGCGCAGCCGCGCAAACGCGCCGGCGATCTCGTCAAAATCCATCAGCGGGTCGGGACGGTGGATCAGCAGCAGGTCGAGGTGGTCGGTGCCCAGCTGGCGCAGCGAGTGCTCGGCCGAGGCGATGATGTGGCTGGCGCTGGTGTCATAGTGCTGGATGGTGTGGTCCGGGCGCGCCGGGCTGATCAGCTTGATGCCGCACTTGCTCACCAGTTGCATCTGGTCGCGCAGCGAGGGTTTGATGGCCAGCGCTGCGCCGAAGGTGGCCTCGACCTCGTAGCCGCCGTAGATGTCGGCGTGGTCGAAGCTGGTCACGCCCAGTTCCAGGCATTGTTCGATCAGGGTCAGGCGCTGCTGCGGCGACATGCCCCATTCATTCATGCGCCACATGCCGGCCACGATGCGCGACAGGGACAGGCCGTTGGGGCTGGTGGTGATGGCAGGACAGGTGTGGCTCATAAAGTCTTTCCAATAGATGCATAAAAAAGCCCGCTTGCGCGGGCTGTACGGTGCTAAGCGACGATTACTTCATCCACAGGCGGATCGAATCCCAGGCGCGGCCGAAGATCGACGCTTCTTCCACGGTTTCCAGCGCGACCACTGGCAAGTCCAGCAGCGGCTTGCCATCGACCATCATCTTCAGCGAACCGACGCGACTGTTCTGTGCCAGCGGCGCGACCAGCGGGTCTTTGCGCTCGAGCACAGGTTTGAGCTTGGCTGCGACGCCCTTCGGCACCGTGACCAGCACGTCGTTGGTGAAGCCGATCTTGACTTCGCTCTTCGAGCCTTTCCAGATTTCCGGCGTGGCAATCGCCTGGCCTTTCGAGTACAGCTTGACGGTATCGAAGTTCTGGAAGCCCCAGTTGAGCAGCTTCTGGCTCTCTTGCGTGCGGGTGGAATCGGAATTGGTGCCCAGCACCACGGTGATCAGGCGGCGTTCGCCGGTGCCGTTCGGACGGCGCGCCGAGGCGATCATGCAGTAGCCGGCCGCTTCGGTGTGGCCGGTCTTCATGCCGTCCACGGTCGGGTCCAGCCACAGCAGGCGGTTGCGGTTTTGCTGGGTGATCTTGTTGTACGTAAAACTCTTGACCGAATCGATCTTGTAGAACTCGGGGAAGTCGAGGATCACGCGCTTGGCCAGCACCGACAGGTCTTGCGCGGTGGAGTAATTGTCCGGGCTTGGCAGGCCGTGCGGGTTGGCAAAGCGGGTGGACTTGAGGCCCATGCGCTCGGCTTCCTTGTTCATCATCACTACGAAAGCGGACTCGTCGCCAGCGACTGCCTCGGCCAGCGCCACGGCAGCATCGTTACCCGATTGAATCATCAAACCGTGCAGCAGGTCGCTGATGCTGACCGGCGTGGCCGGATCGATGAACATCTTCGAGCTGCTCGAATCGACTTTCCAGGCGCGGGTGGACACGTTGACCATCTGGTTCAGCGTGACCTTCTTGTCGCGCAGCGCGCCAAAGACTACGTACGCGGTCATGATCTTGGTGAGCGAAGCGGGTTCGATGCGCAGGTTCGGGTCTTGCGAGGCGATGATCTGGCCGCTGGTCGCGTCCAGCAACAGCCACGATTTGGCGGCAATGGTCGGTGGCGGCAGGGTTTGGGCCACAGCGGCGGACAGCATCAGCACACTGGTGGCCAGTGCCGCGATAAATTTTTTCATGGGCGTGTTCGGTGTAGAGTTAAAAAAAGCAGCGGACATTATAAAAGCTTAGTCCGCCGTGGTTCCGTCCGTTTCCAAGTCGGCAACATCGCCAGGGCGGCGCCACAGCTGGGTGACCCAGCCCTTGATATGGTGCAGCTTGCGGTGGAAGAAATGGTCGGCGCCGGGTATCACCAGCACCGGGATGTCTTGCGGACGCACCCATTCGAGCACGTCCACCAGCGGGATCGTGTCGTCGTTTTCGCCGTGAATCAGGATGGTGTCTGCCGGAATGTCGGCCATCTGCCATTTCTTGGCGGCAGCGCCGACCAGCACCAGGCGCTCGGCCGGCGTGCCGGCAGCTGCCAGGCGCTGGCCCAGCTGCGATTGCACGTAGGTGCCAAACGAAAAGCCGGACAACGCGACGGGCAGGCCGGGGAATTTTTCCACCATCCAGCCGTGGACTTGCGCCATGTCGTCGGTTTCGCCCTGGCCGTGATCGTGCACGCCTTCGGATGCGCCCACGCCCCGGAAGTTAATCCGCGCCACCACGTAGCCGAGCTTGACGAAGGTGCGCATCAGCGTGACGGCGACCTTGTTGTCCATGGTGCCGCCGAACAGCGGGTGCGGGTGGGCCACCAGGGCGATGCCGCGCGGCGCGCCTTCCGGGTGGTCGAGTACGCCTTCGATGTTGCCGGCGGCGCCGGCCAGGGTGAATTTTTCTACGGTCATGATGTATTCGTTAATCAGATTTTCAGACGGTCGACGACCTTGCCGCCCACGATGTGGCTGTCGATGATTTCATCGATGTCTTCCTTGTCCACGTAGGTGTACCAGGTGCCTTCTGGATAGACCACCAGCACCGGGCCTTCTTCGCAACGGTCGAGGCAGCCGGCCTGGTTGATGCGCACCTTGCCGTGGCCGTTGATGCCCAGTTCCTTGCAGCGTTTCTTGGCGTGCTTTTGCGCGACTTCGGCGCCGTGATCGCCGCAACTGTTGCGGCCGTCATCGCGCTTGTTCATGCAGAAAAAGACGTGGTGCTTGAAATATGGCGTGTCGCTCATGGCTGTATCTCGGGTTGGGCGTAATCCTCTATGATACCCGCCCTTGGCCGGCGGCGTTGAGCTTATGGGATGGCAGCCACAGGAACCAGATCGCAAAGAACGGCCACAGCAGGCTGAGGAATTGCGCGGCACCGTTGAAGTTCAGGAACTTGCCTTGCACCCAGGTTTGCAAAGTCGCCACGAAGTAAGGGTTGGCCGGCGTGGTGTTGATGATCACCAGGGCCAGCAGCAGCGTAATCACCGCCACCCGCCGCTGCGCCGCGTGCGGCGCGAAGCCCAGGCCGGCCAGCATGATGGCGCCGATCAAAAAGCCCCCTTCGGCGCCGGGCGTCATCCACACGAACGCATTCTCGGGCGCAAACAGCAGCGCCGACGCCAGCGCCTTGACCAGGATCGCGCTGGCGATCATGGCCGCGACCAGCAGCGCCCGGGGCGACGGTTTGCGCAGCAGGCACAGCAGCGTCAGCGATGCACCGACCATGCCACAGGCGGTAATGATGGTTTCCGACAGCCAGTACTGCTCCACCGTGAGCACCACGTCCGGGCGGATATAGCTGGCCAGGTCGATCTCGGCATCGGCTGCCCACGACAGCCAGTCCGACAGGATCGGCAGGATCTGGCCCAGGCCGAACAGGAAGTTTTGCGGATAGATCTGCGCCAGCGGCCACAGGGCCAGCAGCACCAGGCCCTGGCTGGCGTGCGGCGCGAACCATGCCTGGCGCAGGCGCTGCAACTGGCTGCGGTCGAGCAGGCGGCGCACGGTCAGCACGCCAATCAGCGCGCCCACCGTGCAGCCGGCGGAGTTGGTCCAGAAGTCGAGGTTGGACGATACCCGCGTGGGTAGAAAAGTCTGCACCGCTTCCATCGTGCCGGACACCAGCACCCCGGCCGTCGCGCCGATCAAGAAGGCGAAGAATTTGCGCACGTGCGGGTACAGCGCGTACACCAGCAAGGTGCCCAGCGGGATGTAGCCGACCACGTTGGTAATGGCGTCGAACTTGGTCCAGTACCGTGGCATGGTATAGGTTTCGAGGAAAATCCACGGCGACAGGCCCTGGTTCTGCCAGCCCGAGAACGGGAACCAGCTGGCGTAAATAATCAGCAGCAGGTAGGCCAGGAAGGCGGCGCGGGCCAGTGGTGACGATTTGCTGGCGGGCGTGGGCAGCGGCTTTGGCGGCTTGGGATTCTTGGCGCGCCGGCCACGCCGGCCAGGCTTGGCGCCTGGCGCTGGCTGGGAAGACGCGGCTGGCAGGGCGCCGGGCGTGGCAGCCGCTGCAAATGTCGCCGCTGTAGCCGCAGCCGTTTGTCCACCCGGGGCGCCTGTGGCGTCGCGTGGCTCGGCGTCTGGCAGCGCAGTCGTGGCAGCAGCGGTTGACGCGGTCGCAGCGGTGGCAGAAGGCACTGCAGGAACCGGAGCCGGAACCGGGACCTCAGCATCAGCTTGCGCCATGGCTGCCGTCGAAGTCGTCGCTGCAGTCGCCAGATCCGGCGTTTTCGCATTAGCGGCCACTGGATCTGGCGGCAATTCAGGCGCGGGCGCTGGCGCCGGCGGTCTCTCCGTCATTATTTTGGCGCTGGCAGGGTTGCCAGCCAGGCCAGGACATCGCCCGACAATGCATCGGCGGCGTCGGCCAGCGCGCGGGCGCCGCCGGCGGCATCTGCCGTGGGGGCGGCCACGCTGCGGGTAAAGCTTTTTTGATCCACCAGCTTGTGGCTCGAGAACACCGAGGCGCGCAGCGTGATGGTGCCGTTGCTGGCGGTGGCGCTGTCGAAATTATGGGCGAAGTCGTCGAGCTCCGTGCGCAGCAGCATGGCGCCTGCCGCCGCATCGGTGGTGGACAGCACTTTTACGCCCGATTGGGCGATGCGCGCCTTCAGGCGCTGCGTCATCAGTTGCAACGGCGTGGCGGTCCACTGGTTGTAGGCGTAGGGCCGCTGCTGGCGCGCATCGGCGTACAGCAGGCGGTAGTGCATGCGTTCCGAATCGAGCGCCGCCGGTCCGGTCATGTCGGCCACGATGATCGGTGCGATGCTGCCGGCGGTGACAGTCGCCGGTTGCGGCAGCGGGCCGAAGTCGAAGTGGGCCTGGGTGGGGCCCTTGCTGGCGCAGGCGCCCAGCAGGACGGCCAGGGCGGCGATGGCAAAACGGTTGCGCAGGGTGGTCATGACGGGTGATCCTTATTTGGCCGGTGCAATCGGTGCAGCAAATCCATCTTCACCTGGCCCGGGCGGAATGCCGGGCGCGCCGAAGATCAGGCTTTGCGGACGATCGTTAATCTTGTTCATGGTGCGGCGCACGGCGCGCATCGAAGCGCGGGTGTCGTCCGACAGCGAATTGACCTGCGGCAGCGTGTCCATCTCCAGGCCGCCCGCCACCGATTCGACGGACGTGGTGATGCGCTCGACCGAATCGCTGACGCGCTGGATCGGGCCATCGGGCGCCTGCAGGCTGGTACTGAGGCGATTGAGGTCGGTGGCCAGCGCGGTGAACGAGTCGAGCGTGCTTTGCGCGTGGTTGGCCAGCGCCGGCAGCCTGGCGATCGTTGGTTCCAGCTTTTCGGGCAGGTCGCGGTACTTGTTGGCGGTGGTGCTCACGTCGGCAAAGGCGGCCAGCATGATCTTCTGGTTCTCGGGGCTGAGCAGGGTATTCAGGCGGCGCGTGACTTCCTCGGTCTGGGTAAGGATTTCGCGGCCGCGCTTTTCCACCTGGTCGAGGAAACCCTGGCGCAGCGGAATGCGGGCCGGGTGGTCGGTATTGGTGGCCAGCAGCGGCGAGCCGGTTTTTTCGTCGTCGAGCGAAATGAAGGCGATGCCGGTCACGCCCTGGTAGCCCAGCGTGGCAAACGTGGTGCGGGTGATCGGCGCGTCGGTATTGATGTTGAGGGTGACCAGGATCTGGCCGGCCATCTGCGGATCGAAGGCGATGCTGCCCACTTTACCGACTTCGAGGCCGCGATAGCGCACCGGCGCCTGCGGGTTCAGGCCTGGCACCGCCTGGGTGGTGGCGATCACGTAGGGCACACGCTCCACGCGGTCCTGGTTGAACCAGATGCCGAACAAAATGGCCGCGATCAGCAAGGTGATCGTAAAAAAGCCGGTGGTCAGTGCATGCGATCGGTTTTCCATCAGGTTTCCTTGTTGGTCTTTTCATCGAGTGCTTCCAGCGCGCGGCGTCCGCGGTCGCCAAGGAAGAACTCCTTGATGAAGGGGTGATCGACCTTGAGCAGGTCCTGCAGCGGCCCGAGGGCGATCACGTGTTTTTCAGCCAGTACGGCAATGCGGGTGGACAGTGCGAACAGCGTGTCCAGGTCGTGCGTGACCATCACCACCGTCAGCCCCAGCTCGCGGTGCAGCGACTTGATCAGCGCCACGAACGCTTCGGACAGGTCGGGATCAAGGCCGGCCGTGGGTTCGTCGAGGAACAGCAGCTTCGGTTCCAGGGCCAGCGCACGCGCCAGCGCCACCCGTTTCACCATGCCGCCCGACAGGTCGGATGGCATCTTGTTCGCCTGTTCCGGGCCCAGGCCCACCATATTCATTTTCAGCAGCACGGCATCGCGCACCAGGTCTTCGGGCAGTACCTTCAGTTCGCGCATCGGCTGGGCGATGTTCTCGAACACCGTCAGCGCCGAGTACAGCGCACCCTGCTGGAACAACATGCCCCAGTGGTTGCGCAACTGCTGCAACTGCTCGGCGGTGATCTCGCTGATATCTTCGCCGAAAACCTTCACGCACCCGCGCGCGGGACGTTCCAGCCCCAGCATCTGGCGCAGCAGCGTGGTCTTGCCGGTGCCGGAGCCACCGACGATGGACATGATCTCGCCCTGTTCGATTTCCAGGTTGAGGTCCTGGTGCACCACGGTACGGCCGTACTTGGTCCACAGGCCGGTGATGTCCACGATCGGCACGCTGCCGTCCAGTGTTAGTTCGCCGGTGCCGGGGCCACAGCTGTTGTCATCTTCAGTCATCAGAACCCCACACCGGAGAAGACGATCGCAAACACGGCGTCGGCCAGGATCACGGCGGTGATCGCGGTGACCACCGAGGTGGTGGTGCCGCGCCCGAGGCTCTCGGTATTGGGCTTGATGCGCAGGCCGAAGTGGCACGATACCAGCGCGATCAGCACGCCGAACACCACGCCCTTGCCGATGCCGATCATGTAGTTGGCCAGCGGGACCGCCTCCGGCAGTTTCAGCAGGAAGTACTGCGGCGACAGGTTCAGCTCTACTTTGGCCGAGATCATGCCGCCGATCAGCGCCACGGTATCGGTCCAGATTACCAAGAGCGGCATGGCAATGGCGAGCGCCAGTACCTTGGGCATGATCAGGCGGAAGCCGTGCGAAATGCCCATCACCAGCATGGCGTCGAGTTCTTCGGTCACGCGCATCACGCCCAGCTGGGCGGTGATCGAGGAGCCGGAGCGGCCCGCGACCAGGATCGCCGCCAGCAGCGGCCCGAGTTCGCGGATGATGCTCATGCCCAGCAGGTTGACCAGGTAGATGTCGCCGCCGAAGTTACGCAGCTGCTGCGCCGACAGGAACGAGAACACCACGCCGATCAAAAAGCCCACCAGCGCGGTGATGCCGAGCGCCTGGAAGCCGGCATGGAAGATATTGGCCGAGATTTCCTTCCACGGCCCGCGCTGCGGTGCGCGGATGAAGCGGCCGAGATCAAGCGTGAGCTGGCCGATCAGGCGGATGAACGCCGTCATGTGCTCGAAGAACAGCATCACCGCGAAGCCGAGCTTCATTACCAGCGTCAGGCGGTGCTGGCGCGTGTTGGGCAGTTCGATCTTGCCGGTGGCTTCGAGGCGGTTGAAGAATTCTTCCTGGCCCGGCGCGAGGTGCAGGTTGGCAGGGCGGGTTTTGCCCCAGGCGTTCCAGAGCAGCTGGGCGCCTATGTGGTCCATGCTGTCGATGGCGCTCAGGTCCCACCGCAGCTGGTCGGCCTTCAGTGACTTGAGCATGCCCGTGATGGTGGCCATGGCCTTGCCCTGTGCCAGTGCATGGACTTGCCAGGTACCGCCCGCCGCGATGGACGGACCGTTGGCGGCACCAGGGGTGAGGGTGAGGGTAGGCTCTTGGGCAGTAGGCATATGTGCCAGTTTAAGGGACTTTCGCCCGGGCCGCCACCTGTGTTCGTCGATGCAAGCGTGCGCCAGCCAGCCCAAAAGACATAGCCGAGCCCCGCACTGCCACCCTCCGGGTTGCGGGGCGGCGGATCAAGCAGCCAGCCTACGGGCCTGCCGCTTGGGCGCCGGTGTCTCCACGGCCTTGGTCTTGGGACCGGCATAATCACTGGCCAGCAGCGCTTCGGCATCAAGCTTGTCCATGCCGCGCACGTGCAGGTATTTGCCCACCATCGCCACCAGCCGTTCGAGCGCAATCCGGTGGGTAGCATCGGTATTGGCGTACAGCCAGTCCGAAAACGCCATGAAGTGCTCGAACGCCGTGTCGCCCAGCAGCACCGGCAGGGTGTTGGTGAAGCGCCCCGAGTTGGCCACCAGGTCCCAGTAGCGGGCAAAACGCACCAGCCGCTGCATGGTCGCAAAGTCGATATCGCGGTTGGCCAGGATGGTGTACGGCGCATACGGATCGAACACCAGGCCGTATTCCTGGGTGTGGCGGATGATCGGTGTGCCGCGCAGGCGTTTCAAAATGCCGAACTGGATCTCGTGCGGATTGAGCGCCCACAGTTTATTAAAGCCCTCGGCAAAGCTCTCCACCGTCTCGCCGGGCAGGCCCGCGATCAAGTCCACGTGCATGTGCGCGTGCGACTGTTCGGTAAGCCAGCGGATATTGTCGGCCGCCTTCTGGTTGTCCTGCTTGCGGCTCACCAGCGTCTGCACCGCCGGATTGAAGCTCTGGATGCCGATCTCGAATTGCAGCGCGCCGTGCGGGAACTTGCTGATGCCCTCCTTAAGGGCGTCGGGCAGGTGGTCGGGCACCAGCTCGAAGTGGGCGTACACCGGATCGTCGGGGTTGGCCTCCAGCTTATCGAGGAAGAACTGCATGATCTTCAGGCTGGTTTTGATATTCAGGTTGAAGGTGCGATCGACGAACTTGAACAGCCGCGCGCCGCGCGCATGGAGCGACTCCATCTCGGCCAGGAACGCATCGAGTGCAAACGGCCAGGCCGTTTTGTCCAGCGCGGACAGGCAAAACTCGCACTTGAACGGGCAGCCGCGCGAGGCTTCGACATACAAGGTGCGGTTCTTGATGTCGTCGTCTGTATATAAAGAGTAGGGCAGCTTGATGTCGGCCATCGGCGGCTGCACGCCCGCATGGGTTTTCATCAGCGGCTTGGGGCCGTTGAGGATCTCGCCGCACAGCTTGGGGAAGGTGACGTCGCCCCAGCCGGTGATCAGGTAGTCGGAGATTTTGACGATCTCCTGCTCGTTCGATTCGTACGACACTTCGGGGCCGCCGAGCACCACGATCACGTGCGGCGCCACGCGCTTGAGCATGGCGATAACCTTGGTGCTTTCTTCGACGTTCCATATATAGATACCGAAACCGACGATCCTGGGCGAGTACGCCAGGATGCGTTCGACAATCTCGGTGGTCTTGGCGCCGATGACGAATTCCTGCAAGCGCGTTTGCTCCTGCAGCTCGCCCATATTTGCCAACAGGTAGCGCAAACCGAGGGAGGCGTGGGTGTAGCGGGCGTTGAGGGTGGTGAGCAGGATGGACATGAGCGCGGCGAAATCGGATAAACCGTTATTTTACCCTTGTCAGCCCCTGCGGCCTTTGCTATGATTTGCCCCCTCGCAGAACACAGCATGCAAATGTTGAAGAAAGCGAGAAAAAAGAAGGTTGACGAAACAAGCTAAACGCTTCATACTCTTTCTTCTTCGCGGCAGACAAAACGATCGACGCGAAACGCAGTACCGAATAAGTTCTTTAAAAATTAACAGTCGATAAGTGTGGACGTTTGATGAAAGTGCACACGACGCTAGTCGTCGTGATACTTAAATTATCAAATGTTCACAAGAAGTAATGAAATAGGCACTATGAAAATAGTGGCCTGTCAGTATTTTGAGTGAGCGACCCCTTAGCAATAAGGGTGCTACGAAAGTAGCAAATAAACAGAGATTAAACTGAAGAGTTTGATCCTGGCTCAGATTGAACGCTGGCGGCATGCCTTACACATGCAAGTCGAACGGCAGCGCGGGGCAACCTGGCGGCGAGTGGCGAACGGGTGAGT
>NZ_WHIV01000050.1:0-233 GCF_009295655.1 Duganella sp. FT27W
GGGGGATTAGCTCAGCTGGGAGAGCACCTGCTTTGCAAGCAGGGGGTCGTCGGTTCGATCCCGTCATCCTCCACCAAGAGTTCAAATGTAAGCCGCTAGGTTTAGATTTGGTCTTTTAGAGACCAAGTGCTGTATGTTCTTTAACAATCTGGAAGAAGTAAGTAGATTTTTATGTGTCGTGTTACGGTAAAACGTAATGCGATGGGTAATGATTGTATGTATCAACAAACGCA
>NZ_WHIV01000051.1:0-231 GCF_009295655.1 Duganella sp. FT27W
GCATTGAACTGTACGGGCCGCGTCTTATCGTAAGACGTTGCCCAGAATCTGGGAGAAGTAAGTAGGTGGGTAATGAAGTTGTGTATCAACGAACGTCTCAACGTACTTCTTATTCACCATAACCTGCCAAGGTTATAGGGACAAGCCGTACGGGCAATTAGTACTGGTTAGCTTAATGCATTACTGCACTTCCACACCCAGCCTATCAACGTCCTGGTCTCGAACGACCCT
>NZ_WHIV01000052.1:0-224 GCF_009295655.1 Duganella sp. FT27W
TTCGAGACCAGGACGTTGATAGGCTGGGTGTGGAAGTGCAGTAATGCATTAAGCTAACCAGTACTAATTGCCCGTACGGCTTGTCCCTATAACCTTAGCAGGTTATGGTGAATAAGAAGTACGTTGAGACGTTCGTTGATACACAACTTCATTACCCACCTACTTACTTCTCCCAGATTCTGGGCAACGTCTTACGATAAGACGCGGCCCGTACAGTTCAATGC
>NZ_WHIV01000053.1:0-221 GCF_009295655.1 Duganella sp. FT27W
CGTGACTGGGGTGAAGTCGTAACAAGGTAGCCGTATCGGAAGGTGCGGCTGGATCACCTCCTTTCTAGAGTAGCACTGAGTTAGCAATAACTCGCTCATCAAGCGTTCACACTTATCGACTGTCAATCAAGAAGAACAGCATTTGGGGCTGTAGCTCAGCTGGTTAGAGCACCGTGTTGATAACGCGGGGGTCGTTGGTTCGAGTCCAACCAGCCCTACCA
>NZ_WHIV01000054.1:0-204 GCF_009295655.1 Duganella sp. FT27W
GCAGGTTATGGTGAATAAGAAGTACGTTGAGACGTTCGTTGATACACAACTTCATTACCCACCTACTTACTTCTCCCAGATTCTGGGCAACGTCTTACGATAAGACGCGGCCCGTACAGTTCAATGCCTGATGACCATAGCAAGTCGGTCCCACCCCTTCCCATCCCGAACAGGACCGTGAAACGACTTTGCGCCGATGATAGT
>NZ_WHIV01000055.1:0-202 GCF_009295655.1 Duganella sp. FT27W
CGCATTACGTTTTACCGTAACACGACACATAAAAATCTACTTACTTCTTCCAGATTGTTAAAGAACATACAGCACTTGGTCTCTAAAAGACCAAACCTAAATCTCACTGATTTACGTTTGAACTCTTGGTGGAGGATGACGGGATCGAACCGACGACCCCCTGCTTGCAAAGCAGGTGCTCTCCCAGCTGAGCTAATCCCCC